>NZ_CP019914.1:1200000-2400000 GCF_002214805.1 Brachyspira hampsonii | reverse complement strand
CAGCAAATTCCTCTTTACTTATACCCAATTTTTTAGTTATATCCTCTATAATAAATGAACATGTATTTTTGACACTAGCCTGCTTGAATTTCCTAGAAGCTTCATATACTAATGCTAAACCTTTTTTTGTACCGCTTAAAGCAATAGCCTCAAGCATAGAGCATGCCAATTTGAATCTTCCGCTTGCAATAGATACTGCCCTTTTGTATAAATTATCAAGCTGTATATTGTTTGCAAATATGCAGTAAGGATAAAGTATTGATTTCTTTTTATTATCCTCATTCCATAATTTATATACTTTTTCAAGAGCCTCATTTAAACTTTCACTATCTAAAGAATTACCTATCATATCAGCATTTCTTAATCTGTAAGCCTCTTTTATATCTAAGTATTCTCCTAAAATATATCTTATTACCTTACTTGTAACTTTACTGCTTTTATCTTTTATAAGTACATTTGATATTATAGAATCATCTATAAATGAAGTAGTTTTATCAAATTTTTTATTATAATTTTTTTCTACTATGTTATTAATCTCTTCTAATGAAAGCACTATAATAAACCTTTAAAATATTTTCATACAAAATATACTATTTATAAAATAAAATCAATAATCAAATTTTAATCTATTATCCTCTTTGAATTTTTTTCTTGACGGATTTCCTTCTGCTATATATACTTTTTTGTTTTTTATTGAATATATTGCCGACCAAACAGTATCAAAATTGAGTTTTCTATCATATTGGCATAAAAATCCATACTCTCCTGAAATAAGTTTTTTTGCAAAATTTAAATCATAATCATAATTTTTGAATGCATCTTCCATAGTTATATATCTTTCATTAGAATAAATATCATCTTCAATATTAGTATTATATTCTTTCATAGACTTGCTTACAAAATGATTTGATATAAACACATAATCATTTTTAATTATTTCTACTTTTTTGCAATTACATTCTATTAATGCAATACTTCCTTTTCTATCTGCCAATATTATATTCTGTGCAGATGAAATTGGAATATTTTTTAAAAACTCTAAAGCCTCATCAACAGTAGAGCATTTCTCTAAAATATATCTTATTATCATTCCGGCATTGAATCCGTAATCTATTTTTGTGGGATACACAAAAGTTAATGCTGCTGCAAGTCCTTTTTCATTTATACCATCTTCAATTTCTATAAATGCTGTAGTATTGCCAATAAATAAATAAGAACTATTTATTTTATAATACATACTGTCGCAATAATTTTTTATATCTTTTAAAAAATCACTGTTTTTGACAAGTATTATATCATTATCTGTTTTGAAAGCAAAAGAGGAACATTTATTATCAAAAGTAAAAGCATATATTGTAAATAAAAATTCGCATATATTTTTATAATCTATTTTTATATTATCATTTGTATTTAGTCCGTCGGATATTCCTTTTATTTCTTCTATTATTTCAGGAAAAAATTGATTGTATATTGGCATGCATTTATTAGCAAAATATTTTCTATCATTTGATATTTTAATTTTTTCTAATGGGTTAATATTATTTTTAGAAAGCAATTTACCATATTTAAATCCAGCTTCATAATGACTGCCCTTAAATCTTGAATGATACATTTTATATCTCCAATATAATTATAATATTTATACAAAGGCTAGCATAATAAAAATTTTAAGTAAATATGAATAAAAAATTTTTTTAAGTATTAAAAAATATAGTAAGGGGGCGGGTGGGCGGGCAGAATAAAACTATAAAAATATATAGATGCTTTTTTATTTAAACAAAAAAAGAGGAAGCTATTTTTTAACTCCCTCTCTTTGTTGGTATTTTTCAATAAATAATTAGTATCTTAGTATAAACAATCTTCAATATTTGTATTTAATCAGTATTTATCAGTCATCAAATTTCTGTCCCATTAACTGTCCGTTAGCAGAGATAAATAATTCCATAAAGTTATTTAATTTTACTTTGTAATTACCCCATTCTTTTTCTACATCTATAACAGCAGCCTGAGGATAAGTGTTTCTTATAGTGCTGGCTATATTAGCAGGTAAAGCAGAGAAAGGTACAGCATTATACTCACCGTCTATGCTATGCCAATCGCCATTGTATAAGAAATCTATTTTAGCACCATTAGATAATTTTACCTCAAATTTTCCGTCATCTCTTTCTACTTTCCATATTTGTACATTTGGATAAATTTGCTGTATGAAACTTCTAGCCCTCTGAGGAAGTGAAGAAGCTGGTACTACCAAATCAGCAAAAGCACTTGAAGTAGAAATTATAGTTAAAGTTATTAATAAAGCGAATAATTTTTTAGTCATAGTAAATCTCCTTTTGTTTTTATTTTTTATTGTTTTGCTATATGTAAATTATCTTTACAATTATAAGTATAGCCTAAATCGTATATTTGTCAATATAGTTTACATATAATTTACAAAAAATTTACTTAAAATATATATTTTATAGATTTTATAATACAAATACAACATATATACTTTTATAATCTGAATAAAGTAAAAAAAATTTACTTTTATAGATAATTAAATATAATATAAGCTTTTAAAAAACATTATTTAAATAAAATATTTGAATTTTCCATTGTATAGTATATATTCTATTAATATAAAAATTAATTTATAGGTGCTTATTATGTCAAATATTACAAATAATACGGAAGAAACAAAAGAACAAATAGAATTATTATCATGTGCTTTGGAGGGAGGCTGTTCTGCCAAAATTCCGCCTGATTTACTAGAAAAAACGCTTGCTCCTTTAATGCAGATAAAAACAGATTCAAATTTGCTTTCAGATGTTGATATAGGAGATGATGCAGGAGTTTATAAAATTTCAGATGATAATGCTTTAATATTTACAGTGGATTATTTTCCCCCTGTAATAGCAGATCCTTACGGATTTGGACAAATAGCTGCATGCAACTCTATAAGCGATATTTATGCTATGGGAGGAGAACCTAAATTAGCTTTAAATATTACTATGTTTCCAAAAGATGATTCTTTAAATATATTAGCTAATATGCTTAAGGGCGGACAGGATAAAGCAACAGAAGCCGGAGTATTAGTCGTAGGCGGGCATACAATAACAGATACAACAGTAAAATATGGAATGGCTGTTATTGGTTTTGCTAATCCAAATAAAATAACTACAAATTCAGCAGCTAAAGACGGAGATATTATAATATTTACTAAACCTCTTGGAACAGGGGCTTGCTTAGCTGCTATGAGACAAGGTCTTATCAAGGAATCTTATATAGAAGATGTTTTTGATTCTATGAAGACATTAAATAAAAAAGCCTGCTCTGTTATGAATAAATATAATGTTAAATGTGCTACTGATATTACAGGATTCGGACTCATAGGACATGCATACAAAATGGCTAAAGCAAGCAATGTAACTATAGAGCTTCAATCATCAGCATTGCCTATGTTTAATAAAAGCTATGAAGTACTTGATATGGGTTGTATACCGGGAGCTGCTTTTACTAATATGCGTTATGTAGGAGACAATATAAAAGTAGATGATAATGTTGATTATAATTTAAAAATGCTTTCTTTCGATCCTCAAACATCTGGCGGGCTATTTATATGTGCTGATAAAGATAATGCAGAAAATATATTAGCTGATTTATGGCGTGAAGGAATTGACTGTGCATGCATTATAGGAAAAGTGAAAAATAAAGAAAAAGAATATATACATCTAATAAAATAATTAGAATAATATTAATTAATAATTTTCATCATGATAAAAAAATAAATTTGTTTTTATTAATTATTATAGGCACAATATACATTAATAATAAAAAATAGGGCTTAACTTTATATATAAAGCCAAGCCCTTTCAAAATTCATTTATATAAATATTTTATCTATTATTTTTTTCTTCCTGAAGTTTTCTTAGCAGGTGTTTTTTTAGCTGCAGTTTTTTTAGAAGCTGTTACTTTAGAAGCTGTTTTTTTAGCAGATGCAGTTTTACTATCTGTTTTTTTCACAGTTGTTTTTTTACTATCTGCTTTTTTAGCAGCTGGTTTCTTAGCAGCAGCTTTTTTAGCTGGTTTATAGCTTATTATTCCCTGAGCAGCAGCAAGTCTAGCTATAGGAACTCTATAAGGCGAACAGCTTACATAGTTAAGACCTATACTATAACAGAACATAACTGTAGCAGGATCTCCTCCATGTTCACCGCATATACCAACAATAAGTTTTTTATTAGCAGCTCTTCCTTTAGTAACACCAATTCTCAAAAGCTCTCCTATACCTTCCTGATCCAATGATTGGAAAGGATCTTTTTCGTATATTTCTTTATTAACATAGTCTTTTAAGAATTTACCGGCATCATCTCTTGAGAAACCGCCTCCCATTTGAGTTAAGTCATTAGTACCGAATGAGAAGAACTCTGCTTCTGTAGCTATTTTATCAGCAACTAAGGCAGCTCTAGGAACTTCTATCATAGTACCAACTTTATAATCAACTTTAGAACCTTCTTTTTCAAATACTTCATCTGCTATTTTAATGATTCTGTCTTTAATGATTTTTAATTCTTTTAAAGTACCTACAAGAGGAATCATTATTTCAGGATGAACATCTACGCCATTTTTCTTAACTTTTACAGCAGCTTCAAGAATAGCCCTAGCCTGCATATCATAGATTTCAGGATAAGTAATACCAAGACGACAGCCTCTATGTCCAAGCATAGGGTTAAATTCATGTAAAGAATCTCTTATGGCTTTAAGTTTATCAAAAGGAACATTCATTTCACTAGAAAGCTCCTGCAATTGAGAATCTTCATGAGGAATGAATTCATGCAAAGGCGGATCAAGAAGTCTTATTGTTACAGGATATCCATTCATAGCGGTAAATATTCCGATAAAGTCTTCTCTTTGCATAGGAAGAATATTATCTAAAGCCTCATCATAAAGTTTTCTAGGCTCTCTGTATAAAGGCTCAAGTTCTTCTATAGTTTTCTTATCGCCAATTTTTTCAGCAGCTTCTAATTTTTCTTTTAACTGCTTAACTTCTTCTGCAACAAGTATAAGCTGTCTTACACTCTTAATTCTGTCAGCATTGAAGAACATATGCTCAGTTCTGCAAAGTCCGATACCTTCAGCACCGAATTTTCTAGCAATTTGTGCATCATTAGGAGTATCAGCATTAGTATGAACTTCAAATTTATTTTTTATTCTTATGTCATCAGCCCATTGCATAAGTTTTTTGAAGTCCTCTGACATTTCTGAATCTTTAGTAGCAACCTGTCCTAACATAACTTCGCCTGTAGAACCATCTATAGAAATATAATCGCCTTCATTAATTATATCATCACCTACTTTCATACATTTATTAGCGTAGTCTATTTCCAAAGCACTGCAGCCTGCAACACAGCATTTACCCATACCGCGTGCAACAACAGCAGCATGTGAAGTAGAACCGCCTCTAGCAGTTAATATACCTTCAGCAGCATTCATTCCCTTAATATCTTCAGGGCTAGTTTCTATACGAACAAGTACAACCTGTTCTCCTGCTTCTTTCATAGCTTCAGCTCTGTCAGCAGCAAATACTACTTTACCAACAGCAGCACCAGGAGAAGCATTTAAGCCTTTAGCAAGAACTTTGGCACCTTTCTTAGCAGCAGGATCGAACATTGGGTGAAGCAATTGATCCAAATCAGAAGGATTTACTCTCATTATAGCTTCTTCTTTAGATATTATTTTAGCCTCAGCAAGTTCAACCGCTATTCTTACAGCAGCAGCAGCAGTTCTTTTACCATTACGAGTTTGAAGCATATAAAGCTTGCCTTCCTGAATAGTAAATTCCATATCCTGCATATCACTGTAATATTTTTCTAATTGATTTTTATAGCTTACTAATTGTTTGTATACATTAGGCATAACTTCTTCAAGAGAAGGATACTTAGATTTTCTTTCTTCTTCGCTTATTGAGTTATTTTTAGCCCATTCTAAACTGCCTTCCAATGTAATTTCCTGAGGAGTTCTAATACCTGCAACAACATCTTCACCTTGAGCATTGATTAAGAACTCACCATAGAATTTATTTTCACCTGTAGAAGGATTACGAGAGAAACATACGCCTGTAGCGGAAGTATTTCCCATATTACCAAATACCATAGCCTGTACATTTACAGCAGTACCTAAAAGACCTCTTATGTCATTTAATTTTCTGTATGCTTCAGCTCTAGGGTTATTCCAACTCCTAAATACTGCATTAATAGCATGCCATAATTGCACTTTAGGATCTTCTGGGAATTCTTCTCCTTTATCCTCTTTATACATAGCTTTATATTTTTCTACTACTACTTTTAAATCTTCAACATCTAAATCTGTATCTTTAACATCTTTTTCAGCTTTTCCAACTTTAGGTGCTATATCTCTTTTTCTCTCATCTAATATCTCTTCAAACTTATCATGATCAACACCCATAGCAACATCACCGAACATCTGTATAAATCTTCTATAAGCATCCCAAGCAAATCTAGGATTATTAGTTTTTTCTACAAGACCTTCTACTACTTTTTCATTAATACCTAGATTAAGTATAGTATCCATCATACCAGGCATAGATATAGCAGCTCCTGAGCGAACTGAAACCAAAAGCGGCTGTTTTGGATTTCCGAACTGCATACCCATTGCTTTTTCCAGCTTCTTGATGTTTTCATCAACTATTTTTTCTAAGCCTTTAGGATATGACTTATTTTTTGAATAGTAATCACAAACTTCTGTAGTAATTGTAAAACCAGCAGGTACAGGTACTTTACTTTCTGTCATTTGTGCAAGTCCTAAACCTTTTCCGCCTAAAAGAGCTTTTGTTTCTTTAGCGCCTTCAGATTTACCATTACCAAAGAAGTAAACCATCTTTTTTGATGCCATAATAAACTCTCCTCTAAAATAAAATATTCATATAAATTTTAAGTCATTACTTATTATATAGTATAATGTTATTTTTCTTATTGTCAATTTTATTGTAAAAAATTCATCAATTTTTTTATATTTAACTTATTTTTAAAATAAATTAGGCTTTGCATTTATATAATTTTTTATTTCTGCATTTTTATACGATAACAAAAAAATATTTAAATTTTTTTTATATATTGTATAATGACTTCAAGTAAAAAAGGAAAGTTAAAATATGTTAAAGAAAATAAATATACTCTTTGCAGCATTATTAATAGCTATCAATGCTTACGGAGCAATAGTAATATCAACTTATAGAAAACCAAGAGAAATAAAATATAAATATAAAATGACTGAAAGAGGAAAAGTATTAATAGTACCTAAAAATATACTGTTTCAATTTAACAGCGGAGAATTAGATTTAAAAAAATACTTAAATACTGTTAAATATGTCGGAGATGTAAGCACAAGCACTAATATTATGATGATTATTGTAGAAGGTCATACAAGCACTGATGAATATAAAAAAATTACAAATGGATATGATAAAACAGATATATTATTCCTATATAATAGAAAAAATATTGATGATTTATCATATAATAGGTCTTATAATGTATATTTAGCGGTAACAAACGGCATTTTAAATAAATTTACTAATTACGGACTTCAGGATTTACTAAGCGAATATCAAAAAATTGAAGAAAATAGAAGAGTAGAATTTATTTTAATAGAAAACAGCAATGATATGAATGTATATACCAATTATATAAATAACTTGATAATGTCAAAATAATAACATTTTTTATAGGTGTAAATTATGCATGATAATAATAATAGAGAAAAACTTTCCAGCAGATTAGGTTTTTTATTAGTTTCGGCAGGATGTGCTATAGGACTTGGTAATGTATGGAGATTTCCCTATATCACAGGAAAGTACGGAGGGGCACTTTTTGTACTGCTTTATTTAATTTCACTTGTGATATTAGGACTTCCTATACTTGTAATGGAATTCGCTGTAGGAAGAGCCGGAAAAAGAGATTTAGCCGGTTCTTATAGAGCCTTACAAAAAAAAGGATGTAAATGGCATATAGTAGGATATATACAAATATTCGGATGTGTACTTCTTATGATGTTTTATACTACTGTGGCAGGCTGGTGTTTATCATACTGCTATTTTATGGCTATGGGAAAACTTCAGGGGCTTAATCCTCAGCAGGTAGTAGATTTTTTTAATTCAGTTCTTGCTTCTCCTTCTACTTTGATATTTTGGATGACTGTAACTGTTATAATAGCAACTTTCGTATGTATGAAGGGACTTGAAAATGGTGTTGAAAAGGTTACAAAAGTCATGATGACTCTTCTTCTTCTTGTTCTTTTTGTACTTATAATAAGAGCCGTTACGCTTCCTAATGCTAAAGAAGGACTGAAATTTTATTTACTTCCTGATACAAATAAAATGTTCAGCGGAGGTATAAAAGGATTCTTCTCTGTAGCTTATGCCGCTATAGGTCAGTCATTCTTTACTTTGAGTTTAGGAATAGGAGCTATGACTATATTCGGAAGCTATATTGATAAAGATTATTCCTTAACAGGTGAATCCGTTATGGTTATGGGGCTTGATACTTTAATAGCATTTCTTTCAGGACTTGTTATATTTCCTACAACATTTTCTTTCGGAATCAATCCCGGAGAAGGTGCAGGACTAGTATTTTTAACTTTACCTAATATATTTAATTCTATGGTTTTGGGAAGATTATGGGGAGCTTTATTCTTTTTATTCTTATCTATGGCAGCATTAACAACTATTATAGCCGTATTTGAAAACCTAATTGCATTTACCATGTCTGAAACTAAAATGCCTCGTAAAAAAACTACTATAATAGTGTCAGTTACTATATTTATATTGAGTCTGCCTACAGCTTTAGGATTTAATTTATTATCATTTATAAATCCGCTTGGTGAAGGAAGCACTATAGCTGACGGGCTTGATTTTCTTGTGAGCAACAATTTTCTTCCTTTAGGCGGTATAATAATACTAATATTCTGTACTAGAAATTTCGGCTGGGGCTGGGATAATTTTATAAAAGAAGCTGATACAGGCAAAGGAATCAAATTTCCTAAATGGGCTAGATTCTATGTATCATATATTCTGCCTTTTATAGTGCTTGCTATATTTGTGATAGATTATGTAAATAGATTTTTTATTTAAAAATTAAAATACATAAAAATAGTTTACTTATTCTCACAACGCACGTGAAGCCGGCTATAATAAAAAAGTCTGTTATAAATTCTAAACTTATCAATAAATAAAATTTTATTCACCGTGCGTTAAATTAAATTCTAAAATTTAATTTAATCTTGGGCGGGTGTGCTTTTACAGTTTAGGTTTTAAATATAAATAAAATTAACATTACAAATATGATTATAAAATTAAAAGGGCGGGGAATTATAATAAGCTATTTTGTCTAAGTTTTATAACTTATTTTAAAATTTTAATATATATTTTTGATATTTTATTATTAAACATATAAAAAATTGATAATTTATCATATAAAAATACCCATCTATATATTCTTGTATACAGATGAGTATTTTTTATATTAATTTTTTGATATATTTAATATTTTTGTTTTAAGTTCATTTTCTATATTTCTTAATTCTGCTTCAGCTGCTTTTCTTTTATCTCTGCCCTCTGTTTGTATTTTCATAACTTCATCTAAAGTAGATATAAGCTGCTGATTTGTATGTTTTAAGGTTTCAATATCAACTATTCCTCTCTCTGCTTCCTTAGCAGTTTCTATTGTAGAAGTTTTAAGCATTTCAGCATTCTTTCTCAATAATTCATTTGTAGTATCAGTAACAGCTCTTTGTGCTTTTGCAGCCTCATTAGAATGATGAAGTCCTATAGCCAAAACCATTTGATTCTTCCAAAGAGGTATTGTATTTGTTATTGTAGATTGAATTTTTTCTGTCATTATAACATTATTATTCTGCACCAAACGAATTTGCGGTATTGTTTGTATAGAAATTGTTTTTGTAAGCTCTAAATCATGTATTCTTTTTTCAAATCTATTAGCTAAATCTTTTACATCTCTAGCCATTTGTGCATCTTCAGTGGAATTGCTTGCCATAGCCTTTGCTTCTAAAGCAGGTATTTCATTAGTTGTTAATTGATTGAGTTTCTGTTTTCCTGCTTCTATATATATTTCTAATTCTTTTAAGTATTCTAAATTATAATTATACATTTGATCTAAAATACTTATATCTTTTAATAGATTTCTCTGATGTGCTTCTAAAGTTTTTACTATATTATCAATATTAGTTTCTACATTAGTATATTTAGTTTTTAATTTAGTAAGATTATTTGTAGCTTTCTTAAAAAATCCAAATATACCTTTTCCTTTAGTTTCATTTTCTATATCAAAACTTTTAAGCTCTGTTATAACATCAGTAATTGCATCTCCTACCTCGCCTAAATCTTTATTCATAACATTGCTTAAAGTATTTTCAGAAAATTGTACCATCTTATTTTGTGCCGCTGAACCATAAGACATTATAGAAACAGAATCCTTCAAATTAATATTATTTGACACTTCATTTATTTTTGCTAACTCTTCAGGAGTAAATTGCTTGCTTGAAATACTGTTCATATCATTAAGAACTTGCTGTGCTGCATTCTGAGTATTATAATTTTGAGTATTAATAGTATTCTGCATATTAGTAGGCATTGTATTTTGTACTAAAGGCTGAACATTAGGCTGAGTAAAATTCTGACCTTGCTCAATAGGCTGATTATTTACTGTATTTTGTCCTTGAATATTACTAAACTGTGAATTATTTAATTGATTTTCATTATTTTCCATAAAACTTTTCCTTATTATATATATTTTTTTTACTTTTTATTATAAACCATCTTTTTCAAGCATGTTTTTTAATACATCTATATCGCTATTTATATCAATTAATTTATTCTGATTCATCTCTACAAGCATTTTCTTCAATGCTTCATTTAATTTTATTATAACATCTTCTATTTCCTGTGCCGTTTTTTGCATATTTTCATTTTTTACAGGAAAATTACAGAAATCTATATATGAATCAAGCATTTTTATGGCTGTTGGAAGATGATATTCATTTATTTTTTCTAGTTTTTTTTCACCTTCTTTATTTACCTTAGAATAATCAGCCATTTCTTTTAATATACCTATCATTTCTTTCAATGCAGGAGTAAGTTCCGGATCATCTATTTTTTGAGCGAAATTGGCGATTTTATCTATATTTCTTTGAGTTTCTAAAATTATTAAACTGTCTTCATTTGAGTAGCTATCTTTTCTATGATTATTCTGATTATAATTATTTGGGTTATAACTATTTACATCATCTTCTCTGGGAAAATTCCTCTGTATATTTTGTCTCAATCTCTGAAAAATAAAATCATCTTCATCTCTTGCCATATATATCCTCTCAAATAAACTAAATTAATAAAACTATAATATATAATATAAAGTAAAATATATTTACGACCCTTTAGTATATATTATAATGAATAAACATAATATTGCAAGATATTGATTATTTTATTTCACTATAACATAATGAAGATATTCAAATGTTTTTGAATCTGAATTATATCTTTTATTATCTGCTTTAAACCTGCTGTATTCTTTTTTAAATACTCCATATTCGCCTTTAGCAGACATTATTTTTTTTATATCTTCCAATGACAATAAACCTTCATTATTATAGCTTAAAAATATGTATTTAGCATTAGATTTATTTATTAACTCTTCAAATGCATTATAAACATCATTTTTACTGCAGTATAATGATTTTATTCTGTCATCTCTAAGTCCTGTTTTTCCTTTTATTGCAGGATTATCATATTTAGCTATAGTTTCAAGTATATGATAATTATCAGAATATTGTCTTCTATTATACGGCGGATCTAAATACAAAATATCAGTTTTAATATTTTCCATTAATTTGTTGGCGTCTTCATTATACACTTTATGTTCTGTACCGCTTACAACAAACTCTGCAGGATAATAATAAAAAGTCTTTAAAGCTGTTTTTTTTATATCTTTTAAAAATGCTCCGTAAACTGAAGCCGTATTCGCACATTTATCTATGTTTTCCAATAAACTAGCAAGAAGAAAATAATATTCATTTTCATTGATTTTTTTATTACTGAACCATACTCCTATTTTCATTCTTACAGCATCACATTTAATAGCGTTTTCATCTGAAAAGTATATCCTTTCAAACTCCTTGCCTTTAGTTCCGCCCAAAGAATAATTATTGTAAATAAAACCCTCTTCATAATTTTTATAATCTATATTATTCAAATATTCGCATACAATTAAATACTTTTCCTCGACAGATACTTCTTTTAACTCCTTTATTTCTTCTTTTAAACCATCAAAATTTAAATATTTATTATTCTCTATATAATGTTTATTTAAAACATAACTGTAATACTGAATATCATTAGCTATTACAGAAAAATTTTTTGATTTAAAATACCTTCCGACAATGCCCGTACCTGCAAACAAATCGCAAAATAAAGAACAGTTATCATCTATTATTGAAAATATGCTTTCATATAAAAAATCTAATAATGATAATTTGCTTCCTATATAGTTCATCAGTTATACCCTTATATCCATTAACAATATACAAAACTTTAACATAAAAACTGTAATTTATAAATATAAAAAAATCTTGGGTGGGCATGCTTTTTTAAAATAAATTAAGAAAATAAAAAAGTTTCAATGTTTAATAAAAGTAAAAAATATAAAGGGCGGGGCATGTAAACAATTTTTTAAACTTATTATAACTTTATTTTATACATTATAATTTTTGATAATTAAAATATAAATTTTAGTATTCTAACAATTTTAATTTTTCAATATTTATTATATAATAGTTTTAGAATATTAAATAACTGAATATAAAAATACCTATAATACTATAACATTATATAGTATTTTACTGAACAAATTTTATTATAAGTAATAATAAAAAATAATTTTAAGGAGTGATGTTTATATGAATGAAGATATCTTATTTACAAGAAGAAGCATAAGAAAATATATTAAAGGCAAACAGGTTGAAGATGAAAAAATAGAATATATGCTAAGAGCAGCTATGTATGCCCCTTCTGCTAACAATAGAAGAAATTGGGAGTTTATAGTAGTAAAAAATAGGGAAACACTAGATAAAATTATGAACTTTCACCCTTATGCTAAAATGCTTGATACAGCTACTTTAGCTATAGTTGTATGCGGGGATTTATCCGATGAATCTGGTAAACTTTATTGGCAGCAAAACTGTTCTGCAGCTTTAGAAAATCTAATGCTTGCAGCAAAGGCTAAAGATTTAGGAAGTGTATGGATAGGCATTGCACCTCGCGAAGAGAGAATGAATGAAATTATAAACCTTTTTAATCTGCCTGAACATATAAAGCCTTTAGGACTTGTTGTTATAGGATATCCAGATGGAGAGCCTCAAATGCCTGATAGATTTGAACCAAATAAAATACATTATGAAAAGTATTGATTATTAATAATTAAAAATCAATTAATATAATATGATAAAAAATAAAAAAAATTAATTATTAGGAGATTATTTATGAAAAAACTTTTTATTATATTATTTATGATTTTTACTGTATCATACATCAATGAAAATTATGCTCAGAACAATACTAAAAAAGTTAATATAAGTTTTGACTATACAAAAAGACCTGGATTTGCAAGTAATCAAATAGCTGTTTGGGCTGAAGATAATAACGGTAATTATATAGCCACAATATATATTACAGATTTTACAGGCAGAAGAGAAGGCTGGAAAAAAAGACCTTTATCATTAAATAATTGGCAAAAAAAAGCTAATGCATCAAGAATAGATAAAAAAATAGTTGATGCAGTATCTAAATCCACACCTAAACAGGGAAAAGTTAATATAGTTTGGGATTGCAAAGATAATCAAGGAAATATTGTAAAAGATGGTGCTTATAGAATAGTTGTTGAAGCTACTATATATCAGGATAATAATGTGCTTTATACTTCTGTGATTAATATAGGAAATCAAGCTAATTCACAAAAAGCATCATCAAAATATTCAAAGCCTGAAGCTAAAAATATGGATATAATAAAAAATGTGAATGTAAGTTTTATACCTTAAATACTAGTTTATTATTTTATTGACATATATGTTACTATAGTATATATTAGTTTGGTTCCAAAACTATTTATAATTACGGAGACTAGGTATATTGTATTAGATTCTTTTTCGTAGGCATCTGAAAGGACTGCATATTTACATAATAGAAATAATAAGCTATACAATATATAAAACATTATTTTATAATTGATAATTACTAAATTTTTTATATATAATCTTGTCAAAGAATTTTGAAAAAAGTCTATTATTAATTGGAGATTTATGAAAATGAAAAAAACTATTAGCAGAATAATTATACATTTTAGTTTATTAATAATATCATCTTTATTTTTATACTCTTTATACTCAGAGGAATATGATACTAATTTCTATAAAAAACTTTTTGATGCAATGTTTACAAATAAAGATGAATTAAAAGAAATGGCAAAAGACCCTAAAGAATATATGGAAAACTTGCTAAAAAAGGAAGAAGAAAAAGCATTAAAAGAGAAAATGGAACTTTATAAAAAATATAATGTTATAGAAATAGATAGTTTAGAAGATGAATATCAAAGTACTGCAGAAGGTTATGGTGATTTAGAAGATGTTAAGAAGTTTATACAAAAATATGATATAAACGGAGTATATGACGGCTATACTTTGCTTTATACTTATTCAGGATATAGGGGCGAAACTGATATAATAGAGTTCTTAATTGAAAATAATGCTGATATTTATAAAAAATCTATTAATGGTAAAACGCCTCTTTACAGTGCTGTAGACGATTATTTTTATGATGCTGCTGAAGTTATTTTGAAACATTATAAAGACAATGATGATGTAAATGATGAGTTTTTGTTAGCTGTTAATAATGAAAATGAGTTTATATTAAAAAGTCTATTAAAAAAGAAATTTTTATTCTTTGGAAATAAATTCAAAATGAATTTAGACAAAGGGCTTGAAATAGCACTTGATAAAGGCAATAAAGATATAGCGGCTGAATTAGTTTTAAGCGGTGCTAAAACTGATAATTTTTTATATTATTTTAAATTGGTATTTGGTAAATATTTAATTCTTATAGCTATTATGATTGCTTTATTTGCTTCTTTTATTTATGTATATAAAAGAAGATATATTCCTAATATTTATGAAGAGAGTACAATGTTTATAACTTTTAAAGATAAAGTAAACAATATGTATATTTACTGTTATACTTATTATTCTTTCGGACTATTATCTACAATGCTGGGTTTTTTTGGAAATATATTTATAAATAATAATAAGCTAAAAGGATATTATAATATAAACAGTAGTTTAACGGGGAATTATATTGCTATTTATGATTTGTATGATAATAAAAAAAATGATAAGGAATATTTTAGCTGGTATGATGTTGACATAGAAGCAAATGAAAAAGCTATAATAAAATTCGATTGTTCTCTTTATGATTTTATAAAGAGTGATAAAAATGAAATTGAGTATATTGCGGAAATAGCTGACTCTAAAATTATGAATGGAGTTTTTGAAGTAAATAGAAATACTAATGTTAATGTAGAATATTCTAGATTAATGTTTAAAAAGGTTTCAAAAGGTAATCGTTTTATAGGAATGCTTTCCTATTTCTTTAATCTATATCATTTCAATATAAAGAATAAAGATAAAATTAATGCATATATAAACGGAGATAATAAATCGTATTCTGATGAAAAAAATGAATTGGAGATAAATGTTGAACAGATTTTAAAGAAACATGAGAGTATGTCATTAAACGATATTAAAACTAAATATTATGATAGACTTAAAGATTTTTATAATGTTAATAATATAGTATATTTAGATGATAAGACAATATGTGTATATAAAAGATTTGCTAAAATAGAAACTAATAATAATCTTACAGTAAATAATATATCTCTCATAATTGATTTAGATAATGAAAAATTAATAAGTCCTTATTTTAAAGATTTTGTTAATAATGCTGATGAGATATTAAAAAGATATAATAGTAATTTTTCTAATAATATAGGCAATTTAATTTTTCTTATAACTGAAGCTGGTATTATATTGATGAAAGATAAAGGGCATAAAAAAATATTTATTCCTTTAGATGATATAAAAGAACATGTTAATAAAGAGCATTATTTGTCCTATTTATTTGATTAAATTTTTACAAATAAAAATATTAATAACTTATTGCTTATATTTTTTACTATTGGAAAACTAATAATGAGGAGTTATGAGTTATATGATAGAATTAATAATTATAGCTGGAGTGATATTGGCAGCTGTTGTCTTTATTGGTATACTTACAAATGATGCTAAAAATAATCCTGTTAAATTTTATAAAAATGATTTTTTTATGCTTAAAGATAAAATAAACAATATATATGTTTATATTTATGAATATAAAAAAAATGATATTGAAAGTTATAATTATTTATATAAAAATTACTCTAACAATAAAGGAAGAATATATATAAATAATAATAATGAATTTATTATAAATGAGGCTAATGTAAAATCTGAAAAAATAGAAGTTTATAATTATTATGATAGATATAACAATAATTTGATAAGCACTTTTGCTGAAATAAAATTCAAAACAAAATTAAATGATACATCAGAATCAAAAATAGAATATATTATTGAGTTTGATCCTTATACAAATGTTATAGATTCTACTGCAGATAAACTTAAAAACACTTTTAGAGAGACTGTAAAAATAGAAGGTGTTTTTGAAATCATAAGAAAGCCTGAGGCAGAAGTAATAAGTTTGTATAATTCAGAAATATCACCATTAAAGAAAGCTGAGGAAAGATTCGTTTATAATGTATTTAATTTTAATTATTTTTTTATAAATGGAAAAGAAAAAATCAATTCATTTATTAATGGAGCTGAAGAGTTTTCAGATGAGTTTGTTAAAGAAAAAATAGAAGAAAATAATAGTATAATTGGATCGTATGTAAAAGAATATTATAAAAAAGATTGGCAGTCATTATTTGATGATAGCGTCTTATCTTATATAAGTGATTATAATAATATTTATAATGAACTTAAAGAGTTTAAAAGTTTTAATATATTATACTATGATGATAAAATAATATGTATATATAAAAGATTTTCAAAATTAGAAGATATTAATCTTGCCGAAATAAATAATCTCTTTGCTATATTTGAGTTAGACAGTCAAATATTAATAAGCTCTTATCTTAAAGACTTGGTAAAAGATCCTGAAGAATTATTGAAAAAACATAATGTCAACAGTGATTTTTATTCTAATATAGATAATTTAGTTTTCGGTATAACTGATTCATTTATTATAATAATGAAAGAAAAAGGATATGGAAAAATATTTATTGATAATAAGAATATAAAAGATTATATAAAGAAAGATAATTATTTGGCTTATTTATTTAATTAATTTATAAATGAAAATTTGATTTTGTTTTAATTATTATTTATACTATTAGTAAGTAATTGTTAAGGAATAATTATGACAGTTAAAGAAGAATTAATAAATATTATAGACAGTATGCCTGAAGAAAGTTTAACAAAAATCATTGATATAATAAAAGAACAGCAGTATCTTGATGAAGCTATAGATATGGAAACTAATGGAAAAGTTATAGTTAAGACTTTAGAAGAACTTGAAGAGCTTGAAAAATGAAAATAGTTTTTAATGAAAGAGCTTGGCAGGAATATATCTTCTGGGTATCTAATGATAAAACAATTGTAAAGAAAATTAATGAACTTATTAAGGATATTATTATAGATCCATATTCTGGTATAGGTAAGCCTGAAAAATTCAAATATGATAAAAAAGATTTATATTCAAGAAGAATTAATTTAGAGCATAGATTAGTTTATCATATAGAAAATGATAACTTAATAATAACATCTTGCAAATATCATTATAGTAAAGAATAATTATTATTTAGTATGATTTAATACTATATTTTATAAAATAAATATATTTTCTAATGAAGCCTAGTAAAGAATATCGAATATTTTTATACATGAACAAATTTTTTATTGACATAATTAAAAAATGTATTTATAATCCTATACCATAGGAGGTTATATGATATGAAGGGTAGAATTTTAAAATTTTCATTCTTTTTATTAATTTCAAGTTTTTTATTAATTAATATTTCATGTTCTAAGAAAACAGAAGAAAACACAAATATCCCTGAAGACCTATATGGGCAATATTTTATGTCAGCTGATGAAACATATATGAAATCAGTTTATGTAATTGTAGGTTATGATGGGTTAGAAATTGATTATCCTAATGATGAATCTACAATAGAAGTTGTAAAAAAGTGTGCGGATGTTATACTAGAAAGCGACAGAGCTGTAAAAGGAGCTATAGGAAATGATGATTTATCAAAAGTATCAGATAATCATTATAAAACTATATCTACAAATGATGCTCATATGGAGTTTAAATTTAATAATGGAGTACTTGAAATGTCTGTTTATGAAGGCACGCAGAAGCTTAAATCAATTAATTTGCCTAAATTAGGAAAAAAATATTGAGAAATATCTTAATATGAATAAAATTATAATTAGATGCTATAAGGAGGTTATATGAAAAATCGTATTTTAAAATTTTTATTCGCTTTATTAGTTCCAAGTTTTTTAGTAATGAATTTATCCGCATATCCTAAAGAATCAGGTGTAATATCTCCTAAATGGTACGGCACTTATGTTGGAGACCCTAATAATTCTGAAGAGAAAATAAGAAAAATGATTGTAACAGTAGGTTCTGAAGGTATAAGAATTATGATAAGTGGAGAAAATTATGAAGGCGGTATGCTAAATGAAAACTTATTAAAAGTGTCAGATAATTATTATAAAACTGCAGATGAAGACGGCAATTATGCAGAATTTAAATTTACTGATACATCACTTGAACTTATTTATAATATTAGCGGAGAAGAACCCATTATAATCAATGTAATAAAACAAAAAAAATAATTTTTACAGCGATAAACGATTATATTATTAAGCAAGTTTATCGCTGGCAATAATAAAAGGCGAGCATAACAATTAACAAGCGAGCATAACAATAATAGGAGTTATTTATGGATATTGAACTTATCATAGGTATTTTAGTTTTTATTGTATTTCTGGGTCCTCTGGTATTATATCTTAATATTGGTAAAATTCTACCGTCGCTAAAGAAATGGTATTCTAAAAATAAAATATGGTTAAATGAAAAAGAATTATTTATGCTGAAAGATAAAATAAATAATATATATATTAATTGCTATAAAATTAAATATGATGAACATTATTATTCATATGGGGCATCCTGCCGTAAGCTGAGAGATGTATCTCCTTCATTAGATTTCGATTTGTGGGCACATGAATATTTTGACTCTTTTTCAGGGCAAATATTTATAAATAACAGCGATGAATTAATTATTCGTGAAACTAGTCCGTTATACATAGATCAAATTATAGTTTATTATGATTATGATGTTAAATATTTTAAAGAAATATATTTCAAACAAAATCATTCAGCTATACAAGAGAGAGATAAATTTGAGTCAAAAGAAGGAATAAGAGATAAATTGACAAGAATAACATTCAGAAAAGAATTAGATTATGAAAAAGCATCAAAAATTGAATATACTATGGATATTGAAAATAAAAGAATAGAAGGAGTTTTTGAAGTTATTAGAAAGCCTGAAATAGAAATAAAAGAATTTTTTCTTCCAATTGAACAGATAGATTCCTATGATACAGCTTGGTCTGACATGAATAACATGATAACTAATTATTTGTTTAATTTCAATTTTCCTTTTATTGAGGGAAAAGAAAGAATAAATAAGGCTATCAGCGGAGCTTATAATTATGATGAAAAATTCAAACAAGAAAAAGGAAAAGAGCTTGAAGAGAAATTGAACCATAAAGATGAGCTTTTAGAAGATAAATTCTGTCTTGATGATAAAACTTGTATTGCATATTATAATAAACTTAGTAATTTTAGATGCCTTGATATATTATACTATGATGATGAAGTAATATGCATATACAAAAGAACTGTAGAAGTAGAAGCACCTAAAGAAATTATATTAAAAAATCATTCTCTTATATTTGAATTAGAAAGCGAAAGAAGTATAAGTTCTTATTTAAGAGATTTAGTTGCTGATAGTAAGGAATTATTATCTAATTATGAACTTACTGATAATTTTTATAATAATATAGATAATGTAATATTTCTTTTAACAGATACAGGAATTATAGTAATGCCTGAATACCCAAATATGGAGCTTAATGATAGAGATATGAATTTAGAAAATACTGCAGAAAGAATATTTATAGCTACAGATCATTTAAAAAATTATCTAAATGAAAGTCATTACTTATTTAAATTTTTTAATAGGAGATAATTAATTTTTATATTTTGTATTTGCATTTTTTGCAACTTTGACGAAGTCCGCAGAGCGAAGGCGGGAAAAAGTTGAAAAAATATAAAAATTGACAAACTTAAAAATTGTCAGTATATATTAAGTAAGTTTATCGCTATGAGCATAATAATTAATAAGCTAGCCGAAGCCTTTCCCACAGGGATACAGACGTGTAACTTAATTTATTAAGTCAAACCTTTAGGCGAACCAAGTAGGCACACTTCGTGTGGGCTAACATAACAATAAAAAATAATTTTTAAAGCAATAAACGAGCAACTGACAACTTTAGTTGGCAGATCATATTAAGCTGAGGCCAACATAGCAACTAACAAGCGAGCCGAAGCCTTTGACTTAATTTATTAAGTCAAACCTTTAGGCGAAGGCGAGCATAACAATGATAGGAGTTATTTATGATATCATTTGGAATATTGGAACCATTAAGACTTTTTCTTATTAGTGACTATTTTTGGCCTATTTTGTTTGGATCGATTGCCATTTTTCTAGCTGTAATTTTTACAATTGAGAAGAAAGCAAAAAAATGGTATGCTAAAAATAAAATATTGGTATATGAAAAAAGTTTTTTTATGCTGAAAGATAGAGTAAATAATATATATATTAATTGCTATAAATATAAAGATAATAATTATGATGAATGGTACAGAAAATATCGCGGTAAAATTAAGTATGTACTTAAATCAAAATTTGATAATTTTGCACGTGAATATTTTGCTTCTTTTACAGGTCAAATGTTTATAAATAGCGAAAATAAATTAATGATTCGTGAAACTAATGAATTAAATAATAATCAAATTAATGTTTACCGTGATTATGATATGGCTTATTTTGAAAGACTAGAGGAAAAGCAATTTAAATACGATGATCCTTATAAAAATTCATGGAAAGAATCACGTAAATTTGGCGGTTGGAGTTCAAAAGAAAACAATAGAGAAATTTTATTAAAGATAAAATTCAAAAGAGAATTCGATTATGAAAGAACATCAGAAATTGAATATACTATGGATATTGAAGGAGGAAAAGTAGAAGGAGTTTTTGAGGTTATTAGAAAGCCTGAAATGGAAATAAGAGAGTTTTATATTCCAGTAGAACAGACTACTTTTACTGATGATAAATATTCAGCTTATCTTGGTATGGACGAAGTAAGAAAAATGCTTACTAATTATTTATTTAATTTCAATTATCCTTTTATTAGAGGCAAAGAAAGAATAAATACGGCTATCAGCGGGGCTTATTATTTTGATGAAAATTTTAAAGAAGAAAAAGGAAGAGAGCTTGAAGAAGAATTAAAAAATAAAGAATTTATTATAGAAAAATTCCATCACTATGACCAAAACAAAGCCTATTATGCTGATAAAATTGGTATTATATATTATAAGAAACTTAAAGACTTCAGATGCTTTGACATATTATACTATGATGATGAATTAATATGTATATACAAAAGAACTGTAAAAGCAGATGAAAGAAGCGATGAAGCTATAGTAAAAAATCATTCTTTTATATTTGAATTAAACGGAGAAAAAAGTGTAAGTTCTTATTTAAGAGATTTAGTTATTGATAGTAAAGAGTTATTATCTAATTATGTAGTTGGCGAATATTTTTATGAGAATATGGATAATTTAATATTTCTTTTAACATATACAGGAATTATAGTAATGCCTGAATACACAAATCTAATTCTTAGCGATGAAGATTATGATTTAGAAAATGCACATGAAAAAATTGCAAATAGAATATTTATTTCATCAAATGATTTAAAAAATTATCTAAATAGAAGTCATTCTTTATTTAGTTTTTTTGATAGACAATAATTGTTTTTATAATTGATTTTTATATAATGCTGAGGGTATAATTTAAAATATAAAAGTTGAATATAGAATTAAACAAGAGCAAATAGGTTATTATAGGCCGAACTAGTAGCGGACGAACATAACAATAATAGGAGACATAGCAAAAAATGAAAAATTTAATAACTAAATTTATGGATAAGGATATAATAATTTTGTTAGCAGTAGTAATTTTAGTAGCTGCTGTCATAATAATTCTTAATATACCGAAAAATAATGCTAAAAAAAATCCTGTAAGATTTTATAAAAATAATTTTTTCATGCTTAAAGATAAAATTAACAATATATATATTTATGTTTATGAATATAGAACAAATGATATTGAAAATCATAATGATTTATACTTCCCTAAAGATAATGTGTTCCCATATCTAGGAAGAGTATATATAAATAATGATAATGGCTTTATTATAAATGATGTTTACTTTTCATCCGAAAGAATAGGAGTTAAAAATTATTATGATAAAGATAATACAATTTTAATTAATAAACACTCATCAGAGGGTAATAAATCTTATGGATATGAGCCTGAAACTTTTGCTGAAATAAAATTCAAGACAAAATTAGATGATACATTAAAATCAAAAATTGACTATGTTATTGAGTTTAAGCCTTATGACAGTATTGTTGACTATGTTGGCGATAATATTAAAAAAACTTTAAGAGATCCTGTAAAAATAGAAGGAACTTTTGAAATTATAAGGGAAGATGAAGCAGAAATAATAAGACTGCATAATATAGATATATTGGGTTTGTATAATGATAAAAGTATTTTATTCAGTTCTGAGAGAATATTCTCAGGTAATGTATTTAATTTTGATTATCTTTTTATTAATGGAAAAGAAAAAATAAATTCTTCTATTAATGGAGTTAGAGAGTTTTCAGATGAGTTTTTGAAAGATAAAATAAATGAAAATAAGAATATAGTAGAATCGTATGTAAAAGAATCTAAAAAAAGACATTGGAAATCATTAATGGATGAGAGTATATTAAATTATATTGATAATTATGCTGATTATTATAATGAACTTAAAGAGTTTAAAAGTTTTAATATATTATACTATGATGATAAGACAATATCTTTATATAAAAGAGTTTCAAAGCTAGAAGATTTTAAGCTTGCTGAAATAGATAATATGTTTATGACATTTGAGATGGAAAGTCAGAAATTAATAAGCCCCTATCTTAAAGACTTGGTAAATGATCCAGAAGAATTATTAAAAAAATATAATGCCCCTAGTGATTTTTATTCAAATATAGATAATTTAGTTTTCGGGATAACTGATTCATTTATTATAATAATGAAAGAAAAAGGATACGGGAAAATATTTATTGACTATAAAAATATAAAAGAGTATGTAAATAAAGAGCATTATTTGTATTATTTATTTAATTGATTTTGATATCTAAAAATTTTTAGTTTTTCAAATTTGAATTGACTATTAAATTATAAATGTAAAATAATTTTGGAGTTAAATAAAGATTATGAAAGAATTATTATATAGTATTTTCCATAACGAATATTTTGTTTTGGTTATTTCTATTATTGTTTTAGTTATTATTTTTAAACTTTTAATGAGAAATAAATACCGTCCTTATTTTTATGTAAAAGATATAACTTTTTTTATACTTAAAGATAATATTAATAATGTATATATTTACTGCAATAGATTTGAAAATATTGATGATAGTATTCATTATTTGTATACGGGTAAAATATTTATAAATAATGCAGATTTATTTGGAATTTATGAGATTGCAGGAAACAGTAAAAAGATTGAAGTTTTTGACTATGATAGTGAAGACTTCATAACTTTAAACAGAAAAAATATTGCAGAAATAAATTTAAAAAATACTAATCTTTCAAAAATTGAATATGTTATTAATATTAATGGTAAAATAATAGAAGGTGTTTTTGAAATAATTAATCAACCTCAAATAAATATAAAAAATTTCCATATATGCGGATTTAAATATTTAAAAACTTATAGTATAGGAATAACTGTAACAATTCTTAATCATTTATTTAATTTTTATTATGCATTTATAGATAATAAAGAAAAAATAAATTTTGATATTAACGGAGAACATAGTTTTTCAGAAGATTTTAAATGTGAAAAAGAAAAAGAGCTTTCAGATGAAGTTAGTTCACTTCTCAAACAATTCTCTACTTATGAACTAAAACAATATTTTGTAAAAATTAAAGATTTATATGCTTTTAATATATTATACTTTGATGAAAAAACTATTTGTATATATAAAAGAATTACTCAAATAAAAGAAAATAAAAAACTCATAATTAATAATATTTCTCTTATTTATAATTTGAATAATCAGCAATTAATAAGTTCTTATTTTAAAGATTTAGTAAATAATACTAAAGAGTTATTAAAAAAATATGATGCACCTGACAATTTTTATAATGATGATTTATTATTTCTTATAACAGATATTGGTATTGTAGTAATGTCTGATAACGAATATAAAAAAATATTCATTAAATTAAGTGATATAAAAGACTATATAAATAAAGAGCATTATTTGGCTTATTTATTTGATTAATTTTATCTTTCTAAGATTATTCTGTTTTTTGATAAAGTTATCACTATATAGAAAATATAAACATTAATTTTTTGAAACTGCAATAAAAAATAAAAACATTTAAATATAAAAATTATATGTATATGACGAGATTCACAATAACTAAATAATTTTCATTATGTCAAATAAAGAAGTAAAAGAAACAAAAATATCTCAGCTAATTATTAATTATCAGCTGAGATACAATATTTTAAACAATTAATTTATTATTCAGCTACAACAGAAATAGTTTTCTTTCCGAATTTATTAGTATGGAACTTAACATAACCAGAAGCAGTAGCAAATATAGTATGATCGCGACCTATATCAACATTTCTTCCAGCATGGAATTGAGTACCGCGTTGTCTAACTATAATATTGCCTGATATAACTTTCTGACCGCCGTAAACTTTAACACCTAAACGTTTAGATTGACTATCGCGTCCGTTTTTAGAACTTCCGCCACCTTTTTTATGTGCCATTTTTATACTCCTCTTTATATTTTATAAAATCAGGATACTCTTTAATTAAAGATTTTATACCTATCAAATATCCATTACTAACTATTTTATACTCTATTTTTTTATTATTCTCAAGTTTATCAAAATTAACAAGTTCTAAACTCAAAAATCCATCATTTATTTTGTACTTTAAAAACTTATTTCCTACTATAGATAATAAAGCTCTATACATAGCCTGTGTTAATGTACTCAAAGCTATACAAACTTCATAACCTTCACCAGATTTTTTAATACCGGCATGCCCTTCAACTGTTATGCTTTGTATAATAGATTCTATATTATATACTACATTAACAGATGAAGCCATTAAACAGCTATATCTTCAATAGTTATTTTATGATATTTATGTCTATGACCTGTTTTTCTTCTATAGTCTTTTCTTCTTTTATGTTTACCAATAACTACTTTATCGCCTTTCATCATTTCTACTATTTTAGAACTTACTTTAACGCCGTCAACATAAGGTGTACCTACTAAAACACTTTCATCATCTTTTTTAAGAAGAAGAGTTTTAATTTCAGGAGCTTCTTTAGCATCATCGCCTAGATATTCCACTAAAATATCCTGACCTTTTTCCACCTTGTATTGCTTACCTTTTACTTCTACGATTGCATACATTATTGCTTATCTCCAATTTATATATATTTTTATTTTATACAATACTATGAGTACTATATATTACTATATTAAATTAATTTTGTCAAGCATAAAAATAAAAAACTATCAATGAGTAAAAAATAAATTAATGTTTTAAATAAATAGATTTTTTTATAAAAATATTGTAATATATAGCTCAATGAATAAAAAAATTTTAGAAAAAATTAAAGAACTGCATAATCAGGATAAGCATCAGAAAATTATAGAAATTATTTATTCTATAGAAGAAGATAAAAGAGATTATGAAATAATTCTATTATTTGCCAGAGCTTTAAATAATGTGCAGAATTATGATGAAGCATTGGATAATCTTATGTATATAAGAGAAGAAGGATTATTTGATCCTGTATGGTATTACAGAACAGGGTATGCTTATTATCATAAAAATGAGAAAGATACTGCCAAGCAATATTTCAGCAAGGCTATAGAATTATTTGAAAATTATGACAAAAAAAATATAGAAAATTTTGAAGATATATCAAAGAATATAAAAAATTTATATTCTTTATGCTTTGAAGATGACGGATTAAGTTTTGCTCAAAGAGTAAAATCATTTTGGAAATGGTTTGAAGATAATGAAGCAGAAATTGATAATATAATCAAAAATAAAAACAAAGATATAGTTCATTTTCTATCTAATGGCGTAAAGATAATATCTGATAATTTAGCTTTCAATATAGGCAGGAATTATAATTTCACTTTTAATATAGACGGAAAAAATTATCTGTTTTATCTAACTCCAAGAATAATATCTGATATGCCGGAAAAGTTAAAAGAAAAATGGACTTTTATGCCTTTTATACCTAGTTCTAATGGTGTAAACTTTAGTATTGAAATACATAATAAAAGAATAGAAACGCAGGATGTTTTTGTCAAAATAGAATTCGATGATGAAAATGATAAATTTGATTTAGTATTCTATAATAAAGATTTAAATGATTTTGATAAAGAAGAAGCATATAATATATTTTTCCTCATTATGGAAAATTCTATAGGAGAAGGTTTGTCAAGGGTATATATAAGATATGCTGATATAAGTAATAGAAAATTAAATAATATGCTTTCTCTTGTAGAATTAGAAAAATACATAAAAAAAACATTATCTTTCCATAGAAAAAAAATCATTACTAATCCAATAAATCAATACCTAGCATACACTTCAGAACCTAGACAATCCAATGCATTAAGATACGATATAATAGCAGGAACTACATCATATTATGAAACAGTAAATGATTATTACAATGAAAATACAGATGATATAATAGAAATTTCTAAATGCGGAGCTAGGGCAATATTTTTATATTATACTTATGATTACAGAAATGATGATGAGGAATCAAGAAAAGAAATATTAAATGAAAGATATGAAATACAGGAAAGATTGGAAAAGGAAGTTCTTGCCAGCGGGGATAAAGAAGCTGATATAGGAATTGTACTTGGCGGAGCTATGGGAGTATATAATATTTATATAGATTTGATTGTTTATGATGAAAATGAATTTATAAAGAGGGCTAAAATACTTCTTGCCGAATATGAAAGAAATTTCTATATATCAAAATTAAGAAAAAATTCAGATATAAAAAACATATTTGATTTATAAATTATTTGGATGCTGCAGTACTCATCATTCTGTCATTAAATTTCTTTTTTATCCTATCAAATTTTTCTCTCGTTCTTATTATAGAAGAACCCATTTTATTAATAGCTCTTTGATTTGCTGCATACAATGCTAATGATTTTCTAGCATATTGCACCATCTCATTTTTTTTATCAGGATATAAATTTATTAATTTTATTATTGTATTATAATATCCCTCATTTGCAGCTATCATTCTATAATGCTTCATTTCAATATCATTAATTTTATTTTCACCTTCTTCTACATTCACTAATGAAGAAAAATTATCGTTATTATTATTATTTTTATATGGTATATTTTCCATAGCAGACATCAAATTTTCTATAGTATACATATAATCCTCTCTTGATGCCTCCTCTCCCCTATTCAAAAATACTATAGGATCACTGTCAGAACTTTGACTTACAACTTTAGATTTATCATCTATTGTATTTACATAAGCCTTCTTAGGATTGAGAACTTCTTTATCATTGTCAGTAACAACATCAATAGCACCTTCATCAAGAACAACTATAGTAGAACCATCTTCTGCAAAAGCAACCTCGAAACTTGTACCCCTTACCACAGAACTAGTAGTTGCCGTATGTACTTCAACTAAAGCTCCGGCATTTTTATTTATATTAACTTTAATATAACCTTCCAGAAGAGACAAAGAAACCCTATTATCATCTTTTGAAATAGGTTTATTAACAAGAATTATTGTATTTTGAGGAACTACAATAGAACCTATTTTATCTCCCCTTCTGCTTAAAGTAAGCTCAACTTGAGTATCAGCTGATGTTCTCAATCTATATTCACTATGTACTTCACTTCCTCTGAAAGCCCTCAATGATTTATTTATATCTGGTTTTTCTATGAAGGCTATGCCGGATATACCTGTAACTTTAAAAGAGATATCCTGTGATAATAAAATATTGCCTAATGAAAAAGCAAATAATATTGCTAATATAAATATTCTATTAAGCATAAATATACTCCTTAGTTTTAATAAATAACATCACTAAGTACTATAAGTGTATAATTTAGAATAAAAAAAGTCAATAGTCATAAAATTCAAAATTACATATTTATATTAATATTTGGCAATGTAGGATAAGCAAATAACATATTTAAATTAAAATCCTGAATATTCAAATCAACATCATTTTTTGTATCAAAACATACACTTATTATATATGAGTCATCAAGTATAAAAGAAGCAAAAAATAAATTATCAGCATTTCTCACTTCTCTCTCAAGCAAATCTACCTCTATAGAATTTTTTATATCAAAAATAGTTTTTCCAAGCATTTTTACATACGCTTCTTTAATTGTCCATATAGTAAAAAAATCTATCTCTAATTTATGTGTATTTTTAAGATATTCAATTTCACTTTTATAAAAATATTCTTCTGCAATAGCAAAATAATCCCTATCCCTTATATTTTCGGCATCTATCCCAACATTATATTCATTACTCATAACAGCGGCAAATAAATCCGAAGTATGAGTACCATTAAAATACAGACTATTTTCATTTTTAAAATAAGGTTTTTTGTTTTCTTCTCTTTCTATAACTAAATTATTTTTATTATAATGATTTTCAGACATAGAAAGAATCAAATTTTCTAATGTTTTTCTTGCCTCTGCCCTATTTTTATTATCATTGAAACTGTACTCTAAATAAGTCATAAATTAACCTTTTTATGAATTAATCAATGAAGCTGCCTATCAATGTATGGCTTTTTATCTCTGTAACTTCAGCATTAAAAATATCGCCCATATTAAGTTCTTTATCTTTTTTTACAAGTATTATCCTGTTTTCTTTACTTCGGCATAAATAGTGCATATTATCTTTTGCTATATCATCTATCATCACAGATGTTTTTTTACCAACCTGATTAGCCAATAATTTCTGAGCCAATTCTCTTTGATAATTTACAAGATTAGTAAGTCTTCTAGCACCTGCTGCTTTATCATACTGTACATTTTTTTTATAGGCAATAGAACCTTCCCTTTCTGAATATTTATACAGGTAAGCCTCCTCAAAACCTATACTTTCAAGTAAATTTAATGTTTCTTGATACTCATCTTCTGTCTCATCGGCATAACCTACTATTACATCAGTAGAAATAGGAAAATCTTCTGCATAATCTCTCAAATATGATACTTTTTTTACATATTCTTCTTTTGTATATTTTCTATTCATAAGATTTAATATTCTGTCCGAGCCGCTTTGAAAAGGAAGATGTATATGTTTGCATAAACTATTTAGATTCCATATAGCATCAGCCAAATCTTTATCAAAATCTTTAGGGTGAGAAGTTAAAAATCTTATCCAAACTTTATCTTTAGCTTTTTCATCAATAATTTTGTCTAATTTGTATAATAATTCTGTAAAATTAATCTCATTATCAATATCAAGCCCATAAGAATTAACATTCTGCCCTAAAAGAGTTATCTCTTTAGCTCCGTCATCTATTAATCTTTTCAATTCTTCTGCAATTTCACCTGACTTTCTGCTTACCATTTTACCCCTTGTATGCGGAACTATACAGTAAGTACACCAATTATTGCAGCCATGCGATATAGGTATAAATGCTTTATGCGGCTTATCTTCATCTACATAAGATTTATTAAATATATAATTATCATTAAATTTTCTTACAAAAACTTCTTCATCTTTAAGATAATCTATAATATTAACCTCATTGTATACATCAAATATCTTATCAGCACCAAGATTTTCAAGATGCTCTTTTGAAGTTTGAGCCATACATCCCATAATTATTATTTTACTGTCTTTTTTATTTTTCTTTCTATTTGCATTGAATAGTTTAACTCTTGAAAATACTCTTTCTTCAGCATGTGCTCTCACACTGCATGTATTTATTATAATATTATCAGCATTTTCATAATTTTCTGTCTGTACAAAGCCTTCCTGCATAAGCGAATTTATTAAACTATTTGAATCCGCCTTATTCATTTGGCATCCGTAATTTTCTAGGTAAAAATTCTTCATGTTCTAATCTTTTTATTATTTTTTTATGAATTTGGATCTTATATCTTCAACTAGTATTTCCGGCACTAATCCGTCTATAGGTCCATTAAATTTAAGTATTTCCTTTATTAAAGAAGAACTTACATAAGCATAATGTTCTGATGTATGTAAAAATATAGTATCCATCTCTGGATATAATAATTTATTCATTCTGGACATTCTTAATTCATAGTATAAATCTTCACTGTCTCTGATACCTCTAGCCAATACTTTTATATCATTCTGCTTCATATATTCGGTAACAAGCCCAGATACAGATACAATTTCTATAGTATCATTATCCCCTATTACCTTTTTAATCATATTTTTCCTTTCTTCTATGGTAAAAGTAGGAGATTTTTCCAAATTAAGTGCTACAGATATATAAACTTTGTTAAATATATCAGCAAGTCTGTAAAGAACATCGAGATGTCCTAATGTAAAAGGGTCAAAAGTACCCGGAAATATTACTTTTCCATTTTTCATAATGATAAAGTATATACAAAATTAATATAATATCAATATAAAAAATAACATTTATTTCAATACTTCAAAAATTTAATATATACAAACATAATGTTTTTCTGTTTTAAATAAAAAATATAAAAAAAATAAATATTTTTTATATTATATGTTATAATTTAAAGAATAAATATTCATTAGGAGTTATTTATGGCTCATGTTAATAAAACAGAAATAAGAGTGATATATGCAGATACTGATCAAATGGGTGTGGTTTACCATTCAAATTATTTAAGATATTTTGAGATAGGAAGAACGGAGCTTTTAAGAGAGTTAGGCATTTCATATAAAGATATGGAAGAAAAATATGATATAATGCTTCCTGTAAAAGAGGCTTTTGTAGATTATAAAATTTCTATAAGATATGATGAAGTTATAGTAGTTTATACTAGTGTTGAAAAGCTGAAAAATGTATCATTAAAACTAAAATATGAGATAAGAAGCAAAGAAAATGAAAAAATATTATATAGTACAGGTTATACGCTTCACCCTTTTGTTAATAGAAAAGGACAAATAGTAAAACCAGATGAATATCTATACAGTATAATGTCCAAAGGTAAATAATATATGAGTTGGCTTAATGTTATATTAACTGTTTTATCTTCTGCTAATATGGTTGGGGATTTGGTAAAAACAACAACTATGGAAAGCAGAACAAAAAAACTATATAATAAATTAGATGAAAAAGAAAAGGAAATAATAGAAAAAGTAGAATCTAAAACTAGAAAAGAATTTCAATATATATATTCAGAAATAAATTCTTTAAAAATAGTTGTAAGATTTTTATTCTTTATTTCACTAATACTATTAATTTTATTTATAATTTCATTGATATTTATAATTTTTGTTTTAAAATATAAAAATATAATTTAATTTTGAGGGTTTTATATGGCTACTGCAGCAAAAAAAAATAAAAAGGCTTTAACTTGCTCTGTAATTACTAGAATCGGACCTATATTGAGATCCATAAAAATAGATCATGTAGAGATACCTTCGCATGACGGATATGTTTCAATACATTTAGATCATTGTCCGTATATAGTAAGAATAGGTTACGGCGAACTCAAAATATATAACGAAGATAATAAACTTATAAATATGTATGTAGAAGATGGTATAGCTGAAGTTACAAACAATGTTATAGGAATATTAGTAGAAACTGCTTTATATCCGAAAGATATAGATGCTGCTATATTGAAAGATGAAATAAATAAATTATCTAGTCAAATGGTTATAAATCCTGAAGAAGCAAGAAGAAACAATGAAAAAATAGCCAAACTTAATAAACAAATAGAAATTTCTTCTAAATAATATGCTATTGTAATTTTAGTATTATCCGATAATTTAGTTGACATATTTTTATAGCTTAATTATAATATAATATGTTAACTAAAAAATTTATATTAGATGATTGAATATGCCTAAAATAGAAGATTTAGAAAGATTAGGAAGTATTGCTTTTTTAATAGGAAATAAAGCATTACCAAAAGAAATATCAAAAAGCGACTATGACAGTTTTAAGTCAGTTTTTACAGACGAACATATGGCTAGTTCTATGCCGTTAGAGGATAATGGTTTGCCTTCTATTGATGATTTAGATAATTTAGATCTTCCTGAAGACTTAGATAATGATGATAAAGTATCCGCTGACATAGATGATTTAAAATTGCCTGAAGATTTAGATGATGATAAAGTATCTGCTGATATAGATGATTTAAAATTGCCTGAAGATTTAGACAATGATGATAAAGTATCCGCTGACATAGATGATTTAAAATTGCCTGAAGACTTAGATAATGATGATAAAGTATCTGCTGATATAGATGATTTAAAATTGCCTGAAGATTTAGACAATGATGATAAAGTATCTGCTGATATAGATAATTTAGATCTTCCTGAAGATTTAGACAATGATGATAAAGTATCTGCTGATATAGATAATTTAGATCTTCCTGAAGACTTAGATAATGATGATAAAGTATCTGCTGATATAGATAATTTAGATCTTCCTGAAGACTTAGATAATGATGATAAAGTATCTGCTGATATAGATAATTTAGATCTTCCTGAAGATTTAGGCGATGATAAAGTATCTGCTGATATAGATAATTTAGATCTTCCTGAAGATTTAGACAATGATGATAAAGTATCTGATGACATAGACGATTTAGGATTACCTGAAGATTTAGGCGATGATAAAGTATCTGATGATATAGATGATTTAGGATTACCTGAAGATTTAGATAATGATAAAGTAACTGATGATATTGACGGCTTGGATCTTCCTGAAGATAAAGAATTGGAAGATAAAATAGCAATGGATATTAGCAATGATAATTCAGAAAAAAGTGATATTCATTCAGAAAAATTGCCTGTATTAGATGATTTGCCTTTGCCTGATAGTCTGCCTAGTATAGATGAAGCTAAAGAAGATGAATACAATGAATTAAATAATGCAGAACCTGATGATAATCAAAAATCAAATATAAATGATTTAGACATTGATAATATATCTGATAGCTTAGATGATATATTAGAAAATGAAGATCCAAATTTAGATGATATTTTATCTGATGATAAATTAGATGAGGAAAATAAAGAAGAAGAGCCTCAAGACAATACAGATTTGGATGATTTATCTTTAGACAGCCTAACTCAAGATGATGATGAAGAACCTAAAGATGAGGCTAAAGAAGATACTAAAGATGAAAAAACTGAAGAAGAGCCTAAAGACGATACAGATTTGGACGATTTATCTTTAGACAGCCTAACTCAAGATGTTGATGAAGAACCTAAAGATGAGGTTAAAGAAGACACTAAAGATGAAAAAACTGAAGAAGAGCCTAAAGACGATACAGATTTGGACGATTTATCTTTAGACAGCCTTACTCAAGATGTTGATGAAGAACCTAAAGATGAGGCTAAAGAAGACACTAAAGATGAAAAAACTGAAGAAGAGCCTAAAGACGATACAGATTTGGACGATTTATCTTTAGACAGCCTTACTCAAGATGTTGATGAAGAACCTAAAGATGAGGCTAAAGAAGACACTAAAGATGAAAAAACTGAAGAAGAGCCTAAAGACAATACAGATTTGGACGATTTATCTTTAGACAGCCTAACTCAAGATGATGATGAAGAACCTAAAGATGAGGTTAAAGAAGACACTAAAGATGAAAAAACTGAAGAAGAGCCTAAAGACGATACAGATTTGGACGATTTATCTTTAGACAGCCTTACTCAAGATGATGATGAAGAACCTAAAGATGAGGTTAAAGATGACACTAAAGAAGAGCCTCAAGATGATATAGATTTGGACGATTTATCTTTAGATGATGCTATGGAAGAATATGAACAATCACCTAAAGATGAAGTTAAAGATGATCTTGATCTGGACGATAACATAGATATAGACGACGATAAAGAAGAAAATAAAAGTATTTCTAATAATATAATAGCAGGAGGCACTACTCTTCCATCTCCTGATACAGTGAATAATCTTCCAGCTTCTAAATATGAAGATGTAGATAAAGATGTTGATACTGATAAAGTTATTAATGCAATAAAACATCTTTCTCCTATTACGCAATATCATGTTTTAGATGCTATACTTAATGAGAAATTAGACAGAATCTCTATGGAATCCTTACTTAATGCCTTAGAAAGAGGAGAGTCTAATGAAAACATTACAGAATTATTAAATAAAAAATTAGGTTTAAGTCTTAAAGAAGAAGGTAATAAAAATGTATTAGAACTTATACCTATACCTAATTCATTAAAAGACTATGCTAAAATAATAAGAGTTGCAGCTGTATTTTTAATATTATTTGTAGCTTTAGTGATTTTATCTTTCCAATTTATTTATAAACCTGTAATGGCAAATAAATACTATAATCAAGGTTTATTAAGCATATCAAACGGAGCTTATGATGATGCTGAGAGAAACTTTGCTGAAGGTGAAAGATTAAAACCAAAACAGATAAAATGGTATAATAAATATGCAAGAGCTTATATTGACAGAGAAACTTTCAATGATGCTCTTAAAAAAATACAGGGTGCTTTAGATATTAAGCCTAGAGATTTTGAAACTAGAATAACTTTTGGCTACTATTATAGAAAGAAAGGCGAAAAAGAATTATCATTAGAAGACTACACATTAGGCGAAGAATTGTATAATGATATGTTAGTTTATACTGAAAAGAAAAAGGAAAAAGAAACTATATATGATGAACGCGGTCTGCTTATGATAAGCCGAGCTAAAAATTTATTAGAACCTAATTATTATGATATAGCTTATAACAATTATAGAGATATGGTTAATTTCTTTGGAGACGGTGTCATTCCTAGAAAAAGAGCTATGCTTATAAAAATTTATCAGGATAACTATGAGCAGGTAAAAGCACTTCAAAATCATATAAACTTATTGAAAAAAGATTATATTGATGATGAGGTTTATCCTAAATTAGCCCAATATTTACTTGATAAAGATGATTTTTATGGCTCAAGAGTACTGTTTGAAAGTCTATTAGAAGCATATCCTAATAATTTAGAATCTATAGTAGGTTATGCAGATTATGAAACAAGATTAAAACATTATGACAGAGCTATGGAAATACTTAATACAGCAGCTTTGCCTCTATATGAATCTAATCCTTTCTATAAAGGAAAAGAATATGTATATAATATGTTAGGTCAAATATATTATAATTTAGGCGAATATGGAAATGCAGTTAAAAACTTTAATGAAGCTTTAGCAATCAATTCAGTATATCCTGATGCTAATTATAATTTGGCTAATGTTTATTTCTATAGGGAAAAAGATTATGAAAAGGCAAAACAGCATTATCAAACAGCTTATGATAATTTAGCACCTAATCTTAGAAATGATAAACTTTTATATAATTTATCTTGGATATATTATTCAGATGAAGAATATGACAGAGCATTTGAAGGATTCAATGCATTATTCCAAAAAAATCCTAGCAACAGTGTTGTTTCTTATGCTTTAGGTAATTCGCTTTTACATTTGGATAAAGCTAATTTGGCTAACGGATTCTACAGAAACGCTTTAAGTCAGGTATTATCTAAGAGAGACAGATTAGGAAGATTGGAAATGCGTACGGAAAGCGATTTTATACTTGTAAGTTATTTAGCAAGCCTTTACAATAATATAGGTGTTTCTTATGCTTACAACGCTAATATTACAAATACTATTGTTAATGAACAGGAAGCATTTAAATATTTTGTATTAGCAAGCGAATATTTTGATCAGATAAGAACTTCAAATATAGATTTAGAAAGAATAGAAAAAAGAACCATACTTGTTGATAATCAAAATATAGGAGCAGCTGCTTATAATATAATGGCGGTACAAGGAAAAAGAAATTTGAAGCAGACAGCTGTTATAGATGATTATATACCAAAAGATATGTATTATGTCAGATAAATAAATATTAATCAAAAGCAGAGATTTGAAAGTCTCTGCTTTTTTATTATTCTTTAGCAAAAAATTTAAATAATATTATAAATTTCTAAGATGAACCTTTCCATTTATATCTATAGTTTTATTTCCTTTTTTATACATTATAAATAGATAATTAAATCCTCTCAAGTAAAAATTATTTTCAGCGGCTGCTATATGATAATTACCTTTATTAAGAGTTTTATTATGACGAACAACTGATATAATATCTATGGGCATAAAATACTTATTCATAATTTCAAAAAGTTTAAAGCCAATAGGCATAAAAGGAAATCCCTTTTCATAAGAATCCGATACATATAAAGCCATATACCTATCTTTTTTCATTATTCTGAATATTTCATTTATAACTTTTTCCATAGCTTCATAATATTCATTTTCTCTTGCTGTTAATTTTCCGATACAGTTCTTTTCATCAGAATAATTGATATGTGTACTGTAAGGCGGATCTATAAACACAAAATCAGCCTTTTCATCTTCTATTGGTATTTTTCTGGCATCAGCTTTAAAAATATCTTTTCTCTGTAAGGCTTTCGGATTTATATCATATCCTAAAGCCCTCCTTCCTAGTTCTCTTGCTACATCAACCGTAGTACCGCTTCCTGCCATAGGATCAACAACTAAATCTTTTTCTTTTGTATATCTGTTTAGAAGATTCCAAATTATATATGAAGGTGTTGCTCCTATATAATGTTTATGTTTTTCTTCTTCACTTTTTAAATACTGCTGAGAAGGATAATCCCATAAAGTGGTAGTTTGTAATTCTAACTTTTTTTTCATGTTTTATTCGCTTTATAAATAATAAATTATTAATATTTATAACAAGTAATGAATAAAAAATTGCTTGTTAAAAATAAATACTTTGATATTATATAACAGTAAATATTATTTGGTTATTATAAATGAAAAAAAGAATTAAAGCTATAATATGTTCTGCTCTTTCTCTAATATTCGGAGGAATAGGAATACAAAAATTCTATTTAGGTCAAACTAAAAGAGGTATATTGTATGTTCTATTCTGTTGGACAGGCATACCATATTTGCTTTGCATTATAGATTTAGTAAGATTTATATTTATGAGTGAAGAAGACTTTAATATCACATATAATAAAAAATATATGGAAATTATAGATTATGAAAATAATAATGAAAATCATAGAAATAAATTTGATGATGCTATAGATGCTGAATATACTTATGTTAATGATGAAGAGGAAAATCATGATAATCAAGAAAATACAGAAGAAAATATTATTATTAATAAAGCATTAGAATATCATAAACTAATTAATGATGCATCAATCTCTATAAAAGACTATAATTTTTCATCTAAAGTTAAACATTTAAATCAATTGTTTAAAAGCATTATTGATAAATCATGCAGCTGTAAAAAAAATGAAAGATCTATAAAAGAGCTTGATAGAATGCTTCAATACAATATACCTACAACATTAAAACTTATTAATTCATATATAGATTTATCATTATCAAATACATCGGATTTAAATAATATTAAAGCTAATATAACAGAATCTATAGAATCAGTAATAATATATTTAAATAAGGTATTAGAAAATATACAAAAAGATGATATTATGGATATAACAAGCGATATAGATGTACTTAAAGCAGAATTAAAAAAAGACGGTTATGTTTAATAAGGAGATAATAAAGTGGATAGCGACGGCGTATATAAAAGAGTTAATATAAATAAAGTTATTAAAAATATTCAGAAAAATAATAGTGATATAACTGAAAGCAAAGCACAGGAAATAGCATATATTATGATAAAAGAACTTAATAAAAAAGTTTCTGATATGGTTTATGACTTTGAAAATGGTGAAGGAGATTTTATGGCATGCTATTTTGATGCTATAGATAAAAAATAATAATAAAAATTTTTATTAAACAATATATAAAGGGTTTTTATACTATAAAAGCATATTTTTTTATATTGACTTTTTATTTTTCAATGATAAAAAATTAATTAATATATAACAAATAGGAGGATTTACTATGTCATTATCAGATGATATCAAATCAGGATTTTATTCAAGCATTGGTATGATGCTTAAAGGAAAAGAAAAATTGGAAGAAGCAGCACGCGAGTTTATTAAAGATAAGAATGTCAGTGCTGAAGAAGGAGAAAAGTTTGTAAAAGAAATGGTTAATAAAGCCAATGAAACTAAAGAAGATATTTCACAATTTATAGATGAAAGAGTGAAAAAAGCTATTGACAAAATGGGATATGTAAAAAAAGAAGAATATGATGCTATGAGAAAAGAACTAGATGAATTAAAACAGTCTATTAAAAAAGATGAACAATAAATCTAATTTTTGATAATTATAAGGAGTTTTTTTATTTATAAAAAATAATTAAAACTCCTTATTTTATAAAAATGATGAGTTTATTAAAGTTTGGGTGATTAAGTAATATGAATAACATAAAATCTATAAACAGAGCTAGAGAAATTATATCAATAATAATAGCATACGGATTTAGAGATATTATATCTATAACTCCGATATTAAAAATAATAAAAAATCCAATAAATAAAATTAATATAAAATATAAAGGAATTGATTTAAGAAAATACAGCAAAGCCGAAAGAATCAGAATGGCTTGCGAAGAGTTAGGTACAACATTTATTAAATTAGGGCAAATACTTTCAAATAGAAATGATATACTTCCAAAAGATATTACAACTGAATTGAGCAAACTGCAAAATCATGTAAAACCTTTTGATGAAAATATTGCTAAAAGTATTATAGAAGAAGAACTTGGCGGAAAAATAGAAGATATTTTTGAATCATTTGAATTAACTCCTAAAGCAAGTGCTTCTATATCTCAGGTTCATACTGCTGTATTAAAAAACGGAGAAAAAGTAGCTATAAAAGTAAAAAGACCGAATATAGAGGAAAATATACTTACAGATATAGAAATCATAGTATGGCTTTCAAACATAATAGAAAAATATAATGAAGAATTTGCATTAATGCAGCCTCAAAAATTGATAGCAGCATTTAAATCTCAGCTTATACAGGAATTAGATTTTAACTTTGAAAAAAATAATACTTTAAAATTTGCCAGATTCTTTGAAAATAATAAAAATATAAAAATAGCAAAAATATACAATGAATACAGTACAAAAAATATATTAACTATGGAATATATAGAGGGAATAAAAATCTCGGATATTGCAGAAAATGATACTAGATATGACAGAAAAAAACTTGTTTCTATAGGTATAGATGCCGTATTGGAACAAATATTTATGTTAGGCTTTTTCCATGCAGATCCGCATCCGGGTAATTTAATGGCTTTAGAAAATAATGTATTATGTTTTTTAGATTTTGGTATGATAGGATTTATTCCGCCTAACTCTAAAGATGCTTTTTCTTCTTTGATTATGAGTATAAGCTCTGCTGATTATTTGGAATTATCTAAATCAATACTCGATTTATGCTATCATGGGGAAATAAACAATATAGATGAATTTAATATGGCGATATTTATATTGGTGAGTAAATATGTAGATATGCCTTTGGATAATATAAATATAGAAGATGTATTCAATGAACTTATAGGTATAATAAGAGAATTTCGTTTAACTTTGCCTAGCAATATTATGCTTTTAATAAAATCTTTGATAGTTCTTGAAGGAGTAGCTAGAAATTTAGATAAAGATGTCAAATTAATAGAACATATTAAGCCATTTGCATTTAGATATGTTAAAGAACAAATGAAGCCTAATAATTTATTAAAACAAATTAAAAAGCTGCTATATGATTATAGTTATATAATAAAAGAATTTCCTTCAGACTTAGAGAATTTAGTATCAGTTATAAAGAAAGGCAGTGTAAAAATTCAAATGGAGCATAAAAATCTGGAATCATTGTCATCCACTTTAGACGGATTAGCAGATAGATTAAGCTACTCTATAGTTTTAGCTTCTTTAATATTAGCAAGTGCTTTAATAATAACAAGTAAGATGCCTCCACTTTTTCATGGAACATCTGTTATAGGTATGATAGGATTTGCATTATCAGCTATAATGGGATTTATTATGATTATAAGCAGATTTATAAATAAATATGTGAAGAAGAAGTAATTATTAGACACTGACAATAAAAAAGCCCCTTTAATAGGGGCTTAAAAATGCTCCGAGAACAGGGCTCGAACCTGCGACCCGGTGATTAACAGTCACCTGCTCTACCGACTGAGCTATCTCGGATTGTTATTTAATGTTTAACTATTATAGCATAAACAAAAAAAATGTCAATAGATAAAACATATTTTTTTTATTTATAAGCACTAAAATATTCTAATATTTCTTTATATTTTTTTGAATTATTTCCAGATAAAACAATATACTTATTTAAATATTCATACACATTTTTTCCATATTCCTGTTCTTTTTCTGCATCATTTTTCTTCACAGCAGCATCAAATTTTCTTTTATAAATAGTAGCTAATTTATAATTAGAATTAGGATCCGCCCTCAATTCTAATGCTTTTTTATATAATTCAATGATTTTATCCTCTTTAAATTCTTTAACCAAATATGTAGCACCATACATATAAATATCTCCTAATTTAGGATATGAAGGATGCTGTTTTAATGCCGCCATTCCTTTAGAATCTAATATATTTATATATGCCTTTAATCTTGTATAAGCATTCATACTCCCATCAAATTCAGACAATGTACTAGAATATCCTGCCGCCTTATCTAATTCCTGATCTTTACTAGGTGTTATAGGTACGACAAAATTTTCCTGAGAAAATACTATCGCATTACAGATAAATAGTAGGAATATGATTATTTTCTTCATTAATTTCTCCAATTTCATAAGATATATGCTATTTTATTATTATCGTAATAATTAAAATCTAGTAAAACTAAAAAAGTAAAAAACTAAATTTAATTGTTGACAATAAAAGTATTTGTTCTATAATATTTTTGGAAAATATAAATTTATGGAGATATTTTATGGCCACTAAAAAAACAGAAAAAGCATCTGAAAAAACCACTGCTAAAAAGACAGCTGCTCCAAAAAAAGCTGCTGTAAAAAAAGCAGACGGTACTTCAAAAAAAGCTGCTGTAAAATCAGCTGCTGCAAAAAAAACTACTGCCAAAAAAGTACAATCAAAGAAAAAATCTGAAAAAGAAATAGAAAAAGAGATAAAAGAAATAAAAGAAGAAGCCAGAAAAGATAAATATATACCTGATGAAGTTGATATAGTAAGAGAACTGCCTGAAAGATATAAAGAAACAAAATTAGTACTTATGATGCGTGATCCTGAATGGTGTTTTTTCTATTGGGACATATCTGATGAAGATATAAATTATCATTCTTTAAAAGGAAAAAGAATATCTGTAAGAATATTCCATGTATTTGGTTATGATATTACTAATGGAGAAATTCATAAAGAAATAGAAGTTAATTACATTTATGGTGATAGATATGTCAATTTGGCTATGCCTCATGCCTATTTTATAGGTGAACTTGGATACTATGATGAAAATAACAGATTTATAGTATTAGCCAGAAGTAATATGATTTATGCTCCTAGAGATTCTATGAGCAATGTTTATGATGAAGAATGGATGGTTAATGAAGAGATCATCAAACTTTTAAAATCTCCTAAAGCTTTAAGAGAAAGTTTATCATCTGCTACAATATTTGAACTTATAGATTTAAGAAGAAATCATTTAGCATCTTCTTCATCTTCACTTTTTATGAAAAAAAATTAAGAATAATCAGCGGTATTAATTATAAAATCACAATATTAATTTTTCTGTTTTTGCAATTATTGGACTCTATAAATTAAATATTAATTAATGCCGCTAGAAATAATATATAAAGCGGTGAATCTATCAATATAGAAAATAAATGTCTGCTTGTTATTATCTTCTTTTTCATCACAACAAATGAAATTATACTACTGTATATAATTGGAATACAATATTTCAATTTATTAATCTCTAATGGAAATTTGCCTATTATAATACCTACCAGCATAAACAAAGCTAAAACAATAGGTATTATCCCTGTTATAAATGCCAATTTATTAGAATCTATATATGTAGTCAAAGTTACAGCACCTGCAATTTTATCACTTTGAGAAAATTTTATTTCAATTAAAGCCTGTCTTATAAACATAAATAAAAATACTGTCAATGTAGAAAATAAATATAAAAATAATTTCTCTTTCAGTATATTTCTATGCATAATAAATATTGAACCGTTTAATAATACAGTAACTGCAACAGATATTACTACGGCTTTAAATGGTATGAGTTTTTTAAATAATCTGAAGAAAAAAGAACTTTCAAATCTTGATTTATTTTCAAAACTAATATTATACCCCATTCCAAGTAAACTTGAAAGAATTGATAGCATCAATATTCCTACATTAATTTTATAGGCAAAATAAAACATAAGAATAGCACTCATTAATATCAAAAATCTAAAAAATATTTTATACTCCTGATAAAATAAATACCTTCTTTTATCGCTTATCTTTATAGTATAATTACTATACCCATTTTCTAAACTCATATATAAATAGTACAAAGATATTATAATACCTATTTGATATTGAAAAGGCTGCGATAATATATCATATATAGCATAAGACATTAAAAAAGCACCTACAGAAAAGAATATATAGCCGTAATTTAGAAAATCAAATATCCTTGACATAAACCTAACAAAATTACCGGCATATTTATCCTTTATAGTTTGTGCTATATCCTCTATAAGCCAATCAGGAGTAGATGCTCCTGCCATTATACCTATATTTTTATAGTTTGATAAATCAATTTTATCCAAATCTTCTTTATATTCCACATAAAATGCCGGCTTAATAGCTGCTGCTATATTATATAAATTTCTAGTATTTGAACTTTCAGAACCGCCTATTACAAGTACAACATCATTTCTTTTTGCTATTTCTAATACCTCATTTTGTCTTTGTTCAGTAGCGGCACATATAGTATTTTTAATAATTATTTCAGTATCTTTATACTTATTTTGTATTTGAGTTACATATTTATCAAAAACATCTTTCTGTAAAGTAGTTTGAGCAACTATTAAAGCTTTTTTAGAATCATTAGGAAGTTTATTTAAATCCTCATCTTTGTAAACAACATAAACATCATCAGCATATCCGCATACGCCTATAATTTCAGGGTGAGAAGGATTACCTATTACTATAACTCTGTATCCTAGAGAACTATATTTTTTTACAAGACCTTGAATTTTAGCAACATATTTACAGGTAAGATTTACTATTTTTTTGGCATGACTTGAAAGAGCCTCTCTTCTCTTAGGAGATATACCATGTGCCCTTACAATAACAGTTTTTCCATCTAAAACAGACATATCCTCATCATCTTCATAAGTTTTTACGCCTGCGTTTTCTAACATATCAAGAGTTTGAGGATTATGTATTAAATGTCCATCTATATATATTTCATTATTTTTTTTAGAAGCCTGAGAGAAAGTATTTTCTACAGCATACTTCACACCGTCACAGAAACCAGCAAATTTACCTATATCTACATTCATTGTATTTAGAATTTTAAAGGAATAATAATAATATTATTATTTAGCTTTAGAAATTTTATTGCCTTTAATACATTTAGTACAAACTAATGCTTTTTTTACTGAACCATTTACTTCTATTTTAACATTTTGTAAGTTAGCATTAAAAGAGCGTTTAGTTTTTATATTAGAATGGCTTACACTATGACCATTTTGCTTGCCTTTTCCGCATATTTCACATACTCTTGCCATTTTTTCCTCCAAAAAAATAATATTATTTAGTTTACAATTATAATGCAGTGATTATATATTAAAAAATGATTTTAGTCAATGATTTATTAAAAATTATTAAAAATTTATTTGTACAATGATGAATTATGCATATAATAATTATATATGCGGTTATAACAAATAAACGGAGTAATATTATGATGTCATTAATAGATAACATAAAATTTTCATTTTTATACATAGATCTATACTCTATGGGCAAAAATTGGGAGTTTCCGCAATCAATAATACCATATAATATTTTGAGATATATAGTAAAAGGAGAAGCTTTATTTTATATTAATGACGAAACAGTAAAAGTTAAAGAAAATCAAATAGTATATATACCTAAGGGCTGTAATATGTCTTGTAAATCTATTTCTGATACTTTTGATTTTTTCAGTGTTAGATTCACTACTCTAGTTTCATCTGAAGTTTATGATATTCTTGGAAAAATTTATGGAATTCCTAGGATTTTGGATAATAACGGAGAAGATGTTTATTTCAGAGAAATGTATAAATGGCTGCATGAAAAAACTATTGCTAAAAAATGCTTTATACAAGGAAATTTGAATCTTTTAATAGGTTCTTTATCTATTAGAGCTGAAAATAATAAATTAGAACATCCATTAAGTTTAGAAAATGCTAAAAAAAATATGATGGGTAAGCCTCCTATGGAATATTTAAAAGAAATAAGATTAACAACAGCAGCAAGATTTCTATTAATGGAAAATAAAAGCATCAGCGATATAGCTTATGATGTAGGATATAAAGATCCGAATTATTTTATAAGAGAATTTAAATCTGCTTTTGGAGTTACCCCAAATAAATACCGTAAAGTTAATAGAGATGGATAAAAATCGATTTTAATTTTATTTTTCATAATTTCATTCTTAATTAACCAAAAAGATTGTAGTGCTATTTTTGAGCGTTAAGTTAGTAGAAGTCAGTAAAAAAAATTATAGACTTATAAGTATAAGATAATATCTTAAATCTAAAAAAATCAAAATTAATTAAGGAGAATGTTATGAGTATAAAAAACAAATTGTATATTTTATTTATTGCATTATCATTATTAATAATTAGTTTAACAGGATGCGGCAAGAAAACATCTTCTTCAGCATCTTCCAGCGGAGAACTTGAAGGCGAAATAACTTTCTGGCATTCATTTACTCAAGGTCAAAGATTGGATGTTATACAAAAAGTTGCAGATCAATTTATGAAAGATAATCCAAAAGTAAAAATCACAATAGAAACATTCTCTTGGGCAGATTTTTATACAAAATGGACAACAGGATTAGCTTCAGGTAATGTTCCGGATATGAGTACAGCTTTACCAATGCAGGTTGTAGAAATGATGGATGCCGGTGCAATAATACCTATTGATGATTTGATTGATGATATAGGAAGAGATAAATTTTCTAAATTATCTTTATTGGAAGGAGAAAAAGACGGAAAATGCTATTCAATACCATTATACTCCCATGCTCAAGTTATGTGGTATAGAAAAGATTTATTAAAAAATGCCGGATTAGAAGTACCTAAAACTTGGGAAGAATTTGCCAAAGCTGCAAAAGCTCTTACAAAAGACGGAATATACGGCTGTTCTTTCCCTTGCGGATCAGGTGATTTTATGGCAACAAGATTTTTGAATTATTATGTAAGAAGTGCAGGAGACCGTTTATTAACTGATGATCTAAAAGCAAATCTAACAAGTAAAGCTGCAATTGACGGAATAAAATTTTGGGTTGATATATATCAAAATTGCTCTCCTAAAGATTCTGTTAACTATATAACATTAGATCAAGCAAATTTATATTATCAGGGAAAAACAGCATTTGATTTCAATTCAGGCTTCCAAATAAGCGGAGTAGAAATAAATTCTCCTCATCTAATTGACCAAATAGACTGTGCCCCTCTTCCTAAAATAAATGCCAATGATCCAGATTATGGTGCTGAAACTGCTCATATACCAATGGTTATTTGGGCAAATTCTAAACATCCTGAAATATGTAAAGAGTTTATCAAAAAATTATATGAAACTGATACATATATAGAATTTTTACAAGCAACTCCTGTAGGCATGCTTCCTTCTATATCCGGAATATCAGATAATCCAAAATATCAGGAAAATGAAATAGTAAAAAAATTCGCCAATGCTGAACAAGTTATAAGAAAAACAATGGATATGGGTACATCTATAGGTTTTGAAAAAGGTCCTAATATTCAAGGAAGTTTATTAACTTCTCAGAGTGTTATTGAAGATATGTTCCAAGAAATTCTTGTTGATGGTAAAGATATAAATCAAGCTGCTAAAGATGCTGAAGATAGATTAAATGAATTATTCAGCAGCGTACAATAAATGATTATTGCTAGGAGGCATTTATGAAAAAATGGCTGAATACTATCGATTATGCAAGATGGATATTTGTACTTCCTGCTATGATCATCGTAATAGCTTTATTAATATATCCTATTTTTTCAAGCCTTTATTATAGCTTTACAACAAAGCATTTAATAAGACCTGTATATGACTTTATAGGAATGAAAAATTATATAGATGTTTTAATGGATCCTTTATTTTTTAAGGCTTTTTTAACATCTATTTTATGGACAGCTTTTTCTTTAATGGGGCAGATAATAATAGGATTTACAGCTGCATTATGTTTAAATAGAGTTAAGCATCTTCAAAATGTGTATAGAACATTAATGATTATACCATGGGCTTTTCCTTCAATAGTTATAGCTCTTTCATGGAAATGGATATTAAATGGAGTATCAGGATTTTTACCTAATTTAATGGTTGAAGTAGGATTGAGTAATGAACTGCCTCAATTCTTAAGCGATAGCAATATGGTATTTCCAACTTTAATTTTCATAAATGTTTGGTTCGGATCGGCTATGATTATGGTAAATATATTATCAGCATTGCAAACTATACCTCAGGATCAATATGAAGCTGCACAAATAGACGGTGCTAAAAAATATCAGCAGTTTTGGTATATAACTTTTCCCCATATAAAAATAGTAGTAGGATTATTGGTAGTTCTTCGTACTATATGGATATTTAATAATTTTGATATTATATATCTTCTTACAGGAGGAGGTCCTGCCAATAAAACCAGCACAATTCCAATTTATGCTTATAAAATGGGTTGGGGTACAAAACTGCTTGGAAAATCATCTGCTGTTACTATTTTGCTTCTATTATTCCTGCTTATTATATGCTTTGTATATTTCATGATAATTGCTAAATGGGAAAAGGAGAATAAATAATGTTTAAATCAAAAGAGATTATAGGAAATATTCTATGCCATTTATATCTTATAGTATTATCTATAATATCTGTATTCCCTTTGCTATGGATATTAATATCTTCTGTAAAAACCAATACGGAACTTACTTCATATCCTACAAATTTTATTCCAAAGAATTTTACATTGAATAATTTTATTCATGTAATCAAAGACTTAGATTTTGCAAGAAACATAGGAAACAGTATTATCATTGCTTTATTAACAACAATAATAGCAATAATTATTTCAAGTATGGCAGCATACGGTATAGTAAGATTCTTTCCTAAACTAGGAAATATAATGTCTAAAATATTAGTTACAACATATTTATTTCCGCCTATACTTCTTGCAATCCCCTACTCTCTTGTAATGGCAAAATTAGGATTAACTAATACTAGAATTGGTCTAGTTATAGTATATCTGTCATTTAGCGTACCTTATGCGGTATGGATGTTAGTCGGATTTTTCAAGACTGTACCTATTGGCATTGAAGAAGCTGCAAAAGTTGATGGGGCTAATAAATTACAAGTATTTATAAAAATTGTATTGCCTTTGGTGGCACCGGGTATAGTAGCTACGGCTATTTATACTTTTATAAATGCTTGGAATGAATTTCTATATGCATTAATACTAATAAATAGCACAGATATGATGACTGTATCTGTAAAATTTAGATCACTTCAGGGGGCGGAAATATTAAATTGGGGTGATATGATGGCAGCATCTGCTTTAGTTGTTATACCTTCGGTTATTTTCTTTATGATTATACAAAAGAAAATAGCAAAAGGAATGGCAGACGGAGCAGTAAAATAAAAAACAAATAAAAAAATTATACTACACTTAGGAGGATAAAAATGGAAACTATAGGTTATGCTATTGTAGGAACTGGTTATTTTGGAGCTGAACTTGGAAGAATTATGAAAGCAGAAGAAGGTGCTAAAATATCAGCTATACTTGATCCGGAAAATGCCGAAACTATATCTAAAGAATTAGAATGTGATATTGAAACAGATCTGGATACCCTTTTCAAAAGAGAAGATGTAAATGCTGTTATAGTTGCAACACCAAACTACTTGCATAAAGAACCTGTAATAAAAGCGGCCAAAAATAAAGTTAATGTTTTTTGCGAAAAGCCAATAGCATTAAATTATAAGGATTGTGATGAGATGGTGAATGCATGCAATGAAAATGGAGTAATATTTATGGCCGGACATGTTATGAATTTTTTTAATGGAGTTCGTCATGCCAAAAAACTTATTAATGATGGTGTAATAGGAGAAGTATTATATTGTCATTCTGCAAGAAATGGTTGGGAAGAACAGCAGCCTTCTATATCTTGGAAGAAAATTAGAAGTAAATCAGGAGGACATTTATATCATCATATTCATGAATTAGACTGCATACAATTTATAATGGGAGGAATACCTGATACTGTTACTATGACAGGAGGAAATGTTATGCATAATGGAGAAGGATTTGGAGATGAAGATGATATGCTTTTTATTAATTTAGAATTCCCTAATAATAGATATGCTGTTTGTGAATGGGGTTCTGCTTTTCATTGGCCTGAACATTATGTACTAATACAAGGAACTAAAGGTGCTATTAAATTAGATATGTGTGATTGCGGCGGAACTTTAAAAATAGATGGAAAAGATACGCATTTTCTTATACATGAAACTCAGGAAGAAGATGATGACAGAACTAGAATTTATCATAGCACAGAAATGGACGGGGCTATTATGTATGGAAAACCGGGTAAAAAACCTCCTATGTGGCTTCATAGCATTATGAAAAAAGAAATGCATTATTTTAATGAAATAATGCATGGAAAAAAACCTGATGAAGAGTTTAAACCTCTTCTTAATGGTGCGGCAGCAAGGGCAGCAATAGCAACTGCTGATGCCTTGACAAAATCAAGATTTGAGGATAAAAAAGTAAAATTAAAAGAAATTATAGGAGATAAAAAAATATGAGAAACTTAGATAAGTACAAAGGAATTATTCCTGCTTTTTACGCTTGTTATGATGAGAAAGGTGCTATAAGCCCAGAAAGAGTTAAAAAGTTTACACAGCATTTGATAGACAAAGGTGTAAACGGCTTATATGTAGGCGGATCTTCAGGCGAATGTATTTACCACAGTAAAGAGGAAAGAAAATTAGTATTAGAAAATGTTATGGAAGTGGCTAAAGGAAAAATCACTATCATAGCACATGTAGGCTGCAATAATACTGCAGATAGTGCTGAATTAGCAGCTCATGCTGAAAAATTGGGAGTAGATGCTATAGCTTCTATACCTCCGATATATTTCCACCTTCCTGACTATTCTATAGCAGAATATTGGAATGATATAAGTGCTGCTGCACCTAATACTGATTTTATTATATATAATATACCTCAGCTTGCAGGTGTTGCTTTAAATGTTAATCTTTACAAAAAAATGAGAGAAAATCCAAGAGTTATAGGTGTAAAAAACTCATCTATGCCTGTACAAGATATTCAAATGTTTAAAGATGTAGGAGGTGATGACAGCATCATATTTAACGGACCAGATGAACAGTTTGTAGCCGGAAGATTAATAGGGGCTGATGCAGGAATAGGCGGTACTTATGCTGTAATGCCTGAATTATTCTTAGCTGCTAATGATGCTGTTAATAAATGTCAGTTTGAAAAAGCAAGAGATATACAGTATAAAATAGACAGAATCATATATGCTATGTGCGAATGTCATGGTAATTTGTATGCAGTAATGAAAGCTATTCTTAAATTAAAAGGTTTGGAATTAGGCGGAGTAAGAAAACCATTAAGCAATATAATAGATGAAGATAAAAAGAAAATAGAAAATTGTGCCAAAATGATAGATGATGCTATAAACAGTATAAAATAATATATTTTGTATAATTTTTTATATAAAACCGGTCATTTTTATTCACATTAAAATAAATGATCGGTTTTTTTTATTGCATTGCTGCATATAATAAAACTCATAATATTTATTTATATTAGGTATATTAATCTAATAATAAAAAACTTCAAAATAAAAAATAATATTAGCATTGATTATATTTAAAATTGTAGTATAATCTTTTCAATAATAAAAAGTTAAAATAAAAAATACCTAGAATAGGAGATATATATATGCCACCAAGATCAAAATTAGGAGAAATACCTAGACAGGAAATGCCTACTAGAAGTCCGGAGGAAAGAAGGAAAGATTTTAAAGAGGTTCCTTTGGGCTACACTGAAGAACAGGCATATCAGGAATCTTTAAGATGTTTAGACTGTAAAGTTCCGCATTGTATGGAGGGCTGTCCTGCTAAAGTAAAAATTCCTGAATTTATAGGGCTTATAGCAGAAAGAAAATTCTTAGAAGCAGCTAAAAAAATCAAAGAAACAAACGCTTTACCTGCAGCATGCGGAAGAGTATGCCCTCAGGAAGAGCAATGCGAAGAAAGATGCGTAGTAGGTAAAAAATTTGAACCTGTTGCTATTGGTAAATTGGAAATGTTTGTAGCTGATTATGAAAGAAAACATGCTCAGCATGAAGATTTAAAAGTAGAAAAAATGGTAAAAAGGTATGTATAGTCGGAGCAGGTCCTGCTGGTTTAGCCTGTGCAGGAGACTTAATAAAATTAGGATATGATGTTACTGTATTAGAAGCTTTACACACGATAGGCGGTGTATTAATGTACGGTATTCCAGAGTTTCGTCTTCCAAAAGAATTAGTAGCACATGAAGTAGAAAATCTTAAAAAAGATGGTGTAAAATTTAGAATTAATGAAGTTGCAGGTATTTCTTTAGATTTTAATGAATTAAGAAAAGAATATGATGCAATATTTTTAGGAACAGGTGCGGGACTTCCTGCATTTTTGAATGTACCGGGAGAACATTTCTGCGGTGTTTACTCTGCAAATGAGTATTTAACAAGAGTTAATTTAATGGGGGCTTATAAATTCCCTGAAGTAGATACTCCTGTTATAAGACATAAAAGAGTAGCTGTATTAGGCGGCGGTAATGTTGCTATGGATGCCTGCAGAACTGCTGTAAGATTAGGTGCAGAAAAAGTATACATAATATACAGAAGAACTGAGAAAGAACTTCCGGCAAGATTAGAAGAAATTCACCATGCTATGGAAGAAGGAGTTGATTTTAGATTCTTAAGAGCACCTTTAGAAATATTGGGTGATGAAAATGACAATGTTATAGGTGTTAGAACTCAAGTCATGGAACTTGGTGAGCCTGATACTGACGGAAGAAGAAAACCTGTTGCGGTTAAAGGACAAACAGAAGACATAGAAGTTGATGCAGTTATTGTAGCAATAGGTACTACTCCTAACCCTCTTATAGCTAGAAAAGTTTCTGAATTACAAACTACTAAAAAAGGTACCTATGTTATAGATGAAGAAACAGGTGCTACTTCTATGGAAGGAGTATTTGCTGGAGGCGATGCTGCCAGAGGTGCTGCTACTGTTATCTTAGCTATTGGCGATGGCAAAAGAGCTGCTGCCGGAATAGATAAATATTTGTCTAATAAGTAATATTTTTTATAAATATCTTTATGAAAAAGAGACTTTATTTAAAAAAGTCTCTTTTTTTGTCAAAAAAAAATAAATAATCTTATATGTAAAATAGGTAAAAAATTACAAAAGCTATTGACTTTTATACCGTTAATAATAACATAGTTAACATAATTGCACTTTTTTTTATAAAATGCAATTATTTTTTTTTCTTATTTTAATAATTATGGTTTTAATTAATTGAAAGCCATAAAATATATTTATAAACACTGGAGGATTAATCTGATTATGAAATTGAAGTTGCAAATAGGTTTTATAACCTTAATAGCTTTTATGCTTATTTCATGCGGCGGTTTGCCTGTAAAGGAGTATGAAAGAGTAACTGCCCTAAGAGATACTGTAGTAAACAAATATCCGGAGATACAAACATTTGCTCAGGAAGATTTTGATATAGCAGAAAAAGGCTATGCTGAAGCTGATATCATAATGAAAGAAGAAAATGAAGATGAAGCGGAAAAAGCTAAAGAATTATTATTGACTGCTGAGACTAATTATAATTTGGTTTTAGACAAAGGTTTACCGCCATATTCTGAAATACTAAAAAAACAGACTGATGAAAGTGCAACTAATGCTATTGATATTAAAGCTAGTGTAATGTACGGCGATGAATTTACTAAAGCTGATACAGTATATCAAGAAGCTAATGCAATGTATACAGCTGAAACTAAAGATTACAGAGTTATGGTAGATAAACTTTATCAAGCTAAAGTAGCTTATACAGATTTATACAATAAAACTAAAGAACAATTTGATAGAAGTGATGAGGCTTTGAAATTAGTTAAAGAGCGTTTAGCTCAATTAGAAAAGATGATGCAGGAAATAGAAGCCTTTGAACAGGAACAGAACTAATTTATAAGGAGTAAATGATGAAAATAAAAAAAATAATGGCTACTATAGCTTTATTATCTTTCACATGGTCTGTTTTACCGGCACAAACTTATGAAGATGCTGCTAGAATAACTCAAGAAGCTGATGATCTTCAAAATCAAGGTCAATATCAGCAGTCTTATGATAAGTCTCAAGAGGCATCTGTAAGCATCGATAAAGCTTCTATGGCATTGTTCTACAGACTTATGAATGCTAGAATCAATAAAACTAAAAATGATGCTAATAATGCAATAACTGAAATAAATCAAATGGGAGCTGCAAGCGATAATCAATTCAAAACTCAGTATGAAGAAGCTGTGAAATATTTTGAAGAAGGAAATGCTAATATAGGAAGCATACCTGGTCCTGATACAGTAGCTCAAAATGATGAAGAGTTTAATACTGCTTCTAATACTTTTAATACAGTTTTACAATACTATAATAATGCATTATCTTCTGCTAATTCAGTTAAAGAAGGTTATTTAGGAAGAGAAAGAGACACTGCTTCTAAATCAATAGCTGATGCTAGATCTAAATATAATGCTGCTTTAGGTAAAAGTATAAAAGCAGGTGATAATAATGATAAAACAGTTTCCGGTGCTTTAACTAAAGCTGATGAGGCTTTAAAATCTGATAACTTTGCAAGCGTTCAGCAAAATGTTGCTGCTGCTCTTGCCGGCATTACTAAAGCTGAAGCAGATGCAAAAGCTGCTGCTGAAAGAGCCGCCGCTGCTGCTAAAGCAAAAGCTGAAGCAGAAGCTAAGGCAAAAGCTGCCGCTGAGGCAAAAGCTAAAGCAGAGGCAGAAGCTAAAGCAAAAGCTGCTGCTGAGGCAAAAGCTAAAGCAGAGGCAGAAGCTAAGGCAAAAGCAGAAGCTGAAGCTAAAAGAAAAGCTGAAGAAGAAGCCAGACAAAAAGCAGAACAAGAAGCACTTGCTAAAGAACAGGCAGATGCTGTTGCTAAAGCTAAACAAGATATTGCTAATGCACAGCAGAAATACGACAGTCTTGTTAATGACAGCACTATAACAAGAGGAGATGAAACTGATCAGAATATATCTACTCTTTTAGCTGATGCTAACAATCTTGTAGAAACAGATCCTGCTGCTGCAAGCCAAAAAGCTTTGGAGGCTTCTAAAGCTATGGACGACTTAGTTAATAATCGCGACAATACTATAGCAAGAGAAGAAAATCAAAGACAATTAGATGATATAAAAGCTAGATATCAGCAATTAATTGATGAGGGTTATATAATTCCAAATAGTGAAGAAGATCAAAACCTTTCTCAAATAATAAAAGATGCTGAAGATGCTTTAGCTAATAATGACAATACTCTAGCTAGAGAAAAATTGGAAGAAGCTAACAGATCTATGAATGCTATATATGAAATGGGACCTAAGAGACCTGGAGACGGCGACTTGGTTGATACAGACAATAACAATAATGAAACTGGTCAAATCATAGATGCTACTACTGGTCAAACTGTTAATACTGAAGGAAAAGTTACTGTACTTCCTATGTATTATACTGTAGTACAAAGAACTCCTTTAACTGATGCTTTATGGAGAATAGCTGGTTATTCATTCATATATAATGATCCTATACAATGGTATAGATTGTATCAGGCTAATAGAAATGTATTAAGAGATCCTAATAATCCAGACTTGATACTTCCTGGACAGGTATTAACTATACCTAGTATGAATGGTGAAGAAAGAGCTGGTACTTATGATCCTAATATGGAATATATAACTTATGATGAAGCTATGATATTAAGAAATCAGCAGCAAAATAATCAGAATAATACTCAGCAAGAAGAAAATACTGCTCAAACAAATAATTAAAAATAGCAGTTATTAAAAAAAGCCATGTATGATTAATTCGTACATGGTTTTTTTAATATATATACAACAATATAATTCTTATAAAATAATATTTCCAAAAATAAATACCGCATATAAAATGTATTTTCATATAAAAAAATTAAAAAGTAATCTTTTAAAAGGTTGTAAGTAAATAAATAAAAAATATAATCCTATTTAATTAGGAATATGAAAACATATATTATCTCAATACTATCTATAATTTTTATAATATCATGCCAAACTAATCATGTATATAATATAAAAAATGAAAATGATAAATCTCATTTTATAAAAATAAACAGAATAGAATATTTAAAACCTAATATAAAATATAATATAAATGGAACACTCTACAGCACTGACATACAATCAAGAATATATAAGGTTATAAGAAAAGAAAATCTCATACTTTCAAATGCTAAAAGAAATAGTTATGCTCAGAGAAAAGTTGTGGAGCTTTATGGTATAAAGGGCAAGGATCAAGGAGGACATATAATAGGCAGACAATTCGGAGGTTCTCCTAATATTGATAATCTTATACCAATAAATAAAAAACTAAACATGGGAGAGATGAAAAAAACAGAAATGGAATGGAGAGAAAGCATCATAAATGGGGATAAAATAAATAATATTATTATAGATATAAAGTATGTATATACTAATACAAGACCATATTTAATTATTATAGATTATAATGTAGAAAAAGATTATACAAATTACAGAGTAAAAAAAATACTCACAAATGAATAATATATATAAATAAAAAGACGCCCCAAAATCATAAAATAATTTTGGAAGCATCACAAATATTTATAGGAGTATGTTAACTAACTTTTAGATAATTCCTTATTTTCCGCCTTAACTGACTTGTCATAAGAAAATATCAAAGAGCCATCATTAGCATCAACATTAATAGTATCACCATCTTCTATATTACCGAACAATATCTCAGTACTCACATAATCCTCTATCTCTTTCTGTATAGCTCTTCTCAAACTTCTAGCACCATACTTCTTGTCGAATCCTTTATCTATGATATAATTCTTAGCCTCTTCGCTTAAATTAATAACAATATTTCTCTCTTTAATAGCATCATTAAGCTCTTTAAGCATTATATTAATAATATCTTTCAAATCATCTTTGCTAAGAGTATGGAATACTATAATATCATCAATTCTATTTAAAAATTCCGGATTGAAATTCTGTTTTAATTCTTCCAAAGCAAAATTTTTAATATCATTAGCATCTTTTTCGCTTCCAACGGCATTAAATCCTAAAGAACTTCCTTTGACAATATCTCTTGCTCCTAAATTACTTGTTATAATTATAATGGTATTTGAAAAATCAACTTTTCTTCCAAAATTATCAGTAAGCTGCCCTTCCTCAAGCACCTGCAAAAGTATATTAGTAACATCCGGATGAGCTTTTTCTATTTCATCAAAAAGTATAAGAGAATAAGGTTTTCTTCTTACCTTTTCAGTAAGTCCGCCTCCCTCTTCATAACCTACATATCCAGGAGGAGCTCCTATAAGTCTGCTAACAGCAAACTTTTCCATAAACTCACTCATATCTATTCTGATAAGAGCATCACTGTCCCCAAACATAAACTCTGAAAGAACTTTAGCTAAAGCAGTCTTCCCAACGCCTGTAGGTCCCAAGAAAATAAAACTTCCAAGCGGTCTTTTTGATGTTTTAAGCCCTGCTCTGCTTCTTCTAATAGCTTTAGATATAGAAGATATAGCTTCTTCCTGTCCTACAACCTTCTGATGAAGTTCCTCTTCCATACCTATAAGTCTTTTGCTTTCTGAGTTTAATAATCTTTTTATAGGTATATTAGTTATTTCAGATATAACATGTCTTATATCATCTTCTTCAATGAATGTTTCTATCTTTTCTCTTTCTCCACGCCATTTTTCTTCTTTAATTGAAAGCTCTTCCTGCAAAGAACTAATTTCATCTCTTATTCTAGCAGCATCTTCAAAATTCTGATTATCAACTGCATTTTTCTTATTTTGATTAAGTTCTTCTATTTTCTTCTCTAAATCTTTGAACTCCTGCGGTCTTGTCATATTGAGAAGTCTTGCTCTTGAACCTGCTTCATCTATTAAATCTATAGCTTTATCAGGCAAATGTCTTTCAAATATATATCTTTTACTCAATACAGCAGCTGCAGTAATAGCTTCATCAGTATATTTTACTTTATGATGTTCCTCATATTTAGGTTTTATTCCATTTAAAATTTCTATGGTATCTTCTACGCTAGGCTCTTCAACATTGATAGGCTGAAATCTTCTAACTAAAGCACCATCTTTTTCTATATATTTTTTATACTCATTGATTGTAGTAGCCCCTATACACTGTATTTCTCCGCGAGAAAGAGCAGGTTTTAACATATTAGCAGCATCTAAAGCACCTTCAGCACCGCCTGCTCCTATTAATGTATGAAGCTCATCTATAAATATTATTATATTATTTGCTTTTTTAATTTCTAAAACTATATTTTTTATTCTCTCTTCAAATTCGCCTCTATATTTTGTACCAGCAACCACAGAAGACAAATCTAAAGTTAATACGCGTTTTTTAAGAAGTATATCAGGTACATCTGCAGCAACTATTTTCTCTGCCAAGCCTTCAACTATAGCAGTCTTTCCAACACCAGGTTCTCCCAAAAGTATAGGATTGTTCTTTTTTCTCCTTGAAAGAATTTGAACAACTCTCATTACTTCATTTTCTCTGCCTATAACTTTATCCAAAGCCTTATCCCTAGCCATTTTAGTTAAATCACGGGCAAATTGATCTAAAGTAGGAGTTTTAACCTTTTTAACATTATCTTCCTGATTAGTCTGTTCCATAGAAGACATATTACTTCCGGCAACACCAAGCATTTTTAATATTTCTTGTCTTAATATAGTAAGCTCAAGCCCCATACTTGTAAGTACATTATAAGCAGTGCCGCTTTCCTCTCTTAAAAGACCAAGCAATAAATGTTCAGTACCTATATAATTATGACTTAAAGCTCTTGCTTCTTCAGCAGATCTGCTTATAAGTTTCTGCACTCTTGGAGCAGTAGGTAAAGTTCCAAATACTTTTGTAGTTGAAGATTTTACCATAGCTGATTCTAATTCTAATTTAAGTCTGTCTAAATCAATTTTCAATCTCAATAACACACGAGTAGCCAAAGCCTCTGATTCATGCAGAAGACCCAAAAGTATATGTTCAGGAGTAACCATATCATGATTTAATCTCTTAGCCTCTTCCTGAGCATATAATTCTATTACCTTTTTTGCTTTGCTTGTTAAATGAAATTGAAACATATTATAATCCTGTATTATGTTTTATATAAAAAAATATTTTACTAATCATTATCGGATATAATAGAAATACTATTATAAATAAAACAAAATTATACATTAACATAAAGATATGCCAATGTATAATTCAGAATTTCTATTATAGGTTTTAAATTTTAAATAAAACTACTATTAGCCACATTAACAACATTTATGTTAGTTTTACGAGATGATGCAGTATTAGTATTATGGGAATCTTCCTTACTAGGATTTCCATAAAACAAAGATAAAGCTAATACCAAGACTATCGCTGTAGAGAGTGCTATAGAAAGCCTAGCAGAACTCATAAAAGCATAAAATGGAGTAACTTCATTTTTTTTCATACTTTCCATCTTAGCCCTTTGAAGCATATACTGCCATTCTCTATCAGGCAAACTTGGCAAATCAAAATGATGTCTTTTCTTTTCGATTTTGCTTTTAAATTGCATCATGTCATGTAGTTTCATAAAAGAGTCCTTTCTTTTTCTAGGAGCGATTTCATTTTTTTAAGAGCATAAGAATAATTACTCTTAGCTGAATCGCTTGATATATTCAAAATATCTGATATTTCTTTATATGAGTAATTCTCATAATATCTCAATATAAAGACATCTCTCTGTTTTCCCTTTAATTTAGTAGAAGCATTATAAATTTTTTCCTGAAGATATATTCTTTCATATTCTTTTTCTGTATTATATCTTTTATCATCAACTATTTCTAATTTTTCTAGATAAGGAGATTCCCTCCTATAAGCCTTAGAATACATATTAATAGCTGTATTGCTTATTATACGATATAACCAGCCTTTAAAATAATTGCGTTCTTCATATCTGTCTATTGCTTTATATACGCGTATTAATACATCTTGTGTTAAATCCATAGCATCTTCGTAATTATGCATAAAGCGATATGATAAATTAAATATGTAATTTTTATATCTTGTTAATAAAATATCCAATGCTTCACTATCACCTTTCTTATGTGCTTCTATTAATTCATAATCTTTTAATAATTCTTTTTCTTTAGTTACTATCATCTCTACAAACTCCAATATATTACCTGTTCTTAAATAATTATATATACATTATTTATAACAAATAAACAAAAATAAAGTAAAATCAAGCCATAAAAGATTCTTTAGAAAAATTCTTGCCGGAATTATCTAATTTATCATCTTCATTGCCTGAAGTTACAAACTCCTTCTCACTGAATGCATTTTCTATATCATATTTAGTAAGAGTTAAGGTATTTCCCTTTACTCCATCTAAATTAAAAAGTATATTAATCATCGCAGTTTCAACTATACTTTTTAAAGATCTTGCACCCATATTCATGCTGGAAGCCTTATCAACTATAAAATTGATAGCTTCAGCAGTTACTACTAGCTTCTTACCTATACTTTTAAAAAATTCAGTATATTTAATAATAGGAGATTCCGAAGTTTTTGTCAAGATATCTTTCAAATTTTCTTTAGTAAGATCATTTAATGTTACTATTATTGGAATTCTACCTATAAACTCCGGTATCATACCATATTTTTCTATATCTTTAACATCAACCTGACTCAATATCCTATTTTTCTGCAGCTTATTTACAACAGCATTAGAACCAAATCCCAAACTGCTTTCTCCCTTCAAACGCATCTTAATAATATCATCAAGCCCCACAAAAGCACCGCCGAATATGAACAATATGTTTTTAGTATTCATAAGTATGCCGTCACTAGAATGCATCATTCTTCTGTCGCCGAATTCAGGAACTCTTATATCCTCTCCGTTCATCATAGAAAGAAGTGCTTCCTGTACAGCCTTATCAGAAGGATTTCCCGTAGTGGATTGATGAGCATCAGCCTTTGCTATCTTATCAACCTCATCTAAAAATACTATGCCATGTTGAGCATGCTCCAAATCGCCATTGGCTTTTCTATAAAGATTATAAAGAACAACCTCTACATCATCGCCCACATATCCTGTTTCTGTGAGTGTAGTTACATCTGCACGGGCAAAGGGAAGTCCCAATATATCTGCCAATGTTTTCACTAAATAAGTTTTTCCAACTCCTGTAGGTCCTATCATAAGAATATTTGATCTGAAAGGTATATCTTTATTGCCGTTTATTCTCAAACAATGCAAATAGGCATGTACTGCCAATGCTTTTTTTGCTTCGTCCTGACCTATGACTGTTTTATCTAATTGAGCAACTATTTCTTTAGGAGTTAAAATATCTGATTTTGAGGATTTGCGTTTACTGCCTATTTTATTTTCTAATGAGTATTTTTTTAAAATTTCTTCATTGCTGATTATACTTTCTATAACACTGTAACTATCTTTCTCTAGAAATGCAAATATTACTCTGGAATTTATAAATGTTATTAATGTATTTGTTATTTCGAGTATACCGCTGCTAGGATAGGGTTCATGTGATAGATTAAATATACCGCTTGATATTAATTTACTATTATTATCAAAATAATGATACTTATTTATATATATGTCATTATTTAATGTGATAAGCTCTAATATTCTTCTAACAGATATAGCCGACATAGAATCGCCGTAAATAGTATAAACTAATACAGAATACAAAATAAATCTCTCATCTAAATCTAAATCCTTTTCTAAGATAAATCTTTCTATATTAAAATTATACTTCTTAAAAGAATATATCTTTTTTACATCTGTCTTAAGAGAATTTATAAGTATTTCAACTTCATTACTGTTATTAACTATTTTTTCATTATTGGACATCATCTCATCATCATAACCCAAAGCTCTGTCAATATTACTTGAAAGTCTTCTGGTCATATCATTTCTATCTGATATTAGATTCAATGTATAAACTATTTTAGTAACTATTTCAAAATATGCCCTGAAAGCATCTTCTTTATTAGCATAAGATGATTTTTTTTCTTCTTTTCCAATACTGCTGGATTCATTTCCCTGCTTTTTTTTCTTCATAACAAAAGATCTCCTAATTAAATAACATTGCCTATTAAATCATATTCTGTATTATGAGTAATAGCAACCTGCACTATATCGCCAATATTTATATTATTATTAGTATTTTCATTATAAACTTCAACATATCCATCAACTTCCGGAGCATCGTATATGCTTCTGCCTATAAATTTATTATCATCTTCTTTTTTTTCTATCAATACATCTATAGTTCTTCCTATAAATCTCTCCAATCTTTTTTCAGACACTTCTATAGCCGCCCTCATAAGTCTTTCTCTAAGCATTAATTTTCTATTTCTGCTCATTTTAGGCTTGTTTATAAGAAGAGCCTTTGTATTTTCCTCTTCAGAATAAGTAAATACTCCTACCCTATCAATCTGAGCATTTCTTACAAACTTTATTAACTTTTTAAATGATTCAGCAGTCTCTCCCGGAAATCCGACTATCAAAGAAGTTCTTATAACAGCATCATTATTATAGCTTCTTATTTTGTCTATCATTTCCCTATAAAATTTATAGCTTCTTGTTCCTCTGTTCATATATTTTAATATATTTTTATCCACATGCTGCAAAGGTATATCAAAATAAGGAACAACTTTATCAGTAGTAAAAAAAGATTCTATTATCTCATCATTCAAAACAACTGGATTCTGATAAAGCACTCTTATCCACTTAATGCCTTCAACTTTTGAAAGAGCTTTAAGTAAATCCGGTAAGGCTAATTTATTATATATATCATATCCGTAAAAAGTTGTTTCCTGAGCTATTAAATTAATTTCTTTAGCTCCGTTTTTGGCATAATTTTCAGCTTCTTTTACTATATCTTCAATCTTTCTGCTTCTATGATCGCCTCTGATTCCCGGTATAGCACAAAAACTGCAGTTGGCATGACATCCGTCGCTTATTCTTATATAAACACTATACTTAGTGCCTGTATTTACTCTATCACCATACTCTTTATATTCAGTATTTTCTTTTGCATCATGAAAACCATCTTCTTCTACGGCTTTTAATATATTCTCTAAATCATATATACCTATAGCAGAATCAACTTCCTTGAACATCTCAAGAAAATTTTCTTTATACCTTTCACTCATACAGCCTGATACTATTAGCCTTTTACATTTTCCGTATTTTTTATACATAGAATGATCAAATATAGCATCAATGGACTCTTTCTTTGAATCCTCTATAAAAGCACAAGTATTTATAACTATTATATCTGCATCTTCCGGATTATTAGTAATATTAAAGCCTTTTTTCTGTAATATGGCTAATATATGCTCTCCATCAACAGTATTCTTCTCACATCCTAAACTATGTAAATATATATTCTGCAAATTAAATTTCCTTTTTTAATTTTAAATATGACAGTCTGACGAAAATTATTCAGATAAAAAATAAATAATTATTTAGTATCTGACATAATAAGATTATATCTAGTAGAGTCATTCAAATTCTTAACCCATTTTATAGTCTTATTAACAGTTTCACCAGCAGCTCCTACATTAATAATCTTTCCATTAACTTTAACTACAACCTCTCCAGCATTACCTATAGTAAGCATAACAACATCTTTAGCCTCTAAATACAATGTTTTACCGCTTAAAAGGTTAGTAGTTGCCGGTCTGTTTGAATCTATAAAATATCTTATATATACAAAATGCTTAGCAGTTATCTCTATTCTGATATCTACTTTCTCAGTATCCTGTTCTATATAAGTTTCTCCATTTATCACAAGTAAATTTGTAGAAATTGTATTATTATAATTAGTACTATTTAAAGCAGCATCTGTTTCAATATCATTTGTATAACCTGTATTAACCATTTGATTTTCTTCAAGTTTTTCCATTTCCACAGTAGCCGAATTATCATAAACTTCTATAACGCTTATCCTAAAATCATTTATTCCATTACCGTTCAAATCCAATATTATAGGACTGCTCTTAGAGAAAGATAAGTCCTGTCCGTTAATATTTATATGCAGAACATTTCCTATGCTGTTAAATTTAATTGTAGCAGATATTCCAAGAGGCTTAAAATATATAATATCTCCGGATTTTACGCTTTGTTTAGCCTTACTGTCAACTATATTCTTTGATATTTCAACTTCATTCCTATTTTGTCTTTTGTTATTTGAAGGAAATATAAATCCTGTTATATTTTTCCAATTAAGTACTATAACTGCTATAACAACAATAACCGCAAGTACAACAATTATTGTAGGTATTATAGATTTATCCTTATTCCTTAATTTATATAAATCTCTCCTTGCCATAAAAATCAAATCTGTTTCGGCACGGTTATTTGTATTAGTATTTTTATTTTTTTTATTTGTTTCTTTTATGGTTTTTTCTTCATGCTTTTCTGTATTTATAACATCTTTAAGAGATTCTTTTGTATTAGTATCTTTTGCTTCTTTATTAATTTCTTGTTCTTTGGTATCTTTAACATCTTTATTGTCTTTAATTTCTTTAACAGGCTCTTTATTTTTTTAATATTTTTTATACTCTTATTTCCTTTTAATAAATCCTGTTCGGACTTAATGCCGTTTTTCTGCAAATTATATCTTTCAAGAACCATATCAGCATCTAATGATAATTTATCGCTCAAATTCTTTATAAAGCCTTTTACATATATCTCTCCCGGCAGAACATCAAATTCCTCATTCTCTAAAGCCTTTATAAATCTTGCAACTATATGAGTAGTAGCCTCAAGTTCTTCTATTGTAAGCCCTTTCTTTTCTCTAGCATTTTTTAATATTTGACCTATAGTTTCCATATAAATCCTTAAAATTAATTGTTAGGTACTAAACCATCTTTAAGAACCTGCATATTTTCTGATATTTCCGGTTCAAAATCCTTATTGTTATCTTCATAATTAGGGTTATATCTAATAGATGTAAATAAATACTCTACTGGAACATTTGTAGTTGTTATTCCTAATATTCTTATAATCATACCTGTATTATCTACCCATAAATGTATTTTAGTGAAACCTGTTCTGTCTACGCTGGCCTGTTTTGAAGTTAAAAGCATATGATAAGCCTTTCTGTTATCATTTGCAGCATAAGAACTATTATATTTAGCTATTCCCAATTCAGAATCGTTAAAACTGTTTACAGACACAAGTTCTCTTTCATTATAAAAATCTATATTAAATTTAGTAGTAAGTCTCATAATTCCTTCAGGAGTATATATGGCACCTGAATCACCGTAATTTAATTTCTGTTCTGCCACAACATTATTTTTAGGAAATATTATCCATAAAGTTTCTCCATTACAGTATATAGACTGCCCATTTCCTCCGCTTGAGTACTGCATTCTAAACAAATTAGGATTTTTAGTTATAACATTTCCGTAAGATACTTTTTCACCATTTCTCTCTACAAAATTAGCTGAAAAACCTTTAATAGCAGAAAATCTATTAGATATCATACTAACAACTTTTTCGGGAGTCATTATTTGAGAATGAGCTTGAATACTTAGCAATATAATAAACAATACAATTTTTTTCATAAATTATTTTTCTTTCCTTAAATATTAAACTTTAACTCGATTTTTTACTAATATTATATGATATAATAAAAATCTATAAAAAACAAGTATTTTATTTTTTTATTTAAAACAAATAAATTCATACTCGTTTTTTATAAAAAATGCTTATAAATTTTTAATTTTTTTATAATATATATACTTATTAATATTTATAGGAACTATATATTACCTCACATTAATGACTTATTTAAAATATAAAGTATATTTTAAATATATAAAGATAAGAATTGAAAATCACATTATGATAATAATATATAAATCATAAAAGGAGGTAATATGAAAATAAACAATACAAAATACAATATGAAAAAATCAAGAAGCATATACAGCAATAGAAGTGCCATAATACAAAATGATGAAGAAATAGTTCTTTTGCTAGGAAATGAAATGAGAAAAGAAAATACTGTTGATGTTGACACTGCTGTATATTTATCTCTGCCTAGTTTTCTGAGACTATATGATACACTAAAAGAAAAAATTGATAAATTTAGAGAAGGGGGAAATTTAATATAAAACTAATTAATGAAAAGGAGTAATTTATGGAAAAAAATATTACAAAAAACAGTATAAAAGAATACTATATAAATAATGATAAAAATATAATTCTAATAATAGAAAAAGATATTAATTCAAGCATATACAATGAGCTTTATAATATACTAAATAGGCTGTTAGAAAATTATACCAAAAATATAATTATACATTTCGTAAACAATACTAAATACATAATATCCAATGCTATATATTTAATGCTTGAAGTTCAAAAAGTATTGGAATTTAGGGGAGGAAATTTAATATTAACGGGATTAAATGAATATTCAAAATGGTCTTTAAAATCATTAGAAGCACATAAAAAAGTAAAAATATATGATGATATACAAAGTGCTATAAAAGAAATAAAAGCATCATAATATAATAAAAAAATAGGCATGGGAAATAATTTCCATGCCTATTTTAAATTAATATATCAAAAAGTTAATTTTGATTTGTTAATATAGCATTTACAAAATCTGCATAACTTACATTCTGCAAATTATAAACATGTAAAAATCCATTGGTAGCCATTATACTCGAAGCTATAGCAGATCTGTTTCCGCTTCTGCAGTATACTATATATTCTTTATTTTTATCTAAAAGATCTATTTTACTTTTGAAATCTGTATTAAGTACATCAATATTAATAGAATTAGGGGCACTTCCTCCCATATATTCTTCTGCTGTTCTAACATCTAATAAAACTAAATTAGTTGATTTACTCATCAAATCCAATGCTTTTTTTAAATTGACATTATTATAAGGTTTTTTGGAGCATGAAAATACAAATAATAATGATATTGAAATAATAAAATATAATGAAATCTTTTTCATATTCATAGTTCCTTTAAAATTATGCCGATATTATGTTAATAACAATAATATTATATTTAAACATTTTGTCAAACAATTTTATCAATAAAGTAATTATTTTTTATATTTTTAGGAATTATACTGTTTATATAATATAGTATAATTTATTTGCGGATAATGGTAATGATAAAAAAGATATATTGTTTATTAATTTTAGTTATGCTGATGTTATCTTGTTCTGATAAAAAAGAAATAGATAATAAAAATTCTATAAAAGTCATAGAAGATGATGAATATATAAAAAATGTTATAAGGGATTCTTCTAAATAATTGGAAAAACACAATGTTCATCAATCAAAATATTAAAGCATACTTATGCACATTTTTCAGTATATTAATGTGGGGTATTACTTTTATTTCTACAAAAATATTATTAAGAGATTTCTCCCCTATAGAGATACTTTTCAGCAGGTTTTTATTAGGATTTGCTTTACTCTTAATAATATACCGTAAAAATAATAAAATACATACAAAGAAAGAAGAAATATTATTTGCTCTTACAGGATTAAGCGGAATAACACTTTATTATTTATTTGAAAATATAGCATTAAACTATTCTTTGGCATCAAATGTTGGTATCTTAGTTGCTATAGGTCCATTATTTACAGGAATATTCGCATCAGTATTTTTAAAAGAAAAACTAAAAATTAATTTCTTTATAGGATTCATATTTGCTATAATCGGTATATTTGTGATAGCATTCAATGGAAAGTTTATATTAAAAATAAATCCTATAGGGGATATGTTTGCCGTATTAGCTGCTGTTATGTGGGGAATATATTCTGTATTAGTAAAAAAAATTGCAGATTTGGGATATAATTCTGTTTTAATAACTAAAAAAACTTTTATGTATGGAATAATATTTATGCTGCCTGCAATGTTATTTATGGGCTTTGATGTAAATATAAATGATTATTTAAAACCTATAAACTTAATCAATTTTTTATTTTTATCTTTTATCGCATGCACTTTATGTTTTATAACTTGGGCTTATTCCATAAAAATATTAGGTGCTGTAAGAACTAATACATATATATACTTCATACCAATAATAACTTTAATAGCTTCAAAAATCATTTTAGATGAAAATATAACTGTATTCGCTGTAGTAGGAATAGTTTTTATATTATTAGGAGTTATAATATCGCAGGCAAATATTTCATTCAAAAAAATGAATAAAATAAATACAAAAAAGATAATAAACAATCAATAATATATTTATTTTTTCTTATTAGATTTTTTTTCTTTATTTTTTTCTTTATGCTCTTTATATTCATTTTTAAAATAATCGCAATACTGAGATACTGTGCATTTTGAACATAATGGAGAAATAGGCTTGCATAAATTCTGTCCGTAAACAACCAAAGTATCATTATAAACCCTCCAATACTCTTTAGGAAGTTTATCTCTTAATGCAAACTCTGTTTCTTCAGGAGTTTTTGTATTAACATATCCGAATCTATTTGATATTCTATGAACATGAGTATCAACACATATACCGTCTTTATCAAATGCTTCAGTTACTACCAAATTGGCAACTTTTCTTCCCACACCTTTAAGTTTTAAAAGCTCATCTATTTCATCAGGCACTTGTCCGTTAAAATCATCTATTATCATTTTAGATACTTCCAATATATTTTTAGCCTTTACTTTATAAAAACCAACAGGATATATAAGTTTTTCTATTTCTTCTTCTGTAAGTTTAAGCATATCTTTAGGATTTCCAGCTTTTTCAAATAATCTCATAGAAGCATCTCTAGTTGTAGGATCTTTTGTTCTAAGTGAAAGCATTGTAGATATTAAAATTTTATATGCATCTCTGTTTGTTATTATTTTTATTTCAGTTACAACAGGCATAGGCATTTCTTTAGTAACTTTTGTAAGCTCTTTCATTATTGGGTGAATATCATTATCATTCATAAAATATGTCCTTTATACAATATAAAACAATAAACTATTTATTAAACAAATACCAAAATTTAGAATCTTTTTTTATAAAAGGCTTAAGCTCTAAATATGTAAACTCAATTTCTATAATACCATGAGCATAATCAGCAATCTTATATAAAGGCCATATAAATGTTACACCAGATGGAGTTATATCATAAATATCACTAAGTTCAATAGAATAAAAATCAAAAAAATCTTTTTCAGTAAAATTCCTAAGTAATTTACTTCTCATCAAATTAATTAATTCTCTATCATTTTTATTTTCTATTAGCTCTGATAGATTCAAACCTATTCTTTCACCTGTTGAAATTAAATATATAGCAGGCACAGCATTATATATACCATGAATTCCGCCTGTATAAGAATAATTATATATAGTAAATGATATTATATTCTCATCTAAATAAGAAACATTTATTTCTTTTATTAATTGAAAATCCTCATTATTTTCTTTGGATTTTTTCCACACATTATATTCATCAATAATAGAATTATTAAGTATAAATGCTATTCTATTTGTATTTAAAGATTTTACTCCATCAACATCTAAAGAAATTCTATCTAAATTATTAAGATTTTTTTCATTTTTTATTATTACAGCATCTTTACTCGATTCAAATTTTCTGCCGTCATCTAAAGCAGCTTCCAAATCTAAATTGATAATATCAAGAGTGTTTATAGGATAAGATTTATTCATATAAAATGAAAAATCATATTTATTTTCTCCGTCTTGAGATGTCCATTCCCCTGAAAAAAATAAATCATTAGAAACTATTCCATTAAAATATCCTGTTACACGATTATTAACCTTTTCTTCAATATATAATTTATTTTGATTAATATGTCCTTTTATATCTATAAATTGATTTATATTTTTGTAATAATATTTTCCAAATACATTAGTTCCATCCATTATATTTAAATACATAGATATTTGAGAATTTCCAATATTGCCATCACATATATAAAACTTCACAAGCGAAATTTCCGGCTGCTGAGAAAATAAAATATTTGAATAGAAAACAAATAATAATATATAAAACAATTTAAATATCTTCAAATTATTATGCTCTTTTAAATTATTTAATAATGAGATATTATATATTTTTTACAAAATAAAACAAGGGCAATACTCATAAAGCATTGCCCTTAAAATACAATATAATAATTAAATTTACTTAGCTACATAATTAACTATTCTAGCAAATTTATCAGCAACCAAAGATGCTCCGCCTACCAAAGCACCATCTATATTAGGCATATTAAGTAAATCATCAGCATTTTTTTCATTAACACTTCCGCCATAAAGTATAATCATACCTTCAGCAACAGAATCATTGTAAAGAGATTTCAAAGTTTCTCTAATAGTTTTATGAACATCATCAGCATCCTGAGGAGTAGCAGTTTTACCAGTACCAATAGCCCAAACAGGTTCATAAGCTATAACAACTTTTTTAGCTTCAGCCTCGCTTAAACCTTTGAATGCTTCTTTAATCTGAGAACTTACTATATCAGAAGTAATACCCTTCTCTCTTTCTTCTAAATGCTCTCCAACGCATAAAACAGGTATAAGATTCTTATCCAAAGCTCTTTTTACTTTCTTGTTTATGAGCTCGTCTTTTTCGCCGAATATATCTCTGCATTCAGAGTGTCCTACAATAACATACTCGCATCCTACAGCCAAAAGCATATCAGCAGAAATCTGTCCTGTAAAAGCACCCTTTTCCTCAAAGTATAAATTCTGAGCACCTAATTTAATATTAGTTCCTTTAATAGCATTATGAACATCACTTAAACAAGTAAATGTAGGAGCTATCATAATATCTCTGTCTTTAACATCTTTAACTAAATCTTTTAAGCTATTAACTAATTCTAAAGCTTCTTTATTGGAATTATTCATTTTCCAATTACCAGCAATAAGTTTTTTTCTAGCCATTTTATTTCTCCTAAATTATATATTAATTATCTTTTAATAATTTACTAACATCTTTAAAACAAGGAACTTTACAATTTTCTATATGACCAAACATTATCATTTCTGTAGTTACTATATTAGCACCAAGATTAGCCATTTGCTTTAAAGCTATATCCTTACTCTCTTTAGTTCTGGAAGAACAAGCATCAGCAACAACATATACATTATATCCATTTTCTAGCAAATGAACAACACTATAATAAACGCAAACATGAGTTTCTATACCAAACACTACAATATTATTTTTATTGATAGAATTAAACTCATTTACAAAATCTTCAGTACCGAATATACTAAAATATTCTTTAGCAAAAAGTTTATAATTTTTTGGCAGCTTAACTTTCTCATCAGTACTGCCAAGACCTTTAGGATACTGTTCTGTAACTAAAACAGGAATATTATGCATATCAGCAGTTCTAAAAAGCATATTAGTATTTTTTATAACAGTATCAATATCATATATAGCAGGAACTAATTTAACCTGTTCATCAATACAAATATATAGAGTATCATCTTTGTTTATTAGAGGTTCTTTCATTAATCTCATAAATAACTCCTTCAATATAATTTTATTAAAATTATATTCTAAAATAAAAAAAATACAATAAAAAAAGGGGAAACTATTAAGTTTCCCCTTAATCTATTAATTAGCCTTTTATTTCCAAACTAATTTAATTATTGAGCTTGTTCTTGAGCAGCACCTTGATCAGCAGCAGCACCGTTATTAGCAGCACCTTGATCAGCAGTACCATCACCTATACGTCTTTCTTCAAGAGCTCTTAATTCAGCTTGTTCGCGTATTCTAGCAGCTTCTATAGCTTCTTTTCTATCATTTTCAGTTTTTAAGATTTGCCAAGTAGCTTCATCATCGATATCTTCTTCAGCATCAACAACTACTACATCGTACTCAAGTGTTACATCTTTAACATAAGTAATGAAATCTCCGCCTTGAGTATCTTTAGTTCTGTAGAAACCTAAAGAATCTAATTTTACAGAAGGGATCATTCTAGGATAAAGAGGTTCTCTTACTAATATTCTGTCGCGAACATTAGGTAAATATTCTCTGTTTTCCCATCTTACTTGTCTCCAACCATTGAAGTAAACAGTACCCATAGGATAAGATTTTAATGCACCGTATTCGTTTTGTAAGTTTACGAAATAGCTAACTAAGAAATTGCGTCCGTAAACCCAAGAGCTTATAGATTTAATTTCGCCTACATTATGTATAACACCTTTACCTTCTGTATATTTAGTACCATCAGCACCGCCATACATTTCAAGTTCATATACTGGTTTTACTAAAGCATAGCTGTTCCAACCTGCTAATGGGAAATGTACTCTTATACCAAGAACTTTACCAGCTTCCCAAGCACCATTGTTACCTTTACTATCTACGTTAGTAACATAAGAATTTCTGCGATTTTCTGTTAATCTAGCAGATTCATTCAACCACACTACCCAGTTATCATTATAAAGATTTTCTGCAACTGGAACTAATTCATTTGTATCACCTTCTCCACCTTGTAAGTTATCAGCATTACCTGTTAAAGCAAAATCAATCAAAGTTGAGTTTGTTAAACCGTAAGCAGATGCAGCGATAAAAATTGAAGTTAATACTACGAATAACTTTTTCATAATTTATTGCACTCCTTGTACTAATTAATAAGCATAATAATATAACTTTTATACACTAAATTTCTTAATTTGTCAAGCAAATTTAGTCAAAAAAATAAATCAATATTTGACATTATCTATTATTAATATAGAATATTACGCAAAAATGTAATTATGTAAATTAAAAATGAGGTTTATGCTATGGCTGATAATAAATCACAAACTAAAACTATTAAACCGCCTATATTATTTTCCAAAACTCAGGAAATTATTAATAAAATTACAAAACATCTTGATGCTCCATTACTTTCATATTGGAACTCTAATGGAGGAAGTATATGCCAAAATGATGTAATTGTACTCTCTGATATACTTAAACATATAGGAAAATGCGATAAAATATACTTCTTTATAAAAAGTTCCGGAGGAAGCGGACAGGCATCTTTAAGAATAGTACATCTTCTTAGAGAGTCTGCCAAAAAAGTTGTGGCATTGCTGCCTTTAGAAGCTGCAAGTGCGGCTACAATGCTTTGTTTGGGTGCTGATGAAATACAAATGGGACCTTTAGCATTTATAACAGCTGTAGATACATCGCTTCAGCATGAATTATCCCCTGTAAATAAAGATAATAGTCTTGTATATGTCAGTCAGGATGAATTGGCTAGAGTGATAAAACTATGGAAAGAGCAGTCAAATAATAATGATAATAATCCTTATGAACATATATACAAATATATACACCCTTTAGTTTTGGGAGCTGTTGACAGGGCTTCAAGCCTTTCAATAAAGTTATGTAAAGATATTTTATCATATCATATGAAAGATCAGAAATTAATAGATGATATATCAAATTCTCTCAATTCTTCTTATCCTTCGCATAACTACCCTATTACTATAAGAGAAGCTAAAAAATTAGGACTTAATGTTAAAGAAATGGATGATAAACTAAATGAATCATTAATGTCGCTAAATGAATATTACTCAGAAATGGGACAGAAATCCTGTACAGATTATGATGAAATTAACTATCATGACAATGAAATATTAAACATACATGAAGGCAGCACAATACAAATATATTATCAGGAAGATAAAGATTGGCATTACAGAGTCGAAGAGAGAAGATGGATTCCTATGAATGATAATAGTTCTTGGATAAAAAACACTTTAATAAACGGAAAACAAAACAGAAGCAAATTTCATATTCGATAATATAAATTATATTATTGATTCAAATCTACTTATAACCTCATTAGGCTTTATAATCTCCCGGCATTCAAATGTTTCTAATTTACATTTTTTGCCGCCGCATACACAGGCAGGATTATCCGGCTTTTTCTCTATTATATGGCTATTAATACCAATAGGAAAATTCTGATAAGCAGGTGTTGCAAAATATAATCCTAAAGTAGGTATTCCAACTATAGAAGCCAAATGCATAGCTCCTGAATCATTGCCTATAAAGCCATTACATAAGCTCAAAATACCAGTTATCATATCTAATGACATATAAGGTATTATAGGCTCTTTTAAAAGCATAGCTGATATTTTATCAGATATCTCTTTTTCATTAGGTGTGGTAATAAATAAAGTAAGAGCATCATATTTGTTTGACAGATAATTAGCAACTTCAGCAAAATACTCCTCCCGCCAAATTTTACCTATACTGTTAGTTGCTCCTATACCATAAGCAAATATTTTTTTATTCTCAGGATTCACAGTTTTTAAATAATCTCTTGCCTTATTTAATACATCTTCTCTTATTTTTAATTTAATACTAGGTCTTTGCTCATTTATTCCAATAGCTTTAAGCAAATTAACATAATAATCTGATGTATGTATCCACCTAACCTCTTTTCTATAAACCGCTTTTGTAAGCATAAAATTTCTACAATCGGCTTTATAACCTATACGATTTTTTATACCATGTCCAAATACTCTAAAAGCACTTTCAAATGAATTAGGAAAAATCAAAGCAGCATCAAAATTATATTTTCTCAAATGCGGAAACCTTTTTACTTCCAAACATTCATCAACTAAATCAGAAGCAGTAAATATTCCAAACATAGATTTTTTTGCCATGACGGTAATTTTTATACCCTTATATTTTTCTTTTATTAAATAAATGGCAGGCATAGACATAATTATATCTCCAAGCCAATTAGGTGAATGTATAAGCAAGTTCTTAATATTTTCCATAAAAATAATAAAATTATAAAAATATAATTAAAAATCATCTAAATCTATGAAATCATCCATAAATTTTTCATATCCTGATATTATAGTTTTATAAATAGTTCCTTCCATTATTAAATTACTAGACTTTCTAATATTTTGAAAATATTCATAAAGCATAGAAAAGTCATTTTTAAAAATATTTTTCCACACATCTTTAGCAGATTCTACAACTTCAACATTGCTGCAATTTATTATAATATATTTTAATTTATTATCTATATACTTAGTTGAAATTACTATATCTATATGCTTGTCATTAATAAAAGATAATTGATCCTGACAATATATAGAATTTATAGGGCTTTCATCAGTAGGTATTAATTTTTCATTTTTATCTATATAGTTGTTAGAATAATAATTCATACCTTTAAATAATAAAGTAATATAAAAAGGCTCTAATTCTACATCCATAGATTTTATATCTATTAGAGTATTAGCCAAATTAGTTAAAATAATATCATTTAATTTTATAGATATATCATTTTCAGTTATTTTTATATCTTCTATTACAGCACTATGCATTTGATTAAGTCCTATATAATCAATACTTTTTCCGAGTCTGGCTGCATTAGAAAATAGGAAATTCTTATAAACATTATCAGATACATGACATCTCTCAAATGTTTCATCATCTAAAATTATAGCATCCTTATCAGAACGGCCTTGATACTGACTATAGAATATAGTTTCATATACACTAGGCGATAACATAGAAGCTATCTCATATAATCTAATATTACTATAATCCATAAATCAACTATATAATATTTCCTATATTTTTTATATCATAATCAATTACAAATAAATCATATTTAGTCAATATTTTAGAATTATTATGATAAAATTTACTGTTAATACAAGTAAACTTTATCGGAATATTTTTCTCTTTAGATAAATCGTATGCTATACTTTCTCCTTTTTCTATATCGTCAAAAGAAGTTTCATTCATTAAATGAGTATTATTTATTATACCAGTAACTTTTAAGCCAAGAACCGACTCTATATCAATCAGATGCCCCAATGCTAATTCAAAAGTGGAATTTTCTTTTCTGTTGGCGTTAAAAATAAAAAAAACATCTGTTTCATTAATATCAACATTATCACGAAAAGAAGCGAATGATAAACTGCCTGCTGAATTGCCGCCCATATCAATTATGCCTATAATATCTTTTCTATCGAAAATAGAATAAACCTCAGCAGAAACCGCAGGTAAATCAGAACCTGACTGCGGAAGATAACTTCCTATAACTTTTATATTTTTTCCTTCTAAATACGAAGAATGCTCTCTGGATCTAAAATAAGGGTTTACAACATCTAAATCAGCAATATAAATACCTTTAGATGTGAAATTTCTAATATACATACTATAGTTAATAGAAAAAGTTGTTTTCCCAACTCCATAATGACCGCAAACGATTGTAACTCTATTATATTTATTCATAAATAATTTCCTAAAACCCTTTTATAACTAAAATATAATATATTTCATAATTTTTTCAAATTTTTTTAATTAAATAAATAAAGACTAATTGCATAATTTGCAAGTATAATATACAAAAACCTCAAAATAAATTTACTATTTTGAAATAAAATATAACCGATACTATATAACAAGATTGTTTTTATAAGGTTTTTATTATAAAAGAATAAAATAAAAAATTTGGGATAAAAAATGAAAAAATATATATTTATTTTGATATTTGTATTTGGATGCAGTTTATTTTCTCAATATGCAACAAATGATGCTTATATTCCGCCTCAAAATAACACACAAAATAATACACAAACAGAAGAAAATAATCAAAATAATGATGAATATATAACTAATGATGCTATAATGGGCAGAAAACCTGCTGTAATAGATACTCCTATAACAGGATTCAAAAACATTACTTTAGGGGCAACAAGACAAGATACTATAAATGCTATATTAAGCGATAATACTATGACTTTGCCTAAACAATATATGACAGGTACTGTTGATTTGAATGCTGAAGAAAGTGCTACATTTCTTGCATTAGAAGAAAATAAATTTTATAAAAGCGGATATTTCATATTTAAAAATGATGCTTTATATTCTATAACTATAAATTTTCAGCCTAATCAGGTTGATTTCCTTGAATTATTATCTGCTTTAAACGCTAAATACTCTAAAGGAGCTTTCCTAAATGCCAATACAGTAGCTTGGCAGAATGGAGATATAAGAATAATATTAGAAAGACCAAGCATTGTAAAATATATAGATATGAATAATGTTACAACAACATCAGATACAAGAATAAAAGAAAAGGAAGCTATGCCGCCTCAAAATACAAGAAAATCTATATTGGAAGGACTTTAATAAATGTTTAAATATATATTATTAATATCATTTGCTATATTATTCTCAATATCATGCAGCAGCAGTAATAATAAAGAAAATACTAAAAGAGTTGAAATAATTCTAAGCGATGAAGATTTTAAAGAAAATGTAGAAGTAAAAAAATATGATGAAGATAAATTAAAAAATCTAGCTTTATCTTCTTTAAAAGAGTTTTACTCACTGCCTTATAATCAGGACAGTGTTAGAATAGCTTATGAAAAATTCTATTCTACAAATTATAAAGAAGTATTAAGAAAAAGCAGAAATATAAAAAATGCTGAAGAATATGTACAAAGCGATCCTTCATTAGATTTTGAATTTGAAACTAAAATAGAAAAGGTTTATGATATAAAATTGGAAGGAAAAAAGGCTTATATAGATGCCGATTCATCTGTTTATGACAGAGTAGAAGATACTACTTCAAAAGCAAGACAAACATTCATAATGTCTTATGAAAACAACAAATGGGTTATTTTGTAATTTTATATCTAATAGCATTAAATTAATTAAACCATAATATAATCATAAAAAATAATCATTAATCATACTTTTATTTTTACCGAAAATATTAACATAATATTATTATTTAGGAGTTTACCTTGAAAGAGCCAATCTTAGCAGGATTAGATGCAGGAAGTGCATCAATAAAGACTGTCATTGCCCGTGTTAATAATGACAAATTAGATGTTATAGGTATAGGCGAAAGCGAAAGCGAAGGCATCAAAAAAGGAGTTATTATCAATATAGATGCCGCTGCCAATGCTATAGAAAAATCTATAAATGAAGCTGAACATATGGCTGGATTACAAGCTCCTGATATAATTGCAACAATAGGCGGAGATCATATAAAAGGATTAAACAGTAAAGGTGTAATAGGTGTCAATACTAAAGATAAAGAAGTCACTCCCGCCGAAATAGAAAGAGTTTTAGAAAGTGCAAAAAATATATTAATACCTGCCGATAGAGAAATAATAGAAGCTATAGAACAGGAATATTCTTTGGACGGACAAGATGAAATAAAAAATCCTGTGGGTATGTCCGGAACCAGACTTGAAACTAAAGTGCATATCATAACAGGACTTAAACATGTAAGCGAACATTTAAGAAAAACTTTAAATAAAATGCGTTTTTCCGGAAAGGACTTTATAGTTAATATAAGAGGAAGTTCTGAAGCATGTCTTACTGAAGATGAAAAAGAGCTTGGAGTAGTTGTATTTGATATAGGACATTCCACTACTTCTATTATGGTATATTTGGAAGGTTCCGTTTGGCATACTGCTGTTATACCTGTAGGAAGTCAGCATATAACTAATGATATAGCCGAAGGATTAAGAATCACAATACCTTCTGCTGAAAGATTAAAAAGAGATCATGGTTTTGCATTTATAGATATGGTTGGAGAAAAGGAAATTATTGAAGTACCTACTGCAAGCGGACAAATGCGTACTATACCTAAAAGAGTATTAACTGAAATAATACAGCCTAGAGTAGAAGAAATTTTCAGTTTATGCGGAAAAGAATTAAATAAAATGAAGTATATTGATTCTCTTTCTGCCGGTATGGTGTTTACAGGAGGCGGTGCATTGCTTCCGGGATTGGTAGAACTTGCTAAGGCTTATCAAACTGCTGTTAAAGGTGCTGCCCCTATTAGTGCCAGAATAGGTGTGCCTGATAAAATTGAAGGCATAAGAGATATAGCGAATAATCCTGCATATTCAGCTGTAATTGGAATACTTATGATGAGTTTAGATGAAGCTACTCAGGTAAATATACCTCATAAAAAAACATCTGAAAAAGGTAAATTTAAATTCAACTTTAAAAACCCTTTCTCTGAGTTTTTCAAATAAAATATTCATTACATCAGGCAGTAAAATATGAATAATCAAGAACCGGATAATGGTGATATTCTTGCTATAACAATTCAGCTTATATTAGTAAGAATGATTATGATTAGTAATCTTGTAGCTTCTATAAGTTTAATAATAGTAAATGAAGGCATTAAAAGATATTATTTTATTGCCGCATTAGTTTTTGCTTTATTTTTAGTTATATATTTTCTTAAATCTATCAAAATAAAAATGTCTTTAATATACAGTATTATTCTAGCTGTAATAATATTTGCAGCTAATTATTTTTTATAAAAATTTCATACTTAAATAAAAAATTAACTATAACTGTAAATTTTGACAAATACATTCTTTATTAGTATAATATTTATATGAGTAAAAAATTAAATACTGCAAAAATAAAATATTTCAATCCTTTGAATGATTATTTTATAAGATACCTTTTTACTGATAAAGGCAGCAGCGAGTCTATACTTTTAGATTTTATCAATTCTATAATGCTTAATGCTAATATGAAGACTTTTCGTTCTGTGGAAATACTAACACCATTCAACTTGAAAAAAAATAAAAATTTAAAAGAAACAATAGTTGACGTAAAATGCATTACACAAAATGGTTCAGTGGTTATTATAGAAATACAATTACAAGGTAATTCAAGATTTCCAGAACGTATACTTTATTATTGGGCTGCTAATTACAGTAAATTATTAAAGCATGGTGAAAGATATGATGAGCTTACACCTGTAATAAGCATTAATCTTCTCAATTTTAATTTGGATAAAACTAAAAACATACATTCATGCTATATGCTTTATGAGATGAATAATAAAAAACTTCTAACAGATCATTTACAAATACATATAATAGAGTTAAAAAAGTTTAGGAAAAATGTATTATCTAAAGATTTAAATTATTGGCTCAAAATATTCACAAGTAAAAATTTGGAGGCATCTATGTCTGAAATAGTAAAAGAAAAACCTATAATGGAAGAAGTACAGAAAAAATATAATAATTTTGTAAAAAGCAGATTGATGATGATGGAATATGAGAAAAAAGAAGCATATTTATACGGCAATCAAATAATGCTTGATGAGGAAAGAAGACTAGGTAAAGAAGAAGGAATTAAAGAAGGAATTAAAGAAGGAATTAAAGAAGGAATTAAAGAAGGAATTAAAGAAGGAATTAAAGAAGGAATTAAAGAAGGAATAGAGCAAGGAGAAATAAATAAAGCAAAAGACATAGCACTAAATTTAAAAAACATGAATATGAGTAATGAAGATATAAGCAGAATAACAGGTTTAAGTATAGATGAAATAAAAAAATTATGAGCATCTGATAAGTTTACTTATCAGATATTTTCAGCGAATAATTTTTTTATGTATAAATAAAGAAAAATAAAAAAATTATGAGCATCTGATAAGTTTACTTGTCAGATATTTTCAGCGAATAATTTTTTTATGTATAAATAAAGAAAAACACTTTAGTTTTACAAAATAATTATTGAAAAGTTTTTAATAAAAAATTAATAATCACTACGGAGTTATAATTATGGGCTGTTTGGGAGTATTATTTGCTTTAAGCGATAAGGATTTAAATAAATTATTAAAAACTTCAAGACTTGAAAGACCTGATTTTGTTTCTGAATATTTAGAAGAAATATACTTTGAAAAACATAAAAAATATATTTATGAGCTTGATAAATCTTGGGACGCTATGCATAGATGCCTTTCTAATGACGGATTTTTAGTATTCGGCGATGATAATTATCCTTTAGGCTCTGTTATAATGGGAGGAGATGTTTTATACGGAAACGGAGATGATGAAGAAGATTATATTATTACATTAAAAAAAGCAAACATTGTTAAAGACATTGCCTCAAAAATAGAAACTATCACAAAAGAAAAGTTCAAAGAAAAATATTTTAAAATAGATGAAAAAGATTATGAGTATTCTTTAAGCGATGAAGACTTTGAATATACTTGGGATTATTTTTACAGAAGCATAGAGTTTTGGAAAAATGCCTCTGATTCAAACAGAGCTGTAATATTTACAGTTGACCAGTAAAATTATTCTTAATATTATTAATAATGAATAAATATTTTATTTTTTTATTTTTTGCTATTTGTTTAAATGCTTTTCCAGTTATGGCTGATGATATTTATAAATTAAGTGATTTAAAATATAAAGGCTATGACATACATAGAGAAAAATCTGATATAATAGGCTTTCACAAAGATGAATATAATTATAATTTATTTTTAGAAGATGATAATTTTGACACTAACAATTTATATATTCAAACATTAGACAAAGATGCAGATATCAAATTAAATATAACTTCAGAGCAAAATCAAAAATACAATATAAACATTTTAGAAATAAATATAATGAAATTAGGGCGTATACTAAATACATATAAAATTAATATATACCCTGCTCTATTTAATATAGAAATTACAGACGGCTACAATAATTATAAATCTATAAAAGAAAATAAATCATTTATAATACAAATACCAAAAAATATTTATGACAGTATTAATGAAAGAAATGTAAACTCATTTCTGAAAATTGATTTCTTTTTAAACGGCAGTAAAAAGATAAAAAATTTTAAAGAAATAGATAATTATAAAAGTTTTGATATAGAGCTTTTCAGCAGATATCCATACTATTTTAATATTTATAATATAAAGATAATATACAACTAAATATTATCTATTATCAGGGTCAAATCTCTGTAAAAGTCTTATTAAAAAATAAGCTGCTAAAAACATTATAGGACATAAAGCCCATTCTATGCCTTTTGGAAGTCCGGGAAAGACCTGTATAATAGATCCTAATACAAAACCTGATATTATCAAATAAGAAGACTTTACATAATGCTCCATCCAATATTCTAAAATTTTAGTAGTAAGAACAACTCCTAAAATTGCACCTATAGCCAAAGGTGCTAAATATGGAATATACAAATCATGAACAGCATCAATAGTTTCTTGATAAATACCTAAAAGCAAAAACATATACGAAACACTTATACCCGGAAGTATCATAGCAATAGCAACTATTAAACCAGCCACTATAAGTATAAAGTACATAAACATCTCGCTTCTATCCCCTGAACTGCTGAAAAAACCTTCAGGTATTATAGATATTAAATATACTATGCCTGCTCCTAAAAGAATATATATAATGCTTAAAAAATCAAATTTATATGATTTAGTTTTATTATAAACTGTATTAAATCCTCCAAGTGCCGCCCCCATAAAAAAGAAAGAAGAAACTGTATAATATTTCTCTATTAAATTTGATAATGGCTTTGAAATTATAACCATACCTAAAAGAGAGCCTGCACAGAAAAATATTAAAAACAAAAAGTTAAGTTTATTTTTAAGAAAGTAGTTTTCATTTTTTGAGAAAGTTAAAATACCGCTTAAAGAAGCAATTAATTTATCATATATACCAAGTATCATGGCCATAGTTCCGCCGCTGAAACCCGGTACAAGCATTGAAGCTCCTATGATAAAACCTTTTATTATAGTATAAATATAATTGCCTAAAATTTTCATAATTTTCAATAAACCTCTTTCAATAAATAATAAAAACTATCAAATATTAGAAAAATGATAATATATTATATAATAATTTTAAGCAAGTATTTTTTACAATTATTTTACTATTTTTTTACAAATATGTAATTTTATAAAAAATAAATATACTTAGAAACATTTTTTTATTTGTATATTTTTATATACATTATATTTTAATATGCCTTTATCTTGAGTTAATAAAATTAAATTATTTGTTTTTGCAGTAGCTAGTATAATTGCATCCGGAAGTTTTATAGAAATTTCTCTTTTTATTAAAATAGTTTCATTTTTAATATAATTATCTAAATTTATAATATTAATACTATCAATAAAATCTTTTATTATATTTTCTTCTTCTGATGTTATTTTTGGATAACATAATAATTCTATTTCCGATATTATTGATGTAAATATATTATATTCACTATCGAATAAAAACTTACCGCTTAGAAAATATATAATTGCATTTGTATAAAGTAATATATTATTTCCATTCATTTCTTATTTCTTTTTGGAATTCTAGCGGATCTTTTTCTAATATTTTTAAACTTCCGCTAAATTTATTCAAATCATTTTTGGTATACTTTTTTTGTTTATTGAGCAATAAATCATAAAAATCTATTATCTGTTTTTTTGATTCATTATCCAATACAGATAAATCCAAAATTTCCATAAGAATTTCCTCTTAAAATAAATTACTCCTCACCTATACTCATAGGCATAATAATATAATAATAATCCTCTCTTTCTATCTCTTTTACCATAGTAGGACTAGAATCTTTATTAACCATAAAAGTAACTATTTCAGAATCAATTTGTTTTATAACATCTTGTATATAAGTGTAATTATAAGCCACAGAATGCTCTTCGCCTGAATATTTTATATCAATTTCTTCTAAAGATTCTCCCATCTCTTGGTTAATACCTTTTACTTTAAGAGATTCCTCAGAAACGGTTAATATCATTCTCTTTGAACGAACATCATTAATCATAGGTACAATTCTTCTTATAGCATCAAGCAAATCATTTTTATTCACTCTGAAACTATATGCAAACTCTTTTGGTATAACCTGTCTGAAATTAGGATATTTTCCTTCTATAAGGCTTGATACAAAATCATATTTGCCAACTTGGAAATAAACCTGCTGACCGTCAACCCCCATTTTTACTTGTTCTACCTCATCATAATTTGCAGTAACAAGTATTTCATTTAAAACTTTAGGCTCTATAATTATTGAGAAGGATCCATTTTCTACACCTTCAAATTCTCTCTCTATAACTGCCATTCTTCTGCCGTCAGTAGCAACAGCAAGAAATTTAGAATCGGTTTTCTCAAAGCATATACCTCTTAAAGCAGGCTTGAAAGGCTCTTTAGCTATTGATGATATTGTCTTATTAATCATAGTAACCAATTCTTTAGTTGGAAGCATGATATAACTAATATCTCCATTGCTTTCAGGATAAGCAGGGAAATCATCTGTTTTCATTCCGATGATTAAGTGTTTAGTTTTTCCGTTTTCAGATTCTATGTTTATTTTTTCGTTTTCTTCAACATTGATAGTAATAAGCCCGTCAGGCATCTCTTTTAATATAGAACTTATTTTTTTGGCATATACCGCTACAGCACCTTCACCCTCGCAGTCATCAAGTATGATTCTGCTTCTAGCCCAAACAGAGCCGTCAGTGGCAGTCAATGTAAGCATATTTCCTGAAAGATGAAAAAGCACATTGCTTTCTATATTATAAATTACTTTACCTTCAACAACATTTTCAGTAACTCCGATAGATTTTACTATATCTTTTTTTAAACATCTAAATCTCATTGCTTCCTCTTTTTTATTATTTTTTATTTATTTATATTCTATTAATTTCTAAAAACTATAATATTGATTACTAATTCTAACATTAAAAAATATTTTTTACAATATATTTTAATTATTATAAATTTGATAAATATTTATATATATCCTCGTACCCCTCATACTGTGCTATATCTATAGGAGTAAGAGAATAATTGTCCTTTATAAAATCCTTAGCACCAAGCTCTATTAAAGCAACAACAGCATCGTATTTGTTATAATAAACAGCCCAATGCAATGCCGTTCTTCCATTGTTGTCTATTTCATTTAATTGATTGCCGTATTCAGCTATATCTTTTATTATTTCAGTATCTCCGTTATATACCGCATACATTAATAAAGTCTTACTCTCACTATCTCTGATTTTATAATCTATATTTTTTCTATTATCTCTTATAAGTTTTTTTATATCATTAATACTCAATTGATTATTTTCATTAAGTAATGCCTTCATAACTATTGTAAGTCCTGAAGAATCAACTTCATTTATATTTGCAATGGAATTAATTTTTTTATTATAATAATTATATATAAATACAGTGAATAAAACTAATATAACAAATAAAATAATAAATATATTGTTTTTATTGCTTTCTTTGGTAGAAATCTTTTTAGTATTTTTATTAGCTTTTTTCATAAATTTGCCTTTATTATTATTAATAAACAGTAATTTATATATACTTGTAACATTATTATATATAATAATAAGAAATTTGCTTGAAAAAATTAATATTTATTCTATACTTAATATAGTAGTATTATTAATAGTAATGAATTTAAGGAGATATAAAATGGAACTTTTAGCACATATTTTAGCAACCGAAAATAATGAAGAATTTATTAAAAAACTTCTAACAGAACTCTTCACAAAAGATGAACAAGATATGATACAGCAAAGATTGAGGATAGTAACATTATTAAGAAAGAAAATGCCGCAATATGAAATAGCCAAACATTTAAATGCAAGTCTTTGTTCGATAACAAGAGGAGCAAAGGAATTGAAGAAAGAGGACAGTGCTTTAGCAATAATAGTTGATAAATATCTTATAAATGATAAAAACTTTCAAGAATCATTAAACAAATCAAAGTAACAATATACTAATCTCATCTACATAATCAAAATATGACTTTTTTATAGATAAATAATTATTATATATATTAAAATACTTAGTATTATTATTTATAATGTTATAATACTTATCATAAAATTTTTCATTAAAGTAATTATTATACTTATCAATATTTATTCCTTTTACTGTTCTTAGTGAAAGGAATATAAATTCTTTTTTTCTAGTATCTATATCTAAGTATTCATTTTCTTTTATGGGGAGATTACTATTATTAATAAAATTAAAATAATCTCTAAGTATTTTTACATTGCAGTATCTATTATTATTATAACATCCTACAGCTGATACTCCTATACCTATATAATCCTTTAAAAGCCAATAATTACTATTATGAATAGAATTATAATAAGGAAGCGAATAATTTGAAACCTCATACCTTTTAAATCCAAGTCCTTCCAATGTATCAGATGCTTTTTTATAATAAATGACGGATTCTTCATCATTAGGGAGTAAATCTTTCCATTTTTTTTGCAATGACTCTGTAAGCTCTAAATAATAAAGAGAAAAATGCTTGATTTTAGGAAGTAAATCATAAGAAAATAATATATCATCTTTTATTTGTGTTTCTGAGTTTAAAGGAAGAGCACATATAAAATCAAGAGATATATTTTCTAAAGAAGATTTATTTATTAATTTAATAGCATTTATGATATCTTTTTTATAAGTATGCCTATTTATAATAGCTAAACTTTTTTCATTGAATGTCTGTATACCTAAAGAAAGTCTTATATTTGTTATATTCTCTAAAAATTTGATATACTCCGAGTTTATATCATTTATATTTGATTCAATAGTTATTTCTTTGATTAAATCTGTATTTTTTAAATTAATATTATGATTATATACAATATTTAATATATTATCTAATAAATATTTTAAAAGCCCGCTGCCTAATACTGAAGGAGTACCGCCTCCGAAATATATTGTTTCTATATATGATTTATAATTTTGTATTCTTAATTTTAGTTCTGATATTAATGCTTCTGCATATTTTTTGTATATTTCTCTGTCATTCATATTAACAATAGAATAAAAATTGCAGTAACTGCATTTATATGTACAAAAAGGGATATGTATATAAAGCCCTGACATTTTATTATTTTAAGAAATCTTTTAATGAACTATATTTCTGAGAATGCATTTTTCTCAATGCTTTTTTCTCTATCTGTCTTATACGCTCTTTAGTAAAAGAAAACATTTCCCCTACTTCTTTAAGTGTTTTTCTCTCCTGATCTATTCCATATCTGGCATTAATAATCTGTTTTTCTATATCTGATAAACTTTCAATAGCGGTTTTTAATTCCTCCATAAGCTCTTTGTTTATAGCAGTTTCTTCAACATTTGCAGAAGTTTTATCCTCTATAGTATCAATAAGCCTATCCTTCATACCGTCATAATTATATTCGCCTTCAAGGGAAATATGTTCTGTACTCATAGACATAATATGAAGTATATCATTAGGATCTTTATTTAATATTGCGGCAAGTTCATTAACATCAGGAGTATACCCGCTTTTATAATAGTATTGATGTACAGTGCGTTCCAAATCAACCAAATCCATAGCTTTATTTAAAGGAAGCCTTATAAGTCTTGATTTCTCATTTATAGCCCTTAAAATACTTTGCCTTATCCAATAAACCGCATAAGATATAAAATGATACCCTTTATCAGGATCAAATCTATCAGCTGCTATTATAAGCCCCATATTGCCTTCGCTTATTAAATCTTCAAGCAGAAGTCCGCTGTTTTTATACTGTTTTGCTATTGTAATAACAAATCTTAAATTGCTTCTAATTAGCTTTGATCTTGCTTCAGCATCTCCTTCTTTTAATCTTTTAGTGAGTTCTATCTCTTCTTCTCTAGTTAAAAGTTTCTCTTTTTTAGCATCTGCAAAATATAATGATATATTATTCTGTTCTTCCGTATTAGTTCTTAACCTGCTTTCTGACATATTTCTATACTCTTAAATTAGTTATTAATTATATCATTTTTAATCATTAAATCAAATTCATAAATATCTATTTGCAAGATCATGTACAACGGAATGATTGAAAGAATGAGAAGACTTATTAGCAGTAACTTTGCCTCTTATAGGTCTGCCCAAAATATATAAATCTCCAATTATATCCAAAATTTTATGTCTTACAAACTCATTATCGAAATGAAGTTTAGTATTTATTACTTTTCCGTCGCAAAGAAGTATATGACTTCCTATCATACCGCTTCCAGCCATTCCCATTTTTTGGGCATAATCAATATTATCTATAGTATTAAATGATCTTGCTCTTCCAATCTCATCAGTAAACTGATCAAAATTTTCAAATTTATATGTATATTCCTGTACTCCTATAGATCCTGCAAAATCTATACGAAGACTTACTTCAAGCCCGTCATAAGGAGAAAGTATTATATAAGTTTCATTATCATTAACATTTCCATAAGTTAAGGTAGTATCTATAACTATAGGCTCTATATAATCATCCTGCTCTACAAAACCAGCCTCTTTTAAAGCATCACAAAATACTAAAGCAGAACCGTCTACATTAGGTACTTCTCCGTCACATTTTACTATTAAATTAGTAATACCCATCATATGAAGTGCCGCCAAGAAATGCTCTGTAGTTTTTATATATCTGTTTCCTGATACTAATGCTGTGGAATTAACCGCCCCGGATTTATCTTTAGAAAGTATATTATTATGTGATAATTTTATATGAGTATTTGTATTAATATCAATAAAAACTATACCTGTATTAACCTCTGCAGGAACCAATGTTAATGCAGTTTTTCTTCCTTCCATTAATGCGAAACCGCTTACAACAATACTTTTAGCTATAGTTCTCTGTTTAACCTTATATCCTACATTACTGCAAGGTTTATTAGAGCAATTTTCCTCATTTACTGATGCTTCCGCTTTATCTATACTCTCTTTGAATACATCTTCACAGCTTGAAAGCAGCTTTGATATGCTAATAGGCTTTTCTAAAAAGTCATAAGCCCCCATTTTAGTAGCCCTAACTGCTGTTTCAACTCCGGCATGTCCGCTCATCATTATTACAATGGTATTAGGGTATTTTTCTTTTATATTAGAAAGTATATCCAAACCGTCTACATCGGGAAGCCATACATCTAAAAATACTAAATTTACTTTCTTACTATTAAGTATAGCCTCTGCTTCTTTATAATTTTTAGCTATATCTACTCCATAGCCTTCATCTTCTAAAATATCCTGACAAGTAGTCAGTATATCCTCTTCATCATCTATTATTAATATATTTTGTTTAGTTGTTACTGTCTGCATATTAAAATCTTCCAATTTACAAATATAGTATATTAATTATATATAATCAATACTTTATTTATATTATCGTAAAATAATGATTATTTTCTTTAAACATTCTTATTCTTTATTAATATAACCTTACAAATAAACAAATAGTTAACAAAATTGCAAATTAATATTCAAAAAATATTGTTTTTTTTATACTATAAATATACAATATAGGACATTAATAATTATTATTTTAAGGAATATTAAAGTGAAAGATTTACTCATTGAAATATTGGTTGAAGAGATACCTGCAGATTTTGCATATCCGGCAAGTATGAGTTTTAAAAAAATAATAGAAAATACATTAAAAAATAATGGTATTAATTTCAGCTCTGTTAACTCATATACTACTCCAAGAAGATTAGCAATTTTAGCAGAAGATATAGAAGAAAAATCAAAAGATGAAGTTATAGAATTTAGAGGACCTTTATTTGAAAGTGCTTTTAAAGATGGTACTCCTACAAAAGCAGGAGAAGGATTTTTGAAATCTCATAATATTGATGCTAATTCGGTAAAAAATATTGATGAAAATGAATCATTTGATAAACCATATATAAAAGAAGTAAATGGAAAAAAATATATATTCGTAAAAAAAGAAAAAAAAGGCATAGAAACCAAAAAACTATTTGAAGAAAAACTAGAAAGTATTGTTTCAAGTATAGATTTTAAAAAGAAAATGAGATGGGGAAATAAAGATTTTGCTTTTGTACGCCCTATAAGAAATGTGATTGCTTTATTTGGAAATGAAATCATTAAAACTTCAGTTGCAGGAATAGAAACTAATAATAAAATAACAGGACATAGACTTCTTTCACCGGAATTTAAAGAAATTAATAATCCTAAAGACTATGAAAAAATATTATTAGAAAAACATGTTGTAGTTTCAAGAGAAAAAAGATTAGAAAATATTATAAATCAATTAGAAAATATAGAAAAAGAGCTTGGATTTGAAGCTGTTTCTAAGAAAAAAGTATCTGAAATAGTTGTGGATTTGGTAGAAGAGCCGTACTTACTAACTGCTGAATTCGATTCTAAATTCTTGGAAGTACCTAAAGAAGTATTAACAAGTGAAATGATTGAGCATCAGAAATACTTCCCATTATGTAAAAAAGACGGTTCTTTAACTAATGTATTTGTAATAACAGCTAATCAGCCTAAAACTCCTCAGATAATAGCTGGAAATATAAGAGTATTAACAGCAAGACTTTCAGACGGAAGATTCTTATACCAAGAGGATATAAGAAAAGGTATGGACGAGATGAATGAAAGACTTGAAATGCTTATGTTTAGAAAAGAGCTTGGAAGTGTTGCTGATAAAGTAAAAAGACTTGAGAAAAACTCTGAGCTTTTAATAACACTTTTAGGCTATGAAAAAGATAAAGAAAATATACTTAAAGCTATTAAATATATGAAATCAGATTTAGTAAGCAATATGGTTTATAATTTCCCAGAGCTTCAGGGTATAATGGGCGGATATTTTGCAAAAGCTATGAATCTTAATGACGATGTTGCTTTAGCTATCAATGAACAGTACAGACCCTTATTTGCTGCTGATGAAATACCTTCTAATGATACAGGTAAGGCTATAGCTATACTTGACAAAATGGATAATATAGCAGCCGGATTCTATGTAGGAGATATACCAACAGGCTCTCAAGACCCTAATGCTTTAAGAAGACAGGCTTTAGGTATTATTAATATACTTACAAAATCTAAAAAGCATGTTAATCTTAAAAAATTAATAGAACAGTCAATTAATTCTATGCCTAAAGAAGCAAGAAATAATAAAAGCGAAGATTTAGTAAAAGATATATTCGAGTTCTTTAAATCCCGTTTTGAAAATGATATTGATTTTGCTAAAGATTCCGTTGCAGGTGTTCTTTCTACAGGTATAGACGATATGTATGACGCTTACTTAAAAATAGAAGCTATTGATGCATTCAGAAAGAAAAATGAAGAGCTATTCTCAAATCTTTTATTAGTATTTAAAAGAATTAAGAATATGATTAAATCTGCTAAAGATGTAAACTTAGATGAATCTTTATTAAAAGAAGAGGCAGAAAAATCTCTATACAATACATATAAAGAAAAATTAAATGAAGTTAATAAACTTATGGAAAATAGAGAATATGAAAAAACATTTGCCTTATTAGCTAGTTTATACGAACCTTTGGATAAATTTTTCAAAGATATTATGGTAAATGTAGACGATGAAAAAATCAAAAATAATCGTATAGCTTTGCTTTCTTCAGTTGATAAAATTTTTAAAAATATGCTTGATTTCTCTAGTTTAGTAAAATAAAAAATAATTAAATAAATCATTATAAAAGGCACTTTCATTTATTACAAATGGAGGTGCTTTTTTGTATTGGCTATATAATTTATCAAATATAAAAAAAATTTACATTTTATTATTGTAATATTTTCTATATATTTTATTATATCATAAATACAAAAAAGGAGAAAAAATGAAAAAAATTATACCTATAGTACTATTTATATTTGTTTTAGTATTTTCATGTACAAAAGCAGATACAACATCAAATCAAGAAGGAACATCAAATAATAATGCATCATCTGAAGCCGGCACTATGGATATAGATTTTCAGGCTGTATTCGGAGAAAAAGCAAATGATGATAATAACTTAATGCAAAACTCATATTTAAAAGTTTCAGGAACTTACGGCAATATTGATGCTAAAGTAGACGCTGCTACAGGAGCTTCAACTCCAAAAGGAGCTACTAAATCTTGGGACTCATACAGATACGAAAATAAACAATATGCAAATAATAAAATAGAAAGAGGATTCGGATTCTTTGTGCTTTACGGAGTTTCACCTGCTAAAACCTATAATTTTGACGGTATGACAGGAACCGGAGTATCACAAAAAACTTTAGATGGAACTAATGGTCCTATGATTACAGGAACAGGAGTTACCAAAGATGAAACAGGAGTAATTACCATAAGATATGCTCATGCTGGAGGACCTACAGTTTATCCTTGGGTTTATGAATTAAAATCTGATACTAACGGAATATTCAAAATAGGTTATGGACTAGATAATAATAAAATAAGCACTTCTCAAATTTCTAATGACATAAATTTTACTGATATTCAGATGGTTACTGATAAGGCTAAAGACGGACTTCCTTATTGGCAGGGAGATTTGCAGGGTACTTTTGAAAATGACACTTTAACTTTGAAAGGTACATTAAAAGAAGTTAAATAAAAAATTATCAAACAAAAAAGGGCTTTATAAAAATATAAAGTCCTTTTTTATTTAATAAAAAAATATTAAAAATTATTTTATTTATCATATAAATTTTATTAGCTAATAATATCTGCAAAATAAACTTAACAAATGCTAATAATTTTTATTAAAAATGCATTCCAATATATAAATACTATAAATAAATTATATACTTAAATGAGTCCAAGCCTCATAAAAATGATGAACAGGACCATGACCTTTTCCTACACTATCAGTTTTGGCGGCCTTTAATGCATTAAATAAATACTCTTTTCCTAGTTTTGAAGCCTCAAGAGGACTTTTACCATGTGCTATATAACTGCATATTGCAGCAGAAAGAGTGCATCCTGTACCATGAGTATTTTTTGTATCTATTCTTAAAGCATCTAAAAACTCTTTACTTTCTTTACTCATAAATAAATCTCTTGAAAGCTCTCCTTCCAAATGCCCGCCTTTAAGCATAACATTCTTTGCTCCCATATTAAGTATATCATTAGCAGCATCTATCATATCATCATCAGTTTTTATTTTTTTTAGAGTTAAATCCTCTGCCTCTGGTATATTCGGAGTTACAATTGTAGAAATAGGAAGTATGTATTTTTTTAAACTGTCCACTGCCTCCTCCAAAAGAAGCCTATCTCCGCTTTTAGCTACCATTACAGGATCAACTACTATAGGTATATTTTTAGCATTACTGCCCAAAAAATCAGCAACTAGCTTTATTATATCGCTATTAAAAAGCATTCCTATCTTTATAGCATCAGGTATAATATCATCAAATATGCATTCTAATTGTTCTTTTATAGCCTTTAATTCTATTTCATAGCAGCTTCTTACACCCTGAGTATTCTGCACAGGCAATGCAGTAAGTACGCACATTCCATAACAGCCCAAAGCAGAAAAAGTTTTCAAATCTGCCTGTATACCCGCACCTCCGGAACCATCAAATCCGGCTATTGTCAAAGCCTTTACCATTGTCAAACTCCTGTAATAATAAATAATATCACTTTAATTTTTCTATGTATTTATCATATATAAATTTACATATCAATTTAGCATTAAATACAGATAAATCCTCAAATTCACCAATATATTCATTTCCTATCTTTTCCAATATATTAATAGAAAAACTTATTTTATAAGAACTAATAGACATAGAAGCATTCTTTATAACATGCCCTACTTCTATACTAGCTTCTTCAGGCGGCATAATAAATTTTAATCCTACCGGAGACATTTCTATTATCATACCATGAAGAATCTGTCTTACTCCGTCATGTCTAAATACCAATTTAAAATTATCCAAATTGTTTATTACTATATGTTTTAGTTTTTTAGGCTTAACTCCTGCCTTATCTATTAAAACATTAAATCTATTCAAAAAATCTTTTTCATTAAAAGGCTTTAATAAAAAACCTGAAACCCCTATTCTCATCATCTTAGTAAAAAATTCCCTGCTAGGATCTGCAACATGAACTATAACATGCACACCATGATATCTGTCATCTAAATATATTTTTTCAAGTATACTCTCCATATCAGCATCATTTTCTCCAACTTCTATAATAGCAATAGAAAAAGGAAGTTTACCAAACATGCTCAAAATATTATTTTTATCCTTCACAGCAACAACTTCATATCCTGCTGTAATAAGAATACTGATAAGACTATCTCTTATCTGTAAAGATGAATCATAAATTAATACTCTCATAATTTTATACCTGAAAAATTAATTATATTGTTATTACATTATATAATAGAAAAAATTAAAATCAATAATATATATAAACTTCATCACAAATGATAAAGCAAATATTTCTATAATAACTTATTAATATATAATACAATATATTATATATTTAATAAAAACTACTATAAAGTTTTTTATTAACAAAAATATATAAAAAGTTGTTTTTTTTCTTTAATTATATATAATAAAGACATGAAAATATCTGGATATAATTTATTTCCGCCTCTTTTAGGGCATATAAAAAATTGGTACAGCCATATTGATAGGATTAAGAATATGGGATTTGAATGGGTATACATTAATCCTATAACATATCCCGGATTTAGCGGAAGTTTATACGCTACAAAATATTATTACAAATATAACCCTGCTTTTTTCACTAGTTCTGAACAAGAAATCGCAGAAAAAGAGTTAAAAGATTTTCTTGCCTATTGCAATAATCAAAAAATAAAAGTAATGATAGATTTAGTTATTAACCATTCATCAAAGGACTGTAATCTTGTTAATGAACATTTTGAATGGTATAAAACCAAAGACGGAGTTTTGCAGTCTCCGGGGGCTTGGGATAATGGAAAATGGATTGAATGGGGTGATTTAGCTGTGTTCAATAATAAAATGAATCCCAATGAAAAAGACGAAGAAGAAAATGCTAATACTAAAGATAATCAAGACGGCAATGCAGAAAATGAAGAAAAAGAAAATAATCAGCATATTAATGATAATGAAATATTAAATCCTATATGGTATTATTGGAATGATTTAATAAAACATAATCTAGATTTAGGATTCAGCGGATTCAGATGTGATGCGGCATATAAAGTCCCTAAAAAATTATGGAAATATCTAATATATAATGCTAAACAGATAAATAATAAAGTTATATTCTTTGCTGAAAGTTTAGGCTGCTCTATGGAAGATACTGAGAAGCTAATTGATGCAGGTTTCGATTATGTGGCAAGCAGTGCCAAATGGTGGGATTATGAAGGCGAATGGTTTATAGAACAGTATGATCTTGCAAGAGAAAAATGCAGGCAAATAGCATTCCCAAGCAATCATGATACAAAAAGGCTTATTTCTGAATATGACGGAAATATTTGGCAGGTAAAACAGACTTTCCTATTCACAGCTATAGTATGCGATATGTGGATGATAACTTTGGGTGATGAATACGGATTCTTAAAAAGATGCAATGTTGTAGGCGGTAATCAAAAAGATTATGAAAATATCAGCTATGATTTAAGCGAATACATAAAAGATATCACTAATTATATAAAAAATAACACTATACTTGCTGATTGCGGTAAAATAGTTTCCATTGATATAGAAGAAAAAAAGAAACTAGATAAATTGAAAAAAGAAACCGATACTCATTATGGATACTATGAACAAGAAAAAAATTATAAAGAAAAAAAAGAAAAAGATCCTTTTAGAAAGTTTTATAAATATAATTTAGATGAAAGTGAGAAACTTTTAATTATAGTTAATATAACTTCTAAAACTAGAAAATTGGATACAAAAGAATACGGCATAAAAAAAGATATATCATTTGAAAATAAAATAGAAAATATTACAGAAACTATAGACATATTGCCGTATGAATTAAAAATATTTGCTTTATAGGTAAAAGTGTTTGATAAAAAATAGGAAGTTGATTTTATGGAAGAGAGAAAATCTATAGACAGTTTTTTTTCGGATTTATCTATGGGACTGCTTTTTGCAGAGAACACCAATGAAATAGACCAAGTTGTTGATTTATTCTTAGAAAAAACCTGCCGGTATTACAATTTTGATTGCGGAGAAGTGTATTTTCCTAAAGGCGATTATCTTATACTTAGAGGCGTATATGGAATTGACAGATACTATGTATGTAAAGTTGATTTTCCAATATCCGCCAATCATTGTAAAGATGTATTATATGATCAGAAAGTTTTTATAGGTGAAAATATTAATCATACAAATATGGAAGTATTTTCAAATTATTCATCTATGTTTGTACTTCCTATATTTTTCTATGCCAATCCTATAGGAGTTGTAGTTTTTAGAAATAAAGAAAATAAAATAGAATTCTATAACTCTATAGTTAACGAAATAAAAAATGTGATAGGACACTTTGCTGTATATGCTAATAATGTGCTTCAAAGCGTAACATATAAGGAAAGAGATAAACAATTAAAACTGCTTAGGGAATTATACTTAAAATTAAGCGAAGTTGATGATTTTGAAAATAATTTAAATCAATTAGCAAATGATATTGCAAATATTTTTACTGCTAATAAAGCATTTATAAGACTTAGAAACGAAAATAATGAACTATATACGAGATCTAGTTATGGGTTTCCGGATAATTTTGATTATTCAATGTTTGATGATAATATTTATATAGTAGAATTTTGGGATAAAGGCATATTCTATATAAATAATGCAGCAAACAATAAATATTATGAAAGATTTAAAGGTATTATAAACAGGTCCGTACTATTCAATAGAATACCTGTAAAAAATAATTGCATAGGCTATATAGTTGTTATAGATAAAATACCTGATGCTGTTAATCCGCTTGGAGATTTTGATATAAATGACCTTAATTTATTTAATCCGCTTCTAGCTAATATAGCGAGCAGAATTTCTGAACATTATAACATTGTAGAATTAAGCAAAGCAAATGAAAAAAACATGAAACACATGTCTCGTTTGAATACATTATATGATATAAGCAATATTCTATTGGAGCGTTCAAAAACAGAAGACATATTATTTTTACTTCTGACAATAGCAACAATAGGAGATGTATTTGCTTTTAACAGGGCATTTGCTTTTCTTTATGATAAAGAATTTAATGTATTTAGAGGAAGAATGTGCGTTGCTCCTACAAATGCTCAGGAAGCCGGTATGATATGGAGTAATATGCAAAAGCTGGATAAATATGCCCTTAGGGAAAAATTAATGCTTTCTTTTGATAGAAGAAGCATGGAAGATTCTTGGGATTTAAATCAGAAATTCTTAAATACTGTTATACCGAATAATGAAAACTGCAAATTATTCTTTGATGTATTTAATAATAAGAACAGCATCAATATAACAAATACAGATAATCAGGAAGTAGAACAAATAAAAAAATATACAGATATATTCGGATACTGTCCTTTCGCTATAATACCTATAATGAATGCAACAAATTGTATAGGTATGGTTGTAGTTGATAATTCTTATAATGGAAAGCCTATACCGGAAGATGATTTAGACTATTTAAAAATGTTCGGAAGACAGGCAGCGGTAGCTTTAGAGTATTCATATCTTTATAATGAAATAGAAAAAAATAACAATGCCTTAAAAGCGGCAGAAAAAACATTATTAGATTTAAAAAGTTTAGCTATAATAGGTGAGATGAGTTCTTCTATGGCTCATAATCTTAGAAACTTTATAGTACCTATTGCTGGATTTGCTAATAGGCTTGTTAAGGTTAGTAAAGAAGAAAATATTAAAAACTATGCTCAGATAATAGCTAATGAGGTAGAAAATTTAGAAAATTATTTGAGAAGGAATTTATCATTTGCTAAAAGTATTAATCTGGAAGTAGAAAATATAAAAATAGATGATATGATTAAGTACCTCACTATTTTAGCAAAAGAATATATTAAAAAAAGCGGAAAAAATATTAAATTCTATGCTGCTAAAATCACTAAAGAAGATGTTGTAAAATGGGATTATGACAGAATGAATGAAGTTATATCCAATCTGATAATTAATGCTATAGATGCCATAAATAACGGAGATGAAGATTCGATTATCAGTGTTATATTTGATGATAATGCTTACAGGGAATCTATGATAGATATAATAGTGGAAAATACTAATTCATATATAGAACCGGAATTAGCTGAAAAAGTATTTACTCCATTCTTTACAACAAAAAGTCATGGAGTGGGTATAGGACTTGCCATTTCCAAAAGAATAGTAGAAGCTCATGGCGGAAGTATGGTGATAAAAAGTGTTAATGGACAATTTAAGATAACAACTTTTTTTGTTTCTATACCTGTTAGTTTAAATAATTAAAAATCATTTTCCGATAATAATTTGGTGGAGATAAAATATGGCTAAAATAAGCGAAGCTGCAAAAGCTGATTGTTCCAGAATGCAAAATAAATACAAAAATTTACTTGCTGGAATAGAAGCAAAATTAGTAAAAGTAGAAAAAGATTTACTTACTATAGAAGATAATTTTGAAATAGCTTCTAAAAAAATAGAGGCGGCCGTATTATATATTCAAGCATCTTCTTATATTGCAACTACTTGTTATATAGCTATAGAATTTATAGATGTTCGTTCTGATAATCAGCTCAATGATGGAAGAAGATATATAAACAAAGCTATTATGCTTTTAGAGGAAGTATTCGGAAATCATACTGATGATTCGCTCTCTCTAAATGAAGAAATACATGAATATTTTAAAGATAAATTATCTGATGAATGGAGATACAGATTTGTTTGCTCATTCGGATATATCATAGACTATTTCAAATATTGCTACGGAGAAAACTCTAAATGGCTTCAAAATTTTATAGAAATTGAAGCTAGATTCGCTACTATATGCAAAAATATGATAGATTTTAAAAACTATATTAAAGAATTAAGCCCTGAATTAGAAGGCTACAAATTTAGAGTAAAAATGATGGAGCTAGTAAAAAAATTATTGGCTTCCGCTGCTGAACAATACAGAACTAAATATGAACTTCAGGATAAAAGATTAGATGATATGAAAATGGCTTTAAATATCATAGCCTCCCTAAGAAGAATACATGTATATTTAAATGAAAATGAAGAATCCGAAGAGAAAAAGAAAATGTATGATCTTTGGAAAAAGAAAATGGATGCTGATATTAAAAAAATGAAATAATATACATACCTTTACAATTTTTTACTTTTTAGTATAATAATAATACTTATGAGAATAAAAATTACTTTAATGTTATCCCTTATATTCGTTGTTATCATATTAAAAATAGTAACATTTTCTAAAAACTTTGTAGAAAATTATTATTCAAGATTAATATACAAGAAAATAGCCGGATCTTTAAATCGTATATCTTCAAATTTTAATTTTTCATTAGGAGAGCTTCTGCTTTTTTTACTTATAATAGCAGTTATTATTTTTATTATAATAGCTTTTAAAAAATCATTTTTCAATGAGAATATAAAATCATTAGCAGATAAATCAAAAACAGCATTGAATTTTTTATATATACTAGCCTGTTTTATAATTGTTATATATATAGTATTTCTTTTAGTATGGGGATTAAATTATCACAGAGTTCCTTTAATAGATAATTATCCGCCGAAAGAAATCAATAATGATGATATATATTTATTAGCTGATACACTTATAAAAAATATAAATGAGCTGAAAAATGAAATGAAATATAAAGAAATTAATACTAATTATCAGGCTTTAAATAGAATGATAGAATCAGAATATAACAAAGTATTTGAAGAATTTGAGTTTTTAAATATGCATTATTCAAAAACAAAGCCAATAATGATATCAAAGCTATTTCTGCATCTTCAAATAACAGGCATATATTCTCCTTTTACATCTGAAGCAAATGTAAATATACTCATTCCAAGCATATCAATGCCTTTCACAATAGCACATGAAATGGCTCATCAAATAGGTATAGCTTATGAAGATGAGGCTAATTTTATATCATATATAGCCTGTTCAAAACATACAGATCCTTTTGTTAGGTACTCTGGTAATTTTGAGGCACTTCTTTATGTGCTTGGGGAATTAAAAAGAGATGAAAACTATGCACATTTGATGTCAAATTTAAATAGCGACACTAAAGAAGAAATAAAAAAATATTATGAGTTTTGGCAGCAGTATATGGGAAATCTTTCCAAAGTAAGCCAAAAAGTAAATGATACATACCTTAAAGCGAACAGCCAAGATGACGGAATAAAAAGTTATTCAAGGGTTGTAAAGCTTTTAGTGTTATACCATAATATTAAACCTTAATAAAATTTAAAGTTTTACGATAATAAAAATAAATACAATTTATAACTATAATAGGATATATTTATATGCGTTTAGATGAACCGCCTTATTTTTATCAATGCAAAAAATGTAAAAGAAGATTTACTGTAAGAAGAAAAAAATATACCATAAATTTATTGATAATAAAACTTAATAAACAAAAATGTCCTTACTGCAAAAGCTCAAGAACAAGAAATATTGATGAAATTGTAAAAGCAATATAACAGATTATTTTTTATATTTTTACTCTTATTATTCATATTATCTAAATAACTGCCTATTGAATTATTATAATATTTGATATATAAATCAATTATAGGCGGTATTATTTTTATGAATGAAGAATTAAATAATAATGAAATTCAGATTAATGAGTCTTTCCCTAAGATTGAAATATATGTAAATAAAAAAAAATTATCTATACTTATATTTGTATCTTTGATTTTTATTTTAATTGGTATATTTATATTTATAAATAAAAAAGAATTAAAAGAGGAAATTATCAGTATATTTATATTAATACTTTTTTCTATATGTCTTTTAACTTTTATTTTTCAATGCTTAAAATCTAAAAGACCTGTAATTATATTAGATGAAAATGGAATAGAATATTATGTATTATTAAAAAATAAAAATATATTTATAAGATGGAAAGAGATTAAAGAAATAGTTTTCTCAAAAACATTTATATATATTTATTTAAAAGAAGAAAGCAGTTTATTAGATAATAAAAAAAATAATGATGAGCCTATTGTTTTATATATGTCAGAGCTAAAAATGAAAACGAATACTTTAATATATCTCATAACATATTATTTTGAAAATAAAAAATCATAAAGGAGATATTCAACTATGAAAAAAGATACAAAATTTTCTATTAAAATTTATATCAATAATATAAGATTCTTTGCGGTAATGATGATAGGATTAATTATTGCTGTACTTTTAATAGATGTATTATTTACAAAAAAACCTGATGAGGATATGAAAGCTGCTATTATATTTGTAGTATCTTTCTTTATGTTTGGTGTTATTATACTCTCTATTATATTGATAAGAAGCGTTATATTTAAAAAGCCTAGTTTCATATTAGATGATAAAGGGATATATTATAATAACTTACTTGTAAAAAATTATATTTATGTTCTCTGGAAGGAGATAAAAGACTTGGATATAATAGGAAGCTATTTATTTATATATTTAAAAGATCCTCAAACTTATTATTTTAGGAAATTCAAAGGAAGAGTAATATCAGAAGATCCGCTATACATATATTTGGGAGATTTGGATATAAGCAATAAATTTATAAACAGCATGTTTCAATTTTTTGATGATAATTATAGAGATATAGATGATGATGATAATGAAGAAGATGATTATAAAAAATATTACAGAGATTATTATTGATAATATAAAAAAGGTGCATTAATAAAAAAATGCACCTTTATAAAAATAATAATCTAAATCATTTAAAAGTTCTATTAATATCAAGCTCTCTTAAAGTTCTAATCATCTGCATTTCCATTTCTATTCTAAAATTATCATTTACAGCACTATTTACAACATTATTATTAGGATTCCTCTGATGTATTTGAGATTTAATAGTAGAGTTATTTATTCTCATCTGATTTTCAAGCATTCTGTATCTAGGAGAATATCTGCCGTCTATATCTCTTAATTTCTGTCTATCCCAATAACTCATATAGCCGCTTCCAAAGTAATGAAATCTTCCGTTTCTGTAATAACTTTTAGTATATCCCGGATTTGCAAATCTCGGTTTAGAAAGATCATTTTTATACGGATATAACGGTATGGCAGTTTTTGCCGTAGATGGTATAAAAGGTCTGACATTACCTACTCTATTAGCCGGAGAATAATGATATTGTGAAAAGGCTAAACTTGCAATAGTCAAAAATAATAAAAATATTTTCATATATACCCTCCTAATTGTTTTATATTACTATTATATAACCATTGTGCAATAAAGCAATATAAAAAATAGTCCCCGCATAACAATATATTACACGGGGTATAAAGTTGAGCGATTAAAAAAATTATTTATTTTGGTATACTTTGTCTATTTCTAAAAAGCATTGAGTTCTTAATTTTTGTAAATCTGCTGAAGCTTTACTTCTTGCATCTATTGCCGCATTGATAGCATTTTGATCTGGAGTTTCTTTTCTCATTTCAGTATTTATATTTTGAGTCTGAGTATATATTTCCATTCTTAAACTGTCCATTTGAGGAAAATATTTGTCCTGTATGCTTCTTACTTGATCAATTTGCTCTTGAGTAAGTGCAGCACCATAATATCCGTAGCCTCTTCCATATCCTCTTCCGTAACCTGCACCATAACCTCTGCCGTATCCGCATCCGCCTCTTCCATAACCGCCTTGACCATATACACATCCTCTTCCATCACCATAACCTGCACCATAACCTCTGCCATATCCTCTTCCGTAACCTGCACCATAACCTCTGCCGTATTGAGCGAATAATGACATTGAACCTAAAACCATAATTGCTATTGAGATTAATATTACTACTTTTTTACTTATTTTGTTTTTCATAATTGTTTTCTCCTTTTAATTTATATATTTTCTTAAATTATTTTGTTAATTGATTATCATCATCTATGTAATAATAACATCCATTGTAACTGCCTCTGTAATCTTAATAGTCTTCTCTATTTTTCATAAACCTCCTTTCACTTATTATTGACCAAATAAAGATACCAAAGCAAAAATCATTATTAATGCCTAAATAAAATGATAATACCTTTTCTCCTGTTTTTTATTTTTTATTATTTTGTTTTCTTATGCCTTATTAGACGATGATAAAATTAAAAAGTTCCCAAAAAAATATAAATTTACTAAAAAAAACGATTTTTTTTATATACTAATGGCATGTATATATGATTTATTTGATTTTATTATATAATTTCTTTATTAATCCTATTTTTCCAAAACATATATAGTAGAATAATGCTAATATTAATACTATAGGAATAGCGGCAGCTGTAAAACCTACCAAAAAGAACAATATACCTGAGAAAAATGCTTTCAAAAATGATATTAAATTCAAATATTTATTATATATATTTGTGCTGCTTTTTATTGCTTCAGGATTTAAGATATTTAAAGTTACTCTTGAATAATCAACAGATGACTGCAGATTCTTTAAATTTCCTTTCATAGTTTCTATTTCATAAGTTAAAGTATTGATTCTATCTTCTACTTTTAGTATTTCATCAATGTTTCTAGCCTCTCTTAAATAGTTTCTCAATTTTTCTAAAAGCACTTCTCTATTTTTTATCCTATTTTCCGTATCATAATAAGTTTCTGTAACATCCTGAGTATTTATATTTTTATTTTCAACTTTTTCATTTTGTTCTATAAAATCTATAAAAGCATAAAGATTTTCTTTAGGTATTCTTATAGTAAGATGATATCTATTTTTAGAAGATTCAACATTATCAAAATATCCATTATATTCTTTTAATTTTTCTTCTATGGATTTATAGCTTTTTTCTACATCTTTTGAATTTACTCTTATATCAACTGAAACTATTAATTTTCTTTCTGCTGTTTTCTCAGAAGAATCTGATGCATAGTCCGATGATGTACTTTCTTTCATTCTAGCCTGAGGCGCTGATATTGATGATGTTGTTGATAAAAAATTACCATTTTGTTCAGAACCGCCTTTGCTGCTGCATGAAAATAGTGATAATAGTATAATGACTGCAAATATAAATTTTTTCATATAATTACCTCCAAAAAATAATTAATATAATAATGATATTATAACGAATTATTTTTTCAAGCCGTATTTTATACAAAAAGTATTTTTAACAAAACATTATATTATACAAACAATTTATAAAATTATTAAGAAAATTATTTATTATATCTGCCTCATATTTATAAAATAATAAATCATTATGAGATATGAAAGAATTTTATGCTTTCTTCTAAAAACTTAGCTTTATCAAATAATTTCTTAGACAATTCACTTGATTCTTCAGCTAAAGCAGCGTTCTGAGTAGTAGAACTTTCTATACTATTTATAGCAACGCTTATCTGTGAAACTCCTGTCTCTTGTTCTAACGCTGTTGAACTTATATTCTGCATTAAATCAGAAGTTCCTGATACTTTATCCTGCAATTGAACAAATATTTCCTGAGATTCTCTTGCTGTATTTGTGGCAGTATCTATTTTTTCAGCAGTATTGTCCACAAGAGAAGTAATATCTTTAACAGATGACTGAGTAGTTTGTGCTAAATTCCTAACCTCGCTTGCTACAACCGCAAAACCTTTTCCTTGAGTTCCTGCTCTTGCTGCCTCTACAGAAGCATTAAGAGCTAGTATGTTAGTTTGGAATGCTATATCTTCAATAATCTTTGTAATATCTTTAATTTTATCGCTTGCCTGATGCACTTCTTCTATATTAGAAACTGTTTGTGCTATTATACTTGCAGCCCCTTCAATATGCTCCATAGATTCAGACATCATATTTTTACCTGATACAGAATTATCAGCTGATGCTTTTATAGTAGAAACTATTTCCTCCAAACTTGAAGCTGTTTCCTCCAAACTAGATGCCTGAGAATCAGTTCTGCTTGAAAGTTCAACACTGCTTTCCATCATTCTTTGAGAAGCTAATACTATTTCATTTGATGCCTCATTAACATTGCTTACAACCTCTGCCAATTTCTCACTCATAATATTAAATGCTTTCTCTAATTCCCCAAATTCATCTTTTCTATATTTAGAAACAGATTTAATCTCTATATTTCCTTCAGATATTTTGTTTGCCTTTTTCATCAAAACACTTAAAGGACTCATAGTTTTTGTAATATATGAAACAGAAAATAAATTTACAAATATTATAGATAATATACAAACTATAACAGCTATTCTAATCATACTTATATTTTCAGCATATATAATCCTATCATCAGTAGCCATAGATAATATCCAAGGCATAGTATTCATTTTTACATAAACAGCAGTTCTTTTTTCGCCATTTGTATCAGATATATATTTCAATATACCATTAGATTTATTAGCTTTTATTACATCATCATAACTTTGATTTGCTAAAGTATTTATCTGATTTCTAGTATCAAGTGCAATATTTCTTTCATAATCAATTGCAAATAATCTTCCTGTTTCCGGAAGGCTCAATTCTCCTAATTTAGATACCAAAGCATCCCAATTAAGAATCATATACACAGTACCAACTAATACATTATTGGTTTTAACCCCTGCGATAATTGCTAAAGTCATATTATCACTTACAGTAGACTTTAACACCTTTGTATCATAAGCAACATCATAATTGTTTTTTACAAAATTATCCCAAATACCTGGTCTTAACTCCTTTAAATTAATTCCTAAATTTACATTTTTCGTATTTTGCAAAGTTACGCCATTTTCATCAGTTACTCCAATATCCAAAGAATATTTATTAATACCTTCAAACTGCTTTAATGCATCTATCAAGACTGCAGCAGCTTCAGGAGTATTATTGCCGGATAAATAATTAATGATAGAAGGCGTAATAGAATATGTTTTTATTAAAGTATTATTTTCTTCAAACCATGTATCCAACATAGATTTATAGCCTTCTATAGTATTGTTATATCCTGCGTATGTAGATTTTGTTATGCCTGCATGAGATTTATATGATAATATGACTATTGTTATTACTAAAAGTATTGTTGTTATAATGCTTATAGTTAATGGCATCTTAAATCTTATAGAACTAGTCTTTTTCATAACTTTAGCCCCTCTAAAATTTAATATTTATAAAAATAATTTAACACTTATTATTAATTACATTTATCGTTTTTTTATACAAAAAATTCAATTAATATAAAAATTTATTTGTTTTTTTATTAGTATTTGTACTTTTTATTTTGATGATTTATTAACAAATAATAAATTTATTAATAAATCATTTGCAATTAATAAATTGTATATTATGATATTAATATGAAAAAGAAATTAAAAAAATTATTGAGTTTCATTCCCATATTTGTAATTGTAATTGTCGTATTATGGTATAAATCTCCTATTGACGGAATAAAATGCTATCCTGAAAGCGTATCAAAAATAGATATAAATTATAATGGAAAAGCTATGATTATAACAAATACTAATGATATAAATTTTATCATAAAAAGTTTAAATAGTATATCCTTAAACAAATCAATATTAAAAATGAATAAATCAAAAATAGGATATATAATAAATATAGATTCAACTAATAAAAACATAATTAATAATCTAATTATATATTCACCAGAAAATGCTTCTATAGGAAATTTTTATTATACCGATAAAAATATAATGCTGCCTTATAAATATATAAAAAATTTATACACTAATGTAAACTAAATTTAAAATATATGTAAAAAAAATATAACACTTTTTTTTAAAATTAGGTATAATTAATAAGTATAGTTAAAAAATATTTTGAATCCGGAGAACATAAGTTATGAAAAAACTTCAAAGCCTAAGAGTGAAAATGCCTCTTATTATCATATCGATGGTAATTGTATTTATAATTGCATTAATCACGATAATAGAAATAAAAGTATCTAACAGTATAAAAAATGCTACATACGAAGGATATAACAATACAGTTATGGGATATGCTTCATTAATTGACACTTGGTTTGATGATCAATTAGCAATAGCAAGTATATACGGTACATCTGAAGAATTAATAAGATATTTAGAATTAAGAACTGAAGATCTTAGAAACATCGCATTGAATAATCTTAAAAAATTTAAATCTCTAAATGTATATGCTATTAATATAGGTATATCAGATTTAAACGGTAATATTCTGTTAGATTCAGACAATCCTGATTTAATAAACCAAAATGTATTTAACATACACCCCGACTTAAAAACTAAAATAAATGGAAGTGCCAGAGGAATATTTGGAGAAAACATCACTCATTCTTTGACAACAGGAGGCTGGTCTCTAATTCTATTAGAAAAAATTTTTAACGGCAATAATCAAAATATAGGATATCTATATGTAATGCTTGATTGGTCTACTCTCAATAAAAATCATATAGAACCTCTTGTTATAGGCAAAACAGGAAATATGTATGCTGTTGATAAAAATTTAATAATAAAAATACATAGTAAAACAGAAAATATCAATCAAACAGCTCCGGAACAATTTAGAGATGCCTTTAATTTAGGAAAAGGTGTATTAAACTATGTATTTAATAATGAAAAAAGAGTATCATCTGTAATAACATTAGAATCTCAGCCTTGGGTATTGGGAGTATCCGTAACAGAATCGGAAATATATCAGGCTAATAGAGAACTTATGATTACTATGATAATTATATCTGTTATTGCTATAGCGATTATATCAGTACTTATATCAATGTTCATAATGTCTATAACTAAACCGCTTCACTTATTAGTAGGGGTTGCTAAAGAGATAGCAGACGGAGATTTAAGAACTACAAAACAAAAAATTAAAAGGAAAGATGAGCTTGGAGAATTATCCGATGCATTTGTAGCTATGAGGAAAAAACTTGTAGATGCTTTAAGAGTTGTAGAAGATACAGCAAACAATATCACTATGGCAGCAAAAGAATTGTCCGAGCAAAATACAGATTTGGCACATAGAACAGAAAGTCAGGCTGCAAGCATAGAAGAAACTTCAGCTTCTATGACAGAAATTTCTTCTACAATAAAAGACTCAGCAGATAATTCTGTTAGCGGAAGCAAAATGATATTAGATTCCAAAACTTCTGTTGAAAATGCCGGAAATATAATAGCTGAAACTACTTCTAACATAGAAGAAGTACATGATGCAAGCAGTAAAATTAAAGATATTACTAAAATCATTGAAGATATAGCATTCCAAACTAATATTTTGGCACTTAATGCTTCAGTAGAGGCAGCAAGAGCAGGAGAACAAGGAAAAGGTTTTGCCGTTGTTGCTTCTGAAGTAAGAAACTTAGCACAGACTACTCAAACTTCAGTAAAAAGCATTACAGACTTGATTGAAAATGTTTATGAAAAAATAGACAAAGCTACAGGAACAGCAAGAGAATCTCAGGAAATATTTGTAGAAATACAAAATAAAATAGAAGAAGCCTCAAAAATTATGGAAGGCATAAGCAACAGTGCCGTTGAGCAGCAAAATGGAATAGATCAGGTAAAAATAGCCATTGCCGATATGGATTCTACAACTCAGAAAAATGCTGCTTTAGTAGAGGAAGCTACAGCATCTGCTGAATTATTATTCGCCCAATCTAAAGAATTAATGGATGCTATACACTTATTTAAACTTCCTGATGGTACTAGATAAATAAATGTATAATATAAAAATACCCTATGCTATTTATTTATAGTATAGGGTATTTTATTTATATATTATCAATAAAACTTACAAAAACTATGAATTTATTAAAAATTCCTGTAATTAATGAATAATAACTATATATTTATATGATTTTATATATTATTTTTTACATATAGAATTTGATATTTATTTATTTTCGTATAAAATAGCACTAAATATTTTTAATATAAGGTATAACATGTCATTTACATTTAATGTATTAAAAAACAGCAGTCAAACCGCAGCCAGACTTGGAAAAATAAATATTAATGGAATAGAAATAGATACTCCTGTCTTTATGCCTGTAGGTACAAAAGCAACTGTAAAAGCATTAACTCCCATTATGATAGAGGAAACAGAAAGTAAAATAATATTATCCAACACATACCATTTAGTATTAAAACCCGGACTTGAAGTATTAAAAAAGTTCGGCGGAGTCAAAAAGTTTATGGGCTGGAAAGGAGCTATGCTTACAGATTCAGGCGGATTTCAGGTATTCTCTTTGGCAAAATTAAGAAAGATAAATGATAACGGAGTGGAATTCAGCTCTCATATAGACGGCTCTAAATACCTATTTACGCCTAAAAGTGTAATGGAGGCAGAACATATTATAGGGGCTGACTTTATAATGTGTCTTGATGAATGTTCTAAATATGATGCTTCTTACGAATATGCAAAAGAGGCAATGCTTAGAACTCATAAATGGGCTAAAGAATGCAAAGAATATCATGACAGTACACCAAATAAAGAATATCAGTATCTCGGCGGAATTATACAAGGTGGAATGTTTGATGATTTGAGAAAAGAAAGTGCTGAAACCTTAGTAAATATGGATTTTCCTTTCTATTCTATAGGAGGACTTTCTGTCGGTGAAACACCTGAAAAAATGCATGATGTGCTTTCAAAAGTAATGCTTTATACAGATAAAAGTAAGCCTCGTTATTTAATGGGGGTAAGCGAGCCGAGAGATATACTTAATGCTGTTATGGAAGGTATAGACATGTTTGACTGTGTTATGCCTACTAGAAATGCCAGAAATGGGGAAGCATTTACTATGAATGGTGTTGTCAGAATAAGAAATTCTAAATACAGAATGGACGATACTGTGCTTGAAGATGAATGCGATTGTTATACTTGTAAGAATTTCTCTAAAGCATATCTTAATCATTTGGATAAAACACATGAAATATTATTTTCTATACTTATGACTATACATAATGTGAGATTTATGCAAAGATTTATGAAAGATTTAAGAAATTCTATTGAAAATGATGTATTTTCCGATTATAGAAAAGATATGATGAATAAAATTTATTAATTTACATATTTTTTAAAAAATTGTATTATATACAAACAAATAATTAAGTGAGTTTATTTATGGCAGGTAAATATGATAAGCAATTAGATAAATATAATAGTCTCTTATCAAAAAAACCAAATGATCCTTATGCTATGGCTATGTTGGCTAGAATAGCTATTAAGGAGAATAGAATCGAAGATGCAGAAAACTATTATACTACTATCTTACTTAAAACACCTAACTATGCAGAAGCACTATATATGATGGGATTCATAAATATGAAAAAAAATAAATATAATACTTCTGTAAATTATTTTAATCAGCTATTGAAAACCGGTAAAAAAAATGCTTTTGTATATGAATACTTATCTATAATGGATAAAAAAAATAGAAAGGAATATTTAGAAAAAGCATTAGAATTATCAAAGAATACTAAAATAAAGTCTAAAGACTATAAAAGATGTTCATATATAGCTTTTCAATCTTATGCTTGGAAAGAATATGATATATCTTTAGAATATGCCTCTTTAGCTTATGATGCCAAGCCTACAAATGATATAATTAATCTATTAGGCTGCATATATCATCATAATGGAGATTATGATAAAGCTCTTTCTCTTTTTCATGAAGTTAATGCTAATTATGAAAGTAAAAATCCTTATGTATTATGCAATATATCTTCATGTTATAACAAAAAAAATAGTAATAAGATGGCTATAAGATATTTAGAAAAAGCATTAGAAGTAAATAATAATGATAAAGTAATATACTATACTATAGGTTCTATATATGCTTCAAGCGGAAATAAAAAATTAGCTATTAAAAATTTTGAACAGGCTTTAAAAATTAATGAAAATTATGAGGAAGCAAAAAAGGCTTTAGAGGCTATTAAAGAATAATATTTTATAATAAAAAATATATAAAAAAACTTTCAATATTAGTCAATTTAGTATATTATAAATAACTAAAGTATAGTAAATTAATGGGGTATTCAACTGTGAATTTTTTTGATTATATAAGATACAATTTATTCAATATAAGAACTCCTGAATTAGTGGAAAAAATGCGTATGGAGGAGTATTCTGAAAGGATATCAAAACAAAAATATAATTTTGTGGATTTAAAAACTAAATCATTAACAGTTACTTGTGCAAAATTTATGTTTGAAATGTATAAAGTAGTGGGGCCTTTACTTAGTCCGTTGAAAGAGGAATTTATAGTAAAAGATGGGAAACAATTCTCATATTATTTAATAGAAGTGTCTTTTAATGATGAGATCAAAGAATTATATTCTACATTAAATAGAGATTATATGATGTCCAAAATAGGAGAAGGTCAAAATCCTAATGCTGTATTTAATGAAGTAAAGAACAATTTTGTAAAATTTAAAAAGTTTATAAGCGGAGAAGGCGGAAAGGAAATGAATTTAACTTTCAACTTGCTTAAAGATTTTGCACAATTATCAAATTTTGATTTCTTTCTTTTTTTGAGAGCTTTTTGTCCTTCTTTTGTAGACGGTGCTTACAATTCTAATCCTCAATTCAAACCTAGTTCAAATATGCAGGTCGTTGATGATTTAGTAAAATTGGATTATGCTGTAAACTCAATAGTAATAAGAAAAGAATTATTATCTGCTTTAAATATTTTTCAGCAATATTTAGGAATGCCTCCTATACCTGAAAAAAATATTAAATCATTTTTAGCGAGAGTTAAATATCTTCAAACTCCGGATATAATGCATGATATTATAGTTTATTTGCTTAAAGATTTTACTTATAAATGCAGTATTAACCCATCTAATGTTAATATATTTGTAAATTATATAACAGATTTGACAAATAATTTAAAGAAAGATATGGATAGTATAGTTGCTGAAATTAAGAGCAGTAAGATTGCCGGAATGAGGAATAAGCTATTTAATGGTATAGAAATATTAAAAATGTCGAATGTAAATGAGGAAAAAAATGAGCAGCTTGAAAAATTTGACTGTCCTATATTTACTTGTGTAGAGCCGCTTCAGTATATAAAAACATTTATTATAGAAATATTTGACATAAATTATAAAGATCCGCTTAATGATATGTTTTTAGGTGCTGAATTTGTAAGTAAAGATAGAAACTCTCAAGGGCTCGATGCTTTCTATATATTAAATGATGTTAGAGAATCTATACAAAAATTTGATGCTATGCTAAGTCCTGAGTCTGAAAACTTCAAGCGTTTAAAAACTTGGATAATATCGAAAAACAAAGCAAATGCTAATAAAGATTTAATAGAAACTATGGTAAATAAAATTGATACAGAAGGAAATAAAATAATCTTAAGCGTTTATAACTCTGTAATAGATTTAACTACTATAGTTAAAAATATTTTTGATGACTGCAAAAATAATACTAAACAAGAAATTAGTAATGCCAATAAGGTTCAATATTTACCTAAATTTAATCTTGATATAGCTCAAAACATGCTTGATGATTTTGATAATTTTATAACACTTATGAAAAACTTTGTAAGATAATATTATAACAAAATGGAAAATTGCTGATGAATAAGAATCATAAAACCATCATACAGGTAGTAATAGGAATTGCTGTAAGTATAATTTGTTTATATTTTGCTTTTAGAGGAATTAATATAAAAGAATCTATAGAAATAGTAAAAAATATTAATGTAGTGTATTTTCTTATTTCTTTAATATTAAGTATAGTTATTATAGTATTAAGGGGGTTAAGATGGGAATGTTTTATCCCTTTAAAAAAGCCTATTAAAAAAAGAACTATAGTTATGGCAACTTATATTGGTTATATGGGAAATAATATACTTCCTGCCAAACTTGGAGAGGTGGCTCGTGCTTATATTTTGGGTGTTAAAGAAAATGTAAGTAAATCGGCATTAATTGCTTCAGTAGTTACTGAAAGACTTTTTGATGTTATAACAGGCGGAATTATATTAACTGTATCTGTAATATTTATTCCTAATTTACCTAAGACAGTTACTTATGCCGCCATAGCTTTATTTGTTTTATCAATAATTGGCTTTTTGGTATTAATGTTTCTAGTATGGCAGAGAGAATTTGCTCATAAGGTTTTTCATAAAATTTTTGGCATACTTCCGAAGAATATAGGAGATAAATTAATTGAGTTTTCATGCAATTTTATAGACGGAATAGGATTTAAAAATGATGCTAAACATATATTTTTAATATTTTTCTATACTTTTCTTTACCTTATAGGTCAAATGCTTACTATAGGATTTCTGATGATGGCTTTTAATATAAAAACTAGTCCTATAATATCATTATTTACTTTTGCTATAGGCGGATTCGGTTTTGCAGTACCTTCTGCACCATCAGGAATAGGACCTTTTGAATGGGCTGTAATATTCGGACTTTCTCTTATAGGCGTAGAAAAAAATATAGCAGCTCCTTATGCTCTTGTATATCATATAATGGGAATTGTACCTATAGTGATAATAGGATTTATATTCTTATTTATTATGGGAGTAGATTTAAAAACTGCTACTAAAGCCGGTAATGAAGAAGAGAACAAAGAGAATAAGGCATAATATTATATATTAGATATTATAACTATATGCCTCTCTTTATCTTTATTTTCTAACCTTTTTATTTCTACAGTATATTTACTTTTTGAAATATTTGCTTTTTTTAATTCTTCTTCTATTTTTTCTTTCTTGCCTTTATATAAAATTAATTTTGAATTTTTAGTTTTTAATTTATTGAATATTTTTAAAAGTGTATCTATATCAGAAAAAGCTCTTGAAGTGATAGTATCATATTTTTCTTTTATCTCATAAGCATTTATGCATTTCACTTCTATATTGTTTAATTCCAATTTATCCTTTACCAATCTTAAAAATTCAGCCTTTTTATTTTTAGACTCGCATAATGTAAATTTTTTATCATCAAAGACAATGGCAAGCGGTATAGAAGGAAGTCCTGCCCCTGAGCCTATATCTATTATATTATTATAATCAGAAAATATATCTAAAGCAAGAAGACTATCAGCAATATGATCATTAAAAAAATCTTCTTTAGTTTTTGCCCCTGTGATATTAACATTTCTATTATAATCTATAACCAAAGAAGCATACTCTATAAGTTTTGCTTTTTTATATCCATCAATTTTTATATTATTGCTGATATTGTCTAATACAAAATCATAATGCATAAATTATTACCAGCCCAATTTTTTGGCATCTTGTTTTGCCTTATCCCCTGCAGATACATTTGTAACATTATAGCGGAGTTCTCTTTTATCAACTTTGCTTTTCATTATAAACTCTTTAGGATAAGGCATATTATTAACAGTTGTATAAGAACCCAATTCTACGCTGACAACATTATCCATAAAAGCAGTAGAAAAACTTCTTACCCTGTAAGTAGATGCTGAAAAAACTATAGTATCTACTCTATCATTATAGCCTATTTGCAATGTATGCCAATTCTCTCCCAAAGTTATATTGCTGCTTATTATTTTCTTAGACAAATCTATAAATTTATAATCAAGTATATCAGCATAAACTTTAGGGAAACGCATAATAGGTGCTTCCAATGCAAACTCATCAAAATTTCTCTTTAAAGGAGTTTCTGCTTCAGGCAAATCTAAAGTAAGACTATTATTATTAACTTTAGCATCAAATATAAGACTGCCTAAAAGTCCGTCAACAACATTCATATATTTATTATTGCTGTTCTTATAATAATTAACAAGCATAGGCATTTGATCTAAATCATCGCCGCTGTAAAAAGCTCCGCCTGATGAGTATATGCTTGTAAAAGGAGATTTTGAAAACCTATTAAAAGCCTCTTTCATAACTTCATTCTCATTTTGACTAAATGCAAAACTAGAAATTAATAGAAATATAATAAATATTATAGTATTATTCTTTATCATTATTTATAAACCTCTTAAAAATCAATATAGAATATAAAACCTATTTATTGTTTCTCTGTTAAACTTTCGATCCTATCTTTTATTCTATTTTCATCATAATCGAATTCTTTTTTATAGGAAGATATTGATTTTCTATAATATTTAAGTGCATTTTTATAATCATTTTTTGCATAGTAAGCATCAGCAATATGTGCATATATTTCAGCTTTGGAATCATCATCTGCATATAAAGCAGCTCTTAATAATGTTTTTAAAGCATTATCATAATCGCCTTTTTTATAATATGCAAAACCTAAAGTATCTATATAGTGAGGAGAATCAGGCTCTAATTTAACAGCATCTTTAGAAAGAAGTATAGCTTTATCCAAATCACTGCCTAATGAAACCAATGCCCAAGATAAACTGTTTATATTTTCTGCTGAATTTGTATCCTGAGAGTATTTATAATTAGCATATAATAATGCTGAATTGGTATTATCCAATGCTAATGATGTTACATAAGGAATATTTATTCTATAATCATTAGTATTTGACTTATTATTACTGAAATATTCAAAATCTTCATTTAAATATTTATTGGCATTAACTACATCATTATTTATCAATGAGGCATAAGCCTTCAAATAACTGTAGGAATATTTTTCTTTTTCATATTTTTCAATACTCTTTATAGCAAGTTCGCTTTCTCCTATATCGCTTGCTGTCAATACCAATGATACTAATTCATTTTCTTTTATATTATTATTATTCAACGATAAATATTTATTTAACATCTCTTTTGATAAATTGAAATCATTTTGATTTTTAAACTCTAAAGCTGCCTGTAAATATAAATTATTAAATTTTCCGCTATTATCATAGCTTATTAAATTATCTATATGTTTAGGCAAAGCATCTATATTTTTAATCATCAAATAAAATGATATTATATCCATTTCAGAATTCATTTTATTTTCTTTGCTTCCTATTTCATAAATCATTTTATAATATGCTTGTATAATGTCTAAATCAATTTCTCTTCTGTCTAAATCAGTTTCTATTATATTAAGAGCATTACTGTATCCAGAAGTCTTAGCTTCAGTAATGATAGACAATATTTTAGGAGTATTATGGCTTGAAGTGTCTATTTCATTAAATAATTTTTCATCATATTTGTCAGACATAAAACTTAAATATGCACTCAAAAATAAACCATCTTCTATACTAATACTATTAGAATAAGCCTCATTATATTTTTCTAAAGCCTGATAACTTTTTACTATACCATAAGAAGCAGTATATTTATCCGCCGGAGATAATTGAACATTTTCTAATTTTTTGAATCTATTTATGGCACTAGAAAATCTGCTTAAATAAAACTCACTCATACCATAATAAAAATTATAATAGTTTAAATAATTATTATTATTGCCTGATTTTTTAGTTTCATCTACTTTTGAAAAATAATATACCGCTTTATCTAGTTCTCTTTTTTGATAGTAAGTATAGCCTAATAATATTAAAACATCATTATTCGTATTATCTATCTCATAAGCTGTTTCCAAATAATATCTTGCCTTATCAATATTATTCATAATAAATATATTTCTTTCTGCCGCTTTAAACAATATATCAATATCTTCAGGAGAATCAAAAACTAATCCATCATAAATTTTTGAACTCTCATAATATTCACCCAAAGCCTCATGGGTTTCAGCCAATGTTATATATATCTCTTTATTTTGTACATATTTAATAACTTCCTGAAGTATTACTTTAGCACTTTCCAAATCCTTTATAGTTTGCTCATCTGCTTTTTTACTAGCCAATGCACGCTCTTTATAATATAAAGCTAAACTATACGCAGCTTTCGCTTCCTCTTCGCTTTTTATATATTTAGAATCTTTAAAAACATTTTCATCTTCTTTATTTGACTGAGAAAATAAATGAAATGCACTAAATATAAAAATAGATAATATAATACAGAATTTTCTAATAAGCATAATAATTACAACTCCGTGAATAATTTTAATATATATCAATACAAAAAACAAGACTTTAAATTTGAAATATAATACTTTATTTATTCATTATTATTTACTGTACTTTCAGATTCGCTTTGTACTGATTCTTTTGCGAATGCTTTTTCTAATAAATCTTCCAATCTCTTATTAGTATAAAAATCAGCTTTAACTTTTGCAGCTATTTCTAATGTATTTTTTCTAGGTATCTTCACTGTTTCACCCATAAATATATTATAATTGCTTTTCATAAGTTTTATAGTTTCATATCCCATTAATGTTGCTACCAAACAGAAATGTCTATAACCTATAGCTTTTTTTTCTATTGTCATAATATATTCTATAGAATTCCTAAACTCACTCATAGCAGATTCTATCATTTTTACTAAAATTTCCATAGATTTATCCATATAAGCTCCATCTTCAAAATAAGGAGCCGGATTCTCATTCTCAAATAAACTTAAAGGCCAAAAAACTCTTTTCTCTCCATAATCTAATTTGGCATCCTTAATAATATTAACTTTCTGTAAAAATCTTCCCAAACTCTTAGCTTTCTCTCTGTCTAATTCTAAATTATCCAATATCTTTGTAAGCTCGGTAAGATAAAGTCCTACAGTACCGGCAACATAATAACAATAATCATCTAAATCCTCAAATGTTGATATAACATGATCCTGATAATAAATCATACCATAGCCCATTTCTCTCAAATATGAAATAGACATATTTTTTATTTCTTGTTTAAAAGTAAAAAATGATTTAAGAACTACATCTATATTTTCTATTAAAACTTTATCGTTTTCATTTATAGAATGTTCTATAACTACATTTTTAAAATTTTCTAAATTATCAATATTTTCCGTTTTTAATATATTTATAAAAGCAGTTATTAATGTTTCTTTATCTTCAGCAGTATGACTAGAATCTTCAATAGTATCTATTATTCTGGCAAGTAAATATTGAACTTCAACCTTATTTTTTTTATTCTTATCCAAAAGCGGTATAGTCAAAGCAAAACTTCTTGAAACTAAATCTAGTAAATATTTCGTATTAATTTTTGTTGCCATATATTTTTTCCTGAATTTTTATTTTGTTTTTTTAAGTAAAGATACACAATGAACTGCTATGCCTTCTCCTCTGCCTATAGAATCCATTTTTTCATTAGTTTTAGCTTTTATTGAAACATTTTCTATATCAGTTTTTAGAATTTTGGATAGATTTTCTCTCATAGTGTCTATATATTTTCTTAATTTTGGTTTTTCTAATATAATTGTGATATCAGTATTTGATATTTCATAATTTTTTTCATGCATAATTGAAACTGTTTTTTCTAATAGAACTATAGAAGAAATATCTTTATATTGTTCATCATTATCAGGAAAATGACTTCCTATATCTCCCAATGCTAAAGCACCTAGTATAGAGTCTATTAAAGCATGAATAACTGCATCGGCATCTGAATGACCTTTTAATCCTAATTCATAAGGAATTTCTATACCTGACAATATCAATTTACGATTATCAGAAAATACATGTGAATCGTATCCATAGCCTATTCTCATTTACTAATATCCTTAATTATATATAAGTGTTTAAATTATACTAAAATAGATTAATTTGTCAAATTATTTTATATAGTATTATGATAGTACATATTCATTAAATAAATTTGAAATAAAAATAAAGTATTATTTGTATAATAAAATATATACTAAATTTATATACAAAATAAAAAAAACTAAAATTTACATATACTAGTTGAATGCATAAAAAAAATTTATATAATACTATACATAGAATAATAAAAAATATATAAAACAAAATGGAGAAAAAAATGAAAAAAATAGGTCTTTTACCTAGAATTATTATAGGTATAATTGTAGGTATATTAGTCGGTATGTTTCTTCCTGCTCCTATAGTTAGAATTTTCGTAACTATAAGTGCAATATTCAGTTTATTTTTAAACTTTATTATACCTTTGATGGTAGTAACATTTATAGGTTATGGTATTGCTAATTTAACAGAAGGAGCCCCTAAATTAATAGGTATTACAGTTATTATATCTTATGCTTCTACATTGATAGCAGGAAGCATAGCATTTTTTGTAGCTTCTAATCTTTTCCCTACACTTTTGGGTTCAGCAACTTTAAGCAATGTAAAATTAGAATCTGGTTTGGAAAGCTATTTTACTATACCTCTTAAACCATTATTTGATGTTACATCAGCTGTAATATTTGCTTTTATATTAGGTATAGGAATTACTTTATTAAGACCTAAAGGACAGGGGGCAGAATTATTTTCTATAGTAAAAGATTCTGAAGAGGTTATACAAACTATATTAAAAAATATCATTATTCCTATACTTCCTCTTCATATTTTGGGAACATTTGCTAATTTGGCTTATGCCGGAAGCATACAGCATATTATAGTAATATTTGCTAAAGTATTTGTTGTTGTTATTATTCTTCATTTGCTTTATATAACAGCTTTATTTATAATTTCTGGTGCTATAGGAAAGAAATCTCCTTTAATGCTTATAAAAAATCAAATACCGCCTTACTTTACAGCTATAGGTACTCAAAGCAGTGCTGCCACTATACCTGTTAGCTTAATAGCAGCTGAGAAAAACGGAGTATCAGAACAAATAAGAAAATTTGTAATACCTCTTTGTGCTACTATACACTTGGCAGGTTCTATGATTACATTAACTTGCTGTTCTACTGCTGTTATATTAATTTTAGGACAAAATCCTACATACAGTTCAATACTTCCTTTCATACTTATGTTAGGTATAGCTATGGTTGCAGCTCCTGGTGCTCCGGGAGGTGCTGTTATGAGTGCTTTGCCTTTCTTCTATATGATTGGAATAACAGGAGAAGAATTACAGGGGTTAATGATAGCATTATATTTAACTCAGGATTCATTCGGTACTGCTGCTAATGTATCTGGTGATAATGCTATAGCAGTATTTGTTGATTGGTTCTATCAAACTAGAATAAAAAAAGATGCAGCTTGATTTTATTTAATTATTTAAATTAGAATGAGAATATAAAAAAGACGGTTTCTTAAAGTTTTTAAAGTTTTAAGAAGTTGTCTTTTTTATTATAGGTTTTAACCACATATTCCCTTCTTTTTTACTTATAGATTAAATATTAATTTTGATTTTTTTGAAGATAAAACTAGAAATTGCCCTACCCTTTAAATGGTATGTATGTAATAAAGATTTTAAAATTCAATTACATTTGCCCACCCTTTATATTTTTTATCTCATATATCATTTTTATATTACTTTTATTTTTAAGCTTATACTGTTGTTACAGCTCCCACCCTACATTTTTTTTAATTTATTATACAATTACCGCACGCAGAATAAAATTAATAATATAAGCTAATTTTCAATAATAATTTTAATCATTTATAAGATTTAATTAATCGTGCGTTATATAGAATAATAAATATTTATATACAGCCAAATCTTTTTTGAATCTTTGAGTGAACGCACAAAAAGACAGATAAATAAAAACTGATAAAATATTCATTAAAAAAAGTTCATCAGCTAAATTTAATTATTTAATGCTTATTATTTTATTAATATTCATCTCTACAATAACAAGGCTTTGAAGCGTTTGCAAAATCTATAATAAAATCTACACATCATAAATATTTGTACAAATTTTATATTTAATAGCTAGATAGTGAAAATATAAAATATTAATAAATGAAATTGCATGAATTAAGAATAAGTTAATAAATTTTCATTAATTCTAAACCTTCAAGACCCTAGTCTTTTTTTGCAACTTTGACGAAGTCCACCTCGCTCTGCGTGCTGTAGGCAGGGGTGCGACGAAAAAAAAGTTGGTAATATATTCATTAAATAAAAACTTTGTCAAATATAAATTAAAAATCTAATGCAAATAAAAAAGCATGCATAAATTAATATGCATGCTCTTAATTCAAATTATATAATCTTTAATCTCTGCTTCTAAACTTAGCTAAAAGTTTTAATATTTCTAAATAAAGCCATACTAAAGTAACAAGAAGTCCGAAAGCAGCATACCACTCAAAATATTTAGGCATATTATACTCTTCACCTTTCTCCATAAAATCAAAATCCAAAAGAAGATTGAAAGAAGCAATAAGAACTATTACTATACTTATTCCAATACTTAAAGGACTTGAACCATACAAGAAAGGTATTCTAGCACCAAAGAAAGACATTATAAAATTAACTAAATATACAATACCTATACATAAAGTAGATACCATAATTACGCTTCTAAATTTTTCTGTTACTCTTATTATTCTAAATCTGTATAGAACTAACATTATAAATAAATCTAAGAATGTAAGAAACACAGCCTGAACAACTATACCATCATAGGCAGCATTAAATACATAAGAAACAGCCCCTATAGCAATACCTTCTAGTATAGCATAAAGTATAGAAAAAACTTTAGACAATTCTTTTTTGAAAGTCATTATCAAAGCTAAAACAAAAGCAGCTATAGACGAACCAAAAGCAGCAGGATAAATCATCTCTGGTCTTTTTGCCAAAACAAAGAATACACTTAGCATAGCCGAAAGCATTAATACTAATGTTAGTATTATTGACTTGTTTATTGCCCCATTAAGAGTCATTGTATTTTCATTTTCATAACTTGATGCATAATTAAATGCCTTATCTGATAATACTGGATTTGCCATTATTTTTAAACCTCCAAAATTATTTTTATTTAAGTTACTATTATATAATAAGTTTAATAAAATACTAGTATAAAGTCTAACTTATTATTTTAAATAAAGTAATATTTTTTATATTTTTATGATAAAACTATAAATATAATTCTTATAAGAAAAATTAAATTTATTCATCTTCCTCATATTTTACTATTTTCTTTATAAGAATTGCAGCAATTAAAGTTAAAACAAGTAATATAAGTTTATTAAAAATTACTGATATTAGATGAATGATTATAAATGCTATTAAAAAAGATACAGCATATTTTGAAAAAGTATTTGGAAGATAAGAAGCATTTTCTAATTTAAGATTATAAATAACTAAAGTAAGCGGTATAACAATTATAATACTAAATATAGAACCAGAAATAACCATAATCTTTTTCTTTTCTTTCTCCATTATTCAGAAACCTCCAAAATGATTTTTATTATATAATAAATAAAAATAGCTATATAATGTATATACAACTGATTATTTTAAATAAAGTAATATTTTCAATATATCATAAATATAATCTCTATAAATTAGTATGCATTTATAATAAAATAGTTTTATACTAATCTTTCATTCTTCTCTTAATTATCTTAATTATAATAGCACATAGAAATATAGCAGCAATAAAAGGAATAGCAAAAATAAAAGAGACGCTAGGAGGAGCGGAAGCCCCGTCAAATTTAACCGCATAGAACATATAACCATAATTGAAAGCAACTACAGTAACCATCATATAAGAAAATAAGTAAGCTATAATTTTAATAGTTTTTATAATTCTTTCTTTATTACTCATAATAAACTCATACAATGAATAAAATAAAAAAAATCCCAACAGAAAAAAATCTATTGGGATAAATATATAATATATACCCGGCAACGTTCTACTCTCCCGTAAAGCTACCCTTACAGTACCATTGACGATGAAAGGCTTAACTGCCGTGTTCGGAATGGGAACGGGTGTATCACTTTCTCTATGGTCACCGAAATAATATTAGCAAATTAAAAGAACAAAATTTTAAGTATCTTTGTCAGATATATAAGAGCGTAGATGTCTCATTCTAACTCATTATGATTTCTTTTTAGTTATAAGAAGAAAACGATAATATGGTCAAGTCATTGGTCTGATTAGTGCTGCTCAGCTGAACAGGTATTTCTTCCCTGCTTACACTTGCAGTCTATCAACGTCGTAGTCTCCAACGAAACTCATAGGGAAAGTTAATCTTGAAGGAGGCTTCCCACTTAGATGCTTTCAGCGGTTATCCCGTCCGCACATAGCTACTCTGCGATGCTCTTGGCAGAACAACAGATACACCAGCGGTGCGTTCATTCCGGTCCTCTCGTACTAAGAATGACTCTTCTCAACTTTCCAACGCCCACAACGGATAGGGACCAAACTGTCTCACGACGTTCTGAACCCAGCTCGCGTACCGCTTTAATTGGCGAACAGCCAAACCCTTGGGACCTGCTCCAGCCCCAGGATGCGATGAGCCGACATCGAGGTGCCAAACCTCCCCGTCGATATGAACTCTTGGGGGAGATAAGCCTGTTATCCCCGGAGTACCTTTTGTCCGTTTAGCGATGGCCCTTCCACTCGGGACCACCGGATCACTAAGACCTACTTTCGTACCTGCTCGAGATGTCTCTCTCGCAGTCAAGCCACCTTATGCCTTTATACTCTACTACCGATTTCTATTCGGTTTGAGGTGACCTTTGCACGCCTCCGTTACTCTTTAGGAGGCGACCGCCCCAGTCAAACTACCCGCCTGACAATGTCCGACTGCCGGATAACGGCTAATCGTTAGAATCCCATTTTGCGAAGGATGGTATTTCAACGATGGCTCCATGAAAGCTAGCGCTCCCACTTCAAAGCCTCCCATCTATCCTACACATCACAAAACAAAACTCAATGTCAAGTTATAGTAAAGGTTCACGGGGTCTTTCCGTCCTGTTGCGGGTAATCAGCATCTTCACTGATAATTCAATTTCACCGAGTTCTTCCCCGAGACAGTGCCCGGATCGTTACACCATTCGTGCAGGTCGGAACTTACCCGACAAGGAATTTCGCTACCTTAGGACCGTCATAGTTACGGCCGCCGTTTACTGGGGCTTCAATTCGAAGCTTCGCTTACGCTAACCTCTCCTTTTAACCTTCCAGCACTGGGCAGGTGTCAATCCCTATACATCCATTTACATGTTTGCAGAGATCTGTGTTTTTGTTAAACAGTCGGCCAGGCCTTTTCACTGCGACTCTCCTCTCAATATTGCTACCAAGATTCAAGCGTCTCTTTTTCCGAAGTTACAAGACTAATTTGCAGAGTTCCTTAGGGAAGATTATCTCGAGCGCCTTAGAATACTCATCTCACCCACCTGTGTCGGTTTGCGGTACGATTATGACATGCCTAACCTTAGAAATTATTTCTCGACAGCCTAGCTCACGCAACTTCCTGAACCCGAAAGCCCAGTCACTATCCAGCCTCAACCTTAAAGCAACAAGCATTTTACTCATCACAAGTCTAAACTGTTTGACGTTATCTACCAATCTAACGCGTACGCAAACAATCTGTGTCATTCCATCGAAACATATCATAGTACAGGAATATTTACCTGTTTCCCATCGACTACGCTTTTCAGCCTCATCTTAGGGGTCGACTAACCCTAGGCAGATTAGCTTTACCTAGGAAACCTTGGGTTTGCGGCGAACGGGTTTCTCACCCGTTTTCTCGTTACTCATGCCTGCATCCTCACTTCTTATACCTCCAGCCCACCTCACGGTAAACCTTCGACGGCTTAAAGAACGCTCTCCTACCAATTATAGATTAATTCTATAATTCCCTAGCTTCGGTACTATGTTTGAGCCCCGTTACATTTTCGGCGCAAGAACACTCGACCAGTGAGCTGTTACGCACTCTTTAAAGGAATGGCTGCTTCTAAGCCAACCTCCTGGCTGTTTAAGTATTCTCACATCCTTTCCCACTTAACATAGATTTTGGGACCTTAGCTGAGGATCTGGGCTGTTTCCCTTTTGACAATGACGCTTATCCGCCGCTGTCTAACTGCCATGTTCTTAACTTACGGTATTCGGAGTTTAGTTGGGTTTGGTACTCGGTTAGGAGCCCTAGTCCATTTAGTGCTCTACCCCCGCAAGTAAACACATAACGCTGCCCCTAAAGACATTTCGGAGAGAACCAGCTATCTCCAAGTTTGATTAGCCTTTCACTCCTACCCACAAGTCATCCAAAGCCTTTTCACGGCCACTGGTTCGCACCTCCATTCGATGTTACTCGAGTTTCGCACTGCTCATAGGTAGATCACTTGGCTTCGGGTCGTATAGCATGCAACTAATTTCGCCCTATTAAGGCTCGCTTTCACTACGACTACAAGGCTATTACCTCTTAATCTTGCTACATACTATAAGTCGCAGGCTCATTCTACAAAAGGCACGCCATCAGGCCTTCTACTATTGCTAGTAGGGTCCCCTCTGACTACTTGTAAGCTTAAGGTTTCAGGTTCTATTTAATAACCCTCAACGGGAGACTTTTCACCTTTCCCTCACGGTACTCTACACTATTGGTCACTGGTTAGTATTTTGCCTTGGATAGTGGTCTACCCAGATTCAAACAGGGTTTCACGTGCCCCGCCCTACTTAGGAACGATAAAACCTTGTCTATATGATTTCATGTACGGGACTATCACCCACTATGGTCTGCTTTTCCAAAACAGTTCCATTATCATATAAAGCAAAGTCGATGCATGTAAGTACATCACTTACCGCCCTACAACACCATAATAACAACGTCTTACAACTTGACATTATTAAGGTTTAGGCTCTTCCCCTTTCGCTCGCCACTACTTAGGGAATCTCAATTTTGATTACTTTTCCTCCAGGTACTTAGATGTTTCAGTTCCCTGGGTGTCGCTTCATACACCTATGGATTCAGTGCATGATATAGAAGGTTTACTTCTATAGGTTTTCCCATTCGGTGATCTACGGATCATAGAATATTTGCTTCTCCCCGTAGCTTATCGCAGCTTGTCACGACCTTCATCGCCTTCCAGTGCCTAGGCATCCACCTTAAGCTCTTACTTACTTGACCATATTATCCTTTTCTTCTTTATTATTGCTAATACAAAAGTAAAGCTAATATATCAAATTGAATGAGACTTTTAGCTAATTAAAGCTGTTTCTTATCTAATTCTTTAGTAACGCTCCGCTTAATTGTTTCTACTCTAAGACACACAATCTAATTGTGTTTTCTTTATCTAGTGAAGATTTTTATAATCGCTGATTTCCGTTTTTGTTGGAAAAAACTTTCTAAAAATCTACGCTCTCATATATCTGTCAAAGAACTTTAAGTTTTTTACTTTCAGTTGGTGTTTCGTTTCTTTCGTTTTGTTTTTTGTTTCTCATCAACTGTTTTATTATTATAGCATACGATTAAAAAAACGCAATACTATAAAAGCCCTATTTTAGCCTGAATAGCGTACATAAACCAAAATACATAACAAATATAATACATTTTATACAAAATTAAGCCTCTCGAAAATAAAAACTTATAAAACCATTTTTTGATATGCTGATTTTGAGACAAATTCATAAATTTATTTGAATTTTTCAATGAAATTTGGAATTTATTTATTAAAAACACAAAAAACTAGCATATTTTATAAAAATAATATATAATTTTTTCAATAACTATAATAAACATTTGAAAAGAGAGTTATCAATTATGAGTGTAAACATTGAAGAAAATGGAAATTTAAAATTAAGCCCCGGAAGTATTGTTTTTTATGAAGGAGAAAATGTAAAAAACATATCAATAGTAACAAAAGGAGAAATAGATGTTTATATTTCTTCAAAAGAGATACTAGGTATAGAAGATGAAAATGAAGTTATGAGATACAGCTGCAGATTATTTTCAATACCCAAAAATATTATGATTGGTATAGGAAGCTACAAATCCAATTCTAAATATATGTTTTCTTTTAAAGCTAAAAATGATACTGAAATATATGCTGTGAAAACACCAAATCAGGAATATGTGAAAAGTTTTTTCAAAGTTAATAAATCATATCTTACAAGCATGTATCATTCTATAGCCTATCTTATATTAAAATCTTATGAAGAATATATTAAAATAAAAAAAATAAATTCTGATATAAAAATGATATCTTCAAATCTTGCTGTTATATATTTTAATTTGCAGCAAAATAAATCAAAAAATATTAAATCAGAAATTTTTAAAAGTTATAAAGAAATTTATGATGATTCCATAAACTCTGGTTTTAATTTCCCTGTTTCTTTTGATGTAGATTTCATAAGAGCAGATCATTCTGAAATATATATGCATAATAAAAATCAGTTAATAGAAAATACAGAAAAATTAGAATTTGAAATTGATTATGCAAGAAGATTTTTAACTATGCCTAAAGAAATTAAAAATCAGTTCTTTACTTATGATGAAAATATGAGTTTAGATGCTTCTCATATGCTTTATGAAAACTTGAAAAAAATATCATCGCTATTAAAAAATGAAATAGTTGAAGCTATAGAAAACATACTATTTTTATCTTCTAATGAAGAAGAATCTTTATTTGGTGAGTATACTAAAACAGCTCTTGATTTAGATAAGCAGGGAAAAGATAATGAAGTATGGGTTAAATATATAGTATTTATGTCAAATATTATAAAAGACATTTATAATAAAATAAAAACTGAATATGATTATGATCTTCACATAGATACTGAAGAAATAGATTCCATAATAAAAAGAATATCATCAAATTCTATAATGCCTTCTGGAGAAAATATGTCTATGGGTAATGAAATTGATAGTATTAAAGTTACTATCGGATTTGAAGAATTACCAGAAGAAGTAAAAAATCCTACTAAAAAATTAATAGAAATGTCTGGAATTGATGAATCTAAAGCTAAAAATTTCATGAAATCTTTGCAGGCATTTAGAAAATTGAGAGATAAATTCAGCACAGATGATGATGTGAGAAAAATAAGAAGAGGAGTTTCAAGCGTATTCTTTGAAATATATAAAGAAATTGCTAAAAGAGCAATAATAAACGGAGAAAACAATAAACTTGTAAAAATGTTTTTAAACTTCGGATATATGGACGATCAGCTGCTTACTCCTAATCAAATAATGGATATTTATGAAATAAAAGATAAGAGCAAAACTAAGAGAATCAATGTATTTTACATAGATGAATGGCTTCAAAAAATTTATGATAAAGAAGAGCCGCCTTCTGTTAATGGATTCGGTCAGGATTATAGAGAGGCTTTAAGAGAATTAAAAAAACGCGGTACTATAAATGATAAGGAATTAGAAGATCATTGGGAAAGTTCTTCTAAAAGACTTGAATATGAAGTTGATAATATGATTGAAACTACTCATAGATTATGTTACGGACAAGTAAGCGTATACTTCCCTATTTTACATAAGGATATGATTACAAAAGATTTTGAAAGAGCATTAATCAGAAGAGATGTTATGGAAAAATCTATTAAGGATATAACCGATATAGATTTCTCAGCATTCTACAGGGAGGTATTATATAAAAACAAAGAATTAAATATAGAAAAAGAATTAGTTATGCAAGAGGTATTGCCTAATATAATACTTATGCCTACATTTGGTTCAAGAGCTATAATGTGGGAAGAACTTTCAAGCAGACAAAAAAATAGTACAGGAAGATTTTTATTCCCAATATTTACTTCTGAAGAAATAGATTCTTTATTAATACCTACTATTGGAGCATTCAGGTGGGAATTATGTAAAACTATGCTTGGACCTGCTTGGAATGATATTACTCAAATGTCTATTACTTCTGAGTACAGTGATTATGTTCAGTTCTATAAGAAAAACAGAGGGCTTTCAGATGAAGCTAAAGAAAAATTAAAAATTCAAATTAAAAAATGCAGAAACAATCTTAGAGAGGTATTCGTAACTGATTATAATTTATGGATAAGGTATGAAAGTAAAGGTATTATGAGACTTAACAGAGTTGCAAGAGGAATATTATACAGACAGGTGCCTTTTGCTAAGAGCATAAGAACAGAACTTGAAAAACAGCCTATGTATACCGAAATAGCTAACAGATTTAAAAACATAAGAAACAAAAAAGCTACTGAATTAGAAAATAGATACTTCAAATTCACAAAATCAGGAAATCCTCTTCCTCCTGAATTGCAGCATCATATAGATTTCTATAAAAATATGTAAAAATCATGCTATAAAAAATTATAAACCCTGATATTCTTAATAGAGTTTCAGGGTTTTATTTTTGATAAAAATTATATTTTAATATGCCTTATTTTCATTTTTAATAACTTAAATTAAATACTTCTATGTACTATTGCAATTTATATATATCATCAAAGATTTATTAATTCTCATAAATTATTATTTGTTATATGCTTTTTATATAATCAATAATACCCATTAACAAAATTACATATTATAATTAATTTTGATAAAACATATTTTTATACTGCTGACAAAAAACTATATTTATAAAAATTAATAATCTTAAAGTTATTATATATGCATAATATAAGCAATAATCAATGATTACATAATATTTATAAAAAATATTATTTCAAGCAAATAAGTTTTTTTTCGATATTTAACATAAGCATAGCTATTTAATTTTATAACTATACTTGCAAAAAAAGTCATAAATTGTTAAAATGCTTTCAAGCAATTAGTATTGAAAGAGTATTATATGAGACTTGACTATATAAGACCATTTACCGATGCGTCAAATGAAATATTGCAAAATTATATTAAAGACGGAATAAAAATCGGAGATATAACTTTAAAAGGCGATTTTGTAAATGCTTCAGGTATTATAGCCATAGTAGCATTATCAAAAGATATAGTAGGTCATTTTATAATAGATATGGATATAGAAACCGCTAAAAAAATAGTTGCTATAATGAATGACAGAGAAATAAAAGATATTGATAAGCTATCATTATCTACTATACAGGAACTTGTTAATTTAATAGCGGGGCTTTCTGTAACAAAATTAGAAACAGACGGATATGATGTAGATATATCTCCGCCTGTCATTATGAAAAGCAAAAATTTAGAAGTTTCGATAAGTGATTCGGAATTTCTGCATATAAAACTAGATACCTCTATTGGCGATTTTAATATATTAGTTGCCGTAGAATCAGAAAAGGAGTAAAGAAATATGTCTGACATTAATACAAAAGAAGCTGATGGTATAAATGAATTCGGTAAACCATTCAAAGTTTTAATCGTAGATGACTCTGCATTTGTTGTTAAACAATTACAGCAAATCTTTGTATCTGAACAATATAATGTAGTGGGTACTGCAGAAAATGGAGAAGAAGGCGTACTTATGTATAAAGAATACAAGCCAGACTTAGTAACTATGGATATTACAATGCCTAAAATGGATGGTATTACTGCATTGACTAAAATAATAGAGTATGATAAAAATGCTAAAGTTGTTATGGTTAGTGCTTTAGGTAAAGAGGATATGGTAAAAAAAGCACTCTTAGCCGGTGCTAAAAACTATATAACTAAACCTTTAGACAGAAAAAAAGTTCTTGAGCGTATAAAAATGGTTCTTGCAAAAAAACAATAATAATTTATTACCTATTACTTGGAATAACTTGTTTTGAATGAGATAAAATTAACCGAAACACAATTTAATCTGTTTAAAGATTTTGTATATAGAGAAAGCGGTATATGTTTTAATGTTATCAATAAAATCATTTTAGAATCAAGAATAGCTTCTTCTATGAAAGAAAAAAATTTGGAAGTAGTAGAAGATTATTATAAACTTATTTCTTCTGATAAAGAAGAATTAAAAAAATTTTTAGATAACATTACTACAAATCTTACTAAATTTTTTAGGAATGAGCCGAACTTTAAACTGCTGAAAAATTATGTTCTGCCGCAAATAATGAAATATAAAAAAACAGGAGAACAAATAAGAATTTGGAGTGCAGGCTGTTCTACCGGCGAAGAACCCTACTCCATAGCAATAACTTGTTTGGAAACACCGGGTATAAGAGCACAGGATATAAAAATATTTGCAAGCGATCTTTCCCTTAATTCTTTGGTGGCTGCCAAAGAAGGAAGATATGAGGAACATAAGGTTGAAAATGTTCCAAAAGAGTATTTAAATAAATATTTTGATAAATTATCTTCCGGAGAATACTCAATCAAAAATGATATAAAAAAATTAATAACTTTTGATTATCATAATTTGAGACATAGAGGAAGCCAAGCAAATATGGATGTTATTTTTTGCAGGAATGTTCTTATATATTTTGATAACGAATCTGTTAAGCTTACAGTTAATAGATTTTATGATATACTAAATGAGCATGGATTTTTATTCATAGGACATAGTGAATCATTATTTGGATTAGATACAAAATTTAAATTTAATAATATAGACAATTCCATAGTATATACTAAAAATTAGGAGTTTTATTAATGTTTTCAAGAAGAAATGATAATACAGAATCTAATTCTATTATAGGCGAAGGTTCATACTTCAAAGGAGAATTTACATTAAACGGAACTTTGAGAGTTGACGGATGTTATGAAGGCGAAAAATTAGAAGTTGATAATGTTTTTGTAGGAGCTACAGGAAAAGTAAAATCAAATATAAAAACTGTCTCAGCTGTTATAGAAGGAATAATTATTGGGAATATAGAGGCTAAAAACAGAGTAATGCTTATGCCTACAAGCAGAGTACTTGGTGAAATAAGAACTCCTGAACTTATAATACAAAACGGAGTTATATTGGAAGGATTATGTATAGTGTCGCAGGATCCTCTTACTAATCCTAAAGAAACCATTTTAGAATTATATAATAATGGTAATACAGATAATCAAAATTAATTTACGGATTACATTAAATAATAATGCCTTACCTATATAATGTTGAAAAAAAGATTAGCATACATATTGTTGTAATAACCTTAATTACTGCTGTAACTGTAATAGCGGCTGCATATTTATTTACTTCCAACTATATAGAAAAAAAAAGATTGAAATCTATATATAACTATATGGAATCAGAAGATTATAACAATGCTTCATTTTTATTTAATGACCTATACAGTAAAAGACCTTTAAATAAAAATATACTGATAACAGGAATAGATTTATATTATGATATTCTTATAAGGTCTGATAAAAAAGAAATAATTACAAGTGCAAGTGAAAATATTATCAGATATGCTAATCAATTATTACTATCTTTCAAATTCATAAAAAATAAAAATATCATACATCAAAGATTGGCATACAGCTATCAAAGACTAGGACATGCTTATTATATTGATTCATACAATTCATATATAGAAGCAATAAATGAAGGCGATAACCGAACTTCAACGGCAATAGAATTATCTAAAATTTGTTATGAGATAGGGTTATTTAAAGATGCTGTAAAATATTTAGAAGATGCTATTGATAGAGAATTAGAAGAAAATAGCGATAAATTTATGAATATGGAATTATATTATGAACTTGCCAATGCTTATGAGGGTGATAAAGATTATACCAAAGCTATACAAATATTATCATCTATGGACGGTAAATTTAATAATAATACTATGCTTGAATCCAAAACCTATTTTAAATTAGGGAATTTATATTACAGGCAAGGATTATATAAAGAAAGCGAATTTTTTTACAAAAAGGCATTAGAGATAGATGAAAAAAATCCTGATTTATATTATAGTATAGGTAAATTATATTTAGAAACTAAAAAAAGAAATGAAGCTGTAAAAATGTTTAGGGAAGCTCTAAAAATAGATAATTCGTATAAGCCCGCTAGGGATACTTTAAGGAGATTGTAATAAATGTTTAACTGGTTATATAATATGTTCTCAAGTGATATGGGAATAGATTTAGGTACTGCTAACACTTTAGTATATGTAAAGGGAGAAGGTATTGTTTTGGCTGAGCCTTCAGTTGTGGCTATAGAAAAGAGTACAGGAAATGTAATAGCGGTTGGAAACGAGGCTAAGCAAATGTTAGGAAAAGTACCTAATTCAATAGCGGCAATAAGACCTATGAGAGACGGAGTTATTGCTGATTTTGAAACTGTTGAAAAGATGATAAGATACTTTATTAATAAAGTGCATAATAAAAGGACTTTAGTAAAACCTAGAATAGCTATTGGTATACCTACAGGAATTACTGAAGTAGAAAGAAGAGCTGTTAGAGAAAGCTGCGAACAGGCAGGTGCTAGAACTATATTCTTAATAGAACAGGCAAGAGCTGCTGCTATAGGAGCTGATATGCCTATAAATGAGCCTCATGGAAATATGATTATAGAGATAGGCGGGGGTACTACTGAAGTTGCTGTACTTTCACTTGGAAGTATGGTAAGAAGTGCTTCTATAAGGGTTGGAGGCGATGAACTTGATGATGCTATTATTAAATACATGCAAAGAACTCATAACCTCTATATAGGTGAAAAAACTGCTGAAGAGATAAAAATCAATATAGGGCATGCTTATAAAGGCGACATATCAAAAACTATGGACATAAGAGGAAGAGATTCTGTATCAGGACTTCCTAAAACTCTTACAATAAATAGTGCTGAAATTAAAGATGCTATAGCTGACATATTAATAGAAATTTTAGAAGCTGTAAAATCTGTACTTAATCAGACACCGCCTGAGATTTCTGCTGATATCGTAGAGAGAGGCATTGTCATGAGCGGAGGTACTTCCCTACTCCCGGGATTCACTGATTTAATATCTATGGAAACAGGGGTGCCTGTAATTCTTGCTGAAAGTCCGCTTACATGCGTTGCTATAGGATGCGGAAAGTTTATCGAAGAAACTAAAAATTTAAAGAATTATAGACGATACTCTTAATCGGAAAAATTATAAAACTTTAATTAATATAGCCGATATTCATAGACGTGAAACTTTTTATAAAACATAAACTACTTACACTTTATATTCTGCTCAATCTTGTAGCAGGAATGTTTATGGTGTTGAATAGAAGCAATTTTGTATTTAATCTGCAGTCTATTTATGCACTTGGGGTATATCCTATTCAAAGTGCAACTAAAAGCGTATCAAGAGCTTTTGTATATCTTTATACCAGCATAACAGATATATTCACTCTTCAAAGTCAAGTGCAGGTATTAAGAGACAGAATAGCAGAATTAAGCGGAGCTGCTTTAGAATATGAACAGTTAAGTGCTGAAAATGACAGACTTAGAGCATTATTAAATGAAGCTCCTACAGATGAATACCCATTGGAATATGCTGAAATAGTTTCTAAAGACCCTCAGAACTTCTATACTACTATTGTTATAAATAAAGGCAGTGCACATGGAATAGTTGTAGGAATGCCTGTTATATCATATCAAAACGGATATAAAGGATTGGTTGGAAAGGTTGTTGAGGTAAGAAGATATAACAGCAGAATATTATCTTTAGTTGATCAAAGATCTCAAATATCTGTAATGCTTGAAAGTTCAAGAACTACAGGAATAATGGTAGGACAAAGCCCTAAATCCACTCAAACACATTTGCAGTATATAGATTTACAAATGGATGTTGAAGAAGGTGAAAGAGTTGTTACAAGCGGTATGGGCGGAGTATTTCCTAAAGGTATATTAGTAGGAACAATATTCAAAGTTGAAAAGAAAAATTACGGACTTTTCCATGATCTATATGTAGAGCCTACTGTTAATTTCTCTACTTTGGAAAATGTTTATGTTATAAAAAAAGTTCCGGACCAAGAAATAATTATGCTTGCTAATGAAGAAGATAATGCAGAAAACGGAGATGCTAAATGAAAAGAATAGTAACAGTAATCATTACAACTCTGATTTTGCTTCTTATACAGTCATCTCCGGCTTATGATTTAATAAGAGTGGCATTAGGTGCTAAACCTGATTTACTTTTAATTTTTTTAGTATTCATAGCATTTAGATATGGTTCATTTGACGGAATAATATATGGTTTTATCATAGGGCTTTTGCAGGATATTGTTTCAAGCGGTACTTTCGGTTCTTATGCTATAATATTTTTAAACATAGGTTTCTTTGTTGGTTTCTTCAATACAAGAATATTCATCAAACAAATTGCTGCAGGAATATTTGTAACTTTAATTGGATATTTAATAAAAATTATAGCATTATTTTTGGTAACTTCTATATATTCAGATCTTTCAAATGTTGCTGTATTAATAAGATCTGAATTACTTGTGGGTCTTCCTCTTACAGTAATATTATCTTCACCTGCATTTATCTTATTTGAAAAACTTGCTCCTTTAATTTATGATAAGCAGAAAATACATGTAGATGACAGCACTAAGGAATATACTGAATAAAATATGGCAAACTCTGAAATTGAAATAAAAGCATATATAAAAGATTTTGACTCTGTTTTAAATTTTTTAAGAAATAATGCTAAGTTCAAAAAAAAGTATTTCAAAAAAGATATTTACTATGCAAAAGAAAATGACATAAAAGAAAAAAATATAAAAACTAGCGACTGTATAAGACTTAGAATAGAACATGGCGGATATACTTTCTGTACAAAAGAAAGAAACTTAATTGAAGGTGTAGAAGTTAATGAAGAAATAGAAATTAAAGTCAGCAAGAAAAAAGCAAGATTTATTATTAACTTCCTATCAAAACTTCAAAAATATAAAGAGTATGTAAAAAAAGAAAAAAAAGGTTATGCCTTTATATATAAAAATGCTTTAGTAGAAATTTCAAAAATAAAAAATTTAGACAACTTTATAGAAATAGAGTTTTTAAACTCAAATGAAACTGTAGAAAATCAAATAATTCAATTAAAATCCATATTAAATGAAATAGGCATAGATAAAAACTGTATAGAAACAGAACCATATATAAATCTGCTTGCTGAAAAAAAATAACTTTATAATTTGTAATTTATTGAAAAAATGATTTTTTCATATATAATGTTTGCTTATTTATAAAAAATTGGAAATCATTATGAAAAAGCTATTATATATTATAATATTCATTTTATTTACTTTGCCTATTTATTCACAAAATACAGAAAATGAAAATTCTTTAGAAAACAAAATGAATGAATACAGAGAAAATACAAAAATAAAATGGAGATATAATCCATTTAGAAACTTTGAAACAGACAGATATTTATACGGCTGGCTTGATCCTAATGTTTATAACAGTAAATTTTGGTTCGGTGATATTTTAAATATAAAAGAGATGTATAATAAAGGTAATTATGATTTTGATTCTGTATTAATATTTCATCAGCCTACATTAGCAACAGAGGCATCTCCAATAGCATTTGAATATAATAATGATCATAGATTCAGAATAGGTGTAGGTTATTTGACTCAATTTTTCTTATCAGCCTACCCTAAAGGATATGACAGATATTATGGAATAAGTTTGATGTATGGTACTCATATGCAAGTTGAAGCGTATTTTGATTATATTTATAAAAATAAATTAAGATTCAGATTTACGCCTCTAAGACATACTTGTTCTCATATAAGCGGAGATATATTAGGAGACAGCGAATTATACAATAAAGATGAAGAAGAATTTAGAGATGTTGGTTTTGAACAGATGCATTTTTCTCTGCACTATAATTGGGGTTGGTTTACTTTTTACGGAGGAACTGCATTTGCTATAACAGGATTCAAAAAATCAAACTTTGTCAATTTGTTTAATATGTATTTCGGAACAGATTTTAGATTTCCTATATGGGGAGAAATAAGTTTAATAACAGGAATATATTTAGCTGGAAATTATGATGAGATTAATACTATAAATAGAAAAAAAAGAGGAGAAGGATATCCTGTTATTGACAGCTATCAAAAACTATATCCTAATATAGCTGTAGGAGTTGGTTTTGAAATTTACAGAATAGTTTTTGCATTTAAATATGAATATTTGAGATCAAGACAATTATATGCTTACAAAAAAATGGAAAATAAAATCGGAATGGAAGTAAGTATATTTTTATAATAATTAATTATTAGTAAGATTTTTTATATTGTAATATTTGATAAAAAAAGTAAAATAATATTATGAAAAGAATTTTTATACTATTGTTATTTTTTATAATTATTTCAAAAATATCATACTCTTATGAATTAAGATTATATTTTTCAAGAAGCTATATATATGATGATATGCTTTATGTTGATGTAAGGACTCATTATGAAAATGAAATTTATCAGAATATCAAAAAATATATAGATAATGGAATAATATTGTTTATCAACTATAGGATTGATTTAATAAAAAAGAATTTGTTTATTAATGATAATGTAAGAGAAATATATATATACAGAAAATTATATTATGACTTTTTCACTAAAGAGTATGTAGTTTTAAACTCCGAAACTATGAGAGAAACTAGAAATTCTGATTTAGAAATATTAATTAAAAATATTTATCAGATAAATAGAATAGAAGTAATTAATGTAAATAAACTAAATAAAAATAATAAATACATATTTAAAACTAGATTATCCATGCAGTTTCAAAATGCATATCCTTATTTATCAGCATTTTTTAATATAATAACGCCTATACAATATAGAATAAAATGGTTAAAATCTAATGAATTCAGTATTAAAGAATTATATTATAATAACATGTAACTATTATTTATAATGAAAAATCCGATTTATATTAATATTATAATTAATGAAAATAATTATACAAAGAATAATAAAAAAATTTTTAAGATTATAGGTGATTATATGCGTTTTTGTATTAGTATTTTAATTATTTCATTACTATTTAATGTACCCGCTTTCAATCAGGAAAACAGCAGACTTGAAATAATAAAATGGGCTAACCATTATATGAATAAAAAATATAAATACAATCAAAGCGATACTATTACTAATCCTTTTACAAAAGAAAAAAAGAAAGTTAATTTTGACTGTTCCGGATTTGTGGCGGCTGTATATTGGACTGCTATTGAAAATCCATCTATTAAACTTCAAGGCTCAACAGAAAATATATATTATATTTTATCTAAAAAAAATAAAATATATAAAAATGTTATGCCTAATAAGGGAGATATAATATTTTTTGATGGAACTACAAATCCAAATAAAAAGCTAACACATTCAGGAATTATTATAAATGTAGATGAAGATGAAACTATAACATATATTCATTCATCTACAAGTAAAGGTCCTATTTTAGGATATATGAATTTAAAATATCCTGATTTAGCAAGAAAAGACGGAAAACAAATAAATAGCTATCTTAGAAGAGGAGATGCTCCTTATTCACTAGCTTCTCATTGTTTTAACAGTTATGGCACTGTATTAGAAAAACCAAATTAATATAAATAATAATATTGTAAATTGCCTTGACTTTTTATTAATATTTTATAAAATAACTTACTATATATAAGAGTGTATTATGCGTTTTTATATTATTATACTATCATTATTTATGATGTTGTTTAATTCAGTATCATTTACTCAAACTTACGGATATGATAAAGAATATCAAAAACAGTTGGAAGAAAAAGGAGTTGCAATAAATGATACTCAAAAGCAAAAAGTTAGAAATGATATAAATAAATGGGCTAACTTTTATTTGAATAAACATTACAAATATAATGAAAAAGCTACATTGACACACCCTACTTCCAAAGAGAAAAAAACATTTCGCTTTGACTGTTCAGGTTATGTAGCAGCGGTTTATTGGGCTTCTAACATAGCGGTATTTGAAAAGCAGGCTATTTTAGATTCCGGCGGAGTAAAAACTATATATACTACTTTGTCAAAATACAAAAAAATTTATAAAGATATTTTGCCGAATGTAGGAGATATAATAATGTTTGATAAAACTACATCTGATGATAAAAAACTTACGCATGCAGGTATAGTAACAGAAGTTGATAAAGAAGATGAAACTGTAACATATATTCATGCTTCTACTAGTAAAGGACTTATAGTTGGATATATGAATTTAAAATACCCTGATTTGGCTAAAAAAGATGGGAAAACAATAAACAGCTATCTTAAAAGAGGCGGAGGAGTTGATGCTTTAGCTTCTCATTGTTTTAATAGTTATGGTACTATCTTGGATATACCTGAATAATAAAATTTGTAAATATTTGATATTTTATTAATATTTATTTATATATAAAAAGTTAAAATAAGTTTGGAGAATACATGAGTAGTAAAAGAAATAATAGAAGACAATCTATGCCTCAATCCGGAGGCGGCGGAAATCAAATTATAATCATACTTCTTCTTACAATGGTAGTTGTAATGGCTATAATGTACTTTCAAAAAACACCGCAGGTAAAAGCTCAGGAATGGGATTATTCTACAGTTGTACAAAAAGTTAAAGAAGGTGTCGTTAAAGAAGTTACTATAGTTGATCAAAACATAAGAAATGGTAAAGCTATAGAAACTGTTAATGGAAAAATAACAGAGATAAACTTCTATTCTTATATACCTTTTACCGCAAGCGGTTTTGTTAACCTACTTATAGATAACAATGTAAAAGTAAGAGGAGAGGCAGAAAAACCTAGTTATTTAAGTCTTATACTTGTTAACTTACTGCCTATACTTTTAATAGGGTTTTTGCTTTGGTTTTTTATGTTTAGGCAGGTTCAGGGCTCTAATAATAGAGCTATGAGCTTTGGTAAAAGCAGAGCAAGACTTCTTACTAAAGAAGATGTAAAAGTTACCTTCAAAGATGTTGAAGGCTGTAAAGAAGCTAAAGAAGAATTGCAGGAAGTTGTACAATTCTTAAAAGATGCAAGTAAATTCACAAAATTAGGTGCTAAAATACCTAAAGGAGTACTTTTGGTAGGCCCTCCGGGTACAGGTAAAACCTTACTTGCTAAAGCTGTTGCAGGTGAGGCTAATGTTCCATTCTTTAGTATGTCTGGTTCTGAGTTTGTTGAGATGTTTGTAGGAGTTGGTGCTTCAAGGGTAAGAGATTTATTTGAACAGGGGAAGAGGTCTGCTCCTTGTATTATATTTATAGATGAGCTTGATGCTGTAGGAAGAACTAGAGGTGCAGGATACGGCGGCGGTCATGATGAAAGAGAGCAGACATTAAACCAAATGCTTGTTGAAATGGACGGTTTTAATACTGATACTAGAATAATAATATTTGCTGCTACTAACAGACCTGATGTACTTGACCCTGCTTTGCTTCGTCCGGGAAGATTTGACAGACAAGTTGTTGTTGATTTACCGGATGTTAAAGGAAGAGAAGGAATATTTAAAGTGCATGTTTCAAAAATACAGCATGATCCTTCTATAGACTTGTATCATTTAGCAAGAGCTACTCCTGGTTTTTCAGGAGCTGATATTGCTAATATGGTTAACGAAGCTGCTTTAATTGCTGCTAGAAACGATAAATCAAGAGTAGAGCTTTCTGACTTTGAAGAGGCAAGAGATAAAGTTATGATGGGACCTGAAAGAAGAAGTATTTTGATAAGTGAAAAAGAAAAATTAAATACAGCTTATCATGAGGCAGGACATACTTTAATGGCAGTTCTTCTTCAAAATACTGATGCCTTGCATAAAGTTACTATAGTTCCTAGAGGAAGAAGTTTAGGTGCTACTTGGACATTGCCTCCTGACGGAAGATATACTCTTCAAAGAAAAAAAGCTATTGATGAAATGTCTTTACTTCTTGGGGGACGAGTTGCTGAAGAGTTCAAATTCGGTGAAGATTCTGTTACTACTGGTGCTTCTAATGATATAGAAAGAGTTACTGAGCTTGCAAGAAGAATGGTATGCGAATGGGGTATGAGCAGATTAGGACCTATATCATTCGGACAAAAAGAACAGCCTATATTTTTGGGTAAAGAAATAGCAAGACATAAAGACTACAGCGAAGAGACTGCTCAGAAAATAGATGAAGAAGTTCATAAGTTTGTAATGAAAGCATACGAAAGAACTAAAAAATTAATAGCTGAAAATGCTGATAAGTTTGAGGCTTTATCAAGAGAATTATTTGAAAAAGAATCTCTCGATATAGAAGATATAGAGAGAATATGCGAAGTAAAATTGGATAAAGTTAAAGACAAATTAGTTTATGCTGGTAAAGACCCTAAAAGGGGCACTGATGAGCTTGAAGATCCTTCTGCATATCAAGAGGGAGAAGTAAAAAGTGTTAAAGAAGAAGTATTTAATACTCCTCTTAAAGTGAAAGCAGAAAGCAAAGAAGAAGTAAAATCAATAAAAAAATCTAGCGTGAAAAAGGTACCTTCTTCTAAAAAGAAAAAAACAACAGAAGAATAAAAACAAATATTTATCAATATAAAAGCCATAGTATAAAAATTACTATGGCTTTTTTGATTGCTTAAAAACTATTAATGATTACAAATAAAAGAATTAATTTTTTTTATTAATCTATTCTACCCGCCCACCCACCCCTAAATCTATTTTTTCACTAAACAAAATTAAAAAACTAGAAGCACTAATTTAATAAGCACTTCTAGTTTACTTTTACAAAAACAATATTCTAATTTTTATAAGAATTAATTTTTTATTATATCACTATAAGATTTAAAACCATAAGAAGGCTCAGCACTTTTTACAGCATTATTAATAGCTCTTCCCATAACTATAGCAGCAAGAGTTCCAACAGAATCTAAACTAGCATTAATATCACCAACACTCATAGCATAAATACTGTCGCCGTCTACTGTAGTATGCACTGGTTTTATAGCCCTAGCAAAGCCGTTATGTGCCATAGAAGCTATTTTTCCCATTTGCGACTTTGTAAACTTGGCATTGGTAATTACAGCTCCTATTGTGGTATTTGTAACTATATTATTTTTAGAAGTGAAAGATAAATTATTATTCTGCGTTATTTTTATAAGCTCCTCTTCAGAACTTCTAAATCCGTCTTTATTTTCATTAAGAAGCCCCGCAATCATTTTACCGCTATCATAATCATAAATATCACCAAAAGCATTAACAGATACTATAGCACCAACTTTCACATCATCAACCTGAACTGCATAAAAACCAAGTCCGGATTTCATAGCATAATCAGCACCTAGTATTTTTCCGACACTAGCACCTGTACCTGCTCCGTAATTTCCCATTTTTGGATTATTATTCTGAGCATTAACACAAGCCTCATAAGCCATATTAATATCAGGACGAACTCTATAATCACCAACACGCAAATCAAATATACAAGACTGACAAACCAAAGGCACCTTTGTAACTCCTACATCAAAACCAATATTTCTCTCTTCTAAATACTTCATAACACCGCCTGAAGCATCAAGCCCAAAAGCACTTCCTCCGCTTAAAAGTACAGCATGTATAACTTCAGCGGAAGCAAATGGTTTTGTAAGTTCGCTTTCTCTAGAAGCAGGACCTCCTCCCCTAACATCTAAACCTGTAACTGCCCCTCTTTCACATATTATAACTGTACAGCCTGTTGCTGCATCTTTATTTTGAGCATTTCCTATTTTAATATTTTCTATATCTGTTATTTTTATCTCTCTCATAATTTTATCCTATTTTATTTGTTATTATATTTATAAAACAAAACAAAAAGAAATGCAAATTTAAAATAATTTGTATAATTAGGTATTACATATTATGATAACTAAATCTTCTCAATTATGAGAAATTTTAAAAAACTCAATACTTTTTTCTAAAAAATTTGCTTTTTCAACTAAACTTTTTGATATCTCACTTGAGTTTTCAGCCAAAGCAGCATTTTGGGTAGTAGCAGTTTCCATATTATTAACTTCGGTGCTTATCTGATTAGTTCCAGACTGCTGTTCTAAAGCATTTGAAGTGATATCTTCCATCAGCTTTGAAGTTTCTAATACTTTGTTTTGAAGTTTTGAGAATATATCCTGCGATTGCTTAGCAGTTTGTGTTGCTATATCTATTTTACTTGAGGTACTATCAACCAATGCTGTAATATCCTTTACAGAAGCCTGAGTAGTTTGAGCCAAATTTCTCACTTCAGAAGCAACAACAGCAAATCCCCTACCATGATCTCCAGCACGTGCTGCCTCTACGGAAGCATTAAGAGCAAGTATATTCGTTTGAAATGCTATATCTTCAATAATCTTTGTAATATCTTTTATTTTCTCACTTGATTGATGAACATCTTCTATATTTGAAGCAGTTTGTGATATAATGTTCGCAGCATCTTCAATAAATGTAATAGACTCAGACATCATATCCTTACCATGTATGGAATTCTCAGCTGAAATTTTGATATTAGAAACCATTTCTTCAATGCTGGCTGCAGTTTCTTCCAGACTATATGACTGGGTGTCGGTTCTTGATGATAATTCGCTGCTGCTTTCCATCATATTTTTAGCTGCAGTCATTATCTCCTTAGAAGCATTATTAACATTATAAACAACCTCCGCCAATCTACCACTCATAATGTCAAAAACTCTTTCTAATTCTCCAAACTCATCTTTTCCATAATTGTTTTTAGTATTAACAGCAATATTACCTTCAGATATACTAGTAGCATGCTCCATCAAAACTTTAAGAGGGTGAGTAACTTTTTTAATGTAAAGAAAAGCAAATATATTGATAAAAATGATAGATAAAATACATATAATAACAGATATCATTATAGAATCATTATTAGCCTTGTAAATAATTTTATCATCCATAGCCATAATTAAATACCAAGATAAATTTTGAAGTTTACTGTAAACTGCAGTTCTAGGATCATGACTTACGGAAGATATATAATTCATAACTCCTGATAATAAACCGCTATTTATAATTTCTCCATAAGCCTCATTCGCTTTAGTATTAATTTCGTTTTTACTGTCAAGTAAAACAGTTTCTTCATCATCAATAGCAAATATTCTAGTTCTTTCCGGCAATTTTAATTCCTGAAGTTTTACGGCAAGCTCCTCCCAATCCAAAATCATATATATATTTCCTATATATTCCCCATTATAATTAACACCGCAAATAGCAGCTAATGACCATTTATTATCAGCACTTGATCTTTGTATACTATCATCAAAAGAGGCTTTATTATTATTATTTTTTAATATATTTAAAATATTAGGTCTTACCGTTGTGATATTTTCACCTATTTTTACATTATTAACATTGTCTAAAACTATTCCATTAGTATCTGTAACGCCTACATCAAGCACATATTCATTAATAGCTTCAAACTCTGTAAGCGTACTTCTAATATCTACATTTCTGTTTAAAAGATAATTTCTTACTATAGGAGATACAGAATAAGTTTCTATCAAATTCCTATTATCATCAAGCCAAACATCAAGCATGTCTTTATAACCATTGACTGTATTATTAAAACCATTCAATGTGGCATCTTTAACTATTAAATGGGATCTGTATGATAGTATAATAACTATTAAAACTAGAAATACTGTACTTAAAATACTTATAGCTATAGGCATTTTTACTCTAATGGAATGTATTTTTTTCATAATATTTTCCTTATATGATATTTTATCTTTATAAATAATAATAAATAATAGAATTTTTACAAAAAAGCAGTAAAAACAATATTCTAATAGAAGTAAATATTTTTGATTATTTTAGGTAATTATTATAAATTATAATCATATAAAGTCAAATAAAAATATATTTTTTTACCTTTATAGCATATAAAGTAAATTTTTTAAATAATTTTATATAAGGACTAAAAAATAATGATTTATATATATATATTATTATAACTTTATATTTCATTATACAAAAATTATTATTAAATTACGATTAAAGTAAGAATATATTAATTATATCAGTCGCTTCTTCCTAAGGATATACCTAAAACTAATCCAATAGAAAGATCCGAAAAATTATATTTATTATATATATTGTTGCCTAAATTGCTATTAACAACATCAGTTTTGTACTGCATACCAAAATTATACATCATATAGCCTCCAAGAGTAACAGCAAAATTAGGAACTAAATATATAAATCCTTCAACAGTAAGTTTTATATAAGGCATTATAGGAGCTTTAAAAAGATTTCTCATATCATTAACATTCCAATTATCTAAATCATTAGGTGCCGCCATAACCCCTCCGTATTTACTTGAAGAAACAACAGCATATAAAGGAGCTATTATTCCAGTACCTAATCCTATAGACATTTTACTGAAATTTAATTTAACAGTTGCCCCAACCAGCATAGAATAAAATCCAAGTATCTCTGTATATTTTCTATTATTTTCTTTATAATCAGACATCAAAGCATTAATACTAAAACCAATATCTCCAAATAAACTCACACCTTTAATAATGCTTGTATAATCATCTTCAAATAATTTAAAGTAATTTCCAATTTGAAAAAATATAGCTCCTTCAAAACCTAAAGTACCATCAACACTGTCATAAATAGTGTTCTTATAATTATCATTTACTTTTATAGAATTAAAAGGAAAAGCAATTCCATAATGTCCTTGAAAATTTATCTCTAAACTAGCAAATGCACTATATGTAATAGTAATAATTAAAATATTTACAAATAAAAAATATTTAATTATTTTCATAAGTATCACTCCAATTATTAATATATTAAACTATAATTATTTTATTTCAATACATAAATTATCAGTATAATATCCATTAACTATAGAATATTTTGGAAATTCAAAACATATAATTATAGATTCTCCGTCCGGCAAATTTTGTATTTTTTCATTTTTTATATAAAATGTAGCCTCTGACATTCCTCCTGAAACTAAAAGATTAACTATCAAACCATCTGGTTTAATTGATATAGGATTATTATTATAATTTTTAAACAAAAAATATTGACCAATTTGTGCATAACTCATACTATCAGGCTTGTGTTTTATATACCATCTTATAGGTGCTAAATCAGATTTTATGGGGATCACCAAATTAAGAACATTATTAACAATAAATGAATCACCATCAAATACAATATCCTGATTATCTTTCAATATTACAGCAGAACTATTTCTATAATTTATAACAAATTGTTCATCAACTTTTTTTGATTCTAAAGCTTTTTTAGCAGAATCCGTAATTAAACTAATTAATGGAACAACAATAATTGCAGTTACTATACTTAATCCAACCAGAATTCCAACAGCAGCCATTATCCCTTCTGCTATACCTGTTACTATTGTACCTAATGCTTGAAATATGGGACCAAATCCAGCTCTTGCTTGAAATTGTCCATTATTAGTAATATGATTATTAATTGAATTTAATATGAATAAACTATTCATCATTATATTAAGATTATAATTTTCATCTTTATCTAAATTAAAATTTTCTTTATAATTTTTTATATCATTTTTTAGTTCTATACCGGATATTAACTCCATTGTATCATTCATATAAAATGTAACATCAATATTATTATATTTAACTAAATCCATTTTTACCAATCCTTTTATTATGGTACTATTTTTATAAAAACTAATTGTTTCAGGAAATATTTTTTTATTTTTATATCTCATTAAAACAGAAGTATTATTTTTTAATATTACAGAAACTAAATACTCATTATCATTTTATTTTTCTGAAAAAATTACCATATCTTCAATATCTTTAAAAAATATACACATAATATTTGTTTTATTTTCTACAGAGGTATAATTACTATCTAAATACATAAAATTAATATCTTCATAAATAGAAGGAGTTTCTGGAGTGCTTGGAGTTTCTGGAGTGCTTGGATAATATACCGAGTATTCATGTTTTGTACATGCTGATAAATTGAATAATGTTAAAATAATCATAAAAATACATATTAACTTCATAAATTACCTCAAAATTAATAATATTAAGTACGATTAGTATTATAAATAAATAAATAAATATGAAATTACCATTATTTAATAATTATTGTATAATAAAAAGAATTATAGTTCATATTTAAATAAAAAAAGCTGCCCAACTAATTAAAGTCAGACAGCTTATATATTTAATATTAAATAAAGTTATTATTTAATAATTTGATCAGCTATACCTAATAGAGCCTGAATTTTTGGTGAGAAAGCTACTATTGCACCAGCAAATACAACACTTATCAAGCTCATTAATTTGATAAGAATGTTGATTGAAGGTCCGGAAGTATCTTTGAATGGGTCACCAACGGTATCACCTATAACAGCAGCAGCATGGTTAGGGTTAGTAATTTTTTCTCCAGTTTTTGGATCTATGATTTTTTTACCGCCCAAATTACCAGCTTCAATGTATTTTTTAGCATTATCCCAAGCACCGCCAGCATTAGACATCATAACAGCCATAGCAAATCCGGCAGTCAAACCGCCTACCAACATACCTATAACAGCAGGTACTCCGAATAAGAAACCAACTACAACAGGTACTATTATAGCAAGTACAGAAGGAACAATCATCTCTTTTTGAGCTGATTTAGTACAGATTTGAACAGCTTTTTCATAATCAGCTTTTACACCTTTTTCACCAGCAAGTAAGCCTTTAATTTCTCTAAACTGTCTTCTAACTTCTTCTACAACGCCTGCAGCAGCGCGTCCTACAGCTTTCATAGTTAAAGCACAGAAGAAGAATACTAACATAGCACCGATAAATATACCTATTAATACTTTAGGGTTCATCAAGTGAATATTGAAAGCATTCATAAACTCATTCATACCTAAACTATAAACAACTTTATCATATAATTCTTTAGCACTGTTAGCAGTATATTGAACAGTACCTATATCTATAGAAGTAAGGTTGCCTGTATTAATCATTCTTCCTAAAGAAGTTTTAATTTCTTCGATATAAGCAGCAATCAAAGCCATAGCAGTCAAAGCAGCAGAACATATAGCAAAACCTTTACCAGTAGCAGCAGTAGTGTTACCCAAAGAGTCTAAAGCATCAGTTCTTTCTCTAACGCTTTCTGGAAGACCAGACATTTCAGCATTACCGCCTGCATTGTCAGCTATAGGTCCGTAAGCATCAGTAGCTAATGTGATACCTAAAGTAGATAACATACCAACAGAAGCTAAAGCGATACCGTATAAACCTTGAGAGAAAGAAGAAGCTTCAGAACCGAAACCGCCTGCAAAACCAAATGCTAACATTATAGAAATAACAACTGTAACAACAGGTATTAAAGTAGACTGCATACCTACAGCAAGTCCGCCTATAATAACAGTAGCAGGACCTGTTTTAGATTGTTCAGCTACCCATTGAGTAGGTCTGTATTCAGCTGCAGTATAGTATTCTGTGAAGAAACCAACAACATTACCAGCTATAAGTCCTACAATGATAGAAACGAATAATCCTAAATTGTTTGGAAGAAGTGTTTTTACAAGTAAGAAAGATACTACTATAATAATAGCACTGCTCACATAAACACCAACTCTTAAAGATTTTAATAATTCTCCCATAGTAGCACCTTCTTTAGTTTTAACGAAGAATACACCTATTATAGAAGAAAGAGTACCAATAGCAGCAAGTATCATAGGAAGAGATACAGCATATATTGGGCTTACATCAGGGTTAATATATCCAAAAGCGGCAGAACCTAAACTCATAGCAGCAAGTATAGAACCTGCATAAGATTCGTAAAGGTCAGCACCCATACCAGCAACATCACCTACATTGTCACCCACATTGTCAGCTATAACTGCAGGGTTTCTAGGGTCATCTTCAGGTATTCCAGCTTCAACTTTACCAACCAAGTCAGCACCAACATCGGCAGCTTTAGTAAATATACCGCCTCCAACACGAGCAAATAATGCTTGGAAAGAAGCACCTACACCAAAGCTAAGCATTGTAGTAGTTACAAAGTGCATTTTAGCAGCAGTATATTCAGCAGTACCTTTAGCTATGCCTGTAGCAGCTAAATTTAAAAAGTCTGTACCGAATAAACTATTATCAAGCCAAACATTTAATACTATAAACCATAATGATATGTCGAACAAAGCAAGACCTACAACAGTAAGTCCCATAACTGCACCGGAACGGAAAGCTATTGTTAAACCTTCATTTAAAGATTTACTAGCAGCATTAGCAGTTCTAGCAGATGCATAAGTAGCAGTTTTCATACCCAAGAAACCAGAAAGAGTTGAGAAAAAACCGCCTGTTAAAAAACCTATAGGAATGAAAGGGTTTTGCACTTTTAATGCATAAGAAAGAATAGCAAAAATAATGAAAGCTCCGGCAAAGAAGAAAGCTATAACCTTATATTGCTGCTTAAGATAAGCTATAGCACCAGAACGAACATGCGAAGCTATTTCTTTCATAGTTTCATTACCTTCGTCCTGCTTACGCATCCATTTATAAAAATAGAATGCGAAAGCTAATGTGAGTATTGCCGCTGATATTGTAAAAAAGCGGACATTTTCAGCTAATATTTCATAATTCATACACATACCCTATTTTTTAAATTTTGTTAGTTTTTGTACAGTTATTGATTATAACTCAAATTCGATAAATTGTCAATTGATTTTTACAGTATTTTTCATACATACCAGACCTATATAAAATTTTATTTTAATATGATATAGACTTACATTTTATTTAAATATGAAATATAAATATATTATTAGAAAATTAATTATACAATTAATAATAGATCATAAAAATAAAAAAGGCTCAACTACATTAATGTAATCAAGCCTCAATTTCATTTTATAAAATTATAATTAATAATTAAATTAATTAGGATTTTTCAAGTTACAGTCCTCTGAATAAACTCTTCCTTCATCATAATATAAAGGCATCTTATCTGCTCTATATGTTTGAAAAGGTAAACCTAATCTAAATAAAACATTTTTAGTATTTTTTCCTACTTCAATAATCGTTCCAATATTGGCATATGTAATTAATAAATTCTGATAATTTTCTCCTGTAAAATCTACATCTGACATAGTTCTAGAATATAAAGAAGTATCTCTATACTCATAAACTTTTTGAGCGGTATAATTACCATGTGTACCTGTTATTTTGTATTCTACATATCTCGAACCATTAGGATTAGTTACTTCATCTCCCTGATTATCAAACATACCTAAATTACCATTAGCAAGTAAAAATAAAGCATGCTGATTTTTAGGTCCATCATTCATTCCATCATCTTTTACCCTATAAGCATCTAGGGATTTTAAATCTTTAAAATATGTATTATATGGTAACCCAACTGTAGCTAATGTTTCATCAGCCATCCACCATATTAATTTCCATTCACTATAATCTATTGCCAATACTCCTCTATGTCTTGAAGACACATAAAGAATATCAGTAGAAGAATCATAAACTAATGAATTAGCATGAAACCAATCTATAGATTTTTGCTGCCCGCTTACATTATATATATTATTTACATCTTCCCCAAATACTATTTGATTGAATATATTTGCATCATTAGGATATGTTTTTAAGTCTAATGCATTTTGTATTAATTTTCCAAAACTTAATTCTCTTACTTTAGAACCCGAACTATTCATTTCTACTAATTTATCCTCTGATCCCCAAGTTGAATCGGATAAATAAATATAATTATTATTAACTTTTATAACATCATGATGAGATGAAGTTGGATATTTTATAATTCTATTACATAGTAAACCGTATAATCCAGCGTTTGGATCTCCTCCATTCTGATTATCAAAAAATGATATTTTTTTATTATTTTATATATACTTTTGAAAAGTATGAAGTAATTGTGTTGATATACCTTATATATCCATTATCAGATATACCTAATGTACCTTTCAAATACCAACCACTATAAGAAATACTACTAACAAAATATAAATTTGGATTATTAGGATATTTTTCTTCCGGTAAATTATTAATCTCAACATCATATTTTTTTTGTATTCCATCTGGTAAAGATCCTACATAAACATTTTTAGTTATAATTCTTCCGCTATCATTAATTTCAATAGTATTCATAGATTCTGGAAACATACCATGTATTTCAAACTCTCTGCCGTAACCTGCAGGGTAAGTATGTATTATATCAGGTTCTCCATACAAGCCTTTTACTTTTACTGTTACAGGAGTAGTATTAACTGTTTCAGTAGTATAAACTGCTGATAACGGTGTCACACCATAAGGATTAACAGTTATTCCAATTGAATTATTAAAAGGATTTGTTATTTTATCTTTACAAGATAAAATAAATAAACTTATAATCAATAAAATAATAAATAATAGTTTTTTCATATAATTCTCCTAAAATATTTATATTAATTATTTTTCATACAAGATATTAATAAATAGTGTTTTTTTATATTGATGAAGATAATATTATGGGAATATGTTTTTATAGCTAAAAAATAAAGATTGATTTTATTAAAAAATAGAAATATTAGTGTTGTGTTGTGTTGTGTTGTGTTGTGTTGTGTTGTGTTGTGTTGTGTTGTGTTGTGTTGTGTTGTGTTGTGTTGTGTTGTGTTGTGTTGTGTTGTGTTGTGTTGTGTTGTGTTGTGTTGTGTTGTGTTGTGTTGTGTTGTGTTGTGTTGTGTTGTGTTGTGTTGTGTTGTGTTGTGTTGTGTTGTGTTGTGTTGTCATAAATTAAGCCAAAATTAGATATTTTACCTATTCTATAATCTATTGCTTTATTTGTCAATAATGTTTATATAATTACATAATATTTTTACATAAATTTACTATTACAAAAATAATATTATTGAAAAAAAATAAACTGCTATTATAATGTCAATATTAATGTTAAAAATTTATGGAAAATTATTTTAAAGCTAGGAGTTATCATTATGAAAATACTATTTATACGACATGGGCAAACTCAATTAAATGCTGAAGGAAGATGGCTGGGATCTACAGATGCTCCATTATGCGAAGATGGAAAAAAAGCTTTAAATGATAGAAAAAAAATAATAGATAATTATAAACCTGTAGAGAAATTGTATTGCAGTCCATTAAAAAGATGCTTAGAAACCGCTGATATATACTTTAGTGATATGCAAAAAGAGGTTTTGAATGATTTAAGAGAAAGAAGTTTCGGAGATTTTGAAGGAAAAAATCATGATGAATTAAAAAATAATCCTTATTATAAAGAGTTTTTTAGAACTAATTGGAAAAGCAATGTACCTAATGGAGAAACTTCCGAAAATTTCTTTAGCAGAACAGAAAAAGCATATCTCTATATTATAGAAGATATGAAAAAAAATAATTTAGATTATACTGCTATAGTCAGTCATGGAGGAGTTATTATGTCTATATTCAGCAGATTTGATAAGCAGAAATTGGGATTTTATGATTATCTTTTACAAAATGGATGCGGATATTATACAGAAATAGATGAGAAAAATAATATAAGTATTATAGAAAAGTTATAATTTTACGATGATTATTAGTAATAACTTTTATTGGAATAAGCAACATGAGAATATTATTAATACTGCCTATATCTTTTCTTTTAAATATATTTATCAAAAATGTAAAATTTGATCCTTTTGTTTTTATATCAAGACTTCATTTTATATCAGAAGATTTATTTAGAAAAAAAGGAAATCCTGAAAATAAAATATTGACATATACAGTAGGAATACTATCTTCTTTAATACTCATAGCTATATCTTTTTTAATTCCTTTCTTTCTTTTAATGCTTTTATATAAAGTGCATTTCATACTAGGTCTGATAATTGAGCTTGCTCTATGTTATATGACATTGGGAATTAGAAAACCTTTAGAAATAAGCTCATATATATATCATAGCTTGACTACAAATGATTTAAAAAAGGCAAAATCACTTTTAAAAGAAAATGCAGAAATTGATACTGAAGATATAGAAGAAGAACAAGTAGTAAAAAATACTATAGAATATACTATAATAAGTATTTCAGAAGATTATATATATCCGGCTATATTTTTGTTATTGGGAGGTGCCCCTCTTTGTATAGCCTATAAAGTCATATATGTACTTTCTGAAAGTTCTTCTGATACTATATACATAGATGAAAATAAAAGTAATGATATATTCGGAATATTTAATATCAAATTATGCTATATATTAAATATAATACCTTCATTCTTTACATCTTTAATTAATATTATTACATCTATATTCTTCAGATATGAATATAAAAATGCATTTACGGCATTAAAAAGAGACGGGAAAAATAATAAAGCAAGATTGGAAGCAAGTGTTGCAGGAGCACTCAATATAGAACTTGGAGGAGAATATATAAAAGACGGTGAAATATATGACAGACCACTAGTTGGAGAATACTTAGAAGATTTAAATTCTGAACATATAGAAAAAGCCAATAAACTAATATTAACTTCTGCAATATTTTCTTTGGCTATTTTAATAATAATAAAACTTATATCAATGCTTATATCTTCAGTAATTTTTTAAAAATACATAGGCTTTAAATAATAATTAATCTTTATATTATTTAAATCCTATATATTTAATTTATCCTATAACTATTCATTTTGATATACTGTATTTTTTATAAAATCTTTATCTTTTATATTTGTATAATAAAAAATAAATATAAACAATGCTATTAGTATAATCTGCGAAAAAGGTAAAGCTAGCCATACTCCATTAAGATTAAAAAATAACGGAAGTACTAATATACATAAAGGGCTTACAAATAAAGGGTCTATATAAGTCAAAAGTGCCGAATATCTGCTTTCACCTGAAGAATAAAAATAAGCTGTTCCTAATCTTACTATAGGCTGAAGTATAAATGAAACAGATATTAAAATTAATCCTCTGCTTATAATATCATTAGTATCTATAGAAGCACCGAATAAAATACCAAAATCATTTTTAAATATTAAAATTACACTTAAAATAATTGAAGCAAGTATCAAAGCAAATAATACTCCTTTTTTAAATACTTTTTTCATAAGATCGTTTCTTTGAGCACCTTTAAAATAGCTTATCATAGGCTGACAGCCCTCTGCAATACCTTCAAACAAATATATAACAGATCCGTATATATAGTTTATTACCGAATATGCAGAAGCTGCTGTATATCCTCCGTACTTTATACACTGCCAATTATTAAATATTACTATCAAAGAGGGTGCCATAACCAAACCAAAAGGAGAAAGTCCTATTTGAACGGCTCTTTTTACCATTGATAAGTCAAAATCTGATAGTTTAACTCTATATTTTTTTCTTATAAATAGATAATATAGAGATATTAAGGCAACAATACATTCCGCTATTATTGTAGCAAGTGCTGCCCCAAACATTCCCCATTTAAAAACCATTAAAAATAAATAGTCAAGTATAATGTTTGTTATAAGACCTGCACCCATAAATGCCATAGCATGAATGGTTTTACCTAAATTTCTTATTATAGGCATGCTTCCGTATGATATTATCTGAAAACTGCCTCCTAATATTATCACCGTAATATATTCATCGGCAAGTTTAAATATATTATCCCTAGCACCTAGAAGATATATTAATTTATTTTTTAATAAAATCAAAATAGTAGTTAATATAATACATGCAAGTATTAAAGTAATAAAAGTATTTGATTTAGATTTATTAAATTCTTTTATATTGCCTCCTCCAAGATATGTAGACATTATGACAGAGCCTCCCATACCAAGCATGACAGCACATGCAGCAATTAAAGTACCTATAGGATAAACTAAATTAATAGCAGTAAGCCCATTATCCCCCATAGAATTTCCTACAAAGAAACCATCTACAACTGTATAAAGTCCTCCAAGCATAGTTGAAACTATTGCAGGCATAACATACTTAAAAAAAGATTTTTCCATGTTTTTAGTATTTTGTGTAATATTAATCATGATAAACTCCTTTTAAAAAAAGTCTTATTTCGTACTATTAGTAATTAAGTATTATATACATGTTTATTTATTTGTCAATAGAAAAAGTACGAAAATTTACTTTTTTATTTAGTATTGAAATATTTATATTTTACTGTATCATTAACTATAAATTTAAGGATATATTTTTATGCAAAGAAATGTATTTTATATTTTTATACTTTTTATATATATGATATCTTCTTCATTTTTATTTTTTGATGGTGATAGAAATATAAATTTCATTCCCTACACATCTTTACCTTTAAATATTCAAGAGTTTGTAAATAAATATTTCAATGAATATGAAGTCTATAGTGCAGCAGTTTCTTCACATTATATTGTCATTTTTAAAGGCGGTTCATCAATAAATTTTAATATAAGAGGTGAATGGACTTCTATAATAGGAAACAGAAAAATAATACAAATAAGTACAGCTGAAAAGTTTATTGATGATAAAATCATGAATATAATAAAAAAGAAATATACAAGCATAAATAATATATACAAAAGAAGCAAAGGTTATGAGTTTAAAGTAGATGATAAAGAATATATTTATATAGATTATGAAGGAAATATCATAAAAATAAAAAAAGCTTAAAATAATAAATTAATATATTTTCATTTATTAAATTTTATAAATTTATTTCAAATCCCCGCCCTTTAAATATTAAAATGCCGCTTAGTTATAAATACTTTACTTTTCTTTAAAGATTACAAAGAAAAAGCACGCCCACCCAAGTGTTTTTTAAATTTGCTGCTATAACAGCACGCGGTAAAAGGAATTTCAAATTATGCTAGACACTGTAATAAAAAATAATTTTATTTTTTAAGCAAGTTTAACGCGTGGTATAAAATACAATTATAAAAATAAAATTAACTTTTTAATTACAGTATGAATGAAACTCAATAACTTATGTTAAATAATGAAAAAAATGTTAAAATATGGTTTTATAGGTGCTTTTAGAATTATTTTTATACAATTTAGTCTTTCAATATCTAAACAGTTTAATAAACTAAATACACAATTTATCTATTGACATACTAAAAATAATATTATAAGGTTTAAAACTACTATAATTTAAAAATTAAAATACATAATCTATTTAAAGGATATTAATATGAAAACAAAAGAAGAATTAGTTGAATTTCTAAATAAAAAAATTGAAAATAATCAAAATCTTGATGATGCCCATAATTATATTTTCTTAAAGGCATATTTAGAAGATATGATAGAAAAAGAAAAAAGTGAAAATCAATAAGCAAAGTATTTGAGATAGTTATATAAAATTAAAAATTACTAGTAACAATTATGGATATTATACCCTATCAAAAACTTCCAGAAAAAGCAAAAAACTTTATAGAAAAATATTTTTATGATTATTATGTATTTAAGGCAACATTTAATTCATCATACAGTGTTGTATTTAAAGGCGGAAGCTCTGTAAACTTTACTTCAAGAGGTGAATGGACTTCTATTATAGGAAACGGTAATGAGATAGCATTTCCTATAATAGAAAAATTTGCTGAAAATAATATCATAGAAAAAGAAGTAATTAATACTATAAAAGATAAATATACAAATTTTAATATATACAGAATAATAAAAAGAAAAAATAAATATGAAATAGAAATCAACAATAATATTATTATAATAGATAATGCAGGCAATATTTTAAAGACTAGAAATGTATAAAAAATATTATTAATTTGTATTGAAATTTGTATTTTTAAGGTTTATTATATTGATATGAAAAACATATTAATAATAATTTTTATATTAAATTCATTTTTATTTGCACAGTATTACTCTTATACTAATATACCTTCCTTTCAGAAACAAGAATACTTTGTACATAAAGGAATATCCAGCAAAAAGAGTAATGCTCTTATAGTGTATACAGAAACTTCTGTTGACAGTAAAGGCTATTGGAATATTAAAGAAACTTATATCAAAGGCTTTGTTACAAACAAATTAAAAGATCCTTTTCTACTAGAAGAAAACATGATGACTAATATAAGAAAGTCTGAAATGTATTCTATTATAGATTTAGAAAATATGAGAACTGTTTATAACAAAACAATAGATTATTATGATTTCGGAAATATGGAGCATACATTCGATATAAGAGACAAAGTAAACTATACAAATGCAAACGGAGATTTGGCTGTATTTTCTATGTATGGAGTATATCAAATATCAAGAGCTTTCCCAATAGACTCTACAAATCAAATGAATATTGTTATGCCTACAGCTTCTAAAGATAGTAAATTAAAAGTATCGATACTCAATAATGGCTTAAAAAAAATTAAAATAAATAATGAAGAAAAAGAATGCTATGAAATGGAAATAAAACTAGAAGGAATACCTTTTTCAATATTTTTCCCAAAAATAGCCGCATACATTGAAAAAAATGATAAAACTAGAAAAATAATAAAATACAATACTATGACAGGAATGCTGGATACTATGGATATTTATCTTGTGGAAACAGAAAAAAAATAAAATAGGAGAAATAATAATGAGTGAATTAAAAATATACTGCATAAACACAAATATGTATGGTATGAATTCTTATGTAGCAGTAGCTGAAGATGAAGCTATGATTATAGATGCAGCACAATTAAATAACTATGACATTTATAAAAAGATATTGGAAGGAAAAAAACTAGTAAAAGTAATATATACGCATGGTCATTTTGATCATATATCAGGAGCAGATGATATAAGAAGAGAGTTTCCAGATGCTCCTCATTGCGTGCATACACTTGATTATGATTTTTTTCAGGACGGAAGTTTAAATGTAAGCTCATATTTAGGAAGTGTAATTAAATGCCAAAGCCCAGAAATACAATTTAATGAAGGCGATACTTTCAAATTAAAAGATATAGAGTTCAAAGTTATACATACACCGGGTCATACAAGAGGAGGAGTATGCTATTATACTAAAGGACACTTGTTCTGCGGAGATACTATATTTGCTTACGGAATAGGAAGGACAGATTTTCCTACAGGAGATTTTCCTACATTAGAAGAAAGCATATCTCAAAAAGTATTTGCATTAGATGATGACACTTTATTATATCCAGGTCATGACGCTTATGGCATAAAATTATCCCAAAGAAAAAGAATGGGTGTATTTTAATCTCAATACAAAATGATAATAAGTGCAAGCAGAAGAACTGATATACCATCACTGCATACTAAATGGTTTATAAATAGATTAAAAGAAGGATATATAATCACTCAAAACCCTATAAGCAAAAATAATTTTTATAAAATACCATTAAATGAAAATATGGTTGATATAATAGTATTTTGGTCAAAAAATCCTGATATAGAGTTTTTGAATAAAGTAAAAGATTTAGGTTATGAGTTTTATCTGCATTTTACTATTACACCATACAATAAAAATATAGAAAAAAATATTCCTGATAAAGATATCTTAATAAAAAAATTTCAAGATATAAGTAAGTCATTCGGAAAAGAAAAAATAGTTTGGAGATATGATCCTATTATTTTAAATGATGATTTTGATATTAATTATCATATAAATCATTTCAAAAACTTTGCTTATAGTTTAAATGATTATACAGATGAATGCATATTCAGCTTTGTTGAAATATATTCAAAAATAAAAAAGAGTATTAAAAATATAAACAATGATAATAAAGTTTTATTAGTAGAAAATATGAAAAATATATCTGAAAAAAATAATATAAAATTAAAATCCTGCTCTCAAGATTTTGATAATTCCAATATAACAATAGAAAAATCATCATGCATAGATAAAGAAAGAATACAAAAAATATTGGGCTATTCTATAAAAGAAAAAAAAGACAAATCTCAAAGAAAATTATGCAATTGTATAGAAAGTATTGATATAGGAATGTATAATACATGTACTAACGGCTGTATATATTGTTATGCCAATTCAAAAAATATATTAGAAGATTATGATGCAAATAGTAAAATATTATCAGATAAATATTTAAATGATAATATAAATATAAAAGAAAGAAAAATAATTGTTAATGAAAAGAGTAAAGTATTTAAATTATAAATTATGGATAATCTTATGATAAAAGAAACCTCAGAATTTTTACTTTCAAATATAGATGATATAAAAAATAAAACATTAGCAGCAGCATATTCAGGAGGTATTGATTCTCAGGTTATGCTAAATATCGCATACAGATTAAAAGAAAAGTTATCATTTAATTTAGTAATAATACATGTTAATTATAATCTTAGAGGGGAAGATTCTACTAATGATGAATTATTTGCCCGCGAAATGGCTAAAAAATATAATATAGAGATATATGTTAAAGAAATACCTCCTAACAGCTATAATGGAAAAAATATTCAGCTTGAAGCTAGAAATGACAGATACGCTTTTTTTGAAGAGCTTTATAATAAAAAAATATATGATTATCTTTTAATAGCTCACAATAAAGATGATTTAGCTGAAACTATAATTTACAGAATGATTAAGGGGGCTGGAACTAATGTTTATAAAAGCCTTAGAGAAAAAAAAGGATATATTTTAAGACCTATTTTGAACTTTTACAGAAAAGATATTGAAGAGTATGCGTTAAATAATAATCTTGAACATAGAGAAGATGTTTCAAATAAAAAAAATTATTATGCTAGAAATAAAATAAGAAATTTAATCATACCAATGCTTGAAGAGATAAATACAAATGCTAAGAACAATATCATAAGATTTGCCAAAAGAAGCTATGAAGAAACTTATATACTAAGAAAAAAAATTAGTAAATTATACAAAAAAAATATATACGAAAAAAATAAAAAACTTAATATAGAAAAAATAAAAAATATAAAAAGTCTTTTTATAAAAAAAATCATAATAAAACTTTTAGCAAAAAATAATATAGAAATAACAGAAAAAAGAGTTATAGAAATACTAAATATAATAAAATCTGATAAGCCTAATATTAAATTAAGACTTGATAATTTTTATATTATAAAAGAATATAACTTCATAAATATAAAATCTATAGAAAAAAAACTTGATGATATCAAAACAAATAATTTTATAAAAATAGAAAAAGACGGCTTATATATTTTCTGCAATAAAACAATAAAAACAGAAACAGTTTTAAATAAAGATATTAATTATAAAGAAGCTCTGTATATAAAAGCTAAGTACCCAATTATAATAAGAAGCAGAAAAGATGGGGATTTTATATATGCATATCCTAATAATCAAAAAAAATATTTAAGAAAGATTTTTATAGACTTAAAAATATCTTCATATAAAAGAGATACAATACCAATAATAACTTCAGAAGATGATAACAATATTCTGGCTTTATATTTAGAGCCTTACGGATTAAATAGAATATCAAATGAAGAAGCTGTAAGTAAAGAAGATGAATACATATTAAAAATCAGCTTTAATAATGATTGCGATATTAAAAAATCAGAAAATTAAAAGGGATAATTAGAAATGGCATTTTCAGATAATGAAAAAATGATATTTGGAAAAGGTGTAGGCTGTGTTGTAATAAAAGAAGGTAAAGTTCTTTTAGGAAGACATAATTACGGCAGAGGAAATGGTCTTCTCATAATACCGGGCGGATTTATTAATGAAGGAGAACTGCCTGCAGAAGCAGCTCAAAGAGAAGTATTAGAAGAGACTAATGTAAAAGTAATTGCAAAAGAAATAGTATCTATGCGTTTTACTGCTAATGATTGGTATTTGATATTCATGGCGGAATATATTTCAGGGGAAGCTAAAGTTAATGACTCCGAAAATAGCGAAGTTATTTGGCTTGATATAGAAGAGGCTCTTAATAGAAAAGATGTGCCTCCTCTTACAAAAGAAGCAATAAAATCATGTTTAAAATTTATTAACTCTAAAAATAAATATGCCATGAGTATTAAAGAAGATTATGATGCATCAAGGGAAAGAGGTTCTTATGCTTATTATGATTAGATTATATAATTTTTTATATTTTTAATCTATACTGAATCCCCGCCCTATTAGTTTTATAACTAAATATAAATTATTAGATTATTTTTTCTTTATTGCCTAAAAAGAAAAAACATGCCCGCCCAAAATTTTTTTAGATTACAGAACTTTGTAAAACCACGTTTAATTTATAAATGAATAAAAAATATTTACTGCAAAAATAATTTTTATACTTATATAAGTAAACTTACCGTGCGTAAAAAATAATTATTTGCCTATATGAATATTAATCCACTCTATTATTTCTTTTGCAACATCGTCTCTCTGAACATCATTAAGTATTTCATGTCTTCCGTCTTTATAAAGACTTATAGTAACATCATTAAATCCTAATGATTTGTACATGTCATAAACCCATTTTACACCTTTTCCCATATCGCCTACAGGATCTTTCTCTCCAGATATTAAAAGTATAGGAAAATTTTTATCCATAGAAGAATAATTATCCTCATTTGAAATTTTATCAATAAGCTCAAACATCTGTATATATGTCTCTATACTTGCAGGCTTATTTGCAAAATATTCATCTTCCTGAGCCTTTTTAATTTCTTCTTTGTCTGAAGTGAGCCATGCAAAACTAGAATTCTCCTTAGGAAAGAATTTTTTACCGTATCCTCCTACTGATAATTTATCAAGTAAATAAGCTCTTTTTCTTCCTCCAAATAAAGATTTCTGAATATTAGCTATAGTCTTTCCTAAATTTTCTATTCCTTTAGGTTTTCCTCTAGTCCCCATTATTATAGCCCCGTTTAAATCTTTATGATATTTAATCAAAAAACATCTAGTAAGAAAAGAACCCATACTATGCCCCATCATGAAATAAGGCAGATTCGGATAATCAGCTTTAGTATTTACCATCAAATGCTTCATATCTTCTATAATAAGTTCATGTCCGTTTTTATCAGCAATATGTCCTATCTGATCTTTACTTACAGTGCTTCTTCCAAAACCTCTATGATCATCAGCACAAACTAAAAATCCAGCCTTATTTAATTTCTCAGCAAAATCCTTATATCTTCCTGCATGCTCCCCTAATCCATGAACAATCTGAACTATAGCTTTAGGTTTGCAATCTGGTATAAATATATAAGTATACATTCTATGCCCGTCATCTGATATTAAAACTCTATTAAGCATTTCCATAAAAAGACTCCGATAATAAAAAATTGCTGTTGTTAGAAAATTATTTAACTTAACATAATTAATGAGGCTATCGTTATAAATAATAGGATAAATTATATAGCATTTTTTTTTTAATGCAATTAATTTTTACATATTTTAATATAATGAAGCATACCCCAATAGGACATACTTGCAAAAAAATTATTTATATTTTAATATATTCATTATTTTTAAGGAGAGGTTTATGAGAATTATCGATATTAGTTCAAACAAATTGCATTCTGTGCTTTTTATAGTTTTACCTGTTGTATTAATAGTAGGGTTTTTAATATTTTCAAGCGTTACCATAGTTTCAACAGGAGAAGTTGGAATAAGAAGCAGATTAGGAAAAGCAATATCAGAAGAAGAACCAGGTCTTCATTTTAGAATTCCTTTTATAGATACAATAAAAACTATGGAAGTAAGAGAACAGACTGTAGAAAAAACTTATTCTGTATCATCAAAAGATATGCAGACAATATCTATGACTTTAAATGTTCAGTATTCTATAACAGGAGATGCTTTGGACTTGTTTAGAAAATTCGGTACTGATTATAAAAATAAATTAATTAATCCTAGAATATCAGAAAGTCTTAATGCTGTTTCTGCAAGATATACTATAGAAGAGTTTATAACAAAAAGAAATGAAATGGCAGGCGAGCTTTTAAAAGAAGTTATGGCAGATTTTGACAATTACGGTATAACAGTTGCTGCTTGTTCCATTATAGAGCATGATTTCTCTGATGAATTTGATCAAGCAATAGAAAGAAAATTAATAGCTTCACAAGATGCTTTAACTGCTCAAAATGCTTTGGAAAAAGTGAGATATGAAGCTGAAGCTGAAATTACTAAAGCTAAAGGTATTTCTGAGGCTAATAGGATCATGCAGGAATCTTTAACACCTCTTCTTATTCAAAGAATGTATATAGAAAAATGGGACGGTAAAATGCCTCAAGTATCAGGCTCTGGTGTTACTCCTATGATACAAGTAAAATAAATGCTTAATTTTATAAAAAATTTCTTTCACAATGCATCATATTTACTGTTTCCAAATCATTGTATTATATGCGGTAATTTGATGCAAAGTGAAAAGATGAATTATATATGCATAGATTGTATTAATAAAAAACTTGAATATATACATAAAGATGAATATATACGATGTCATAAATGCGGAAAAGTTTTAGAAAGTAAAAATATAAAATGTGTATGCGAAGATGAAAAATTATATTTTGATGAATGCAAATCTATGCTTTATTATGAAAACTATACTAAATATTTAATTCATAAAATGAAGTTTTCTCATAGATATTTAATATGCAATGATTTTGCCTCTATGCTAAGTTATTATTATAAAAATTATATAACAAAATATGATGCTATAGCTTTTGTTCCTTTAGGTAAGAAAAGATTATTAGAAAGAGGATATAATCAAAGCGAAATTATTGCTAAAAGAATATCAAAAATTCTTAATATAAAATTATTAGAAAATATCATAATGCGTAAAAAAGAAACAAAAGCATTAAGTTCATTAAACAGCAAAACCGAAAGAATAAACATGATAAAAAATGCCTTTACTATTAATAGTGATTATAATTCTTCAAACAAAATAAATCTTCTTATAATAGATGATGTACTTACCACGGGAAGCACTTTAAATGAAATTTCCAAAGAGATTAAAAAATTAGAATGCATAAATAAGATAGGCGTGCTTACAGTAGCCCGTGCTTAAATATCTATACTATCAATAATATTCATAGTATCTTTAAAATTCTTTTTAATAGTTTTTAATAGTTCATCAGGTTCTGGTAAATTATCTAAATCCTCTAAAGTTTCATCTTTTATCCAAAAAATATCCAAATTCACTTTATCTCTTTTTATTATTTCATCATAAGTAAATTTTTTGAATCTTTCATTTTCTTTTCTTTTTCTAATATCATCAGCATTATAGCATTTAATAAAATCTTCTAAATCTCCAAAAGTTAAAGGATTGGTAACCAAAGTAAAATTAATATTGGTTCTAAAATCATAAATCCAAATATCTTTAGTTGCCACAGTATTTTCAATAGGAGTAACTTTATCAAAAAATAAAACATTAGCCTTAACCCCTTGAGCATAAAAAATACCCGTAGGAAGTCTTAATATAGTATGCAAATTACAGTTGTTTAATAATTTTCTTCTAACCTTTTCACCAGCCCCGCCCTCAAATAAAACATTATCAGGAAGTACAACAGCAGCTTTACCATTTATAGCTAAAATACTCATTATATGCTGCAGAAAATTTATTTGTTTATTCGATGTAGTTACAGTGAAATCATCTCTGTAATAATCTTCTTTTTCTGTAGAAATTTCCCCATCATCATTAAAAATTTTAAAAGCACTTTTTTTACCAAAAGGTGGATTAGTAAGAACCATTTTATATACCGTATCTGTTTTTTTAGCTAAAGAATCCCCTTGTTTTACAGTTGTATTTCCATCAGCTCCGCCAAGTCCATGCAAATACAAATTCATAGCACATAAACTCACAACAATATGAGTAATATCTATTCCAAACAATGTATCTTCTTTTAATTTTTTCATTTTGTCTTTATCTTTTCCTATATGCTTTTTTATATAATCATAAGCCTCAAGCAAAAATCCGCCCGTACCGCAAGCAGGATCCATAATATTCATATCTATATCAGGTCTCATCACTTCAACAATAGCTTTAATCAAAGGTCTAGGCGTAAAATACTGCCCAGCCCCCGCTTTAGATTCAGTAGCATTTCTTTCCAAAAGCCCCTCATATATAGCCCCCTTAATATCAATACTCAATGATATCCAATCAATACCATCTATAAGGCTTACCATTTTTTTAATATGCACAGGAGTATCAATCTTATTTTGAGCCTTTGAAAATATTACTCCAAGTATCCCCTTTTGCCTTGAAAGATTTTCTAAAGTATCCGAATAATGTTTTTCTAATTCCTCGCCCTCTTTTGAGGCTAATTTATCCCATCTATATTTATCAGGTATAATAGACTCTTCATAACCCTCTTCAAAATTCTGATAATCCATTTTGAGAAAAATCATATAAGTAAGCTGCGAAACATAATCGGTATAAGCCATACCGCTTTGTCTTAAAACCTCAGCAAAATTCCATACTTTAGTAACTAAACTGCTTTCATTCATAGTAAATCCTTTTTAAATTAATTTTCCCTCAAAAGCCTTTTTCAAAATAGCCTGCTTAAGAATATTTAGCTTATCAATATTTTGATTAATATTATTTTGTATATTGTCTATTTTCTCAAAAATATTTTGTATATTATCGGCTATATTTTTTTGCAATTCTATACTAGGTAATTTTATTTTTATCATCTTTAAATCTTCTATATGTAAATTTTTTATAACTCCCCCCTTTACATTTTGTTTTATATCAATATTCAATATATAATTATCAAGCGAATACATTAAATAATAAGAATTGATTATATTAGTATTTGGTTTTAATAGAGCAACACTTACAAACAAACTAAAAATAGTATCTATATTTATTACAGCAGTTCTTCCTATAGTCCCACTTTTAGTAATTAAAACATCTCCTTTTTCAGGATTACACCTTTTATATAAAATATTATGTTCTTCTTCAGAAATATATTTGCAATCATCAAAATGTATTTCTTTATTATAAATATCCTTTACGGAAATGAAAGGAATTCCATTTTTAGTATAAGTTGGAGTTTTATGTGTTCCATCATTAATTTTTATAGTTACATCATTTAAAATTTTTTTTTCCCACTCATAAGGTTCGTAATTACTGCCTTTAGCGAAGCTGTTATTCTCATCAAATGCGTATTTCAAAACCGACTGCTTATACTGTTTGATTTGCTCTTTTATGATATTTAATTTAGTCAAAGCCTCGTCTATTTTCTGGAATTCGCTCTCGATTTTTTCTACTATGAGTTTCTGTTCTTCTAGCGGCGGTAGAGGAAAAATTGAATTTTCTACTTTATCAGTACTAAGATTTTTTACAACAGAACCCGTAGCCATACTAGAAAATTGTCGATATGCAAATTGTGATGACAAAAGATAAAAAAGAAAATCTTTATTATAACATAAATCATATTTACTTAATACTAACCAACCATCGTGTATACAACCATCAGTATTTAATATATACGGCCTTCCAAAACTCATAGAATTTGTCAATAAAAAATCACCGCAATGTACAAATCTACTTCTTGAAATACCTTCTTTAATTATTTTCTCTTTAGTATAATTTATGTATTTACCATTTTTATCTGCATCACTAATTTTTATCCAATTTATACCATCTTCAGAATCAGTTAAATATTTTTTTATTGGTCTAGGAGATCCGCCACGAGCTATTTTTAATATATTACCTAATTTTATCCATTTCCAATTATCTGGGATTTTGAAAGGGATTTCATCTGCGTTTATCGATGATTCTTCTACTATTTCCATTTCAGATTTTTTTTTGACCGACTTCTTTCTGCTCATTATTTGTCCTTATATAAAATGTTTATCATTTAATTTTTTTATCTTATCCAAATATTCATTATACTTTTTTAAACTTTCTTCATCTTTATTTTTTTCATATTTTTTTAAATAAATAAATAAAATTCTATTTAAAGAATTCATATTACAATTATCTATTTTTAGTATTTTATTAAAATATTCTAAAGATAAATTAAAATATTTTTCTTCATTAGTATTTACATATTTATAAGAATATAAAACACCCATATTATATAAACTATAAACATGTTTACTATCAAATGCTAATACTTTACTAAAATAATCTAAAGCCAATAGATAGCATTCTTCAAATCCTGTACTATAATATCTATTAGTATATAATACCCCAATATTTAATAAAACATTTGTATTATCATCATCTATTTCTAATGCCTTATTATAATATTCTAAAGATAAATTATAATAATTCTCTTCATTAGTATTTATATATTTATAAGAATATAAAATACCTATATTAGTTAAAGCATTAATATTTTCATTATCTATTTCAAGTACTTTATTAAAATCATTTAAAGATAAATCAAAATATTTTTCATCTTGACTATATGAATATTTTTTTGAATATAAAATTCCTCTATAACACAAAGTATTATAATGTTTATTATCTATTTCAAGCACTTTATTATAATCATCTAAAGATAAATTATAATATTCTTCATTCATTGTATTTATATATTTATCACAGTATAAAATTCCTCTATTATAAATAGTTAAAAGATCTTTATTATTTATTTCGTATGCTTTATTATAATCATTCAAAGCTAAAATATAATCTTCTTCTTTTTTAAATGAACTATATTTTTTTGCATATAAATTAGCTCTATTACATAAAGATGAAATATGTTTATCATCAATTTTTAATACTTCAGAATAAAGTTTAATAGCTTCATAATAATTATTATTGTTTTTTTCATTGAATGCCCTGTAAAATAATATTAATATTTGCTGCTGTTTTCTTATATCTTCTAATGTTTTTTCTCCCTCTTTTTCTATATTTGAAAGAATTTCTTTAGATTTTACTTCTATATTTTCTATTTCTTCTTTACTTTTTATTGTATCTTCTTTAATGGTATTTATTTCTAATTTTATATTATTTGCCTCATTAATTGTTTCTTCTCTTATATTTTCAAAATCTTTATGCACTTCTTTAATAAACTTTTTATTTTCATCTAATAATTGTTTTTTCATTTTATTCAATATTTTTTGTGAGTTAATCTTTATTTTTTCTATATGTATTTCTGATTGTCTTTGATTTGATTCTAGTATTTTATTATTTGCATATATACCTAATATAGTAAAAATTATCATAATAAATGATAAAAAAGCAAGCCAAAAACTTACGCTATTAATGCCAAAATCATAACTATATTTTAAACTGTCTTTTAACAAATATGTATTTGCTTCTAATGATTTAGATATTATTTCTTCTATTCTATCATCGTTTATATTGGTAATACTGTTTAATGAATTATAAAAATTATTTAAATTCGTTTCATTTAACTGATTAAAACTCTCAATATTTTTTTCAATTAGCATATTATTTTTATCAACATAAAGTTTATAAAAAAATATAAATACTATCAAAAATACCAAGCAAACCGCTATATATATAATACTTATAGTATTTATTGAAAAACTATTTTGATTGTTATTATTTTTATTTGACATTTTTAACCCTTAATAACCAATTATTTAAGATAGTTTAGAGGATATCAAATTAAGTGATAAATCTGATACTACTTCTTCCAAACTTATGCGTTTAGAAGAGTAAAGTTTTTCAAATAAAACTTTAGCCTCCTTATAGCTATGGTTCTCATCTCGCAATGCTTCATGTATCTCTTTTTTATCCGATATATAGCCGTTGCTTATAATATAATTTTTTAATATATTTAATAAAATATTCTCTTCTTCGCTGAACTCTATATTATAATTTTTTTTCTGTCTGCCTTTCCATAATTCAAATCTTCTATTTGCTGCTATACTAAAATCTTCTAATTCATCATATTTGCCTATCACAAAACGAACTAACTGAATTAAATTCGTTATTATATCCTCTGGCTTTTTGATTTTTACTCTTTTTTTATCAAGTATATAATATGACTCCCATACCATAGAAGTTTTTAAAGGAGGCATATTATCAATAAGTTTTTCTTTCAAATCTTTTAATATTTCATAAGTTAAGGCTCTGTCATCGCTTGAATATATTATTTTTAATGCTTCTATGCTGTCCTTATTGCTCTCTATAAAATCTTTAAAACTCTTTACTATTTTATTGGCATTCTCTAAAGAAAAATCTGTAAAGATTACTTCATCTGAATTTATATTATCAATTATAAGATAGCTATTTTTAAATGCTTTTATCAATTCATTTCTAAAATCTGGCTTATAAAAAGGCTTTAATGCCTCATAACGCATATCAGAAATCTCTTCTTCTGTTTTATCTTTTATAATATCAGCATCAACGCTATTATAAATATCGCTGCATATTTCATGCAAAGTTTTTCCGCCTGCAAGTTCTTTTAATGTTTTATATTCGCTTTCTTTTATTTTATTTTGAAGAACTGTCATTCTTGATACTAATGTAGTTAAAACATCTTCTTCTACATTACCGCCGTATTTAACCATTTCTATAATTTGTTCTGTACTTAAACTGCTTTTTCTCTCCAAAGGCTGAGAAAGTGTTTTTTCTGTTTCTGTTACTCCTATAGCATCTATTAAATAATAAAAATCTTTACTTTTAGCATTGGGCGTAGCTGTTTTCAAAGTTTCATTATCTATAGTTCTTACTCCGCGTCCTTTCATCTGCTCATAATACACAGAAGAAGAAACATTTCTCATAAATATCAATACTTCCAAAGGTTTTATATCCGTTCCTGTAGCTATCATATCTACACTTACTGCTATTCTAAAATTAGGCTCACTTTTAAAATCTTTTATCAAACCCTGAGGATTATCTGAAGAATAAGTTATTTTTTTACAAAACTCATTTCCTTTATTAAATACTTCCCTTGCAATTCTTACTATATTTTCTGCATGATTATCATCTTTAGCAAATATTAAAGTTTTAGGTACAAAAGTTGCTTCTCTGTCTGGATAAAGCTGAGTAAATAAGGATTTTTTATAGGCTTCAAGTACTGTTCTTATCTGATTAACTGATACTACTTTTCTGTCTAAATCTTTTTTCTCATAAATAATATCCTCTTCAAGGGTTTCGTATATTTCTCTTCTTGTTTTCTTTTCTACAATAGGAACATAAGTTTTTTCTTTAAGTGAAGCTCCATGTTCTCCTATCTGAGTTTTTATTCTAAATACTCTTTCACCTACATTTATACCGTCAATTATAGAGCGTTCAAGCGGATATTCATAAACTAAATTACCATTAAAATAGGCTATAGTATTTTTTGAAGGTGTGGCAGTAAGTCCTATAACAAAAGCATCAAAATAATTTAAAACCCTCTGCCATTCCCCGTATATACTTCTATGACATTCATCTACTACTATAAAATCAAAAAGCTCTATAGGAAAATTAGGATTATAAGTAATTTCATGTATTATATTATTATTATCCGCATTTTCAAAAGATGATTTATCTTCATTTGCAATATCATATTCTTCTTCATTTCTTAAAATAGAATAAAGTCTTTGTATTGTTGTTATTACTATTTTAGCACTAGAATTATCATCTAAAACATTGTTATCTAAATGTAATACCCCGTAATCTTCTACAAACTTTCTATTGTTAATAGAAAAATTATTAAACTCCTTTTTTGTCTGTTCGCCTAAATTATTTCTATCTACCAAAAATAAAATTCTTTTAGCATTAGCATATTTAATAAGCCTATAAAATAAATTAATAGCCATTATAGTTTTACCAGCACCAGTTGCCATTTGTATTAATGTTCTAGTATTATTCTCACTTAATGACTTTTCTATACTGCTTATTGCATTAAATTGGCATTCTCTCAAATCTCCAATCTCTAATATAGGCATATTATTTTTTAATTTGTTTCTTAAAGTAGAATCGTCTTTTATATATTTTAATAATGTTTCTGCTTTATGAAATGCAAATACTTTTCTTGAACGATAATCTATATCCCTTGTATCTCTAAAATATATTTCTTTGCCATTGCTTTCATATATAAAATGAAGTTCTTCAGAATATGATTTTATATAACTAGGTAATTTATTAGAATATCTTTTAGACTGCTCTTCTACAATACTTAAAGAAGTTCCGTATTTTTTAGCTTCTATAACACCCAATGCCTTGCCTCTATATATAAGTATATAATCAGCTCTTCCATTATCTGACATTACAATCTCTCTTAATGCAATGCCTTTATCTGATGTTATATCAAATTCATCTTTATTAACAACTTCCCAACCTGCATTGATTAGCAGTTTATCTATTTCTTCTCTTGCTCTTTCTTCTGGTTTCATAATATTAATTATATAATATTTAAATAATAATAGAAATATTATTTAATCTCTTTTAAAACTTTCTCTTTCATCTCTAAATCATTCATATATTCAGCACATTTTATAAAATTATCATGTAATGTTTTATAATAATATTCATTATTAAAAGAAGTTTTTATAAATCCCCATAATACTTCTTTATCATATCCTGCCATAATAACTTTTAATATGCTGTCTGCTATAACGATAGAAGCATTGCTATTAGAATCAAAACTCTTTACCTCATCAATATTAGAAATAATCACTTTAGAGGCCTCTTCATATTTTGAAAGCCTTATCAAATTTTCTAAATAAATACTTAAATAAGATATTAAATAAAATAAATGTTTTTTTACAAGCATTTGATTTTGCTTATTTTTATTATAATTATCTTTGTTAATATCATATAATTTTTTATTAGCCTCAAGCTCCCCCTCTTTATTTCCTATTTCTATTTCAAAATCTCTTAATTTCTCTAAGTTAATTCTATCCCATACCTTTATGCTGTTTTTCCACATATCTATTAATTCATAATATAAATCCTTAAAACCCAATTCTAAAGCATAATGTATGCAGTATTCTATATTTAATTTCTCTATATCATCTTCAAACCTTATCTCTTTATCATACCCAATAGCACAATCATTATTTATTTTTTTGCCTTTTCAAATAAATCTTTATTATCTCTATTGTATTTACTTAGAAGAAATGTTAAAGATTCTAATGCTATTCCAACACCTTTATACTTTGAAGTCTCTCTATCTTTTAATTCTTCATTAAATAAATAAATGACTATATTTTTCAAAGCTTCCTTATTCAAAGCCTGAACATTTTTATAATATATAATTGAAAATGAAAGTCTTGCCCTTAATAAATAATTTTTATCAACATTATCTTCCATTTCGCATGAATATTTACTTATTAAATTAATATATTTCTCTTTATCTTCAAAAAAGCTGCCAACTATATTATCAAAATCATTTTGATACATTTCCAAAACTTTTAATAATTTTTCTTGAAATATCTGCATAATTATACTCCTAACTAACTCAAAAAACTATATCAGTAAAAAGCAAATTTGTCAAAGAAGTTTTTATTATAAAAAAATGAGAATTACATATTTAAATTAAGCATTTTATTAATGAATATACCTACCCCATCTTCTTCATTGCTTTTAGTGATATATAAAGCCTTTGATTTTACTGTATCTTCAGCATTTTCTAAAGCAACAGAAATACCGGCAAATTCAAGCATTTCCAAATCATTATTATTATCACCGAAGGCCATTACATTATCAGGTTTTATATTATACTTATTAGAAGATAAGATAATATACAATTCTTCTGCTATTATTTTTAATATAGCGTTTTCACCTATAAACATAAATTTACTGAAAGCAAAATCAGTGATATCATCAAAACCTATAGTATAATTATCTATTTTAGCTATTGATACATAAAAATCTATACATTTTTTATCAAAAAATCCTACATTCCATCTATCAGCTAAAAAACCTTGATGATAAATATTATATTTTTTGTCAATATTGATAAGTTCTTTTCCTATATTGCTATCAAGGTTCTGCTGATATACAATATTATAATATTTATCAGTAATCATAGCACCATTGAATGATATAAGTTCTGTGTCAATATTAAGTTCTGCTAAAAATTTATGAGCAGCAGAGGTAGGTCTTCCGGTTGATAATATTGTTTTTATCCATTTTTTAGATGCTTCTTTTATAACATTTTTATTATATTCACTTATTTGATGATTATTATTTAATAAAGTACCGTCCAAATCGGAAGCTATAAGCTGAATATTTCTCAAAAATTATCTCCAATATTTTGTGTTTTAGAAAATTTTATTTTTTAGTAATAAAAAATAATTTTATAAAAAGGATAAAATCTCCTCTTCTGTAAGGTCTTCTTTTATCATTTTTTTCAATTTCTCATCATTACATAAAAATTCAGCTAATTCAGATATAGCCTCCTGATGCTTATCAGAATTTTCTGCCGCTAAAATAAAGAATAAATATACCTTTTTATCAGTTTTATAAAAATCAACTCCATTCTTCACTTTTAGAAAACTCATTCCCATTTTTAATACGCCATTTTCAGGTCTTGAGTGAGGCATTGCCGCACCGTCAGTAAGTACTACATAAGGTCCGTATTTATATACATCATCTATTATAGACTGAACATATTTTTCTTCTATACTATTATTATCAACTAAGGATTTTGCTCCTATTCTTAAAGCTTCTTCCCAATTTGAAACATTTTCTACTATTTTTATATTACCTTTTAAAAGCTCTTTTAACATAAAAACTCCAAACTTAATTTATTTTATAATAAAATAATTTTTGGATTTATAAATTACAATATAATAAATATTACATCTATAAAAATTCTGATTACAACAAAATTCTTTAAAATAAATTAATATTGTTTAATTATATTAGAAAAGACAAATAATCACTGTATAATAATATCATAGATTTCTAAATCAGTTAATTCATCATACATTATTCTTTTAATTTTTTCACTTTCATTCAATAAATCAGCAATTTCTTCCATTAATCCCTGATGATTATCATTATTTTCTGCCGCCAATGTAAACAATAAAAATACTTTATTCTTTTCATCAAAATCTACTCCGTTTTTAATTTTCAAAAGAGTAATTCCATTTTTTAAAACTCCGTCCTCAGGTCTGGCATGCGACATAGCCATTCCGTCTCCAAGAACAATATAAGGTCCTGTTTCTTTTATATTATTTATAATGCAGTCAACATATCTAGGTTCTATACATTTATTTTCAAGAAGAAGTTCAGCCCCTTTTTTTACGGCATCTTCCCAATTATCAATACTATCAACTATATCTATTTTGTTTTTTATAAGTTCTTTTAACATGAAAAACTCTCCAAATAATAAACTTTTATATATTTTAAAATTATACTTTTATTTTTATTATTTGTCAATTATTATTTTTTATGTACACAAAAGTTTCAAAATACTAAAGTTATGCTATATTTTAATATATAAAAATATAAATTACGATAATAAATTATTAAAATATAACAATTTCTATATAAATAGGTTATATTATATAATGAAAATTATATTTACAAAGAAGCAGAATTTAATTGAGACAAAATAATAGGTATTCCAGATTTAGAATGTATGCGGCTACAACCTTGTTAGCTTTTATGATACCGGCTTTATTCAGTGTATCTATAGTAGTATCTAATAAACAAAAATATTTAGATAATGTTATAGAGTATATAAATAAAGTAAGTCCAATAAATATATATATATCAGATATAAGCATATCCTATAAATTAGAATTAGTTTTGGATAATGTTAAACTATATTCTAAAAATAGTAAGGAAGCTTTTTTTGAAATGGATAGAGCCTCATTAAGATTCAATATTTTTAGAATATTTATAAAGAGAGACCCTTTATATATTTTAAGCGATATAAATGTTAATGATGCTGTATTTTATCCTGTATTAATGGACATGTCTATATTTCAAAATGATAATAATACTAATAAAACATCTTTAGAGGATATAAGGAAAATAGTTGATAGTATAAGCCCTATATTTATGGATAAAAATATTAACATTAATAACTTTTCAACTAAAATAGAAGATAATGATAATATTACAGAAGTATCGCTTAATTCTTTAAATGGCAATTTTAGAAATTATGGTTATTTTCTTTCATATGATATAAATTTACCTGACACTACATTAGTACATTTTTCATTAGAAAGCAAAACTAATTTATCAGAAATTAATTCAAAAATATACGCGAAAGATGAACATGGAGATTTATTTGATTATACATTATTTTTAACTAATGAATATAATATATTAGCGGCAAATTTACAAAATGAAAATAGTTTTTTAAACTTCAAATATGATTTTGATAACAAAGATATAGATTTCTCCGTTACAAATGTAAAAGTAAAAAAAGATACAATATACAAAATTATGAATATAGTTTTGGACACTCCAATAATTTATAAATTTGTAAAATTAGACAATAAAACTATAAACACTATAAGCAATTCTATAAACACATTTAGAGATGCTGAAATAGAAGCAGACGGATACTATTCGATTGAAGAAAAAGAAAAATCTCATATCAATTTTGATTTAAATATCAGAGATAAATTATTTAATGTAATGGTGAATGCTGAGTTAACCAACAACAATATAATACTATCAAATGCTTATATTAATATGTTAGAAGGTGATATTATAGCAAGCGGTATAGTGCCTTTAAATGACCCTGTATCAAGCAAAGTTTCATTAGATATAAACAATATAAAAGCAGGGGCGAACTATCTATCAACAAAAGTACATTTGAAGCCTGTAAATGTAAATGACGATGAAATAAGATCAAGATTTACAATATCATCTCTTAGTTATATCAATACTATGCAAAATCCTATGACATTTGAATTTTTATATAAAAGACCTGAGAAAGAAATATCTCTTAATTTAATAGAAAATATATACGGACAGCCTTTTTATGCCAGCTATTCATTAGATAATAGTAATCCTGTACTAGCTTCTGCTAAAGGTATAATACCGCAGGATATATTTGTTGTATTTTTGGGACAAAATATAATAGACAATTTATCATCTTTAAATATAGAATATACCATGAGTAATGCAATGTATACAGGCGGCAAAGGCAATGTACATGTATTGAAAGCATCATCTAAAAAAATATATACAGAGGAATATTTAGTAAGAATAGGAGCTTCTGCTTATAAAAACACAATAGATATTAATGATATTTATTACAGACTTTCTGAAGACAGCGGAATAAATGCTAATGCCAAAATAGAATACGATAAAAATTTTAATGTAAAAATAAATGGAAATGTTAATACTCCTGCCGGCAATTACGGACTGAATGGTTTCAGTACAACATCTACAAATGGAAGCAAAATAATATATGCCTCTACAGATAATTCAGAAATAATCGCAAACGGAGTAATAGCTACAAACGGAATATTAGATTTAAATATAAAAACTCCTAAAACATTAAGTATAAAAGATATAGATATAAATATGGATGTAAATATTAATAATTATATGCAGCAGCCTTTATATTTATACGGCAATGTTAAGGCTAATAAAAATCTTGCTCCGATATTTGCTTTAAATACACAATTTGAATTATCAAATGAAAGTATAATGTTTACAAATATTATTTTAAATTATGGAGAAAATAGAATAACAGGAGACGGAATATTAAGTTCTGCAGACGGTATAACAAAATTTGCTGCTTTATTAAAAGATGTAGAAAATAACGGAATATTTGCCGTAGACACATCTATAAATAAGAATAATATATACGGTACAATAGCTGTTAATCATCTGCCTTTTGATATAAGCGGTCAGGCTTACGGAGTATTAACTGCTAATGCTACTGTAATAGGTTTAATGAATAATCCTGTTGTTTATCTTGAAAAATTTGATATAAAAGATTTTCAAATACCCGGAATGCAGTTTGATGTTTCTTTAAATGGATATTATAGGGCAAATGAACTTGAGATAAAAGATGTATTAATAACTAAAACAGGAGATTTCGGAACTCTTACAGCAAAACCTTTTGCAAAAAAACAGCAGATAAAAATTCCTTATGCTTATTTTTCAAAAGAACTTCAGAATATGACAGTTGAAGTTGATAATATGAATTTTATGAGTTCATTCTCCGGAACTATAAATTACAATATGAGAAAACTGCCGGACGGCAAAGAGGAATACAGATTACAAACAAGCCCTATTACTATAAACAAAAGAAAACTGCCTGAATTTGGAACTACAGTTATTAAATATAAAAATGATATACTACTTACAAATACTAAAAATCATGGTATAAAAGGTTCTATAATATCAGAAGATGGAAATAAAAGAACTGATTTAGTTTATATATACGATAATGATGATATGCTTAATATAGACGGTGTCATAAAAAATACAAAAAGAGATCAGGTAGACTTATTAGTTACATCCGATATAATAAATGTGGAAATTTTTGAAATATTCAATATCTTATTTACAGAGATAGTTTCATCTCCTACAAATTTCACAGTAGACGGTAAGCCTTATACATTGTACGCCCGTATACATGGTGATGCTGATAATGTAGCAATAGACGGAAGATTTTTAGGACATGGAAAAAGAGTAAAAATATCATATTTCAATGATATATTTGATGACACAATAGTAGATTTCAGTTTTAATGGAAATATGTTTAATGTTAATAATCTAACATTTACTTCTAAAAACAAGAAAAATTTAACAGTAACAGGCGAGGCAGAAATTTTCAAAAATAATATAAATTATATGGCATTTGATTTACTGTCTTCAGATGAGCAGCTTGGACTTTTAGACGGTAATTTAAATTTAGGCATTACTAAAATAAAAGGTCCGGTACATATTGATATTACAGTAGGTGGAAATATGGAAGCACCTAGAATAGGCGGAATACTTACACTTATGAAAAGCGATGTTCAGTTATCTACTCTGGCTTCTGGAAGTACATATAGAGAAAGAGTTTATGGTATATTAAGTAAAATATATTGGGATTTTACTATAGAGGCTTGGCGTCAGGTTAGAGTAGCTCATAATTTAGTAGGAGATGTATATTTGGGAGAAGGTTCTAAAATGAGAGTGTACAATACTCTTCTTGACGGAATAGAACTAGCAGGAACTATAAATGTAGAAAGGGGAAGCATATACTATTTACAGAATGTATATCAGTTGGAAAGAGGTTCTGTAACTTTTCCGAGTGCTAATAGTTTGGATCCTATAATAGAGGCTACTGCTTATACATATAAAAAATATTATCCTTCAACAGTAAGTACATCTTCTCAGTCATTTGAAAATGAATTAACAGGTGAAAGTGTAACTTTATATATGGAAATGAACGCAAGACTCTCGCAGCTAATATCCTCTCAAAATGGAGCATTAAGACCTGTAAGATTCTATACTATACCAGCTTTAGGGCAATATCAGGTTAATCAGCTTGCAGGAATACCTCAAGGAACTTTTGGAAGCCGGGAAGATCAAATGTTTGCAGACAGCACAGCAAATAGAAGCAGTGTAAATGACTATCAATTACAGCAACTTACTATGAATTACAGCGACTTACTATTAAGAAGTACAGTATTAAGACCCGTAGAAAGATGGTTCAGACAGTTCTTAGGTATTGATTATATAAACTTAAGTCCTACAGTAGTAAATAATTTATTATTTGTTACAAACTACAGCAGTATAAATCCTACTTCTGTATGGGATAATACTAGTGTTGGTATTGGTAAATATGTTTCTAAATATTTATATTTGAAATATGATGTTACATATAGAGTTAATGATACAACAAGACCAAGTATAAACGGAAGAAATATAGATCCTTACTATTTTGACCATCAATTTGGTTTTGAAGTATCATTATTAAAAAATTATAAACTTGCAAATTTTGTGTTTGAGTATAAAATAAATCCTTTCGATATAAGAGGAAAAGGACAAGATTTTAATATTGTTACTCGGTGGAGATTTTAGTGAATTTTATTAAGAAAAATTGTATTATTCTATTTTCATTTCTTTTACTTGCGGTATCATTGCTGATATCTGCAGAAAGCGACTTTGAAAATTTACAAACCGCAAGAAATATAGCTGTATATGAAGGTCTTACAATAAATCGTATAGATGTTACAGGTGAAGTAAGAATTACAAAGGAACAAATAATAAATAATTTTCCTATAAAATCCGGAAGTAAATTTCAAAGAACACAAATAAATGAAGCTATCAAAAAATTATTTGATAGTCAGTTATTTGACAGAGTAGCAATAGATGCTAACAGAGAAGGGGACGGAGTAGTTTTAAATATCATAGTAGCAGAAAGGTTTATAATAAAAGACATAGAATATATAGGAAATAAAAGATTAAGCAGAACTGCACTTAATGATGCTGTAAAGCCTATAATGAAAGCTGGGGATCCTTATATACCGCAGAAATTAAATGATGCTGTTAATGCTATTATAACTAATTATCAGGATAAAGGATACTTAAAAGCGTATGTTGAGCCAAAAGTGATAGAGAACAAAGATAATTCTGATGTTTTAATACAGATGAATATAGTAGAAGGTAATGAAGTTAAAGTTGCCCACATAAGATTCCATGGAAATACTCACTTTACAGATAATGAATTAAAAAGACAAATGTCAACTAAAGAAAATGGGTTTATGACACTTGGAAAATTTAATGAGTTTACATTTGATGGAGATAAAGATAAAATTGTTAAGTATTATGCTGACAGAGGATATTACAGAGCTAAAGTTGATAATGTAAAGTTTACATATCAATGGAGAAATCCTGAGATAAAAAATGAGCAGGATTTAATAATAGATATATATCTTACAGAAGGAGATAAATATTATTTTGGAGATATAGGATTTAAAGGAAACTTTATTATATCTTCTGATAATATACAAAAAGATATAAAATCAAAAAAAGGGGCATTATACAATTATTCATATCATATGGCAGATTATCAGGGTATACAAAATAAATACTCTGAAAGAGGATATATATTCAGACAAGTTATACCTGTAATTAATGTTAATGAAGAAAATAAAATAGTAAATATAATGTATGACATAGTTGAAAATGATAAAGTACATATAGAAAATATTACTATATCCGGAAATACAAAGACTAAAGATTTTGTTATAGAAAGATATGTAGATATAAAACCGGGAGAAGTATTTAACACTACAAAAATACAAAGAGTACAGGAGAGATTATATAATACTCAATTCTTTGATAATATTAATTTAGGAGTAAAACCGGGTTCTGCTGAAGGACTTATGGAATTAAGTTTGAATGTAACTGAAGGAAGAACTGCTATGGTATCCGGAGGCGGCGGTTTCTCTACAGGTTCAGGATTTAAAGTATTCGCTTCTATTAGAGAGAACAATTTCTTGGGAAGAGGTTTGCAGTTAGGATTAAGCGGTGAATTAGGACAGCAGCAAAAGCGTATAGCGGTTAATTTTGCAGAGCCTTATTTACTTAATCTGCCTATATATTTGGGTATTGATTTATCATACTTTAATGAAGGAGTGAATACAGGCTATGAAATAGGTACAGATCAATTCGGAATACCTAAATACTCATACTATACTAGACATGGTTTTGAAGGTATAGTAAGACTTGGTTATTATTTTGCTGATTATTATTCTACATTCATAACATTTGATACTATAGTACAGCAGTATCAGCAATGGTATGATCAGGGAGCCAGCGATGCAGGACCTAATTATGTTCTTAGCGATGTAAAAAAATATTTGACCCACAGAGTTAATAAAAAAGACGGTTCATTTGAAAGATGGGAAAGTGATTGGTTTACAACATTTATTGTTTCATATTCTTTAATTAGAGACAGCAGAAATGATTATCTGAACCCTACTAGAGGAAGTTTCTTAAGAGGTATGGTGGATTTCTATTTTGGGCATACACAGCTTATGAGATTAAGTGCTACAGGATTTTTGGCTGTTCCTGCTACAGATTGGCTGTCGTTTGCATTCTATGGGGAATTAGGACAGATAATTGCCACTCCGGGACTTTCTTTGAAAAATGATGCCGATGTACTTTATTATCTTAACCCATTTGAAGATGTACGCGGTTGGGATACTTCTAAATACACTATATTTAAGAAAAACAGAGGACTTTCCACTTATGATATGAAAGGGGAAAACAATTCTACAGATTCTTGGAGTTACGGAAGAGCTAAAGTTAGATTCTTTGCGGAACTTCGTATACCTATTGTTCCTAAAACTTTAGGATTTGTTACTTTCTTCGATGCAGGACAATTATGGATGCCTTACAGTACAGGATGGAATCAGGACGGAGATGCTCATACTTATCCTTCCCAATTTATGAAAATTGAAGATATATTTGATCCTTCTCAATATATATATTCTGTAGGATTCGGATTTAGGCTAACAATACCTATATTCAACATAAGATTCTATGTTGCTAAGAGATTCGTTTATAACAAAAATGATGTTGGTTTTGGTAAGGGTCTTCAGGACTTTGAAGGGGATACTTTCACGCCTCTTGGTGCTTGGCTTGGAAGAGGATGGGGAATTGCATTTACTATGAATCACCCATTCTATTAAAAATATATAAAAATAATTTTATTAAATTCTAAGGAGATAAAAATGAAAAAGTATTATATTATGAGTTTATTATTTATAGCAGTGCTTACAGTATCTATTGTTAGTCCTAGAGTTTTTACTCAATCCTACAGACTCACAAAGGTTGGATATATCGATCTTGAAAGAGTAATCAAAGAACTCACTAGCGATGATGAATTTGTTGAAAAATTAAAAACTAAATTAGAAGAATACAAAACAAGAGATGCCATGCAGACAAACATGGAAGATACTTCTATAGCTCAAAACAGAGATTATTCTTTGAGAGGAGAGGTAAAAAGACAAGTTGCTAACTCTCTTATGTCTATAGTAAAAAAAGAAGGATATACTTTAATATTAGAAAGAACAGAACATGCTATTCTTTATGCTGATAGAAATTTTGATATAACAGAAGCAGTTATAGCTAATGTTAAAGCTTCTCTTCAAAAATAATCATTAAAAAACAATTTTGATAATAACTAAAATGCATTAATAGTTTTTAATGCATTTTAGTTTTTTATATATAAACAAACGGCTAAATTTGCAAAAGGAAATTTAATATGAAAATCAAAGATATATATAATTTTATACAAGCAAAAAAAATAATAGGAGATGAAAATAAAGAAATAAGCACACTATCTCCTATTAATGAAATTATAGAAAACTCCATAGTATGTATAGATAATAATAAATATCTTGAAGCTGCATTAAACAGTAAGGCAAACGCATTAATATTAAGAGAAGATGCCGCCAATGAAATAAAAGATTTAAAAAATAAAACAGCATTAATACATAATAATCCTAAAGAAGCATTTATTAAATTACTTTACTTTTTATTTGAAGATAAAAAATATCCTCTCGGTACAATAGAACCTACTGCTATAATAAAAGAAAATACTAATATATCAGATAATACATATATTGGAGACAATGTACATATAGGAAAAAACACAGTTGTCGGAAAAGGAACTGTTATAGAAGCTAATGTATTTTTGGGGGACAATGTAGTTATAGGAGAAAACTGCACTATATATGCAAATGTATCTATTCATGACAGATGTATAGTAAAAGACAGAGTTATAATTGGTTCTTCTACTGTTATAGGAAATGACGGATTCGGTTTCTTTGAAGTTAATGGAAAACAGATGAAAATACCTCAAAGGGGAAATGTTGTTATAGAAAATGATGTTGAGCTTGGGGCAAATGTATGTATAGACAGAGCAACATTAGGTTCTACAATAATAAGGGAAGGAGTAAAAATAGATAATTTAGTTCAAATAGCACATAACTGCGATATAGGAGAGCATTCTATAATAGTTTCTCAAGTAGGAATAGCTGGAAGTTCTAAAATAGGAAATCATTGTATATTAGGCGGACAGGCTGCCTTAGCCGATCATGTTACTCTTGGAGACAGGGTAATATTTGGAGGAAGAACTGCTGTAATGTCAAATGTTAAAATTCCTTCTAATTCTATTATGCTTGGAGCTCCTGCACAAAATATAGAAAGAGAAAAATTAAGAATGATTGCAGAACAAAAATTACCTGAATTAATTAATTTAGTTGAAGAGCGTTTTGAAGTAAAAATAAAAAGAGTTAAATAATTTTTACAGCACAATAAAAAATATGTATATATCTATAATATATAATAAAAATAATATATTTTTAAAAAATTTTATTGTTGTTTTTTTTAATTAAGTATATTATTATACTAATAAAATAAAAATTATTTAGGGTATATATGGAAAATAAAAAATCATTAGGTCTTCAATTTAAAATATTTGTATTATTGAGTATATCAATATTAATAATGTTTGTAATAATAATATCATATATGGTTTCGCATAATATATCTAATTCAAAAGAAAAAGGATTTGCTTCAACTGAGTATATGGTTAGTACTTATGCTAAGGATATAGAAAGAGAAATGAGTTCATATATATCTATGCTCAAAACTATATCGCTTTCTCTCAAAAATGATATTTTAAGCAGATCTATTACAAGACAATCACATGCGGAAATTTTGGGAGAAATGCTTAAAAACAATAAAAACTTATTTGCGATATATGAAATGTGGGAGAAAAATGCCTTTGACGGAAGAGATAATGATTTTATAGATACTGATTACGGCTCTGAAAATGACGGAAGATACGGACCTGCATTTTTTTATGATAATAATACCGTTTCTTATGATAAAGTTTATCAAGAAGAGTTTGATGCAAATCCAGACTACTACACTATACCAAAAGATACTAAACAGCTTTATATAAGCGATGTAGAAATAGATGATACTTATGTTGGAGCTGATACTGTACTTACTGTAAGTGTTGTTGAGCCTATACTAGATAATACTGGAAACTTTTTAGGTATGGTGGGAGTGGATTTTTCTGCTGAAAATTTGGTAAAAATAGTTTCTGCTATATCTACCAATGAAGGAATGGAAGGTTATTTGATAAATCAGTCCGGTGTTATTCTTGCCTCTACAAATACTATGAATATAGGAAGAGAGATTTCAAGCATATATACTGATAATGCTGATGAAATAATGAATGCCGTAGAAAATAGTATAAGACATTCTTTTATTAATAAAATAGATAAACATAAAATGTTTAATATTATAGTGCCTTTAACTTCATTAAAAGATAATTACAATTCAATAGTACTGCTTGTAAGTATTCCTGAAATGGTTATAGTAAAAGAAAATATAAAAAGTGCTGTTATAGCCTCTGTATTAGCAATAGTTATTATTATAGTATTTTTAATCATTATAAATATACTAATAAAGAAAAGTTTAATAGATCCTATATTGAAAGTTATGCATATATCTGAAAAATTAAGCAGTGGAAATTTAACTGCTGATGAAAATAAATCTTTAAGCAATAGAAAAGATGAAATAGGAATGATATTTAACTCTATTCAAAATACTCAAAATAAATTATCAAGTATAATAAAACAAATATTAGATACTACTAATGCTATGGAAAATGCAAGCAAGAATGTAAGTGCAGGCACAATGGATTTATCAAATAGAACAGAAAAACAAAGAGATGATTTAAAACTCATAAATGAAACTATGACTAATACATTAAAAGTTATAGATAAAACTACTAATGATATAGTATTAACTAATGATAAGATACAAGTTCTCACAAATTCAAGCGAACATTGCTATAATTTATCAAAAGAATCTATGATTCTTATGGAAGATATTACAAAAGCAACTGCTGAAATATCAAACATAACAAAAATAATAGATGACATAGCTATGCAGACTAATATACTTGCTCTTAATGCCTCAGTAGAAGCAGCCCGTGCCGGAGAACAGGGAAAAGGTTTTGCTGTTGTAGCAGCCGAAGTAAGAAATTTGGCACAAACTTCTCAAGAATCTGTGAAAAATATTACTAATATAGTTAATAACAGTATAGAAAAAATACAGGACGGAAATAAAAAAATAAAAGAAACTATGGATGCATTAGAAGATATTACTAATAAAGCAAAAGAAAGCAGCTATATAGTAAGTCAAATGGTTGAATCTTCTACACAGCAGGATGCTTCTGCAAGAGAGGTTCAAAGTGCTGTTAATAGTGTCGATATTAGTGCTGAGCAAAATACTAACTTGGTAAAAACAAATGCTGATATAGTTATTGATATGGAAAAAGAAACTGAAAAACTTGCTGATTTAATGAAATTTTTCAGCTTAAAATAAAAATATAAAAATATTATATAATTATAAAACTGAAAATTTTTAGATTTATATTATTCAAAAAAAACCCCTCTGCTTGTATCAAACAAAGGGGCGATTTTATCTATTTAAACAAGCCATATTTTAGGATAATTATGAAGGCTTGAATAAATATTTTGAGTTTGTAATAATAATAGTTTAAGTTGTAAATAATAGTTTTTTATTGTATAATATATTTTAGATAGCGGGTATATAGAGGAGAAACCCTCCCCTATATACTCTTTACATAAACCCAAAAAACCATTTAAATACAAATTATCGTTTCTTTAATTGTACATATACATCAACAGTTTCAGTTGTATATCCGCTAGCTGATACTGCAACAGTAACTACATATCCAGCAGCATCATTAGCAGTATCTAGACAATCTTGAGCAGATAAATCTGTAGCAGATTGCTCAGAAATAGCAAGTTTAAATTCACCTACAGTAACTTCAGGTTTTATAATGAAAGCATTAAAATCTTCTACTACAGGTTTGCTACCAGTAGAATAAGTAGCATCAAAGCTATCACCACTATGTCTAGTAACTTTTGCTACTTCATAAGTTACACTTGTTACATCAGTATTAAGATTTGCTATTACTACTTTACCGCTAGAAACTGCTTCTCCAATTCCACTAGGACTAGCAGGTATATCAATTACTAATGCATTACCTACAACATTTTCATATCCTTTACCTGTATCACTAAGAGATAATGAAGATATTGAAGGCAAATCATTACCAACTATTGTAGTACCGCCGCCGTTGTTTCCAGAACCTGAATTTGAATCGTTCGGAGATGTAGTCTTGTTGTTACAGCTTACACCGAATAATGATAAAGCCATTACCATTATGAAAATAGAAAAAATCTTTTTGTTCATAGTTTGAACTCCTTTTAATAATTTTTGTTTATTATAAACATTATTTCTAATGCTTACTGCTGAGTTAAATAAATGTGAATATTTATCTATTATGTTAAGTATTTTAATTGAAAGATTATTTATATAAAATTGTATATTGTATGATTTACTAATTAATTTCTGCAACACAAAAAGAGACTGCAGGTTTATTATAGTAAGTGTATTTTTATAATTATGAGATTTTTTATTGATTAAAGAAGAGTTCTGAGTTCTGAGTTCTGAGTTCTGAGTTCTGAGTTCTGAGTTCTGAGTTCTGAGTTTCAGATATATGTATATTTACTATTATTTTTGTATTTTCCATACAGAAATAATATGCTTTTTTTACTTTTATGTCAATATTTTTGTTTATAATTTTTATTTTTTTTTATTTAAATTTAAACACATTATATATAAGTAAGTTTTATTAGAATTGCTTAAAATCTATTATAATAAAATATAAAATTTTATTCTGTATAAATAAAAACATACTTATTTTTTGTAAATTTATTCTGCCCGCCCACCCGCCCCTATTTATATTTTCTGCGATTATATTATAATAAAGCAAATATTTTTTTAGGAGTTTAAAATGAAATTTGCCTATTTAATAATGGATAAAATTTTTGACAGCAAAAAAGATAAAGCATCTATACATAATGGAGTTTCACAAATTATTGGAGTTTCAAATATAGAAGAAGCCTGTGAAATAGCCAAAGAATTACAATCAGAAGGTATTGACTGTATAGAGCTATGCGGAGGATTTAGAGAAGAAGGAGCTAGAAAAATAATAGAAGCTACAGAAAATAAAATTGCAGTTGGATTTGTAATACATTTAGAAGAGCAGAATGATATATATAAAAAACTTTTTGGTAAATGAAAAATTATTATGAATTAGATTTATACAAGAAACCTGTAACTATAACTATAATACCAATAAGCATAGTAAAAGGAGCCAAAAAACCCATAAAACCTTCAGGATGCTGCCCTACCATTGCTATAAATAAAAAACTAACCGCAAATATTACAAGTCCTATTATTAGGATAATTAGATTTTGTTTAGAAAGTTTATCATGATTATTGACCATATTTAATATACAAAAAAAGTTCATAGCTTAAATATTGCTATAAACCTTATTCTTTACTCCGTTCTTTAGTTTTATTTGCTCGGGGCCGGAATCGAACCGGCACGGTCACAAGGACCAGCAGATTTTAAATCTGCTATGTCTACCAATTCCATCACCCGAGCTGGTAGTTGCTTAGTATAATAACATATTAGAGAAAAAAAATCAAGTTCTATTATAAAAAAATATTAATCTATTAAAAAATCTTAAAGAACAAAGTATTTATTAATATTTTATTTATATGAGAAAAAATATTGACATAAGTATAAATTATTGATAATATGATATAATATCAAAAAAAATTTTAAAAAATCAAGAGGTAATTAAAGAATGTTCACAGCTACATTATATGCACAAGGAGCTCAAGGTCAGCCAGGAGGAAGTCCATTAGTATCTATAGGTATGATGGTTGTAATCTTTGCTATATTTTATTTTTTATTAATAAGACCGCAAAAACAGCAGCAGAAAAAATTAGCACAAAGTATAGCTGAATTAAAAAAAGGAGATAAAGTAATAATAGCAGGCGGAATAATCGCTGAATATGTTTCTGATAAAGAAGGCGGAAGAGTTGCAATAGTTAAAGTAGGTGAAAACACTAAAATGGAAATTGTTAAATCTTCTATATCAGCAGTGGTTACAGAAGAAATGTTAAACCCTCCTAAAAAAGAAGAAAAGAAAAAAGAGGATAAAAAAGCTATAGAAGATAAAAATCAAATAAAAGAAGATTTAGAAAAAGCTCAGGCAGAAGATAAAAAAGAATAATAAAATAAAAAATATAATAATAGGATAGTATAATATGAGTCATAATTTAAGACTAGCATTTATCATTATAGGACTTGGTGTAATGGCTTGGTTTATTACTCCTACAGTAAGATGGTATTTTTTCACATCTGAAGATAAAAAAGAAGAAAGTAATATGTCTTTAGATGAAATGATAGCTAAAGGCTACACTAAAGAACAGATAGATGATGTTCAATCCCTTAAACGTTTAAGAAGCGAATCTGTAAATATGGGTTTGGACTTACAGGGCGGTATAAGAATCGTTCTTCAGGCTGATTTTGAAGAGTATGCTAACAGACTTGACAGAACAGTATCATCTCTTACAGCTGAAGAGAAAAATGATGCTATGGAAAGACTTATATCAAGACTTAGAGGCAGAATAGATCAATTCGGAGTAAGTGAAGTAGGAATAAGAAAACAGGGTGAGGACAGAGTAGTTGTTGAACTTCCGGGAGCAAGAGACCCTGACAGGATAAAAAGCGTAGTATTAAGTCAGGGGGCTTTAACTTTTAATTTGGTTGATGAACAGGCTACAGCTGCTTTAACTACTAATGATATGCTTATGGGTGTATTTACTAATACTGCTAAAGTTCCAGAATATGGAAAACAGCTTTATTTCTACAGTGAAAAAGATGATTTCGGAAGAAGAATCAGAGGTGCACCTGTTATTGTTAATAAAGAGCCTTCATTAGAAGGAAGTGCTTTAATAAATGCTCAAGTAGGCGGAGGTCAGTTTGGAGAGGTTACTGTAGAATTTGAACTTAATGCAGAAGGCTCAACTCAATTCGCTGAAGTTACTGCACAAAATAAAAACAGAATGCTTGCTATAGTATTAGATGATAAAGTTATAAGTGCTCCTAATATTAATGATGAAATAAGAGGCGGAAGAGGAGTTATTACAGGAAGATTTACTTTGGAAGAAGCTCAGGACTTAGCTAGAATATTAAAAGAAGGTGCTTTGCCGCTTAATGTAAGTATAGTAGAAGAAGAGGTTGTAGGACAGTCCATAGGTGCTGACTCAGTTAAAGCCGGAGCTACTGCTTTGCTTATGGCTGCTGTTTTAGTTGCCGTATTTATGATAGCTGTATACAGAGTATCAGGAATTTTAGCAACTATTGCAATGATTGTGAATGTTGTACTCATTATAGCAGTATTATCTCCGCTAAGATTTACTTTGACATTGCCTGGTATAGCCGGACTTATTCTTACTATAGGTATGGCAGTTGATGCCAATGTTATTATATTTGAGCGTATAAAAGATGAGTTAAAAATAAAATCTAGTGTTGCTGATGCTATTATATCAGGTTATGACAGAGCATTCGCCACAATATTTGACTCTAACATTACTACTATAATTGTAGCTTTAATACTTTGGATATTCGGAAGCGGTCCTGTACAAGGTTTTGCTATTACTTTGTTCTTCGGTATTTTGATAAACCTATTCACAGCTGTATTTATTACAAGATATATCTATGAAGAGATTATAAGAACTAAAATAGTAAAGAAAGCAGGATTCTTCTTTATTTAATTATATGACTTCTTAAAAATAAATAGGATTTTGTAAATGAGCGAAGATATAAAAAAAGAAAATAATGATTTAACAAAAAACAAGATACCGTTTGTTAAAATTATGCCTATAGCTGCTGTGATATCATCTATATTGTTCATAGCTTCTATTGCATTATTTGTCAATAAACTTACAACAAATAGTTTTAATATGGGTATTGATTTTGCCGGCGGTGTTGAATTAAAAGTACAGATAAATAATCCTGAAGTAATTAATATCGCTGAAATAAGAGCTTTATATAATAATTTCGGAACAGAAACTGTTAATATACAGGAGCTTGAAGGGGCAGACAATGTAAACGCTTTCCTTCTAAGATTCAGAGGTTCTAATGAAGAATCTGACAGAGCTATGCAGGTACTTTATGATAAATACACTCAGGAAAAAGTTACGCTTATAGGAAGCAATATCATAAGCGGTGTAGTATCTGCTGATAATTTAAAATTAGCATTTATTTTGATAATTGTATCTTGGATTATCATAATGATATACATTACTATAAGATTCAATTACAGATATGCTTTCCCTGCTATAATTACACTTATACATAATGTTGTTATAGTATTTGGTATACTTCTTTTTCTAAATAAAGAGTTTTCTGTATTAGTTCTCTCATCAATGCTCACTTTAATAGGATACACTATTAACGACATCATAGTAGTATTTGACAGAATAAGAGAAAATGCCGACACTAAAAAACCATTTAAAGAGATTGTTAATATAAGTTTGAACAATGTTGTGGGAAGAACAGTAATAACTAGTATTTCTACACTTCTTGCTGCATTAGCAATAATGATATGGGGAGGCTTCATACTTTATGATTTTGCATTCACATTCTTTTGCGGTGTTGTTATAGGTACTTATGCTAGTAACTTTATAGCAAGCGGTCTTTTAATATTATTTATGAAAACTAAAAAAGCATAAAAATATTTTTAACTTTTTAATAATACAAAAAAGAGTATGCATTATTATGTATGCTCTTTTTTATTTGAATTATTTTTTTAATCTTTGACAAGATACTTATTTTAATATATTATATTCAAAATTGCTTAGGCTTATACAATGACTGAAAAAATTAAAAACTTAAAACAGTATATCAATGAGAAATTTCTTCTTACTCTCACAAATAAAGGTATATATAATAGGTCGGTAAAAGATATTGATAATATTATAAATAATAGCCCTGATAAAATACAGTTTGAAGAAGCCGAAGACAAAATAAAAGTTACGATAGATATGGGTGAAAAAATAGAAGTAATACTTAATGATGAAGATATCAAATCGAGTAAATGTTCCTGTCCTTCAAAAGATATATGCAAACATATTATAATGTCGCTTCTTTATATAAATAATATTGAAAATAAAGAGGAAGATAAAAAGATTGAAAATAATAATAATACAGAAATTGAAATAAAAGAAGAAAATAATATATTTGATGAAGTAAAAAATATCACCTATGATGAAATAAAAAAATCAAGTACAAAAAGAAATTTTGAATATGCATTAGATAGATTTAATGATGATATTGAAGCGTATATAGAAGAAAAAGCAATGCTTGAAATAAATATACCTGAAGAAAATGTGATTATTTATTTTCCGAAAAAAGACAGCATTAAAAAGTCTGTATGTTCCTGTAAAGACTCTTCTTTATGTTCTCATAAAATAATAGCAATACTTAAATACAAGCAAATGTATAATTCATTAGAAGAACTTACAGAAGAAAATAAAGAAATAGATGAAAATATTTTAAAATTTTCAAAAGAGTTCATAGAAAATATTTTTGAAAAAGGATTTTATTCATGCAGTGAAAAAGATTTTGATATTGCAGAACAAATAAGTATAAAACTTCAAGTAAAAAATATGCCTGAACTAGCAAAAATGCTTAGAAGTATCGCTGACAGTATTGATTCTATGATAAATAAGCATGCTTCATTTAATAAATTATTTTCTTTTGCTACACTTTTAAGACTTTATAATACAATAAAAAATATAGAAAAAGCAAAACAAAATAATGATAATAAAACTGTAAAACTGCTTACAGGAGAAATAAGAAGCAAATATATAAATAGAAAAAGTGGAGAATTAGTGGGCTTAGGTGCTTATCCTTGGATTTCTTCTACAGGATATTTGGGAGCAAGTGCTTATTTATATAATTTAAATACTAAAAAATTATCACTCTTTTCTTATGTTATACCTACATTTTATGATAATGCTAAAATTTCTTATGATGATGTAAGAAGTAATTACAGAAAAAAAATTCATTTTGAAAATAATATATCTATAGAAGAAATTTCTAAATATAAAATTAAATTCATAAATTATAAAGTTAACAATGAAGAGAGAATATCATCAAGTAAATTTACCTCAGTTATCTTAAATGATAGAATCAATTATACATTATTAAAAGATATAAAAGAATCAAAAAATAATGAAGAACTATTTGCAGAAACATATAATGATATAAAAAATATAAATTTTAGATATGATTATTTCAATAAGAATGATATGTCAAAAATAATAATAGCAGAATTTCAAATAATAGAAAATCAAGAGTTTGATAAAATAAAGCAAATACTTTACTTTGATATCATAAATAAATATAAAGAAGATGAAGAAGAAAGATTAACTTTAAATATAAAATACACATCAATTCATTCAAATGGAATCAAATATATCATGAATTATAAAAATTCAAATGTAGATAAAAATAGATTCATAGTATTAGAAAAAACTAAATATTATATAAGACCTATAAGTATAATAAATGCTAATGCCGTTATAAATATATTTTTTGATAATTAATCACACATTAACAGCAAGAAGTTTTTAATTTCTTCCTGCCGTCAAATATAAATTTATGATTTATTTATGTACGAATTCTCTAATTTTTTTAGCAGCTTCTTTCAATATAGGTATATCCTGAGTCAAAGCTATTCTAAAGTAATTTTCACTTCCGAAAGCAATTCCTGGCACTACAGCAACACCTGTCTCATCTAATAACCTTATAGCAAAATCAAGAGAAGGTTCTTTAGAAAATTTCTCATATCCTACAAATAAATAAAATGCCCCTCTAGGCTCTATAACATCAAATCCCATATCAGTTAACTCTTTAGCCAAAAAGAAAGCCCTTTCTTTATAAATATCTCTGAAACTCTCTATAACAGGATATTTCTCTAAAGCAAACTCAGCAAGTGCACAAGAAACAGTAACCATACTTCCAACATTATTGAAACTAGCATTAACTAAACATTTTCTAACATATTCAGGAGAAATACTATACCCTATTCTCCATCCTGTCATAGAATGAGATTTTGAAAAACCATTAAGAACTATAACTTTATCCTTTATAGAAGGATAAGAAGCAAATGAAGTAAAAGGATAAAATGATATAGCCGAATATATCTCATCAGCTATTATAAATATATCTTTTTTCTCAAAATATTTAACAAGCTCATCCATCTCTTCTTTTTTAAGCATATATCCGGAAGGATTGCCGGGATTGCTGAAAAGTATAGCCTTAGTTTTATTTGTTATAACCTTATCTATTGCTTCAGGTTTAATTACAAGATGATCTGCTCTAGTATCTAAAAATACACATTTACCATAAGAAAGTTTTACAGCCTGTTCATAAGGAGAGAAAAAAGGAGTAGGTATTATAACTTCATCATCTATATTTAAAATAGTTCTAAATATAGAAGAAATACCTTCCATAGAACCAATATGCATAGTAACATTATCAGCTTTAATATCTGAGCCATAGTATTTATTATAATGATTAGCAACCAATCCCCTTAAATGCTCGCTTCCTCCAGAATGAGTATAGCCTAATCTATGAGTTTTAGCGAATTCGCAGGCATAATCAATAAACTCTTTAGGAGGCTGTAAATCAGGCTCCCCTATTGTAAGCATTATAGAATTTTCTTTCTTTTGTGCTTTTTCTGTGAGTTCTCTTATAAGTGAATATGGTACTTGAAGTATATTTTTATTGAGTTCCATGATGATTCTCCATAAGTGTTTTTTAATTAATATATTCAGATACAATATTATATACAATAATATTACATATAATAATATGTTATATTTTACCAAAAATATTTAATTTGTCAATTTTTATTATAAAAAAATTTAAAATAAGTAATTACAGTATATTAATTTTTATTATTTTCTATAATTATCTTACTTTATTTAGAAATATTAGATATAAAATAAAAAAAATTCAGTAACTATATTCATTAAAAATAAAATCATTGTTATAATATTTATCAAATGTAATTATATTAAAAAAGGAGAGTTTAATTATGGGATTTTATAAAGATAAAGAAGAAATGTTTAGACATAGAGCTGAACAGTCTAAAAAACAAGGTGATAGATATTATGCTTTATATAAACAAGCGGAAGAAATAGGAGACAAAGAAGAGACTGAAAAAAATTTAAAACTTTCTCAAAAATGCTATCAGAGTCAAAAAGAAAATTTAGAGAAAGCCGAACAATATAAAGTACAAAGTTTTTAATAGAAGTTACTAAATTTAACAATAAAATAAAAAGCCTCCATACAATAATTATAAAGAGGCTTTAATATTAATAATAAATTATTTTCTTAAATCATCTACCAATTTAGTTTTATCAGCAGTTTTATCATCTTTAGTTTTTACTACTTTGGCAGGGTTACCAGCAACCACCTGATTTTCTTCAACATCTTCTATAACAACAGCCCCAGCCCCTATAACAGCATTCTTTCCAATATGAACTCCCTCAATAATAACAGCATTAGCCCCTATTACAACATTGTCTTCTACAATAACAGGTTTAGCAGAAGGAGGCTCAATAACACCGGCAAGTACAGCCCCAGCACCCACATGGCAATTCTTTCCTACAATAGCTCGTCCGCCCAAGACAGCTCCCATATCTATCATAGTACCCTCGCCTACTTCAGCACCAATATTGATAATAGCTCCCATCATAATAACAGCATTATTACCAATTGTAACTTTATCTCTTATTATAGCACCCGGTTCAATTCTAGCGTTAACATTAAAATAATCTAAAGTAGGTACGCCTGAGTTTCTTCTGTCATTTTCCAAGTAGTAATCTTTTATTGAGTCTTTATATTCTTCTAATATAGCTTTTATATCTTCATAATCTCCTACTGCAAAATGAAATTCTCCTGAAGAAAATACTTTAGCATTAGTTTTTATTTTATCTAAATTTCCTTTTATATATATTTTAACAGGTGTCTTCTTCTTAGAATTTTTAATATATGCAATAATATCTTCTGACTTTTCTAACATATCCATTTCCATATTCTCCTATATAATTTCTAAAAGCATTATTATCAACTTAGTATTTATATTTTTATTATGATAAAACCTCTTTCATTCTATAAAGTCCCGGTTTCTTACCAATAAGGAATTTAGCAGCTTTAATAGCACCATTAGCAAAAATTCTTCTGGAAGTAGAAGAGTGTTTTATTTCTATAATCTCATCATCTCCATAAAAAATAACACTATGTTCTCCTACAACAGAGCCGCCTCTTACAGAATGCATACCTATTTCTTTTTTATCTCTTACATGAAGACCATTTCTGCCGCTAACTAAAAACATTTCATTATCCAAAGCATCATTAATAATATTGAATAAACTCTTAGCTGTTCCGCTTGGGGAGTCAACTTTCCTATTATGATGTGTTTCAATAATTTCAATGTCAAAATTCCTAAGCTGAGGAGCTATTTTTGCAACAACTTCATTCATAAGATTTATTCCTATACAAGTATTAGATGACAATACTATAGGAACCTGCATAGAAGCTTCTACAATTTTTGCAAGCATAGTCTCATCATAACCTGTAGTACATATAACCATAGGTATATTATTTGCCAAACTGTAATCTATCATAGCAGGAAGTCTTGAAAAATGAGAAAAATCTATAATCATATCTCCTTTTTCATTTGTAAAATCATCAACAAAACCTGATATTTCAAATTCGCCCTCTTCTTCTATAACTTCTTTTAAGATTGAGCTCATAACTCCTGTTCCATGTATTAATACTTTCATATTTGTCTCCTTTTTTAGTTTTTATAAAAATTATTTTTTTAAGCCGTATTTATTTATAATATTTTTTATATGCTCTCTATTTTTATCACTTAAAGGACCTAATGGAGAACGGCATTCTCCTACACCAAAACCCATAATATTCATAGCCTCTTTTATAGGGGCAGGATTGGTTTCTATAAACATAGCCCTTATAAAATCTATATATTTAATCTGAGCCTTAATAGCTTCATTTACATTTCCATTAAGAAAATTCATAACCATATCATGATTTTCTCTAGGAATAATATTACTTGTAACAGATATAACTCCCTTAGCACCTAAAGCCATCATAGGAGTTACCATGTCATCATTTCCAGAATATAAATCTAAATTTGGAGCAATATTAGCAATATCTGCCACATAACTAATATCTCCGCTAGCCTCCTTAATTCCTTGAATATTGGAAACCTCAGATAATGTTTTTATAACATTAAGAGATAATTTCACTCCCGTTCTTGAAGGAACATTATATATAATCACAGGACATTTAACACTATTCGCTATTTTGGTATAATAATCAATAATACCGCTTTCATTACCCTTATTATAATACGGAGTAACTGCCATTACCATATCAGCACCATATTCATAAGACTTTTTACTGAACTCTACTGCAGATGCTGTATTATTAGTTCCTGTACCAGCTATTACTAAAGTTCTTTTTTTTGTACGCTCTATACAAAATTTAATAACCTGCATTCTTTCTTCAGCTGTAAGAGTTGAACTTTCTGCTGTAGTACCTGCGGCAATTATAGCATCTGTTTTATTCGCTATTTGAAACTCAATTAACTCTTCTAATTTCTCATAATTAATTTGATTATCTTCCGTAAATGGTGTTATTAAAGCTACACCTGCTCCTTCAAATAATGACATATTAATCTCCTTTAATTATATATTGTATTTATTTTTTTTTCTATAGCAAAAATAAAATAATAATGTTACTTTATAAACTTATCCTTATTTTTATATGTATTATAAACATTTAATAGCTGCATTTTTACACCTATATTAATTGCATTTTCATCTATGTCAAACAAACCATTATGAATAGGAACATTGATTTTTTCATTTGATACTCCCAAACTAAAAAAAGCTCCTTTTACCCTTTGAAGATAATAACTAAAATCTTCAGCTGTCATATTAGATTTTTCAAGCAGACAATTTTCTTTAGTTAAAAAAGATTCAGCAGAATTTTTCACTATATTAACAGCATCATCATGATTGATTAAAGCAGGATAAGAAGGAATATTCACAAACTCCGCATCAGCATTAAAACTTTTTGCAGTATTTTTTATAATATTTTCTATCATGTTTAGCCTTTTATTTCTTGTATCATCATCGCATAACATTCTAATAATACCTTCCATCTTAACATTATCAGCTACTACATTATTAGCACTTCCTCCATTTATAGTACCTATATGAAGCCTCATACTCCCATCTGTAAATACTGAAGTAAAAGTATGAAGCTGAGTTATAATATGTGCCGCAATTACTATAGCATCTATGCCATTATATGATTTAGCCCCATGTGCTGATTTTCCATGTATATGCACTTCAAACATATTAGAACTAGCATACATAGCCCCATAAGTGATGCTTATCTGTCCGACATTTATTTCAGGACGAACATGAAGCCCATAAATAACATTAACATTATCTAAAGCATGTTCATTTATCATAGGCAAAGCTCCGCCTGTAGTCTCTTCTGCCGGCTGATATATAAGCCTAATATTACAAGGCGGCTTTATCTCAGAAAAATATTTTGCTATACCTGTGAGTACCGCAGTATGAACATCATGTCCGCAGGAATGACATTTACCCTTATTCTGTGATGAATAAGAACAATTTTTTTTATCCTCCATAGGCAAAGCATCCATATCAGCCCTAAAAGCTATAGTGAAATTTTTATCCTCGCCTTCTATATCTGCTACTATACCTGTTTCAGCAACCTTATTTTTATACTTTATATTAAATGAATCAAGTATAGAAGAAATTTTCTCTGATGTCCTAAACTCCTGAAATCCAAGTTCAGGGTGAGCATGTAAATCCCTTCTTAAATCTATTAAAAAATCCTTCATAGATGAAAGAACATTTTCTGATATTATATTGTCCTGCATTATTTAAACACCTCTGTAAAAAACAATTATACCATATAGATATAAAATATTATTATATAAATTATTATTAATTTTAGAATTATTAAAAAGATTACTTCTTAGATTTTGAAAGATTGCGTTTTGAAGATTTATAGAATTTAGAAAATTGAAAGCATATATTTGAATGATTATATGAACGGCCTGTATTACAGGTGAATGAAATGTACATTCTAAACTCCTTAAATTTTTATTTATAGTAATATTATTATATGTAATAATATAGCAAAAGTCAAGAAAAACCGCACTATTTTTTAATAAAAAAGATTTTTTATTATAGATATAAAAAATTATATTTTATTACTGAACTGAAAAATTAATGAATTAATAAAAAATACATATTATTTATTTTTATCAATATTGTATAAAGAATCAACAATATCCGTAACTCTTACTCCGAAGCATTCATCTATAACTACAACTTCACCTTTAGCTATTAATTTACCATTAACAAGCAAATCTACAGGCTCACCTGCCAGCTTTTGAAGTTCTATGATAGAACCCTCTCCTAGTCCTAATATTTCTCTAATACTCAAACGAGCCCTTCCAAGTTCTACTGTTACATTTATAGTAACATCCATCAATAAACCGATGTTATTAGAAGGAACACTATTAGAATTTTTATTGTCTACATTACTCATTATTTTACTTCTATATTATACTAATATATCTATATTATATACTTTTATGCAATAATTTCAATTATATTATTATAAAAAATAAAAAAGCGGGAAATTATTTCCCGCTTTTATTAATATTGGTAATTATTTAACTTATATTATCTAGGTTTATTAGTAAGTCTGTCCATAGGGTTAATAATATCAGTAACACGAACACCGAAGTTTTCATCTATAACTACAACCTCACCTTTTGCTATTAACTTACCATTAACAAGCAAATCTACAGGCTCACCAGCTAATTTCTGAAGCTCTATAATAGAACCTTCGCCAAGTCCCAATATATCTCTAATAGTCATAGTAGCTCTTCCAAGCTCTACAGTCATATTCATGGTTACATCCATGAGCAGACCGATATTTCCTGTTCCCTGTACATCAGAAGCAGGCATTAGAGAGTTAAACTCAGCATGCTGCACACCTAATTGAGGACCTGAATCAAATGCTTGATTATCTACAAGTCCTGACATAGAATTATTAGCAGCTCCGGCATTTGGTGTATTTCCTCCGGAAGCAGGAGCAGCAGTATTACTAGAGGCAGAACCTAAAAGGCTTTGTAATAAAGGCAGTTCTAAAGCAAATACATAAGGAGCATTTTCCACTTCTCCTTCAATAGAAAGCGAACCGCTTACTATAGCTAAAGGACCCGGTATATTAATACTGAAAGCATCTTCTAATATAGAAGTTTCTATAGGAGAGTTAGTAAAACTTCCTCCAAATCTTGATGATAAAGCACTGTCAGAAACTCCAACCATTTGGGAGAAAGCCTCTTTTAGTACCTGAGCTACCATATCATTTAAAGCAGCTTCTTTTTGTCCCATCATAAGAGAAGCAACTATTAAAGCCTCATTTTCCCCCATGAAGTAGTAAACATTTCCTGTGATAGAACCTGTATAACCAACCTTAGCCTCTATCATTTTACCAGAAAGCATTTGATGTAAATTATTAACATCGCCAACTGTAGTTGTAATATTAGTAATGGATACAGTCTTAGTAGAAATAGATGATAGTGAAAAGGCTTGATTTTCAGCTATCATTTTAGCAGCTTCATTAAAAAGTTGTTTATCTACATTACCGCCGCCATTACCAGATGCCTTAGAAGCATCGCTTCCAAAAGCATCATCGGCACCTTTTAGCAAAGCTTCTATTTCGTCTTGAGATAATGCACCGTCACTCATCATAACCTTAATCCTCCTCTTTTAATAAATCGTCTTCGGTTATATCAGCCTCTCCATCCATAACACCTGTAAGCTGTACAGCCATTCTGCTTCCTGATATACCAGGACGGCATAAGAATTTCTTTCTGTTTCCTATCTTGAATATGACAGGATCTGTAATCTTAGTATCAGTAAATTTAACAACATCGCCTTTCTGAAGATTGAGAATGTCTGATAGCGGTAATTGCATAGATCCAAGTTCCGCCGAAGTTTCAACAAATATATTTTGTAATTTTTCTTTTATTATCTTTAAATTTTCGCTAGTGCTTCCTCTTCTAATAGATGCATACCAATACTGAGCTGAAAACTTAGAAAGTATAGGCTCAATAGTAATATACGGTATACAAAAATTCATCATACCTTCCACATCAGCTACCTTAGTTTCCAAAGTAATAAGTACAACCATATCATTAGGGCTAACCATCTGAGCAAACTGAGGGTTAGTTTCTATAGAACCCAAACGAGGTCTTAAATCTATTACCTGAGACCAAGCCTCCCTTAAGTTACCTAGTATTCTTACTATAATACCTTCCATAACTGATAACTCAATATCTGTAAGCTCTCTATTTAAATTCTTAGGACTTTCACCAGGTCCCCCAAATAATCTATCAATAATAGTAAAAGTAATAGATGGGTCAATCTCTAATATGGAACTTCCTTTCAAAGGATCCATACTTACAATAGCCAAAGTAGAAGGATTACTAACACTTCTTATAAACTCTTCATAAGTAAGCTGATCTACACTTGCTACGTGAATACCTACCAAAGTTCTCAATTGTGCTGATAATGAAGTTGTAGTTACACGAGCAAAGTTTTCATGCATCATCTGAAGCGTTCTGATTTGGTCTTTTGAAAACTTATCGGGACGTTTAAAGTCGTATATCTTTATCTTTCTATGCTCTACTTCTACACGTTTAGTATCAATATTATCTAAACTTTCACCAGATGATATAGCACTTAACAACGCATCTATTTCGCTTTGTGACAATACTTCTGTCATACGAATATCCTTCTCTTATAATTTTTTCCATTAGTTAGTATTTAGCATTAGCTTAACAAGAAGTTATCAAATAATATACCATCTATTTGACCATTTCTAAGCATACTATTAATTTCCCGCTTAATATCAGCTTTTAACTGATCTCTGCCCTCATTAGTTCTCAACTGATCATAAGTATAAGAACTAAGTATAGTTGTAATTCTATCTCTTATCATATAGAATCTTTCTGGAAGTTCTACTGCAAGCTGTTTAGTATTAGTAGTATAAGTTAATATAATACTTACTTTTACATATCTTGCCACATCCATATCTGCAGTGTTTACATTAAACTCTGGATCTATACGATAGATTGATGGTGGTGGCTGTTTTACCATATCATCAACAACACCGCCCTGTACTCCTGCAGCTTTTCCTACACTTTTAGATACAAAAAATGCTATAAGCCCGGATATTAAAGCCACAACTAAAATGGCAGCAATTCCCATAAGGATTTTAACAATCATAGGGCTTAAACCAAATTTCTTCTTTGGTGCAGCTTCGGCTTGTTCTCCTTCTTCCTCGCCTTCTTCCAAGTCTAAGTTTTCTTCGTCTGCCATATAATTTCCTCACTTAAATTAATATGTTTATTTTCAATTATATAACAGTAAAATAAAATTAGCAACTCTTATGTTAACTTTAACTTTTTACTGTCCTTATATATAATATCGGTAAACTAAAAAAACACTTAACATATTTTTTATGCAAAAGTAAAAAAATATTATATTGATTTTTTTTGCTTTAATCGTTATAATTTTAAAGATTACATACAACATTTCATAGGTAATCATCTTAAATATCAAAGGAGTATAAAATGAGAGTTTTACTAAAAGCTGAAGAATATGAAAAAGTTCTCCCTAGACTTGCTGCGGAAATCATTGAAAAAGAAGATATGGAAAAGCTCGCTATTGTGGGTATAAGAAGAAGAGGCGATTTTTTAGGAATAAGATTAAAAAAACTTCTAGAAGAAAAAATAAAAAAAGAACTGCCTATTGGAGCAATAGATATTAATCTTTACAGAGATGATCTATCTTCTCTCTCTGAATTCCCAGAAATCAAAGAGACTGATATACCTTTTGATATTACAGGAAAAACTATACTTCTTGTTGATGATGTACTTTATACAGGAAGAACAATCAGAGCGGCTCTGAATGCTCTATTTGATTATGGTAGACCGAAAAAAGTATCTTTACTAGTTTTAGTTGATAGATTTGGAAGAGAACTTCCTATATCCGCAAATTATGTAGGACTTGCTCTTAATGTTCCTCAAGATCAATATGTATCTGTAAGAGTAAAGGAATTGGAAGGAGAGGATCTAGTTCTTCTAAAAGATAGAAATTAAAAATATAATTATTAGTAATAAAAAAGGGACTTTTTTTAATAAGCCCCTTTTTTTATTTGAGAAAAAATTAATTTTAATCGCCAAATTTTCTAAATAAAGATGAATACATATCGTAGAACTCTGTTTTTGAAAAGTCGTTTAAATCTTCAGGAGACATTTTTTCTACAATATTTTTGAAGTATCCAAAAAGTTTTTTGAATTTATTAATTTCGTTTTCTGATAATAGTATATCAGCTTTAGAACTATACTCATTAACTTGTCCGCTAGCCTCTTCAGATTCGAATAGCTTAATAGCATAATCTAAATCAGATTGAGTAATTTCTCCGTCAAAATCTTCTTCTTCATCTTCTGAATGTTTTCTATCCTCCATTAGTATAGGTTCATTATCATCGCCCAAACTAAATTCTTCTTCAACTGCTACATTATCATCTAGATTTTCTTTATCAATAGTTTCTAATTCTTTTTCTTCAGACATATTCGTCTCCTTATTTAAAAGCTCTTCCATAGAATCAAAATTTTCTAAGGATTTTACTTTGGTATTATCTTCTTGAGTATTATTTTCATTTATCTTATCATTTATTTTTATAAGCTCTACGCCGTCTTCATCATTACCTCTAATAATATTTTCAAGCATATTCAAATCAGAATCTTTTATTTCATCTATTTGAACATTATTTATATATACAAGATCTTCTAATTCTTCATCGCTTACTTCTTCTTTTAATTCATTATTATGATCTTCGTCATATAATTCATCTTCTTGAATATCTTCTTCTTTTGTTTCCTCTTCATGAGTTTCTGAAGCTGTTTCATCAAGTTTTGATTCTTCTTTTATATCTTCTGATGATTCGGAAATGGATTCTTCTTTCAATTCTTCTTCTTTTATATCAGATTCGCTAGAATTAGATAAATAATTTTGATATAATTCTTTTTCTTCTTCTGTTAAATCCTCTGATGAGCTATCTACTTTATCCAAATATCCTTCTATCATGGATTTATCTTCTTCTGTAAGATCTTCTTCGTTATTGATTATCTCTTCTTCTGATACATCTTCTTTTGTTTCATCAGATTTTAATTCTTCTTCTTTTGTATCTTCTGCAGGTTCTGATATTTCTTCTTGAATATCTTCTTCTTTTATTTCCTCTTCATGAGTTTCTGAAGCTGTTTCATCAAGTTTTGATTCTTCTTTTATATCTTCTGATGATTCGGAAATGGATTCTTCTTTCAATTCTTCTTCTTTTATATCAGATTCGCTAGAATTAGATAAATAATTTTGATATAATTCTTTTTCTTCTTCTGTTAAATCCTCTGATGAGCTATCTACTTTATCCAAATATCCTTCTATCATGGATTTATCTTCTTCTGTAAGATCTTCTTCGTTATTGATTATCTCTTCTTCTGATACATCTTCTTTTGTTTCATCAGATTTTAATTCTTCTTTTGTATCTTCTGCAGGTTCTGATATTTCTTCTTGAATATCTTCTTCTTTTATTTCCTCTTCATGAGTTTCTGAAGCTGTTTCATCAAGTTTTGATTCTTCTTTTATATCTTCTGATGATTCGGAAATGGATTCTTCTTTCAATTCTTCTTCTTTTATATCAGATTCGCTAGAATTAGATAAATAATTTTGATATAATTCTTTTTCTTCTTCTGTTAAATCCTCTGATGAGCTATCTACTTTATCCAAATATCCTTCTATCATAGATTTATCTTCTTCTGTAAGATCTTCTTCGTTATTGATTATCTCTTCTTCTGATATATCTTCTTTTGTTTCATCAGGTTTTGATTCTTCTTCTTTTGTATCTTCTGCAGGTTCTGATATTTCTTCTTGAATATCTTCCTCTTTTGTTTCCTCTTCATGAGTTTCTGAAGCTGTTTCATCAAGTTTTGATTCTTCTTTTATATCTTCTAATGGTTCGGATACTTCTTCTTGAATATCTTCCTCTTCTTTTGCTTCTTCATGAATTTCTGAAGTTGTTTCATCAGATTTTAATTCTTCTTTTGTATCTTCTGCAGGTTCTGATGCTTCTTTTGTTTCACTTTCTTTTTTACTGCTTTCTATATACTCCTCATTCATCTTTTGGAACTTAGATATATAATCATCATTTGAAACATCTTTATTATTATTAGATTCCTGATTTTGCAAATAATCATTATACATCTTAGATATATAATCATTACTTAACTCTGAACTCTCTTCTTTTACTTCTTCTGCAGGTTCTGGTAATTCTTCTTTTATTTCTTCTTCCTGAAGCTCTGAAGTTATTTCATCAGGTTTTGATTCTTCTTTTATATCTTCTAATGACTCGGAAACTGATTCATCTTTCAATTCTTCTTTAATCTCTGAATCTGCAGAATTAGATAAATAGCTTTTGTATAATTCTTTTTCTTCTTCTGTTAAATCTTCTTCATTATTGATTGTATCTTTTGATGATTCTTCTTTCAATTCTTCTGCGGGTTCTGATGCTTCTTTTTTTTCACTTTCTTTTTTACTGCTTTCTATATATTCCTCGTTCATCTTTTGGAACTTAGATATATAATCATCATTTGAAACATCTTTACTATTAGATTCCTGATTTTGTAAATAATCATTATACATTTTAGATATATAATCGTTACTTAATTCTGAACTCTCTTCTTTTTCTTCTGGGGCAGATATAGATTCTGTTGCTGATTCTTCTTCTAATTCTTCTGCAGGTTCTGACAATTCTTCTTTTATTTCTTCTTCCTGAGTTTCTGAAGTTATTTCATCAGGTTTTGATTCTTCTTTTATATCTTCTGATGACTCGAAAACTGATTCATCTTTCAATTCTTCTTTAATCTCTGAATCTGTAAGATTAGATAAATAGCTTTTGTATAATTCTTTTTCTTCTTCTGTTAAATCTTCTTCATTATTGATTGTATCTTCTGATGATTCTTCTTTTATTTCACTTTCTTTTTTAATGCTTTCTATATATTCCTCATTCATCTTTTGGAACTTAGATATATAATCATCATTTGAAACATCTTTATTATTATTAGATTCCTGATTTTGCAAATAATCATTATACATCTTAGATATATAATCATTACTTAATTCTGAACTCTCTTCTTTTTCTTCTGGGTAAGATATAGATTCTGTTGCTGATTCTTCTTCTAATTCTTCTGCAGGTTCTGACAATTCTTCTTTTATTTCTTCTTCCTGAACCTCTGAAGTTATTTCATCTGTTTTTTCTTCTTCTGTTAAATCTTCTTCTTTTGTTTCACTTTCTTTTTTACTGCTTTCTATATATTCCTCATTCATCTTTTGGAACTTAGATATATAATCATCATTTGAAACATCTTTATTATTAGATTCCTGATTTTGCAAATAATCATTATACATCTTAGATATATAATCATTACTTAATTCTGAACTCTCTTCTTTTTCTTCTTGGGCAGATATAGATTCTGTTGCTGATTCTTCTTTTAATTCTTCTGCAGGTTCTGGTAATTCTTCTTTTATTTCTTCTTCCTGAACTTCTGAAGTTATTTCATCTGTTTTTTCTTCTTCTGTTAAATCTTCTTCATTATTGATTGTATATTCTGATGATTCTTCTTTCAATTCTTCTTCAGGATTTGATAACTCTTCTTTTATTTCATTTTCTTTTTTACTGCTTTCTATATACTCCTCATTCATCTTTTGGAACTTAGATATATAATCATCATTTGAAACATCTTTATTGTTAGATTCCTGATTTTGCAAATAATCATTATACATCTTAGATATATAATCGTTACTTAATTCTGAACTATCTTCTTTTTCTTCTGGGACAGATATGGATTCTGTTGCTGATTCTTCTTTTATTTCTTCTTCCTGAACTTCTGAAGTTATTTCATCTGTTTTTGTATCTTCTTCCTGCGATTGTGAAATTAATTCCTCTGGTTTTGATTCTTCTAATGACTCAGAAACTGATTCATCTTTCAATTCTTCATTAATCTCTGAGTCTGAAGGATTAGATAAATAGCTTTGATATAATTCTTTTTCTTCTTCCGTTAAATCCTCTGATGAACTATCTACTTTATCCAAATAGTCTTCTATCATAGATTTATCTTCTTCTGTAAGATCTTCTTCGTTATTAATTATCTCTTCTGATGATTCTTCTTCTAATTCTTCTGCAGGTTCTGGCAATTCTTCTTTTATTTCTTCTTCCTGAACTTCTGAAGTTATTTCATCTGTTTTTGTATCTTCTTCCTGCGATTGTGAAATTAATTCCTCTGGTTTTGATTCTTCTAATGACTCAGAAACTGATTCATCTTTCAATTCTTCATTAATCTCTGAGTCTGAAGGATTAGATAAATAGCTTTGATATAATTCTTTTTCTTCTTCCGTTAAATCCTCTGATGAACTATCTACTTTATCCAAATAGTCTTCTATCATAGATTTATCTTCTTCTGTAAGATCTTCTTCGTTATTAATTATCTCTTCTGATGATTCTTCTTCTAATTCTTCTGCAGGTTCTGGCAATTCTTCTTTTATTTCTTCTTCCTGAACTTCTGAAGTTATTTCATCTGTTTTTATATCTTCTTCCTGTGATTGTGAAGTTAATTCCTCTGGTTTTGATTCTTCTGTAGGTTCATCTATTTCTTCTTTTATTTCATCTATTTCTTCAGCCTGTAATTCAGAAGTTAATTCTTCATCTTTTATTTCTTCTAACTCTTCATCAGATATTTCTGACATAGAATAATTATTTTCTCTGTAGTCATCGGTAATATCTTCTTCATTCTCATTCACATAACCATCATCTATTTCTTCCAACTCTTTATCAGATACTTCTGACATAGTATAATTATTTTCTCTGTAGTCATCGGTAATATCTTCTTCATTTGATGAAGACTCTATAGCAACATCTCTAGTTATTAAATCAAGTTCATTTCCAGATAATTGTATTATATCATCATCATTATCTATTTCTGTTATATAATTAGATTCATCTATATAATCAACATTATCTATATCTGGAACTACAACATTTCTATCATTGTATTGTATACTTATTTCATCTTCTTTTAAATTATCTTCTTTTATTAAATTTACTTCTTTAGGCTCTTCATCATCTATTTCAGGTAATTCTATTTCATCATCTATCAACAATGAATCATCATTATCAATAATTACAGAAATATCATCATATAAATCAGGTACTTCTATTTCGTCATTATTATTACTATTAATTTTCTGATTGTTAAAAAATGTATTCAAATCAAATTCTTCAACACAATCAATGTCTTCTAATTCTTCTTCTGTAAGAGCATCTTTTTCAGATACTTCTTTCATAAGTGTATCTTGTTCTTCAGTATATATATGCTGAACAACATAATTTTGTTCATCCGAAAATTTAGAATCATCAACATCTATATTATCTTTTGCATAAGAAGTTCTTTTTATTTTTGTTCCGTCTTCCAATTCAATTAATGTATATTTATCCAATGATAATTCATTATTAATTTCTGAAGCATCAGAATCTTTTACATATTCTTCTTCGGCTGTACCTTCATCAATAGATTTTTCTATATTTTCTAATTCTTCTAAAGCAGATAAACCTTCGTCAATTAATTCTTCTTCTATGTCTTCTGATTCTTCTTCGGATGTGCCTTCATCGATAGATTCTTCTATATTTTCTAATTCTTCTAAAGCAGATAAACCTTCATCAATTAATTCTTCTTCTATGTCTTCTGATTCTTCTTTTGGGGAAGCAGATTCTTCTTCAGATGTGCCTTCATCAATAGATTTTTCTATATTTTCTAATTCTTCTAAAGCAGATAGACCTTCATCAATTAATTCTTCTTCTGTATTTTCTATTTCCTCTGAAGAGGATAAAGATTCATTATTTTCCGCAGGTTCTTCAGTTACTTCTACATCTGATGCTTCTTCTTCCAATATATTATCAGCATCTAAAAGCTCTTCATCTGTATACTCTTTCATCTCCAAATCGGATTCTTCTTTTTGGGGAGCAGATTCTTCTTCGGATGTGCCTTCATCAATAGATTCTTCTATATTTTCTAATTCTTCTAAAGCAGATAAACCTTCATCAATTAATTCTTCTTCTGTATTTTCTGTTTCCTCTGAAGAGGATAAAGATTCATTATTTTCCGCAGGTTCTTCAGTTACTTCTACATCTGATGCTTCTTCTTCCAATATATTATCAGCATCTAGAAGTTCTTCATCTGTATACTCTTTCATCTCCAAATCGGATTCTTCTTTTTGGGGAGCAGATTCTTCTTCGGATGTGCCTTCATCAATAGATTCTTCTATATTTTCTAATTCTTCTAAAGCAGATAAACCTTCATCAATTAATTCTTCTTCTATATTTTCTGTTTCCTCTGAAGAGGATAAAGATTCATTATTTTCCGCAGGTTCTTCAGTTACTTCTACATCTGATGTTTCTTCTTCCAATATATTATCAGCATCTAGAAGCTCTTCATCCGTATACTCTTTCATATCTAAATCAGATTCTTCTGTATTTTCTGTTTCATCTGAAGAGGACAAAGATTCATTATTTTTTACAGGTTCTTCAGTTACTTCTACATCTGATGTTTCTTCTTCCAATATATTATCAGCATCTAGAAGCTCTTCATCTGTATACTCTTTCATCTCCAAATCGGATTCTTCTTCAGTATCTTCATCAATAGATTCTTCTATATTTTCTGTCTCTTCCAAAGATGATGCAGATTCATTATCTTTTACAGGTTCTTCAGTTACTTCTAAATCTGATGCTTCTTCTTCCAATATATTATCAGCATCTAGAAGCTCTTCATCTGTATACTCTTTCATCTCCAAATCGGATTCTTCTTCTGTATCTTCATCGATAGATTCTTCTGTATTTTCTGTTTCATCTAAAGAGGACGAAGATTCATTATCTTTTACAGGTTCTTCAGTTACTTCTACATCTGATGTTTCTTCTTCCAATATATTATCAGAATCAAGAAGCTCTTCATCCGTATACTCTTTCATATCTAAATCAGATTCTTCTGTATTTTCTGTTTCACCTGAAGAGGACAAAGATTCATTATTTTTTACAGGTTCTTCAGTTACTTCTAAATCTGATGCTTCTTCTTCCAATATGTTATTTATATCAAGAAGCTCTTCATCTGTATACTCTTTCATATCTAAATCGGATTCTTCTTCTGTATTTTCATCAATAGATTCTTCTATGTTTTCTGTCTCTTCCAAAGATGATGCAGATTCATTGTTTTCTGAAGTATCAGAATGTTCTTCTATATCGTGAAAATTTCCTAAAGATATTAAATCTTCTATATTGAGATCTTTAGATGTGTTATTTTGATTATTTGATGAATCTTTTAAAGTATCTTCTAAATTATTTAAATCTGTTTCGCCTAAACGAATACTCTCATCTTTAATATCTTCTTCCAAATTTGAAAAATTATCTGTGCTGATTAAATCTTCTATATCAACATCTTTTTCATTATCAATTTTCAATTCTTTTAAAGTATTATCTAAACTATTTAACTCTTCTGCATTAAAGTTTTCATCTTCAATAGATTTTTCTACATTGGACGAATCTTCTGAATCATTTTCTAACTGATTATACAATAAATCTTCATCGCTATATTCTGATACATCAATTTTTTTGAAGCTTTCATCTAAACTAAAATCTTCAACTGTTTCAATATTACTTAATTCATAACCCTCTAAAGATTCATCTTCAGATTCTTTATGTATATCATTCTCTTCTTTTGAATAGATATTATTTATTATTTCAGATTGCTCTTCTGTTAATTCCGATGTTTTTTCTGATTCTTCTTCAATTTTAGCTTCTTCTTTAAAAGTATTATCAGCATTAGGAAATAGTTTAGACATATCTATTTCAGAATCAACTATTTCGCCTGCCCCTTCTATATCGTTTTCTGATAAACTTAAAGCTTCCTGAAGATTTTTATATTTTTTGGTTTCTTCATCTGAATAAGCATTATTAGTTATTTCTTCACTGCCTTCTAAATTGATATTTTCAGAATTATCTTTTTCTTCATATCCTTTAGTAGTGATTTTAGCTAGTATTTTAGGGCTTTCTTTATCAGAATTACCTATAGATATTACAGGAAAGTCATTTTCATTAATTTCTATAGTCTTTTCTAGAAGTTTATTTATTTCATACTCATCGAGCGAGATGTCTTTATTACTTTCAAAAATACTAGCGAATTCTTTTTCCACTATCAATTCTCTTCATAATTTTTTCTTATAGTTGAATATCTTTTTTGTATATTAATCGTGGTATCATTGGTTATAGGCGTATTATAATCAAACCCAACCGGCAAATATCCAAGCTCAGTCATTCCTCCGCAAATTTCTAAAACTTCAGATACTGAGATGCCATATTTACAAAAATATACTCCCTGATTAACAACCGCCCCTTTTACTGTAATACTAATTAATTCATTATTTGTATTATTAGTTTTATAAAAAAGATTTATAAATATACCAAATACAAATATCAATAATGTAAAAGATAAACAAAGTATTCTATCTCTCATAATATTATCGGTTACTATTTTATATAACTATATAATTTTATTTAATGATATCATTCTTTTTATTTGTAGTCAAGATTTCTATTAATTAATATATAATAATTGTATTTTTTACTTGAATATTTGTATAATAGTATTATACTATTAAAAATATAGTATTTATTTCCGATTATTATTAATAAAATAAATTATATGGTGTTATTATATGTTTGATTTAGATGTAGTAAATGCTTTCAGCAAAGGTACAGTAATTATATTAAAAAGTTATTTCAATTCAAAAGTTGGAAAAGGCGATGTAAGAATATACAGAAACGCAAATCATGTCGGAGGCGTTATAGTATTCGTAGGCATTACGGGAGATTTAAGCGGAAGACTTATGTTTAATATGAACAAAGCAACTGCTTTTAAATTAGCTTCAGCTCTTAATATGGAATCTATAACTACAATAGATGATATATTTATTGCAACTATCAAAGAATTTGTTAATATGGTTGCTGGAAGTGCTATTAATGATTTATCAACAAAACATATAGATTTGGATATGACTCCTCCTGCAATACTTATGAGTGAACAGATGTCCATGTTAGAAAAGGAAAACGATAAAATATTATCTATAAGTTATAAAACAGAATTAGGCGAAATATTTATGAACTTAATTTTATTTAATCAAACTAATTGATAATGCCCAAAATAATACAATATCCATTAATATTATTTATTATAGCTTTAATTATAAAAATAATTATTGATAATATTTGTATAACAGTAAAATCAAATAAATTTTTAGATAAATATTTCAAAGATGAAGATAAATTATATTCTTTAGAAGAAGTTTCATCAGCTTTTAGATTAGAAAAAGAACATTTTTCACAGCTTTTATCTACATTAGAAAAATATCATTATTTTTCCTTCTTTAATAAAAGAGGTGTTACAATGGTAAAAGATTACTATTCAAGATATGAATTAAAATATTTAATCCGCCTTTTATCTAAAAAACAAAAGCTGAAATATTAATTATTACATTATTTCTTTAATAAATAAATCGCTCGATACAGACAAATCAACAACCTCTAAACCATCACTGACAGTACCGTCAAGATGCTTAACAATAGAAAGTACAGGTCTTAAAGGTAAATTAGGGTTCTGTTCTATAACTCTTGCTATACTTCCATTGGAAAGTTTTACTCTTGTGTTATTAGGGTAAAATCCTACAGCCTTCTGAAATGCTTTTACAACATCGCTGTCAAAATCTTTTTTTGCCAAAGATATAATTATTTTTACAGCTTTATCCGGAGTGCATGGAACACCATGTTCTCCTTTAGTTATCAAATTATTAAAAGTATTACAAATAGATACTATTTTACTATATAAACTTATGTCTTTATTGTCTTTTTGAAAAGGATATCCCGTTCCATCATATTTTTCATGATGCTCCAATACAATATCTGCTATATTATCATCTAAATTATCCCTTTTTACCAATTTATAACCTTGAGTAGGATGTTTTTTTAATATAGCCCCTTCTTCTTTAGTAAGATTAACTTTTGAAAGCAAACTTTCCTGTATAAGAACTTTTCCTATATCATGCACTAAAGCTCCAAGCATAATATTAGACATATCAACTTTAGTAAGATTTAATTCACCGGCAGTAATAGCCGCTAATGTCGCTACATCAACAGCATGTTTATACATAGTTTCATCTTTCCTTTTTAACATAGAAAGATATGAATGAGCATCTTTATTTTCAACTATAGAAGAAAGCATAGTATTAACTTCCTTCTTCATAGAATCAAAATCTATTCCGCCTCCGTTCTTGGCTGTTTCATACAATGACTTAGTTTTTTCTATAGCAGCCTCCTGCTTTTTAGCTACCTCCTGACTATCTATTTTCAATATTTTTTTTCCATTCTCTTCTATTACGCCTCTTAATACAGCTTTTTTTCCGTCTCCTGAAGTATTAACAGTATTTTCTTTTTTTAAATCCAATAGTTCCATTACACTAATTGTAGTGATAGAATTTCTTTTTAAAGTTTCTATAATGTCTTTTGTAATTACAGTACCAATATCTACAATTCTTTTTTCATCGCTATTATATATATTGCTGGCTACTTTCATTCCCTCTTTTACTTCATTTAATGGTATAATAATCTTTGGCATTTAGTTCCTCACTATAAATAATAAATCATCATATTAAAGATATAATATCATATAGTTATATATTATCAAGTAAAATTATGTTAATTTATATATATAAAATTTTATACTAATTATAAATTTATGTATTTTTTCCAAATCTTATTGATGTTACATTATATTTGTTAAGCCTTAATATAAACATCGCTAATATTACAGCAAAAAATAATGCTGCTACTATAAAATAATTAGCTATAGAAACCGCACTCTCATTTTGTATGCTATTAAGCCTTGCTGATTTTGAATTTATACTCTCATCTATAGCATTAGCTTCAGATATGTTTCCGCTTTCCATTAGAGAACCTTTTCTAATCCTCAAATTATCTATTTCCTGTATTATACTGTCAGCTTCTCTGTCTTTTTTTATATTCTTATAAAGGTTATATCCCCAAGTACCTACACCTATTAAGGATAAAATAGAAGTTATTATAATTAATACTAATATAGCAAATCTTCTTTTTTTATGCTTAAATTCGATATATTTAAAGATTTCGATTTTATCTCCTCAATATGATCTGTAAGCTCTTTAGATTCCGGATATGTTAATTTAGCCTCTTCCATGCATGATAAAAGATTAAGCATAGATTTATATCTCTCAGATCTCTGAAATCCTAAATAATATTTATCTATCTCCTTTATTTTATCTTCTACAGTATGTTTAACCGTTTTAGGCTTTAAAAAATATGATTTTTTTTTCTTCTTTTTTTTATTTTCATCGTCTGAGTTATCATTTATTTCTTCTTCTTCTTCATTATCTATAAGATTAATATTATTCTCATCATTATTATTAAATCCTTTATCTAATTTTCTAATTCCTCCTAATGTGCTTTCCTGACTTACAGTATTCCCATTCCTATCCTTTATCTGAACTCTGATTCCGAATGTATTTCTGAACATAGCTTCAGCACTTTCCACGCTAGTATCCTTATTAATAACTATAAAAGCTTTTTGATTTTTTCTAGGGTCAGATATTTCAAATAATTTAATATTGTCAGATTTATGAGCACCTTTATATATTCCTAAAGATACTCCAAACTCTCTGTCAAAAGCATCAAGCAGTTTTGATATTGACATATCTAATGTAATCTTCATAATAAACAACCTTCATTATATAGTTATTTTACCATATTTTACAATAAATAAAACATATATACGCAAAAAAAGAAAAAATATACCATATTAATACTTGATTTTTATTCAGTATAATTTATAATTTAGGCATTAAAAAACTTAAATTTATATGTCCTTATATGGCATATTGCCGAGATGGCGAAATTGGTAGACGCAGCAGACTCAAAATCTGCCTGAGGCAACTCAGTGAGGGTTCGAGTCCCTCTCTCGGCACATTAAATTACTATAAATGAGTTTGCACATGAATTACTCAGCTATAATAATAGATGATGATAATAACAGATTAAATAAAGTCAAAGCTGCTTTAGAAAGTTCTTCTATAGAAGTATTCATAGCCGAAAATTTATATGAACTTATAAGTAAAATATATAAATACAGTGTAACAATTTTAGTATTTAATCCTAATCTTGTATGGATAAATATCATGGAATTCATTGCAGAACTCAAAAAACTTCCAAATTTTAATGAATTTACTATATTCTTTTTATATGAAAATATAGACATAGACTTAGAAAAAGAAGCAAAAAAACATAATATAATATGCATGAAATATCCTATGCATATAAATAAATTAATAACAAAAATAGAATCTCTATGATTCAATCATAAATTTTATAAAAAAAGTAGTTCCTTCATTTGGTATTGATTCTACATCTATAGTTCCGTTATGTTCAGATATTATCTTTTCAACAGTGGAAAGTCCTATGCCTGTACCCTTTTCTTTTGATGTGAAATAAGGCTCAAATATTTTATGTAAATTATTTTTTTCAATTCCAATGCCTGTATCTGTAATACTGATAATAAAAAATTCATTCAAATCTATAATTTCATGGTATGATGATATATAGATCATATACCTTGAAGACTTTTCCATAGCTTCTACAGCATTTTTTATCAAATTTCTAAAAGCCATTATCAATTTTTCTCTATCCATATTAATAAAATAATCATGCTTACTCAATACTACATTAAATTTAACAGAGCTGATATTTTTGAAAGATTCTAAAACTTCTATTAAAGCACCATTAATAGACTGTTTATCATCTGAAAGTTTAATAGCAAATGAAAATTCTGAGAAAGATCTTACCAAATTAGAAATTACATTAGCATTTTTTATTATAATATTGGAAGAATTTTTAATCCTTTCAACATCTTTTTCGGTCATATTTACAGATATTTTCCTATCTATAAGCTCAGCATTCATTATTATAGGCATAAGCGGATTTTTTATCTCATGTGCCACTTTAATAGCAGCCTCCCTCCAAGTTTCAAGCCTTGCCCTTGTATTTTCTCTATCTCTATGATATTTTAAAGCCCTAGCCATTACATTAAATCTATGTATTAAATTTCTCATGTCATGCACTCCGCCCAGCTTCATATCTATATTAAAATCAGCATTTGTAATGGAATTTGTGGCATTAAGTATAAGGCTTACAGGTCCTGTTATTAATCTTGATAAAGCTATTCCGAATATTATGGAAAAAAATGTAGATATGCCAAGAACAAATAGATACATTAGACTTAGTATCATAGAAAACTCATTAGTAAACATATTAACAGAGTTATATATCCTAAAACTTTCCAGAGCATTATTTCTTACTTCTATATAATTTTTAGGCATAATTTCAGACCATATTACATAATTATTGCTATATGATAATGGTATAATCGCATTAACATAAAATGAACCGTTATATTCACTATTAATAAATATTATATTAGTATTAGTTAATTTATAATTAATATCAAGAGGTATATAATTGGCTGAATTAAAAAAAATTATATTATTAACATTATAAGAATTTGATAAAAATACTACATTATCAAAATATTTTGAAGATTTTATTTCATCGCTTATATCTTCATACTTAGAATAGCCTGTTCCTAAATCATTAAACAAATTATTAAAATAATTTATGCCAACTTTTTCTATAATTCCATACATAAATTCCTGTTTCTCTGTTATTTCTCTATTTGAAATATCCATCACATATTCTACAGAACTGTTTATATTTTGATCTAAAAATAAATTTAAATTGCTTTTTATTATAAATGTTGATATTTTACTTATAACAATACTAGGAAGCACCGTCATAAGTCCCATAATCAATACTATCACCAATTTTAAATGAGAGCCTTCTTTTTTCATTATGGCATCAACAACAAATTTAATTATCACTATAATGCCTATTATAATACTTGTAAGAGGAAAAAACATTACAGCGAACATATAAAATTGATTTGTAATGTTAGGCTCGTATATAAAACTGCTTACCCATAAAGTAGCTATAAAATTTATTAAAGTAAATAAACATATAAGGCTTGGAAATAATACACCATATCTAATTTTTATTTTTGATAATATTTTTTTTATAAAATTCATAATATAATTATTATTTAAGCATATCTTTTAATATAATTTTCATATCATCTATTTTTTTTAATTGCACAGCATTAATACCCATCTCTAAAGCAGAATTAACATTGTTTATATTATCATCTATAAATAAACATTCATCAGCTTTTAGAGCGAATTTAGTTAAAAAATACTCATAAATATCTTTATTAGGCTTAATCATTTTTACATGTGCTGAAACTACTCCGCCTATACAAGTATTATCAAAAAAATCTGTTTCTTTTCTCAATACTTCAAATGTTTCAGCCGGCATATTGGAAAGATAGTATATATCATATCCTTTATTTTTATATTCTTTAAGTAAAGATATATTGTTATGATTTTTATTAAGGCATAATGTTAATGCACTATCAAATAAATCATCAATAATTTTTTTATATTTCGGATTCATTTGTATAAATAATTTTCTTGCATCATTAAAAGCTAAATCACCCTTATCCATAAGATTCCAATTTTCATTTAGAAAAGAACTTTGTAAAAATTGTTCTCTATCTTCAGAATCTATATATTTATTCATAAATTCATTTACGCTAAATTCATATAATACATTTCCAATATCTGAAATAATATTTTTAATCATAAAATAACCTTTAAAAATTTATTATATATTATATTTTCTATAAAATGTTTGTCAAGTATATTAAAAACTAATCAAGAAGCAAATAAATTTTTTAATATTATGTTAATTTTATAATTATGCTCTTGACAAATAATTAAAAAGAATTTATATTGTAAGAACTCTGCTGTTCTCGTTGAACGATAGTACATTCTTGCGCCAGTATAAATTAATGCATTAGGGATCTGGAGCGAAGCATTAATGATAGGCTCGCCGTTATCGCGATACGGTTTTGAGAAATCAAGGTCATGTTTCTGAGGAACCCACCTGACGAAAAAAGTCAGGCGCATTTATGTCGTATACGGCTCAGCGGAGCTCTTTAATATAATACACTCCTAAATTAATTCCAACAGCAAAGAAAACATTTCAAGTAAAATTCGCTTTAGCCGATAACTAATATAGTTTTTTGTATCTTTATTAGAAGATAACTATATCTAAAGGCTAAATATTATGAATGAAAATGAAAAACAAAAAATAATGAAGACTATTTTAAGTTTAATGATATCTTTTCTTATCATTTTTATAGCGGCAATGTTTGCCCGTGCTGCAAGCAATACTGTATTGCCTCAAAATAATGGCATAGCTGTGTTTATAAATGATTATTTAGATATGATGATGCAGAAAATAGACAAAATAGCTGTAAAAATGAAAATAAAAAGAAACAGTATATCTGAATATCAAGTTAATTTAATAACTCAATCCATATCTGATTATATCGGATATAGTATGTATCAGACATCAGATTCACTGAAAAATTTTAATCCTAATAATACGCCTTCAAAATCTCAAATAGATAAATATAAAAATAATTATTATAAAATGACTGTAGAAAATCCATATCTAAGAGGAATGACAGTTTTTAATATTGAAGGAAAAATGCTTCTTAATTTATATTTATCAAGAAACAAATCTTGGCCTTTAGAGCTTCAGGATAATTTAATAAATGAAATTAAAACAAAAGGTTCATTAGTTTTAAATGCTACAAATGAAAATGCATTCTATATAATGGAATATATAAAAAATCCTTATGGAGAAATAATAGTTGCTACTAGAAATGATTATGCTTATGTATCCGATATAGCTATGTATTATCAAGTAGCAGATAAAAGACTTTATGTAAGCGATGCTAGAAACTCAGTTTATAATGTGAGAGAAGCCGTTGGAGACAATAACATAGAAAAAGTTTCAAGCGTTATAAACAGATATGCTTACTATAAAAAACAGCCTAGCTTTATAGTTAATGATTCTCTTTCTGTTTCTATGATAGGAAAAGAATATCCTAACTACTTTGAACTTATAGTACTTGCTATAACTGCATTATTAATACTAGTTTGTCAATTATTTATAAAAGCTATAGTATATTTCTTCAAATATATTATGCAGATAAAAAGCAATAAAGATTATGTGGAAAGCATAAAAGGAAATGATGAGCTTATAAGTAAAAATATAGTTAACTCACAATTACCTAAATCAAATCCTATAGAAGAAATGCCTCCTATAGTTCAAAAGGTACAATACAAAATACCTGATGAATATATAAAAAATAATACAGAGCACAAAAATGATGACAAATTCAATATAGGAAAAGATATATTAAATATAGTATCAACTATAAAAGAAGAAATAAATGCATGTAAAAATAAATTTGCTATTGATAAAAAAGATTTAGAAGAAAAATTAGAAAATTTAGAAAATAAAACAGAAGAAATAAAAACTGAAATAGACATAGAAACAGCATTTGCTAATATAAAAAAAGATTTGCAGGAAGAATACAACAGAGCAATTGAAGAAACTTTTTTGGAAGATAGCCTTTATGATATTAGCAGAGAAAACGAAGATGAATATTATGATAATATATCTATAAATGATTATGAAGTAAAAGAAAATCAATATGAAGAAAATTATGATAATATTGCAAATGACTATGAAATAAAAGAAGAACAGTATGAAGAAAATTATGATATTTCTATAAATGATTATAAAGAAGAAGAAAATAATGATAAAGAAGAGTTTATGTCAATAGCTAATGAAGAATTGAATAATACATCTTCCAGCTTTATTAAAGAAACTTTATCTTTAGATGAAAATATATTGAAAAATAATATATCAAATAATTATAAAAAAGAAGAAAGCAGCTATGAAAATATTGACAATGAATTTAATAAAAAAATAATAAAAAATGAGCTGTTATCAAGCTACAAAGCAAAAGAAGAAGAAAAAAATAAAGAGTATGTAAGAAATTTATTTAATAGCAAAAAATCTGATAATCATATAAACAATGATTCTCATGATATTAGTATGGATATACTAAATTCATATAATAAAGCTATCGATAATATAAAAAATAAAAATGAAAAAGACGAAGATTCTAAAGAAGATATAAAATCATCTAATTTAGATAATTCTTCTAATTCAAGAACAGATGATGTGTTTGCTGCTTTCGATAAAATGTTATCCTCTATAATAAGCAAAGCAGAGGAAGATGCAAGAAGAAGCATAACAAAAAAATAATAGTTGTTTAGAGGTGTTAATATGTCTGACAAAAATAAGATATCTATCTTTGTGTATGTATCTATACTTATAAATTTAATAGTTCTTGCCTTATTCATTACATTTGTATTTGGTTTGAAAAAAGATGCTTTTGATGTTGATACAAAAAAACTTGATAGAAATGCTTTGATATGTCAGAATAGTATAGTAAATCTAGTTAAAGATTATGATGAAAGACTTAATAAAATAGTTGATAGCTATCCTTTTATTAATCTTTTACAGCAGGTTATATTAAATGGAATAGATACTGCAGAAAGAGATAGAATTATATCAATATTTAGAAGCGGAAATTATCCATTTGATACTGTTGCTCTGTATTTGGCGGATGGTAAATCGGTATTTTCTTCTCCTGTTAAAACTAAGCCTGTAGATTTAGAAAGTTATAAAAACTCCAAAGCTATTGCTTTTTTTGATAAAGATTATGATGGAGTATATTTTGTTAAACCTATAAAAAATGACAGAGGAATAGAAGTAGGATATATAGTAGCAAGTGTATTTAAAAAAATATTTGAAAATACTTCATATAATTTAAACTTTGTTGTACTTTCTAACGGTGTTCTTTATTATAACCCTTCTATAGATATTAACAGCATATCAATAGACAGTTTAACTCAGTATATGAATAGAGATATAGGAAGCACTGGAAGTATTGAAGCTGATAATAATACATTCGCTTTTTATTCTGGTAAAGTTAAAGATATAGATAATTTTAGTATAGGTATATTAGAGCTTAATGTGCCTATAGTACAAAAATATTTAAAATATATAATATTAGGACTTTTATCTCTGTCTTTTATTTTCTTACTTACAACATCTCTTATAGAAAGATTAAGACCAGCTAACAATAACATAGTGAATGAGCCTGAGGAAGATTTAGAAGAAAATATATATGATGAAAGTGAGCCTCCTGTAAACAATTATGATAATTCTAATATTGTAAATGATGAAGAATTCAATATTGACGATTATAATAATGATTTAGAAGGATTAGATGATGCAAGTATAAAGTACTTAAATAAAGCTGACAGGATCACAAAAAACAGCAAAATTGATTTACCGAATATAGATGACATTGAAGATATAAAGGTTGAAGATGAAGACTCTGATGATGATAATATAATAAAATTAGATGATGTACTAGAAGATGGAGGAGAAACTCTTCAAAATAATAATGAGGAAGATGAAAATATAAAATTAGAAGATTTATCATCTTTGGATAAAGTATTAGAGAATGATGATGATAATGATGAAAGTATAAAATTAGAAAATTTAGATGATGTACTTGATGAAGATAATGATGATTTAGAAGATGTACCTAATTTAGACGATGTGCTTAATGAAGACAATGATGATTTAGACGATATACCTAATTTAGACGATGTGCTTGATGAAGACAATGATGATTCAGAAGATGTACCTAATTTAGACGATGTACTCGATGAAGACAATGATGATTCAGAAGATATACCTAATTTAGACGATGTGCTCGATGAAGATAATGATAATAAAGAAGAAGAAAAAGATAATAATATGCCGGAAATGAAAGAATATTCTGATGAGGAGCTTTTAGATTCTGACAATATATTAGATGATGACGAAGATAGCAATATAAATGACACTGTAGAAGATTTAGATGATATACCTAATTTAGACGATGTACTTGATGAAGACAATGATAATAAGGAAACTGAAGAAGAAAACAAAGATAGTAATATGCCGGAAATGAAAGAGTATTCTGATGAAGAACTTTTAGATTCTGACAATATATTAGATGATGACGAAGACAACAATATAAATGACACTGTAGAAGATTTAGATGATATACCTAATTTAGACGATGTACTTGATGAAGACAATGATAATAAAGAAGATGAAGAAGAAAACAAAGATGATAATATGCCGGAAATGAAAGAATATTCTGATGAAGAACTTTTAGATTCTGACAATATATTAGATGATGACGAAGACAGCAATATAAATGATACTGTAGAAGATTTAGATGATATACCTAATTTAGACGATGTACTCAATGAAGACAATGATAATAAAGAAAATGATAATAAAGAAGATGAAGAAGAAATCAAAGATAATAATATGCCGGAAATGAAAGAATATTCTGATGAAGAACTTTTAGATTCTGACAATATATTAGATGATGACGAAGACAACAATATAAATGACACTGTAGAAGATTTAGACGATATACCTAATTTAGACGATGTACTCGATGAAGATAATGATAATAAAGAAGATGATGAAGAAAATAAAGATAATAATATGCCGGAAATGAAAGAATATTCTGATGAGGAGCTTTTAGATTCTGACAATATATTAGATGATGACGAAGACAGCAATATAAATGATACTGTAGAAGATTTAGACGATATACCTAATTTAGACGATGTACTCGATGAAGATAATGATAATAAAGAAAATGATAATAAAGAAGATGAAGAAGAAAGCAAAGATAATAATATGCCGGAAATGAAAGAGTATTCTGATGAAGAACTTTTAGATTCTGACAATATATTAGATGATGACGAAGACAACAATATAAATGACACTGTAGAAGATTTAGATGATATACCTAATTTAGACGATGTACTTGATGAAGACAATGATAATAAAGAAGATGAAGAAGAAAACAAAGATAGTAATATGCCGGAAATGAAAGAGTATTCTGATGAGGAGCTTTTAGATTCTGACAATATATTAGATGATGACGAAGACAGCAACATAAATGACACTGTAGAAGATTTAGACGATATACCTGATTTAAATGATGAAATTGAAAATAATGAAGAAGAAGATAATAAAGAAGAACTGGAAGAAACTATTGATAATAATAATGCAGATAATGATATTATAAAAGGAATTGATGATATTATAGATGATAATAATGAGGGGGATATTTTGATAAGTCATGGTTCTATTTTAGAAGATGAGATAGCTAAAAAAGAAGAAGAATATTTTTCTTCAAGCGATGCTTTTAATTTTTCTCTTAATAGAGATTTTCTATTAGGTGATTATGAAGATGAAGATAATTATAACAATGAAGAAAGTTCAAATATATCGCCTAATTTTAACGAAGAATATGATGACGGAGAAGTAATTAAACCTGCAAGCGAAAAAGATACTTTTGATACGGAAGATTTAATAGATAAAGATTTATATGATCCTGAAGAAGTACCTAAAGTTCCAAATGATTTTTACAGAGAAGCTGAAGAAAAAGTAAAAGAAAACATGACTTCTAATTGGAAAAAAGTTTTAAAAGCTCTTAGAGGTAAAAAATTTATTAATAAAAATATGAGCGAAATGTTGGAATGGGTAAAAGAGCAGTCAGGATTAGATATCATACATGCTGCTATGCTTAGCAGACAAGATAATGGGAATTATGATATAGTAGAATCTCAAAATATATCCGATAATACAAAAAGTAAATTAAGTATTAGTAAGAATGAACCTTTATTTAAAAAGATTCTATCCCATAAAAAAACATTATATGTATCTGATCCATTTGCTTCAGACTCTATAAAAAGTAAATTTGATACTGAAGACAGAAAGGATATTTCCCATATGATATTTGTACCGATAGAAAATGATGAAGGAGGATTAAAATCATTTTTTATAGGACTTTCATCTAATTAGTAAAATAAAAGAGGTTATAAAAAACAGATGGAATATATTATAGTAGTATCAGCATTTATAGTTATAGGAATCATTGTCAGTTTGGTATTCGGTAAAATACTTAAAATAAAAGTATTCGGCGGTTGGGCTATGATGTTTCTTATAGCAACCGTTGGTGCTTTGCTTGGATCTTACTATCTGCCTAGAATAAGTAATATACAATATATAAAAATAAATTTATCATCTGCCATATTGGGATCTTTTATATTGGTGATTCTTTTATACATATTTACTCCTAAATCTTTGAAATAAAGGACAATATAATAAATGTTTATAAAAGAAGTTAAAGAAATAGTAAAACCAAGTATAAAAGATGAAGAAGCAATAATCAATATAAGAAAAGCAGCCGAAATAGCACAGAATTCTATTGACCTAGCATTTAAACTTTGTATGTCAGGAGTAAGGGCTTCTAAAGTAGACAAAGAAGTAGAAAAATACATAAAGTCAAAAAATGCCTACCCTGCTAACCTTGAAGTTCCTAATTACGGATTTGCAACAAGTATATCAAGCGGAAATGAAATAGCACATGGCAGACCTACGAATAATAAAATACTTGTTCATGGAGAGCCTGTATGTGTGGATGTTGGAGTTAAATATAACGGTTATTATGCTGACTGTGCAAGAACAATAGTTATAGAAGGCGGTATGGGCTCTGTTAATCATAGGGCTTATAAACTTATAGATGCATGCAAAAAATCTTTAGAATACGCTATTTATAAATTAAAACCCAATGTACTTTTAAGCGAATACGGAAAAACAGTTGAAAATAAAGTTCATGAATACGGATTTAATGTTATAAAATCGCTTACAGGGCATGGAGTAGGATATGAATATCATGAAGCTCCTTACATATTTAATTTTTACCACCATAATAATGATGTAATATTAGAACCTAACATGGTGCTTGCATTAGAGCTTATGATAACAAATGGTACTGATAAATACGAAAAAGAAAAAGACGGCTGGACTTTATCTACTCCCGATTATTCTTTGGCTGTTCATTTTGAGCATACTGTTTTAATCACTCAAACAGGCGTGGAAATACTCGGAATAAAATACTAATAAAATCATCATTTTCATCTGAATAGTATTTTTTTATTTTTTCACAAGCAGCACTTTCTATAAAGTCTTTTGTATTATTATCAAACAATACTTGCGGCTCTTATTCTGATAGTCTATATATAGTATATAGTAAAAAATAATAAATAAAATTATTCTTCAAGCCACATAGGTTTTCTTTCAAATCCCACATGATAAGTCAGCCATTGAAGAACCACTTGATGCTCTCCTAAATTAAATAAATAAAAATTTCTTTCTATACCTATAATTTTTCCTCTTGGTATTTCATTTAAACATTTATTCAAAAGCTCATTTGCTTTTTGATAATTTTCTTCTTTATATGGAATATTTGGATCATTCTGACCTACTATTATTCTCTTAACATATCTTATATTAGTTAAATCAAAAATTTTATTTTCTGCCATGATAAACTCCAAAATAAAAAATAATTAGCATTTTACTAACTATCTATAACTAATATCATATTTTCGCAATTATTTAGAATTTTATTATTAATTTTTATACCATTTTCAGATGAGAAATAAAGTTCATAAGAATCCTTTGAAACATTATCATTAATAGAAAATACATTTTCAGATATTTTATATGCTGTAATAATAAAACTAATATCAACATTGTAATTTGTATAAGAAAGAAAATTATATACTTCTTTAGTATTAAATTTATCCTGTAAAAGAGGTATCAAAGCAGAATATTCTTTTAAAAGCTCTGCCTCATAAACCTCTTTCATCAGAATAGATTTTTCATCTAAAAGTTTCTTTATATCATTAAAACTAACAATCATTATTTATTATAAGAAACTTATTTTCCCTCTATTTTAACTTCTTCACCATCGCTGCTTACAGGCATTATATTAGCATTAATAATATCTAATACTCTAGCAAGTCCTTCAGGCATACCTTGATCAACAGCATGAACTTCTACATGGTATTTAGCTGAAGTATCTGTTTTTCTAGTATTTTCTTTATGAGAACTTACAGAACCTGTTATTGTAGCTTTAATAGAAAATAATCCTAAGTTTAAGTCTCCTTCACCTGTTCCTGATGCACTTGTATCATCATTACTTTTTTCTTCTTCAGAACTTTTTACTTCCATATCAAAAGTAATATCAACTGAATCTACAAATAGAGATGGTACTTTAACTATACTAATAAAAGGAACCTTTAATTTCATATCTATAGGCTTATCTTTATATTTTTTATCTGTATTATCATACACCCTTTCTAACCTTTGGTATTCAAACTCAACCATTCTTAATGTCTTCTTAACATTATTACCATCTTTAGTTTCTTCAAAAGCTACAGTTTCTATAAAGTTTTTTGTAGTATTAGCCAAACTTAATTCTGCATCACATACTGACTGTAAAGGTCCTCCTATAAGAGATGCCATTGGAAGACCTGTAAATTGATTTGCAATTGTATTATCAGCCATAATTTCCTCCTTAAAAAAATTAATTTTTTATTATTACTAATATTTAATTATATTGCGATAATATCATTCATTTGTTTTAATATCTTTTTCTTTTGATTTTATTTCTATAAATCCCTGATTTAAATTTGTCATTTCATTTATAAGTTTGGACATTCCCTCACTAATTTCTGTTTTTCTAATTGAAATATGAACATTTATGGTTGTTCCTTTATCTTTATCTATACCAGCACCTGTAACATCAACATACATATCTGAAGAAGTTTCAAAGTTAGGAAGATTATCAATTACATCATCTTCAGATATATTATTAAGGTTAGCCTTATTGGTCTTTTTAGGTTCTATAAGCTCAATAATTCCCATATCAAAAGAAGCAGTAACAAAATCTATATTAAGCTGAGATATTGGAATTAAGTTTATATAAGGAACACAATAATATTTATTGCCATATTTATTATTCTCATCAGGAAAACCTATTTTTAACATTATTGGAAATAATCCTGATGACAATCCATCATCTTTTTTATTAGAATTAGACTTTTTATAATCTTTCTTTTTTGAAAAATATTTTGATAGATTACTTAACTGTGTTTCTTCTAATTGAGCCTCTGCTTCAGCAACTGATTTAGCAATAGCAACAACTACTTCCTTAAATCTGGCCATAACATTACTCTCCTAATGTATTTTCTTTACAATATTAATAATAATATTATTATTAAATTATTTAAAGGAATTATAGTATACCTTTGTAACCTTAACTAAATAATTTTATAATCATCATATATTTTTTATTAATTATAATACATTTAGTACTAAATAAATTATATAAAAAACTAATATTATCTATAACTTTTAATTACTAATAGACTTATTTAAAAAGTACCTGACAAGATTGATTATTAAAATTATTTAATTTTAAAATTGATAAGATAATATTTTATATGCAGTACAAATTGTTATTTTAGTATATGGATATGCCGTATTTCAAACTGCATACAGAGCATAGGCAAAAAAGTTTGGGAAAGCAGGACTATGAATACACACTTATAAAATAAAAAAATTACAAATTAAAACAGTATAATTATTTATTAATTTAGTTTTGAAACAAGTCTATTATTGGAAATAATCTGATATAAATCAATCATCTTTTTTATTGGAACTGCTTTTCTTAGTATCTTTTATTATATCTTTTTTGGAATATTTTATCTGCTTTTCTTCTAGCTTGGCTTCTACTTCAGCAACTGATTTTACAATAGCTGTAATAACTTCATTAAAATCTTTAGCCATAGTTTTAATCTCCTAATATATTTTCTTTATAATATATAATAATAATATTAAATTATTTTAATTGATATAGTATATATTTATCACTGCGATTAAATAATTTTATAATATCATATATTTGTTATTAATTATAATACATTTAACACTAAATAAATTTATTAAAAACTAATATTATCTAACTTTTAAATTAATAATATAATATAGAAAGTTTATAAAAAATAATATATACTAATATAAAATTATTATAAAAAAATTAATTTCAGGAATATATTTATGGGAAGCGTGTTCGGAAATAATATTAAATTAAGTTTATTTGGAGAATCACATGGTGAAGCTATAGGCTGCGTTATAGACGGTTTTCCTTACGGTATTAATATAGATAATGATTTTATAGAAAGAGAAATGGATAGAAGAAGAGCAAAAAATGCAAAGCTCACAACCGCCAGAACAGAATCTGACAAACCAGAAATATTATCAGGCATTTTAGAAAATAAAAGCACAGGTATGCCCATTGCTGCAATAATTAAAAATGAAAACAAAAGAAGCGGTGATTATTCCAATTTAAAAACTCTGCCTAGACCTTCACATAGCGATTATACTGCAATGCTTAGATATGAAGGATTTAATGATATAAGAGGAGGAGGACATTTTTCCGGAAGATTAACCGCCCCTTTAGTATTTGCAGGTGCTTTGGCTAAATTAGCTTTAAAAGAAAAATTTAATATAGAAATAGCGGCCCATATTAAACAAATATACAATATAAAAGATAAATATCCTAATGATACATTCCCATCTTATGAAGAGTTTGTAAATAATTATAATAAAGAATTAAGTGTATTTGATAATGAAGCTATGTATAAAATGATAAAAACTATTGAAGAAGCAAAAATGAATATGGATTCGGTTGGAGGAATTATAACTGCTGCTGTATTTAATATGCCCGCTGGTTTCGGAGATCCTTTTTATTCATCTATAGAAAGCAGAATAGCTCAGTCTGTATTTGCTGTACCTGCTGTGAAGGGCATTGATTTCGGACTTGGATTTGATTTTGTAAATTACAAAGCTAGCGAATGTAATGATACTTATACTATAAAAGATGATAATAATACAAAAAAAATAGAAACAAAAACTAATAATAACGGTGGAATATTAGGCGGTATTTCTAATGGAATGCCTATAATAGTTAATACTGTAATAAAGCCTACCCCTTCAATATCCAAAAAACAATTAACTTTGAATATAGAAACCAAAGAGGAAGAAGCTCTTGTTATTAAGGGGCGTCATGATCCTTGCATAGCTGTAAGGGCTGTACCTGTTATAGAATCTGCTATTGCTGTTTCAATACTTGATTTATGCCTAGATATGAAAGGAAAATTGTTTTAATATTACAATAATAGCATTTTTTTACAGTATGAAAAATTTGTAATTAATTAAAAATTGTATATACTATATAAAATAAAACATTATAGGATATTAAGTGAAAAAAATATTTACAGATATACCTCATCCGATAAAAGAAATAGCGAGAATATTATATGTTGAAGGCTTTCAATGTTTTTTAGTAGGCGGTGCAGTTAGAGATTCTATAATGGGCATCACTCCGCATGAATATGATATCACCACAGATGCCAGACCTGAGGATGTGCAAAGAATATTTAAATATACAATTCCAACAGGCATAAAGCATGGAACTATACTAGTAATTATAGAAGATATGCATGTGGAAATAACAACCTTTAGAAGTGATGGAAATTACAGCGACGGAAGACACCCTGATAATGTTGTATATGCTTCTAGTATAGAAGAAGATTTGCCTAGAAGAGATTTAACAATAAATGCTATGGCATACAATATTTTAGACGGAAGTTTAATAGATATGTTTGACGGCATGAAAGATATAAAGAGAAAAATAGTGAAATCTGTAGGCAATCCTTATGAAAGATTCAGAGAAGACGGACTTAGAATAATGCGGGCAATAAGATTTGCTACAAAATTAGATTTTGATATAGAAAAAGAAACATTTGATGCTATAACGCACTCTACAGGAATGCTTGCTTCAATTGCTGCAGAAAGAATAAGAGAAGAATTTAACGGCATACTATTATCCAAAAATCCTTTCAGAGGTTTAGAATTACTTAGAAAAACAGGTGTATTATCTTTAATACTGCCTGAACTTATGCAGGGGTTTGGAGTAAATCAGAATAAATTCCATAAATATGATGTTTATTATCATATTCTTCATACAGTGCAATCAGTAGAACCTTTAGAAACTGAAGAATTAACATTATTAGTAAGGCTTGCAGCACTATTTCATGATATAGCTAAACCTATGGTTCAGAAAAAAGTATCTAAACAAGATGATCCTGTTTATTATAATCATGAGGTTGTAGGGGCTAATGTTGCCAAAAAAATAATGAAAAGATTAAAATATTCTAATGCGGAAATAGATTTTGTTACATTATTGGTAAGACAGCATATGTTTTATTATCAAGATGAATGGACTGACGGTGCGGTTAGACGATTTATGCGTGCTATTGGCGTTGAAAATATAAAACCTCTTTTAAAATTAAGAGAAGCTGACAGACTAGGAAGCGGAAACAGAAAAGACAAAGAAAGCAAAGCTATACCTAAATTATTGGCTAGAATAGACAAAATAATTGAAGAAGAAAATGCTATTACAGTAAAAGATCTAAAAATAGACGGAAATGATCTAATCAATGAATTTAATTTAAATCCAGGACCTTTAATAGGAAAAATACTCAATTATTTATTGGATTTAATATTAGATGAACCAGAATTGAATAATAAAGAATTCCTTATGGAAAAAACAAAAAACTTTTTAGAGAGTAATAATATAAAAGATGAGGTTTAAAAATGTATTTGCTTTCAGATATAGGAAACACTAGAGTTAAGCTAGGAATTTTTGAAGAAAAAAATTGCAAACCTTTATACTATAAAGCAATAGAACATAGCAATGCTTTAGATTTGGTAAATGCATTAAATGAAATAAAAAATAATCATACAGATATAAAGAAAGTATTTTACAGCAGTGTTTCGCTAAAAGTAAATGATTTATTTGAAGGCAGCATAGAAGATTGTTTTAATATGAAACCTTATAGAGTTACTCATAATGATATTGTATTAAAAGATAATTATTATGAACCTAGAGATTCTGTTGGTATAGATAGAATATTATCTACTTACGCATCTATATGTCTTGAAAACAATAATGAAGAAAGATTCGCTTCAATAGTTATAGATATGGGTACAGCTACTACAATCAGCATTATGATTTCAGATTTTACATTTTTGGGCGGTATGATAATATCAGGTACAAAAACAAGTTATCAGGCATTATCAAATGTTACTTCTTTACCCTATTATGAAATAGGACCTATAGAATCAATTCCTAATCCTATAAACAATAATGTAAAAGATGCTATTATGTCAGGTGCTATATACAATACAATAGGTACTGTCAATTATGCTGTATCAGAAACTAAAAAATATATAAAATCCAAATATAATATTAAATGCAAAATATTTTTGACAGGCGGAATATCAAATTTAAAATTATTGAAATGCAAAGTTTATCCATTTTTAGTTTTACAGGGTATTTATTTTAATATGATATATAAAAAATAATTTTAGCATCATAAAATTACAAAAATATATTATACTTATTTCAAAAATAATTGAAAATATTAATTATAAAAATTATAAAAATAATGTTATATAATTGATTATTTTTCATATATTAAGTCCTTTGCAGCCGATCTGCTTAATAGAAATATAGTACAGCATGACTATATGCTTTGAAAGGCTAGTACACATAATCATAAATAAAATTAGTTTTGAGACAATTCCAATAATATTATAATGAATAATTATATATAATCAAATCACAATATTAAAACAAAAAAGTTAATTATGAAACAATTATAATAATTGTACAGTATTTTATTTATTATGATAAGAATTCTTTATTTATTGTACTAAAAATATACTTTTAATACTGGTATAATTTGACAAATGAAAAAAAACTGATATACTTAAAATTATATATAAGAAAAGAATGGAGGAATTTCAATGACTACAGGTAAAGTAACTATACAAAACGATACAGGACTTCATGCTAGACCTGGTAATGAGTTCGTAACATTTATAAAATCATTAGCAGGATGTAAAATAGAAGTAGAAAATGAAGCTGGTAAAAGAGTTAATGCCTCATCTCTTTTAAAAGTTTTGTCCTTAGGTGTAAAAAAAGGCTCTGTACTCACAGTTTATTGTGATGGCGAAAATGAAGCAGAAAATCTTAAAAAAATAGAAGAATTTATAGCTAATTTAAAAGACTAATTAATTTTTTATTTATGGAATTATAATATGGAAAAAAGAATTACTGGAATAGGGGTTTCCCCTGGTATAGCTATAGGTAAAGTTTATCTCTTTTTTAAAAAAGATATAGTAATTTCTAAATGCCCATGTAAAGATGTAGATGCTGAAAAGGCTAAATTATTAGAAGCTAGGAATAAAACCAAAGAACAGCTTATAAAAATAAGAGAAACTACAGCTAAAAAAGTTTCAGAAGAAAAAGCTGCAATATTTGATGCTCATATTACTTTGCTTGAAGATGAAGATTTGCTTGAAGAAGTTAATAACATTATAACTGATGATAAAGTTTGTGCTGAATACGCTTTATCTCAAGGCGTAGAAGTTTACACTAAAATGTTAAGCGAAGTTGAAGATGAATACTTGAGAGAGAGAGCTGGAGATTTAGTTGATATTTCTGACAGATGGATAAGAAATATTCAAGGCGAAGATATACTTGATGTTTCCAATCTGCCTAAAGATTCCATAGTAATTGCAAGAGATTTAACTCCTTCTGATACTGCTAATTTAGATTTGGATAATACTCTTGCATTCGTTACAGAAATAGGCGGAAGAACTTCACATACATCTATTATGGCAAGATCTTTAGAACTTCCTGCTGTTGTAGGTGTAGGCGATAGCTTAAAAGATGTAGAAAATGAGCAGATTATAATAGTTAATGGAAATACAGGTTCTGTTATAGTAAACCCTACTAAAGAATCTATAGATGAATGCCTAAAACTTAAAGAAGAATTCGATAAGAAAAGAGCTTTATTAAAAGAGTATGCTCATAAAGATGCTATATCCAAAGACGGAACAAAAATCAGAGTATATGCTAATATAGGTTCTCCTGCTGATTTAGGCGGAGTTTTGAAAAATGGAGCTGATGGTATAGGGCTTTATAGAACAGAGTTTCTTTTTATGGAAAATACTGACTTCCCTACAGAAGAAGAACAGTTTAAGGCTTATAAAGAAGTAGCTGTTGCTATGAGCGGTCATACTGTTACCATAAGAACTATGGATATAGGAGGAGATAAATATCTTCCTTATTTAGAGATGCCTAAAGAAGAAAATCCGGCACTTGGATGGAGAGCTTTAAGAATATGTTTGGATAAAACTTCTATCATAAGAACACAATTCAGAGCTTTACTTAGAGCTTCTGCTTTTGGTAAGATAAAAGTTATGCTTCCTATGATAGTGTCTATAGAAGAACTTCGTAAGGCTAAAGCTATATTTAATGAATGCAAATTAGAACTTATGAAAGAAAATATTGCATTTAATGAGGCTTTGGAATTGGGTATGATGATAGAAACCCCTTCAGTTGTATTTAGAGCTGAAGCATTTGCAAGGGAATCTGATTTCTTTTCAATAGGTACTAATGATTTAACACAATATACTTTAGCTTCAGACAGAGGAAATGAAAAAATAGCTGCTATTTGCGATCCTTATAACCCATCTGTACTTATAGCTATAAAAATGGCTATAGAAGGGGCACATGCAAGTGGAATTATTATTTCTATGTGCGGAGAATTAGCAGGAGATTTACTTGCTGTACCTTTGCTTTTCGGACTTGGTCTTGATGTATTCTCAATGTCTGCTATATCAATACCTGAAGTTAAAAAAATGATTATATCTTTAGATAAGCCTGAATGTCAAATGCTTGCTAAAAGAGTACTTTCACTTGATACTGCTGAAGAAGTTAAAGCTGAACTATTAAGATTCATAGAAGTACATGAAAAAGGCGGCACTATAAGTTATTAAAAATATCTAGTATGAATAATAAGGGGTCAAGAGATTGACTCCTTTTTATTTTTAAACTTATTTAAGAATAAAATCTTGCATATATACCGCATGGAAGAACAATCTTAGAATTTTCTGTAGGAAGCCCTATTTCACCGCTTTCAAAAATTCCATTATGTTTTATAGAAGTCAATAAAATATTTTTTAATGATATATGAGAAAAACTTGCCGTATAACAATTTATTAAAAAAAGAATAGGATTATCAGATAAAAGTTTTACGCATTCTTCTACTAATCTTTTTAAACTAGTTTCTATCTGCCATAATTCCCCACTAGGACCTCTACCGTATACGGGAGGATCCATTATTATAACATCATATTTTCTTTCTCGTCTTATTTCTCTTAAAACAAATTTAATAACATCTTCAATAATGAATCTTACTTTTTTATTTTGCAAATTGTTTATTTCTATATTTTTTTGAGCATGCCCTACTATTTTTTTTGAAGCATCAACATGTACAACTTCATTACAATCAGCATAAGCACAAGCAACAGTTGCACCGCCTGTGTATGCAAATAGATTTAATGCTTTTATTTCTTTATTTTTATGAGTAGAAGATTTTTTTTCTTTTATCTTGTCAATAATAAACTGCCAATTAACAGCTTGTTCCGGAAAAATACCTATATGCTTGAAATTAGTAAATTCTATTTTGAATGATAAATCTTGATATCTGATGATAAAATTATCTTTAGGTTTATTTATATACTGCCAATAACCTCCGCCCTTATCCGAACGATGATATATAGCATCTAAATTATCCCATTTACTTAACTGTTTAGACCAAATAACTTGAGAATCCGGACGAGATACTAAAAATCCGCCTATATTCTCAAGTTTTTCGCCTTCACCGCAATCTATAATTTTATAGTCTTTCCATTTATCAGCTAAGAGCATTTTATTTTTTACACTTTATCTCTGATTATAATAAGTAACATCATTTCTTACTACAACAATATCAACTCTTCTATTTAAAGCTCTTCCATCTGGTAAATCATTAGATGCCACAGGTCTAGTATCAGCATATCCTGCAATTGAATATTTATTTCTATCTAACTTTCCCGCCTGATCATTTTCAAATATCTTTTCTAAAATAACCATAGCCCTTGCAGAAGAAAGTCCCCAGTTATTACCAAATTTCTGTTCCGTAATACTTCCCGGAATGATAGAACCAGAATCTGTATGACCTTCTATTCTTACATCATTAGGTAAACCGCTAAGTACAGAGGCTAATTTTATAAATGTTTCAACATTATTCTGATTATCAACTAAATTAGTAGAAGCAGATTCAAAATACTGATCTGCCCCAAGGCTTATAATAAAACCTCTTTCATCTTCCTCTATTCTCACCTTCCTGCTTTTAATTTCTGATTCTAAAACAGAAGTTGCCTTATCAATACTTCTTCCAACAGAATATCCCCTGTCTGTAGAAGGCAGATTATCAACTGTAGCACCGCCGTAAATAAGTCTGCTTTGCGATAAAGTAGTACCGCCCGGCATAACCCCAAATGATCCTTGGAATGCTGTAGCGATAAGCTGTATAGAAGAATCACTAACAGAGGTAGACATTGTAGACAATAATAATACAAAGAATGTTAATACTAAAGTTACAAAGTCTCCGTAAGTCTGAAGCCATAAGGGAGCTGAAGGACCCGGTACCTGAGCCTTATCACCTACTTTCTTAGCTTTTTTACCAAATTTAATAGTAGCCATTATTTACCTCTGAATTATTATTATCTGTCTCCAACTTGTTCATTAACTTTCTGACGCTGAGAAGGAGGCAAGAAAGATATAAGTTTATCTTTTACTATTCTAGGGTTATCACCTGCCTGTATAGATAATATACCTTCAACCATAATACTTTGAACTGTAGCCTCAGATGAGTGTCTGGCTGCAAGCCTACCAGCTATAGGCAAAGCAAAACCGTTAGCTATAACAGATCCGTAATATGTAGTAATAAGTGCTACCGCCATACCAGAACCTATTGCTTCAACACCGCCGCCGCCGCCTAAGCTTCTAAGCATGATTACAAGTCCGATTAATGTACCAATCATACCCCAAGCAGGATATAATGAAGCAGCATCCTCAAATACTTTTCTTACTGTATCGTGCCTTGCTTCTACGTTATCTATCTCTGTATTCAAAATATTTTTTACTAATTCGGGATCTGTTCCGTCTACTACAAGCTGCATTCCTTTCTTTAATAAAGGATCTGAAATCTCCTGTATATCATCTTCCAATACTAATAAACCCTCTCTTCTGGCTTTTTCTGAAAAGCTTAAAAGAGTGATAATTATTTGTGCTTCATCATAGTCTGGTTTCTTTAAAAGTACTTTAATAGCTTTAGGAACACCCAATACTGTACCCATATCGTTAGCAACTAAAAGCGAAGTTGTTCCTCCTAGTCCTGTTACTACTGCAGATGCTATATCTATCATGTGCCCGACATTACCGCCCCCTGAAATAATACCAAATAAATTGATACCTATAACCAAAAAAACACCCAAAGGTACTATTATATCCATATTTTGACCTCTAACTAAAATTTATTTTCTTTATTTAAGTTAATTTCTTATTCTTCATTACCATAGAATGAAGGTTTTTTTACACTCTCTTCGCAAACTATTCTGCTTCTGTATTCTACTATTCTATTAAGTACTGTTTCAAAGCTATCTTTAGTTACTACCTTCCTTCCGGATAACATAGTTATTACCAAATCAGGAGTCTCCTCCATAAATTCTATTTGATGCGGATTAACATACAATATACTTCCGTCAAATCTTGTTATATGTATCATATATCAGAAACTCCTAACTCTATTATACTATAAAATTATAAAAAGTCTATTTTTAGTAATATTATTTATATTAAATAATACCTATCTATTATCTTTTAAGAGCTATAACTTCCTGAAGCATTTGATCTGCTGTAGTGATAGTTCTGGCATTAGATTGGAAACCTCTTTGAGTTACTATCATATCAGTGAATTGTTCACTCAAATCAACATTTGACATCTCCAAAGCTCCTGCTTTTAAAGAACCTCTTCCTTCTGCAGCTGCTGTACCAATATTGGCTGCTCCTGAGTTATTGCTTGCTACAAACAAAGTATCGCCTGCTTTTTCCAAACCGCCTGCATTATTGAATTTAGCCAAAGCAACCTGTCCTAAAGTTTTTCTGTTACCATTAGTGAATACACCTGTTATCTGACCGCTGTCATCAAAGCTGAAACCTTCTAGCATACCCATAGTGTATCCATCTTGTTCTATAGCTTTAGTTGTTGAAGGTGATTCAAATTGTGTAATACCATTAAATAAACCAACTTCTCCCATAGTAAGGTTAATAGTTTGATTTACTTCCCCTTCTGTTCCTTGATAAGTGAAAGATACATTAGGCATTAATACTCCTTCTGTTTGAGTATTAGTACCGTCACTTACAGAAATTAATGAACCAGCGTCATTAAATACTAATTGGAAAGTATTATTTCCGCCGCCTTCTACTGGGTCGCCTGCTGATACGCTTACACTTCCTTCAGTTGCATCTGGTATATCTATAGTCATATCCCATCTGTTAACATCTGTTCTAGTGAAAGTTGCTCTTAATTGACGAGGTATTCCTGTAGAGTCATATATAGTTAAATCTGACTGATGTGTTTCCCCGCTTTTTTGTAAGTTACAGAAATATTTTGTATTTGCTGTAGCTCTTGCTGGATCTTTTGAACCTACAGGTATAATCAAATCTTCTACACCTGCTGAAGTATTTAATTCCATTTCACCTGTTTCAGGATTAAGTACTGCATTCCAACCTTGTACTTTATAACCTATAGAAGGATTAACTAAATAACCATCTCTATCTAAAGAGAAAGCTCCGTTTCTTGTATAGTAAGAATTGTTTCCTCTTTTTTCAATAAAGAAACCTTCTCCCTGAATAGCTAAATCAGTGTTTACACCTGTAACTTGTAAAGCACCTTGTGTATGTATAGTGTCTATAGTTGCAACCATCATACCTAAGCCTACTTGTTGAGGATTGATACCGCCTCTATCTTCCTGCGGCTTAGCTGCTCCGCTTAAAGATTGGCTTATCATATCCTTAAAGGTAACTCTTCCTCTTTTAAATCCATAAGTATTAACATTTGCAATGTTATTTCCTACTACATCCATTCGAGTTTGATGATTTTGTAAACCAGACACGCCGGCAAATAATGAACGCATCATAAGGCGTATTCCTCCAAAATTTTAATATTTCTTATGAAATATTTTCGGTATAATTAAAATTTGTTTAATACTTTTTTATTTCTAACTATAATAATAATTGAAATAAACATAAAAATATGTTATAATTAATCTATACTTGATTAAATTAATTATATGTATTTCATTGAATGCAATTAAAGTATGAATTGTTCTCTATTAGTAGTTTTATATAAACAATTAATATGAAATAGGGGGAATAAAATGAATTCACATAACTTGAAGTATTATACTTTAGAAAAAATTGAAGAAATACTCAATGATAATGAATTCTATGATAATGATGACTCTGAAAGTGATGAAAAAGAATTCATATATAATAAAGAATATTCTAATATTATAGATATATTAAATGAATATTTAAAAGATGATGATAAAAACATCAAAAAATTATTCCTATTAGCAAAAGCATACTATCTAAACTTTGACTACAAAAACAGCAAGGAAATATTAAAAAAAATAATTGAATTAGACAGCAAAAATGACAGAGCATTATATTGGCTTGCATGTGTATACTATTCTTCTAATGTTATTAATGATGCTTTAAAAAATATAAAAAATGCAATAGAAATAAACAATCAAGACTCTGAATATTGGTTTTTGATAGGAGAAATATACGATAATATAGGAAATTACCAAGATGCTGCTATCGCATACAAAAAAGCTTATGATATAAACAATACATCAGAAGTTAATAATAATAAGCAATATTATGCCTTTAATTTGGCAAAAGAATATTTAAAAACTAAAAACTTTGAAGAGGCCGTAAAATATTTTAAAAAATCTTTAGAAAACTTTAAAGATGATGATAATAATGAAATTATTCATTATTTGGCATTATCTTATGATAAAAATAAACAATACGATGAAGCTATAGATACATATTGCAAACTATTAAAAATGGATTATTATAGTGAATTAGAGGACTTTTATTCTACTGCGATAGATTCCCTTGCAAAAATATATATAAAAATCGGAAATGATAAAGAAGCTGAAAACTTATACAAAAACTATATAAAAATTAATCCTTCTATATGGAGCAGAATAACAAAATTTTATGATAATGATATTAATCAATATAAAGAAATAATCAAAGCATATAATGATATGATAAAAGAAAATCCTGAAAATAATCAATATTATTATTATTTATCTGAATTGTATAAAGAAATTAAAGAATATAATAAGGCTATAGAACTATATAATAAAGCTATAGAAACAAATCCTAATGATTTTAGTTATTATATTTCAATAGCAGCATTATATGAATACATTAAGGAATATAATAAAGCTATAGAAATGTTAAAAAAGTCCATAGAAAATGATTCTGATAATATTGAAGCATATATTGCATTAGGAGATTTATATGAGAAATTGGGAAATATAGAAGAAAGAAATGCAGCATATAGAAAAGCCATAGAAATATATAATAAAGAAAATGATGCTTACAGTTTTGAGGATATTGGAAATTTATATGAAAAATTAGGAGATATAGAAAAAAGAAATGCCGCATATAAAAAAGCCATAGAAATATATAATGAAACCCAAGATATATATCATTTGGAAAAACAGGCGGATTTATATATAAAACTTAATGATAAAAATAATGCTATTAACTCATATAAAAAATTATTAGAAATAGATCCTTATAATAATAAAGCTTTAGAAAAAATAGAAGAATTACAGTAGTCAAACTTATACGATAATTGAAATCTAATAAATTGATTAAAACATTCTAAATAAAAATTGTAAAAAATAATTAATATAAAAAGCACTTGGGCGGGTGTGCTTTAACAATTTCAACTTTAAATATAAATAAATTAAAAACATACAAATTAATTTAAAAAATCTAAAGGGCGGGGTATGTAATAAAGTTTTAAAACCTATTTTCAATCCCCACCCTATAGGTTTTTTAATTTACTCTGGATTTTTTGTTTTTTATTTTTTTATTGTTTAATTAGAATTTAAAGCACCCGCCCTAGTTTTTTTCAAATTAGATGAGTTTTATAGCACGCGGTAAATATATTTAAATTTATAATAAATACTGCAATTATAGATTAAATTTAATGTTTAGAATGAATTTAACGCGTGCCGCAAAAATACAAATGATAAAAATAAAACAATAAAAACTATATAATTTAGATTATAAATTCTATTCTTTTGCAACGATTTTTAAATAATTCAAAAATGCCTCGTCTTCACATATAGTCTTACCTTCATCATCAGACAGTTTAGCTACAGGCTTACCATTAACACTTTGAAGTTTCATAACTATATTTAAAGGTTTAGCCACAGGTTCAAAATCATTTGTAATATAAGTGCCTATTCCAAATGTAACATTAGTTTCATCTTTGAATTCTTTGTATATATTATATGCCTTATCAAAATTAAGACTGTCGCTGAAAAGCAATGTTTTAGTTTTAGGATTTACTCTGAGATTTTTATAATGATTTATAACCTTATATCCCCACTCAAAAGGATCCCCAGAATCATGTCTTATTCCGTCATAAAGTTTTGCAAAATATAAATCAAAATCTTTTAAAAATTTATCAGTACCTAAAGTATCCGATAAAGCTATTCCTAAATCTCCTCTATATTCATTAACCCAAGACTGCAGCATAAACTTCTGACTTTCTGCAAGCCTTACCTTATCCAATGCCTGCCCAATTTGATAATATTCATGAGCATTAGTACCAACAGCAAGCAAATCATAAGTCTTAGCAAAATACACATTACTTGTACCTACTAAACATTCAGCAGGAAGTTTCTCTTTTAATATATTAACAACTTTTCTCTGCCAATCAAAAGAAAATCTCCTTCTAGTACCAAACTCTGAAAATCTAAATCCGTTATCTGATTTATGTATAGGCAGTAATTTTTCATCTATTTTTTTTATTAAATTAATTTCGGCCTGTTCATAAGCTCTTTTACCATTATCATCTTTACAAACAGTATAAGCATAATAAATTTCACTAATCATAGCAAGAACCGGTATTTCCCAAAGAATAGTTTGATACCAAGGTCCTTCTATTTCTACAGTTAATTTATTATCATCAAATAATGCCTTTATATGTTCTCCTAAAGGTCTGTATAGCTTAAGAAATTCTATATAATCTTTTTTTATAAATCTTAAAGATGCTAAATATTCTAATTCATCTTTTCTAAAGCTTAAATCACAAAAATATTTTATCTGTTTTAAAAGCTCCTTATGCATATCTTCAGTCCACTCTAAAATATTTCTGCTCCTAAAAACATAACGAACCCAAACATCTGAAAATTGTCTTAAGGCACATTGCTGCATAGTAAATTTATATAAATCAGTATCTAACAAACTATTTATTATAGGTTTCATTATTTTTATCCTTATTTATTCTTATTAATTTTGTCAAAAGTCTTGGATATTTTATAAAGCCTATAAATCCCCGAGACAAAACCCACAAATATGCCTATTATTGTAAATAAAGGCTTACTGTTAAAATGTTTATCAGCATAATATCCAACAAAAGTCAAACCTAATACCATACTGCCAAACTCAACACCAAGTGCTGCATATTTTATTCCATTTTGTAATTTTTTATTTTCAGTTATATTCATTCATATTCCACTGTTGTAAATATTAATGGATTAACATATTCGCTAGCTATTCTCAATTCATATTCAAAAACACCTGTTTTGGCATTTCCCAATATTTCCCCCTTCTTTACATCCATTCTTTCTGATACTAAAGAGGTAGCAAGTCCGCTGTATCTGGTAATAATACCAAATCTATGATAAATTGTAATAGTAAATCCTGTATCTTTATTGTAAGATATATCATTAACTGTACCTGAAGCAGTAGCCCTAATCAGAGTTCCAGCAATAGTTTCAAAACCTATTCCCTTTGATATAATAGAGCCTTCCTGATAAGGTCTGGATATAACTGCATATCTTGAATCTATTGGAAGTATAGACGGTATAGGCTCTAATGCATTATTTTTTGAAGTTATATTAGCCTTTAACTCATCTAAATATGATTTCAATTTTTCTAACTCTTCGGCTCTTGAATTCATAAGTAAAATATTATCTGCATAATTTGCTGCCAAATTTATATTATTTGTATCAACATTCATGAGAGAAGCAATATTAGACATATCATTTCTGTAATAGTCATTAGTAACAACAGAGCTGAATATATTTTCAAGCGAATTTATCTCAGATAATTTATCCTTATAACTTCCGCTTAACACTTCAGTCTTACTTGCCAAAACTGTATTTTTTGTAAGAAAAGAAAAAGTACTAAGAAGAGATAAAGAAATTATCAATACTATTATTATAATAGAATATACAGGAAGCGATAAGGTTTTAGTTTTCTTCTTAGAATGAGGTATAAACATAAAATAAATTCTATGCGTGAGAAACCTGCCGATTTTATTAAAAAATAAATGAAATGGGCTAGTCTTTTTATTGATATATTTTTTATTATTTTTCTTTTTTTTATGTTTTATATACATAATTCTACTGCTGCCTATTTTATAGTTATTTTAACAAAATATTGATTTTTAATCAATAATATAATAACAGTTAAATAGTTCATTTTGTAGTATATATATCAACTAAAGCTAGGTACATTTGATTAGCTAATTCTTTTACAGCTTTGTTGCTTCCAAATTGCCATTCATGTATAAAAGCAGATTCTATCAGTACAGAAGGAACATCTTTTTTTATTTCCTGTTTATTATATGCATTTTCAAAAGCATCACCTATAACTATTAAGCCTCTTAATGATATGGCATTATTTATAAGCTCTTCTTTATCATAAAATTTCCATACGGTATTAGGAAGAACTCTATCATGACCTATTATAGGCGAAATTTTATATTTCTCCTGCATTCTTTCAGACAATTTATAAGCAACCTGCATAGAAGCTGGAAATTCTCTATTATAAGGACTAACTATAACATGAAAACCTGAAGTTTTAGATCTTCTGCTTATATAAGGCATATAATCAAAATGTATGCTTAAAAGCAAATCAAAATTATTATCTATAGCATAGTGTCTAATGGCATATAATTCTAAAGTCTGATATCTAGTCAGTCTTCCAGTTCTCTCTTCACCTTTTACTTTTGTATTATATATACCTAAAAGTTCCTCATAATTATTGGTCATATATTCTTTTATAGGTCTGCTGTAATAAGCCCCTTCTCTGCTTAAAAAATATTCAAATCGATTATCCTCTGAAAGTATTTTAGCTAATTCCCTTGCCACTCTTAAATTCATATAATATTCATAACCTAAATAACCTAAAGCACCTTTAGTAGCTGCATTATGTCCGGGATCTATAAGTATTCTTACCTTTCTGTTTTCTATTATATCATTAAATTTTCTGCTTGGACTTTCGGCACTATTTAATTCGCTTTCTCTTACTATAGTTTCAGAAACTTTTGTATTTGCTGTAACTATAAGAGATGAAAAAGAAACTATTATCAAAACAATAATTACTGTAGAAAATATAATAAAACGGTTTTTGTTATTCATAATAGTATAATTATCGTAAAGAATTTTATTAAATTAATATGTATATACGAAAATAGGGCTTTTATCAAGCCCCATTATTTAGTAATTTAATTATTATTGTTATTATTGACAAGAAGCCTTTCCTGTTCGTACATTTATTCCGCCGGCATCTGATATCATTTTAATAATATTCTGATTTCTTGATTCGCATGCATAAGTATATGCAGATTTATTTAACTGCTTACTCACTATATTTACATCGACTCCTTTATCCAATAAAAATTTCACAGCATCTTCTCTTGAGTTTCCAGCAGCAACCATAAGCATAGTTTCTCCGTCTCTTTTATCCTGTTCATTGAGATCTAATTTTCCATTGTATAAAGGATATAAATATTCTATAATTTTTATATTTCCACCAAGTATAGCAGATTTAAAAGCACTTGTAACATCAGCAGTATCACCTGCATAAAGATTAGCACCTTTAGATACTAAATACTCAACAACATCTAAATATCCTATGAAAGCAGCCCATCCTAATGCAGTCTGTTTCAAACTGTATGTATCCTGAACTTCTATATCCTGACCTGCATCAACCATTTTTTTTATCTCATCAAGATTTCCTTCTTTTACTGCATCAAACCATTTAGCATTAGGTCCCTGAGATGGTTTTGTATAAAATATTCTATGGGAAAGTCTTCTAGGATTTGCAAGATTAGTTAACTGCTCTGGAGTAAGCCTTTTAAATCTTGCAGTCTGAGAATAAAGAGGAATGGATAAAATTAAAACAAATAAAATACTAATTATCTTTTTCATATAATATCTCCAATTAAAATTTTTGATTTAAAAAACAAAAATTACTATATTTAGTAAAATAATTTTTAATAATTTTTGATTATAAATAAATTACTATTATTAGTAAAAATTAATTGCATTATATAAATTATTATAGTATTATGATAACTAATACTATATTTAAGGAAAATAAGATGTTTAGAAAAATACTAATTATATCAATAATCTTTATTACGATATTTGCAATATCATGCTCATCATCTAAAAACAGAAACAGTAAAGAATTATTCATTAATGCCGGAGAAGAGCCTAAAACAATAGACCCTACATTATCCGGAAATGATTTCGTATATCCAAGGCATGTATTTGAAACTTTAATCACAAAAGATAAAGCAGGCAATTTACAAGCAGGAGCCTGTGAAAGTTGGAATATATCTGATGACGGACTTGTATATACTTTTAACTTAAGAACAAATGCAAAATGGTCTGATGGTAAAAAAAATGTAATCGCTGATGATTTTGTATATGCCTTGCAAAGAGCAGCAAACCCTCTAAGTGCCGCTGAATATACATCTTTTATAGAATATATAAAAAATGCAGTTCAAATATTATCAGGCGAACTTCCTGTTGAAGAGCTTGGAGTAAAGGCTATTGATGATTACACTTTAGAAATAACTTTAGAAGCTCCTACAGGTTATTTTTTGGATATTTTAACTTATCCTATATTTGCCCCTATAAGAAAAGATATAATAGAACAGTATGGAGATCAATGGTCATTAAATCCTGAAAGCTATATAGGAAATGGTGCTTTCATTATGACTGAAAGAAGCCCTGATGAAAAAATAGTTGTTGTAAAAAATACTAACTATTGGAATAAAGATAATATAGTACCTGAAAAAATTACTTTTGTTATGATGAAAGATGCTACTTTGGCATTAGCCGGAATTAAAGACGGTTCATTAGATTTTTCTGTTTATATCATAGAACAAGATTTAGAAAAATTAAAATCTGAAGGAATAGTTAATATTGCTCCGTATTTTTCTACTGTCGCATTCGGTATTAATGCTACTAATGAAGTATTAAAAGATACAAGAATAAGAAAAGCCTTATCATTGGCAATAGACAGAAACTACATAGTAGAAAATATTGTTCCTACAGCTAAATCTCCTACAAGTGCTTGGGTACCTGTAGGTGCTTATGATGTTCAGGGAGATTTCAGAGAAAACGGAGGAGAATATATAGATTTATCAAAAGATGCTTACTCTAATAATGTAGAAATGGCTAAACAATTAATGGCTGAAGCAGGATACCCTAATGGTGAGGGCTTTCCTGTACTTGAATATAAAACTACTGCAGATCTAGTATATATACAAGTTGCAGAGGCAATTCAGCAGATGTGGAAAGAGAATTTGGGTGTTGATTTGCAAATATCATCTATGGAATGGGCAGCTTATCAGCAGATGAGAAGCGAAAAAAATTATCAGCTTATAAGAACTTTATGGATTGGTGATTACAGCGATCCTATGACTTTCTTAGAAAACTATTTAAGCTACAGATCTCAAAATAGTTCAGGCTACAGCAATAAACAGTTTGATAATTATATTGAAGCTGCTAGAAACTCTGCTAATCAGGAAATAAGAATGAAAGCTATGCATGAAGCTGAAAAAATATTAATAGCAGAAGATAATTTGTTAATACCAATATATAATCCTTCAAATCCTACTTTAGTAAGCAAAAGGTTGAAAGATTATGTATTAACACCATTAATGGAATATCAATTCCATTATGCTTATTTAGAATAATAATATAAAAATTGTGAGTACCTGTCATTTGTAAAATGGCAGGTATTTTTTACGAACAATTTTTATTAGCAATAATAAAAATCAATTCCATTATGCTTATTTAGAATAATAATATAAAAATTGTGAGTACCTGTCATTTGTAAAATGGCAGGTATTTTTTACGAGCAATTTTTATTAGCAATAATAAAAATCAATTCCATTATTCTTATTTAGAATAATAATATAAAAATTGCGAGTACCTGTCATTTGTAAAATGGCAGGTATTTTTTATGAGCAATTTTTATTAGCAATAAAATAAATAAAGCCTCATCTAAATAAGATGGGGCTTTTATATATTATATACATTTACTCTCAATATTAATTAGATAATAAAATCAATCTTTATTTTCTTCTGCTTTGTTTTCATCATTATCTTTTTTTAATTTTTCTATTCTGATTTTAGTAACAATATTTCCGCTTTTACCTACAACAGTAAATGAATATCCATTATATTCTATATCCTCATTTCTTTTTGGAAGCCTTCCTAAATATGAAAATAAAAATCCTCCCACAGTATCAGCCTCATCATCCGGTATAGGCGGAAGTATATCATATTTATTGAAATCATCTATTCTAGTTCTTGCATCAACTAAATATGTTCCGTCATCATTACTCTTTATCTCTTCATCTTCCTCATCGTATTCATCTCTTATATCTCCTATAATCTGCTCTAGTACATCTTCCATAGAAACAATTCCTGAAAATCCGCCGTATTCATCAACAACCATAGCTATATGAATTTGCTTCTCTCTGAAATTTTTTAACAATTCCATTAATGAAATTGATATTGGAACAAATAGAGGTTTATGAAGAATTTTTTTAAGCGAGAAAGTTTTTTCTTCGGCATCAATCAAATCCTTAACATACAAAACCCCAACTATATCATCTATTCCGTCTTTATATACAGGAATTCTGGAATTTCTATCCTTATTAAAAGCCTTTATCACCTTATCATAAGATGATTCTATAGGTATCATAACTACATCAACTCTAGGAACCATTATTTCTCTTACACTTTTTGATTTTAATTCAATAGTATTTGTTATAATTTCTCTCTCTGCTTCTGTAAGTGCTGATAGATTTACATAATTATTTTTATCAGTATTATTGTCTTTTTTCTTTAATATTTTAGATATTAATTTATTTATTGGCATTTTTATATATATCCTTAAATTTATTATCTATTTTCATTTATTGCTCTTATAACATTTTTATATAATTCTTTCATCTTCTCATTATTTTCCATTAATGATTTTCTGCTGTAATTATGATGTATTCCCTTTAAATGAAGTATTGAATGAATAATCAATTTTAATATAGTTTTTTTTATCTTTTCTTCACTGTATCTATCCACTACCCATTCATAAGAAATAACTATATCTCCTCCTTCATTTATATCCCCCATAGGAAATGTAAGTACATCAGTAGCTTTATCTTTATTTCTAAATTCTTTATTAAGATTTTTTATATATTCATCATCACAGAAAAGTAAATTAACCTCTCCGTCAATATCCGCAGTCTTTACTGAGTAATACAAAAAATATTTATAATACTTTATATTTATATCATAATTAGTTTCATTAAAAACATTAACTTTCATAATATATTATTTATTTACAGTCTCTTTATTTTCCTTGTTATCTTTAATTTCCTTATTATATTTTAATTCCTTAGCATCCTTTTCGCCTTTATGCTTTAAAGGTATTTTTTTAGCTATTTTTTCTTTTATATTTTCTTTAATTTTTTCTACATTATTTTTAGTTTTTTTATCAGTTTCTTTTTTAACTATTTGCTTTTTAGAATCTTTTTCTTCTTTCTTATTATCTTTATTATCATCTTCATTTTCATCATTTTCGTCATTATTATCATTATTAAGTTCAGGATACTTAATCCTTTCATGCAATGATGCTATAATCTGCTGGAATGATATCTTTTTAATTATTTCTATATCTTTTAAAGTAAGTCCGCTGTCATTTAACTCACCATTAGACATTTTATCATTTACAATATGTTCTATAAGCATTTCCAAATCCTCTCTTTTAGGAGAATCCAAGGATCTGCTTGCTGCTTCTATAGAATCTAAAATCATTAATATAGCAGTAATTTTTGACTGCGGTCTAGGTCCAGGATATTTGAATAAATTTATATCTACATCAGGATTTTCTTTTAAAGCTTCAACATAAAAATATTTTATTAAGGTTGTTCCATGATGTTCTTTAATTGCTGCAATAACCTCTTTAGGAAGTCTGTATTTTTTAGCTATTTCAACCCCTAAACGAATATGAGCTTTTACTATTGAGGCAGAAAGAGTAGGTTTTAATTTATTATGCCTATTTTCCGTTTTATTAGTGTTTTCTATATAATAGAGCGGATTTTCCATCTTTCCTATATCATGATAATATGCCGATACGCATGCAAGTCTTGCATCTTCGCCTATTTCCTCAGCTATAGTTTCTACTAAATTTGCCATACTTATAGAATGGTGATAAGTACCCGGAGCATTCATTTGAAGTTTTCTAAGAAGCGGATTATTCAAATCTGATAATTCCTGAAGTCTGAATATAGTAGCTGTTTCAAGTACATATTCAATGATAGGTAAAAATATCATAACAAGTATAGATTGTGCAAAACCGCTTACAAAAGCAAATATAATAGTCAAATAGTTTATTTTTATATTATCATTTAATAATACACTTATTAAGCACATTATACTTAAATATGCCCCTATAAGCATACCAATTAAAAGAATAGAATATCTATTATGTATTTTCTTTGACAAAATTGAGGCGAATACAGATATTACAAATAAGGCAGATATTTCAAATAATCCAGCCTGTGCTACATTTGCTGCAAGTAAAGTTATAGATAATGTTATTATAGCAGATATTCCTCTTTTAGCTCCAAGCAAAGAATTTATTATGCTGAACATAGGAATAAATGTATACACATAAAAAGGAATATAAATATTTAATGAACTATAAGAAATATGATTATAAAAAATATAAGTTACAGAAACTATCACCGTATATTCTATAGCAAACAGTACAAAATTTTTGAAATTTATATAGAAAGGTATCTTATATTTAAAAATTATAAATCCAATAAATGAAAATAGAATTAAGATAAATAAAGCCTGTCCTATAAATGTAGGAACACTGTATCCTCCAAAATTACTTCCAAATAAATTTCTAATCAATTCAGCTTTTTCTTCTGTTACTCTTTCTCCTACTGTTAAAATAGGAAAACCTTTTTTTATCAAATTATAAACAGGGTCCAGATTATATTTTATACTGTTTATCTTCTCTTTTGTTTTAGAAGAATTATATATTAAATTATCTTTTAAAAATGCATTTACAATAGCTGATATAGAATTTATATGATTAATATTAAGATTTCTATATTTAGTACCTACAATCGAAGGAAGTTCTAGTCTTAAATCTTCTAAAAAGAAAACCCTATTTCTAGGAAGCAGCTTCTCCTCTATTATATAATTATCATAACTATATACGAATATGCCATTATTCAATATCAAACTTAATGTATCAGAACTCAAATTTCCTCTTGAAAGAATTCCAACTCCAAATAATTCTTTAATAGTTTCTATTATTTTGGACTCATATCCTATATTAAGATCGTTAACTACAGCATTAGAAAATACAGATTTATTTATAGGCTCATCATAGCTAAGAAGAAATTGATTATATATTTCATCAATAGGAATATTATTATCATGAGATATTCTAATAAAAGAAAACATATTGCTTATTTTAGATAAAGCTTCATACTCTATATTTTTAGGCATGTCAAATACCGGAGATATAGTTGCCTCTGTATAATATATAAGTTTTTCTGTTTCTTCTTTATTTTCATATCTAACATTTTTTTTGATTATAAAAGGCTCTGTAACTATATCGCCTACATTAGGTATATCAACTTTCTGAACATAAGTTGGAAAAACCAAAAATAAAGTAAATAGATATAATAATATAGCTATAGTTAATTGAAAAAATCTTTCTATATTCGGTGTTTTACTTAAAACAGATTTTGCTATTTTTTTATTCGTATTCATAACTAATAATACCTTTTAAAAACAAAATTTTTATTAATAATCAGCACTATCATAGGCTTCTAATATTTTAGAAACCAGATGATGCCTTATAACATCTTTTTTTTCAAAATGATGAAAACTAATACCATTTATATTGCTTAATATCTTTAGAGCATGCTCCAAGCCGGACTGAGCATTTTTTGGCAAATCGCTTTGAGATATATCGCCTGTAACTACAACTTTAGACTTCTCCCCTATTCTGCTTAAAAACATTTTCATCTGAGATATTGTTGTATTCTGTGCCTCATCGAGTATAATGAAAGCTCTGCTTAAAGTTCTTCCCCTCATATAAGCGAGAGGTGCTACTTCTATTTTGCCTTCTTCTGTATATCTTGAAATCATATCGGCAGATATAATGCTGTATAAAGCATCATAAACAGGACGCATATAAGGAGATATTTTCTCTTTAAAATCACCGGGCAGATAACCTAAACTTTCTCCTGCCTCTACTACAGGTCTTGTTATAATTATACGCTCTATTTTTCCATCTGAAAGTAAATTTATAGCATAAGCAACAGAAAGAAAAGTTTTTCCCGTACCGGCAGCACCTGTAGAAAATATTATATCGCTTTTTTGCATCTTATAAATATATTCGCCTTGCGATACAGTTTTCATTTCAATATTTCTGCCCAAATAAGGCAATTTTATTTTCATAGATATAAATTTATTATCTTTGTTATTATAAATATTGTCTGCTATGTTAATTACTTTTTGTTCAGTTATCTCTGATGATGAATTATATAAATCTTTTAAAATATATAAAACCTTTACCGTATCTTCTATTCTTACCAGATCACCTTTTATCGTTAATTCATTTCCTTTCGGATATATGGAAACATTAAATTTATTCTCTAGTATTTCAAGATGCTTATCTTCTATTCCGCATATAGATATAAAAGAATCAATATCTTTGAACTTTACCTTATTATCTAAAATTTTATTATTAATTATATCAAATCCTTTATAATTTAAAATCACTTATTTAATAATATACTAAAATCACATCTATTGTCAATATTAACTAAAAAAAATATAATTTTTTTTATAGTAATTATTTACAGTATATAAAAACTCTAAATACGGTAGTAAAGCTATATTAGTATGCTTTACATATTTTAGAATTGATTTAAGAAAACACATTTACTATATCTATAAAATTTTTTCATTGCTTTTTAATTATTATTTCACATATATATAAATTTTATATACATATTATATATATTTTATATACAACAATATTCTTTTATTCATATAATTTTATAAATAATTACCAAAAAATAAAATAACTTTAAATATATAGTATATTATTAGTGAAAATAAAAATAAAAAAATTATAAAAATATATAGACTATTTTTTTTATTTATAGTAGTATATAATTGTTTAATAATATATTTTAATTACAAGGTTATAAAGTTATAATACTTTGATTTAATTATGAGAATTTTACTAGCAATAACAAGCTCAATATCCGCATACAAAACTCCATTTCTTGTAAGCCATCTAAAAAAACAAGGGCATAATGTTATCTGTGCTGTTACAAAAAATGCACAAAATATGGTCGGTGCTAAAGCATTAGAAACTATGAGCGGAAATAAAGTAATAACAGATCTATGGCAGGAAGATGATATACTTAGACATATTCACATAAATGAAGAAACAGATATATTATTAATAGCTCCTGCTGATGTAAATATCATAGGAAAAATAGCAAATGGTATATGCGATGATGCTATAAGTACAATAGCATGTGCCTATACAAAAAAGAAATACTTTGCTCCTGCTATGAATCCTAATATGTGGGCTAATAAAGCAAATCAAAGAAATGTAAAATATTTAATAGAAGAATTAAATTATGAATTGATATCGCCTGAAAGCGGAGAAATGGCATGCAATGACACAGGAGTAGGAAGGCTTGCAGATATAGATACTATAATACAAAAAGTAACTTCATATAATAAATCATCAAAGTATAATAATATAAGATTCACAATTACATCAGGGGCTACAATAGAATGGATAGACCCAATAAGATATATAACTAATAATTCAAGCGGTAAAATGGGAGCTTCTATATATGAAGAAATATCTTCAAACGGCGGTATATCAACATATATAGAAGGCAAAGTCAATGAACCTTTAAGTGTAAAAAACAATGATAAGAAAATAAAAGTCAATATCACTAAAGAACTTCAGGATAATGTATTAAATGAACTTGATAATACAGATATACTTCTTATGGCTGCTGCTCCTTTAGATTTCAGACCGGCACAAGTATTTGATAAAAAAGTAAAAAAACACAATATAAATACTATAGAATTAATCGAAAATGATGATATACTTCTATCTGCAAAAAATAAAAAGAAAAATCAAACAGTAATAGTGTCTTTCGCTGCGGAAACTGCTGAAAATGATGAGGAACTTAAAAATTATGCTTTAGACAAAATGAATAGAAAAGATGCTGATATGATAGTGGCTAATAAAATAAAAGATGCTATAGGAAAAGATACAAATAAAATTACAATATTTTTTAAAGACGGAAGATTTAAATCTTTTCCTGTTTTAAGTAAAAAAGAATGTGCCAAAGAAATAGTTTCTGAGGCTGTTTCAGAATGGAATAAAAAAAATAATATTACGGGATTGAAATAATGAGTTATCTTTATGAAATAAAAGAAATTAGTAAGATATATGGTCATGGAGGAGGTGCCACACAGGCATTAAAGTCTGTTAACCTTACTATAGAAGAAGGAAAACTTACTGCTATATTAGGTCCTAGCGGTTCAGGAAAAAGTACATTACTTAACATATTAGGAGCTTTAGATAAGCCTACAAGCGGTCAGGTATTATTTTTAGGTGAGGATATATCTCATTACAGCGATAAAAGATTGGCGAAATTCAGAAGAGAAAATATAGGCTTTGTATTTCAAAGTTATAATTTGCTTCCTAATCTTACCGCTATAGAAAATGTTGAATTTTCCACTGAAATTACAGGTCTTTCAAGAACTAATGCAGAGGAAGCTTTAAAATTATTGGGACTTGAAAATAGAGTAAAACATTATCCTACAGAATTATCAGGAGGAGAACAGCAAAGGGTAAGTATAGCCCGTGCAATAGCTAAAAAGCCTAAAGTAGTATTATGTGATGAACCTACAGGGGCATTAGATAATAAAACAGGCGTTATGGCTTTAAAAATACTTAGAGACCTCAATAGAAATTTGGGAACAAGCATCATACTTATAACTCATAGTAAAGAAATAGCCAAAATGGCTGATACTGTTGTAAAAATTTTGAGCGGAGAAGTATTAGATAAATATGATGTAGAAAATCCTTTGAATCCTGAAGATATAGAGTGGTAAAAAATAATGATAAATATAAAAACAAAACTATTATTTAGAAAAATAAATAAACAGCTTGCTATATTTATGTCTGCTGTATTCATAGTAACATTAGCTGTACTTTTTTTCGTTGCCGTAAAAACAGTATATAGGGATTTTAAACTTTCAGCAGAAAATTACTTTGAAGAAAACACATTAGATGATTTAGCATTATTCGGTATGTTTGATACCAATGATATAGAAACACTTGAAGAGATGAAAGGAGTTGACAGAGTCGTTGCTAAACATAGATTTCAAGGTAAAATAGAAAATATTGATGCTATAATTTACGGCACTGATAATTCAGAAGACAGGATAAATAAACCTTATGTATATGAAGGAAAGACTGAATTAAAAACTAATGAAATAGCAATTAATAAAAATTTTGCAGAAGCTAATTCTTTAAAATTAGGCGATACTGTAGAAGTAGTATTTAATGATAAAACTAATTCATTTGTTATAGCGGCTTTAGTATCTTATCCTAATTATGTGTTTCTTTTTAAAGACGGAGCAAGCACTGCATCCGAAGCTAAAGATTTTGCAGTTATAGAAGTTAATGAAGATCATTTTAATTATATACCTTATAATTCAATATATATAAAATATACTGATGATGCTAATAAAAAAAATGTTGAAAATCTAATAAAATTAAAATTAAAACAAAAAATATTCTTATCTACAGACAGAGAACAATCAGTGAACTATGTGAATTATGAGCAAACATTACTTCAAATAGACTCTTTCTCATATATATGTCCTTCTATACTTCTTCTTATGGCAATACTTTTACTTTATATTATACAAAGAAGAAATGTAGCTGTAGAAAGAAAACAAATAGGAATAATGAAAGCTATAGGACTTACAGATTTTTCTATAATGTTTATGTATATAAAATATTCATTTTTAGTATCATTTTTCGGAATACTTTTAGCTTTTATTGCAAGTAATTTTCTTTTACCTCCTATATTCAATGCACTCGGCAACATATTCGATATGCCTAATTTCAATCATAACACTTATATAGATTTATGGGTAATATCAGCAGTAATTATATTATTTGTATGCATATTCTCAAATCTTTTAGCTGCTGTATCAATATTAAAATTAAATCCTGCTCAGTCTATGAGAGGGGAACCGCCTAAAGGATCTGGTAAAATATTTATAGAGAAATTACCAATTTGGAATAAATTTTCTTTTAATACAAGATATGCTATAAAAAATGCCTCAAGAAGCAAAACAAGATATTTAGCTTCTCTTTGGGGAATGTTTGCTGCTATAAGTATGACTATATTTGCTCAGGGATTTAATAATTCCTTTGATTATTTCTTATATAACTTATACGAAAAATTTGCTTTATATGATGTTGTTGTTAATGTAAATTCTACAAAATGGGAAGATAATTCTGATATATTAACTAATGACGGAATTAAATATTATGACAAAGCAGCAATTTATCAGGCAAGATTATATCCTGCATTTAAAGATGATGCTGAAAGTTTATATATTCCTGCTTTAATATATAAAGATAGTTTCTCATCTATGGATATACCCAATAATAATGAAAAAGAAGATTCTGTAATGATTCCTAAATATTTGGCTGAAAAACTAAATATTAAAGAAAATGATTATATTGGTATAGAATTATACAGCTTAGGAAACAGCATTTCCAGAAGAGTCAAAGTAAGTAAATTTGTTGATCAGCAAGGTATGTTTTATGTTTATATAGATAAAAAATTTGCTGAAGAAACATTTGAAATACAAGATGTTTATAACAGCATATTTATATCTACTAAAGATAATGTTACTAAAGAAGATATAAAAAATATATTAGATAAAAGCAAAGAAGTTTCATATTATAGTTTCAGAAATGATGAGTATGAAGCCTATAAAAATCAGATAGCGACTATATATCTTTTAGTACAAATACTTATATTCATAGCATTCTTACTTGGTGCTACTTCGCTTTATGGTGTAGGAGTTATCACTCTTGCAACTAGGAGATATGAGTTTACTCTCCTAAAGGTTATGGGGTATACTACAAAAGAAATTATGATAGCATCTTTAAAAGAAACTATTACTCAGATAATAATTGCCATACCTCTTGGAATAGCAGCGGGATACGGAATATTATATTTAGTAAAAAAACCTTTCTCAAGCAAACTATTCTCATTCGTTCCGCATGTATATGAATCAAGTTATATACTTGCCGTAGCATTGCTTATAACTGTAATATTCCTTGTATCTGTAATGAGTGCATATTATATAAACAGATTGGATATGGTTGAAGGGTTAAAAGACAGAGAAGAATGATTAAATAAAAATAATACAAATTTATATATAAACGCTTGACTTTTTTTTTAATTATTGTATAATGATAATCACTTCGCTGGTGTAGCTCAATTGGTAGAGCAGCTGATTTGTAATCAGCCGGTTGCGGGTTCGAGTCCCATCACCAGCTCATTTTTTACTCCTACCCTATTTTTCTAATCTAATTTTTAATATCAAAAATATTTAATAATTAATCAACACTATATTTCGATAATATATTGCAAAATAATAGTTAGGATAGGTATATATGTTAAAATTAAAAGATATTATAAATAAAAAAGGATATTTCATAATAGCTGAAGCCGGATGTAATCATGAAGGCGATTTAAATACTGCAATTAAACTCATTAAAGAAGCAGCTAAATCAGGTGCTGATGCTGTGAAATTCCAAAGCTTCACTCAAAAAACTTTATTCGCTGAGAAAGAATATACTAAGGCTCTAAAATTAAAAGATGATGCTTTAGAAGGAGTTGATAATATCATATTAAAAAAAGAATGGTATGAACCTTTAATAAAAGAAGCTAAAAAAAATAAAATCATATTTATAACTACTCCTTTTTCTGTAGATTCTGTGAATGATATTGTTTCTTATGATATACCTATAATAAAAATAGCTTCATGCGATATAGATAATATACCTTTGCTTGAAGCTGCTGCTAAAACACAAAAACCGGTTATACTTTCAACAGGACTTGCCTTAAATAAAGATATAAAAGAAGCATTAAAAATATTGAGAAAAAATGAAGTAGCGTTACTGCATTGCTCTGTAGAATACCCTACTCCTTTGCAAAATGCCAGACTTAATAGAATATCTGTTATGAAAAATCTATTTAAAAATAATATAATAGGATATTCAGATCATACTATAGGTATTGAAGCTCCTATCATTGCTGTTTCTTTAGGTGCTAAAATAATAGAAAAACATTTCACTGTAACACCTGAAAAAGAAACGGGAGATCATATCATAAGTTTAGACACCAATGGTATGTCTGAAATGATAAAATCTATTGATAAGACATTAACTATGCTTGGAGGAGATGCTGCAAGCAAAAAAGAGCATATATTGAGCAAGCAGGAGAAAAAAGAACTTGTATATGCTAAAAGAGGAATTTATTTAAGTCATGCTATGCTTAAAGGAGAGATAATTACAGAAAAAGATTTAATTGCTTTAAGACCTTGCGTAGGAATACCTGCTAAGTATTATAAAAAAGTTTTAGGTATGAAATTAAAAGTTGATAAAAAATCTAATACCGCTTTAAGTTTTAAGGATTTAAAAAAATAACTTGAAATAAAAAATGTTTTATGATAGAGTTTAATAAATAAGGAATGAGGTCTCCTTAAATTATTTAATTAATACATATTTTTATTAAATAATTAAACCGCTTTATTTATTTTTTATATAAAAGCTGATGACTTCTGCAAATTTTTATGATTTTTTATGATTATTAAAGAATAAATAAAATCTTTAATAATTGATATATGTATTTGCAGATTCAGTTTTTATATATTTTAATCCAATCTAATATAATTCATATACTCATAAAAAATCAAATACTAATAAAAAAGGATTATATATTTATGCTTCTTAGTTTAGCCTTGATATTTTTATGCGGTATGCTGCTTGGAAAAATATTCTCACTTTTAAAACTTCCTTCTCTTTTAGGGCTTATAATCACAGGAATAATATTAGGTCCATACTGTTTTAATTTGCTTGATAATTCAATACTTTCAATATCATCAGATTTAAGAGAATTAGCACTCATTATAATATTAACAAGAGCAGGGCTTAATCTTGACATAGAAGATTTAAAAAAGGTAGGAAGACCTGCTGTTCTTATGTGCTTTGTTCCTGCTGCCTTTGAAATAATAGGAATGATTTTAATAGCACCTAAACTTTTTGATATTAGCTTATTAGATGCTGCTTTAATGGGGTCTGTTGTTGCTGCTGTATCTCCGGCAGTGCTTGTTCCTAAAATGCTTAAACTTATAGATGAAAGATACGGCACTAATAAAAGCATACCTCAGCTATTAATGGCAGGTGCTTCTGTAGATGATATATTTGTAATAGTATTATTTACATCTTTCACTTCGCTTGTAAAAGGAGGAAGTATATCTTATATTGATTTTATAAAAATACCTACTTCAATAATATTCGGACTTTTATTAGGCGTTATTATAGGTTTTATACTATCAAAATTCTTTACTAGATTTCATATAAGAGACAGTGCTAAAGTAGTTATAATACTGAGTATATCTTTTATACTTGTGAGCATAGAAAATTCTATATCAAATTTATTAGGAAATATCGTAGGAGTATCTGGGCTTTTGGCAGTTATGAGTATTGGAGCATATCTAAAAAAATCAAAGGAAGAATTATCAAAAAGGCTTTCATTAAAATACTCTAAACTTTGGGTAGCTGCTGAAATTATGCTTTTCGTACTTGTAGGTGCTGCTGTAAATATTAATTATGCTTTTAAAACAGGATTTTTAGGAATTATATTAATATTTGCTGTTTTGATATTTAGAATGTTTGGTGTTTTTGTATCATTAATAAAAACTAAACTAAATAAAAAAGAGAGAATATTTAGTATGATTGCATACTGCCCTAAAGCAACTGTTCAGGCTGCAATAGGTTCAATACCTTTATCATTAGGTTTTGCCTCAGGAGAAATTATACTTGTTATAGCGGTTCTTGCCATATTAATAACTGCCCCATTAGGAGCTTTTGCAATAGAAGCCACTTACAAAAAATTATTAGAGCATGACAAATAGTTTTTAATTTCATTGACAATAATAATTGAAAATAATATTAAAATTAAGGGGTTGTTTTTACATAAATCAAACCCTTAATCGTAAATTAAAATATATATAAGAAATCACTTACCTGTAACATTTATAGTGTCATAATCAGTGAAATCATTTTTACTCTCTAAATCTTTTTTCTCATAATCTTTAAGAGGTATTTTATTTCTTCCTATAAAAAAACTTGACTTAATATCATATACATATATAATACAATATATGTATAAAAATATAAAACTTTCAGTTCAGTTCAGTTCAGTTCAGTTCAGTTCAGTTCAGTTCAGTTCAGTTCAGTTCAGTTCAGTTCAGTTCAGTTCAGTTCAGTTCAGTTCATGAAGAATCACAAGTAATAATTCCATTATTATTTTATTCATTAACTTTTCAAATAGAAGAAATTTATTCCATCACTATTTTTCATGAAATTAAATATATATCCAATAAAATGAATTCTAGCTAGCGTTCAGCATATAACTATATTCTAAATAAATTATATAAAGGATAGTAAAATATGAAAGAAACTTTTATTGATAAATTTTTAAGAAAATATAGAATTAATATGGTCAAACCAACTATACTAAAATATAATGAATGCAAATTACTTGATATTGGATGCGGTTGGGAAGCTAGATTTTTAAAATCAATAGAAAATTATATTTCTTATGGTATAGGGATAGATTTTAAACCGCCTGAATTAAAGACTGATAAATTAGAAACTATAAAAGTAAAATTAGAAAATAAATTACCATTTGAAGATGCAAGTTTTGATATTGTTACCATGTTAGCAGTATTAGAACACCTAACTTATGCTGATGATATTTTAAAAGAAATTAATAGAGTTTTAAAACCAGAAGGAAGACTTATATTAACAGTACCTTCCAAAATAGCTAAACCAATATTAGAATTTATGGCTTATAATCTTAAAATTATAGATAAATTAGAAATAGAAGATCATAAAAAATATTATAATAAAAAAGATATATTAGAATCTGCTAAGTTATCAAATTTTATAGTTGAAAAACATAAATATTTTCAATTTGGATGTAATAATTTTGCAATATTAAAAAAGAAGTAATAATAATATACTCTGCGGCTTCACCATTATTTTAATGACAGTGAAGCCATAATAAAATTACTTAATTTAAATTATTTACCTGTAACATTTATAGTGTCATAATCAGTGAAATCATTTTTACTCTCTAAATCTTTTTTCTCATAATCTTTAAGAGGTATTTTATTTCTTATAGCGGCATAAACAGTAGGAACTATTATAAGAGTAAATGCTGTTGACACTAAAAGCCCTCCTAGTATGGCAATGGATAAAGGCTGATACATTTCATTTCCGCTTCCTCCTGACAATGCCATAGGCAAAAGACCTAATATTGTTGTTAAAGTTGTCATAAGTACAGGTCTTAATCTTCTAGGACCTGATTCTAATGCTGCTTCATCACCATTGATATTTTTTTCATGCATAAGCTGATTCATATAATCTATAAGTACAATACCATTATTTACTACAATACCTATTAGTACAATAAAGCCTATTCCGCTGTATACGCTTAAAGTTTGTCTTCCTATAAATAAGGCTGCTAAAGAACCGGCAAAACCGAATGGTATTGCTAATGCTATAACAAAAGGTGCTATAAATGATTCAAACTGACTAGCCATTATAGCATAAACCAAAACTAATGCTAATATAAAAGCCTGAATAAGCTGTAAAAATGCTTCTTTCATATCCTCAAAATCTCCCGCATAATTAATATTAAATCCGGAAGGAAGGAATACTTCTTTTGAAATGATTTGCTGAACATCCTGCATTATTTCGCTTAATGCTCTATTATAAGCTGATGCTCTTATAGTTGTTATTCTTGTACTGTCTTTTCTATCTATTTCTGTAGGTCCGTAGCTTTTTTCTATAGAGGCTATTGATGATATAGGTACTATTCCAGCTGTTGTAGGTATCATAAGCCTTGATATATCATCTATTTTTAATCTGTCAGGCTCTCCTAACTGAACATTAACATCTATATCTGTAACATCAGAATTAGCCGGAGTCATAGTTGTAGCAGTAGTTCCTGCAAAACTTGTTTTAATAATATTCGCTATAGTGTTTACATTAATTCCCATTTTAGCGGCTATTTCTCTATTAACATATATTTTAAGCTCAGGATTGGAATCATCTCTTGTAAGTCTAGGCTCTCTTATTCCTTCTATGTCAGATATAGAGTTTATTATATTATTTGCTATTTCTGTAGACTTATCTAAATCATCTCCTACTAGCTCTATTTCTATTTCCTGACCTCCTGTTCCTCCGTCTCTTCCGCCGCTATTTATAGCTGATGTTGTTATTGCTGATATATTAATTTGTGCAGGATATGATACCAATGCATTTCTTGTTATTTCTATATATTCATCAACAGAAAGTTTTCTTCCTTCACTTTTTTCTCTAAGCTGCACTCTTATTTCAGCAGCATTCTCTTCAGAGCCGGATTTTACCCTAGACTGCATTCTATCAAAATCCTCTCCTATTGCATTCTGTATATCGCTTTCCATTCTGCTGACAAAAGCCTGTGTCTGCTCGGATTTAGTACCTACAGGCATCTTTACCTCTATTTTAAATTGTCCTTCATCTGAAGTCGGAAATCCTTCTTTACCTATAAAAATTAAACCTAATATTATGATTATAAATACAACTGATAATGAGGAAATAAATACTTTCTTTTTGTTTTTTATAGAATAACTTAATAAAGCAGAATATAAGTTATTAATTTTACTATGAAATTTATCATTAACAAAATTTTCTATAGGTATTAAAAATTTCATTTTCTTATTTGTTACAAGTCTAGCCCCAAGCATAGGTACTATAGTAAGAGCTACAAATAAAGAACCTATCATTGAAACTGTAACTGTAATACATAAATCTCTAAATAATTGACCTGTTTGTCCTTCAACGAAAAGAAACGGCAAAAACACCGCAATTGTTGTAAGAGTAGAAGCCGATATTGCAAGTGCAACAGTTGAAGTACCATTTATAGCTGAAGAATATTTTCCGTATCCGTTATTTCTATAATAAAATATATTTTCCAAAACTACAATAGAGTTATCAACCATCATACCAATACCCAAAACAAGTCCTGATAATGATATAATATTTAAAGTGATTCCAAGAAAATACATTAATGTAAATGTAATAATAATGGATATAGGAATGGAAACTGCTATTATAGAAACTGTTTTTACATTCCATAAATAAAGCATCAATATAATAACTGCAAATAATCCGCCCTGCCAAGCTGTATCCAATACTCCTTTTATAGCTTCATTTACATTATCAGCACTATTGAATAATATTTCATACTCCACGCCTTCAGGAAGATTTAGATTAGCTAATTGTCTTTTTACCGCTTTTGACACATTAACAGCATTTCCTCCTGATTCTTTATTAACAGATACTGATATTGCCGGCATACCATTGATTTTTACTATTTCAGAGTCATCACTGTATCCCTGATAAACTCTTCCTATATCTTTTAATTTTATCGGTGTATCATTAGTCTTTAATGCTACAACTGTATTTTCAATATCTTCCGGTGTTGTAAACTCTCCCATAGTTCTTAGAGTATATTTATAAACTCCTTCATAAGTATCACCGCCGGATAAATTTTGATTTTCTGATGATAAAAGAGAAACTATACTGTTAATATCTATACCGTAGGCATGAAGTCTATTCAAAACTAAATCGACTTTCATCTCACTTTTAAGTCCGCCCCTTATTTCTGCCCTTGCTACTCCGGAAGCCTGTTCTATTTTATTTAATATTTGATTATCTATTAATGTATATAATGCTCCCAAATTATCCGTCCCGAAAAAAGCTATTTCCATAATTGGAGTCATATCTGTAGAAAATTTTAATACTGTAGGACTATCAGCATCATCCGGAAGAGAATTTTTTACTCCATCTATTGCCTCTCTTACATCCGCTGTTGCAACTGCTAAATCAGTACCCCAATTAAATTCTATAAATACGCTTGACTCTCCCTCTTGTGAAGTAGAAGTTATTGTATTAATATCGCTTACAGTGGCAACTGCATTTTCAACTACTCTTGTAACTGATTTTTCTACCTCTTCAGGTCCGGCATTCTCATATACTGTTCTTACTGTAATATATGGAAGCTCCATATCCGGTAAAAAATCAACTGCCAATTTACTCAAACTTACAAAACCTAATATCAATACTGCTATCATACACATAAAAACAGCTACTGGTCTTTTTACTACTAACTCTATAAAATTCTTCATTCGCTTCAACCTACCTTTTATATAGCATACTATATACTTTAAACTCTTTAACTTAGACGAATAATTATAAAAAAAGTTTCAAGACTAACTATTTTTTATAAAATAATTACTCTATTTTTCAAAAGATTCTAATTCATTGCATAATTTTAGAAAATCTTCATAAACTTTTATAGATTGCAAATATCTTAAATCAAGCATATATCCTGAATCGATATGTTTAAAAAATTCAGCATCCCAAAGTTCTGCTGCTATAAAACCTTTCTTATAATCATATTTATAGGGCTCAAATTTAAATATATAAGTTCTAAAATATTTAACTTTAGCAAAACATAATTTATATATTCTAAATAATATCCCTATAGTATCATTCCTATTTAAAAACTTATCTGTAAATATTAATGTTTTATGCAAGTTTTCTTTTTCCTGATACCAAGATCCCCCCTCTTTTATTAGATCATATTTCTTTATGATATTTTCTTTATCCGAACTATAAAGAGATGTAAAATCATAATCATATACTACCTCTTTATAAATAAAATCTATTCCATCGCATGCTATATAAAAATGACTGTTCATATCATCAGCTTTAATTTTTATCATAATAGAATATTTATCATTGATTACATTTTTATATTTTTTAATAATATCTTCAATTTCTTCATTAGAGCATAAATAAAATACATCATACTCATTAGGGCATGCATTAAAATATTTTGAGCATTGCACAAAAGAGGCATTTTTAAAAATTATCTCAGCAATATGACCTAAACTTAAATCATTACTTCCTACTATATGAAGATTGTCATCATAACTAGAAATCATAAAATCAATCCACATATTATTCTTTATTGAATTATTTATATTTTCTATCTTCTCTTTTGCAAGCAATATATTAATTTCATCTATATAACCTTTAAACTCTCTTTCCATATATTTGAAATTTGTGAAAGCAACTTTATCATCATGCATAATCACTTTTATACATATAGCATCATTATTTGATATATAAAATAAATATTTTTTTTCATCATTGAATAATAAAAAACCTTCATCTGACTTTTCTATTTTTGCATTTATTTTGGATTTTATATATTTCATAAGTGAAAACATAGCATTTATATCATTGCTTTTATTATCATAGAGAAGTTTTATTATTTTTAATTTTTCATCTAAATAAATTATTTTATACATTAGCTATCCAAATTATATAAATATATATTAATTTTATTATAATATAAATACTTCATTATTTAAAGTGTAAAATATAGGAACTTTTTTAATAATTTATTCGTCTAAAAGGTAAACTGTCTAGTTTAAGAGGTTTATATGAAAAAAATAATGATTATTGCTTTATTAATTTTTAATATATATAATTTATATGCCGATGAGAATTTTATAATAAACGATGATTCTATTAAAGTACTGACTGATGCCGGAATAGATGTAAGTTTAGAAAAAAAATATACTATAAATTCAATCATAAAAAGATACTTAAAAGATGTAAGAAAGATTTTAGCTGAATTAAATGAAATCAATACAAAAATAAATGATGAGTTTAAAAAAGAAGATATAAATTTGGATAATATAAAAAAATTAATATTTGAGAAAAAAGAAAAAGAAGCCGATTTTGATTATACTATAATGTCATGCGACTTGGATATATTGTCATTGTTTTCGGAGAATGAGATAAAAAGGATAAAATATTATATTATTTTTAAAAAATAGCGGGAACTTTTTGTATAATAATTCCGTCTAATAAGGAAAAGATAATATAATATTAAAAATTATGGAGTGGTGAGGAGAGTTTATGAATAAAATATTTTATACTATATCTTTAATATTATTGTTATCTTTGTCAATTTTGGCACAACCGGGACCTAAAGGTCCTGGTCCTCATGGTCCTGGATATGGAAGAAACAGAAGAGGCGGAGAGTTTGATAAAAGATTAGGACATGATCCTTTACAATTTTTTAGAAAAATCGGTATAATTCTAACTGAAGAACAAGCTGATAGAATGTATGATATAGCCATCAGATTCATCACAGAAGAAGAACCTATCAGATTAGAAATAGAAAGAATTGATAATAGTATAAGATTAGAATTAATGAAAGACAATACTGACAGAGAGGCAATTAAAAATCTGATAAAACAGAAAAAAGAGCAGGAAGCTTTAAGAGATTATTTAAGAATAGTAAGAGATTTAGATATTATAGATGTTCTTACTCCAGAACAAAAAGCTCAGCTAAACAGCCGTATGATGAAATAGGGAATTTTTATAAGGATAAATATGAGCAGTGCTATGGCTTATGAAGATAATATAGATGCATTCAAAACAGGTAATGAGGAAGCTTACAAAGAGCTTATAGAAATGTATAAGAAACCATTATTTAATTTGGTATATTCTATCATTTCTAATAAAGACGAAGCAGAAGAGATTGTGCAGGATGTTTTTGTAAGTTTTTATATAAAAAGAGAAAGTTTTGAGGGAAGAAGTAAAATATATACTTGGCTTTATAGAGTTTCTTTTAACAGGGCTGTTGATCACATAAGAAAAAAGAAAGAGAAAAAAAATACCGATTAAAAGAGTATAGAAATTCTGAAGTACAGGAATCTGGAAATGATGACAGCATACATAAAATTATATTGGCTGAAGCATTGGAAAAATTGGAAGATGATTTTAGAATTCCGCTTATGATGGCTGAATATGAAAATTATTCTTACAATGAAATATCTGAAAAATTGGATCTGCCGGTTAATACTGTCAGAACCAGAATATTCAGAGCTAGAAAAAAACTTCTATCTATTATGAAAAAAATGGGGGTGAGCTTATGAAAAATAATCATGAATATTATGAAATGCTTATTAGCAGATATAAGGACAATGACTTAGATGCTAATGAAATATTTGAAATGGAAAAACATTTAGCTTCTTGCAAATCTTGTCAGAAATTCAAAGATGAATTAAATTCTATGTCATCTATACTTTTAGGAAAGTCAAATATAAAAATTAATAAAAAGCCTGTAAGTATATTTAATAAAAAGAGAGTGATAGCATCTATAAGTTCAATAGCGGCTGCTTTACTCATATTCGGAGCTGTTAGTACAATATATAACAATAATAATATCACAAGCAATTCAAATGACTCTGCAAAATTGATAGCTTCTGATCTGAATAACAATTCTACAATAACAACTAGTACTGATGATTACAATACTGAAGAGGATTATGCACCTCTATCAAGTTATTTTACTTACAGTGATATTAATACTGAAAATGATTCATTAGATGATAATAATGCAGAAATATCTATAATGTCGGCATATATTTATTATATGGGAAAATAACGCATGTTAAATAGATAAAAAATATAAAAGTTTGAAATTCTCATAATCGCACCAGCAGATTAAAGATAACTATACATGCGTTTAATACAGCTTTAAATCTAATTACAACTTGGGCGGGCATTACTTTTTCTTAAAAAATAAAAAAACAATGCAGATTATATTTCTAATATTCACAATAAATATAAAGGGCGGGGAATTAGAATAAATTCCAAATCTATATAAATCAAATTCTAGAAAGTTTTTTCACAGTAGCAGGAAGCAATTTATGTTCTTCTACTAATACTCTTTTTTGTAAAATATCAGCAGTATCATCTTCTTTTACAGGTACTTTAGCCTGCATTATAATATCCCCTCCGTCTATAGTATCAGTAACATAATGAACAGTACATCCTGATTCCTTTTCCTTATTTGCAATTACTGCCTCATGCACATGAATACCATACATACCCTTTCCGCCATATTTAGGAAGAAGAGATGGATGAATATTAATAATTTTTCCTTCCCATTTTTTTATAAAAAGACTGTCTACTATTGATAAAAATCCAGCCAATACAACCAAATCTATATTAGAAAGTTCTTCATCTATCTTTTTAAATAAATCTTTTTTGTATATTTTTCTATCTAATAATACAGCTTTTATTCCAGCATTTTCTACAATATTCAATCCCCCGCAATCTCTATCAGCAATAACTATATCTATTTTATAATAATCATTATCCTGAGAATCTATCAAAGATTTTAAATTACTTCCGCCTCCGGAAATTAAAACAGCTACTCTAAGCATATATCACTCTTATCCTCATTATCATTTTTAGCAATATAGCCTATTTCATAAGCAGATTCATTTTGCTCTTTCAAATCTTTTATAATATTATCTTTATCCTCTTTAGCAGCTATTATAACAAATCCAATACCCATATTAAAAGTATTATACATCTCTTCTTCTTTTATATTACCTAAATACTGAATATAATTAAATATATTAGGTGTATTAAAACTATCCTTTTTAATTACAGCTTTGTATCCCTTAGCAACAGAACGCGGAACATTTTCTATTAAGCCGCCTCCTGTAATATGAGCCATACCTTTAATATTATATTTTTCTAGTAAAGGCAGTACTTTTTTCACATATATTTTAGTGGGCGTTAAAAGAGTTTCTCCTATTTTTTCACCTTCATATACAGCATTATAATCTCGTACAAGTTTTCTTATTAAAGAAAATCCATTACTATGAAATCCTGAAGATGCAATACCTATAATGGAATCTCCCTCGCTTACTTTAGAGCCGTCAATGATTTTATCTTTCTCTACAACTCCGACACAAAAACCTGCTATATCATAATCTCCGTCTTTATAAAATCCGGGCATTTCAGCTGTCTCTCCTCCTATTAAAGCAGCCCCAGCATCATAACAACCATCAGCAATACCTTTTACTATCAGAGCAGCAGTTTCTCCATTCAATCTTCCGCATGCAAGATAATCCAAAAAGAAAATCGGCTTAGCACCATGACAAAGCACATCATTAACACACATAGCAACAGCATCTATTCCAACAGTATCGTACTTCTTCATAGAAAATGCTATCTCTAATTTTGTACCTACTCCGTCAGTTCCTGATACAAGTACAGGATTATTATATTTGCCAAGTTCATACAAAGCACCGAAACTTCCTATATTATTAAGTACATTTGAGTGCATAGTTTTAGATACAACTTCTTTCATCAGTGATACAGCTTTATAGCCTTCCTCTCTGCTGACTCCGCTGTCTTTATAAGAAACTCCCATAAATAATTCCCTTATTTTATAATTTAAAAAAATAGAAAAAATGTCTATTAAGTATACCAATATTTTATATATTTACAAGAAAATTTTTTTTATTTGCTGATAAACTATTATTAGAATGTTATACCAATCTTAAACCATGAATAAATGAATACCCCAAATCTAATAAAGATATATTAATAAAAGGACGGACAGGCCAATTTGCCCCCATTTTTGTAAACATATCTATCTTAAATCCCATCTCACCGGATATATAAAAATTTACTATAGCACTTAAATCTTATTTATTTGCAGCATAATCTTTTCCTTTAACAGCAAATATATTCATACCAACCTTAGGAAGAAGTAAAAAACCATTATCCCTATTGCTTTTATTAAAATAAAATCTCACACCTATAGATGCCGGTATAACAATAACATCAACATTATATATCTTTTGATAACTGCTTACTCCATTAACAGTTATAGTGCCATTATAATGAGCATTAAAACTATATATTCCAAGAAAAGCATCTATAGCCTGTTTTGGTAAATATGCATAGTTATATGTAAATGCTATACCAAATCCTCCCTTAAACAAAGATTCAGATGCTCCATTTTGAGGCTTAAATATTAAATTTGCTATACCAGGCAAAGTAACTGCAGAAAATATTGTAGTACCAAAATCTATTCATCTGCTCCAAACATACCTACTGTATTCCTTCCATGTTTAAAAACTGTGTCTAAAATCATAGTGGTAAATACGCTAATACCGGGATTGAGATTGAAACTTATCATCTGTCTCCCCTTTATCCAACTATAATATTCTCCTGTAACTTCTGTAGATAAAGGAAGACCCTTAGAAAATGCTGTATGAATTGAACAAATAAAAATAAAAAATATTATTGGAAACTTTTTCATATTCAGGATTACATGAATCCATAAGAAGCTGCAATAGATCCCATCCTTCTTGCTTAACCTTAACTATATTAACTTTTCCCCTAATGGAATGACTAATAAACTATTTCCATTTTTATCTTTAAATATAGAAACTAAGGACAAAAAATAATCAGAATATTGATAGGTTCCATTATTATTATTTTGACTTCCTGTTATAGTTAATGTATTACCATCTAAACTTACCCCATTAAAATTACCATACCTAATTTTGTCTAAAACCAAATTAGAACGGAATTAGTTACAACGACTCCTGTATTTTTTGTACATGAAACCATTAACATAATTAACAGTTAAAAAAGAACAGCATACAATTTCATACCTAATCCTAAAATAAACTATTATTTAATTTTAAATATTTAAATGCTATAATAAGATAGATAAGATAAATATCAACAATATAAACTGTATACTTTAAACAATATTTTATAAATCCTGAGCTATTTCTTCAATCTTGAATATCTCAAGCAAATCGCCTTTTTTGATATCATTAAAGTTCTCTATAGAAGCCCCGCATTCATAACCGCTTGCAACTTCTTTAACATCATCTTTAATTCTTCTTAAACTAGAAATCTTGCTTGTATAAATAAGTACATTATCTCTCATCACTCTTACACCGGCATTTCTTTCTATTTTTCCGCTAGTTACATAACAGCCTGCAATAGTACCCACTTTAGGAACATGGAATACATCTCTAACCTCAACAGTACCGATATCAACTTCTTTTTTAAGTCTTTCAAGAGAACCTTTCATAGCATTCTGAATAGCCTCTATTGCCTCATAAATGATATCATATCTTTCTATAGGAATGCCGAGTTTTTCAGCTAATTCTCTAGCTTTTCCGGAAGGACGAACTCTATAAGCTATAATGATAGCATTAGATGCATGGGCCAAGTTTACATCACTTTCAGTAACCGCCCCTGATGCACTATATATTGAAACAAATCTTATTTTATCACTTTGTATTTTATTTAAAGCATCTCTCAAAGCCTCAGCACTTCCCTGAACATCTGCTTTAATTATAACTTTAAACTCTTTCATAGCATCAGAAGCTATTTTCTCATAAAGGTTTTCCAAAGTAACTTTAACATTAGCCTTTAAAGCCTCCTGCTGTTTCAACTGAACTCTTTTATCAGCTATAGCTTTAGCTTCTTTTTCATCAAGCATAACATTAAATGATTCACCAGCTTCGGGAGTTTTTTCAAATCCCAAAACCTCAACAGGAGTAGAAGGCAAAGCCTTTGTAACTCTCTGACCTAAATCATTAACCATAGCTCTGACTTTACCAACAGAAAGCCCGCATACAAAATAGTCTCCAATTTTCAAAGTACCATTTTGTACAAGAACAGTTCCTACAGGACCTCTTCCCTGATCAAGCGAAGCTTCGAGAACTATACCAATAGCCTCTCTGTTAGGATTAGCCTTTAATTCAAGCATTTCTGCCTGAAGTATAATGGCTTCTAATAATTCATTGATACCATGTTTAGTTAAAGCACTAACGCCTATATACTGAGTATCCCCGCCCCATTCTTCAGGAGTAAGTCCGTATTCAGATAATGCTGCTTTAACTTTATCCATAGAGGCATTAGGTAAATCCATTTTATTAACAGCAACTATTATAGGAACATTAGCCTCTTTGGCATGGTTTAATGCTTCTACAGTTTGAGGCATAACTCCGTCATCTGAAGCGACAACAAGTATGACAATATCAGTACTTTTTGCCCCCCTTGCTCTCATCATAGTAAATGCTGCGTGTCCTGGAGTATCTATAAAAGCTATTTCACCGCTAGGTATTTTTACTTTGTAGGCACCTATATTCTGAGTGATTCCGCCGCTTTCTTTTGATGTAATATTACTATGTCTTATAGCATCAAGAAGAGAAGTTTTACCATGGTCAACATGCCCCATTATTGTTACAACAGGAGGACGAGGTTTTAAATCTTCTTCTCTATCTTCTTTTACTTCAATAGTAGCTTCTTCCTGTAAGGATATAACATTAACTTTACATCCGAAATCATCAGCTATAATTGTGGCAGTATCAGAATCAATTATATCATTAACTCTAGCCATAGTACCCATACCCATAAGTTTGGATATTATATCAGAGGCTCTTAAATTCATCTTTTTAGCTAAGTCGCCTACAGTAATTGTTTCCATTATGCTGATTTCTTTTTCAACGCTTGCAAGTCTTTGTTCCTGCTGACGCTTTTTAGCCTGAAGTTTATTAAATATTTTATTTTCCTGCCTTTGAGCTGCTTCTGCTTTGGAATCTTTCTGAGATGATTTCTTATCATACTCTTTATCTTTTTTATCGTAATCTCTTTTCTTATTATCTTTTTTATTATCTTTCTTGAATGAGGATACATCCTCTACAGGAGCTTCTATAGCAGGAGAATCTTTATATGATTTATTTTCTTTAAAATCTTTATTATCTCTATTATGAGAATAATGTTTACCTTTTGATTCTTTATTATCTCTATTTTCTTTTGCTATATTATTTTTTTCAGGAGTATTATTGTTATTATTATCCTGTTTCTGAGTATAAGGCTTATCAGATTTATTATGTATTATTATTTTCTTTTTTACTATAACTTTTTTTACTTTTTTAACAGCTGCTGCAGCCTGATTATCATCATTATTGTTATTAGATGCATTATTTTTTTTTATAATAACTTTTGGTTTATTATCAGCTGCAGAGCTTTCCTGATTCAAATTTTTTTCATTATTCTCATTTTTTTGAGACATTCTTTTCCTTTCCCATTAATATTAAATTTTAATTATTTGTTCTTGGTAATAAATTATTATCTACACCCTGCTGAGGTAAATTTGTGCCTTGCTGCGGTATAGCTGTTGCATTGCTATCTCCTATTTGAGGAGGAAGTATGCTTGCTTCTCCTAAAACGGCAGTATTTCTTTCTATTACTGCTTTATCTTTTAAATCTTGTATATCTCTTTCTACTAATTGCTGTGCATAAGCATTTTTATATAATTGAGCAATATAAGGAGCTGTTTCTGTATTATATGCTGTAATGCCATACATTTGAGTTAATTGATCTTTAGCCTGTTCAAAGAAAGCCTGAGCTTGTTCAGGAGTAGGATCTGGTATATTTTTAGAAGCATCTGCCATGAGTTTTGTTACATAATATTGAAATTTTATATTTCTGATTGAAAGATTAATAAAATCTTTAGCTTCTTCTGTTTCAAAGAATTTTTCTGCTTCTGCTTTATTTAGCAATAAAATAGAATTTATTAACTGATCTGCATATATCTGTTTAGTGGTAGCATCATTAGCATACATAGCTATTTGTTCTGGTGTAGCACCTTGAAGTACTAAAGAAGCTTCTAAATCTTTAGTAAAATTAGTTTGATTAATAGTAAAATTATCTACTTTTATAACCCAATCTCCTGCTCCGCCATTTAAATAAGCTAGAGAATCTGATGAAGTTTTTGATGCATTTGATCCTCCTTGATTTTGAGAGCAGGCTATTATAGAAAATGATGATATTATCAATATTAATTTCTTCAAGTTTTTCAAACTCATAAATACTCCTTAAAATAAAAAAAACAATTTAATAATAGTATAGTGTATCATATATAAATATTTCTGCAAGTAAAAAACATATAAAATTTACATATATAAACTCAATAAAAATAATTATTTTTGTAAAAATAAATGCTATTTTTTTCCGGAATACATATTAATTACTAAATTAGGGAGTTCTTTTTCTAATATTCCGTACCATATAGATTTTCTTCTCTTTAAAGTTTTACTGCTCATAGCAATATTCATCAATTTATTATATGTTTCATTAGCCTTCTGAACATTCTGAAATATTGATATATGATTAGCAGGGAAAATCTCGGATATATTAGCCTCTATATCTTTCTTTATAACGACATCATATATAGGCAAAACTTTTTCATATCCTGCACAAATACTCTCAGCATATTCTAAAACCATCTTATCAAAATCAGGAATAGTTTTAAGCAGCTTAATAATCAAAGCAAAAGTATCTATAGCCTCTTTATAATTTTCTTTAACTACATAAGCCCCATTTGCCTTATCGCATAAATCACATATAGTACCATTAGTATAACTAGATATATAATCGTTAACTTTTTCATCTATCTGAAAAGGAGGCATTGATTTAGCAACTTTCGATATCAAATCTAATATAGCAGTAAACATTCTCTGCTTCCACAAATTCCCCTTAACGCTTTTTACAAGTTCTTCCATCTCACTAAAAAATTGCTCTTTATACTTCTCATCAGGATTGAATATTGCTTCTACTATAGGTATTTCAGTACCTTTAAATGATATCATACCATTATCATAAAAAGATATTATATCCTTTTCAAATATTTCGCTTTTAACTTTACTATTTTCTTTTAAAAAGTTAAACTGTAAATTTTTAGTTACTATTACTTTATTTTCTTTTGGTGCTAAAGTGTTTGCTCTAGCCTGCATCCTTGCCGCATTATTAATTAAAAAACCTGATAAATCTCCGTCTTCTGTAATAATTAAAGAACTATTAGTATTACCGCCGGATATTCCTGCACTGATTTTAAACTCAGGAAGTCCGCTTGTATCTACACTTGGATATTCATTTAATAATCTTTTTTTACTTAAAACACCGATTATCGCTATAGTAGCACTTAAAGCATCTGTTGCTGTAGGGCATACCATAATTATTTCATCGCCCTGTTTCCTATGTGATATAACATTGTAGAATCTTGTTACTTCGCTTACTTTATTTTGCATTAAATCATCTAAGGCATGCATTTTTGAAAGATTATTCTTATTTTCTTCGCAGAATTTAGTATATCCATGTATATCAAGCATCGCTATATAAATATCAGCTATTGAAAGACTTAATTTTAAATCACCCGCAAAATTATATTTTTGATTTTCAGTAACGAACTGAGACCATAATTTAGGGTAAAGTTCTTTATCCAAATTATTAAAAAATCCCCAATAAATTTTTCGTATAAGATCAAATAACCCTTTTAATACCTTCTTACTATCATGTACTTTTTCAAAATTAATATTTTTAGCATAGGTAAAAATTCCGGAAAATGTTTTTATTTCGCCTGATACTATTTTTTCACTTAAATGAGTATATAATTCATATTTGGAAGTGGATTGGTTAAATTCTTCTATTTTGTTCACTTTCTTCCCTTAATTTAATTTTATATAAATAACCATGTTATTACTTTAACTTATAAATAAAAAAAATCAATACTTTATTATAATTTATTAACAGCTAGATGAAGCATATTGAAAAAAATATAAATATGATTAAAATAATAAAATATGAGTAGCATAGATAATATAAAAAAAGTAAATGATAATTTCAATATAAAAATAGCTTTATATAGACCGGAAATACCCGCTAACACAGGAAACATTGGAAGATTATGCGTAGGTCTTAATATAGAGCTTCATATAGTATCTAAACCTTCTTTTATAATAAGTTCAAAAGAAGTAAAACGGGCAGGTCTTGATTATTGGGAGCATCTAAAATTGGTAAAGCATGAAAATGAAAATACTTTTTTAGAATACTGCAATAACAATAATAAAAGAATAGTTCCAATTACAAAGTTCGGAAAAAATAGATACGATGAGTTTAACTATCAGAATAATGATATACTTTTATTCGGCAGAGAATCAACAGGACTTAGAGAATCATTATGGGAAAATGATTTAGAAAACTCTGTATATATACCAATGAGTGATAATATTCGTTCCATAAATGTATCGAATACTGCAGCTATAGTTGCTTATGAGGCATATAGGCATATTGTTTTAAGTAATAATTAATTTAACGCACGGTTAATAAATTTTTTTTATATAATGAGTATTATATTATTAATTGATTCAAAATATAAAATTTTATTCTGCGTGCGTTAATAACATTTTAATTCTAATTAAATTTAGGGCGAGTTTTCTAATTGCAGAAAAAAATAAAAAAAATAATTTAATTATAAATACTAAATAAACAATAAGTATATAGGGCGGGATTGTAAATAATACAAAAAATTAAATACTTCTTTTCTTTTTATAAAATAATTAACTTTAAAAAATTTTGAGAAAATTTAATAAGTGTTAGCATCTATAGATAATTAAATGCAGTTTCCATTATAGTATTTATATATAAAAATTATTAAAAATAAAAGCCCACTAATATTTCTATTAATGGGCTTTATATCTACATTTGTAATAAGTCGCTTAAATCAAATTATCCAATAATTCTCATTATAGATTGGTTTTTCATATTAGCATTAGCTAACATAGCAGCACCTGTTTGCTGTAAGATTTGTTCACGAGTATAAGCAACCATAGCAGAAGCCATATCAGCATCTCTTATAACACTTTCAGAAGCGATAGTGTTTTCAGTAGCTATCATTAAGCTTTTTACCATAGATTCCATTCTATTTTGAACAGCACCTAATTCAGCTCTTTGAGCTACTACCATTTGTATACCTTCGTCTATTCTTCCTAAAGCTTGGTTAGCAGTTTCTACAGAAGAAATAGAAATAGGAGTGTCTCCTCCAACTTGTAAGTTAGCAGCAGTCATAGCACCTATATTAACAGATACTCTTTGATCCATATTAGCACCGATGTGGAAAGTCATAGGAGTTTGAGCATCAGCAGCAAAACGTCCTGTTAACATATTCATTTTATTGAATTCAGCTTGAGAAGCAATTCTGTCAACTTCAGCTACTAATTGGTTAACTTCTACTTGAATTAAAGCTCTGTCGCTGTCAGAATAAATACCATTAGCAGATTGAATAGCTAATTCTCTCATTCTTTGCATAATGTTAGTAGTTTCATTTAAATAACCTTCAGTTGTTTGAATGAAAGATATACCGTTTTGAGCGTTTCTAGTAGCTTGTTGTAAACCACGGTATTGTGAACGCATTTTTTCAGATACTGCTAATCCAGAAGCATCATCTCCAGCAGTGTTAATTCTCATACCGCTAGAAAGCTGTGCTATTGTTTTAGTCATTGAATTTCCTGTTAAATTCAATTGTCTGTTTGCATTTAATGCAGAAATATTATTGTTGATAATCATAACTACCCTCCATGAATAGTGCTTAAAATATTTGTTTGTAATTTTTATTTTCTAAAGCTATTTATATTATGTATTAAATATCTGTTTAGTCATCCCCTACAAAACAGTAACATAATATTAACTTCATGTATAACATATTATAATATCTTTTAAAAAAAAGTAAAGACTAAATTTTTATAAAAAAAATCCGATAGGGGATTTAACTGTACTTTTATACAATAAAGTAAACTATTTTATTGACTTTTTACCGCTATTAAATTAAAATTAGCAAACATAATACAATAAAAATATATATGGTTATAAAATATGAAATATATTACAATGCTTTTTATAGTGATGACTATGTTATTATATTCATGCAGTAATGCAAAAGCAAATACATCTCAAAAAGATAATGATAAGAAAATAAATGAAAATTTCTATTTCAATACTGAAAATGCATACGATTATATAAAAGCACAGACTGATTTAGGACCTAGAAACTATGGAAGCGAAGCTCACAAAAAGGTAAGAGAATTTTTTAAACAAGAAATTTCTAATATGGGTTATGAAGTTTTTAGTCATAATTTTGAAGCTCCTTATATAAAGGGAAGAAACGGAGAAAATATATACGCATTTCTTAAAGGAAAAACTGATAACTATATAATTATTACAAGTCATTTTGATAGCCGCTCTGTTGCAGAAAAAGACCCCGTACAATTCAATAGAAATAAACCTATAAGCGGTGCTAATGACGGAGCAAGCAGCAGCGGAGTATTATTAGAACTTATGAAGGCTTTAAAAAATTATAATGATTTGCCTTATAGTGTATGCTTTGTACTATTCGACTTAGAAGATGACGGAAATTTATTTGATGTTGAAGGCACTTCTCTAATAGAAACCGACTGGATACAGGGAAGTATTGCTTTTGTAAATGAAGTTATAATAAGAGATAAAATAATTGATAAACAAAAAATAAAATTCGGAATACTTCTTGATATGGTTGGAAGTAAAAATGCAAAATTCAAATACGAAAGTTTTGCCCATACATATTATTCCCCAATTTATAACAAAATATGGCAGTATGCAAATGATTTAGGTTATGGTAATTATTTTTTTGATGAACATTATGGTACTATAATAGATGATCATACACCGTTTTTAAATGAAAGAATACCTTTTATCGATGTTATAGATATGGGATATCCTTTTCATCATACATCGCAGGATACTATAGATAAATTAGATAAAAAAACCTTAGAAGCTGTAGGAAAAACTATAGAATACTCTATAAAGAACGCCGATAAAATTTATTAATTATTAGCCTTTAATAATAAGTATATTATAACGATAATTAAAAACGATTATCAAAGATATAAAATATAGTTTTGGAATAAATTTATTTTACATTAAAACTATTAACATTGTTATAGAAAAATGTTATAATATATTGCAATTAATCATATATTTAAAATGAAAAATACTAATTATCAATTTTAAGGAGGTTTTTTAATATGTTTAGCGGATATTTTGAATATTATTTCGGATATATATGGATACTAATTCCGGGAATACTTTTAGGTTTCTGGGCTCAGATGAAAGTAAAGAGTACTTATGCTAAATACAGCAGAATGGAAAATAAAAGAGGAATTACAGGAGCACAAACTGCAAGATATATTTTAGAAGGATATGGAATAGACATTCCTGTGGAAAGAATAGGAGGAACTTTAACAGACCATTATGATCCTTCTTCAAAAGTATTAAGACTTTCTGCGGGAGTTTATGATGGCACTGATGTGGCTGCCTTAGGAGTTGCTGCTCATGAGGTAGGACATGCTATACAGCATAACAGAGGGTATGCTCCTCTTTCTATAAGAAACGGATTCTATCCTTTATGTGCTATAGGAGATCAATTCGGACCTTATTTAGTGCTTATAGGTATTATGATAGGAGGGGCTGGAAGTTTTTCATACTACATAATGATGGCTGGTATTGTACTTTTTGCATTTGCGGTATTCTTCTCTCTTGTTACATTACCTGTAGAATTTGATGCTTCAAACAGAGCTATAAAGATATTGGATAAAGGCGGATTTTTAGACAGCGAAGAGCTTTACGGAGCTAAGAAAGTATTATCTGCTGCTGCTTTAACTTATGTTGCTGCTGCTGTTACTGCTATACTTACACTTTTAAGACTTTTGATGTTAGCACAAAGAAGAAGAGATTAAAATTTAAATTATAAAAAAAAGAGGTATTATTGAAAAATAATACCTCTTTTTTATATTAAATAATTATTTAAAATTCTGGCAAATACCAGGTTATACCTGTAGTGGCCGCAAAACTTACAGGTACTCCTGTAGAATTAGCATCACTATTATTAACATCCATTTCAAAATACCATTCTAAATCTTTAACAGGTGTTATATAAAGCTCGGCATAAGCACCCCAAGATAAATAATGATTTACTTTAAAATCTAAATTATATTCGCCATCTTGATCTGCATAATGTAATTTTCCTAAATATTTAGCCATATAACCTAAAGAAGGTTCAAGATAAAGAGAAACTATATCGCTATTGGCTGTCAATGCTAATACTGCCTGCACAGTTACATCATAAGGATTTTTATCCCATTTGGCATTAATATTTCCTGTTGCAGAAAAAGAAACATTAGGATAATAGCCTTCTATGGTCTCTGACAAGCTGTCTACTGCTCTTACCATGGTACTAAAACCATGTAAAGCTGTATTATATGCTACTTTAATAAAAGGATTAACAGTTACATTTCCAATAGGGGTATTAAGAAAATAGAATCTTGTTTCAAAACCAAATGATCTTGCAAAAAATTCCTGACCATAATTTTGATCAACATATGAATCAGTTTTATATCCTAATTGTCCGTATTTTACATATAATCTTATTTCATTAAAAGCATCTATGCCTGTATAATATCTTATTTGAGTATCAGTACTTATACCTAAATGATCATACTGATACAAATTGTCTATTCTTTGCAGATCTCCATTATGTACTAATATCTGCACAGGAACAACTATTCTTAAATTATCATTTAAAGCATTAATCATAAGTACAGGAGTATGAGCACCCAAATTATAAGAAGCAGGAACAGGAACTGAGGTATAATTATAGCCAATACCTATGCTAAAAGCTTCGGAAGTATATCCTATACCGCCTGAAATAGTTGCCATTAGATAATCAAAATTATTCTTGTTAATTAATATGCTGCCAAATACATCTAATGTATTATAAGATCTAAAACCGAAAGTACCTTTAATACTGCTGTTTCCTAAAACAAATCCTAATTGATCCATTCTCGCTCTAAACTGATTGCCGTCTGTAAGAAAATCAATCCAATCATCCTGATCTCCGTACATACCAAATATTGAAGGAGATAGCATACTTAATACTGCTGTAATAATTAATAAAGCTCTTTTCATTTTTCAACCTATTTGTTAATTATTTATATATTATAATACATAATACAAAAATAAAAAATATCGATATTTATAATTTTTGATTATCAATTAAAAAAGGCACAAACTTAAAAAAGTTAATGCCTTTAATTTGTATTTATTTTTACATTTTTCTTATAGCTATTCCCAAAAAGAAAGCAAATCCTCCCCAAATAGCTAATAAACTAAATCCCATAAATATAGCAGAATCTAATCCCATAATTAATTCCTCCTTTTATTTATTTTGTTTAATGAGGTGTATTAGGCTGTCTGTCTTTAAATTTGGCAAATAATATACCAACTATAAATGCTATAACAGGCATAGACCAACCCAAAGCAATTAAAGCCCAACTAGGATAACCGCCGTAAGGAGTTTTGAAATCATTTATTAATTTCAAAGATAACATTACAGCTAGGAATATAGGAGTTAAAAACTTCAAACAGAAATCCCACCATGCTCCTACGCTAAATTCACTTACTTTATTGATAGTTTCCTTAAATGATCCAAGTTTATATACCCAAGCAACTAATATAATCTCTATTAAACCGCTTACTACAATATTGTAATTATTTATAAATGCATCAACTATATCAAGTATAGAAAGCCCGCTTCCTGTAGCATATACCATAGATATAGCACCTTGTATAACTATTATAATAATACTTACTTTTTTTCTATTGAAATGGAACTTATCTATAAATGAAGATATAACAACTTCGGCAAGTGATATGGCAGAAGTAAGACCAGCAAATGAAAGAACCAAGAAGAATACTACTCCAAATAATCCATTTAAACCAGGTAAAGAATTAATAGCTTCAGGAAATACCATAAATGCTAAACCTATACCGCCGTTTCCTGCAACTTCAGCTACTTCTTTTCCTTGAGAATGTGCCATATAACCTATTATACTAAATACTGTTATACCAGCAAATAAACTGAAACTAGTATCAGCAAAACCTGTCATAAATGCATTATTTGCTATATCAGAATCATCAGGCAAATAGCTTGAATATGTAATCATTATACCAAAAGCTACAGACATACTGTAAAATACTTGTCCGTAGGCATCTATCCAAATTTTAGGATTAGTAAGTTTAGAAAAGTCAGGTTTGAACATATAATCAAGACCGGATAAAGCACCAGGTAAAGTTATACCTCTGATAAGAATAATTACTACTAATATAGCTAATAAAGGCATAAATATTTTGTTTGCTTTTTCTATACCGTCTTTAACTCCGCCAATAACAGAAATTAATATAATAACCCAAACAATAATTAAAGGAACTGCAACTCCTATATTAAAATTGCTGAGTGAAAAACCATCTTGAAGTTTTAAATACTCTTTTGTGAAAAAACCAGCTGTATCAGCTCCCCATTTTAAACCTTGAATAGAAAAGAGTCCGTAAGATAATGACCAAGCAATAATAACAGAATAATAAATAACTATTGCAAAACATGTAAATACTTGTAACCACCCCAACCATTCCCAAGAAGGGTTTAATGCTTTTAAAGCACCGGGTGCACTTTTATGAGTTTTATGCCCTATAGAAAATTCTAGTATCATTATAGGTATACCAGCTGTGAGCATAGCTATAAGGAAAACTATCATAAAAGCACCGCCACCATTAGATGCAACCATATATGGGAAACGCCATATATTACCTAAACCAACAGCAGAACCTATAGCAGCAAGTATGAATCCAGCTCTAGTTCCCCACTGTCCTCTGTGATGATGATGACTCATCTTTCTCTCCTTATTTTTATTTTTTTCATTATCAATTTTTTATAATATATGTAAAATAATAAAATATCAATACTTTGTATAGAAATTTTTAATTTATTTTTTCACATAAACAAATATAAAAAAACATAAGTATTTTTTTAATATTATATTTATAATATTAATTAATACATTATTTTACAATTATAATTTTATTTGTTATAATAAAGTAAATTATTTAGATGACATATATAGGACATATAAATGAAAAAAATTATAATAATACCTGACTCTTTTAAAGGAAGTGCAGGCAGCTTAGAAATTTGCAATTATATAGAAAAGGGAGTATTAAAAGTTATAAAAGATGCTGATACAATAAAAATTCCTGTTGCAGACGGCGGAGAAGGAACTGTAGAATCTATACTCTATGCAGCAGGAGGAAATATAAAAAAAATAAATGTTAGAAATCCTAAAGGAGATATTATAGAAGCTAAATACGGGATTATTAATGAATATAAAGCAGTTATAGAAATGGCCGAAGCATCTGGTCTTACTTTAATAAATGATAAAAAAAGAGAGCCTTTAAAATATTCTACTTATGGTACGGGCGAACTTATTAAAGATGCTCTTAATAATAATATTAAAGAAATTTTAATAGGAATAGGCGGAAGTGCAACTAATGACTGTGGAATAGGAATGGCTAATGCTTTGGGATATAAATTTCTTGATAAAAACAATAATGAACTTGAAGCTATTGCTGAAAATATGATAAAAACCGAATATATAGACAACAGCAATGTTGATAAGAGAATATTCGATATAAAAATAACTGCGGCATGTGATGTAAAAAATCCTCTTTATGGAGAAAATGGGGCTACAGCAGTATATGGAAAACAAAAAGGTGTTACAAATGAAACTTTTGATATACTCGATAATGGACTTAAAAATATAGCAAAAATTATAAAAGAAAAATTCGGAAAGGAAATAGATTATATGGAAGGAGCTGGTGCTGCAGGAGGACTTGGAGGTGGTCTTGTTGCTTTTTGCAATGCCAAGCTAAAAAGCGGAATAGATGCTGTACTTGATATAATAGATTTTGAATCAAAAATAAAAGATGCTTCTCTTATCATAACAGGGGAAGGTGCTATTGACGGACAGACTAAAGAAGGAAAAGTTCCTGTAGGTGTGGCAAAAAGAGCCGGAAATATACCTGTAATTGCAATAGTTGGTGAAATAAGAGAAGGAGCAGAGATAGTATATGATTTGGGTATTAAATCCATAATGCCATTATGTACAAAAGCTATGACTCTTGATGAATCTATTTCCAATACTGCTGTTTTAGTAGAAAATGCAGCTGAAAGGGCATTAAGATTTATAAATATAGAATTAAAATAGATTAATTTTTAAATTTTAATTATTGATGTAAGTTGTCAGAAACTCCGTAAATATTAAAATACCTTACTTCTATATTTTCTATATTATCATTTATATCTTTTAATAAAAATTTTAAATTAAGTCCCATTAAATATGTATTATCCAAAGCAATATATCTTTCATTTTTATTATTATCTTTAGGCATATAATCGTACACTTTCATATTAATATCTATATGAATATCACAGATTATATATCCTCCTTCAAATATTTCTGTAGTAATAAGCATGTAACTATTTAAATAATCATATTCGCTATATGCATTATTAGAATACATTTTCAATATTAATGAATCTAAATAATTTTCTGCACCTTCCTTAATTTTTTTCTCAATATTTAAATCTTTATAAATTTTATCTCTCACTTCCTCTTTAGTAATTCTTGAACTATAATTATTAAAATCGTTAATATCAAGATTCTCTAAAGTACCCATATATCATATCTCCAAAAAATTATATTAAAGAATTATATAAATATTGCAAAAAAATGAAAGTATAATTATATTATTATCAAAATAAATTTTTACTCTAGGAGATTATAAGATGAGAACATCAGAAATGGAAAGAAATACTAATGAAACCAAAATAAAAATTAAATTAAATATAGATGGAACAGGAAAATATAAAAATAATACAAAAGTAGGATTTTTAGATCATATGCTTGATCTGTTTGCACGACATGGAAGATTCGATTTAGAAACTATATGCGATGGGGACATTCATATTGATTATCATCATTCGGTTGAAGATGTCGGAATCGTTTTGGGAAAATGTTTTGCTAATGCACTTGGAGACATGAAAGGAATAAAAAGATACGGAAATTTCAGCATGCCTATGTGCGAAGCTCTTACTATGGCGGCAGTTGATATATGCGGAAGAAGTCATTTAATTTTTAATAGTGATTTAAAGCATGAAAAAGTAGGAGATTTCGATACTGAACTTGTTAAAGAGTTTTTTACAGCATTTACTAATTCTATGAATATTACATTGCATATAAATACTTTATATGGAGAGAATACTCATCATATAATAGAATCCATTTTTAAAGGTACTGCAAGAGCCTTAGCACAGGCTTGTAAAATAGATGAAAAATATAAAAATGAAGTATTATCTACAAAGGGAATGCTTGAAAATAATAAAAATTAAAAAAATTGATTTTTTGTTTTTATAAAAAAGCATCTGTTTAATTTTTTAATTTATTCAGCCCGCCCACCCGCCCCTATACTTTGACTTTTATGTTTTATTTTAGTATAATAATTCAATAAAATTAATAGGATTTTTTTATGACAGCTATAATAGATTATGAAGTAGGAAATTTATTCTCTCTTATGTCATCATTAAAGTATGTAGGAATAGATGCCAAACTTACAGATGATGAAAAAACTATAAAAGAAGCTGATTCTTTAATACTTCCGGGAGTAGGAGCTTTCAGAGATGCTTTGGCAAAACTTGAAAGCAGAAAAGAAGGAACACTTAAAAATACTATTATGGAAGAAGCTAAAAAAGGAAAATTAATTTTGGGTATATGCTTAGGTATGCAAATGCTTTTTGATAAGAGCTATGAATATGGGGAGTACAATGGATTAGGACTCATAAAAGGAAATATATGCCCTATAGAAAAAGATTTAAAAAACAAAGATTTGAAAGTGCCTCATATGGGCTGGAATAATCTTAATATAAAAAAAGAAGATAAAATATTTAAATATATTAATAATATGGAATATGTATATTTTGTACATTCTTATTATGGTAAAGACTGCGATGACAGCATAATAGCCGATAGTGAATATGATGTGCAAATACCAGCCATTGTAAAAAATGGCAATGTATACGGAATACAATTTCACCCTGAAAAAAGCGGAAATACAGGTCTTAATATATTAAGAGGATTCAAAGATTTGATAAAAGGCTAAATTAAAATAGCCCTACTCTCGTTCTTTTAATCTCTGTTCTGTATCTTTTTATTTCCCATTCAGTTCTGCTTTTATCCCATTTAAGTATATTAGCCATTTCTTCAGCTATATGCTCAGAAATTAAAGTGCCGCAGTCATTTTCTGTCAATATAAATCTGAGTCTTCTCATCATAATGTCATCTAAATGAATAGCATGTTCTATTTCTATAAAATATTTTATAAGTCCTCTATTAATTCTATAATCAAGCCCAACTTCTACCAAAAGAGAAGAATCATTCTTACAAAGCTCATTTAATTTTAGAATTAGATTAACAGAACCAAAATAATCTATAAGGAATTTAACCAAATTTTCATTCAAAACTAATTCAGTATTTTTTTCAAATTTATTATTAACAACCTTCTGGGTGCTGAACCACTTATAAGGCTTGCCATACATTTTTACTAATGCTTTCATAGAAACAGAGGAAGAAGTTGTGAAATTTCCTCCTTCAACTAAGAATAATCTATACTGCGGATGAGAATGTATTTTCACCTGCGAAGGATTAAGAGGCATCATTCCAGACTGCGTAGTTATTATATGATTTTTATTAACAATAGAGCTGAAGTAAGTATTATATATATCAAGAAGGTATTCAGCTTCATCACTTGTAGTGTATATACAATCCAAATCATGAGTATTTTTTTTGATTGTAGGACCTATAATAGTATTATTTTTCCAACGCATTAAAAATACATTAGGTCTTGATTTTATTTTTGGAAGAATAACTGATTTATTTATATGAATCAAATCATTGTCTATAATTAAATGACTTCCCTTAACATAAACTAGCTTATCTTCAAAATTTCCATTAGGAAGAAGCGAACTTATGCTATGTCCCCAAGCCCCTGCTGCTATTAATATAGTTTTAGCACTTGCTGTATGAACTCTTCCTGTAACTCTATCGGTAAAAACTACATTTTCTATTTCTTTCTGATTATATTCAAAAGCCTTAACTTCAGCATAATTTAATATATCCGCTCCGAATTCTTCTGCCTTCAAAAGAAGCTCTATAACATATCTAGAATCATCTAATGTACCTTCATAATATTCTATAGATGCTATAACATCATTATTTATTAAATCAGGTAATGCATCCAAAGTTTCATTTCTGCTAAGAGATTTATGCTTTTTAGTTTTTCCAAATAAAGAAAAAGCATCGTATAATATTGTCTTTATTTCTTCTCTAAAAATTCCTGTACTGCTATGCTCATATATAGGATTTATAATACTAAAATTTGATGCTGAAGCCTTATACATAAGGTTATTTCTTTCTCTTACCCTATGAATTGTATACATTAAATTCTTACTGCTCATATCATTATATCCGCCTGAAAGCATTTTTGAAGTTCTTGAAGAAGACCCAAAAGCAAAATCATGCTTTTCAAGCAATAAAACGGCAAGTCCAACTCTAGAAGCCTTTAATGCTATAGTAGCTCCAATAACTCCGCCGCCTATAATGATAATATCATATTTTTTATTACTATTCTGGAGTATCTCATCTCTTGTTTTTGCCATAAATAACTCTCCTTTTTATATAGGAAATAATAATTTTTATTAGCAATAATAAAAAATAATAATTAATATATAAACTCTATATATTTTAGTATATACAAAATCATTATAAATACAAATATTTTAACAAATCTCTTAAACTCATACGATTTTTATTCTTTTCTAAAAATGAATGCATCTCTTTAACCTTGCCATGATTATCTACATAATGCCCTTCAAACTCACCAAGATAGGATATAGGAAAACTTAAATAAGCATTGTAAGCCAAAACAGAAAAATTCGGACTGAATACTATATAATTTCCCTTATTCTTCTTAGAAAAATCAATTATATTATCATTGTCATCTAATGAATCGCCTACTATAATAAATTTTTTAAATTTGCCATTATGTATAATATTATCGTCAAATATAGAATGCTTTAAATTTATATTTAAATCTCTAATCTCTTTTATAGAAAAATCATTAATATTTGTATAATTATCTCTTATATTTTTTGAATTTGTGGCCATTATATTCTTTTTGAATACTAAATTTTGTATCCCCAAAGAATCAATAAATTCATTAAAAGCCCTGATATCTTCAATAGGATACATACTTGAATTTAATGCTAATACATATTCTGTCTCAATATCATTAATAAATTTATGATAAAGTTCCTTAGCCTCATTGAATTCGCATTGCATTCCATTATAAAAAGGCTTTTCTAATGTATTATTTGAATAATAATCCAATTTCCTTCCGTAATCGCATAATCCATATTTTTTGCCCTTAGGAGATGATATATCCTTTATACTGTGTTTTATATAACTGTACTTGGCATCGCATAGATAATTGCATCCTATACAAAAACTGTCTATACTTTTTATTGTACTTATATCATCATTTATTTTATTATCTATATTCCTCTGAACATCAAATACATGAGTAGGACATAAATCTGTTATCATAGAATTATATCCGTCTATAACTTTATAATCCTCGCATATACCGCAGTTAATACATCTTTCAAAATTTGCTTTTATAAAGTCTGGAAGATTCATTTTTTCTACAATATTCTTTAATTCTATTAAATTAATATCATTTTTGTCAAAAGCATTTGGAGAAGCCTCTATAGAAATATTGTAAATATCTAAATACTTTTTTAAATTGCAAACATAATCAGCCTTACAGCTTTCACATACAGGCTCATGCATATAAAGTATAGCCTTTAATAAAGAAGTTCTATAATTTATAATATCATCATCTTTTTCATTTAAAACACTCATTCCATTTTCTACTATTTCGTCGCAGGCATATTTATAAGAATAACTATTTTCATTTTTCTTTTTTACTTTAACCAAGCATAATTTACATCTCAGAATATTATTCTTCTTTTCAAAAGTATTTGTACTATTTATTTTATATGAGCATAAATGAGGTATATCTATATTGATGTAGGACAGTGCCTGAAGTATGGTATATCCTTTCTGAGATGATACAGTCTTTCCATCAACACTAAATTTTATTATCATTCAATAAAACCTCTAATATAAAATTATAAAAGATTTTTAACTTTTTACAAAACTATATAATGTTATTTTATTTTCTATCAAATAAATAAATTCATTTTTAAACATTTCCATAACAGATAATATACAGCCGGCTATACTTCTTATATATAAACATGAAGCTCCTATTTTAATCATTTCAGCAGTCTCTTTTAGATTAGAATAATCATCAAAACTCGAATATCCCAAAAGCATTCTATTAATATAATATTCGCATAAATCAAATCCATAATGACAAGGAGAACATTTTCCGCATGATATACTTTTAGCAAACTGAATTATTTTTACAGCAACCCTTATTATACATCTGTCCTCTTGTATAAAACATACTCCTCCATTTCCAATCTTCATATTATAACTTCCGAAACATTCATAATCTAAAGTCATTTTCTGAAAAGTATCAAAATCTATAGGAGGATTCAAAAAACCATTTGTAAATACACATTTTATACTATATTCTTTAACTGTTCCGCCTGATGCTTTCACAATATTTCTTAATGGACTATACATTTCAAATTCATATAAATTAGGATTTATTATATCTCCTGTAATAGAAAGTATATTGCTGCCTTTATACTCTCCGTTTCCAAAATTTTTAAAAGTAAATCCTCCAATATGTGCCAAGTATGCAATTTGAGATATAGTTTCCAAATCAAATATATATTTTTTATTTTCTAAAAAAGAAGGTGTAATCCTAATATTATATTTATTATAATAGGCATATTCATCGTATATATTGATTTCTATATCATTGACAAAATTAGAATCCTCTGCCTCTACTATAGCTTTTAGTATAATATCTCTTTCTTCTAAATAGTAATCTTTTAATATTATATCTATTCTTTTAATATTTAAAATTTGGGCTATAAAAACAGAACCATCTAATATGAGATGAGGATTATTTTTTAATAAAAATTTATCTTTGAAAACTAAATAGTCAAATGAAGCAGCATTTATTAGTATAAAATCTTCTTTAATATTTCCATCAGTTAATAATTGATATACAGAACTTTGAGTAATATCTCTTTTAAATATAGTATATTCTTTTAAATCTTCAAAAAAAGAATTAGCTATTTTTTGAAGATTTAAATAATCTCCGAAATGATCTTTATATGACTGGATATCTGTTATATTATTTTCACTATGCAGTACAAACTTTTTCATCTTTTTCTTACATGTATAGCTTCTATATACTTAATAATACTTTTAAAAGACGATTTTGTACATTCCATACCATTAATAAGGACAGGTACGGCATTATGGCAATTATGCATACACTCCATCTCTTTAAGGAGCATACCATCAGAAGACGGCACTCCTATTTTTAAATCATAATGAGAACGAATGGCTTCCAAAAGAGCATAAGCTCCTTTCATAGAGCAATGAAGTCCTACACATACTTCTATGACAGTTTTAACATTGCTTGCCATACTATTATTCCAATTAAAAATATAAATATTAAGAGATGAAAAACATTAATATGTATAATGTTATTTTATATTATTTTTTCTTATGCCTATTTTTGCGTAAACGTTTTTTGCGTTTATGCGTAGCCATCTTTTGACGAAGTCTTTTTCTTCCTGAAGGCATATACACTCCCATTTTTATCTAATTTGAATATTCATTATAACATTTTACACAAATAATTTCAAGTAGAAACTAAAAACTAATTTGATTTTTTTATATTTATTTTATTAAATACAGAATTATTATATATAATAAATACAAAATTCAATTATTAGAATCATTAAATAATTAATAAAAAAAATAATCATAGCATTATATAAATACCATGATTATTTTTTATAACTGCTAAAAATTAATATTTAGAATTTATCTATATCAACAAGTTTTTCCACTGTTTTAGCAAGCAGATATACACCTACTCCTGTAGCACCTTTAGATATATATTTTACATTAACATCACTCATATCAGTACCTGCTATATCTAAATGAGCCCATCTTGCTCCTTCTGTAAAATAGGATAAAAACTGTCCTGCTGTTATAACTCCTGCATATCTTCCGCCTGAATTTTTTATATCAGCAACATCAGATTTTATATCTTCTTTATATTCATCAAACATAGGAAACTCCCATACCCTCTCATAAGTATCGTCCCCAGCATCTTTTAAAGCACTTGATAAAGCGGTATCATTAGACATAAGTCCTGAAGCATGCTTCCCTAATGCTATAGAACAAGCTCCGGTTAAAGTAGCAATATCTATCACAAAATCAGGATTATATTTTTTTATTCCATAAGCCAAAGCATCAGCAAGTATAAGCCTTCCTTCAGCATCTGTATTAACTACCTCTACAGTAACGCCATTATACATTTTTAATATATCACCGGGATTTATAGCAGCACTTCCTGTTTTATTATCTGTTAAAGGACATATTACTGTAACATTTGCTTCTAAATTCATATCAGATATTAAAAATAAAGCTCCGCAAACTGCAGCAGCACCGGCCATATCATCTTTCATACCAAGCATACTTGTACTAGGTTTTAAAATCATTCCGCCTGTATCGAAAGTAATTCCTTTACCTACCAATAATATATGTTTTTTGGCTTTAGCTTTTTTATACTGAGCAACAAATACTCTAGGAGGATTTTTACTTCCGGCATTAACACCCAATATACCATTCATACCAAGATTTTTTAATTCTTTTTCAGTAAGAACTGATGTACTTATTTTTCTGCTTTCAGCCTGTTTTTTAGCTCTATCTACGAATGTCAAAGAATTTATAATATTACTAGGTTCATTAACCATATCCCTTGCCCAGAATATACTATTTGCTATCTGAGTAGCTTTAGATATAGCATTTTCAGTATCTTTTTTATGCTCAGAAACTAAAAGTATATTTTTAATATTGTGCAGTTCTTTTAATCTTTTATCTCCTAAATAATTATCAAAACTATAAGAGGAAAGAAGTATACCTAAACAAAATTGAATATATGACTCCTCAGAAGCTATTTCAGCAAATAATTCAGCCATATCCACTTCTATATCATCTATATGCAAATCTTTCATTATCTTAATTAATGAAGAACCGGCATTCTTCCAAGTTTCATACATATAATTTTTTACTTCCTTATATGTAATATAAATTACTCTAGTATTACTAGCAAAAGCAAAAGCAAAAGGAGTGGAAGTATTATAATATTTATCTTTTACCAAATCATTAAATAACTTTATATACTCTTCATTAAATGAACATACTTTAAGCTGCTCTTTTTCTACTTTTACAAATACAGCTACAGTATGTTTTTTAATGAAATTAATGGTATGTTTTAATTTCATTTTTTGTTCCTCTATGATTTTAAAATAACTTTCGATTAATAATTATATATAATGTTTATTTTATGTCAATTAAAAAATATTATAAAAGTATTGCAATATACTTCTAAAAGTATATAATCGCATATAAGCTTAAATATTATTACTTTAGGAGGTTTACAATATATGAAAAAAATATTTAGCTTTATCATTTCTATTTCTCTAGTATTATTTATAATATCATGCGGAAGCGGTGTAAGCAGAAGCCACCCAGAAGGCTGGATTAATGATGATACATTCAGGATAATGGGTATGGGATCTCCATCAGATGATATAGATGATAAATTTAGAAGAGAAGTGGTATCAAAACAAGCAGCTGAATTGGATGCTAAAAATAAAATTGCCGCTAAAATTGTAGGTTCTTATATAGAATCTTTAAGCTCTACTGAAAAAGGTATGATAGATGAATATGTTATACAAGAAAGAGTTGCTGGAAGAATAAGAGGTACTTCTGTTGTAGAAACTCAATGGGATTCTAAGCAAAATTGTACTGTAGTAATGGAGCTATATTCAAAAAACTTAAAAAAACAAATGGATAATTTAGTAACTCAGTACCTTAATGAAGTAGGAATGCAATATACGGCTCAGGATGTTGCAGGAATGGTAAGAACTTATCAATAATCATAAAAATAATATAAAATAAAGGCTCCTTAATGGGAGCCTTTATTATTTTTTAATAAAATATAATTGTTAAAAGAGCTAAATTTACAGCTATTTTTATTATATTTATATTGTATGGTAATAAAAATTATTTTTTATGCTATTGCAATATAGTATTCAAAATATATAATACTAAAATCAAATTAGGAAGGATTAAATATGAAATTTATAAAATTATTTATTATTCTATTAATATTTTCACTTTTCATTATTTCATGCGGAAGCGGAGTAAGCAAGACTAGACCAGAAGGTTGGATTAATGATGACACATTCAGAGTGATGGGAATGGGTTCTCCGGCAGAAGATATAGATTCAGATGATAAATTCAGGAGAGAACTTACCTCTAAGCAAGCAGCTGAATTGGATGCTAAAAATAAAATTGTATCGAGAATTGTAGGTTCTTATATAGAATCTTTAAGCTCTACTGAAAAGGGCATGATAGATGAGTATGTTATACAGGAAAGAGTTGCCGGAAGAATAAGAGGAGCTTCTGTTGTAGAAACGCAATGGGATTCTAAACAAAATTGTACTGTGGTTATGGAGCTTTATTCTAAGGGATTAAAAAAACAGGTAGATGCCTTAATCACAAAATATCTTAATGAAGTTGGCATGCAGTATACAGCTCAAGATGTTGCAGGAATGGTAGAAACTTATTAATTGATAAAGGTTTTTATATATAATTTTAAACATAATCTATAAATAACAAAAGGAATTAATTATGTATACAGAAAATATTAAAGGAAGAACTGCATTCGTATCAGGAGCAAGTGCAGGTATTGGGGAAGCTGTGGCTAAAATGCTTGCTTCTAATGGGGTTAATCTTATCTTGGCTGCAAGAAGAATAGAAAAACTTGAAGCTTTAAAAAATGAATTAGAAAAAAATTACAATGTGAAAGTGAAAACAATAAAACTAGATTTCTCTAAACCTGAGGATATAGTAAAAGCCGTAGATTCTCTTAAAGATGAAGAGAAAAAAATAGATATACTTATAAATAATGCCGGTTTAGCTTTAGGTAAAGATTTATATTATAATAATCCTATAGAAGATTCTCTTCAAATGATTAGAGTTAATTGCGAAGGATTAATAGTATTAACAAGACTTTTGCTTCCATATATATTAGAAAGTAAACATGGACATATAGTAAACCTTTCATCTACCGCTGCTGATGAAGCTTACAGCGGAGGTGCTATATACTGTGCAACTAAATCTTTCGTTGAAATGTTCGGCGACAGTTTGAGGGTAGAATTAATAGACAAGCCTGTAAAAATAACAAATATAAAACCGGGTGCCGTTAATACAGAATTTTCTACTGTAAGATTTAAAGGCGATAAAGAAAAAGCTGACAATGTATACAAAGGATTTAATCCTTTATATGCCGAAGATATAGCCGATAATATAGAGTATGTATTAACTAGAAAAAGTCATGTACAAATTTCAAGCATGACTATAATGGCAGAAAATCAAGGCAGTGCTACTATAATACATAAAAACAAATAATATAATATACTTATAATAACTTAGGAGTTTATTTATGGGCGATATAGATAACACTAGAGACAGACTAAAGTTAGATGAACTTAATAAAGATGCCAGAAAAGATTTATTTAATAAATTTGTAGATGCCGGCGGTGAAGTAGTAGCGGATAAAAAGAGAGATAATAATATACTTGTAGGATCACCTAAAAAAAGCCAAAATACATTAGTAGGCGGAAATAATACTAAAAATTCTAAAAGTCCAAACACTTCTAATACCAAAAGCGACAGTAAAGATAAAAATTCTAAATCTTCTTCTTCTTCTGCAGTAGCTTCTCAAAATAAAAAAAGCAACGGATTCTTTTTTAATATAAAATTATGGTTTAACGCTTTAAGTTCTGGTGTAATCACATTAATGGGAGGAAATGTCAATCCTAAATTTTTAAACTTTATAGATAAAAATGTTATATCGGCACTTTTAGAAATGGATACTTTAATATTCAATGCTTTAAATCCAAGTGAAGCTTCTGATATAGATGCTAAAGCTAAACATGAGAAAGTAATTTCTCAATTCTCTAAAACTTTAGATGATTTGGAATTATTAGAAAGAATAAAAGATCAGTATAATGAAAATCTATACAAAGACTTTTTAAGACCATATAAAGAATTAAACAGCACTGTTATAGCTGAAAGTTATGTAAAAGAAATAAAAGCTATGTTCAGACCGCTTTATATACTTCATACTTATTCTTCAAGAATAAAATTAGCCGGAGAAAAAGCTATGTTTGCTTATGCAATGGTTGATAATATAAGCAAAGGAATTGTAAACTCAAGAATATCCGCTTTTAAAAGGGCTGTAGATTTGATATATGGAAAATATTATCCTAAACTATTTGCTCTTTTACAGTATGCTTCTAAAGAATCATTAGAAAATATAAATGACTTTAATCGTTATCTAAATATTACTGAAGAAGATATATTAGGATATTATACAAAATTGAGAAAAGAAAAAGAAAAATTACAGGAAACTAAAATACAGCAGGCAAAAGAAAATATAGGAAAGAAAAAAGACAATGAAGAAGAAAAATTAAGTAAAGTAGAAGCTATAGGTGTAAAACTTATAGAAAAATGCGTATCATTCAAAAAATCTGACAACAATATAGAATATGAAGCTGATCCGTTTTTCATTGTGCCTGTAAAAGATAAAATATATAGAATAAAAGTATTAATAGACTTTTTAGACAGAGAGTATTCGGCAGTTTTTGTTTCTAATAAGGTTAGATATAATTTAGTTTATGACAATCAGGTAAGAACAGATTATAAAAATGACTTTAATAATATATTTTTATCATTATCAGATACAAATTCAAGATTAAATGAATACAGCGAACTTTGCAGAACAATAAATAAAGTAGAAGAAGATAAAACTATGCGTTTTGAACAGAGAGTTTCTATGCTTTCAGATAAAAACGGTCAGCGTTCTTATTTAGCTAAAAATTTGAGAAACACATTTGTATCAATAATATCACCTTTCAAAAAAAAGTTAGATAAATTATTATTAGATAAAGAAGAAAGAGAAAGAATAATAGAAAATCCTAATGATATATTAACTTTCTCTGCAGATGTAGGAAAGGCTAAAAAAGAATACAAGGATATAATGTAATGAAAGCATTGACAGAAGCATATTATTTTATATCCGGATTTAATTATTTAATAACACAGGGTGAATTATCAGGATCAGGCATTCTAGTAGAAGGCGGCGATGATGAACCAGATGATACAATCACTGCAGCAAAACAAGATACTGCTGAATCTAATAACAAAGCAGAAAGTGTTAATAATGATAATAATGCTGAACCTGCTGCTTCTAATGCAGAAAATGATAATGCTGAAAATAATAGTGTAGAAAATGATGAAAATCAGATTCCTGAAGACGAAGAATCAAATTCTAATACAGAAAATTCATCTGAAAGCGTATCAGAATCAAATGAAATAAAATTAGAAAATGACGGATTTGATGAGTCTTTAGAAGATGAAGATTTATTTGAAGATACAGGAAAAGAAGATAAAGATTTAAAACAGTAAATATAAAGAGGTTATTTTGGCTTATAAATCCCCAAAAGTTATAATGCTTGAATATATTCCACTTCGTATACTGATGGAAATAATAGCATTTACACCATATATTATAGTAATATTATTCGCTAAGGTTATAGGAAGTTTAATGTACTATTTTGTACCAAGTGTGCGAAAAATTGCTTTAATTAATTTAAAACAGGCATTTCCAAATAAAAGTTTTCATGAAAGAAAAATAATTGCAAAACGCTCCATGAAATCTATGATAATGACTTTTGCCGAGTTTATTAAATCATCAAGAATGTCAGATAAACAGATATTAAAAAGGATAAAAATAGAAGGTCAGGACAAATTTGATGAAGCTATGAATGAGAAAAAAAGAGGCATTGTAGCTATCACAGGACATATAGGAAATTGGGAATATATAGCTTTTTATTTTGCCATAAAAGGATACAATCCCGGTGTTATATTCCGTCCTCTTGATAATCCAAAATTAGATGCTTATATGCGTTCTTGGAGAGAGAAAAGAGGTATGAGATGTATATCAAGATGGGGCGATTTGAGAGAAATATTTCATGTTTTAAATGATAATTCGCCTGTTGCTTTTTTATGCGATCAAAATTATTTGGACGGTGTTTTTGTAGACTTCTTCGGATATCCGGCTGCTACGGCAGTAGGTCCTGTTGCCATAGCTATGAAAACAGGCTCTCCAATGGCTATACTCTATAGTTTGCCTGACAGATACGGACATCATAAAATTATAGTTTATGACATAATGTACATAGAACAAAAAGAAACTAAAGAAGAAACTATAAAACATAATGTTCAAAGATACACAAAAAAATTGGAGGAAATAATATCAAAACACCCTGAAAATTGGCTTTGGGTTCATCCAAGATGGAATACAAGACCTAATGGAGAACCTGAAATTTTTTATAAAAATAATAATTATAAATAGTTTTACTTTATTTTTTTTCATAGGTTTATATTATATATTAAATGTACTAAAACGATAATAATTGTCAGAATAACATTATATAAATTTCTTAATTTTACAAAATAATGAGGTAATAATCTTCATATAATATTTTCGATTTTATTTTTATTAGATTTTTTATTTAAAAATTAATATTTTTTTACTATAATAAAGTTGTGGCAAATTATTAAAATTTTAGTCCCAAAAAAATACATTAAATCGGAGGTTATGAGTATATGGAGCAAAAAAAACGTTCATTTATGTTCTTTTTAAATCTTGGGCTTACATTTACTTTGGTTGGCATAATTATTTCTTTTTTCATATTTTCTTATGAAAAAAATTATAAAAAAGATGAGTTTTTGGTTCATGCTCAGGCAGCACCTGAAAAGACATCATTTACAGGTTCATTAGACGGAGCTTTGGCTGTAGAAAATGCTATAAGAGATGTAGTTGACAAAAATATGCCTGCTGTAGTTAATATATCTACAGAAATAGAAGCAGGTAATACTCAAGAAGACAGATATGCCGATGAATTCTTTAGATTTTTCTTCGGAGATCAAATGCCTAGACAAAAAAGAAGTCAGAAATCTTTAGGAAGCGGTTTTATAATCAATGAAGAAGGATATGTACTTTCTAATTACCATGTTGTAAAAGGTGCTACTAAAATTATGATTACACTTTATGGAGAGGACGGAGAACTTCCTGCAAAATTAATAGGTTATGATGAGGCTTATGATTTAGCATTATTAAAAATAGAAGATGAAAACAGAACTTTCCCTTATGTTGCTTTAGGTGATAGTGATGCTATAGAGCCGGGTGAGTTTGCCATTGCTATAGGAAACCCTTACGGACTTAATAATACTGTTACTTTTGGTATAGTAAGTGCTAAAGGAAGAAGCGATGTCGGTGCTAATAAATATCAAAGATATATACAAACTGATGTTGCTATAAATCCAGGTAACTCAGGAGGTCCTTTATTTAATATTCATGGTCAGGTTATAGGAATAAACACATTAATATACTCTACTTCAGGCGGAAGCATTGGTATAGGATTTGCTACTCCTATTAATCTTGCTACTTCAGTAATGACTGACTTAAAAGAAAACGGCAGAGTTACAAGAGGATATTTAGGTATATATTTACAAGATATTGATGAAAATCTTTCAAGAGGTTTGAATGTTAAGCAAAACAGCGGTGTTTATGTAAGCGAAGTTGTACCTGATTCACCTGCTGCAAAAGGAGGCTTACAGGACGGAGACATTATAATAGAGTATGATGGCGAAAGAATGACTAAATCAGGAGATTTATTCAATAAAGTAGCAACTACTAAAGTAGGAAAAGAGGTTAATGTTAAATATTTAAGAAACGGAAGAGAAAGAAGCACTAAAATCACTATAGAAGCTAGAGTTGAAGATGAAGAAGTTGTACCTACAAGACCTTCTCAAAATAATTCACAGAGCAGTACTCGTTCTTGGATGGGGTTAGATGTTTCTAATATCACTCCTGAAATATCTCAAAGACTTCAGATAAGAAGTAATGAAAGAGGTGTTGTAGTTCTTAATATGACTCAGAACTCTAAAGCCTATCAATACGGACTTAGACCGGGAGATGTTATCAAAGCTATTAATGGTATAACAATATCAAATACTGATGATTACGATAACTTCGTAAAATCTTATGGTAATGATAAGTCCTTTACAATAACTATAAAACGAGCTAGAATGACTTATGTTATAATTATAGAATAGTGCTTTAATAAAAGTTAATAAAAGGAATTGCAGGTAAATACTTGCAATTCTTTTTTTATGTTTAATATCTTGTACTAATTATGTTAACTATTTTTGTATTTTGTACTTGCATTCATAATTGATTTAATATATTATTAATGGAATATATTATTTGACAATAAAAATTTAATTTTTCATATATATAAATGTTCTTAAAAATAGGAGTAGCTAATCATGACACATTTAGAATTGAGAGAAAAATTTAAAGAGTTTTTTAAAAGCAAAAAGCATGCTATAGAGAAATCATCATCTCTTATACCAATAGACGATCCTAGCCTATTATTTACAACAGCCGGAATGCTTCAATTTAAGCCTTATTATGCCGGAATAAAGAAAGCTCCGTATTCAAGAGTGGCAACTATACAAAAATGCTTCAGACTTTCTGATTTAGAAAATATAGGAAAAACAGCAAGACACCATACATTTTTTGAGATGTTTGGTAATTTCTGCTTTATGGGTGATTATTTCAAAAAAGAGGCTATTGAATTTGCTTGGGAATTTTCTACTCAGGTTATTAAACTTCCTATTGAAAGAATATATGTTTCTATTTATGAAAAAGATGACGATGCTTTTAAAATTTGGAATGAGCATATAGGGGTACCTAAAGAAAAGATTGTAAGACTTGGAAAAAAGGATAATTTCTGGGGACCTGCTGGAGATTCCGGAGCTTGCGGACCTTGCAGTGAGCTTTATATTGATATGGGCGAAGAAAAAGGATGCGGAAAGCCTGATTGTTTTGTAGGATGCGACTGTGAAAGATATTTAGAGTTTTGGAATTTAGTATTCAATGAGTTTTTTCAGGATACTGACGGCAACTTATCTCCTCTTCCGAATGTAGGTATAGATACAGGAATGGGACTTGAAAGATTATGCTATATTACTCAGGGTGTAGAAAGCAATTATCAAACTGATGTAATGAAGCCAATAGTTGATGCAATAGCAAAAAAACTGAATGTTAAATATGATGATAAAAATAAAACTAAAATAAATCTTATAGCAGATCATTTAAGAGCATTGGTATTTGTAATATCTGAAGGCTGCACTCCTTCTAATGACGGTAGAGGTTATGTACTTAGAAGGCTTTTAAGAAGGGCTTTGAAAACTGCAAGCGATTTAGGACATAAGGGTGCTTTTTTAAATGAGATTACATCTTCAGTGGTTAATGTATATAAAGAAATATATGATTATCTTCCTAAAGAAGAAGAAAATGTAAAAAGAATATTAAAAGAAGAAGAAAATAAATTCATAAATACAATATCAGCCGGTATGAATAAACTTTATGCTGTAATGGAAGAAAATAAAGATAGTAAAGTAATATCAGGAAAAGATGCATTTATGCTTTTTGATACTTACGGACTTCCTATAGATATAACAGAAGAAGAAGCATCAGATCATGGATTTACAGTTGATAAGGCTGGATTTGAAGAAGCTATGGAAGAGCAGAAAAAAAGGAGCAGAGGTGCTGGAGAAGATAAAAGGTCTAAATTCGGATATGTTGAAAATTATGAAACTAAATATGTAGGAGAGGAAACTGATAATCTTATAAACGGAGTAAATGCAAAAATAGTTGCTGTATATGAAGATAATGCCAAAAAAGATAAAACATCATCTTCAAATGCTGTTATTATTACAGATGTTTCGCCTTTCTATGGAGAGATGGGAGGACAGATTGGAGATAACGGATATATAGAAAACGGCAAAAAAGAAATAATAAAGATAATAGATACTCAAAAGAAAGAAAATACTATAATACATATAGCAGACTGCAGCGGTAATTCTTTAAGTGTAGGGGAAGAAATAAAGTTATTTGTTAATTTTGACAGAAGAAGTGCTATAAGAAAAAATCATACAGCTACACATATACTTCAAAAGGTATTAGAACTTACACTTGGAAATCATGTTAATCAGGCTGGAAGTTTTGTAAGCGATGAATACTTGAGATTCGATTTTACACACCCAGATTCAATTTCAGAAGATACATTAATAAGTATAGAAAATCAGGTTAATGAAGTAGTATTTAAATCAATGCCGGCTGTTATAAAATATATGCCTAAAGAAGAGGCTATTTCCTGCGGTGCTAAGGCTTTATTTGGAGAAAAATATCCTGATACTGTAAGAATACTCGATATAGGAGATGGTTTTTCTGTAGAGCTTTGCGGCGGAAGCCATTTGACAAATACATCTGAAGTTGGTTATTTCCATATAGTGAGTGAAGGTTCTGTGGCTAGCGGAGTTAGAAGAATAGAGGCTATTACAGGATTAAAGGCTGCCAATGAAGCTAGTAAATTATTCAGCAAAGTAAAGAATTTAGCTCATATACTTAATGCTTCAAAAACAGATGACCTTACTGTAAGAGCAGAAAGTTTGCAAAATGAAGTAAAAAAACTGCAGAAAGAAATTAAGCAGCTTAAAACTTCAGGTGCTTCTGCTGTTTCATTTATGGATAATTTTGAAGATTTAAAAGGGATTAGATTCTATAATTTAGAGTTTAATGAAGATATAAAAGAAGTAAGGCTTTATGCTGATACTATAAAAGAAAGAGTAAAAGACAGTATTTCTGTGATGATAAGTAAAACTGATTCTTCCAACTCTATACTTGTACAGATTACAGGAAATGCTTTAAAAGACAAAAAATTATCAGCAAATAATATTATAAAAGATATTATTGCTGCTGCCGGAGGACGCGGAGGCGGAAAAGATACTTTTGCTCAGGGTTCTATAGAGAATGTAGAAAAAGCTAAAGAAGAAATTAATAAATTAAAAAGTAAATGGTTGTAAATCTTAATATGAAGAAAAATATTATAGTTTTTATATTTGCTGTAAGCTCTATGCTTATTATTTCATGCTCTGCTAAAGATGTTACTTTAAGAAGAATTGAAGATGTACATAAAGCAGAACAAAAACTTACTAAAAATCCTGATGATGAAGAGACTGTATTGGAAGTACTTAATGCAGCTCAAAACGGCGGAAGAGAAGTTCGTGCTGAAGCTATATGGGTGCTTGGAAAAATAGAAGCTGATATTGCATACAGTGATTTCCTCCGTGCTAGTGTTGAAGATCCGGATTTTAATGTAAGATGTTTAGCGGTTTTGGGACTTGGAAGATTAGATGCTAATAATCCTGAAGCTATTGACAGAATAAAAAGGGCTATATCAGATACAGATTTACAGGTTCAAATAGAGGGATTAAAAGTAGCAGGTAGAATGAATGCTAAAGAACTTTTGAATTCTATACTAGATAGTTTATCAAGTAAAAATAAATGGGTTAGAATGGCTGCTGTAGAGGCTTTAAAAGATTATGACGATGCCAGAGTTGACAGATCTTTAAATTTGCTGGTTTCTACGGATAAAGATTATGCTGTGAGATCTACTATCAATCAGGTAATAGAATATAGAAAAAATAAAAAAAGTGAAGTTAAAGAAGAAATAAAAGAAACAGCATCAGCAAAATAATAACATAATAGAGGAAAATATATTAGATGAACAATAAAATTAATTTTCTTTTTATATTGATAATATTATCTTTTATTATTGTCTCATGTGCAGAAAAATACTCTTATGTAAGGGTAGATGATATAATAGATAAAAATAGAACTATTGCAGTTGCATCTTTTACTTTTCCAAAAAGTATGACTAATGAGTATTGGGACAGATTAAAATATTTAAATACAGAAATATATGCTGATTTTGTACTAAACAGTTTCATTAGTAATTTTAATTCTCAAAATGAAATGGTTAAGCTAGTAACTTTGCAGGAAGCTTTAGGAAATAAAGAATTTGCTGAATTACCGAATCATTCTATATTAGGAGCTAACTATGTTGCTGCTACAGGCACGCTTGCCACTAATAGGCTTTCTGAAGAAACATTAGCTTTACTTGCTGATAAAGTAGACGGAGTAATGTATGCTGAATCGGCTATGTCTTTCTGGTCTCAAAAGGTAAAAATAGATTTTGAGATTCATGATATAGAAGGAAATTATTTGTGGATAGATACTCTAAACGGAGCTTCCTACTATATAATAGGAGATACAGGAGCACCTACAAGACAAACTGCCTATGAAATAGTTATAGCTGATGTTATGAAATATCAAAAAAAGCATGCTGAAGAATTATATATAGTTATAGATCAGGCTATATCAAATGGGGTAAGCGGTTTGAAAGGTAAAGTACCTTATGCATTCAATACCAATGATATTATATTCACACAAAAAACATTTAGTTTAACTAATGAAGATTATGCAAAAAAGGCGGGTATATATTAATGGCACAAAAACAAAAAATAGAATTAAATTTCAATGATGTAGATGATTTCCATTTCAAAAAAACATTAAAAGGTTATATGATTAAAATAGCAGAGGATCATTATGTTATAGGAAATGAAGATTTAGCTATTAGAGCAACAGGAAAAACTCCTAAAGAGGCGGCGGAAATGCTTAAAGAACAATTTATAGTACTTGCTAATGATATAATGTACAAATCCAAATATGCTCCTTTAAGCGAAAGAGAAAGGAAAAAAGTAAATATTATCAATTCTATATGTGATATTATTTAATAATCTTAATTAAAGTTTTAAAAATGAGTACTATACTCCCTCTTTAAAACTTAAAAATTAATTCTTTCTATAATCTTTATATTTTTCCATTAATTCATCGAATATTTTAGCAGCTTCAAATATTAGATAATCACATCCATTTTCTGGGTGTCTGTATTTTTCTACTAAATAATCGCAATTAATGCTATTCATTTTATCATTAAATTTATTTATATATTCAGCTTCTATTTCTTTTAAAAGAGTACCCTCATGTCCTCTGTCTGCTATAAAAGCCTTAGCAAAAGCCATTATTCCGCCTGTCAATATACCGCAGGTTATACCAACAGCCATACCTCCGCCGAAACCAGCTGCCAATTTTAAATCATTTTTATCTATATTCAAATCATATACTTTATTTGCTCCGTAAAGCATTTTCTCAGCACAATTCAAATCTTCTGCCTTACCAAATCCTGAAGATAAATATTCATATAATGTCATAAAAAACCTCTTAATTAAAATTTAATTAAAGTAGAACCCCAAGTAAGCCCTGCTCCGAAAGCAGTAAGAAGAACATAATCGCCCTCCTTTATAACACCGGATTCAAAAGCCTCTGTAAAAGCTATGCCAACACTAGCTGCAGATGTATTTCCGTATTTCTGTATATTAATATAAAATTTATCATCACCTAAACCTAAAGTTTTTGCAACCGCATTCATTATTCTAGTATTAGCCTGATGAGTTATTATAAGAGACAGATCTTTTAAATCTAAATCAGCATTTTTTACCGTTTTATTAATAGTTTCATCAAAAGTTTTAACAGCCTTTTTAAATACTTCAGTACCCGCCATAGTTATAGTATTTGTATTATCTTCAACATTATTCTCTGTAATAGGATTAACACTTCCTCCGCCTTTTACTATAAGTATTTCATCATTAGGCTCAGAACCTATATCTGTTGATATAATGCCTTTAGAATCATCATCAGAAGCCTCCAGTAAAGCACAGCTTACACCGTCTCCGAATAATATAGCAGTAGATCTGTCCTCCCAATTAAGTATATCCGAACATTTTTCGGCAGCAACTATTAAAACCTTTTTACATTCTCCGCTTTCTATAAGAGAAGCAGCAGTATTTAAAGCATATATATATCCTGAGCAGGCAGCAGATATATCAAAAGCAAGACATGAATTCTTTATATGAAATGCCTTTTGAATAAGTCCCGCAGTAGAAGGAAAAGTATATGATTTTGTAGAAGTTGCAACTATTACAGCATCAGCATCTTCTATTACAGCACCCTTATCTTTTAATTTTGTCAAAGACTTTATTGCCATATCTCCTGTACTTTCTTTTTCATCTGCTATTCTTCTCTCTTCTATTCCTGTTCTTGAAACTATCCAATCATTATTAGTATCCAATTTTTTCTCCAAATCATAATTAGTTACTACATTTTCAGGTAAATATGAAGATAAATATTTAATAATAGCTTTCATAAATTTAAACTCTCTCTTTATTTCATTAATTTTCTTAAAATCAATTCTTATCTTTTACTAAATATATCATAGGAACACTTATAACTGTAACTGCATATTTTACTATAAAATTAAATATAAATATGCCTACCAAAGCATCGAAAGGCAATGCCCCCCAGAATGCTATAACAACAAATACTAAATTATCCACAGGTATGCTGAAAGCATTACTTATTAATACTCTAAGCCATTGATATTTCTTTGTTATCTTAGTTACAAAAAGATGATATATTTCCGTATCAACAAGCTCCGACAAAGTAGAACCTAGTATAGATGCAATAGATATTCTTAAAACAGGGCTTAAAGTCAATTGAAAAGCCTCATTAAACTCCCAGCTTGCATCTGCAGGTATTTGAGATATTATATAAAAATAAATAGGTGAGAAAATATTGATAATTGCTGAAACTATTATAAGTTTCTGAGTATTTTTCTTTCCTATAGTCTTATGTGCCATATCTCTGATTGTAAAAGCCAAAGGATATAAAAATGTACCGCCGTCAACAGCTAAAGTTAAAACATTAGCTATCTTTACACTTGCTATATTTGATATCATTTGACAGGCTATATAAGAACAAATAACAAGTATCGTAACAAATGAAATTTTATATTCTTCCTCTCTAATATTATCCATATCCTTAATCCATTAAAGTAAGATGGTATATGATATATTAAAAAAAGATTTTAGTCTATAGTTTTTTAATAATAAAAAAATCAATTTTATGTAAAAAAAGTATATATTATTTGAATATTTTTATTATATTTGTAATATCAGACTTGTTTTAAAAGTATTTGACAAGATTAGATGTAAAAAAATTTAATCTTAAAAATTATAAAATACAATGTTTTTATGCTGTATAGCTTATTATTTTGGTATACAAACGCATTCACAATTAATAAATATACAAGTCTAATGATAAGTTGTTAGTAGGGTTTTGAAAATGGTTTATATTATATTATCAGCAATAGTATTATTAGTTTTAATTATCTTAATAATAAGAAAAATTCTTAATAATAAGAAATCCCCTTCTCTTAAACATATAAAAAAAGAAATAGAAGAATTAACTAATAAAATTAATGAAAACGAAAAAGATTATGTATCTCTTTATCAATTAGCCCAACTTAAAGAGCAAATAGGAGAAACAGAATCAGCTTTCAAAATGTATGAAAAATTAATGCAGGTTTCTTTCTTTAAAGAAAAAGAAGAATTAGAAATATGTAAAAAACTTGAATTATTCTATGAGAATTTTGATAAAAATCAGGAAGCTTTTAAATATACATTAAAAATCGCCAAATTAGAGCCAAATAATATGTATTATAATATCAAAACAGGAACCGTTCTTTGTAATGAAGGATATTATATACTTGCATGCGATTATTTTAATAAGGCTATATTAAATAAAAATGAATTTAATACTGATAATCTCAAAGCTGCAGCATTTAGTTTTTTTAAGAACAAGGACTATAAAAAATGTATTGTGTTTTTAGAAGAACTGCAAAAAATATTAATAAAAGAAAATGATAAAGATATAGATACTGTCAATAAAACTTTAATATCAATGTATATGCTTTCCGATGAATTGAATATAGCTAGAAATTTTATAGAACAGATTATAGCTAATAAACATATTAATAATCAAGAGTATATTGATAGAATCTATTTACATATATTATATAAAGTTCTTGATAATGAGAAGTTTAAAGAATTATATGATAATTTATACAAAAAATATAATATAGCAAACCCAGACAAAAAAATATATGATTTAATATTAGACTATTCTTTCTACTCATATTTTTTAAGAGATATATCTCTATCTAAAAAATTATTTGAAATTATAAACAGCTTAAATTTACCTGAATTATCTGTTTATAATTTTGATATTATAATACAATATTTATCAGAGATAAATAAAGCTACAGAACAGCTTAATAAACTTAGAAACATGATGAAATTAGATAATTCTAAAAATAATAATTATGAAAAATATGTGCAGAAAGAAGATATTGAAAATTGGGAGAGAGCTGTTGATTTATGGGAAGGTTCTTTTATAGATATAAATTATTTAACTTCTCTTATAGAAATACAAAATAATATTAATGTAAAAAAGATATTAGACGAATTAAAAATAGATAATGACAGCAATAATGAAATGAGTTTGAAAATAGTTCAGAAAGTAGATAAAATTTATAACATGAATATTATAGATTTCAAAAAATTATGTCAAAATCTAATTCGTACAAAATTATCGCATTCTATAATACAGGAATACACTGACAATACTTCTAATAATGATTATGGAGATGAGGTTAATTATATAACATATAATATCAAAGGAAATAAAAAAGATACCACATTAATATCTTTCAAAAGATGGAAAAAAATCGAAGTCGGCGAATTGATTATAAGAGATTTTTTAATGATGGTTTCTGAATCTGGGGCTAAAAACGGAATATTAATACTTCCTGTGCAATTAAGCAATAGTGCTAAAAGCTATGCTTCCCATAATGATAAAGTTACTGTATATTCAAGAAATCAATTTAACAATCTCCTTAAAGAAGAAAAACTATAAAAATAAAAAAGTGATAGTCTATTTTTAGATAAACTATCACTTTTGAAAATTAAAACCTAAGTGAAATTTATTTTAACATTTCTCTGTCTACCAAATCATTAGCAGGAACATAATCATTTACTACTTGTGAGAAAACTAAAGTATCAACAAAACCGCCTCTTTTTATAGAAAGGAAAAGATCATTATATTCATTTTCAGGCATACCTAATTTTTTCATAGTTACAGCCTTATAGAATACAGCATCATTAGCAAATCTAGTTCTAGGATATTCTGTAATTACTCTGTCAAATAAAGCAATAGCTTCCTGTAATTCTGTTTCATCATTAGAATAAGTTTGATAAAGCATACCATTCCATAATAATGAAAGAGGCTTAAATTTTTCTATTTTTGTAAGTCCTTCTACTTTCTTAAAGCATTCATCAGCTAAATCAATATTACCTCTAGCTATAACATTATTTGATTTATAACCGCCTTTAGCAAGGAAATAATAAACTATACCTTTAAACTGATATAGCTGACCAACATCTACATCAGCCGGTAAATTATTAAAATCTAATTTATTTATATAGTTTAGAGCCTGAGTATATTCTTTATTTGCTATCATAACTCTTATCTCTCTAATTATCAAAGGATCATTTTGAGAAGTCCAAGGACTATAAAAGTTATATATAGTAGCTTTTAAAGGTCTTCTTTTGGCAGGTGCTGCAGATGATGTTGCTGTATTATCTGTCATATTAACATTTTGATTAGGATTATTATTTAATGCCTGATTATAATCAATATTATCATTATCCATTGCAGATGACATATCATTTGATGTATTTCCTATATTATCAGAGACTCCGTTATTAGTTTCTGCTACAACATCATTGCTTGATGAACTTTGATATTCCTTCTCTATTTCATTAATATAATCATCTTCTATATTACCTTCAGGTTTTTTACATGATATTGTAAAAACTAACAATAAACCTATTAATATTGCTAAATACTTCTTTATCATTTTCCGCTCCAAACTTATTTTTATATTGTTTTTTACATTCTCGGAAATTATAAAAAAAGCGTTAGAATAATATTTATTGTTATAATATATAATTTTCTATATTTTTATAGTATGATTTTTGTTTATATTCTTCTTTAGAACTAATAGCATAATCATGTATCTTTTTATCAGCGTCGGCAAAATACCTATCATAAGCCTTTTTGCAGTAATTGTCATGTTTAGTTTTTATACCTGTAGGCGGATTTTCAAATTTATAAACGCCATTAACTCTCCAGCCATTAAGTATTCCTATAGTTATAGCATCAACAGGACATCTGAAAGCACAACTTGTACACATTACGCATTTATTTTTGAACTTTATATCACCTTTTTCATCATTATAGATATTATTAACAGGACATTTCTTAACACATAAATTACAATGAGTGCAAATCTTTTTTACTTTAAATAAATGACCATTAACCTTCATAGCAGGGTGCTCTATTCTAAATAAAAATGCTATAAATCTGCCGAAAGGAAATTTCTTTAAAAAACTTTCTCGTCCGTCCAAAACTTCATTAGCCTCAATCACGCATAAAGCCTTAGCAGTTTTCCACATCTTTGCAGCAAACTCATCAGTATGTCTGAATATTATATTATAGGGCATTACATAATGATACTCATTAGTAAGAATATAGCCTTTATTTTTAAGTCTTGCCATCAAAGGCTCTGAAGATATATTATTAATAGTTAGAGGCTCTCCGGAAGTTTTTATAATAAATATTTTTTTCTTTTCATTTTCAAATTTAGGAAAAAGTTTTATCAAATCAAAAATAGGATAAGGAGCATTAAATCCATGTATAGGATAGGCAATACCGGCATAATCATAATCTTTTATATTAGGCATATTATCAAAATTATCGCCTACACTATAAAGCAAAGTTTCAACTCCGTTTTCTTCAAATATTTTTTTATACTCTTTTGTAACTTTTTCAGTATTTCCGGTACCAGAAAAACAGTATATTACAGCCTTTTTATTTTCAGACATATTTATTACCTTTATAAATTATTATTAATCTACCTTTTTATAATGAGCCTTAAAATCTTCATCAAAATAATAAAGCATATTCTCATCTTTTTCATGAGAATCATACCAAACCTGAGCAAAGAAAGGATTTTTTTTCGCTAAAATATCAAAATTCCAAGTATAGTCCGGCATACATTCCATACACCAATGACCTGCTTTTATAACAGTAAATGGAGAAGCCTCAAATTCATGTCCTTCAGAACAAGACCATCTTAATTTTGTATGCAAATCTCCTTTGGTCATACTAGTGCTTAAAAGTTTTCCGCCTCTGAACTCAGCAGCCTTTTTCAAATCTTCAAAATCTATTTCACTGTCTTTTTTATTTTCATCATATCCATGATTAAGAAGCTCGGCATTTTTTATATCAAGCAAAGCCTTATAGTCTATATAATTACCATTAGAATCTTTATTTTCAAAAAGCAAATTAAAATCTTCCCATTTTTTAGGCAAATTATCAAAAGCCTCTTCACTTCCGAATGCAGCTATAACTTTTCCTTTCTCTCCGTTTTTTCTCCAATATGTAGGAGAGTTAGGATGTGATAAAAGTCTTTGTATAGCAAAAAACGATATTATAGAAGGAGGCACAAGTTTACCGAAAGCATAATACCAATGTGTTTTTCCTATCTCATTCCAATAATCTATAACGGACTCTTTCTGATAAGAAAATAATTCTTCTAATTTGTATCCGTCATAATACCAAAGCCCATGAAAATTTCTTGTTGCATTCCAATTGGGCTTCATATATTTTTTTGTGGATCCCCCAATGAGTTTGAAGCCGTCATTAAAAGTATCATATCCAACTAATCTATTTTCTGCCTTGCTTCCCAAATTAAAGCAGCCTTTCCAAAAATAATCGTCTAATTTTCCTTTAATATCCTCTTCAATAATTCTCTTCATTAAAAGCCCGCTGTCTCTTGCTGTAGCCCATTCAAGAGGAGCATTATAGCAAGTATGAAACATAAGCCCATCGCTCATATTGTCAGTAAGCATTCTATTATGAAGCATAGCAGTTTGTCTTATTATAGCCCTATTTTCTAATGATGAATCAAGAACATATCTTTCGCCTTTTAATTTTGAAAAAGAATATGCATCATAAGGACTTATTAATAAAGGGTCCCCTACTCTTCCCCAAGGGTGTTTTTCATTTCGGTTGCCGTAAAGAGCCACTGTTGATATATGTACAAGTTTAGGACGATTTTCTTTAGGCATTTCTTCTAATATATCTACAATATGCTTAACGCCTACAAAATTAGTCAGATGTGCAAGTTTTGGGTATTTATCAGAATTTGGAGGTATAACTGCCGCAAGATTAAGTATATAATCACAATCTTTTAATAATTTTACGCAGTCATCTCTCTCATATAAATATCCTATAATAATTTCAACTCTCTCCCCGTACTGCATTTTGAACTTATCAGCTGTTTTTTTACTTTCTTTTCTTACAAGCACCTTTACCAATTTAATATCTTCTATCTCCATTAATTGTCTTAATGTTTCAAGTCCCATATTTCCAGTGGCACCTGTTAAGGCTATTGTATATTTCATCTTATTATCCTCTTTTATTATACTTTATTAAAGCGATAAACTTAAAATTATAGTTTAATGATTTTTAATTAATTCATCATTATTTTACATAAACATATATAAATAGTTTTTTATTTTACAGATTATATATTGAAAAAAAAATTTTGTAAATAAAGTGTTGGGAGGTATCAAAAAAATGAAATTATTAAAAATATTATCTTTAGTGTTATTTAGTTTTATTATTTATGCTCAAACATCTTTTTCACAGAACAATGATGAAGCATCTCAATTACTTCAATTAATAAACAGCGAAAGAAAAAAATCATCTCTTAATGAATACAAAACAGAAACACAATTACAAAATGCTGCAAACCAAAGAGCTAAAGAAATAGCAGAAGGTATAAGAAAATCAACAGCTTTACAAGAAAATAATATACAATTTGCATCATACTCCGAAGGCTCTATTATTGCTGATATGACTGCAGAAGAAATATTTAATCAGATAATGAAAAGCCAAAAAAATTTGGTATTAAATAAAACATTTACACATGCTGCTGCAGGAGTTTATGAAAAAGGAGGCAAAAAATATTGGGTTATGCTCTATGTATCTTCAAGAAATGGGGACATAATAAAAAGAGAATTAAATATACAAAAAGAGAGAGAAAGAGTAACTGAATTATGCAATGAAGCGAGAAAAGAGAATAATGTAACTGTTTTATTGGTGCTTGACAGTAAATTAAGTGAGGCAGCACAAAAAAGAGCAGAAGAGTTAAAGAGCCTATTTTCACATACAAGACCTAATAAAACGGCATTTTCTACTATATTAAAAGAATATAATATCACTTACAAAACAGCTGGAGAGAATATAGCAAATGGTCAGGTAGATGCTGATGATGTTATGAACTCTTGGCTTAATTCTAAAGGTCATAGAGCAAATATACTTAATAAAAGTTTTGGAAAAATAGGCGTAGGTGTATTTGAATATAATAACAGACTTTATTGGGTTCAGGTATTTACTGATTAATAATTTTTTATTTAATTTAGAATATAATTAAAGCAAATTTCATTTTTAATTTTATTTAAAAACCCTCCCTTTAAGATTTAAAGCATTAATTTAAATTAAAATTTTATTCATATTATATACTTACATCATAAAAAGCATGCCCGCCCAAGTGTTAATTAGATTTAAAATCTATTTAACGCACGGTAAATGCATTTTTATAACAAATTTGAATTGCATCAATAATGAAACTTATATTTTTAACATTACTCTGCGTGCGGTTAAAACACAGCAAATTTAAACAAAGCTTGGGTGGGCAGCTAAAATGACCATTTAGATTTAAAAGGAAAATAGTTTATCAAAATCAGAAGGAATTGAAAGCCTATAGGGTGGGATTTCAGGTAAATTTTTAAAAAATTAATTACATACCCCGCCCTTTAAAATTTAGAGCTTTATTTTAAATTGTAATATTATATTATCTTTATAGCCTAATTTTAAATTTTAGCATCCGCCCAAGTGTTAATTAAATTTAGAATTCATTTAACGAACGGTAAACTGAATTAAAAATATAATAAAAATTTGAATATCAAATAAGCTGTATTTTTTAACTCATTCTGCGTGCGATAAAATTAGTACGAAATTTAAAAAAAATTGGGTGGGTGCTGTAATTTCTAATAAGGCTTCAAAGAAAATAAAAGTAAAATTATCTTTTTAGGCAGCATAGAATAAAGGGCGGGTTTTAGAATAAAATTTTATTTTTTAATTTTCTATATACCAAGAAGGTTCATGTTTTTCTACAAGCGAATCTGAAAAAGCATATTTCATATTAACCTCATTTGACAATTTCCAAGATTCTAAATCCTGATTAAAACTTGAGCAGTTATAAAATGCAAATGATATATTTTTAATATTAGATAGCTTCCATTTATCTAAAGGCTGATTAAAGTTTGAAGCACTATGAAACATTCCACTTATAGATTCAATATTACTCATATCCCAATCATTTAAAGGCTGATTAAAACTCTTAGCATCTTTAAACATAGCATCAGTATATTTTACTTTGCTTACATTCCATTTAGAAATATCCTGATTAAAAGAATATGCACTTTTAAACATAAAGGCCATTATTTCTACATTAGATGTATTCCATCTGCTTAAATCACTGTCAAAACTTTCACAATCTGAAAACATAAAACTCATATACTTTACATTAGAAACGTCCCAATTATTAAGAGGCTGATTAAATCTAGTACAGCCTGAAAACATATATTCCATATTAATAACATTAGATACATTCCAATTTTCTATATTATGATTAAAATATATAGCTCCTCTAAATATGTTATGCATATCTTCAACATTTGAAGTGTCCCAAGTTTCAATGCCGTCAAATTTTTTAAGTTTTGAGTTTTGAAATAATCCAGACATGTCAGTTATTAGGCTAGTATCTATTTTATTCAATTTTACTTTTTCTTTTATTAATTTTAATAATTCTATTTTATCTTTAGGTTGATATTTTTCATTTTCTTTTAATTTGATATTATTAGCCTTTAATTTTTTGTATTCTTTTATAATATCTTCTTTATTATCAATTAATTCTTTTAATTCTTCATAATAAACATTCTCTAACTTTTTTGTAAAATCTTTAAGTTTATTATATTTTAGAACTTCTTTATACACTTCTTTTATATCGCAGTTTTCAAGCATTAATAAAAGTTTTTTTCTATCACTTCCTTTGGAAAGAAAATAAATATTTAATATAGACTTCACATTCTTAAAAGAAGAAGCACCCGAAAAAAACTCCTTCATAAAACAAGCTTCATTAATAATCCAATTTTCTATAGAATGATTAAAACTCTCCGCACCACTAAACATATATGACATACTAATTGCATTAAAAACATTCCAGTTTCCAATATCCTGATTAAAACTTTTAGCATTAAAAAACATATAGTTCATATATAAAACATTAGATGTATCCCATTTATCAAGCGGCTGATTAAAGTTATAAGCATTCTCAAACATACCGAGCATTTTTTCTGTTTTGCTGACATTCCAATTATTAAGAGACTGATTAAAATTATAAGCCTTTGAAAACATACTCTTCATATTTTTTACATTAGAAGTATCCCAATTATTTAAATTCTGATTAAAATTTACAGCTTTATAAAACATACATCTCATACTAATAACTTTAGAAGTGTTCCATTTGTCTAAAGGCTGATTAAAATTTTGAGCTTCAGAAAACATAAATTCCATATTTGTTACATTAGATACATTCCACTCATTTAATGGCTGATTAAAGTTTTTAGCACTTTAAAATATCCCGAACATATTAGTAACTTTTGAAACATTCCAATTATTTATATTTGAATTAAAGTTTACAGCTCCCATAAACATATCTGACATATCTGTAACATTAGAAGTATCCCAAGTTTCAATTCCATCAAAATTTTCTCTATTACTATTTTCAAATAACCTTATCATATCTTTTATTAAACTAGTATCAATATCACCCAAATATATGTTTTCATCTTGCACTAACTTTTGTAATTCTTCTCTTGTTTGCGGTTTGTATTTCATAATTATATGTACTAATTGCTTTTATGTTATTTTATATTTTTTGATATATTTTGCAATTTTCAAATTGTTATTATACTAAATAAATTATAGCATTTGTCTTTTTGCAGCTTGACAAAGTCTGCTTTAGCATCTGCAAAAAAGCTGATATAATTTTTTTAATATAATCTAAAATAAAATTTTACTTTTTTGATTTATTTAAAAACACGACCTTTAGAATTTATAGCTTTAATATCAATTAACAATTTTATTTATATTAAAAACTTAAATTATAAAAGCACGCCCGCCCAAGATTTATTTAAATTTATAATGCATATACCTCACGGTGAATGCATTTTTATAATAAATTTTAATTGCATCAATAATAAAACTAATATTTTTAATATTACTCTGCGTGCGGTAAAAACACATCAAATTTAAAAAAACTTGGGTGGGTGCTATAAATTCTAATAAGGCTTCAAAGAAAATAAAAGTAAAATTATCTGTTTAAGCAGCATAGAATAAAGGGTGGGGTTTTAGAATAAGATAAAAAACATTGTAAAAAAGTAATTATTGAAGTATGATTTTTAAATGAAGTAATAGGAGTTTTTTAATTATGGCACTTTTAAAATATAGAGATTATGATAAATATGTATTAAAATTTTTTTATGACATAAATAGACCAGCACATAGAAAAGATACATACAGCAAATTAAAAGAGTATACCAACACATCTGATGAAGACTTTAATTTGATAACAAAAAATGGATATAATAAATTTAATTCTAGAATTCATTGGTCTTTAGTTGTTTTAAAAAAAGCTCAGTTAATAGAAAACACCGATAAGGGAGTATATCAAATAACTGACTTCGGTAAAAAATTCTATGAAGAAAACCCTAACTTTGATTTAAAAACATTAAAAGAAAAAACGCCTTATTTAGAAAACAGCAAAAATAATTCAAATTATGATATTGACGAAATAGAAGAAGCAGAAGAAGATGAAAATAGAAACGAGATAGAAAAAAGCATAGAAGAGTATTATGAAAGCGTAGAGAAAGATATACTTGACAGGCTTCAGTATATGGGTGAAAGCTCTGTTGATAAAGGCACTAAATTTGAAAATATATGTTTGGAACTGCTTGAGAAAATGGGATACGGTAAGAAGTACAGAACAGGCGGAAGCGGAGACAGAGGAATTGACGGTACTCTTACTATGGATAAATTCGGTTTTGATATGATAGGTGTACAATGCAAATGCTATAAAGAAAATAATAAAGTTAATGATACTGAAATAACAAAATTTGCTCATGGGCTTAAAAATGTTAATGGCATAAACAGAGGAATTTTTATAACTACTTCAGATTATACTCCGCAGGCTAAGAAGGTTGTAGAAGAATTAAAAGATGTAAAAATAATTCTGATAAACGGATACAGACTTGCTAAATATATGCGTGAATATGAAGTTGGAGTAAAAGTTCTTGAAACTAGAAATATTTACGATGTGATAATATAGTATCAAATTTAAATAACACTTTGCTTTGTATTTAAATTTCTAATAAAATTATATCTAAATTAAATGATAAATTTTTTATAATTTCTGTTATTGTTTTAATAAAAAAGTATGCTTACTAAATTATTTTTTAATTTTAAATTTATCCTAATTCCCCGCCCTATAGACTTATTATCTACATTTGAATTATAATATTATTTTCTCTTTTTATTTATACTAATTTATCAGCACCCACCCAAGTTATTTTTAAATTTAAAAATTTCACTAAACGCACGGTAAATGCATTTTTATAAAAAAATTTGAATTCTATTAATAATAAAACTTATATTTTTAGTATTACTCTGCGTGCGTATAAGAAATTAGCTTATAACAATAACAAATTCTCTTTTTTTGCTGTCCTGATATTTATTATATATATCTGATACTCTATCTATAATAATTTCTTCTCTTTCGGTTGTAATATCTAAACATAGTGCTATTTCTTTATCTTTTGAATACACTTTTCTGATTGCATTAAGAACTTTCCCTAATCTGTATGGAGTATCTAATATTATAATAGGCACATTTAATCTTTTTAAATATAATAATTTTTTTTCACGTTCTCTGTCATCACGCGGCAAAAGCCCAGCATAATAAAATTCTTTGAAATTAAAAGGCAGACACATAATAGCTGCTGTAACACTGCTTACACCTGCTATAGGACGAACCCTTATATTATGAGAATAACAATACTCAAGCAAAAGCCTTCCCGGATCTTCCAATATAGGAGTGCCGCAATCACTTATAAGAGTAACCGTTTTACAGTTTATAATCTTTGTAATTATTTCATCAATATCTTTAGATTTTTTTGTGTGTTCGCTAAACTCTATTAAACATTCTTTGTTTTTATCTATATTAAGTACTTTAAAAAGAGTTGTAGCTTCTCTAAAACTTTCAACTAAAACAATATCACTTTCAATTAAAACTTCCTTTAATCTTTCAGTATTATCTTTGTAATTCCCTATATCTCTTGCAGCAATGTAAACAGTAAGCATATATAATCCTATTTCCTTAATGAAGTATTTGTATTGTAACTCCAATTTGTGTTTATTATGTTATTGCTTATAAATATATTAGTAAAGAATGTATTAGTAAGGAAGTTATTAGCTTTAGAACGCTCTTCCATTTCATTAATCTTCTTAACTTTAAGATTTAAAGCTCTAATAACAGCATAAGTTTCATTATCAATATTTCCATCTATTTTTTCAGGTCGGAAATGACATTGAAAAGCATAAAGCACCTTTCTGGAATCAAAATCCCAAACATTATTTGTAGGCATACTTGTATATCCGTATTTTATAAACTCTTCTTTTATATCCATTACTTTTGCTTTTCTATATTCATTATCATTTAAAAAGTTGCTGTAATCATACTCATCATACCACATACCTAAATTATATTCATCATGAAGTCTTTTCCATGGGAATTTAGGTCCTGGGTCTTTTTTCCTATATGGAGCTATATCCGAATGCCCCAATATATTATAAGGCTTTATTCCATATTTCTCTGTTAACTCTTTAAGCAAATATGCCACCTTTTCTATCTGGCTCTCCTCAAATTCTATATACTCATCATAAGGAATAAAAAATAAATCTTCTCTTTGTTTTTTTGTCATTCTTCTTAAATCTTCATAAGTATTTGTAACCTTTCTTAGAAATCCTAAATTTACTATTTCTATACCAATAGAAGTATCATTCATAGTAAGTCTGTTATCAAACATAGTAACCCCCGCATGCCAAGCTCTGTCATTATCATCAACAAGTTTATATATAGGCTCATCTTTTTTTGTAGTTATAAGATAATGTGCAGATACACCCGGATCAGTTAATACCTTAAAAGATAAATCATCATTTAAAGCGGTATAATGAAGTATAATATATTTTATTCTTAAATTATATGCAGGAGATTTAAAAGCACTTGAAACCTTAGGAGCTATTTTCCTAGTTCTTATAGGTGTTATATTCTCATCATTACAAGATGTAAATGCTATTATTATTACCAATAAATAAATAAATCTGATAAATTTAAACATATACAGGAACTCCATTAAATCTATATCGTATAAACCCTTTATAGAATTCTTTAACTTCTACATAAGCAAAATAATATGCCTGTGCTGTATTTATTCTAGCATGCCTATGAAGTAAATTACTATAAAAACTGTAAATAAAATCTAAATACATACCATCGGCTAAAGAACCAATACCGGATATTACTGTGCTTACCCCAGAAGAAAGAAGTGATTTTGTTAATTTGTTATCAGCTTCTTCCATATTGCATGCATTAATAAAAATAAGTGAAGGAGGATTTTGTAATGCCGCTACCGAATTTAGTATATAATCCTCACTCAATTTTATTCCGTCCTTATATCCATGAGTGATAATATGCACTATATCATAACTTTCCAATATTTTAACAAACTCAAAATAATTATGCTCTTTTTTATATAAATCTATTTCTATATTTTTTATATTATTTTGCAATGACAAAATAGAATCTATCTCTTGTTTATCATATACAATATCTTCATTTGGTATTGAAATAATAGCCATCTTTAATTTTTTATTGTCAATTTTCTTATTATGCAAAACATTAGATGCATTATTATATGAAAAAATTATATTTTCGGATAAAAATTTACCATTAAAAGAAAGTATATCCCAAGGAATGCTGTATGCTTTATTGTCAAGATTAAGATAAACTATTCTAAATCCATCAAGCAAATGTTCTCTGAAATCTTTTTCTGGAAAGAGCATATTCATTAAATAACTTCCAAGTTCTATATATCTGTCTATACTATTATTTTCGCTATTTGAATATTTTAATAAACGAAGATATTCGTTATATATACTTTCATAAGCCTTATTATCAAAATGCTTTTCGTATTCTGCCACATAAAGAGAAGGATATGTTTCTACAGATTGATATTTGAAAATATTATCATTTATAGAACATGAAAAAAATGTCTGCGAAATATTATCATTTAAAAGTATTAATCTATCTCTTAATTTGGAAAATGTCTTAGAATCTATTTCATATATTGCAAAATCTGAATACTTATCTTCTAACTTATAATATATTCCTCGCCTTCTTTTATAATTATCAGTTATATAAATATTTGTATAGTCTTTGCTTGATGTTTCATTATTTTTATTATTTAAATCAATTTCATAATAACCATATAATTTATTTTTTTCATTATCATATAAAAATATATTTATATAACTTTCATCTTTTTTAATAGCTTTCAAAATCTTTTTTACAGAAGTATTTTTTAAAGAAATATATTCTATGCTATGAGATAAAAAGTATTCTCTATTTTGAGTTATAATATATGATTTATATGCCATTTAATTAAATATCTTCTTTTTTAAGTACAAACAATAATTATTTATTATACAGTAATTTTCTATATAATCAAATAAAATCTTTGTAAATAATTATGATCGGATAATATAAGAAGATATAAACAAAAATAAATTATTTTGCCTCAAATCCGTCAAATGTACATTTGTATGTATAATTATCCGGATATAAAACTATAGATATTAAAGCAGTATTATTATATTTGTTTTAATCAAAATTACTTATAGGTATAGTAACGGAGAAATCATTTCTACAAAAGCCTTTTCCAGAATTTAGAATCCAAATATATCCATTAAAAGTTATCTCTGTATTTTTATCATTGTATGATACTTGTAATTTAGAATCTCCTACATAAAAAGGAATACTCATACTGTTTCCTATTTTGTCATCACAAAAATAATAAATAGCAACATAACCGGGATCACCCCATTTTCCTGTATAAGTATATGTCATATTATTATAATAATTTTGTATGCTTACTTCTCTAGGATAAATATCTTCATTTGAAACTTTAAATTTTTTATTAGAAGATTTTCCTGATACTTTAAACTTAAAATACATAACTTTAGTAACTGCATTAGTATCCTGATTATCTTCTGAATTTTCGGTATTTTCACTTGAAGTATTCGTACTTACAGGATTTAATGCTTTATAATTACATCCGTATATAAATAGGCATGCTGATAATAGTATAATTAATAATTTCTTCATATATAAAAAAATTTAACAAATTTAATATCTTTTGTCAATACTTTTTGTTATATTTAAAAAACACATAATGTAAAACTATTGTAAATTATTAAATTATAATATATTATGTTAATAATTTTATAAAAACATATTGAAATAAATTTATATTAAATATATACTTATTAGTAATTATTATTAATAAGTATATAAAATTTATAATAAATTTAGGAGGTTAAATTTGAGTTGGATAGGTGCTATTATATTACTGAGCGTATTAGTATTTGTTCATGAAATGGGACATTTGCTTGCAGGCTTAGCAGTTGGAATAAAGGCTGAGGCTTTCTCTATAGGTTTCGGTCCTATACTTTTTAAAAAAGAAATTAAAGGAATAGATTTCAGATTTTCAATCATTCCTTTCGGAGGATACTGTAAGTTCAAAGGTGAAATTGCAGAGGACGGAAAAGTAGAAGAAGGCGATTTTCTTAATATGTCGCCTTTAAAAAGAATAATAGTTTATTTTGCAGGTCCTTTCTTTAACTATTTATTTGCCTTTTTGCTTCTTACAATATTGGTGTCTCTTCCTTCAAAAATAGATTTATATTCACCTACAGTATCAGTATTTAAAGACGGAAGATATATGCATTCAAAATCAGGCATAACATTAGCTTATGAATATGGTTTGCAAAGTGGGGATACTATTACAGCTATAAATGGGGTAAAAGTAGAATCAGATAATGATATATTAAAAACTATAAATGATGAGGCAATACAAAAGGCTGCTGAAAATATAACTTTCACATTAAACAGAGGCGAAGAAACTTTAAACATTACAATACCTTCTGTTGAGATGTTAAAGGCTTTAAGCGGAGAGAGGTCATTAGGTTTATACTTTGGAAATGACCTAATAATAAAAAATGTAATTGCTGATTCTGCTGCTTCTGAGGCGGGGCTTATGGCTGGAGATAAAATAATATCTATTAATGGAATGAATGCCAATAATATAGCAGATTTCAGACCTATAGTTATGGATAATGCCTCTCAGAAAATTAATATCACTGTAATAAGAAATGGTGAGGAGATTACAAGAGAGGCTATACCAAGACCTATAACTTCAAAAGCTATAGGCACTTACGGAAGTTTGGGAATAGAGTTTGACAGCACACCTATGAGAGTTGAAAAAGTTGCAGGAATACCTTTTCCAAAATCTATACCGGAAGCTTTCAAAGAAACAGGTAATTATATTATATCATACATTAATGGTTTGAAATTATTATTCACAGGAAAATTATCAGTTCGTGAGAATTTGGGAGGACCTGTAAGAATTATACAGATTTCATCTCAGGTTATTTCTGTTGATATAGAGTATAGACTTAGAACAATACTTTCATTTACTGCTACTATAAGTTTAATACTTTTCTTAATGAATCTTCTTCCTCTTCCAGTAGTAGACGGAGGTATGATAGTATTTTCATTTATAGAGCTTATAATGAGAAGACCTATAGACAGAAAAGTATTAACTAAAATACAGGCAATAGGAGCCGCATTTTTAATAACACTTGCGATATTTATAACTATAAATGATATAACACAGTTATTCAGATAATATTTAGATAATAAAAATATAATAAGAGGTTTGTTTTTTAGCAGACCTCTTTTTTATAATTTTAATTAAAAAACAATTAATTGAATAATTCAATACTTATATTTGTATAATGACAAACTTTACTATATAATACTAATTCAAAAAAATAATTAGGATAATTATAATAAAATGAGCGAAAATTTAAAAAATGAAATATTAGAACTTGTAAAAAGCGATGATATAATAAAACCAACTAGATATTTAGGCGGTGAGATAAATGCTATAATAAAACCAAATATGCCTTTTAAATTTGTTATGTGCTTTGCGGATATGTATGAAATAGCAATAAGTAATTTAGGACTTTCTATACTTTATGAGGTTATCAATTCTATTGAGTATGCATCATGTGAGAGAGTATATGCTGTTGCTGAAGACTTTGAAAAACTTTTAAGAGAGAAAAATATACCTCTTTATACTTTGGAGACTTTCAGCAGAGTAAAAGACGCTGATGTTTTGGGATTTACTTTGCAGTATGAGCTTATATATACAAATATACTTCAGGTACTTGAACTAAGCCAAATACCTATACACAGATATGATAGAGGAGAAGATGTACCTATAATAGCGGCAGGAGGACCTAGTGTATTTAATCCTTTTCCTTTGGCTGATTTTATTGATGTGTTTTTATTCGGCGAGTTTGATATTGAGATGAAGAACTTTGTTGATATAATTTATAATCTCAAAAAAAACGGTGCTAAAAGAGATGATATATTAAAAGAGCTTTCAAAACTTGAGTATGCCTATGTTCCTAAATACCCAAGAGAGAATGTTAAAAGAATATTTGTTGAAAACATTAATGATATGCCTTATGTTAAAAAGCCTTTAGTTCCTCTTGTAGAGGGCATACAAAACAGAATATCCGTTGAAATAGCTAGAGGCTGTACTCATAGCTGCAGATTCTGTTTAGCAGGAATTACTTATAGACCTGTGAGAAACCGCACTATAGAAAAAATTGTAGATATATCTATGGAATCATTAGAAGCCACAGGAGCTAGTACACTTAATTTATTTTCGCTTTCTGCTGATGATTATCCTCATATTGCTGATTTGATAGAATATCTTCAGACACTTGGAGAGCATAAGGGATTTTCTTTGTCGCTTCCTTCTCTTAGAATAGATTCATTTGATAAAGACACTGCAAATAGAATAGCACAGTTTAGAAAAACTGGACTTACATTTGCATTAGAAGTAGGAAGCCATGAATTAAGAGAAAAGATTAATAAAGAAATGGATGAAGAGGCCATATACAATATACTTGCTGATGTTCAGAAAATGGGCTGGAAGATAGTAAAGATATATTTTATGATAGGCTTTACTGATAATCCAGACAAAGAAGCCGATGAGATAATAGAAGCACTTGAAAAGATGATTAAAGTGTCAAAAAACAAAGTAAAAATCAATGCAGCTATTAATGTATTTATACCAAAGCCTCATACGCCTTTAGAAAATAATAATCAGCTTACTGATGAAGAAGCTATTACTTATATAGGAAAGGTGAGAGATCATTTTAGAGGTACAAAGGTTGCTATAAAATATCACCCTCCAAGAATGGCAGAAATTGAAGGAATAATATCAAGAGGCGATGAAAAAATAGGTGATATTATTTACAAAGCATATAAAAAAGGTGTAAGATTTGATGCTTGGGTAGAACATTTTAATTATGATGCTTGGAAAGAAGTAATAGAAGAAAGCGGATATACTATAAAAGAATTATTAAGCAGAAAAATAAATATGCCTTGGAAATGTATTTATACTCTTGTAAGTCAGAAGTTTTTTGATAAAGAATATGAGAGATTTCAAAATGGTAAGTTTACAGACTACTGCTTTACAGGTAATTGTCAAAACTGCGGCATAGACTATAAAAAATACTGCCACAAATATAAAAAAGAAGTTTTAAATACAAACTTCACTCAAATGGTTGAAGAATTAAAAACATTAAAAAAACGAGATATATTTGCTGTAAATTATAAAGTATTTATGAAGTTCAAAAAAGAGGGTATATCTTCATTATTAGGAATGCATGATTTATCTCGTGTGATGATATGTGCTTTAAAAATAGCAGGTGCTAGCATATCATTAAGCAAAGGTTTTCACCCATTAGAAAAAGTGGTATTCACTCCGCCAACTCCTTTTGCATGTGAGAGTGAGGCAGAGTATATGGAAGTGAGTTTAACTGATTTAGTAGATATAGAGTTATTAAAAAACAAAATTAATAATCTGCTTTCTCATATAGGCATAGAAATAATGAGTGCCATTTCTACTCCTACAAATGCTAAAAATATACAGTCTCTTCCAAAGAATACAGTTTATAAAATTATAACAAGCGATGATAAAAAGGCTTTTGATATACTTTTAAACAAAGAAGATTTGAAATCAAGCGAAGAGAGAAAAGGCGATTATTTAATTATAAATAAAGATAATGATTTGCTTATAACACTTTTAGAGAGCAGCGAAAAAGCTATAAGGATACGTGACATAAAAAGCTATCTTTCAAAAAATGATATTAATATAAAAAATATTAGAAAATTAGAACTTGTATAGCTAACAAATATTGTTTTAGGAGTTTTTTTATTATGATTAAATACTATTTAGAAAATGCATTTGAATTAAATAAAGAGTATCCGGACACTTTTAAAATTCCTTCTAAAGAAGAAATTAATTCTTTAAAACCTGATGATTATGTTAAATTAATTTTCACTGAAGAAAATGCTGTACCTGAGAGAATGTGGGTAAAAATTACAAATATAAATGGTGATAATTTTACAGGTATATTAGACAATGATCCTTATTGTTTGAAAAGTGTAAAATGCGGCGATAAGATAGTTTTTAAAACTGAAAATATAATTGATATAAACTTAAATTTTTAAGTTTATCAAAGTTTTATAAAATAAATCAATAAAAAATAATGACGAAGTATAAAATTAGATATTATAAAAACTATTCTTACTAATTAGAAGAAGGCAGAAGCGGAGACAGAGGAATTGATGGTACTCTTACTATGGATAAATTCGGTTTTGACATTATAGGTGTACAATGCAAATGCTATAAAGAAAATAGTAAAGTTAATGATACTGAAATAACAAAATTCGCTCATGGGCTTAAAAATGTTAATGGCATAAACAGAGGAATTTTTATAACTGCTTCAGATTATACTACTCAGGCTAAGAAGGTTGTAGAAGAATTAAAAGATGTAAAAATAATTCTGATAAACGGATACAGACTTTCTAAATATATGCGTGAATATGAAGTTGGAGTAAAAGTTCTTGAAACTAGAAATATTTACGATGTGATAATATGAATTTTATTTTTTCAAGTTTTCGTTAAAAAAGCTGATATAATTTTTTTTAATATAATCTAAAATAAAATTTTACTTTTTTGATTTATTTTTAACCCCACCCTTTAGAATTTATAGCTTTAATACAATCAAAAATTTTATTTATATTAAAAGCTTAAATTATAAAAGCATGCCCGCACAAGATTTATTTAAATTTATAACACATATACCGCACGGTGAATGCATTTTTATATATAATTCAAATTGAATTGATAATTAAATTTATATTTTTAGCTTTGCTCACCGTGCGTGAAAATAATGCCGCAAAAATTACAATAAAAAAACAATGGTATCATTTTAAATATGAACTATTTTTTTATAGTTATATTAAATATTTTTATTATGCATAATGTTTCACTTGTCAATATCAAAGTTTTATTATATTATAGTATAAATATTAATCTAATGGAGAAAATCACTATGAAATCTTACAGAAAAGTTTTAGAAATAAATTATCCAAAAAGAAGAGGATACATAAATATTACCCCAGAAGTTCAGAAATGCCTAAATGAAAGCGGTATTAAAGAAGGACTTGTTTTATGCAATGCTATGAATATAACAGCAAGCGTATTTATAAATGATGATGAAAGCGGACTTCATCAGGATTTTGAAGTATGGCTAGAAAAATTAGCTCCGGAAAAACCTCATAGTCAATATAATCATAATGGATATGAAGATAATGCAGATGCTCATATGAAAAGACAATTAATGGGAAGAGAAGTTGTAGTGGCTATTACAGACGGCAAACTTGATTTCGGAACTTGGGAGCAGATTTTCTACGGAGAATATGACGGAAAAAGAGTGAAAAGAGTATTGATAAAAATTATAGGAGAATAAATTAACTTTATGATAAAGCCCAAAAAATTAGAAAAAGGAAATACTATAGGAATAATAACACCATCAAGTGCATGTCCGAAAGATAAACTGTATGAAGGAATAGAATATTTAGAAAGCAGAGGATACAAGATAAAATTATCAAAACATGTATTTGATAATTATAATGGATACGGCGGAAATGATGAGGCAAGGGCTGAAGATTTAAATAATTTCTTTAAAGACGATAAAGTTGATGCAATAATATGTTCAAGAGGCGGCTACGGTGCAGTTAGAATACTCGATAAATTAAATTACGATGTTATAAAAAGTAATAATAAAATATTTGCAGGCTACAGTGATATAACTTCTTTTCATTTGGCTTTTTATGAAAAAACAAAACTCATTACTTTTCATGCGCCAATGGTAAGCATAGATATGATAAAAGGAAAATCATTTGATGAAGCCTCATTGAATAATATGTTTGATGTTTTAGAAAGTAAAGAAAAAATAATTTATAAAAATCCTGACGGCTCAGAGTTTGAAAGCATATCCTATGGAAATGATGGAAAAGCAGAAGGAATATTAATAGGAGGAAACTTCATTGTAATGATGTCTAGTTTCGGCACAGAGTATTTTCCGAAATTAAATAAAGATTATATTTTATATATAGAAGAAGTAGATGAAAAACCTTATAAGATTGATAGGATTATCTCTACTATATTTAATTCAAAAGAAATAGGCAAATCTATAAAAGGAATTGTAGTTGGGGATTTTGAAAACTGCGATTTGCTTGAAGGAGAAAAAGAAACAGGATTTATAACTACCAAAGAAACCATAATAGAAAGATTCAGCAATTTAAATATACCTGTACTTACAAATGTAAAATGCGGACATGGCAAAACTAAACTCACTATTGCACATGGTGCTATGGTAAAAATTGATGCTGAAAATAAAAGTTTTGAAACATTAGAAAATGTGTTGATTTAAAAAAGAACAATAAAAAATTTAAATAGAAATAAGAGAGTTATTATGAAATTGTTTTTTAGCGATTATGATATGACTATTTATATTTATGAAAAAATTGATGAAAGTGTTTTTGATGCTGTAAAAAAATGGAGAGAAGCTGGAAACATATTTACTATTGCAACAGGAAGAAATAAATTTTCTATATTTGAACATATTGAAAGGCATGGATTAGAATTCGATTATTTGATAGCCAATAACGGAGCTTTAGTATTCAATAATAAAAAAGAAATGATATTTAAAGATGCTTTTGATGATGAAGTGTCATATAAGGTAATAAGATTTCTGCATGAAAAATTCGCAGGTACAGTAGAAATAGTAAATGATAATTATTTAATATCTGTAAAATCAAAAGATGGAAATGATATACTTCCTTTCAGAGTTGATAAAAAGATTGATATAGAAAAAATAGAAACTGTCAAAAATATTATACAAATAAATAAAATGACTCCTAATGCTGAAACTACTGAAATTACAGCAAATATTATTAATAAAGAATTTAACGAAGTAACAGCTTATGCTAATATTAGAACTATTGATATAGTAAAGAATACAGTTAATAAAGCGAATGGAGTTAATTTTGTATATAGACTATTAAATAAAAATAATAATATAGAAAAAATAATAACTGCAGGCGATTCCAACAACGATATAGAAATGATAAAAGAATATGATGGTTATGCTCAGATTAATGCTAATAAAGGAATAAAATCTATAACAAATAAATATTTTAATTTTATTTCTGATATTATTTATAAAGAGTTATAAGATATTTATTCTAATACTACATTATGATATAACTAAATAAACAAATAAAGTACATCTATATAATAAACATTAAGAAATATTTTGTATAATAGGTCTGATTATAGAGGTATAGTAAGTTTATTTGATAAATTAAAATGAAAAAAAGAATAACCCCGAATTATTTTAATAAATAAAACGGGGTTTTTTATTGAATTAAAATATATTATTCTGCCTGATAAACTAATTTTCCATCTGCATAAGTTTTTAACACCTTAGTCTTAGTAATATCTGTAGGAACTATCTCAAGTATATTTTGATCCAATATTATAAAATCTGCTTTCTTTCCTAGTTTTATAGAACCTAAAGTATCTTCAGCAAAATTCTGATAAGCACCATTTATTGTTGCAGAGTCCATCATTTGCTCAACACTTACTATTTGATCTGCCCCAAGCAATGATTCAGTCTCGCCTTCTAAATTCATTCTTGTAGAAGCAAACTGTATTGCATCTAAAGGTTTTGGAGATATTGTTACCGGATAATCGCTTGCAAGTGATACTACACAGCCAGCATCAAATAAGTCTTTCATAGGATATTCTTTACTAGCTCTTTCTTCTCCTAAATAAGGAACTTCCAATTCATAATAATATCCATCTTCTTTAAAAAACCAATAAGGATTTGTAACAGCAACTATATTTAATTCTCCCATTCTTTTTATATCATCTTTACTGACTAACTGTAAATGAGTTATAGCATGTCTTTTATTAGTTTCTCCTGTGCTATCTTTTAAATACTCAAATGCATATATAACTTGTTTTGCAGCTGCATCTCCTATAGAATGAACATGTATTTGAAGACCTAACTCTTGAGCATTAAGATATACATCATTTAAAGAATCTTGCTCCCAAAGTTTATAACCTTTAAATCCGCTGTCTGATGCATAATCATCAAGTAAATAAGCTGTTTTACCCTCTATTACTCCGTCTGCAAATATTTTCAAAGTTGTCATTTTAAATTTATTACCGTTTACATCTTTTCTAAGCTGAGATATTTTATCAAATTTTTCTTTATAGTTATCTGTATTATACAAGCTGTAACCAACAAAGAAATTTAATTTTAATTCATTATTTTTATCAAGTTCATTTAAAGCTATAAAAAAGTTATCAGAAGGTCCAACTGTATTAATACCCGGTTCAAAAACAGATGTGATTCCATACGCCAATACTTCATCTTGATATGATAGTATTGCATTTTTGTATTCATCTACTCCAAAATCTGGAATTTTTTTAGTAATTAAATCTGCTGCTTTTTCTCTGAATGTTCCTGTAGGTTCTTTAGTAACAGGATCTCTTTCTATTACTCCGCCTTCAACATCCAAAGTATTAGCATCTACTCCAGCTACTTCCATAGCCTTTGAATTAACCCATACAGCATGACCATCTTCCGAAGTCATCACTATAGGTATTTCTGTTGTTATACTATCAAGAACATCTTTTGTAGGACCATTTGCTGGAACATATCCATTATTCCATCCCCTTCCTCTCAAAACTGTTACATTCTTATTTTTTTCATAGAAATCCATAATATTATTAGCATAATCATCTACAGATTTACCAGAATATAACTGTACCTGATATAATCTTAAAAGTCCGCCTTTGGCTGTGTGAGCATGAGCTTCAAAAAAACTAGGCATTGCCATACCGCTTTCTAAATTAATAACTTCGGTATTATCACCTATAAACTCTTTTACTCCTTCTTCATCTCCAACATATTGATATACACCATCTTTAATGGCAATAGCATTTACTATTTTCTGATTAGTTTCAGATGTGTATATTGTACCGGTTATTACAGTATCAGCATATTTACTGCTGCCATTGCAACCGATTACAATAAAAGATAAAATTAGTAAAATGATTGGTAATAATGTTTTTTTGTTCACTTTTTGTAAACTCCTTTAAATTAAATTTTTTAAAATGAAGTATAATTTTATATTAATTGAATACTATATACAATATGGATACATATAATTTTTTTGAATTTTTATTAAAAAAATTTAATTTTTATATAGTTTTGTAGAAGATGAAAAATAATTAAATAAACTAAAAATTATTTTTTTAGCTAATATTAAATATATATTGCGAATATTAATTTGAATATTTTTCTAATAATTCATCTATTAATTTAATTTTTTCTTTATTTTTTATATGATAGAATTTACCTATTGTAGTTGGAAAATAATCTTCTTCTTTTAATTTATATATTTTAACTTTAGCAGCTATTACCCAATCAGAAATATTAACTCTCTCAATTTCATTTTTATTGAATTTAATATTAAAATTATCAAGAGAATCAGAATCAGTTAAAGCCTCAGCAACGGCAACAGCAGTTAAACCATCTGCTATCATTATCTTAGTACCTTTTAAAAACTTTTTCTCTTTTACTTTTTCTGCCCCAGCTTTCACTTCAGCAAATACAATATTATGTCTATAAAATATATCCAAAAGTTTAATATCCCCATGCTCGCCTCTCCTGCTTCCAAATTTAACATACTGCATATTCTTCTCCTTAAAACTTAAATTAAGAGTTCTTTATATTATAACAAACAAGAAATCTGTCTTTTCCGCTTAAATCTTTTTTTACCAATACATTTTTTATATCAAGAGAATTGCATATATTAATCAATGCCTCTCCCTGATCATATCCTATTTCAAAAAAGAAAGCTCCATTCTCTTTTAAATATCTATCAATAATACTTAAAAAACTTTTATAAAAATCAAGCCCATCATATCCGGAATACAATGCATTTTGAGGTTCAAACTCCAAATCTTTTTGAAGTGAATCTTTATCTTTTAAAGCTACATAAGGAGCATTTGAAACTATTATATCAAATTTATTTTTAGGTATAAACTCTAAAGCATCTGCATTTATTATATTTATAATTTTTTCATCTCCTAATATATTTAAAGTATTTTTCTTTATAACTTCAAAAGCATCATTACTTATTTCAATAGCTGTAATATCAATGTTTTTATTCTGCTCTAAAAATAATTTTTTTAATGTTATGGGTATATTCCCGCTTCCTGAACCAATATCGCATATTGAAATATTATCCTTATCATTTGTATAATCTAATACAAAGTCGATAAGCTCTTCAGTTTCGGGTCTCGGTATAAGCACATTATTATCAACATAAAAACAAAAACCATAAAACTCTTTTTTATTTGTAATATATGATAAAGGCTCATAATTTAATCTTCTTTTTATAAAACTATCTATTATATTTATTTCTTCTTCAGTTAATTCTCTAAGCCCTTCGGATATTAATTTTATTTTACTTATATTTAAAGAATGCATTATAATAGTTTGTGCCTCAATGTAGGACACTTTATAATTATCATTAATTTTTTCTAATTGTTTAGCATAATTGATTACTGCTTGATTTATATTTAAATTAACCATTTAAAAAATCATCTCTCTTAGGTGTAAAAGTATCTAAAAGTTTTCCTTTCTTAATGCATTTACATCCATGACTCATGTTTTTAGCAAAATGCAGACTATCACCTGATTTGCATAAATATTCTTCGCCATTAACTGTAAACTCAAACTCTCCATCTATAATATATGTAATTTGTTCATGTTCATTGTGAGAATGAGTTTCTGCTTCAGCTCCTTCATCAAATTCCATGTAAACTGTCATGATATTATCAGAATATGCTAATATTCTTCTTTTAAGTCCATTTCCTAAATTTTGTAAATGTGTTTTATTAAAATCTTGATACATTCTTATCATTCCTTTTATAAGTTATTAACTATTATATAATAATCTTAATAAAAAATATATATAAATAAAAAAGGCCGGACTTATAATATATAAAGCCCAGCCTAAAATATAAGGAATATTAATTAAGTTAATTTTCTTTAGCTTTTTTGCTTTTTTCCATAATGATTTTTATTATAGGATACAATATAGAAGCTATAGTCAATATTAATAATACAATACATATAGGAGATTTAATAAATATAGACATATCTCCGTCAGCAACTTTATATGCTCTTCTGAAATACTGCTCCATACTATTTCCTATTATAACAGCTAATACCATAGGACTGCTAGGAATTTTAGCTTTAGACATTAAGAAACCTATAAGTCCGAATATTATTAATACATAGAAATCATGAGTAGTATAGCTTATAGCATAAGTACCTATAAAAGTTAATCCCAATACTATAGGATACAATATTTTAGGAGGTATAGCCAATACTCTTACTAAAAGTCCTGCCAATGGTATATTAACTACTGCAAGTATTATGTTACCAATGAACATACTAGCAATAAGTCCCCATACAACAGTAGTTTGAGTAGTAAACAATGTAGGACCAGGCTGCAATCCCAACATAAGCAAAGCACCCATCATAACAGCAGTAGTACCAGAACCAGGAACTCCTAATGCAAGCATCGGTATCATAGCACCAACAGACGCTGCATTGTTTGCTGCTTCAGGGGCAGCAACTCCTTCTATAGCACCATTACCAAATTCTTCAGGGTGTTTAGATAATTGTTTTTCATTGTTATAACTCATCAAAGCAGCCATAGTACCGCCGGCTCCAGGCAAAGCACCTATTATAAATCCAAAAGGCGAACTTCTTATAATAGGCCATACACATCTTTTCCATTCTTCCATACTAATCCAAATACGACCGAATTTAGTCTGCATTTTTTTCTTGCCTTCTTCGATATTTTTAAAGCTTTTTAATACCTCGCCTAAAGCATACATAGCTATTATGATGATAAGAAAATCTATTCCTGATTGAAGCTCTAATATTCCAAAAGTAAACCTATTAACACCAGACTGAGGGTCAGTACCTATAGTAGCTACCATAAGACCGAATACCATAGAAATAAATCCTTTTATGGCATTACCTTCAGACATAGAAGCTGTAGCAGATAGAGCAAATAGGAATAACATAAAATATTCAGCAGGTCCGAATTTTAAAGCAAAACGAGATACAGGTACAGCAACAAAAGCCATTATTACAGTAGCTATTGTACCTCCTATAAAAGAAGCAATAGCAGATATTGCTAAAGCCTGCTCAGCCCTTCCTTGAAGTGCCATAGGATATCCGTCAAAAGTAGCGGCAACAGCAGCACCATCACCCGGCGTATTTATAAGTATAGATGATCTTGAACCGCCATACATAGCACCATAATAAACACCGCCCATAGTTATAAGTGCAGCAACAGGTCCCATAGTAAATGTAAGCGGAAGCAATATTGCAACTCCTGTAGCAGGTCCAAGTCCTGGAAGCATACCTATAACAGTACCTAAAACACCTCCTATAGTTACCCACAATATATTCATAGGCTGTATAGCTACGCCAAAACCTTCCATTAATAATTTAAAACTTTCCATAAACAGTATTCTCCATTTTTTATTATATTATACCTAATGGTGATCTAGGTAAGTAAATACCCAAAAATACATTAAATATCAAAAAAGCTATAATACTGAATAAAACAGCAACTATAGTTGATACTTTCCAAGCCTTAATTCCTCCGAATATTAAAAGCTCAATCTCAAGGAATATAATTGTAGCAAATACATATCCTATGACATTGAATAATACAGCGTAAAGAACGGCATTTACTATAGTAATTAAGATTTTTTTACCATTATCACCGAAAGAAAATTGTACTTTTTCTTTTTTATCTTTTTTACTATTTTTGATAGTATCATCTATCAATAAAATTAATCCTAATAATGTAAAGGCTATTCCAAGTATAGCTGGAAAAATTTTAGGTTCTGCAGCTCTTCCTATACTAGCATCAGGAAGCTGAAAAGTCATAATTGTATATACTACTCCAACCGCTATGGTAACTATAGATGACAATGTTGTTATTGTCATAACTCCTCCCTAATTTAAAATTTGTTTTTAAAAGCTCAATCAAAAATTCATAAAATTGATTGAGCTTTATTATTTATATATCCTATAGAATTATTTTTTTAACATACCAATATCTTCTAATATTGTCTTATAATCCTGTTCAGATTGTTCTAGCAATTTTACAAAATCTTCTGAATTAAGATAATATTGATCCCAGTCATAATTAGCACAGGCATCTTTCCATTCCTGAGTTTCAACTAATTTAGCTAAAGCATCTTTCCAGAAATTAACAGCATATTCAGGCATTTCAGGAGCTCCGAATAATCCTCTCCAGTTAACAAAAGTAGCATTTATACCAGATTCTATACAAGTAGGTATTTCTCCTTTTATACCTGTTCCTATTCTTCTGTCAGCAGTTTGTGCTAAAACTCTTAAATCACCGCTTTCAACCAATCCCATAACATCAGCTAAGCTTGTAGAGAATAAATCTATATGTCCGCCTAAAACCTGTGTAGCACCATCATCATCAAATGCTATATAGTCTATTTGATCCAAATTTGGAACTCCTGCAGCTCTTGCCACAATTAAGAATTGTACATGGTCCATAGAACCTGCAGAAGAAGTACCGCCTATTTTTACTGATTTAGGATCAGCTTTAAGAGCATCCATTACATCCATAATAGTTTTATATGGAGAATCAGCTTTAACTACAAATGCAGCATAATCACCTATTAAATTAGCTAAAGGTGTTAAATCTCTGAAACTATATTCTGTTGTACCATTCAAATTCAAGAATATGATAGGAGGTGAATAAACAGTTATAGTCCTTGTATCACCTTTTTTAGTTTGCAAAGTACCTAGATGAACAGCACCGCCGGCACCAGGGGCATTTCTTACAGGCATAGGAACTTTTACTATTTTAGTGTCCTGAAGCACTTTTCCAACAGTTCTAATAGTTAAATCCCATCCGCCGCCTGCACCTGCCGGAGCTACAAAATCTAAGTTTCCGCTAGGATAATTAGAAGCTGAGTCCGCTCCTTTACATGAAGCCATTACTAATATAACAGCTAACATTACTAAACTTTTAAATAAAGTTTTCATATTAAACTCCTTAATATTTTATTAAAAAAAATTATTGCTTAATTTGATAAATTATATCTATTACACTTCCATCCCTATACTCAATTACTCCGACTATATTATCAGTATATTGAATCTTATCAGGAACTCCTGTGAGAGAGATAACTTCTTCATATAAATCTCTTATATCTCTATGTTTTATATTATTTCTATCAAAAATATCTATTAAATCTTTTCTGTTAGGATTAACAGATACTCCTCTGTCAGATACCAATATATCTACACTTTCTCCCGGTGTTACTATATTTGTTACTTTGTCAGTAATAATAGGCATTCTTTTTCTGATAGATGGTACAGTCATTAATGTTACTTTAGCACCTGCAGCTGTATCAGGAGCACCGCCTAAAGCACCCATAATCAATCCATTAGAACCTGTTAAAGAGTTAACATTGAAATTCAAATCTATCTCTGTAGCAGAAAGCATCATCATATCTAATTTATGAGCAACACAGCTTCCATTATTAGGATTGGCATACATAGAAGCTGACATCTCTATATATCCTTTTTCCTCGCCTATAGCATTAGCTATGGATCCGTCAAAAGTCTGAGTATCTAATAAACTTTCAAACAAGCCCTCTTTAAATAGATTTAAAAGATAAGCATTAATGCCTCCGGATACAAAAGAGCCTTTTATATTATTATTAATCATATATTCTCTTAAGTATCTGCAAACTGCCAAAGAAGCACCGCCGGCACCTGCTTGGAATGAGAAGCCGTTTTTTATAAGTTCACATCCTATAAGAACTTCAGCTGCTTTTTCTGCTATAAGAAGTTCTGTAGGATTTGTAGTTATTCTAGTAGCTCCTGTGGCTATCAAATTAGGATCGCCTAAAGAATCTACAACTACAACTGAATCTACATATATTTCAGGTATAGATATTCTATGCAAAGGGTATTTAACTAAGTTGTCAGTAATAGCAACTACATAATTAGCATATAAAGCATCTATCATAGGATACCCCATAGCACCAAAAGCACTTTTTCCTTCGCTGCCGTTCATATTACCTTCTTCATCGCATGCAGGTGCTCCTATAAAAGCTACATCTATTTTTACCTCTCCTGCCTCTATAGCTCTTGCCCTTCCGCCATGAGTTCTAAATACAACAGGTTTTTTTAATATATTATCTCTTGATACCGCTTTTCCTATTTCACCTCTCAAGCCTGATGTTGCTATAGAAGTTATTACTCCGCTTTTTATATATTCTATTAATCCTTCATGGGCATTAGTAAATGATGAGGTACATATAGATATATCTTTTATACCCATCTTTGATATTTCTTCTACAACAAGCATTATTATTCCATCGCCGTTTCTTAAATGATGGTGAAACGATATAGTCATACCATCTTTTAACCCGCTTTTTTCTATAGCATCTCTTATAGAAGAGCATAATTTCTTATTATTAGGCTTATGATTCTTTATTCTTCTTGATTGTGTTTGCTGATTTTCTTTATTATAATAGTAAAAAGCCCCCATAAATGGCTTTACTTTTCCATATCCCTCTATATATTCCGGTAATTCTATTCCTAATGAATTAGTTATTTTATTACCCATTTTTTACTCCTATTAATTAGAATTATCATTTAATCATTCCAGCTGATTTTGCTAATGCCACAATTTTTTCAGCTTTTTCTATTATAGGAATATCTATCATTTTTCCATTTAATGATATTACTCCGCCGTTACTGATATCTGTTTTACTAGCAGCTTCTAAAACTTCTAGCGAATAATCTATATCCTCTTTTTTAGGAAGATATGCTTTATGCAAATAAGGTATTTGTGCAGGGTGTATGCAGGCTTTTCCTGTAAAACCTAAACTTCTAGATTTTTCGCATTGTATTTGAAAACCTTCCATATCATCTATTTTAGTATAAACACCATCAACACAAGCAACTCCTGCCGCATGAGCTTCCATTACTATTTTACCTCTGGCATAAGCTAGTTCTTCTTCCTCTTTTGTTCTTTCTATACCCATACATCTAGTGAAATCTTCAGCACCTAATGAAATTCCTATAACCCTGTCAGAAGCTGTTGCTATATTATAAGCATTATATACACCTATTGGAGTTTCCAAAGCAGCAGCTATTACAACTGTACCTTTTGGTATTCCATTTTCTTCTTCTACTTTTGTTAAAAATTTATCCACTTCTTTTATCTCTTCCGGAGTATCGCACATAGGAAGACGAATATGCTTAAGTCCTGCCTGAACCAAATATTTTATATCATCGAATCCGAATGGAGTTTTTATGGAATTTACTCTGGCAAAAATTGGTATTGTACCATAATTAATACTTTTTAATGCTTCTATTAATAATTCTCTAGCATCTTCTTTTTCTTTTAACGCAACAGCATCTTCTAAATCAAATATAATAGCATCTGGTTTATAAACAACAGCACTATATAATAATTTTGGATTGCTGGCAGGAGAAAATAACCATGATCTGCAATTAACAAAAGGATTATTTTTTTTATTATTCATTTTACAGCCTCCAAACTCTTTATAGCCCTTCTAATAGCCATTCTAGTCCTTGCCCTTATACAAAAGTCTAAAGCACCATAGTCATCTACATCTATAACAATATTTTTTATATCTGTTTCATTAACAACTTCTTCAACTGCTTTCTTTATATGATTATAAAACATATGTTTAACTGTAGAATTAATATTGATTACTACACCGCCTGTATTTGTAATGGTGGCATTTATAACAGCATCATCAGATATTTTTTTAGTAGACATAAAAAATCCTTAAGAACTAATTATACTAGTCGACTAATCATACTAGTATAATATATATTATATTCAAAAAAATAATATTGTCAATTTTTTAAATTATTTATATTAAAGAAATTTAAAAAAAATAAATTTTTATCCTTTTTATATAAGAAAAGTAAAATTATGGTAAAATATTTATAATTATAGGCTTAAATATTAAAAAAAATTTGTTTAACTATATGCATATAAGAATTAATACAATGGAGTTTTATATGCATACAAAAATATATTCAGAAGCTCTTTACGGAATAGAAGGAATACCTATTGTAATAGAAGTTAATATATCTGAGGGTTTGCCTAAATTTGATGTTGTAGGATTACCGGATCAGGCAGTAAATGAGGCAAAAGAGAGAGTAATTGCTGCAATAAATAACAGTGACAGATTTTTCCCTCCGAAAAGAATAACTATAAATTTAGCCCCTGCTGATTTGAAGAAAACAGGAAGTATGTATGATTTGGCATTTGCTTTGGGAATACTATCATCAAGTGCCCAAGTATTTTTTTCTGACTTTATGGATAAAACTATAATACTTGGGGAATTGGCTCTTGACGGAAGTGTAAGGGAAGTGAAAGGAATATTCTCAATGCTTTTAAATGCTAAGGAATTAGGTATCAAAAATGCTGTAATACCATTTAATAATATTGAAGAAGCTAACATTATTGACGGAATTAATCTATACCCTGTAAAAACTTTAAAAGAGGCAATAGATACAATAGAAGGAAAAAGACCTCCTATTATATCAGAAGGCAAATTTAATTTTAATAGCGAAGAAAATGAAAATATAGATTTTTCAGATGTTAAAGGTCAAGAATATGCTAAAAGGGCAGCAATGATAGCAGCAGCAGGCGGACATAATTTTATAATGATAGGCTCTCCCGGATGCGGTAAAACTTTGATAGCAAAAAGAATACCTACAATACTTCCTCCTCTCACCTTTGAAGAAGCCATTGAGGTTACGAAAATATATTCTTCTTACGGACTATTATCAAAAAACATGCCTATAGTAAAAAAACGCCCGTTTAGAATACCACATCATACTTCTTCTTATGTAAGTTTAGTAGGAGGAGGCAGAAATATAAAGGCTGGAGAAATAACATTGGCACATAACGGAGTTTTATTTCTTGATGAATTTGTAGAGTTTCAAAGCTCAGCACTTCAGACATTAAGAGAACCTATGGAAGAAAAAACTATAACAATAAGCAGAGCAAATGGAAGTATTTCTTTTCCTGCTAATTTTACTTTAATTGCAGCAATGAATCCATGCCCTTGCGGTTATTACGGAGATGAAAAACATACATGCCGATGCTCTGATATAGCTAGAAAAAAATATATAGCTAAACTTTCAGGTCCTATACTTGACAGAATAGACATATCAATAGAAGTTCGTGCAGTTGAGTATGCTAAAATGACTTCAAAAGCCGATGGCGAGAGTTCTGCCTCTATGCGTAAAACAGTTATTGAGGCTAGAAAAAAACAGGAGAAAAGATTCAAAGATAACGGACTTAAAATATTTTCTAATTCATCTATGGGCATAAAAGATACTGAAAAGTTCTGCATATTAGATGATAAGGCTAAAAATTTACTTAATATGGCTATGGAAAGATTTTCAATGAGTGCAAGAAGCTACAATAAAATATTGAAAGTATCAAGAACTATAGCAGACTTAGATGACAAAGATATTATAGGAGCAGAACATGTAACAGAGGCTTTGCAGTACAGATTTAATTTTAATAACTAAAATTTTAAAATATTAAATCATATTTATATAAAAAAGAGCTTAACTTATTAAAAGCTAAACTCTTTTTTATTTTGACTAAAATTATTAATTAAGCCTTATTTAAATAATGAGTTACGCTCATAGCAGCAACTGCACCTTCTCCAACAGCATTAGCAACCTGACGAACCGGTTTTAATATAGAATCTCCGCAGGCAAATACTCCCGGAATATTAGTTTCCATTGTAGACATGTCTGTAACTATATGTCCTGTATCTTTTAATTCTAATCCTGTGTCTTTTAAGAAATGAGTTGCAGGCTCTTGACCTACGAAAACAAATACACCGTCTACAGCCTGATCATGTATAGAACCGTCTACTACATTTTTTATTTTTATATTATTAACTTTGCCGTCTCCGCAAATCTCATCTATCACAGAATCAAGTACATATTCTACTTTTCCAGTGTCTGTTAAATGCTTAACATTTATAGGTTCAGCTCTGAATTCTTTTCTTCTATGAACTAAATATATTTTATTAACAAATCTTGTAAGGAAATAAGCCTCATCAAAAGCACTGTTTCCGCCTCCAACTACAGCAACAGTTTTATTTCTGTAAAAAGCACCGTCGCAAGTAGCACAGTATGAAACCCCTTTTCCTCCAAATGTATCTTCGCCTTTTGTTCCTAATTTTTTAGCGAATCCGCCCATAGCAAGTATTATAGTCTTTGTTTCATAAGTTTTGCCGTCAGCAGTAATAACTTTCTTCACTTCATCTTTAATATTTTCTACTTTTATAACTTCATCATAAACTATTTCATTTTTAGAGAATTTTTCAGCATGCTGCTGCATTCTTGCTACAAGCTCAAATGCACTCATTTCTTCAGGAAAACCTAAATAATTCTCAACAGAATCAGTACTCATCATCTGACCGCCAATACCTTTCTTTTCTATCAAAATAGAATTTGTTAAAGCTCTTCCTAAATAAAGCATAGCAGAAAGACCGGCAGGACCTCCGCCTATTATTATACTATCATATACAGACATATATAAACACTCCTTTTTTATTATTAGTAATAATTATTATATAATATATATTTCAATAGTCAAGTTAGATATATAAAACATTTTAATAATCTAAAATGTTTTTTCTAAATTAAAATCAAAACATTTTAATTACCTAAAATGTTTTTTCAAAATTAAAACCAAAACATTTTAATTACCTAAAATGTTTTTTTACATAAGCTATTATTTCGCTTGCATTTGCAATTTCCCTAGAAGAATTTCCAACTCTTATATAAAATTTTTCTTCTTTAGCACCTTGTTTGTTTGTTATTTTAGTATATACAGGCTCTCTCCCTTTTCTTATATAAACAATACATATATCTTTGCCATTATGATCCACAAAATCAATTCTTATTCCCTCAGCAGAAAAAGCATTGCCGTAATATGTTTCTATAAGTGTTCTCAAATGAAGCTCAAAAAAATCTCTATTAGGCTGTCTTAATGTAGAATAATCATGTTCAAGTCCTATTATTTCCCCATCATTAGCAATTCCTATAAACAATCTTCCGCCTTCGGTATTGCTGAATGCCGCAATAGATTTCATAATCACTTCTTCTAAAGCCTTATTTATTTTTTCTGTATTACTGTCGTATCTTAATGTGGATTTAAACTCTACATTAGTATTTTCGCCCTCTTCTATTATTTTTGTTATATTCATATGATTTCTTTTTAATTCTTCTATCATTCTAATATAATGTATTGCAAGCATCACTATTATAACTACAATAATAATTATAAATACAACCAAGAATAATATTATAGGTATTTGTATTTTACTGATTAAAGCCTTTTCAGGAATGATGATTCCTATTTCTATATTATTATTAGCAACTGAGAAAGTGCCTTTATATCCCCAATAATTATTATCTTTATATGAAACTTTTATCATATCTTCATTAGTTCCATTAAATTCATCAGTCATAATATCAGCTATGACACTATAATCCAAATTATTTTTCATTTCATTCATTTCATTTGTAGCAGAATATGATATAGGAAAAGTAATTTTGCTGTTGCCTGTTATAAGGTATGCATACATATCATCAATATCTCTAAGCTCTACATCATTAAAATTTACATTAAACTGAGAAATATATTCAAAAGCTATATTTTCATTAGCTATATATATTAAATGTATATATGGCTTACCGTCTTTTATATAGAAAGAATCAATACTAAGCTGTTCAAAAGGAACAGATGAATATTGATTGCTGCTGCTGTTCGTTACAATATGTCCGACGACTTTATATCCGTTTCCTTCTTTGGTAATAGACATATAATTGTTTCCTACCTGCATTGCTGCTTTTTCTATAAAAGTATGCTTTGGAAAGAAATTAGTTATTAAGATTTTATATGCCTCAGGAGCCTGATTAACTACATCAAATATAGGAGTCATCTGCATAGAAAAATAGTATGTGGGATAAAATATTTTAGAATATTCTTCTACTATTGAAGTTTTTACATCTTGAAAAAGTGATTTAAAAATAAATTTTATAGGTATAGGGCTTCTAATCTGCATATAAACCAAAATGATTATAAACAAGAACAAAATGGAAATAACCACATCCCTCAATATTCTATTTCTTAGTTCAGATTTAGAAAAAAATCTGCCAGATACAATCTTCATACCATATCCATCAATACCTATTATTATATATAATAATATAACATATATACAAATATTATCAACATATTTTATTTACATAAATAATAGCAGATAATATATGTATAATATGTAATATATTATAAAACTATAAATTTAATGAATTCAAAAATTCTAATTTTCTTTCACTCTGCTCATTATCCCCGCCCTCATGTCCATTAAAAGTATAAACATTAATAGACTTTTCTCCTGCATAATTATTATAAGCAGCAAAAACAGTAGAAGGAGGACATAAAATATCCATAAGGCCAACTGAAAATAAAGCCTTCACTTTAGACCTTTTAGCAAAGAAACTTCCGTCAAAATATGATAAAGTTTCAAAAGCAGTTTTTTCATGCATTCTATTAGTTTTGCAAAATCTTGCTATTTCATTATAAGGCAAAGTATCTGTAATTGTACATGCTCTTTTATAATCACATAAGAAAGGCACATCTATCATAGCAGCCTCAATTTTTTCTTTTTTAAGTGCCGAAAGTCCTAAAAGTGCAAGTGATATGCCTCCGCCCTGACTAGTACCATTTACAGCAATTTTTCCTGTAAGAGAATGCTCTTTAGCAGCCTCAATGGATTTAAATGCGTCTATAAAAACTCTTTTATAAAAATAGTCTTTTTTGTCTAATATTCCCATAGTGAGAAATCCGTCAGCATGAGGGGTCGAACCTACAGGATCTGGAGTTGTTGCCCCGTTTCCTCCTTCAGCTCCCTGTCCTCTAACCTCCATAACAAATACACTGTATCCTGCAGAAGGAAAAAGTAAATGGCTATTTGGATAATCTCTTCCGCCGCCGTATCCCGGATAGCACATTATACAAGTTAATTTCTCATTATTTTCTCTTGCATATTTAGGTGCTATATACCAACCATTTATTTTATGAGCTGCATAACCTTTGAATGATACATTCCATACATCAAACAATTTTAAATGTGTATCTATTAAAGTATATTCAGTCTCTGTTTTATGATTATTTTCATTTAAAGTATCAAGCCAAAATTCATCAAAATCTTTAGGCTCTTCGCCGCTTCCCTTATACTTATAAAGTTCTTCTAAACTTAAATCAAAAAAAGCCATATAAAACCTCTGTAATCAAATTAAATATATATACTATTCTCTATAGTATATATATATTTTTTGTAATTTAAAGTATATATATTAAAAATTATCATTAGTTACTATAAATAATTCACCCTGAGGAGTTACGATATAAGCCTCTTTATATTTAAAAGCCTCATTTGTAAAGAAATTAGTACCCATTAAAAATGCTGTTGTTGATAGAGCATCAGCTTCTTCTGCATTTGTATGAACTATAGTAGCGGATATACTGTTATAAGTAGGATACCCTATTTCTGCATCTATTATATGATGATAATTAGTGCCGTCCTGAGTAAAATATCTCTCATAATCTCCGCTTGTTACTATTGTACAATTTGTAGCTTCTAAAAGTCCTAAATATCCGTAAGCATCATTTCTTGGATTTCTAATTGCTATCACCCAAGGTTTACCTCTGCTATTAACTCCGTTTGCATAGGTATCTCCGCCATAATCTATTAAATAATTCTTTATATTATACTCTGCAAATATATTTTTTAATTTTTCTATTATATAGCCTTTACCGTAAGATCCGAAGTCAAATGTTAACGGCTTTGATAATTTTAATATGTTTTTATTCTCATCATTAGTAACTATACTCACAGCTGAATAATCTATATCGGCCAAAGCATTATCTATATCCTCTTTTAAAGGTACTGTCTGATTTTCCTTTACTCCAAATCCCCATAACTCTATCAAAGGTCTTACGCTTATATCAAAAGAGGGATTTAATTTTGAATATCTTAATCCTGTGGTAAATATATGTGCCATTTCATCTGAAATTTCTATTTCAGTTTTTCCTGACAAACTTTCTTTATTTATTATTCCTATTTCACTTGAAGTATTATACGGATTTAGTATATTATCTATTCTGTTTATCTCATTTGTAATACTCTCTATAAGTTTATCCATATTTTTATTAGAAGTCTCTGCTGTTATATTAAGTATAGTATCGCTTATTATCACAGTAGCTGTTATATATTTATCTCTTAACATATAGAATGAAATGGATATTATTAATGCTACTATTATTATTGGTATAGAAAAATAAATCTTTTTTTTCATATTTTAATCTCTCAGAATCAAATTATACATATTTACTTATAAACCATTAATAAAAAATAATTGTAAAAGTAAATAATATTTACTATCATTCAATTTTTAAATATATAATTAGCAGCTAAGTATAATATGTTTTATAAAAATATTAATTTTAATATATTTTGTAAAAAAATTGTAAAAATAGAGTAAATTCCATTGACATAAATCGTTTTTCTGCTATACTTATAATTGTAAAGATAATTTACAGGAGATTATTGAAAAATACATTTAAATTAAGGAGATTCATTATGACAAAAAAATTATTAGCTTTATTAATATCATTAACTATTATCTCAACTTCAAGCCTTTTTGCTGATTGGGTAGTACCAGCTTCATCATTACCTCAAAAAGCAAGGACATTCATAAGAAGAGTTTATCCTAATGCTCAAATATGGAAAGTTGAAAGAGATGACGGTAAATTTGAAGTTAAGCTGTCAAATGGAGCTTCTATAGATTTTATGCCTAATGGTAATTGGCTTAATATAGACGGAGAATATAACGGAGTACCTATGAGCGTATTACCTCAGGCTGTGGCTAATACTGTTAGAAGAACTTATCCTCAGGCTAGAATGATAGATGTTGAAAAAGAATGGGGTAACTACAAAATAAAACTTAATAATATGATGGAATTATATATAGCTGCTAATGGTCAGTTAATGGGTCAGCAATGGGACGATTAAAGATAAATTAAGGTTTATGAAAATTTCAGAGAGATGCTATTTAAGGTATCTCTCTTTTTTATATACTTAAATTTTTATATATACTTAAATATTATTAATACACTCTCACCATAAGTTTTTATATTATACTTCATAATGTTCGATACTATATTTTTAAAATCCTCATTGTCTAAGAACTTTTTATAATAATCCGCCCCAAACTCTGCAGCTAAAACTCCATTATCATTTAATATATTTCTTTTTATTATATTGTTTATAACATCAAAATATATTTTTGAATGATAAGGCGGATCCAAATATATAACATCAAATTTATCATTAGTTTTTTTCACATAATCTTCAGCTGATACCCTTTTTATTTTATATACATTCTCATCATTATTGAATATAGTTTTAGCATTAGAAAATATATTTTTAACCGCCTCCCTGTCTATCTCTATAAAAGTTACAAACCCAGCATTTCTGCTTAAAGCCTCAAACCCCATAGCACCGCTTCCGGAGCATAAATCCAAAAAAGTTTTATTTTCTATATCAATAATATTAAAAAAAGCCTCTTTAACCTTACCCTGTGTAGGTCTAAAATCTCTTTTGGGAGTTATGATTTTTCTTCCCTTTTTATTTCCTGATATTATATGCATAAATTAATTACTGCCCAATAATAATATATTTATTTATAAAGAACCCTGATTTGAGCAAATGCTGAGCTAACATTTAAATAAAGTATTTTATCAGAACTTCCCATAATAAAATTAGTCTCACCAAAACTTACACTGTCGCCTGTAGGAAGTGAAACAGATCCGAAAGCACTTGATGCCTTTATATGAACTTGCACTTTATCGCTTATTAAAACAACTGTATCTGAAAAAATTGTATTAATATCTATAGTTCTGTTTCTGTCTATTTCTAATTCAGATAAATCTATACTATCTGTTTTAAAATATACATTATATCTAGTTTTTTTATTTTTAGGTATGCTGTCTCTTAAATAATGCATTCCGAATAATATATAAACACCTAAAAATATTATTATCATACCTATAACCATTCTAAATATTGGCGTATATAATATAAAAGGCATATTGATATTAAAACAGTATCTTATAAGTACATATATTCCTGCACATATAACAAAAATTCCCAAAAGTATTTTAGATGCATAGAATCCTCTGCCAATAACTATAGCACATCCCCAAACCATTATTAAAATAGCCACTATTATAGTAAATACCGGAGTATAGGCAAGTGCCGGAATATAAATATGAAAAACATACTGAAGTAAAATATAAGCCCCTATCAGTATTACAATGCTCCCTATCATAAATCTAGAAAATATAAATTTCATAAATTAAAACCTAAAATATTTTTATTTATATAGTAACTAATATTGATAAAAAAACAAGGGTTTTATAAAAAATATTAATATTATGTTAATATGCTTTTATAATATAAAATATATGTTATTATATAGTTTATAAGTTTTAATTTTACACTTATGGGAGTAATGTGATAATAGTAAATATATTTTTTAATATTTTTATATTTCCAATAGAATTAATCATAGAAACTCTATTTTTTATATTTAATAATATATTTAATTTACATTATAGTTTGAGTATATTCTTATTAAGTTTGTCAGTAAACTTGTTATCTCTGCCGCTTTATAATATAGCAGAAAAATGGCAGGAAAAAGAAAGAAATATTCAAAACAAAATGAAGCCTATCATAGATAATATAAAAGCTGTTTATAAAGGAGATCAAAGATATTTACTTATAAGAGCCTGTCATAGAATCAATAAATATAAAGTCATCTATGCATTCAGAGGAGTTTTAGGACTTTTAATACAAATACCATTCTTTATTGCTGCATATAATTTTATATACAGCTTACCTGATCTATCTCAAGGAAATTTTTATTTTATAAAAGATTTTTCAAAACCTGATAATATAATAAATGGAATAAATTTACTGCCTTTTACTATGACTATATTCAGTCTGCTTGCAGGTATGATTTATAGTAAGAAATTAAATATAAAAGAAAGTCTGCCTATATATATAACTTCATTATTATTTCTTATAATATTATATGATTCACCTTCGGGATTATTATTTTATTGGAATATAAATTGTTTATTCTCTTTAATTAAAAATATTGTTTTAGAATATAAAATATATAAATCATTCAATAAAGATAAAATATTAAAAATAAGCAATGTATTGACTGTATTAACTTTTATAGTATTAACTGTTATCTCTTATATAAATAAAATAGATATAAGAAATATTTTAACTATATTTATAATAATAATATTAACATTAAACTTTGGATATATAGAAAAATCATTAATTAAAAATAATAATTTTATAAAATACAGATATAAACTTCTTATATTATCCTGTATTATTATTACAATATTATCAGGACTTTTTATACCGGCATCATTAATAAACAATTCAGTATCTGAATTCAAAAATCATCTAAACTTAATAATAAATAATCTTTCAATGAGTATTGGAATATTTTTATTTTATCCTTTATTTATATATAATTTATTTTCAGATAAAATAAAAAATTATATAACATTAGTATTTATCTTTTTATCTTTAGTATTCATAGTAAATACTTTCATTTTTGCAGGTAATTATCCTAATATGAATTCTGATTTTATATTTGACAGTGAAATTAAAATAATTAATAAAGATATAATAATAAATATTTTATTCATATTAATTTCTTTAGCATTTATTTATTTACTAATAAAAAAATCTAAGCTATCTTTATTAATCAATATTGATTATATAGTAATATTTGTATTAATTGCATCGTCAATATTTTATACATATAAAATATTAAGCTATGATAATACATATACAAAAACATCGTATAAATTAAAAATAGGTGAAAAGATATTTAATCTATCAAGAAATGGAAAGAATATATTCGTTATAATATTGGACAGAGCTATCTCTTCATATTGGTTTGATGCTTTTAATAGATTTGATGAATATAAAAACATATTTGATGGATTCACATTTTATCCCAATACCGTTTCATATAATTATAATACTATAACTATAGCATCTATTTATGGAGGTTATGATTATCTGCCTTATGAAATAAGCACTAATAAAAATAATAATATTACAAATATTCATAATAATGCTATATTAACATTGCCTTTATCTTTAGAAAAATATGGTTATAAATCTTATATACTTAATCCTGTTTATGCCAATATGTCTTTTAAAGGTGATTTAAGTATATTCGATAATTACAGCAATATTAAAGTGTATAATAATGATTATATTTATGATTACAGTATAAATAAATATACAAATGAAAATAATATCATCACATACAATTTAGATAATGATAAATTGATAAGATTTTCATTTTTTAGGATACTTCCTATATGGCTTAGAAATACATTATATAGCGAAGGACAATGGCTCATAAATAAAAACAATATTATGAATACAAGTATAGAAAATTATGCTTTATTAGATTCTATTAAAGATTTAATAAAAATAGAAGAAGATGGAAATAATTATAATATACTTCACAATAATACCACACATGAACCGCATTATTTTCTTCCTGATTTATTGCCTTCAGTAAATTTAAATTATATAGATACTAATGATTTAAAAACATATAAAGATACAAACAGCGTAAGACATTTTTATGCTAATTCAGCTTCAATGATAAATATAGCTAAAATTATATATTTTTTAAAAGATAATAATATTTATAATAATACCAAAATAATAATTATTTCAGATCATGGATACAGAGTAAGCTCCAAGTACTTTGAAAAACCTAATACAAAATTTATAGCTTTATATAATTCTTTGCTAATGTATAAAGATTTCAATGCAAAAGGAAAATTAAGGATTGATACTAATTTTATGACTGCAGCAGATATGCCATATTTAGCAGTTAATCATATAAAAGGAATAAGAAATATATTCAATAATAAAATAATAACTAATGATTATAAAACAAATGGTGCTAATATTATACGAATCAGAAGTTGGAAGCCTGAAAATCAAAATTCAAATACTTATGATTTTAATACTTATTATCATGTAAATAATAATATATTAGATACCAATAATTGGAAATTATACTGTTGGTATTATGAAAGTAATTATAGTAAAGAAATAGATTTATCATTAGGATTTAGAGAATAAAATATAATTATTTATAATAAAAGGTTATATTTTATATTTAAAATACTGCGGATATAAATCATATACTTTTTTTAATTTAAATCTATAATTAGATAATAAATTATTTTCCAGCTGCTTAGCAATATTGTAATCTTTATTTTTTATAGCATTTATAATATCAGTATGCTGTTTTATTGCAAAATCAACATTAGTTTTAGATATAGATTCTAATATATGAAATCTTACATAATGAGTTCCAAATTTCAAAATTTTTTCCCATATATTAATTTTGCCAATATTTTTAAATATCTCACTATGAAATTGTTCATTTAAATCTAAAAATTCCATAATAGAATCTTTATTTAAATTATTTGATGCTATTTTTTTTTGTTTTTCAAATATATATTCCAATGAAATTAATAAATTTTCAGCATTAAAGTCTTCAGAACATAATAAAATCATTATTTCCTTTTCTATAGCAGCCCTCATAAATAAAGAATCTTCTATCAAGTTAGGATCTAACAAAGATACATAAGTACCCTTTTGAGGAAAAACATCAATTAATTCCTCATCCACTAATCTAACAATAGCTTCTCTGATTGGAGATCTGCTTACATTAAATGTTTTTTTAATATTTAACTCGCTAATTTTTTCTCCAGGTTTAAGTATCAATTTCATTATATTTTCTTTTAATACTCTATAGACATATATTCTATTATACTCATATATTTTTTGTTCCTGCATATTCATATCAATTTCTTTTTTCAACACAGCCATAAAAATCTCCAATATAAATTATAACTATTATAGACATATTATAAAAAAAGTCAAAAATATAAATTTTCATATATATAAAAGGCACAAAAAAACCAGCCTAAATGGCTAGTTTATTAACGAGGTATAAAAAATATAATATGGAAAAATTCTTTCAAATATGAATAGCAGTAAGATTTAAGTCGGACAATCTCCGAATAAAGGAGGTGATCCAGCCACACCTTCCGGTACGGCTGCCTTGTTACGACTTCACCCTCATCATCAGTCCCACCTTCGGCGCCGCCCCCCTTGCGGTTAGGCTAACGACTTCAGGTAAAACCAACTCCGATGGCGTGACGGGCGGTGTGTACAATCCCCGGGAACGTATTCACCGTAGCGTTCTGATCTACGATTACTAGTGATTCCAACTTCATGGAGTCGAGTTTCAGACTCCAATCCGAACTGAGGCAACTTTTTTGAGTTTTGCTCCACCTCGCGGTCTTGCTTCTCTTTGTACTTGCCATTGTAGCACGTGTGTAGCCCTGGACATAAGGGCCATGAGGACTTGACATCATCCCCACCTTCCTCCTACTTGAACGTAGGCAGTCCCCTAAGAGTGCCCGACATTACTCGGTAGCAACAAAGGGTGAGGGTTGCGCTCGTTGCGGGACTTAACCCAACATCTCACGACACGAGCTGACGACAGCCATGCAGCACCTATGTAAAATCTCCTTGCGGTCTGACTTATCTCTAAATCATTAATCTTACAATTCAAACCCAGGTAAGGTTTTTCGCGTATCATCGAATTAAACCACATGCTCCACCACTTGTGCGGGGACCCGTCAATTTCTTTGAGTTTCACCCTTGCGGGCATACTCCTCAGGCGGTACACTTAAGACGTTAGCTACGGCACTCCTATTTAAATAGAAGCACCTAGTGTACAACGTTTACGGCTAGGACTACCAGGGTATCTAAGCCTGTTTGCTCCCCTAGCTTTCGTGATTCAGCGTCGATAAATGCCCAGATGACTGCCTTCGCTATAGGTGTTCCTCTCGATATCTGCGCATTCCACCGCTACACCGAGAATTCCATCATCCCCTACAATATCCAAGACTTACAGTATCCGAGGCGTTTCCGAAGTTGAGCTTCGGTCTTTCACCTTAGACTTATAAGTCCGCCTACTCACCCTTTACGCCCAGTAAATCCGAGCAACGTTTGCCTCCTACGTATTACCGCGGCTGCTGGCACGTAGTTAGCCGAGGCTTACATTATCTACTGTCACTCATTCTTCGATAATTTCCGAGGTTTACAACCCGAAGGCCTTCATCCCTCACGCGATGTCGCTCCATCAGACTTTCGTCCATTGTGGAAGATTCTCAGCTGCTGCCTCCCGTAGGAGTCTGGGCCGTATCTCAGTCCCAATGTGGCCGGTCACCCTCTCAGGTCGGCTACCTATCGTAGCTTTGGTAGGCCATTACCCCACCAACAGGCTAATAGGCCGCAGGCTCATCGTAAAGCGGATTACTCCTTTCCTCTACTCTACTTGTGTAGCAAGAGTATATGCGGTATTAGTCCATGTTTCCATGGGTTATCCCCCGCTCTACGGCAGATTACCTACGTGTTACTCACCAGTTCGCCGCTAACTTATCCAGTTGCCCGAATAAGCCCGCTCGACTTGCATGCTTAAGACGCATCGCCAACGTTCGCTCTGAGCCAGAATCAAACTCTCCATACTCACTTTTTGTGAATCTGAAATGATTCTTTATTTTACTATTCTACTGAATAGTGATTTACTTACTTAAAGAAATGTTACAAATTGTAACTATTGGGTCATAGAACTTAATCTAAGTTCTTACACCAGTTGTGTTTTTCTTAAATTGCTTCTGCTATCCATATTTCAAAGAACTTTCATTTTGTTAGCTGATGTTTTTTGTTTCTCATCAACTGTTTTATTATTATAACATACAGCTAAAAAAACACAATACTAAATAAAACCGTTTTTTATATTTTTTCAATCTTTTTTATCAAAATATATATTTTATAATACATATAATACTTATTTTTGGTGATTTTTAGTATATTACAATTTTTTCAAAAGAAAACAGCCTAAAAAACAGCAAAAATATTGGAATTTTATGCTTTTTTATCCTTATTTTGGAAATTTATTACAAAAAAACCAAAAATAAAATTAATAAAAACAAATCCGATAAAAAAACCCCAAATTAATAGAATAGAATATTAAAAAAATAGATAAACAAAATATTTTTTAAAACTTGATTTTATATTGATTTAGATATATTATATACATATTGGAGTAGAATTTTGGAAAACATTTTAGATATAATCAATAAAGCACAATTAAAAACGATAGATAAAGATACATTTTTATCAATAGCATCAATGTGTTCTTTTATTCCAAAATCTATAACAGAAAATAATACTTGGAAAAAATTACCTTTATCCGCTAAAGAAGTATATAGAACTTTAGTTGCTAATTATGATTATGAACTTGGCATAGCTAAAACTACTCATTCTCAAATATTAAATGAGGCAGGTATAGGAGGAAATGCTACTATAGTTAAATCATTAGATGCTTTGGAAGAAAAGGGGTTTATTACTAGAGTAGAATCTAAGGCAAAAAGTCATCATTATCTTATGCCTTATCAGGAAAAATTTTATGCTGCTGTATGTAATTTTGAAGCTAGAGATTTTTCTATACTCTATACGATAAATAAAAAAGTAAAAAAAGATACCCAAATCAAACAAGTTACTAATAAACTTTTCTTTAAAGTTTGTTATAATTTAAGTTGTTTAGGTATTGATGAACCTCAGAAATTAATAGATAAGTATTCTTCTGATGGAAATCAGCTTAGAATAATTTTATCTATGTGTAATTATGTTTATATAGCTAAAGAAAAGAATCTCAATAAAGATATAAATTTAAATAAATATCTTATAGATTCATTAAAAAGAGGAAATATAACTGAAAACATATTTGATGAAAAAACAATGAATACTATAAAAAACATATTAATAAATAGAAAACAAAATATAACAGAGTGAAAATATGGCAACAAGAAAAACTACAACAAATAAAAAAGAAGAAGAAGTTAAAGAAATAAAAAAGACTTCAACTAAAAAAGCTTCTAACAAAAAAGAAGATACAGTAAAGAAAACTGCAGCCAAAAAAACTGCTGAAAAAGCTGAAAAGAAAGAAGATACAGTAAAGAAAACCGCAGCTAAAAAAACTGCCGAAAAAGCTGAAAAGAAAGAAGATACAGTAAAGAAAACTGCAGCCAAAAAAACTGCTGAAAAAGCTGAAAAAAAAGAAGATACAGTAAAGAAAACTGCAGCTAAAAAAACTGCTGAAAAAAAAATATCTCAAAATGAAAAAGTAGAAGAAACAAAAGAAAATAAAACTGAAATAAAAACTTCTGATTCTATTTTAAAAAAGAATAATGATGACGACAAAAAAGATTTGAAAGATATAATCAAAGAAGCAACATCTGAAATAAAAACTTCTAACAGAAAAATTGTTCTTAAAACCTCAACTCCTGTTAGAAAAATAGAATCAATTAAAACAGAAAATACTGAAAATAGAACTGAAAGAGAATCAATAACTCTTCTTAAAGAAGCAATAAAAGCAAAATCTAAAAATGTATCAAGACCTGTTAGCGTAAAAAAGCGTATAGCCATAGTAGATGATGATAATTTAGATAATATTAATACTAAAAATAATACAGAAGAAATAAATACATCTAAACCTGTTATAAGCAGTGTATTTGCAGCTCATAATATAAAAAATGAAAAAACTGAAGAGAATACTGCATCAATCAATGAAAATACATCATCATCAGTAGTTCATGATGATAATTCGCCTGTTTATTCATTTGAAACACTTGAAAATAAAAAAGATGATGATAATAAACCTGAAGAGAATGAAAAAATTGAAAATAATGAAATATCTGATAATATAGATTCTGATAACAAAGAAGAAATAGAAAATGTAGAAATAAAAGAAGAATCAAAAGAAGAATTAATAGTAGAAGAAGATAAAAAACTTGATGAAATTGCAGAAGAAAAAACAGAACCGGAAACTGATGAGGCTAAAAAAATAGAAGATAATGTTGATAATGTTAAAGTAGAAGAAAAAGCTACATACAGTAAAAGCGATATATTTAAAAGACCTGTTGTTATACCTACTGATGATGAGCATATTCAAAAATCTAAATTTAATCAGGAAGAAATTGATACTGCTATAAAAGATGCTCCTACAATAAATGAAAATAGTTCTGTAGAAAGCTATAAAGATTATTCTTCATCAAAAATAGATGAATTAAAAGAAACTATCAATGAAAAAATTCAGGAATTAAAAGACAAAGAAATAAAAATTATAGAAACAGAAGATGAATTAAAAAGTTCTTCTCTGCCTGAAATTGAGAAAAAACCGGTAGAACCTTATGTAGCTCCTGAACATTCTATAGAAAATAATAAAAAATCAAATAAAATTGTGCCTATAATAGGAATTATAATTATAATATTAGGATTATCATTCTTAGGAATACAATTCTTCTCAGGAAAAAATAATGAAATTGACGACAATTTCTATGAAGAAGTTACAAATAATAATACATTAAATACGAATGATTTAATAACAAATAATATTATATCAAGCACTAATAATATAGACTCTGATATGCCTAAAACTAACAATGCGGTAAATACTCAGACTAATACAGTAAGACCTCAAACTAACAATACGGTAAATACTCAGACCAATACAGTAAGACCTCAAACTAATAATGCGGCAAATACTCAGACTAATACAGTAAGACCTCAAACTAACAATGCGGCAAATACTCAGACTAATACAGTAAGACCTCAAACTAACAATGCGGTAAATACTCAGACTAATACAGTAAGACCTCAAACTAATAACGCTGCAAATACTCAAACTAATACTGCAGCAGCACCTACTCCTCCGAAAGAGCCTGAAATACCCCCCCCTACTCCGCCAAATCCTCCTCCTAATCCGCCTGCCGCAAATACAAATGCATCGGTCAATAATACTCAGGCAAATAATAATACATTTGCATATAGTACCGATACTTATAAAACAAAGTGGACTGATACATTATCATCAATAGCCACTGCCGAGCTTGGAGACAGCAGAAGATGGCCTTCAATAGCAGTACTTAATCAAAATATTATAAACAATAATCCTGACAGCATAGTTTTCAATATAAATATTAAAATCCCTAATGGGGGTAAAAAAAAAATTGAAGATATGAATGACAATGAAAAAAGAGCTTTATACAATGATTACATAAAAGTTTCTGAAATGTACTTAAAAATGGGTAAGCAAAATCTAGCTAATACAATAAAAAATCAAGCCAATTCCATATTAAAATAATCTAATACAGCAAAAATCAACAAAATGAAAAAATCAAACAAAAATAATAAAAATTCTATATTAACATTTTCATGTACAGGATGCGGTATATGCTGCCGAGAAAAAGGATATGTATTTTTTAATGATAACGATATAAAAAGAGCGGCCAAATTATTAGAAATATCTCCTTTAGTTTTTATTAATAAATATTTAGAATATGAAGAAGGGTACGGTTATTATATAAAAGTAACAGATGATAAACCTTGTACATTTTTAGATGAAAACAATAGATGCACTATTAATAGTTCAAAACCTGAGCAATGTTCTACTTTTCCATATTGGAAAGAATATATGGATAAAAATGGTAATTTAATATCAGGAAAATTCAAAAGAGCCTGCCCCGGTGTAAAAATAAAAAAATAGCTTTATATATTTCTTTTTTTTTCAATATGAGATATAATATAATACGAAAGTATTATGTAATTTTTGTTTAAGGTAGTTTTTTATAATGAATGATTTGATGGAAAAATATGATATTCTAACAGTAAAAGAACTAAAAGATATAAAAGATCAGCTAGTTGCCCATAATATACCATTATTTAGATTAGATAAAGAAAAAAAACTTATAATATTTCCTACCGAACAATTAAGTTTAATTATTGATAATGAAAAATACAGCAGTTTAAAAATATACATACCTAAAAATTTTTCTATGTTTATAGAAGAATTCAAATCTATTACTCAAACAAACAATTCAGATAATACTTCAAATGAATCTGCTCCTTATGTATTTAGAACACCTAAAGAATCAGAAAAAGAGATGGGTAAAAGAATATCAGAAATCTCTAAAATGACATATAAGGAAAAAGTTAACACAATAAAAAATTATGATGATAAATTAAAAGAAATTACTGTAGATAAAGAAAAAGGAATCAATAGAAATACGGCTCAGGAAATAGTAAATGTTGGAAATGATGTAGGACTTATAGCAAAAGTTACTATGTTTGAAAGTATTCAAAAGATTAAAGGCGAAGAAATTACTCAGGAACAGGCTAAAATAGAAAATCAGGAAATAACTGAAACAACTACAAATTTGGTTACAACTATAGTTGACATGCTTGCTGCAAATACAGAAACACAGAAAGTATTTGATGAACTTAGAAATTATTCTGACGGCGGTGTTATGTCGCATTCTAACAGAGTATTTATATCTTATGTTAATTTTATGGTGTTTTACAATAATTTAATAAACAGAAGACATTTAGTACATAAAATAAGAACTTCATATACTAATAAATATAAAAAATTTTACGAACAAGTTGAAGCCGTATTCAATAAAGAAGGAATACATAAAAACTTAGCAACTGTTGAAGATTGTATAGACAAAGGTATTAAAATTATAGAAGAAAAAGATATGAATCTTTATTCTGTAGGTGCTTTGCTTCATGATATAGGTAAAGTTAAAGATTTGGACTATTTTGAAGGAGCAAACGGAAGAGATTATGAAAGAATAAAAAAACACTTATTTAATAGTTATGCTTTAGTAAGTCAAACTTCTGAATATCCGCTTGAAGTTATACTTACAGTAGCTTTACACCATGAATATTATGGATTAGGATACGGACCTTATGAACATTTGCATGCTTTAAAATTAAAAAAATATCCTAATTTCCAAATACAAAGAATCATGACTTATGATGCTAAAGCTATAGATGAATGCGAGGCTTTTGCTTATTTCCCCGCTAAAATGCTTGAAATAATAGATGTATATGATGCTCTAATAGATCCGGCTAGAAAGTATAGGGGAGGAAAAACATTTACACCTGAAGAAGCTCTTAATATTATGAGAGAAGATTTTGTGGAAAAGCATGTTAAATTAGACCCCATATTATACGATGTATTTGTAGAATTTTTAAGCAATTCTATAGAACAAGATTTAATGGCCTGCAAATTAATATAATATAGGAATTACAAACTTGAGCTATATTAATTTTTAATAAGTATTATTATTAGTTCCCTGTAATTCTTCTAAAGCATCAACACCATTTTTAAAAGCATTGAATATTTCCTGCCAATTACTTGTTGTTAATATAGATATGCCTATATCCTCATAATCTTCTTCGCCAAATTGATTTATAAAATTGAATCTTATATTTGATATAGATTTACTAGTAAAACTTTCAAATTCGCTGTCCTGATTAAATTTGTATCTCACTTCAAAATCATAATAATTAATATCGCCCATTAGATATGGATTGTATATAACCTTTTGTATATTAGTTAATTGAATTGTACTTCCATCATCAAATGTAAATATAATAGGAGTTCCGCTATTAACATGTAAGCTGCTAGGATATTTATATCTGAATTCTAATGTTAAAGTTCTTCCTGCTCTTTTATAAAATCTGAATCTATTATCTCTCAAATATTTGTATGTTTCCTTCCAAGATGTGTATATATTCATTTTAGAAGTTAATTTATCTCTTTCTGTAAAAAATAATCTGCTTTTTAAAGCATTAGTAGGATTATTATCCGTATTATTTTGAGAATAAGCAAAAGAGGAACTTAATAATATAATAAAAAATGAAATTAATAATATATATCTATTCATTTTAATTTCCTTAAATAATTTATAGCATTAATAAATACGGAATTTAAAACTTAAAATTAAATATAATAATTATTTTTTTATAAAATTTTATTGACAATAGCACTACAAGTATTAGAATAGTTTAACATTTTATAATACTAATATAACTTTGGAAAATGCAATGGAAAATATAATAATAATATCAATCATAATTATAATAGCTATAATATCTATAATAAGCTATATAAAAAAGATTAAATCAGGCAGTTGCTGTTCATCAGGCAATACATCTCAAATTATAGAAAAAGTTAAAGTAAAAGATAAAAATAAAAAAAACTACCCATATAAAAAAATAATTAAAATAGGCGGAATGACTTGTAATCATTGTGCAAAAATAATAGAGAATAATTTTAACAAGATTGAAGATGTATATGCAAAGGTGAGTTTTGATAATGAGGAAGCTGCAATACTAACTAAAAAACAATTAGATGATAAAGTATTTGAAGAAGCCATAAAAGAATCAGGATATAGATATTATATAAAAGATTAAAAAACAAATATGATATTGGGGCGGGTGGGTGGGCAGAATAAATCAAAAAGAAAAAGTATAACATTTTTTTAAATAGACAATAAAATATTATTTATGTACATCCATATAAATTTATTTAAATTTTTAATAAATAAAAATCATATACTTAAAACTTTTATTAATTTGGTATTAAACATGCTAATATTTTTTAAATAAAAAAATAGGAAGTAATTTTTACTTCCTATTTCATATTTTAATTATATTTTTTATTAATTATCTTTCACTTTTTCATCTTCTTCTTTTTTATCTTCACTGCTTTTAGCTAAAGTAGCACTTTCTTCCTGCTTAGGTTTTGCCCTTAAAGAATTGAGTAAAGTATAAGCAACAGCAACATTCTCTTCACCTGAAGAAGAAGCAACCCTAAATGACATAAGCGAAGAATATCTGCTTCTGCCATAAGCGTATCTGAAACCTATCTCAACAGTTTCCCCGGCTTCAATATCAATAGTTTCAGTATCAAGTACTATAGTAGATAAAGCCTGAGCCAAATCTGTTTTTATAGTTACATTATTTTGTCTTTTAGAAGTTCTATTAACTATAGTAAGCACACCTGTTCTGTTTCTCTCATCTAATTTTACAGTAACATTAAATGGATTTTCAGAATATTTCTCTTCTATTCTTGAAACAATAGAAGCGTTTATATTAGCCCATTCTCTTATACTGTTTCCTGAACCTCTAAATTTAGACCATAACATTCTTGATATATCATGGAAAAATACTCCTCTTATTCTGCTGCTTCTATTAAACTTAGCTTCAGATTCATATACTCTTCTCATATATTCAAGTTCCGGTCTTAAACTTCCGTCCTGAAGTCTATTATCTATCATATTTCCAACTAGTACATTATATTCGCCTGATAAGTATTGAGGCCAAGCAGTAAGCATACTTACATGCTGAGGACGGCTAGCTTCATATATCATAACTGCATCATAATCAATACCAGCATCAAAGAACATATAAGGATCCTGACCATGTTCCTGACCATGATTCCAGCCCAAAGTAAATGCCCATAATTTTTTTCTTATTCCTGAATCTTTTATGGCTTTTATTATTAAAGACTCTTTATGAGCTCTGAACCATCTCCATTTCATACCTATTTCTTTTCTGCCTCTATTAACAGCAAGCCAACGCATACGAGCAGCTTTACTCATAGTAGACCAATTAGCAGGCACATAAACACCTGTAAGCTCTACCATCTCATCAACCATTTCATATCCATCAACCTCGCCTGTTCTTATGAAGTCAAGACCTAAATATGATATATTAGGATTAGAATCATATCTTTTTAATATATCTATAATATCCTGAACTCTCTTAGGATCATCTAAAGATATATGTCTGCTTTCCACAAGACTCTGAGTAGCAGAATTATATCCTATAGAAACATCATAACCGCCTTTTCTAGCACCGCCGCCTGCAGCAAAATAACTCATAACATAAGCACCAAGCTCAACATTACCTTTAGCTTTGCTGGAAGCAAGATTTTCTATATTTTTAATCATATCTCTAGCCCAAGGCTCTTCCGGAGTAATTCCTGCAGTCCATCCTGTAGTCTGTCCGCCTATAGCCCAGAACATATCGCATTTCATATATCTAATCCAATCATATATGGCATCATAAGTAGTAAGCTCACCTGTTTCTACGCTAGGGATTTTTTTAGTTGTTAAATCTATTGCATATTCTAATGTTGCTATTTTTTTAGTTTCTTTGGCAGGAGGAGATTGTCTTCCTTTAACCGTAAAATCTTTAGTATAACCATAAACACCATTTTTAGTCTGCACCAATACTACAGCCTGATACTCTCCTAAAACTCCTCCAAAAGGATGAAGATAAGTTCCTTTATACTCTGCATTTTTTACTTTAAATACATTTATAGAATATCTTTCATCTCCATTCACTCTAACTATTTTATCTTTTTTATATCTTACATATATACTTATATTTTGTACTACATCTTCAGTATATACAGAAGCATTAATAACTACAGGCTCATATCTGAATACTGATATTTTTGATAAATCTATTGCTACTCTAGGAGCTTCTCTGCTTCTTGAATTTTGTATAGCCAAATCTACAGCCGCACTTAATTTATCTGCAGCTTTATCTACATTATTAGCATTAAATGCCATAGCCGGAAGCACATTCGGATTAGGCATTTCGCTGCTTAATTCTTCATCACTAAGAAGCATATTCTGATTTAAATATTCTATATCAGAATCTGCACTAATTTCTTCTTCAGTATATATATCTTCCAAATCTACGGATAAATCATAATCATATATAGGCTTTGATGTAACAAGAGAAAGAGAATCAGGGTTATACATATCTATTCTATGATTTTTTTCTGTTTCATCAAAAATATAATTAGGATCATTATCATTGTAACTGACTATTGTCATTCTTTCACCTATACCAAAAGTCAATGCTACCAATGATATAGATATAAGTAGTAATATTGTTGTGGCTATTATGCTTCTTTTCATTGATTACTTCCAACCCATAATATTTTATTATATATTAGTATTTTGTCTAGCATGTTTAGAATGCTTAGGGTGCTTTGATATTTGTTTTTTAAGATGTGCAGAATCAACATGAGTATAAATCTCTGTCGTAGTGATATCAGAATGTCCGAGCATTCTCTGTACTGCTCTTAGATCTGCACCATGCTGTATAAGATGTGTTGCAAAACTATGTCTTAAAGTATGAGGATAAATATTCTTTTCTATTTTACTTTTTTTCATCGCCTCTTTAACTATTTTCCAAATACCTACTCTTGAAATCTTATCTCCTCTGAAGTTTAAAAATAATTCCGAAGTCTTTTTACCTTTCACCATTATAACTCTGCTTGTCTGAATATATCTTTGCAGAATATCTAAAGCCCTGTCATTAATAGGTACTATTCTCTCTCTTTTTCCCTTACCGCATATCTTTAAATACTTACCTTCAAAAAATATATCATCTATCTTTAAAGAGCAAATTTCACTAACTCTAAGACCGGAAGAATACATAAGCTCAAATATAGCTTTATCCCTTAATCCCTTATCAGTTTTTTCATTATGAACTGAAAGCAAATCATCTACTTCTGTTGTTGTAAGTGATTCGGGCAATACCCTTTTTAAGCGTATAACCTCTAAATTATCTGTAGGGTTTTTAGAAATATAATTCTCCATAACCAAAAATTTATAAAGATTAACTATACTTACTTTGTTTCTAGCCACAGTTCTTGATTTTGAACCCTGTTCTTTTCTTTCACTTAAAAATTTTTCAATATCTTTTCTTGTAGCTTTTAAAATAGATTTTTTATTTCTGTTTAAAAAATCAAGATATATCACAATATCTCTTTTATAGGATTCTAAAGTATTTGATGATAATCCTTTCTCCACTGCTTCATAGTTTAAATACATTGATAATATTTCTTGATCGGAAACCTGTTTTACTGACATTGAAATCTGCCTCTTAATTTAAGATATAATATACAAAATTTAAGCTGATTTATGAATGATCAACCTAGATTAATTATCGACAAGATTTGCCATTTATTTAAACATAATACATTACTTAATAAAAATATTACATTAACTAAACATAAAATTTAAAAGTGTAAACTAATTTAAAAATATTAAGATAATTATCAATGATACATTTTAAATATTAGAAAGCTAAATATATGAACATATATGTGTGAATTAATTTATTAAGTAAATACTTTTGGTGCAGGCGAGCATAACAATAAAATAAGCAAGCCTGAGAAATTACCGAAGGTACACAGTGTGTGAATTAATTTATTAAGTAAATACTTTTGGTGCAGGCAAGCATAACAATAAAATAAGCGAGCCGAAGAAATTACCGAAGGTACACAGTGTGTGAATTAATTTATTAAGTAAATACTTTTGGTGCAGGCAAGCATAACAATAAAATAAGCGAGCCGAAGAAATTACCTAAGGTACACAGCGTGTGAGTTAATTTATGAAGTAAATACTTTTGGTGCAGGCGAGCATAACAATAAAATAAGCGAGCCGAAGCAATTACCGAAGGTACACAGCGTGTGAGTTAATTTATGAAGTAAATACTTTTGGTGCAGGCGAGCATAACAATAAAATAAGCGAGCCGAAGAAATTACCTAAGGTACACAGCGTGTGAATTAATTTATTAAGTAAATTCTTTGGGCGTAGGCGAGCATAACGATAATGAACAAAAAAATTTTTTTAGATAAAAATGAAAATCCATACAAGCCGTCAAAAAATATTATTAAAGAGCTTGAGAAATTTGATATTGAGTCTCTAAGATTTTTTCCTGAGTACAGCCCTCAGAAATTAGACGAGCAAATTGCTAAATATCTTAATATAGAAAATGATAATATAATTTCTGTTAATGGTATGTATGAGGCTTTTGCATGCATTATCAACTCTTATGATAAATATAAAATATTTCTTCAGGAGCCTTACAGAGATTTATATATCATGATTTTTTCGTATTATAAAATGCATTATGATGTGATTAAAGCTAGAGAAGATTATAATATTTCTCTTAAAAACAATATCAAAAATAAAAATTCAATTATAATAGCAAGCAATCCTAATGCTGAAACCGGTATGTTTATAAATATAAAAGAAATAGAAGAGTTTTTAAAAGAGTATGAAGGAATATATGTTATAGATGAATCATATATCAATTTTGCCGGTGAAAGTGCTGTCAAATTAATTAATGAATATAAAAATTTAATTATAATAAGATCCATTGCACATTCTCATTCTATATCAGGACTTAATATTAACTTTATAGTATCTAGTTCAGAAAATATAGAAAATATGTCAAAATTAAGACAGAAATACTCAGTAAATAAAATCTCTGAAACTATAATGACAGCAGCCTTGCAAGATGAAAAAACTTCGTATAATAATATATTCGATATAGTTTTGGAAAGAGAGAGATTGGATACAATATTAAGCAAAGAAGGTTTTATCGTAATACCTTCAAAAGCAAATTTCCTCTTAATAAAACATGTAAATAAAGAATCTGATTATATATACGAAGAACTTATAAAAAGAAATATATTCGTAAAAAAATATGATAAAGAAAACATACTATCTGATTTTCTAAGAGTTACAATATCCGCTCATAAAATAAATAATATCCTTATAAATACATTAAAAGATATTTTATATAATAATTAATCAATTTTATTTAGTTAAAACATTTATAGGATTTCCTTCCAAGAATGCCTTTATATTCTCATAAACTTTATGCATAAGCCTTGTTCTAGCCTCTAAAGTATTTCCGGCAAAATGAGGAGTTATATAACAATTCTTAGCTGTAAGCAGAGGATTATCTCCTGTAGGCGGCTCTTTTGAAAGCACATCTAAAGCTGCCCCTGCTATGATGTCGTTATTAAGAGAATATGCTAAATCTTTTTCAACTATCAATCCTCCCCTTGAAGTATTAATTAAAAATGCTGTTTTTTTCATCTTTGAAAGCAAATCTTTATTGACAATATTTTCTGTTTCTTTATTTAAAGGTGCATTGAGCGATAAGAAATCGGATCTCTCAAAAAGCTCATCTATACTAGAAGCATTTTCAACATTTTCTTTTTTGCTTCTTGAATAAACTAAAACTTTCATACCCATAGCCGAAGCCATTTTGGCAACTTCTTTTCCTATATCGCCGAAACCAAATATACCCATAGTTTTATTTTCTATCTCCATTAAAGGATAAGAACTAAAAGAATAATCCTTACATCTTACCCAATCGCCATTATGAACCTGATTATTATGTTCAACTATCCTAAAAGAAAGCGATAATACAAAAGCCATTACAAGCTGAGCCACAAACTGAGGACCGTATCCCCTAACATTTGTAACAGTAATCCCCAATTCTTTAGCAGCTTCAATATCTATGCAGTTATATCCTGTTGCAAGCATTCCTATATATCTTAAATTAGGCAATAATTTCATTAATTTTCTATCAATAACAACTTTACTGTTCAATATACCCCAAGCATCTTTAGCAGCTTCAGGCACTTTATCATAATCGGTTCTATCATAAACTGTTAAATCTGATATGCTTTCTATTTCGCCCCAAGATATATCTCCGGGATTCAATATAGCTCCGTCAAGCACTGCTATTTTAGGTTTGGTCATAATAAATTACTCCTTGTATTTGTCGGCACGAGCCGTTACCGAAGGACGGTATCGTTTAACTTTTAAGATAGTACAATGTAAGTTCGGCTGATTACTCTTCATTATACAACAAAATATTAAAATAAAAAGATATAACATTCTATAATGCAAACATATAAATAAAAAGTAATCCCTAAATAATATAATAGTGAGCCGAAACCGTATTACAGCTTTAGCTGGAATACATTTATAGGTTTCGGAGAACATAACAATAGACTTGTTTCAAAACAAACAAGTCTAATTTCTCAAATTTAAAAAAACAAGTCTATTTTTCAAAAGATAAAAGAACTAAAAACATATTAGAACGCAGATTATTAACTAAAAAAGTTAATAGTCTGCGTTTTTTTGTTTCAAATGTATTAAATATTTCTAAAATTGTAGGTCTAGTCTGTAAAGACAAAAAATATATAAAAAATAATTTTCAAGGAGTAAGAAATGGAAAAAGAAGAAAAATTCAATCCTAGCTGGTGGGTAATAATTAGAGAAGGTAAAAAATATATAGGCTGTTCAAATAATTGTGAACATCTTGAAGAAAAAAATGGCAAAATGAAATGCTGCTATTTTGAAAAAGAAATTGAAGGAGAAGAAGATAATTATCAGACTTGTGAAGAATGTTTTATGGCATATAGCCAAACGGAATTTGCTAGTCCAAATATGACTACTTACGATAAGAGAAATCATTTTAAGGAGTAAAGAATGTTAGTAAAAGACTTAAAAGAAGAATTAAAAAAATTTGAAGATAATACTCAAATACTTGTTCGTGTAAAAGATAAAGATGGAAAAATTGTATTAGTAGATTTTGGCAGAATAAGCAAAACTGAATCAGGTGCTGGAGTCATAGTTCCATTATTCAAATCAATTAAGGATTAAAAAAATGTGGCAATATTCAGTAAATGATGAAATGGTTGAAAAACAAAGGGAAACTACTAAAAAACAAGTATGTAATTTTGCTTTGTTAGAATACAAGCAGAAATTATTAAAAATGATAGAAAAGGAGAAAAAAGCGGCAGAAAAGTCTAGTCAAAAATTAAGAGAAATTCTTTCTAATAATCCTAGTAAAGCACAAAGGACTTCAGCTACTGCTAAATGTAATACTAAGTGGGAACATATCAGATATTTAGAACTTCAAGTTGAATTATTAGATGAATTATTAGAAGAGAATAAAAAATCTTAATACAACTATGTTAAGGAGTGAAAAATGTATAAACAATTTGAATCTAAAATTATAGTAGGAATAAATGATAATAAGAGATTTTTTTCCTGTGCAGATGATTGTAAACATATTGGTGTTAATGAAGCAGGCGTAACATATTGCAAATATTGGTTTCATGCTATTGCTAAAAAATCTAATAGATTAATACCTCTTGATAATTGTGTTATGAGTACATTATTCCCTGATTATAACATACATGATGCTGAAAGGGGGTAAGAAAATGAAATGTGAAATGTGTAGAAAATATTTTGATGATGATGATACAGTCGAATTAAATTTTGAATATATTGAGGGGTTTCCTCAATATAATTTATGTGAAGACTGTGCTTATAAAGTAAGAAGTTATATAGAAAACTATTATGAAAAACAAAAAGAAAGAAAAAGTATTTTTGGTAAGGAGGAATAAATGGCTTTCTATAGTAAAAAGCAAATATTAGAAATGCTTAAAGATATAAAAGATGATGACAAAGTAGAGTTTATTTCTAATAATAATGCTATGTCTATTAAAGACAGTGAAATAAAAGATATTACAGTAAATAAATATAATGGAGTGTTCACAGAAAAAACTCATTTGATTTCAAGCTGTAAGAAAAAAATATGTAAGATTTATTTTGTATAGACAGATAAGACAATTAAGACAGAAGAAATAGAAAAACAGATAAGAAAATATAATGATGGTTTAATAATTGAATATCAATTTATTTAGGACATTTATTATGAAATATATGGGGAGTAAAAATAGAATAGCAAAATATATTTTACCTTTTATTTTAGAACATAAAAATGAAGTAAAGTATTATTTTGAGCCTTTTGTAGGCGGAGCTAATGTAATATGTAAGGTTGATAATTCTTTAATAAAAAAAGGCAGCGACTTAAATCCTTATTTAATAGCATTACTTAAAGCATTACAAAATGAACAATGGAATTACCCTGATGAATATGATAATGAGTATTATAAATATGTTAGGGATCATAAATATGAATTCGACCCTGCTATAGTTGGATTTATAGGCTTTAATTGTTATGGAGCTAGATTTTTTGAAGGATTTTGCAGAGATTCTTTAGGTAAAAGAAATTATTATAAAGAATATTGTAGTAATCTTGAAAAACAAAGAGTTAATTTAGGAAATATAGAGTTTATATGTTCTGATTATAAAGATGTAATATTTCCTGATGAACCTTGTATAGTGTATTGTGATCCTCCTTACTCTAATACTAAAAAATATAAATATAATGACATAAATTATGAAGAGTTTTGGAATTGGTGTAGAACATTATCTAAAAAACATTTCGTGTATATTTCAAGTTTTGATGCCCCTAAAGATTTTAAATGTATTTGGGAAAAAGAGAGGAGTATTTCTTTAACAAAAAATACAGGAAGTAAAAAAAATATTGAAAGACTATTTACTAAAAATATATAGGAGGCAATTATGGCTATGGAACATAGAAAACCAATAGAATGGTCAATAATGATGACAGAAATGGAACTTGATGAATGACTTGAGGCAAAGACTTCAGAGATGGTTAAGATATGGAAAGAACATGGATTAGAATTAAATGATAATGTGGGTATTTTTGAAAAAACGGAACACTTGACAGCGTATCATTTATCGACTGTTTGAATGAAGCTGAAAAAACAATGTATAAAGCAGTATACAAATATATAAGAAATTTCAAAATTGCTGAAAGAATGAAAGAGAATATTAATAAAAAATAATTTTTGAGGGGGTGTTCAATGATAAAAACTATTAAAAACTTTTTTAAGCCTAAAAAATATTTGGTATGTCCTATATGCGGGAATAATGTGGAAAATAGTTGCAGAGTTTTAAGTCTTAATGTGGACGGTACTGTTGGAGCTTATGCTGTTCATAGAGAATGCGAATTAAAACTCAAAGAAGCAGACTATAAATTAAAACTTAAAAAAGTAAAAACTTTGTATTAAAAAATATTTTGTAAGGAGAACTTTTATTATGGAAGTAACAAGCAAAGCAGGTTATGAACAGCCTAAAGCAGGTTTGATTAAAGCAGTTTGTCTGACAGTAGCAGACGGACGTTATGATTGTTCTGATTATAAAGGAATAAAGTATTGGTCAAGAAGAGTATTTTTAATTTTTGAGATAAATCAAAAAATTACAAGAGGTGAAGTACAGTTTATCGGTAAAAATATGGTGATAAGTAAAGAGTACACATTATCATCAAGCCCTGATTCAAGATTTAGGAAAGATTTAGAACATTGGAGGGGGGTAAGATTCGGAGAGAGAGTAAATAATGACGGCACGGTTACACTGATGACAAAAAAAATAAATAATGAAACTGGACAAGTAGAAGAAACAGAGTTTAAAACAGAAAGTTTGGAAGGTATACATTGTATGCTGAAGCTAGAAGATATAGGTAAAGAAAAAAGCTATATTGCTATTACTGAAATATATAAACTTCCTAAAGGCGAATCAGGTATGATAAGAGAAAATAATATCGGATATTTGCCTGACGGCTTGGCTAGAAAAATAGCTTTAAGACCTGAAGTAAACCCTGATGAATTATCTGAACCTATAAGAGGATATTCTGATGCATATTTGGGTGAAGAAGATGATGAAGAAGTATCATTTTAATAATAAGTAATGGTGAATATTAAAGAGAATTATAAATGCGTGAAGAAGAATTAACAAAACTTTTGAGAGGCAAAGAACCTGAAGATTTAAGTATGGAAGAATTAGAAGAGATAATACCAACATTAAAAGACAGAATAGTAAAAAGAAACTTAATTAATATTTATAAGTCAAAAAAAATCGGCTGTAAAATTAATGAGCTTCCTTTGGTATATAGTGATAATAGAGAAAGCAATTCGGATATAAATAAATATTTCGGAGATATGCCTACTCCATTTGATGATTAAATATTTTTTTGAAGGAGTGAAAATGATAACGGTAAGACAATTAATAGAACTTCTTAATGAGGTTGAAAATAAAGATATTCCTCTATATATAGCAGAACAAAAAAAGCAAGAGCCTAAAAAAAATAAAGAAGGAAAATCAATTTATAAAGTGAAAAATAAATATGAAATAATAAATGGAGGACAGGCACTTACGGCTTTTATATTGGCATTTGATAAAGATAGAAAAATATAAAAATTATTAGGGGGATAGCACAATGGATAAAATAATTAAACATCAAAAAGAAGAAATAGCTTTTAAGTGGGACGGCATATTAAATGAAGATATTCAAAAAGCTATAGATTTAAAATTAGCTTTTATTATACCTAATCAGCCAGATGACAGAAGTCTTTTTGTAAAGACTGGAGAATATCAGACAGCAAAGAAAAAAGAACCAGCACGAATAAAATATACTAATGTACCTGTGGGTTATTGGGTGGTTATAGATGATTTTGTTTCTGATAAAGATGGCTCAGATATAAAATATATGAAAAAAGCAAAAATCATAAAAGATAAAAACTTTTCAAGTAAATACCATATTATAAGCGATGAACCTAGTTTATTTGATGATGAGAGTAAAGAGAATAATTCTGAAGAAGAAAAAGAAGTTAAAGAACTTCAGGAAGAATTAAAAGAAGCAGTAAAAAACTTTTCTGATAGAACAGGTATTAATGTAGAGGTTTGCTGATGGAACATTCATTTAATACAGATATAGCAAAAGAATATGGAATGACTGCAGCTGTTCTTTATAATCATTTTCTTTTTTGGATAAGAAAAAATAAAGCAGACGGAAGAAATTATAAAGACGGCAAGTTTTGGTGTTACTATACTATAAAAGATTTAAATAAGCTATTTCCATATCTAACTGAAAATAAGATAGAATACGCTTTAAAAAAACTTACAGTCAATAACATATTAGTGAAAGCTGTTCATAATGACAATAAATACAACAGAACGACTTGGTATGCTTTCTGTGAAGAGCCTGAAGATTTAACTGTTATACCAAACCCTTATAAAAAAGAAGAAAAGAAAGAAGAAAATTCAGAAAAGGAAGGCGAAAATATACAAAATGGAAATAGTAATTTTCAGAAATCCATTTCGGATTTTTCAGAAATGGAAGAGGAAAATTTCCAAAATGGAAGCAGTAATTTTCAGAAATCACATACAGATAATTTAACAAATAGTTTAACAGATACATTAACAAATAATTTAACAAATACTGCGTGTAATGACTTCACAAAACCATACGGGCTTTTGAATTATCCGAATTGGGATTGGGATAATTTTCAGAGTGTTTATGTGTACTGGTATTCAGTGCTTACTGGGAAACCTGTAAACAGCATTATTCAGACTTTGCCTAAAAAAGACATAGGCTCGGATAAAATAACTTGGCTTGAGAATGCTTTTAATAAACGCAAAGTCAATGCTGGAGTAGCAATATTTGAGACTTTGGAATATATAGCTCAAAACAAAGATTGTCATCAAAATGTTTATCTTAGAGCCTCTAATTATTATGATGGTATAATAATGCGTTTATCAGATATGCGTTTAGCTCAGGAAGATGGAATTAATACTGAAGGCATAGGACATTATGAGAATCCTAGTTTTGACTATTTTAAGGGGTAGAAAATGGGAAGAAACGGCAGCAGTGAAAATAAAGGAAATGTATTAGTAATTAATTATGGAGAGCATAGAAATAAATATAAAAAAGAGCTTTGTAATTTATTAAACAGTATAAAAGAAGAATATTCTATTAATTCAAAGACAATTTTACATTTTTATGTTCTTCTTAGAAATTATGGTATATATGCTGAAGATAATATAGATAGTGTTTATAAATGCTTTGAGAATAAAGATGAAATATTTATTGAAAAATTGGCAGTATACTTATCGGATTTAAAGAATAAAAGAAAAATATATAAGGCTTTAAAATTAATACTTAAATGTATTGATAATATAAGAGATTTTTCAAATAATGGCTTTTATCTTGATTTTCTTGATGATTTAAAAGCAGAATGCGGTTTAATAGTTGCTCCTGCCTATAATAATTTTATAGAACCTAGCATATATATTCATAATAATATTTTTGAAGATGATATAAATGCTGTAAAAGAGATGATCAAACATAATCAAACTTCAAGTAATGAACATTTTGAAGGAGATAATACTTTTGAGTTTGACAGTTATGAAGAGATAAAAAGAAATAAAGCTATTAATAAACAAATAATGAAAACAGTTAAGGAGGTAGTCAATGAATAAAAAGAAAGTGAGAGAAACCTCTATTGACTGCTATAACACTACTGTAAAAGATATGAAGGCTAATTTATACAAAGAAGTATTAAGAGCCATAAGAGAATTAAAAGAACCTTCTACATGCAGAGAAATAGCTAATTATCTAAAAATGGAGGCTTCTACAATATCGGCTAGGATAAATGAATTAAAAGAACAAGGCGTATTGCTTGAGGCAGGAAAAAGAAAAGACAAAATTACTAATGTAACAAGTATAGTTTTGAGTATTAATAAAAATATTCAGTGGAGCTTATTTTAAATAAAAAATAATTGGGGGGATAGAATGAACATAAATAAATACGGTATACCTATTTTGGAAAAGCAAGAGGTAGATACAAAAGAAATATGTATAGAGATGATCTCTGATAACATATATATGGAAGCAGCTAATTTAAAAGTTGAAGATTTAGACTGCGATTCTTTTAGAGATTTTTATGGTAATTGGAGAGGCAAAGACATAAAGAACTTAATAGAGTTGGAGGAAAAATAAAAATGGAGAAAATAAAAATATATTTAAGCGGTGCTATAACAGGTAGAGAAAACTATGAACAAGAGTTTTATGAGGCAAGGGATAAAGTTGCTGACTTTATGAAAAGCAGAAATATTGACTGCGAAGTTATAGTGCCTTGTGATTATGATTATCTTAATAAAACTGGAATATGGGAAGAGTATCTAAAAAATGACATTAAATTATTACTAGATAGTGATTGTTTAATAGACATAGAAAATGAAAGCTATGAATCGAAAGGTGCTATGCTTGAAAAAAGGATATGTTTGTCTTTGGGTATACCTAAATATGCCTCTATTAAATATAATATGTAATTCTTTAGTATATTATACTATGATATATAAAAAATTCAAAATCTTTCTTATATCAATGCAAATAAAAAAGACACAGGATATTTTATCTACCCTGTGTCCCTATTATTATGGATTATATCTTATGAATTGAATTTATATATAGGTTTTAATTATTCTCCTTTTATCTCTATTTTTTTCTCATATTTAAGCTCTTCTTTCTTTGGAAGTGTTACCATAAGAACGCCGTTATTCAAATTAGCCGCTATATTTTCAACATCAATTCCTTTTGTGCTGATATTAAAGCTTTGCTCATAGCTTGAAATAACTTCCTCTTTTGATTCGCCGTTTTCTGTTTTTACTGCTTTTTTCCTCTTAGCAGAAATAGAAAGTATATTCTCTTTTATTCCTATTTCTAAATCCTCTTTTTTTACTCCCGGCATATCCATCTCTATAATATAATTTTTATCATCTTCCTCTATTCTATAGTTTGATACTCTATTATGATAATCACCATAAGGACTGCAGTTTCCTAAAGAATTGCATCTGTTAGCATTTGAAAAAATTGAATGTAATGTTGGTACAAATATTCTTCTTGACATATTAAAACTCCTTAATTTATATTAACTCTTATCTTATATTTTAATTTTTAACAATTTTTCATAAACCTCTATAATTTACAGCCTTCATTTAATTAACGATAAAATAATCAGCCTATATTTATTTTTTTCTCATATTTTACTTCTTCTTTTTTAGGAAGAACTATTTTTAAAACCCCGTCTGTCAAATTAGCTTCTATATTCTCAACATCAATTCCTTTTGTGCTGATATTAAAGCTCTGTTCATATTTAGAAACTATTACTTCATTGCCGCTGTCATTTTCCTCTTTATTTTCACTATTTTCAAGTTTTTGTTTACTTACTTTTTTGCGTTCAGCATATATAGAAAGTACATTTTCTTTTATACCTATTTCTAAATCTTCTTTTCTCACACCCGGCATATCCATCTCTATAGTATAGCTCTTATCATCTTCTTCTATATTGTAATGAGATAATTTTCTCACCTCATCATTGCTGTATAAATTGCCGAATGCCTCATCAAAACTTCTAAAATCATCTAACATAGAATGTAAAGCTGGAAAAAATAATCTTTTAGTCATAATTAAAACTCCTTTTATATAAACTTTTATATTTCTAATTTAATCAGCGATTAACTATCATTTGTTTTAACTCTCACCGAGTCATCATCGCTTACACTATTATATATGCAATAAATATGCCAATTATTTTTATATCTATGTATATTTATAATACACTATCTACTATTAAAACCCTATATATACAATATTAATAATAAAATATGTATAATATTAATACATTTAAATTTCAGAGTATGTACTCCTATTATACAATATATACTAAAATTAAAATCGCCTGTTTATACTCTATACAATTTAAATCATAATTGTAAACCTTTTTATATTTTAAAGTTGACAATTATATTTATTATGTTATCATTCTGCATTATGAGAAAAAATTTAAAAGAAAATATAATATCAATATTAGAATCCAATAAGGGTTTATTTATATCCGGAGAAAAGCTCGCTAATAATCTCAATGTAAGCAGAGCGGCTGTTTGGAAAGTGATAAAATCTCTAAAAGATGAAGGATACGATATTCTTTCTGTATCAAATAAAGGCTATGCACTCTCAAAAGAAACTGACATCTTATCATCAAAAATAATAAAAGATAATATGACTAAATATAGAGATAAATTCAGATTCTTGATATACAAAACCGTAGAATCAACAAACACTATAGCAAGAGGAATGGCAATAAACGGGGCTGAAAGCGGAACCGTAGTAATTGCAGAAGAGCAGACAAGCGGATACGGAAGAAACGGAAAATCTTTTTTCTCTCCCTATGGTACAGGCATATATATGAGCATTATACTTAATCTAAAAAAAGAAAAAAAGATTTTTAACAGTTCTTTTATAACTACTGCAGCAGCTATGGCGGTGTCAAAATCTATAGAAGAAATTTCAAATGAAAATACACAGATAAAATGGGTTAATGATGTATTTATTAATGATAAAAAAGTATGCGGAATACTTACCGAAGGGGCTTTCAGTTTTGAAGACGGAAAACTTGATTATGCTGTTATAGGAATAGGTATAAATGTTAATTTCCCTAAAAACGGCTTTCCTGAAGAGATAAATAATATAGCTATTTCAATTAATAATACACAAAACAGCAAAGATATAAGAAATATTTTAATAGCCAAAATATTAGAAAGAATATATGAATACTATTTTAATAATGCTTCATTCTATGATGAATATAAAAAAAGGTCTTTTTTAATAGGAAAAAAAGTTTTGCTTAATATAGATAATCAGGAGCATATAGTAAAAGTATTGGATATAGATAAAACTTTTGCTCTTATAGCAGAATTTCAGGACGGCAAAGTAGACAGAATAGTATCAGGAAGTATAAATCATAGATTATCATAAATAGGAGATTAAAAAATGAGTAATATAGATTTAATTATAAAAGAAGAAATAAATATTGAAGAATTAAGAAATAAAATAATTAATGGATATAATATAACCAAAGAAGAGGCTATGCAGTTAGTTGAAGCACCATTAGATAATTTATGTTTTTTAGCTAATAGAATAAGAAAACATTTCTGTTCTAATGTATTTGATATGTGTTCTATAATAAACGCCAAAAGCGGAAAATGTTCTGAAAACTGTAAATTCTGTGCTCAGTCATCTCACTATGATACAAAATGCGATGAATATGATATTCTAAATAAAGAAGAAATTTTGGAGCAGGGAAAAAGCGATTTTGATAAAGGAGTTTTAAGATACTCTATAGTAACATCAGGCAGAGCATTATACGGAAAAGAGATTGATGAAGTATATAATGCAATAGAAACTCTTAATAAAGAAACAGACGGATATGTATGTGCATCTTTGGGACTTTTAGATGAAGAAGGGTTTAAAAAGATGAAAGGAGCCGGACTTAGAAGAGTGCATAATAATTTGGAAGCCTCAAGAAACTTCTTTCCTAATGTTTGTACTACTCATAGTTATGATGATAAAATTAAAGCAATAAAAGCGGCACAAAAAGCCGGAATGGTTGTATGCAGCGGAGGCATTATGGGAATGGGAGAAACTTGGGAAGACAGAATTGACATGGCTTTAGAATTAAGAGATTTAGGCATTATGTCTATTCCTGTTAATATGCTTAATCCTATAGCAAGCACTCCTTTTGAAAATATTAAGCCTCTCACTGAAGATGATATGAAAAGAATAGTAGCAATATACAGATTTATTAACCCTAAAGCATTTATAAGACTTGCAGGCGGAAGAGGACTTTTAAAAGATAAAGGAAGAGCATGCTTCTTATCCGGGGCAAATGCAGCCATAACAGGAGATATGCTCACCACTGCCGGAATATCTATAGAAACAGATAAAAAAATGGCTGAAGATTTGGGATATAAAATTATTTTAACTGAAGATTAATTTTTTTATTAGGATTTTATTAATATGGCTAAAGCACTTTTTATAACTGCAACAGGTACAGATATAGGTAAAACTTATGTATCAGCATTAATCGCTAAAAACATGAAAGATAAAGGATTAAATATAGGTTATTATAAAGCAGCATTAAGCGGAAGTGATGATATAACAGACAGCGATGCTTGGTATGTAAAAGAAAAAGCAAATTTAAAAGATTCTTATGATGAAATGGTGTCATACACTTATAAGCATGCCTATTCCCCTCATTTGGCAGCACAAATTGAGGGGAATCCTCCCAATATGGAGTTTATAAAAAATGCTTATAAAAATATAGATAAAGTACATGATTATATGATAGTAGAAGGAAGCGGCGGTATAATATGCCCTATTCGATATGATAATAATAAAAAAATTTTTTTGGAAGATATCATAAAAGAACTTGACTTGCCTTCTTTAATAGTAGCTGATGCAGGACTTGGAACAATCAATTCTACTGTCTTAACTATAGAATATATGAGAAGTAAAAAATTAAAAATTAATGGTGTGATATTAAATAGATTTGAAATAGCAAATGAAATGCATGATGATAATAAAAAAATGATAGAAGATATTACGGGAATAAAAATTATAGGCTTTGTTATAGACGGTATTTTAAAATTAGATGATAGAAATATAGAAAATCTTTTTGAATAATATTTTTCAGAGTTCATGAAAATATAAAGGATTCATTATGACATTAGAAGAAAAGGATTTAAAATATATTTGGCATCCTTGTTCGCAGATGAAAGATTATAAGGAACTTCCTCCTATAATAATAGACAGAGCAAATGGAATATATCTTTATGATAAAAATGGAAAAGAATATATTGATATTGTAAGTTCTTGGTGGTGCAATCTGCTTGGACATTGCAATGAAAAAATAAATGCTTCTATAAAATCACAGCTTGACAGATTAGAGCATGTAATATTTGCAAACTTCTCACATGAAGGAGCTATTAAACTATGCGAAGAGCTTGTAAAAATACTTCCTAAAGGACTTAGTAAATTTAATTTTTCAGATAATGGCTCATCATCAGTAGAAGCAGCATTAAAAATGGCTTTTCAGTATCATCATCAAATAGGCAATACCAAAAAGATAAAGTTTATGTGCTTTACTGACGGTTATCATGGAGAAACTATAGGGGCATTATCCGTTGGAAGTTTGGACTTGTATGCCAAAATATACAAGCCTATGCTTATGGAAACTATACATATAGAAGCACCTGACTGTTATAGATGCAAATATAATCAAAATAGAGAAACTTGCAAATGCGAATGCTTTTTAGATGCAGAAAAAAAATTTGAAAAATATGCTGATGAAACTTGTGCTGTTATAATAGAGCCTTTGCTTCAGGCTTCTGCTGGAATGAGAATATATCCTCCGCTTTATTTAAAAAAGTTAAGAGAGCTTTGTGATAAATATAATGTAGTTTTTATAGCTGATGAAATAGCCACAAATTTCGGACGCACAGGAAAGATGTTTGCATGCGATCATGCCAATATAAGCCCTGATATAATGTGCGTTTCAAAAGGTTTAACAGGCGGATACATGCCTATGGCTATAACAATCACAACAGATAAAATATACAATGCCTTTTATGCTGACTATAATGAAGGCAAGGCTTTTATGCATAGCCATACCTATAGCGGAAATCCTCTAGGCTGTTCTGCTGCTTTGGCGGTACAAAAAGTTTTAAGAGAAGATAATATTCTAAATAAGGCACAAATAAGAGCAAAATATTTAAATAATAAATTAAAAGAAAAATTATTAAATCATACAAATATAGGAGAGATTAGAAATATAGGACTTATTAATGCTATCGAATTAGTTACTGATAAAAATACAAAAGAAGGTTTTGATTCTAAACTTAGAATGGGTTATCAAATATATAAAAAAGCACTTCAGAGAGGATTATTATTAAGACCTTTGGGTAATGTTATATATTTTAATCCGCCCATTATAATTAATGAAGAAGAGATAGATAAGGCTGTTGATTTATGTGTAAAATCGATAAATGATATTTTAGGTTAAAAAATATAATTTTATTTAACCTCTTAGTAATACTGGAACAATTTTATTTTGTCAAATGATGTAGATTATATATAAATTATAAACTTTTTTGCCGCCTTCGCCAAAAGTTGCTGCCAAAGGCACGCAGAGCGAAAAACGCAATTAATAAAACTTTATATTTCAAATATATGTATTAAATATACAGTAATACTTAAAATTTGGGTTAGAAATGCAGTTCTTTTGGTTCTTTTATACCAATAAAAGAACTGGGGTGCTGCGTAGCACACAGCGTGGTGGGCAAAGCCCTGCAATATTTTCAATATAAAAAAATAATTTTTTGACAAACTATATTTGTTTAGGTATATACTAAAAAATAATGAGTATACCTATTTATAAAAAATTATAACTTCAAAAGGAAAATACATGCTTAAAAAAATAATTGCTTTCAATTTACTAATACTTTCGATAATATCATGTTCAAAAGTTTCAAAAAAAGAAATTAATACAAATAATGATATAGTTATAAATCTAGCCCCTGAACCTTTAACCATTGACCCAACTTTAAATACAGACAATCTTACTATGATATACATTCTTCATGCATTTGAAGGACTTACAAAAAAAGATGCAAATAATAAAATAATAGGCGGAGCAGCAGAAAGCTGGGATATTAACAGAGAAGGAAATATTTATACTTTTCATATAAGAACTAATGCCAAATGGAACGACGGAAAAAGTGTTACTGCAAAAGATTTTGTTTATACTTGGAGGCGTGCAGTTGACCCAAAAACCGCTAATAAATACAGCTATTATTTTGAAGTAATAAAAAATGCCAAAGAAGTAATAAGCGGTGAAAAATCTATAGAAGAACTTGGAGTTAGAGCAATAGATGATTATACTTTTGAAGCAGAGTTAAATAGTCCTACAGCGTACTTTTTAGAGCTTACAGCCTACCCTCCTTTTTATCCTGTACGAGAAGATATAATAAACAAATACGGTGATGAATGGACATTAAAGCCAGAAAGCTATATTGGAAATGGTGCTTTTAAGATGACAGAAAGAAACTTCGATAAAAGCATAATACTAGAGAGAAATACTAATTATTGGAATAATGAAAATATAAAGCCAAACAAATTAACTTTTCTTTTGATGGAAGAGCCTAATACTTCGCTTGCAGGAGTTCTTAATGGTTCTATTCATTTTGCAAAACCTTTTCCAAGAAATGATATAGAAACTCTAAAGAAAAAAGGAGTAGTTCATATAGTACCGGTTGCTGCCTCATACTACTATAGATTTAATTTAAACAATAAAGAAGCTTTAAAAGATAATAGAGTAAGACGTGCATTATCTTTGGCTATAGACAGAGATTATATAGTAAAATCAATAACAAAATGCGGAGAGCGTCCTGCTGGAAGTTTAGTTCCTTATGGAATTAATGATGTAAATGTAGATTTCAGAGAAAAAGGCGGAGAGCATATAATATCTTCCAACTATCAGAAAAATTTGGAAGAAGCTAAAAAATTATTATCGCAGGCTGGATATAAAAACGGTAAAAATTTCCCTGTTATTGATTTGCTTATAGCGACAAGAGAGTTTGATATAAATATTGCTGATGCTGTTCAGACTATGCTTAAAGAAAATTTAAATATCGATGTAAGGATAGTTAAGCATGAATGGGCTTCTTATCTTCAAAACATGTATGATAGAAATTTTGATTTAGCCGTTTATTTATGGTATGCCGATTATAATGATCCTATAAACTTTTTGAACATTTTTAAAAGTGATGCTCCAAACAATTACGGCTCATATTCAAATAAGGCTTTTGATGAATACATTGACATAGCCTCCACAAATAAAAATAATAATATAAGAATGCATGCACTTCATTTAGCAGAAAATATTTTTATGAATGACAATTCAATAGTACCAATATATTTTTATTCTGAAGCCTTGCTTGTTTCACCTAAACTAAAAAATGTTGAATATGATTCTCAGGGTTTATATAGATTTTTTAATGCATATTTAGAGTAGTTTTATTTATTTCCAAACGCATGGTAAGTAGATTTTTATATATAATGAAAATTTGTATTTGAAGCTAAATTCATATTTAAAATTTCATTTATCGTGCGTTAAACAATTTTTTTTAGTCTAATAAAATCTTGGGTGGGTGCTAAAATTTCTAAATAAGCTATAAAGATATAATGAAAGTTAAAAATTCTAAATTGAATAAAAAGGAATAAAGGGCGGGGTATGTAAATAAATTCTTGATTTTATTAATTTTTAATTATTGCTATATATAAGCTAAATTAAAAAATATATGATAACATAAAAATTAGTTTAGATGTTATCATTTTGTATAAGTTTTATCTATTCTCAAAGAAAAATCCAAAGCTCAGCATCAAACCTACAGAATGATATTGCCTTACATTATGAGAAGAAAATAAATTATTCATATCATTAGCATTAAAAATCATATTCTCATAAGATAAATGTACACCGGCAATAAAATCTATTTTTTCTGTTTCAAAGAATTTTCTTTCAAATGATAATCTTATATAAGGAGATATTGGTACTGATTTATAATTAGCATCTACTAAAGGATTAAACTGCACACCTAAAGCTATTCCTGCAAGAAGATGCTGATTATTTTTAGTTAAATCAAATTTCAAAGCTGCTCCTGTATATATTCCAAAAGCTGTTACCCTATTAATCAAAGATGTATTATTATCCATTATAGATACCATGTGTTCATTAATTCCAAAATCAAATAAAAGATCTATACCGCTTAATAAATTAACATTATTTAATTTAAATCCATATCCTATTTGAAAATTGATATCTAATCTAGGATCTAATAATACACTATTATAATCTTTGGTTTCAGCTATATTTATATCAGCCCCAATTCTAGGACTAATTCCAAACTTAAAATTAGCAAAAAGATTAAAAGAAAATAATATTAATAATGTCAATATAACAAATATTTTTCTTGATAGAGCCATATATAAAATTTCCTAAAATAATATAAAAAAGTGGTATATTTTATAAACATTGATATTTATATCTTTGTAAAATTTATTTTCATCTGCCCACCCTATAGATTTTACTGCCTTATCAGTCATTTTTGTATTATTTTTTACCCTTAATCAAAACAGTCATTTTAACACCCACCCTAAGTGTTAAATAATTTTTTTATGCCTATTAACGCACGATTAATGAAGTTTAGAAATAGAGATTAGTTTATAATATAATCTTATCATATTTATAATCTTCTCTGCGTGCGTAATATATTAAATATTAATTTTAGTAAGCTATATTTTTTATTGCATACATTAACTCAGAATTTCTTTTATAACATTCTTTGAATATCTCATAATATTCAAAGTAAATTTTCACATTCTCATTAATCGGAGTTATAGGTCTATCATTATAAGTTATAATGTTTTTTAAAGCTTCTTCATAACTTTGATACTCTTTATTCGCAACAGCCGAAGTTATAGCCGCCCCCAATGCAGCCTGCTCTTTAGTTTTTGAAACATAAATTTCTCTATTTAAAATATCAGCCTGAATCTGAAGCCATACATCACTATAAGATCCTCCTCCAGAAGCTATTAATTTACTGCATTCCATATTTAAATCATCAGTCAAAATTATAAAACAGTCTTTTAAAGAATATACTACTCCCTCCATAACAGATCTTAAAATATGATATCTATCATGACTTAAAGTTAATCCTAAAAACATAGCAGAAGCATTACTATTCATATAAGGAGTCCTCTCTCCAGCTAAATAAGGAAGAAATATTATTCCATTGCTGCCTGCTTTTATATCTTTTACTTTTAAATCTATATCTTTAAAAGTTTCACCTGCATTGCAAAAATTATTCTTAGCCCATTTCAATGCTAAACCGGAAGATAAAGCAGCACCTAAATAATACCAAGTATTTGGAAATAAAAAATTAAATGTATGAGAAGCCATATTCTTTTTATCATAAACAGGTTTATCTATAGGCATTAAAATTTGTCCGCCTGTACCTATAGTAATTGATGCAGTATTTGTATTTATTATGCCGTTGCCTATAGCCTGCATAACTTGATCAGCCCCTCCATAAGAAACTTGTATGCCCTTTTTTAATCCTGTTTCTTTACTTGCCTTTTCTGTAATAGTACCAGATACTTCATAAGGATAAAAAATATCAGGAAAAATATTTATATCTAAACCTAATTTTTCTATTATGTAATCATACCAACAAGATTTATTACTATCAAAAACTCCTGAAGCAGCCGCATCTGTTATATCAGAGGCAATGATGTTTGTTAATTTATATCTTATATAATCTTTAGGAAGTATTACCTTATCAATATTTTTATAAATATGAGGCTCATTATTTTTTATCCAAAGCAAAGAAGGAAGTAAAAATCCTGCAGCTATAGGACTATGATTTATCTGCATTATATTTTCTAAACCTATTTTAGTGTTTATGTACTCAATCTCTTTAAGGCTCCTTGAATCACACCATAATATAGCTTTTCTCAAAGCATTTCCATTTTTATCTAAAGCCACAAGTCCATGCATTTGTCCGGAAAAGCCTATTCCCTTAATATTATAATTTGAATCTATTTTTACTAATTGCTTTAAAGAATCTTTTATTGTAAATACAGTGCTTTCCCACCATACATTAACATCCTGCTCTGCAAAATTGTAATAAGGTTTATCAAAATCATAATCTTTTTGAGATAATGCTGCTGTTTTTCCATTTGATGTCATTATTAAAGTCTTTACAGATGAAGTTCCTAAATCTATACCAATATAGTAATTCATAATTTTCTCCTAATATATATAAATAATATACATTAAAATTAGTTTATTAAAAGCAATATTTTTAATTGATTTTTTTAATAAAAGTATTATAATAAAAAACTGTGTAATTGTTTACATAACTATTTTTTTATTAAAACGAGGTGTTACATGGAGTTAAAAGATTATATAAGAAATATTCAAGATTATCCTAAAAAAGGAATACTTTTTAGAGATATCACTACTTTACTTCAAAATAAAGATGCATTCAAATATGCAATAGATAAAATGGCAGAACAAATAAGTAATGAAAAAATAGATTATATAGTCGGAGCAGAAAGCAGAGGATTTTTAATAGGTTCAGCATTAGCCTATAAAATGAACTGCGGCTTTATCCCTGTAAGAAAAAAAGGAAAACTTCCTTATAAAACCATTTCAGAAGAATATGCTTTAGAATACGGTACAGATACTCTATATATGCATGAAGATGCTATTAAAAAAGGTGAAAGAGTTTTAATAGTTGATGATTTAATTGCTACAGGAGGTACTGCACTTGCTATGATAAAAATGGTTGAAAAATTAGAAGGCATAGTTGTAGGCTCATCTTTTTTAATAGAATTAAAAGAATTAAACGGAAGAAAAGAAATAGATAAATATCCTATTAATGTTGTTATACAATACTAAATAATATTACTCTTTATAAGTTATTGACTTTTAACATTTTTTATTATAGAATATAGCAAAAATTATTAAAAAAATTATCGAAATAAATACATTTTAAGGAGATATAAAATATGTCATCTATTAAACCATTAGCAGATAGAGTACTTCTAAAAGTATTAGAACAAGAAGAAAAAACTTCAAGCGGAATACTTCTTCCAGATACAGCTAAAGAAAAAACACAAAAAGCAGAAGTTATAGAAGTAGGCGACAGCGAAGATATAAAAGTAAAAAAAGGCGATATAGTTATATATGATAAATATGCTGGTATTCAAATAAAAGAAGGCGATACAGAATATTTAATAGTAAAAAATGAAGAGATAGTTGCTCTTATAAAATAATTAATAGCTATACAAATAAAAAATAAAGAACACTAATCTTTAAAAAAGATGGTGTTCTTTTTTTACAATTATTATTTTCAGCAGTTATTAATATTGTTAATAAAACTTTTTCGTATCATAAAGAATTAATAAGGTTAAATAATATAAAAATTATATTATTTAATTTTATTAATTTGTTCGATAATTAATAAAAATCATTAATTTCATATCTTTATCAGGAGATTTTTATAAATGCTAAAATATTTCATAATATTTCTTGCAATATTAAATATAGTGTATGCTCAAAATAATACAACTAACAAAGATCCTGAATATAAATTTACTTATGAAAAAGAAAATAATTTTATCATATATAATGAAACTAATGAATCAGATGAAACAAATACACAAAATGAAATATCTATAATGCTTGAAAGAAGAGGATTTCCTCTTGTTAATAGATTGGTGAGATTCACATCATTAAACCCTGATATGTTTGATTTTGAAATAGATGAGGATCAAAAAGAAGAAATACTTTTAAAAGAAATAGATGAAAATGCAGATGCTCAATTAAATACTAATGAAGCAGTTAATATGTATACTAATATATATGTTGTTCCTACCGATGAAAATGGAATAGCAAAAGCTAAATTAAATTTAAAAAATCCTGGGAATGGTATTGTACTTATGCATATACTTTATGTAGGTTCAACGGGAAATACTAATATATCCTATGAAGAATATGCTTATGTAAATATAAAAGAAGAAAAAGGAAATAGAATATCTTCAAAATTATTAATAGGTGATACTGATAATTTAAATATTAAAAGTTCAATATTAATAACATCAACTTTATTTCCAACTCTGTTTTTGGTATCTATAGCATTAATATTTATAAGCTACTTTAAACATATATATGAAGAATATAGAAATAGTAAATCAAAAATTATAATATATACTTTCTTCGGCTTTGCCTCTATTAAAAAGAACTTCACACTCATGATATTGATAATATTGACAGAGTTATTAATATCAGCTTGTTTTCTGCTTTTAGACAGTTATATTTTTTCTGTTATACTTATAGTATTTTTTATAGCAGGATTCTTAATGAAAAGAGAAAAAATATATGCTATAGCTTTTTTTATTCTTGCATGTATTTCGACAATATATTTATATCTTGAAACATTTGCCATTCATATAGGCAGTGAATATATATTTAATAATACAGTTATGGGAAACCCAATATTTGTATTCTTTTTCTTTTTAATACTTACTGCCTTAGCAGGAGGAATATATATACCTATATGTATATTAATATTATATCAAACTGTATTTGTTATGAGTAATTTATCTTTAGTGGCAGCTTTAATAGGAATATTTATATCTTCTATTCTTTATATTGTTATAGTAAAAAAAGATATACCTTTTCTATTTCTATATAGACTTAATTTATTAAAAATAAAAGATAATAACAGGTAATGTATGATTTTTGATTTATTAAGAGATTTAGAATTGCTTTTATCTGATATAGTTTTCAGCGGTATAAACAATATAGATTACAGCACTATAGAAAAAATAGAAGTTTTAGCAAAAAAATTCGAAAAAATTTCTATGGAAAACATAAAAAATTTATTAATAGAATTTATAGATTCATTAAAAAAATACAAATCAGAAAAAGATAAAAAAACAAATATTAAGGAAGTATCAGATAATATTGCCAAAATAGAATTCTATATAAGAAATTCTTTATCTTATGAATAAAATTATTCTATCTTTTTATATATCTTTCCATTTCTCTATCTAAAGTTTTTCCCTTTAGAGTCTCTCTTTTATCATGAAGTTTTTTACCTCTTGCCAAAGCTAATTCTACTTTAACTTTTCCTCTTGAGAAATACAATCTAACAGGAATTAAAGTAAGCCCTTGTTCCTTTATTTTTCCGTATAATCTCCTTAATTCTCTTTTTTTCATCAATAGCTTTCTTTCTCTTAAAGGTTCATGATTATTTCTATTTCCGAAATGATAAGGTGATATATGCATATTAACTATAAAAAGCTCTCCATTCTTTTTAAAAGAAGCATAACTGTCAGCCATATTAACACTTCTTTCTCTAAGAGATTTTAGTTCAGTACCAAGCAAAACAATGCCCGCTTCAAATTTCTCTATAAGCTCGTAATTGAATAGAGCCTTTTTATTTCTTACTATCTCTCCAGATGAAATAGCATTACTGCCTGATTTTTTATCCTTTTTACTAGCCATAATACATTACCATAATTTAAGTATATAGATTATACTAAAATTAATCAATTTGTCAATTCTAAACTTAAAAGTAAAAAATAGAAGGTATTAAATACACCTATTATTAAAAAGTAAATATTAATGATTATTTAATATATTATTCATATCATTTATTTATTTTTCTTGTGCTGCTACTATCCTATTTGCAATTTATTTTATCATCTTTAGTGTATTCTAATATCTTCTTTGAAACATCAAGAGATGCCTGATGATGAGGTATCATATTAAATAAAAAATCATCATCAATATTCTTAGTTTTTTGAAATGGCTGTTCCATCATAGAAGCGTGCATTAAGTCTATAATTTCAGAGCCTTTAACATTCATACTATCCATAGAATGCGATGAATGATTATCTATATTGAAGTTTTTTGTCCGCATGATATTATAAAAGCATACATTAAAGCAATCAATATTGTTATAATTTGTTTCATTTTATATCTTTTAATTTTATTTAAGTTTAATAACTTGGTAATATAATCAAAGGTAAAAATAATATTTATTGATACTAATCGTCATCAAATATAGGTTTTTGTATTATTGTTATAGTCTTATTTATCTTATCAGAATTGCCGAAATATGCCTTAACAAATGGTATTGAAACTATATTATTATTTTCTTTCAATTTAATTTCAAATACATAATTTGAAGGAAGACTGTATAAATCTGTTATCTCACCATAAATATTATTGTCAGTATCTATGATTTTATATCCGATTAATTCAGCCTCATAAAAAGTATCATCATCTAATTGAGGCAAATATGAAGAATCTATAAATATATCAAGCCCTATTAATTTTTCAGCCTCTTCTATAGTATTTATATCTTTTAATTGAAACACAAAAGATTTGTTCTTCTTTTTAACATTTAATAGAGTAAATGTCTGATTATCAATTATAACAGGTATATTTTTATTTAAAATAGGAAGAGAGGCAAAATAACTCTTATCAGAAAAAGCAATTTCTACCTCTCCTTTTAAACCATGTAAACCTGTGATTTTGCCGTAAAAAAAAATCAATTGTCAATAATCTCAAGCATTACACGTTTACCACTTTTCATGGAAGCAGCAAAAAGAATAGTACGCAATGCATGAGCAATACGACCTCTTTTACCTATAATTTTACCTATGTCGCTTTGGTTCACTTTCAATTCCAGAATCGTACTCTTCTCACCTTCAATAACCTTAACACTCACACCCTCAGGCTCATCCACTAACTTTTTAGCCAAATACTCAATAAGCTCTTTTTCTTCCGTCATAGCACACTCCTTTATATATTATAGACGTAATTAAGCTTCGCTTTTCTCCTCAGTAGATTCAGGCTTAGCTTGTTTACGATGTTTGCGCCTTTTTTCAGGATTTTTCAATGCTCTTTTTTTCTTTCTTTCAAGAGGAGCACCTTTATCTTTTTCCATCAAGCCTTCTTTGACAAGAATGCTTTTTACTACATAAGTCGGCTGTGCACCATTAGAAAGCCATTTTTTTAAGCCTTCTACATTCAACTTATATAATACATCTTTAGCTTTAGGGTTAAACCAACCTAGCTCTTCAATAAAACGACCATCGCGTGGGAAACGAGCATCTGCAGCCACTATACGATAATGAGGCTCATGTTTGCGACCTATACGTTTTAATCTTAATTTTACCACCTTTCTTTTCCTCCAAGTTTATTTACATTAATTTGTTTAAATCATCTATAGACATACCCATACCCTCTAGGGACTTTGCGAGCTTATCCATCTTTTTAGTACTGCCCATCATGTTTTTCATCATAGTAAACTGTTTTATTAACTGATTTACATCATAAACACTTTGACCGCTTCCTTTGGATATTCTCATTTTTCTTGAATTATTCAAAGGAAATAGGGCTAATCTTTCTTTTTTAGTCATTGACTGTATAATAGCTTTATACTTTTTAAATTTTTCTTCTTCACGGCTTAGAAGTTCAGTATCTACATTAGCCATACCCGGAATCATAGAAGTCATTTTGCTAAGACCGCCCATTTTAGCAGTAGCTTCAATTTGTTTTAAGAAATCATTATAATCAAAATTATTTTCTATAACTTTCTGAAGCATTTCCTGAGCTTCTTTTTCGCTTATAGCGGCACGGGCTTTTTCTACTAATTTTACTATATCGCCCATACCAAGTATTTGTCCTGCTACTCTCTTAGCATCAAATACATCAATATCATCTAAATGCTCACCTACTCCGACAAACTTAACAGATGAACCGGTAGCATATTTTAAAGATAAAGCTGCACCGCCTCTAACTCCGGAATCAAATTTTGTAAGTATAACACCATTAATTCCAATGTTATTTTGGAAACTTTTTGCAACATCATAAACACTTTGACCTGCTGTAGAATCAACTACTAATAATTTTTCAGTAACATTAGCAGAGTTTACAACGCGTCTTAATTCAAGCATCATTTCTTCATCTATCTCTAAACGTCCTGCAGTATCCACTAATATCATGTTATACTGCTCTTTTTTAGCGATTGAAAGTGCTTTTTTAAGTATTTTATATGCTTTTTTTTCTTTAGTATCTATATGATAAGGAACGCCTACTTCTCTAGCTAAAACGGCAAGCTGCTCCATAGCTGCAGGTCTGTGAACATCAAGACCAACCATCATAACTCGTCTTTTATCTTTATAGTATTTTGCTAATTTAGCTGTTGTAGTAGTTTTACCTGAACCCTGCAAACCAAATAATAATGTAATAGTAGTTTTCTCAACAGGTTCTAATTTTAAACCGCTTTCACCCTCACCTATCATATTAACCAATGTATCATGAACATCAGCCACAAATTGATTAGCAGGCTCTACGCCCTCTAATTTTTCTTTACCTATAGCTCTGTTTGTAGCTTCTTCAAGAAACTTATCAGCAGCTTCTAAAGATACATCGGCAGAAAGCAAGGCTTCTTTTATAGTTAATAGACTATCTGTTATATCCTTATCTGTAAGGACTTTTTTTCCTTGTATTTTAGAGAATACATTAGATATAGATTTAGTTAAATTACCAAACACTAAAAAACAACCTTATAAATATATTAATTCCTAGTAATATTATACATAATATATTTTAAAAGTCAATATTTATAAAAAATTATATATAATAACAAAATAATTATTCAATACATTTCAAACATTATTATCAATTTAATTTAAGTTTTCTGCTTAAAGCATTACTTATATCTTTAGTACCGCTTGCTCCTACAGATGTTAAGAAGAATTTTTTATTCATCAATTTTTCATCTATAACATTATTAACTAGTTTTAAATCTACTTTATCTATTATATTATAAAGCTCTTTAAATGAAATATATTTGGATGTATATAATTCATGCCTTGCATTTTTATTCATTATAAATTTCTCACTAAATTTACTAAATGCCATAGAACCTTTATAGCTCTCTTTAGCCTCTTCAAGCTCTTCTTCTGATATTCTTTCATTAACTAATTTTTCTATTTCATAATATATACTTTCTATAGTCTGAGCATATTTATCCAAACTAGTAGAACCATGTATCTCAAATGTACCACCGTTTATAAAGCTGGAATTATAACTGTATATATTATAACAAAGTCCCTTATTTTCTCTTATTGATTGAAATAATCTTGAATAGGAACTTCCTCCGAATATATCATTAACTATATTCATAGCATATCTTTTTTTATTATCGCATGCATTATATGAAGGTGTTACAAGCGAAAAATAAACCTGATTAATTTCCTGTTTTTCTTTAGTTATAGTTTTATAATAAAAAGGAAGATCATCATTAACTGTTCTAGTTCCTTTTTCTAATTTTATTTTTTCAAGTCTGTCTACGGCATAATCAATATCAAAATTTCCGGCTATAGATATAATTAAATTATTAGAATTAAAATGCTCTTTAAAATAAGAATAAATTTTTTCTCTGCTTATTTTTTTTATATTATTGATATTCCCTCCTATAGGAAAACTCATAGAAGTGCCTTTATAAGCAGCAGCAAAAAATTGATTGGCTGATATTTCTTCAGGAGTATCATTTGACATTTTAAGCTCTTCAATTATAACTTTTTTTTCTCTGTTTATATCATCTTCTCTGAAAGCAGAATAAAGCATAATATTTTCCAAAGTATCAACTGCTCTGTCAAAATATTTAGATATTATATTGATATAAAAAGAAGTTAAATGTCTTGAAGTAAAAGCATTGAATATACCGCCAACCCCTTCTATATTTCTAATAAGTTCTTTTGCACTAATTTTATCAGTGCCTTTAAAAAGCATATGCTCTATAAAATGAGTATATCCGTTTTCTTCTTTTTTTTCATTGGCACTGCCTGTTAAAAATAGAAAGCCTATAGAAACAGTATCAAGCATCGGCATTTTTTCTAAAACAACTCTTGTACCGTTTTTTAATGTTAATCTTTTTACCATATTTTTTCCACAAATATTTTTTATACTAATAATATTATATATTAATTTTATTATTTTTTACAGTGTAATGAATAAGATTTTTTATATAAAAAAACCCTATTTAAATTAATAAACAGGGTTTAAGTATTATATAATCATTAAATTTATTTTTTATATTTATTAATGGAAGAATGTAAGGAGTATACCCATAACAATAGCACCGGATATTATACCTGAAATATTAACTGCCATTGCATGAAGAAGCAGACAGTTAGATGAACTATTTTCCTGTCCGTAAACATGGGCTCCCCAAGCAGGAACAGGAAAAGCACTTAAACCTGCAGAACCTATTATAGGATTAACTTTACCGCCTGATAATATATTAATAACTTTAGCAGCAATTATACCTATTGTAGTGCTTAATATCAATGACAATAATCCGAAAGCAAATATCATCACTGTATTTAATGTCATAAAATATTCAGCTGAAGCAGAAGAGCCTATTGCTATTCCTATAAGCATAGTAAGTATTTCTGTTAAAGATTTCTGCAAACTAACTGAGAAATTTTTTATAATATCTGATTCTCTCAAAATACTTCCAAATAAAAGAGCAGCTATAAGAGGAAATGAGTTTGCTAAAAATATTCCGCAAAGCCCCATAGCAATAACGGCAAATATAATTTTCTCTCCTCTTGAAACCTGTCTCAAATAATTCATAGGAATTTTTCTTTCTTTTGCAGTAGTTAAAACCTTTGTAAGTCCTGACTGAAGTAAAGGAAGAAGCTCCATATATAGATATGCAGCCATAACAATAGCGGCAAAATATCTAGGCTCTGTAATGAGAGAAGTCATATACATAGCCAAAGATCCGTCAGCAGCGCCTATAATCGAAGTAGCAGCAGATAAATCTTCACCTAAATTCAAAGAACTCATAATATAAAATACTATAAGTATTCCAATCTGAGAACTAGCACCTATAAAGAAATTTTTAGGATCTGCAAGCACAAGTCCTAAATCTATCATAGTACCAACTGCAAAAAATACCAATACAGGATAAACTCCGCTGTCTGCACCGCTATGAATTAAACCCAAAAAACCGCTTACTACATCTTCTGTCATTTTAGGAAGAGGCATATTAGCAGCTAATATTGCAACTCCCATAGGAAGAAGAAGCAAAGGTTTTTTCTTATAATATATAGACATATATATAAGATATGCTCCTAAAAGCATCATTATAACTTGGGCTAAAGTCGGCGGATAAAAACCTGTAAATAAATTGTTAAAATCCAAACCTAAAGCGTTATTCATATTCACCCCTTTATATTACTTGATTTGTAATATAACCTGACCCTCTACAACTGAAGAACCCTTTTCAACATGTATAGATTTTACTTCTCCTGATGCAGGAGCTGTAATTTCATTTTCCATCTTCATAGCTTCTAATATAGCTACAACCTGACCTTCTTGTACTTTATCTCCTACCGCAACATTAAATGATACTATAGTGCCGGGCATAGTTGCTTTTACTGATATAGCATTCTCATCTATTGGTACTGCCGGAGCTGCTGCAGGTTTTGGTGCTGCAACAGGCTTAGGTGTATTTACCGGAGCATTAACTATAGTAGATACTGTTTTATTTGAAGCTACGGCTCTTATCTCCTCTACTGATACATCATAAGTTTTTCCATTAACTGTGATTTTATATTGCTTAGTCATAATATTATTCTCCACAAAATGTTTTTAATTTATAATTAAAAAATTCTAATCTATAACAACTTTAGTTATAAGACTATCAATCTTTTATTAATAAAAATAGATTGCTTACTCTGTGATACTTTTAATAAAAATATACAGCTTTTTTAAGCTAACTATTTTTTATATTACTACATTATCATTTTAATTTATTTACTCTATCCACCATTCCCCATATAGGAGTCTTAGATTCTTTAATAGATGTAATAATAAATTTATTATTAGACATACCTGTATAAGCTGATATTGAAGCTGTAAGAACCGCAACAAGTTCAGTATCATCTATTAAATCCTCTTCTTTAGTTTTGCTTTCCTCTACTACTTTTATAATTTCTTCTTCTTTTTTTATATTCCTAGTTTTGAAAATCATTCCCAAAACTAAAGACAATATATAAAAAACTAAAGCAACTATAAAAACAGACATTATACCAAATATGGTAATAGCTGAATTATGTTCCATTCAATTCTCCTTAATATCTAAAATTAAATTTATAGAGGTATATTGCCATGTTTTCTAGGAAGTCTAGTTTCTCTCTTGCTTGCTAAAATATGCAATGCATTAATCAAATAGCTTCTAGTATATTCCGGCTCTATTACATCATCTACATAACCTCTAACAGCAGCTCTGTAAGGATTAGCAAATTCTTTTTTGTATTCTTCTATTTTTTCAGCTCTTACTTTTTTAGGATCATCAGCTTTATCTATTTCTTTTTTAAATATGATATTAGCAGCACCATCCGGTCCCATAACAGCAATCTCAGCAGAAGGCCAAGCATAAACCATATCAGCACCCAAATGCTTAGAACACATAGCAATATAAGCTCCCCCATAAGACTTTCTTATAATAAGAGTAATTTTAGGAGCAGTAGCCTCTGAATAAGCATATAAAAGTTTAGCACCATGCCTAATAACACCATTATGCTCCTGTCCTACACCCGGTAAATATCCTGCAGTATCAACTAATGTGATAAGAGGAATATTAAAACTATCGCAGAAACGAATGAATCTTGCCGCTTTATCTGCTGCATTAATATCAAGTACACCCGCCATAGAATTAGGCTGATTAGCTATTATACCAACAGACTTTCCATCAAGACGGGCAAAACATATAACTATATTAGTAGCAAATAAAGGCTGAAGCTCAAAAAACTCTCCATTATCAACCACTCTTTTTATAATCTCTTTTATATCATAAGGTTTATTTGGGCTGTCTGGAAGAACATTAGATAATTCTTCATCTGCTCTGTTAGGATCATCGTCTGTATTCTCTAAAGGCACATCTTCCAAATTATTCTGAGGTATATAAGATAATAATTTCTTAACACCTTCTAATGTAGAAACCTCATCAGGGAACATCAAAGAAGCAACACCTGAAGTTTTACTATGAACATAAGCTCCTCCAAGCTCTTCAGCAGAAACCTGTTCTCCTGTAACCGCTTTTACTACCTGAGGACCTGTTATAAACATATTAGAGCCTTTATCAGTCATAAATATGAAGTCCATCAAAGCAGGTGAATAAACAGCTCCTCCTGCACAAGGTCCCATTATAACACATATCTGAGGTATCACTCCGGAAGCCTGAACATTTCTGTAGAAGATATCACCATATCCTCTTAAAGAGTCAATACCCTCTTGTATTCTAGCTCCGCCTGAATCATTAATACCTATACAAGGGCAGCCTAATTTTATAGCCATATCCTGCACCTTACAAATTTTAGCAGCATGCATTTGTCCTAATGAACCGCCTATAACAGTAAAGTCCTGAGCATATATACATACCTGTCTTCCATTTATTTTACCGTATCCTGTAACTACACCTTCTCCGGCAACTTTATTTTTTTCCATACCGAAATCACTGCATCTATGCTCTATAAAAGCATCTATCTCGCAGAAAGTACCTTCATCTAAAAGATGTAATATACGCTCTCTTGCTGTTAATTTACCTTTTTTATGACGCTCTTCATTTTTTTCTATGCCACCGCCTTCTTCTATTTTTTCTTTTCTTTTTCTTAATTCATTGATTTTTTCTTGCATATTTCTTTAAGTCCTTATTAGATTTTTTATCTAACTATTAGATTTTAAACAAAAATTTAAATGACTAGTTAAAGAAACATATAACTATTTCTTATTTATTGCAATGGTATTTCATAACTTTTGTATGTTTTAACAATTTAGTCGAATGTTAAAAAATACAAAAAATACTTGAAAAAAGTTAGAATATACTTACAATTATAACAAAGTAAATATTTAAATTATGTTATAACATATAGAATAAATAAACAAAAAACAAATTATATATAGTTTATTTTTTATATTTATAATTTTATATAGATGTATAAATTTTATTTAGGAGAAAATAATAAAATGAAAAAATTAATTATAATAACAAGTATATTAATAATGAGCTTAAGCAGCGGATTAATGGCTAAAACAGGATTCAGTTTAGGTTTGATTATTCCTATTGGTGCAAGCTTCAGCGGTTTCACAGGAAATGATGCTTCAAGTTTAAAATCCGATGCCGGTTTTGAATTTGGTATTCATGTTCAGCCTGCTTATTACTTAGGATTTCAATATTTATCACTTGGTTTAGGTTTAGACTTAGGATATAACAGAGATGCATTTGCATTCAAATCTGCAATTGATGAAAAATCCAAAGGCGGAGTAACTTTTGACAGCTTAATGATAGGTGTTTTGCCTAGAATAGATATTGCTTTTGTATCTATAGGTGTAGGTGCAGGAGTAAAAATACCTTTAGCAGGAAGCAGTTATTTCAGAGAAAGCGACGGCGGATATCAATCTCAAGGATATGATTATAAAAAACTTAAAGATAATTTTAAAAATCCATATATACCTTATGTGAAGGCTGTAGTTGATTTCTTATTGCCTTTAAATATAGTTGTGGGTGCATATTTTTCTTATGATATACCTTTAATTGAAACTACAAATCCTACTTTAAATGTAAAACTTTCATCTTTTGATTTAGGTGCTGAAATTGGTTTAAGATTCTAATTAATATAAAATAATATTTTGGGAATGCTTATATATAAAAGCATTCCCATTTTTTATAAGCTGACAACATAGTATTTTTTATTTATAAATATATTATTCTCACTAATGATTATTTATAAATAAAAAATAATAGTTAACTGATATGTTTCTTATGATATTCCTTTAATGAAAGCTAAAGGAAATAATTTTAAATTTTCTAGTGTTGATTCGTTTCTTAATTGGAATTATATTCTAATTTCAATATAATATAATTAATTCTTATATAAAAATAAAGAGCTTAAGTATTATAACTCAAGCTCTTTATTTTTTATTTATGTTTATCTATTATTTACCCGGAGTACTCAAAGCATCATCAATACCTGTTCCTGTTTCAACACTAGCCAAATCTTTAGCATCATAATCTTTAAGAGGTATTCTGTTTCTAATAGCAGCATAAACAGTTGGTACTATAACAAGAGTAAACATAGTAGAAACTGTTAATCCTCCAAGTACAGCTAATGATAAAGGCTGATACATCTCATTACCTTCACCGCTTGACAAAGCCATAGGAAGAAGTCCTAATATTGTAGTAAGAGAAGTCATTAAAACCGGTCTTAATCTCCTAGGACCTGCTATTAAAGCAGCTTTATCACCGTTAATCTTTTTCTCATGCATAAGCTGATTCATATAGTCAATAAGTACAATACCATTATTAACTACTATACCAATAAGAACTATAACCCCAATACCGCTGTATACACTCAAAGTTTGTCCTGTAATAAATAACAATGTAAGCGATCCTGCAAAACCGAAAGGTATAGCTAAAGCAATAACAAAAGGAGCTATATAAGATTCAAACTGACTTGCCATAATAGCATAAACTAATACTAAAGCCAAGAATAAAGCCTGTATAAGCTGACCGAAAGCCTCATTCATATCTTCATAGTCTCCTGAATAAACTATTGAGAAGCCGGAAGGTAAGAATACTTTCTCATTTATAGCAGCCTGTACATCAGCCATTATCTGATTCATAGGTCTTCCATATCCTGAAGCAGTAATTGAAGTTATTCTGCTGTCATTTTTTCTTTCTATTTCTGAAGGAGCAAAACTTTTATCTACATCAGCTATAGCAGATACCGGAACCATTCCTGCAGGAGTTGGTATAAGCATTCTATTAACATCATCTATATTGATTCTGTCTCTCTCATTTAATCTTACTATAACATCAATATCAGTAACATCAGAATTATCCGGAGTCATTCTAGTAGCAGTAGTACCGCCGAAACTTGTTTTAATAGAGTTAGCAACAGTATTTATATTAAGTCCCATTTTAGAAGCCAAATCTCTATTAACAGTAACATTAAGTTCAGGACTAGCATCACTTTTTTTCAAACGAACATCTCTAAGTCCCGGAACATCCTGTAATGCTGCTATTACATTATTAGCAAGCTCTCTGGCTCTAGTTAAATCTTCACCAACTATATCTATGTCAATACCGCTGGAATCACTATTTCCGCCGCCCCTCATACTGCTTACTAAATCAACATTAATTGTAGCAGGATAGCTTGCTAATTTTTTTCTTACAAGCTCAACATATTCAGCAGTCTCCATAGTTCTTCCATCAGATTTATCTATAAGTTTAGCTCTGATTTCACCTTTATTGGCATCAGAACCAGATCTTGCTCTAGTTTGTATTCTGCTTAAATCTTTTCCGACAACCGCTTCTACATCTTTTCTCATTCTGTCAATAAAAGTACCTGTCTGTTCTTTTCTAGTACCTATAGGCATAGTAATACTAGCTCTAAATTGTCCTTCATCAGATTCAGGGAAACCTTCTTTACCTATAAATATTAATCCAACAATAATTACAGAAAATACTATAGTTATAACAGGAATTAATACTCTGTTTTTATGATAAACTGAATAAGTTAATATTTTTTCATATATATAATTAACTTTTGAGTGGAAATGCTTATCAAAGAAATCTTCAAATTTGGATAAGAATTTCGATTTTTTAGTAGTTACAAGTCTAGCTCCAAGCATAGGTACAATAGTCAAAGCAACAGCCAAAGAAGCTATCATAGAAACAGTAACAGTAATACATAAGTCTCTAAACATCTGACCAGTCTGACCTTCTACAAAAAGGAAAGGTAAAAATACTGCTATTGTAGTAAGAGTGGAAGCAGATATCGCAAGAGCTACAGTAGAAGTACCATCTATAGCAGATGAATACTTACCATAACCATTATTTCTATAGAAGAATATATTTTCAAGCACAACGATAGAGTTATCAACCATCATACCAATACCAAGTACAAGACCTGATAAAGAAATAATATTTAAAGTAGTTCCGAAGAAATACATCAAAGTAAATGTAACTATAATAGACATAGGAATAGATATTGCTATGATAAGTACAGTTCTCACATTCCATAAATAAAGCATAAGTATTATAACAGCAAATAATCCTCCCTGCCAAGCAGTATCAAGAACACCTTTTATAGCATTATTAACATTATCCGCACTGTTAAATAATACTTCATATTTTATACCTTCAGGAAGATTTAGAGTATCAAGTCTTTTCTTTATACCGTCAGAAACAGCAACTGTATTAGCACCAGATTCTTTATTGATAGAAACATTAACAGCAGGAGTACCATTAACTTTAATAACATCTCCGTCCTCATCATAACCTTCATATATAGTTGCCAGCTCTCTAAGTCTTATAGGTGTACTGTTAGTTTTTAAAGCCACAACAACATTTCCTATATCATCAACGGTTTTAAACTCACCTGTAGTTCTTAAAGTATATTTATAAACACCCTCATAAGTCTCACCGCCTGATATGTTCTGATTTTCAGTAGCTAAAGTGCTTACAATAGTATTAATATCAAGTCCGTAAGCCTGAAGTCTATTCATATCAACATCAACTTTAATCTGAGTTTTAAGCCCTCCTCTGATTTCAGCCATAGCAACACCGCCTACCTGTTCTATACTAGTTAATATTTGATTATCAACCAAATTGTATAAAGCAGATAAATTGTCGGTACCATAGAAAGATATTTCCATAACCGGAATATTATCTGTTGAAAATTTATAAACTGCAGGACTTTCTGCATCATCAGGAAGCGATTTTCTTATTCTATCTATTGCCTCTCTTATATCAGCAGTAGCAGAAGCTAAATCACTTCCCCAGTTAAACTCAATAAAAACTCTTGAGTCCTCTTCTTCCGAAGAAGAACTTACTTCTTTAATGTTATTAACGCTTGAAACTGCTCCTTCAATTATTTTAGAAACAGATTTTTCTACTTCTTCAGGACCTGCATTGTCGTAAGTAGTTCTGATACTGATAAAAGGAAGCTCCATATCCGGTAAAAAATCTACAGGAAGCCTTGAAAGACTTACTGCACCAAGTATAACCAGTGCAATTATCCCCATGAAAACTGCTACTGGTCTTTTCACTATTAGTTCAATAAAACTTCTCATAAAAATCGCTCCTTTAATTAAACATATAATTAACCGCCAATGGAATAAATACCATTATCACTGCTGCTATTGTCAGTATCTGCAGTTTTTGCTGTATTAGTAGATGTTGTTTTAGGCTGAGATGTGGTTTGTTTAGCAGCAGCTGCAGGATTAGTTGTAGTTGTTTGTTTAGGTGCTGCAGTGCTTGAAGGTTTAGCTGTAGTTGTTTGTTTAGATGCAGAAGTATCTTCTTTTTTAACAGCTGCAGTTTGATTTGCCGATGTATTTTGATTAGTATTAGCCGAAGCAACTGCTGTAGCCTGAGGTGTAATATATTCCAATATAGTAGGGTCATTTTCTATTCTATTAACTAATGAACCATTTTTAAGGAATTCGCGTCCAAACATTACTACTTCTTCTCCTTCTTCAAGCCCTCCGCTTAAAGCTACTTTATCTTTGGAAGTAAATAATACATTAACTTCTCTTGTATATGCTCTGTATTGAACATTAGTTGAATTTGCAGCCTGAACTTCTGATGGAGGATTATTTGAATTATCCTCTTTTACAACATATATATAATTCTTACCTAAATCATCACTGAACATAGCACTGTTTGGTATAACAAATACATTATCAGCTGAATTCAAAAGTATTGATACATCAGAAAACATACCCGGTAAAAGAAGTCTGTCTTTATTATCTATTAGAGCTTTTACCATTAAAGTACGAGTAGAAGGATTAACCGCATAATCCCTTTTTGTTATTTCAGCTTCTATTTCTTTATTAGGAGCTGAAGGAACTCTTATAATTACTTTCTGACCTAATTCTATTCCGGAAATGGAACGTTCAGGAACTTGTATTTCTACCTCTAATTGGCTGATATCAGCAACATTTGCTATAGGCGTAGAAGCGGCTATTGATGCCCCTGCTGCCATATATGTAGTGGTAACATATCCTGAAATAGGAGTTCTTGCAGGAGCATAAGCATAATTTGCACCTATTACAAATCTGTCTATTAATGCTATAGTGTCTCCCTTATTAACAAAACTTCCTTCGTATTTTAATATACTTGCAATTTTTCCTGGTACATCAGAAGATATTTCTACTTCTTTAATAGCCTTAATCTCAGCTGATAAATCCAAATACTCTTCCAAATGCTGCTTTATAGGTGCTGCTACTAATACACTTATAGGATTCTCTTTTTTCTTTAAATCTACTGCTGATTTTTTACAGGAAGCAGATAAAAAAGATAAAATTAAAACAATTGATAATATTATAATATTTACTCTTCTCATCATAATCTCCTTAAGCACCTAAAAGCTTTAATATTTGTAAAGTGCTTGAAAAATAATCATATATAGCCTGCAAATATGCAAGCTGTGCATTCAAATATGTAATTTCGGCATCACTAAGCTCAAGTGTTGATATTGTACCGCCTCTATACTGCCTTTGTGCCATTTGTAAAGCATAAGCTGCTGTTCTGGCATTCTCTGCCTGCGACTGCAAATTCACTGCTTGAGACCTTGCTGTAGAAATCAAATCTCTGCTGCTTATTTCTATAGTATCTCTTAACTCATCATAGCTTACTTCCATTTGCTTTATACTAAGCTCAATTTCTTCAGCACCTTTCGCTGTAGAAGAAAAAGGTAAAAGAGAGTCAAGACTATATGACAGAGAAAAACCTACTCCCCAATTAAACTCGCCTGCTCTATCTTTCTTAAATGTACCATTCTCCATTTTTACTTTATCTACTGTAGTAATACCTACATTAGCATTAGCTGAAAGATTTGGCCATAAATAACTTCTAGCTACCTTTCTATTATACTCTAACATCTCTAAATTGCTAGCCATATTTTTTAATTCTATATTATTATTCATTATAATAGTAAGCAAATCATCATATTCCATATCAGGCAATGCTATATTTGTGGCATCCAATATATTACCTACTAAATCTACATCATCAGCAACATTAGTTAAGCCTATCTGTCTGATAAATGTTAATTTCAAACTTTGATATTGATTGCTTAAATTTATAACTTGAGGTTTTGTAGTTTCATATTGCACCTTAGCATTCAAATATTCATATTCTGAAACCTGTCCGTTTCTATACTTTATATACGATTCTCTCATTCTATTACTATAATTAAGCTGCTGCTGTAAATATACTCGGTAATTCTCCTGAGCTACAAATGTATTATAAAAATTTAATTTAGTATTAAGATCTACATTAAGCCTTTCATCGTAATAAGTATCTTTTTTCATTTTTAAATTAACATCTCTAGCCCTATCTGTATTCCAATTTCTAAATCCTGTAAATAATGTTTTGGATAAAGTGGCCGAAGCTGACCAAGTATCAGGGCTTGTATAAACACCTGTTGACATATCATTTACTGTATATTCCTGGGATTCTGCTAAATTCAATCCGCCGCTTATACTTAAAGAAGGCATAAATAAATCAGAAAAAGAGGCATCCTTTTGAACTTGTGCTATTCTAACATCATATTCAGCCTGTTTTAATGTTTTACTAGCATCAAAAGCCATATTTAGAGCATCTTCTAAAGTTATAGATATTTTTGTTTCATTTAATGCATTAGTATCATTTGTAATATTATCTGTTAAATTTGTATCTTGTGAATATAAAGATATATTTAATATTAAAATCAAAACCAGAGTAACATAAAATCTCACTACATGCTCCTAATGTCAATTTATCATATTATAAAGTTTAGTAATAAATCTTTATATTATAAACTTAGAATAGAAAATATCAAGTTTTTATATAAACTGTAAATTTCGTATTATTAGACGAATAAATTTAAAAATAGTTCCTGATATCTTTATAAATTTATAACAATAAAATTATAATATTGTAAACTATACTTACAATACTTTTATTTATATTTTTTATCAATAAATAAGAAATATAAATAAATAATAATGAATTAATAAATAAGTTTATACATATAATACAAATTTAATATTAATATGTTCATTTTTATGATTTTTCATAAAGTTTTAATAATTAAATCGAAAACTTCATTATCTATTTTGGAAGCTAATTGTATTTCTTCTATAGGCAGATTAACATCTATTAATATTTTGTTTTTACTGATATTATATTTATCAGCTATAATATATGATAAACGCTCTATTTCTATGGGGCTTAAATTTGAAAAGGCATACCTGAAATTAGGAAGTATCTCTAAAAATTTATCTTCATCTAATTTTTTTATTACAGAGTCTATACTTTCTATAATATTCTCATTTATGAATAGTATATCCCTTGCCGCTAAAAGTATGCCGTTCAAAAAATATGAAGCAGCTTCTATATCAGAAGATTCCATAAAAGATGATATTATATGAGAAAATTCATCTGCTGTTAATCTTCCGGATTTATATTTTAAGGATAAGCAAACTGCATATATATGAGAACTTCCGAATGTATTATCAAGCATTAAGTCTATTTTATTATTGAAAATCTCCATATCGCACCAATTAGGGTTTTCTAATGTAAATGAATATAGATTTTTTATATAATGTGAATTTTTTAACGCTTCTTCTTCATTAAGATTTTTCATAGAATCCATATTAATAACAGCAATAGTAAATACCTGCTTGGCTAAAGATTCTATAACAGATATTATATCATAATTACAAAATAAAGATTCCCTATCTTTTGATAAATTATTATTAATAGCTTCCATATTAGCTAAATATGATAAGTTATTAAGGCATAAGCAAAGACTCACAAAATTATTATCACTAAGTATACTTTCTTCTATTTTATTATAATTATCAGTAAAAAAGCTGTAAAGCCCCATAACATTAGCTTCTATTAAAAGTTTTGAAACCTCTCTAGCTTCTATACGGCTATTTAGCTTTTCAACTATTAAATTTGATGCTAATTCTTCTATTGTTACGCCGTAAACAGATTTATCTATTAAAACTGATTCTACCGCTGTTTTGTATTCATATTTCCAAATTTCTCTTGCTAAATTCTTATTAACCTTATTTACATAGTCAGGTCCCCTTTCTAATTTGCAAAAGCCCGTATCTAAAAATAGCATCTTATGAAAAAATTTACTCTTTTCAAAATGACTTTTATTTTTTACTATATCTAATGCCGATTCGATTTCTTCTGTTTTATCAGTTTTTATTTTATATTCTTTGCATTTATTTCTAAAATCTATAACAACAGGAGGAACTATACTTTTTGATGATACCTGACCATTTGATATACCGGAAAGAAGTTTAAGCATCAAATCAAGATTGCTTGTATTCTCCAAAGATATATCCCCCTTAACAAATGCACTTTTAGCTGCATCTATAAGCTCATAAACTCCTGCTGAATACTTACCTCTTAATTTGGCAAGATTAACCGCCATATAATAAGCATTAATACAGTCCGGTATGCTTACATTATGATTGTATCTGTCTATATTTGATGCCTTTATTATAAATGACATTACAACATCTAAATACATATTACCTATATTACCGGTATTATTTTTACTTGTGTAATTTTCAAGTTCTTTATAAACTAAATTATAAAATGCTGGAAACTCTATGCCTGCCCTATATCCTTTTCTGGCATCAGCATCTTCAAAAGAATATGGTATTAAATAGTTGGCTGTATTTGATATTATATATTTATTTAATTTTTTATATTCTTTATTTAATTTTTTATTATCTTTTTCATCCTCTTTTAATTTATCTATTATACCTTTAGTATGAAAACTTCCTGTAACTACTAAAACTTTATTATATTTTTCTAATGCCTCTTTAACATTTAAAGCCATTACATATTCTCTGTTTCTAGTTTCAAAATCTTCATCTTCTATCAAACGCATATAATAGCCTAAAGCATAAACACTTTTTATAAAATCTTTGCTTTCTTTAAGTATTCCGTTTATCTCAAAATCTCTCTCCCAAAGCTCGGCAAAACTTCTAAGTCCTGCTTTTTTGGTCAGATCTACAGTATAAGCATTAACATTGAATTTATTATCATCATTATCATAAACAGATATTAATTTTTTTCTTTTTGTATATGTATCATTATTGACTTCTTCAGAATTTTCTTCTTCTTCATTATTTTCTTTTTCAGCCTCTGAATTGTCTATAGAATTCTCTATCATAAAAGCATAATTCATATCTATAAAACGGCAGTGAATATTATTTTTAAGTGATTCTCTTATAGCTGTAAACTCCGGAGAATAGTCTAAAAAAGGATAATAGCATCTGTACTTCTCATTATTTCCGTCAACATAGCTTGAATAAATACAAAATGGTGCTTTGGTGTCTTCTTCAATCATATACTTCATCAAATCATTACAGTCATTTGGTCCCTCTATAAGTACAGCATCAGGCTTAAAGCTCTCAAAAATTTTCTTCAAATGATATGAACATGCAGGAGAGTGATGTCTGATTGGAAAAAATATTACATTATCTTTTATGCTTTCTTCAAAACACTCATCAAAATTGTTGTTATCTTTTATACTACTATTTGTTTTTTTCATTATTAAAAATCCTAAATAATGAAAGTATTTTACTACAAAAATAGTATAATGCAATAATTACAAGTTAATCGCATTATACTATCTTTTATAAAATTATATAAATTATTTTGAGACTTATTTCAAAACTAATTTTACCACCATATTTTTCCAACACTTCAATAATATCTTCTATGCCTTCAGAAGCCTCAACCATTAAAGCATTTATGATGTCAGAATTTTTTGCATTATAATCTGCCCCTGCCTCTATTTTACTAAATCTAAATTTCCGCTTTTAACAGCATACATCAAAGCACTTACTCTTTTATCATCTTTTGTATTAACATCAGTGCCTGTTCTTATTAGTTTTAATGAATTAAATAAAGCTAATGAAAATATTATGGTTATTAATGTTTTAGTAATTTTCATAAACTCTCCTTAATAATATTTTTATACATAAAAAATAGTCTATATTTTTTATAATTATTTCATTTTATTATTATCAATATACTTTAAATGAAAGATTATACTCTATAGGGATTTAATATCAAAACTTGAAAAAATACATTTTTATAATATAATAAATAAAAACTTGACTATAGGATACATTGTTTATGAAATATTTATTAATTTTTTTACTTTCTATAATTATATTTTCTTGTAATACCAAAGAATCAAACAATAATAATACAGATAAAGTAACTATAAATTTAGATGACAATACAGATAATAATATAACAGAACAATCAAATACAGACGATAAAGATAATAAATCAAATAATTCATCAATAAATACAGAAGAAACGGAAGAAACAGAATATTATTCATACACAGATAAAGAAATTATATCTTTTATAGAATCAGGAGATTTTCAAACAATCAAAAAATTAATTGAATCAAAAAGTTTAGATGTTAATTATAACTTAGAGATAGATGAATATTCCAAGTCAACACCTTTAATACAAGCTATAAAATATAAACAAACTGATATCATAAATTATTTATTAGAAAATAATGCAGATGTTAATTTAGCTTTGGGATATTCTACTCCATTAATAGAAGCTATGTATTATGATGAAGGACTTGTTCGTAAACTTATAGATTTAGGAGCCGATGTAAATTTAACTACTGAGTCAGGATTTACTCCACTTATGGCAAGTGCAGGTCGTCATAATATTGCTATAGCAGATCTTTTAATTGAAAAAGGTGCTGATATTGAAGCAAGGGATGATGACGACATTAATGCTTTAGTTTATGCCTCAACTTATAATAATGAAGATATGGTAAAATTTTTACTTGAAAAGGGAGCTGACGCCAATACAGTATGCGAAATAAAAAATGAACATACGGATATATCTTCTACTCCTTTAATGAATGCTGCTTATAGAGGTAATACTAATATAATAAATATGTTATTAGAAAATGGTGCTGATATTAATTATACCACTGACTTTGGAATGACTGCTTTGATGATGGCTGCTAGTTTTAATCAGTTTGAAGCTGCAAAAGTACTTTTAGAAAATAATGCAGATACTTCTGTAACTGATGAATATGGACGTACTGCACTTGATTTGGCAAAAGAAGAAGATTATAAGGATATAGTTGAGCTTCTTGAAAAATATAATTAATACTTTGTAATATATACTGAAATTTTTTAAGTTTGTCATTTTTTTGCAACTTTTTCCCGCTGCAAAAAGTGCAAGTATAAAATTAGTACTAAATCATACTATAATTGTATTACATGTAATATAAACTATTAATTTAAGCTAAAATATAATCTTTCGCAAAGCGTATCCGAACTTGTCGAGGATATAAGCTTCTTTTTGGCAATACCACAGGCACTCCATACGGTCGCAAAAGAAGTGTGGTGCTCTTCGTAAGGGTAAAGCCCCCACAAACAATAAAATTGAAAAAACTAAAATTGACAAAATATAATCGTTTAAGTATATATAAATAAACTTGATTATAGAATATATTAATGATGAAATATTTTCCTGCTATAATGATACATTATTCATCAAATATAATTAATACTATTTTTTATAAATAATTTTTCCATGATTTTTTATATCATTTATTAATTCTTGATTTTCTATATCATTATAAGAAATCACATCGAATTTCAAAAGAGTAGGAAGTTCTGATAATTCTTCTTTTAATCTTTCGCAAAATAGCAAATCAAACTTTCCTATTACAGCCAAATCTATATCCGAATTATATTTTTCTTTATCCATTGCCCTAGAACCAAACAGTATAACTTTTTCTATATTCCCATAAGAACTGCATATATTTTTTATACCTTCTTTTATCTTTTCATCAAGCATTAATATTTATCCTTTAATCATTTATTTTATCCAAAAAGAAACTATATAATTCATTAAGTATTTTTAAATAATTATTTTCTACCTTGATAATAATTTCTTTGAATTTAATAAAATCATAAGTATGCGAAAGTAAATTACGGCTTAACATCATATCAATAAAATCATCTTGATTTTTGATAATCTTTGCTGAATATGCTTCTTTAAAAATATTTCTAGGGGAAATATCTATATTGTTTAAACTTCCATTATATTCTAAATAATCTTTCAAAGTTTTCCAAGCTAATTCATAAGTATATTCAAATCTTTGAACAACACCTTCCTGTTCTAGTAATGATAAGTCATTTATTTCTTTTTCTTCAAATACACTTTTTAATAAATTAAAAGCTTTTTCAAAATTATAAAATCTCTGTTTCCAACGAATATTCTCTGACATAATATTTCCAAATAATTTTTAGTGATTAAATTATATAATTTAGTCTATATTTATCAAGTTTTAAATTTTATTTTAACTACCGCCTCTAATATCTATTAACTAGTTTTTATTTTAAACTATATTTAGATTAAAAAGTTCTCACCATCACAAGCTTTAATTTAATGTTTTACTTACCGCACGCAGAATAAAATTAAAAATTTATTTTCAATTCAAATTTTATTAATATTTTAAATATTTTTCACCGTGCGTTAAATAGATTGTAAATCTAATTAATACTTGGGATGGTGTGTCTTTTAAAATTGAATAAAAAAAGTAAATATAAACTTTAGTCAAAAACAAAAAAAGCATAAAGTGGGGATTTCTTCACCGCACTCCATGCCTTAATTGTTAATAAATATTAAATAATTTTATAATACATTAGCAGCAAGCTCTGCAAGTTTTGAACGCTCTCCTTTTTCAAGTGTTACAGTACCGCTTAATACTTCTGCTTTTGTGCGGTCTATTAAATAAGTAAGACCATTGTTTCTTTCGTCCAAATACGGAGTGTCTATCTGATGAATATCTCCTGTGAACACTATTTTTGTACCTTCTCCCGCTCTAGTTATTATAGTTTTTATTTCATGAGGCGTTAAGTTCTGAGCTTCATCTACTATAAAATATATTTTATTCAAACTTCTTCCTCTTATATATGCTAAAGGAGATATAACTATCTTTTCATTTTCAAGCATTTTTTTTATGTTTTTGCTTTCATCACTATCATCAGAATGAATATGCTGTATAACAGAAAGATTATCAAATAAAGGCTGCATATAAGGATCTAATTTGCTGTTAATATCCCCCGGAAGAAAGCCCAAATCTTTATTAGAAAGTGCAACTACAGGACGTGCTAAAAGTATCTGTCTGTACTCTCTTCTCTTGGCTAAAGCAGCTGCAAGTGCGAGAAGAGTTTTACCAGTACCTGCCTTACCCATTATTGTTACTAGAGGTATATCATTATCAAGTAAAACGTCCAAAGCCATAGCCTGCTCTTCATTTCTAGGCTTTATTCCGTAGGCATCAATATTAGTATCAACATGAACTATTGTTTTTGTATCATCTTTATATTTGCCTATTACTGCCTCATCATCTTCTTTTACTCTGTAGCAGAAATATGTATTTGGATATATGGAATGTTCTCCTTTTACTGCTATCTCTTTATTTTCATTAAGATCTTTTATATAAATGCGTGCATTATCTCCTGATATACTTTCTATACCTGTAAATAATGATGATAATTTTTCTATCTTGTCAGTATTATAGTCTTGTGTATCAATACCTAAACTTCTAGCCTTCATTCTCATATTAATATCTTTAGTTATGAGAATGACACGCTGATTTTCACATTTTATATTATAGGCACATGATAGTATTTTATGATCTGGAATACTATTTGAAAATATTTTTTTAAAATCATCTCTCTCTTCATTATTAACATCTATAAACACTTTACTTTTATTATCAAGAAAAGCACCTTTTTTAAAAATATCTTTAGTACCCTGAAGCTCTTCATTTTTCTCTACTATAACATCAAGCTCTCTTATGAACTCTCTGGCATTGAAATTTATTGTATCGCTTCCTTTTTTAAACTTATCAACCTCTTCTAAAACTGTAATAGGTATAACTATATTAGTTTCTTCAAAAGAAAATATTGACTTAAAATCATGAAGTATCACATTAGTATCAAATACGAATACTTTTTTATTAGGTATAAAATTTTCTATCATTATCGCAAATCCTTTTTGTTTGTATTTCCCTACTTATAGTATGATACATAAAAATAAAAAAATCAAATTCATTAAAATTATTTTATTAACTTTGCTTCTTTTAATATTCTATTAAATTCAACAAAAATATCAGAACCAATTCCCAAATTTATATTATATTTTTTAGTTCCTATTTTTATTATAGAATTAATACTATCACATATAATTTCTTTGTTTTTAGATTTTATTATTATATCAAAGTAAGAATTTTTATTTCTATTATCTTCATATTTATCATATTTCACTTTATCAGCTTTAAACTCTGAAACTTCTAGTTTATCTTTGATATACAAATAGAAAGAATATGATAGTAAATCTATTGATTCTCTTTTACCTTTAGCAGGTGGAAGAAGCAGACAATCTATAATATGATCATTATTATCAAAATGTTTTCTTATTCTTCCACATTTTTGAAATGTTTCTTCTTTGTCTATATATTCAAATAATTTTTTATCTTTTATCAATAAATATTCAAACCATAACTTATTTTTTAAATTTGCATTATTTATAATTGATATTAGTGCTTTTTCAATATCATTTTCTCTATGCAAAATTATTTTATCAAATAATTGTTTTAAATAATTTTTATTTCCAAAATCATTTTTATATCCTGACAGTAACCAATTCCAAGCTTCTCTGTCTCTGTATACACTTACTTGAGGTATATTACCATAATAATAATAATAATTTCTAGAATAAAATCCATAATCTCCAAAAATTAACAAAGCTCTTTGAAATAAATTTAGAAAACCATCTTGTTTTATTATTCTATCAATAATTTCAATTGTTAAATTAGTATACTTTGTAAATTTATCAAAATCTTCTTTCTTATTTTTTTTACTAAAATCTAATAGAAATCCTACCCAGCCAACTAAAAAATTATTATCGCTTGTTTTATTCAAAATGTCTTCCCAATTATCCCCACCATATCTGCTTTCTAAAATTAGTTTAGCTTTTTTTATTTCTAATTCATATATTTCTGTATGAAAAGAACTCAATTTAGATTTACAAGATAAATATTTATATATATCACTATATCCATTAGATAAATCAGCAAATAAATCATAAAAACTTTTAATATGTTCAGGTTTATCCAATCTATGATTTTCTATAAAATGTCTGCATACTCTGTAATAATCATTAAATATCTTTTTATCAAAATTATCATTATTTAATTTTTTTATAAAAAATAAGAAAGCATAAAAGTAGCATATATCTTTTCTTAATAATTTTATATCATCAAATATTTTAATATTTAAAATATCTTTATATTTATATAATACTTCAATAGCATTATTAAGTAGTTTAATATTCTTATATAATTTTAGTATACTAAAAAAGCTATGATCTATAATTTCGATATTACTATCCAAATAATTTATTAAATCTTTATTAGAAATATTTGAATCGATATGAAAAAACAAAGCAGAATAATATAAGAAAGATAAGGCTCTATTATCAAATTTGTCTTTATTTTTTATGTCAAAAAAATAATCACTCCATAAATTATCTATACTTGCAAGTAAATCATAATGTTCTTTTAAATTTAAATCACTCTCTATATATGCTTTAAGATTTTCGTACTTACTTAATTGCTTTCCTCTGGCATTCATTTTTATATATAATTCTTCACCTAGATCATATTCACCCATATTGAAAATAGAAAAAGTAATATTATCTAAATTATTTTTATATTTATTCAATGTTTGAGTATCTTTATCTTCTATTTTTTTATAAATTAAATCCATCATATTAAGAATAGCTCTTATAGTAGGATCATTGTTTAATTCATCAGTTTTGCCAAAAGTTCCTGTGCTATTTAAAATATATTCTTTGGGATTTACATCTAACTTTAATTCTTTATTTATAAGGTTTTTACAAAATTTATATGAACTTTCTCTTATTCTATATGAAAAATTAGATAATAATTCCTTTATATTATCAAAATCATTATTAATTTTATATATAATTAAATATAAAAGCCATAATGTTGTTACCCTCTGCTGACCATCTATAAGTATAAAATTATTATCTTCTAAATATCCGTAAATAAAATCTATATGTAACTTATTTTGATTACCCTCAAGAACCTCAAATATATTACGCAAAAAAGATTCGGCTATACTAATTTTTGATTTTTTACCTTGTACATAATCTCTTTGAAGCATAGGAATAACAACATTATATTCATTTAATAAATTTTTTAAATTATTTATATTCATGATTTTTTCTCCAATTAGATTATTGTTTGAAAAATATTTGTAATTTTTCAATAATAGCTTTTATATAATACTCTCTGTCTTCTTTTAAAAAATAATCTTTGTTTTTTATTTTATCTGAAAAAAATTTTTCAAATACAAGTTTAGTACATATTGGAATAAGTTTACCCTGCTGACCTAATCTTTCTATATCCTTACGTTTTTTACTAAATATTTTATTTCCTATCTCGCTATTTGAATATTTATCTAATAAACATAAATTACCTATACCATTCAAGGAATCTTCATCTTTAAAATAATCATCTATTTCATCAAATAGCTTCTCATTATATGGATTTTTTTTATTTATTAATTCTTCTATTTTGGGTTTTAGTTCATTACAATATTCTCTTACTTCTTTTAACCAAGCAATAATTTTATCATTATCTTTTTTCTTTATATCTTCTTTTATACTTTTTGAATTTTGTGCATAAATATGTTCGATGCTCCACTGTTCTAATTGAAATCTATTAAACTCAAAATATTTATGAGATCCCTTATCTTTTAATAAATAAGCTATATTAAATAAAACAAGTATTTTATAAATTATTTTTTTATGATTTTTATCATTAAAATTTAACTCTCTCAAATTTTCTTCAAAATCTTCATCTTTAAAACTAATATTATCTTCTATTAATTTTTTAAGAGATGAAGAGAAATTTACTTTATTTTGATCTTCTAGCCATATTTTATAAATATCATTAATATCCATTATATTATTTAATATAAGAAAACCAATATAATGAAAAATATTTCTTTCTTCACCAATACCATTTTGATCTGATGAAAAACTATTTAATGTATCTATACAGCTTTCTAAATTTTCCCAAGTTTCTTTTAATTTATTTTCTTTATATAACTTATAAAAATATTCAAATATAGAATAATTTTTATTTTTCATAATAGCTTCAAGATATACTCGAATCCTCAAAAAATCATCATTTAATGTATTATTTTCTTTTGTTATATATTTCTCATCTATCTTTTTTAGTACACAATATCTGTAATCATTATTATATCTTAATTCTTTTTCTTCTTCATACCATTTTTCAGCTATTTCATCTATATTTTCAATACCATTACTTTTTGAAAGAAATAATGCTTTGATATTTTCCTCATCTAATAATGGAATTTTTCCTATATTGAGTCTTATAAAAACATCTTCCTCTTTTTCATCGTCTGCTATTTCATACCATAATACTTTACAGTTATTAACTAATATATTATAAAAATTATTCTTATTAACTTTACTGCTGAAAAACTCTCTTATATTTTTATATGCCTGAAAAAAATAATAAAAATCAATATTTTTAGCATCATTTTCTTTTTTACTTTGAATATTTTCTAAAAACTCTGAAGATTGCTTTCTAGTTTCATACTCTATTAAAAAGAAAGATTGATTTTTAATATATTTAATTATTAAAAAAATAGTTGTTAATCTTTGCTGCCCATCAATAACAATATATTTATCTTTATATTTTTTTACAACTATTGGCTGGAGAGAATAAAAATCATTATCACTTTCTTTATAATTAATAAAATCTGTAATATCTCCTAATAAAGCATTTACTTCATTATCCCATCTATAACCTCTCTGATAACTTGGTATAAAAAAATTTTTATTTGATAAATCATTAATAGGAATAAATCCATTTTCTATTGTTTCGAATTTCACTATTATACCCCAAACTATTTTAAATATCATTATATATATTAATATCAAATTAATCAATAATATATAATATTAACTATATTTATTAATCTAAATAATAAAATTATACTTTTTAGGTATAAAAATATATAACACATAATTATTTGATATAATTTAATTTTTCTGTAAAATACAAATAAATCAAAAACATAAGGAAAAACTAAAATGAATATGGAAGAGTTTATTAAATACTGCAAAGAGGGCAATCCAATATCAAGCGAAGATAAAGAATTATCACCGCTTTTATATGAATGCTCACAAAATGCAATAAAAATCACTATGGAAATCAATAATAAATATCATACTACAGATGAAGTAAGAGAATTATTTGAAGAGCTTACAGGAGAAAAAATAGATAAAAGTTTCACATGCTTTCCTCCATTTTATACTGACTTTGGAAAGAATATAAAGATAGGAAAGAATGTATTTTTCAACTGCGGATGTTCATTTCAGGATAGAGGCGGCATTGTTATAGGAGATAATGTATTTATAGGAATGAATGCCACTATTTCAACACTCAATCATGGAATAGAAGTAGAATACAGAAGTATAACTTACCCAAAAAAAGTAGTAATTGGAAATAATGTATGGATAGGTTCAGGGGTACATATACTTTCTGGTGTAACTATAGGAGACAACTCTATAATAGCAGCAGGAGCTTTGGTTAATAAAGATGTACCTTCAAATGTGATAGTAGGAGGTATGCCTGCTAAAATTATAAAAGAAATAAATAGATTAAAAATAGCAAATTAAATAAAAAATTAAAATAAAGGAGAAAATATGAAAAAAACAATATCATCAATTTTATTATTACTAGCATTTATAATTTCTTGTAATAATAACAGCACACAAAATAATAATTCACAAAAAGGAGATAATATGGACAGCAGAGTATTCACAGTTTACACAAATATTGAAATGAAAGAAGTAAGATTCAAAAATCGCTATGGTATAGAGATAGCAGGACATTTATATTTGCCTCAAGACTACAGCAATAAAAAAAATCCTGCATTGGTAGTGTCTGGACCATTCGGAGCAGTTAAGGAACAGGCATCTGGTTTATACGCTCAGGAAATGGCTAATAACGGTTTTGTAGCCTTAGCTTTTGATCCGTCTTTCACAGGTGAAAGCGGGGGAGAAGTTAGAAACAATGCTTCACCTGATATATTCACAGAAGATTACAGTGCTGCTGTAGATTATTTAGGGCTTCTTGATTATGTAGATAGAAACCGTATTGGAGCAATAGGTATATGCGGGCTTTCTGGTATGGCTATAACTGCTGCTGGTACGGATACTAGAATTAAAGCTGTAGCAACTGCTTCAATGTATGATATGTCAAGAGATATGAGCAAAGGACATCAAGATTATTATACAAAAGAGCAAAGAAGAAAAATAAGAGAATATTTAAGCGAGCAGCGTTGGAAAGATGCTGAAAATGGAAATTATGCTTTGGGTAATCATGAGCCTACTTTTGATGCAAATAATAATATACAGGCTTCTGCTATGGTTGTACCTGAAGAGCTTCCAGAGAATGCCGACCCAGTATTTGCTGCCTTTTACAACTATTATGCAAAAAGAGCTTATCACCCTCGTGCTATAAACTTTGTTACTTCTTGGACTGCTACTATGCCTTTTTCTTTCTGGAACTTTAATTTGATGGATAATCTTGGGGATTTGGATACTACTCCTGTACTTTTAATAGCAGGCGACAGAGCTCATTCAAGATATTATTCTGAAGATGTTTACAGTGAAATATCTGGCAATAATAAAGAATTAGTAATAATAGAAGATGCAGACCATGTTTCATTATATGATGATATGTCAAAAATACCTTTTGAGAAAATAACACAGTTTTTTAATGACAATCTAAAATAATATACAGTTAATCATTAATTAAGGAAAACTCTCAGGTATTAATTTGCTTGGGAGTTTTTTATATATGTTTCAAAGTTAATTTATTTTTTATTACTTTCAAATAAAATAGATTTACTTATCATCATCTTTTTTATTTGGAAATAGATGTTTAGTTATAATTTGCAGTATAGCAAGCGGCATGACTATTAATTGTGAGCCTGTAATAAACCCAAGAAATTTTTCGCTATATATTTGTTTTCCTGTTATGAGATATATTATAGGATATCCTATTAATAAAGCTATAGTTGTTATAATATTAAACATTATAATAATTTGAACAAATTTTAAAGTCTTTGTTTTTAATTTTCTATCATTTTTTAAATTTTTTATTTCTTCTTCAAGTTGTTGAATTTTTAATTCATTTAAAGTATTTTCTTCTTTATTACTCGGGGTTGAATTATTAATATCTTCAATATCATCTTTAAAAGTATTTTCTAAATTTTCATCAGAAATATTTTTTGAATCATTACTGCTCATCTTGAAAAATATTCCTTCATTAAAAGTTTACTTATTTTTTCATTTTTTGGTGTTTGACTCCAAGGACTTCCTTCCCTATGACTCCAAGCAGATAGTTTTCCTGCACTATACTGACCAAAATTATCTAATACTACTTCAACCATTTTTTTTATAATATTGGCATGTTCTTTACTATCAATTTCATCTATATTTAGATTATCATAATTTTTATTGAAATCTTCAGGGTTTATTTTTGTAAATACTTTGGGATATACTGGTCCATACTGCCAAGCTTGACAATACTCATCAACTGCATTTATATTATGTGATAATAATCCGCCGTCTAAAGCATAAAGGAGTTTCTGCAATTTTGTAATTGACATATCATATATGCCTTTTTTTTGTGCCTGCTGTATTATATATTTAGCAAGAAGAACTGAATCAATTCTTTCATCATACATAATAACACCTCCTTTGATTATATAAAACTTTATAATATAATCAATTTTTATAAGTTATAATTAATTTTTATTAATAAAATTTTGCTTTTGTTCTTTACTAGAATTATCTTTATTATTTGACATATTACTTTTCTATTGCTCTTTTGATTATTTTATTATATGTAGGAGTTATATATTTTTCTATAGAATTATTAATTTCTTTTTGCAATATTCTGCTATAACAGAAATTTACAATATTGTCAAAATCATTTTGAGTTAATTCTTCTCTATGTTTCAAGGCGAGATTAAGTAGTTTTTTTTCTTCTTTTGTGTTATTATAATACATAATCCCTCCTTTTATATTTACAATTATTTCGGAAATATATAAATTCTCTCTATATAAATTTTAGCATAAAAATAATATTTGTCAAGTGAATCAATTCTTTATACAGTATATTAAATCACTGTATATTGCAGCCCTATTTATCAATTTTCTTATAAACCTCATCAATACTGCCTTGAAGCTCAATAGTCCTTCCAATAACAGCAATAACTTTCTGTATATGCATAATGTCGTTAAGAGTGAGAGTTTCGCGAGCCTTTATATATTTTTCTATAGGCTTGTAGCCTCCGATTGAATAATTGTACACTTGTTCGCTTACATTGTCGAAATATTGTGAAGAGTTGATTTTAATTTTTCCATCTTCAAATTTGCAAAAGTCAATATTGTGATCTCCTGATATAGGGTAAGAGGAAGAAGGTGAAGGTACTTTTTTAAGCAGATGCAAATCTATGAGGTCAGAGCCTAAGGAAGAAAGCGAAGAAAATAGAGAGCTGTCATCAGTAAAAGGAATACGCGGATAATCATACTTGAGGTCTTCTTTGTAGCGTGAGCGGTATGTAGGAGCATAAAGCACGGCGTAGATATAGGAAAGTATTTTGTATGGGCAGTCTTCGCTTTTGATTAGAGAGCCATTTAAGTATTTTTTGAGGAAATCAAGAAAAGATGCCTTGAAATTAGGCTTGCATTCCTCATCAAAATTTAAATCGGAAGACGCATTAATATCCTCATATAGATATAGGGGAGCGAAATTTGTTTCAGAACCTGTTTTAGCCCCTCCAGTCGTTCTGTCTATAATATAGTTAGATACTAAACCATGCTCAAAACCATATCCTCCAGCTATTTGACGTGGGAACACTAATCCTATATTTTCTCTGTTTATAAAATGTTTCATTATATCATATCTAGGTCTTCCTATACAGCCGTTACTTTTTGATGTATAATAAATTTTTCTAAAATCAAATGGTCTGTAATGTATTAATGTTTTAAGCCCTTCATTATTCAATACCTCATTTTTGGCTTCATATAAACATTCAATTTTATTTTTTGATATTTTCAAATTATATTTACTGCACAAATTTTCTACATCTAAAGTTTTTATATCATTTAAAGCAATATCTAAATTATTTTCGTTTAAATGAATTATTAACTCATCTTTTTCTGTTTGAATACCACTATTTATATTTTCAAAAATTTCATGCAAACCTTTAAAATCGTTTAGATATTTTTCATTGCTTTTTACTTCAGTAAACCAATGCCATTTCTCATCATCTTCTAATTTTTTCCATTTTTTATTTTCTATGTCTGTATTTACAGATTTATCAATCAAATATTCTTTTTTATAATTCTGCTTTCCGAAAATCTCCTGAAAATATACGCCTCTGTTTTTATTATTTTTTAGTCCTGTCTTTACGAATAATGCTATGCACACTCCTACATTTTTTATATTAAAAATATTAAAGTCCTGACTTCCGTCTGGGCATTTTTCTCCTTTATTTGTATTACCATGCAAATCAAAAATATATATTTCATCAAAGGTTTTCATTAGCTGATTACGCATTTCTCTATGACTTAAACCATCTATAAAAGAATTATTTACTATTACACCTACTACACCTTGCTTGCTTTTTTCCATTTTCCAATGAGCGAATCTTAAAAATTTTATATAATCATCATTTAATTTTTGTTTTTCTGTAACAGTTAAATCTTTTTTATAATCTTTTAATAAATCTATTATCCATTCCTTACAGTTTATTTCCTCAGACTTTGAATTATAAGGAGGATTTCCCATTATAACGAGTATAGGCTCTTCATTTTTTATTTTATAAGCCATATCTGCTTCTGCCTTCATATTCGGAAACATTGCCACATAACCGCCAGCACTATTATCCAAAGTGTTTGTTAAATATAACTGCAGTCTCTCCCTGCTTTTATAATCATAATTCAAATCTTTCAAGTATTCATGTATTCTAAAATGTGCCAATACATAAGGCACTATTAAAAACTCAAATCCGTAAAGCCTTTTTAATATAAAATCTGAAACTATTTTTTCCAATACGCCTCCTATACCGCTTGATTTGGCATTATTATATGCAAGCTCTATTGCCCCAAGCATAAATGTTCCAGTGCCAGAAGCAAAGTCTAGTATATGCACATTCTCTCCGTAAAGTCCCTCGCTTATATTGAGTTTATCTTTCAAAAGTTCATCTATAGATTTTATAATATATCTCACAGCCTCTATAGGAGTATAAAATACGCCTCTGGCATTTCTTGTTTTCTCGTCAAACTCTTTCAAGAAATATTCATACATATATATAAATGGATCTTCTTTATCATGATTTTCTCTATATGACAGCTCTCCGTAAAATATATTTTCATTATAAGAATTAACCGCATTCATTATTGATACTATAGAATAAAATATACCGTTATTATTAAAATCATTTATATCTATTTTCAAAAGAAACTCTTTAAATATTGGTATATAGTCCGGCATATCCTTAAAACTGTTTAAGTCAGCATTCTTTCTTTTGCTTAGTCTGTAAAATAATAATGAGAAAGTGATAATCTGTGAGAAGGCATCTGCAAAATCTTTATCGCTCAAATCTTTAAATAAAGTGCTTTCAAACAGCCCCTTTACATCTCTGCTTAAATATGATTCTTTATTTAATAATTCTAAATTTATAAAATCTCTTAAAATTTTTGTTCTTCTAGCAAGAAGAGAAAGAAAATAATCTTTTTTATCAATATCTTTCGACTTGGCAGAAAAAAACATATCAAATATATTTATAAGTTTTTTATAATTTTCTTCTGACTTATCTTTTTTATTTTTTGCCTCATCATCATAAAGGCATACATCATCTTTTATAATAATATTTCCGTCATCTTCTTTTGAAAGTAAAATAAAATTAATATAATCAGTAAATATTAAATTATTATGAATATACAAATATTTTATAAGCTGTTCTTTATATTTTTTATAACTGCCTTTGCCGTTAATAGCTTTATACAAATCAAAATCAGTATCCTTGCACTCAGCAAATCCTATAAGTTTATCATCTTCATTAACTATGGTAAAGTCTGGGAATATCTTTTTATCATCTTCATCATCTATGCTTGATTCCTGAACAATTTTTATGCTTTTATCTGGATATAAACTAACAGAGAAAAATTTAAGCATATTCTCTAAAGGCGTTCTATAGCTATGTTCATTAGAAGAGCCTTTCTCTTTGATGAAGTTTATCTCTTCAATATATTTTTTTATAATATTTATATATTCTTTATTCATAGATAATCCCTAATATTTTTTAATATTATATCATAAAATTTATTATAAACTAATAATCTTTTTATTAATATATATACTATATACAATGCGAAACTATTTTAGACATTACTATCTAAAGTTATATTCACTTGACATTTTTCTTAAATAAGATTATATTTATAACAAATGATAAAATCTGATAAATTTATCAAAATTTTTAGGAGGATTTTATGTATAATTATAAGAAAGAAGATATAATCCAATTAACAACAAAAAATCAGGTAGAAGATTTTTTCAAATCTCAAAATATAACAGATTTTAAGCAGAAAGAGAATATTCTAAAAGATGTTATGTCAATAGATGAAGTATTTGATGTTCCAGGTGATTATACAGATGAAGATAATTATTTAGCAATTCTATCTGCTTTTGTTGAAGGTTCTTGGAGGCTATTTTGAATATTGATCCATTAGATATAAAAAAAATATCAGCTTCTTTGAATTTAAATGAAGAATATATAAATTACATAATAGATGATTTCAATAATATTTTACAGCCATTTATAACTAAAAATTACCTATCACATTTGGTTTCTGCAATTGAAGATGTTATTAATGATAAAGTCAAAAAAGAATTAAAGCATAGAATAGATACTGAAAAAGATGATGTAAAGAGGCAGGAATTATTTACCTTAATGGAAGCTAAGCATTATAGATTATTTCCAATATTAATAGAACCTTTCAGTATTTATAATAAGAGAAAAGCTCAAATTATAACTTTTGCAAAAAGGAATATTGGTGCTGGAGCTATAATTTATTATGATGATAGATTGGAAGACAAACAAAAAAGATTATTAATAGCACATGAACTTGGTCATTTGTATATGAAATATGTATCTACAAAAAAGACTGAAAAAGAATTAGAAAAAGTTGTAACAGCATTTTCAATATTAGCTATTTTAGATAAAGATGATTTTTACAGAAATAGAAGCAGAGCATTAATATCAAAAAGTACTGATGAAATTCTTTCTAATGTAGAACAGTTATTTAAATTTAAGTAATTTAATTTTATAAAAAACTTTTATTCATTCTTTCCAAAAATATTTTGGAAGCCCTTGAAAACTCCTGATTTTTCTTCCATACAACATTAAGACCAGATTCTAATTTAGGCTTTAATGGCAAAAAACATATATCTTTATTATTCATATTATCTATAAGCCTATCCAAAGCAAAAGCATACCCCATACCCTCGCGTACCATAATCAATGCATTGTAAATTAAATTATAAGTAGCAGCTATCTCTAAACCGCTTAAACTTCCTCCCAACCATTTTAAAAAATCATTATTCTGCATATCATTTTGAATAGTCTGTCTTGATACTATTAATGGAATATTATATAAATCTTTTTTTACTATATACTTTTTTTGTGCCAGCTTTGAATCTCTTCTCATAATAATACCCCAAGTATCTTTGGCAGGCATTTTTAAATAATCGTACTTTGATAAATCGGCTGGATCTATCAATACACCAAAATCTAATAATCCTTTATCTAGCTTTTCTGTAATATCTTCAGAGTTACCGCTGTAAATATTATATTTTATATGAGGATAGTCTTTTTGCATATCCCGCATAATAGAGGCAAGCAATGCAATAGCCCAAGTCTCCCCTGCCCCTATAAATATGTCTCCTGCTATAATCTTATCATCAAAGTTAAACTCTGCCCTTGTTTTATCTATCATATTTAATATTTCTTCGGCTCTTTTTTTTAGCAAAATGCCCTCTGGAGTAAGCTCTATATTATTATGTTTTCTTTCAAATAATTTATGTCCTATATCTCTTTCTAAAATGTTTATCTGACGTGATAAATTAGGCTGTGTTAAATTAAGATATTTTGCAGCTTTTGTAATGTTTCCTTCTCTTACTGCAGTTAAAAAATATTTTAAAGCTCTTACTTCCATATATTTAAATCTCCTTTACTTAACATCATAATTATCATAATACAAAATTATTAGTTTTTAATCAATACCTAAAAAGTATATATATTCATAATCAATAAATATTTGCTATAGTTTATTAATTATTATATTCTATGACTATAACAATTAAACGGAGGATATTATAATGTTTAAAAATATTTTAAAAAGAGCTTTATTATTTTCAGCATATATGCTTTTTCCTATAGGAAGCATCATGGCACAGAACAATACATTACAATGGGATAAAACTTTTAAAAAGAGCGATAAAATAAATGTAAAAAAAGTATCATTTTATAACAGACTAGGTATAAATATAGCAGCTGACTTATACACACCTGTAAATATTAATACCAATCAAAAATATAAGGCATTAGTTATAGGAGGTCCGTACGGAGCAGTAAAAGAACAGGCTGCCGGAGTATATGCTCAGGCTATGGCAGAGAGAGGCTTTATTGCTATAGCGTTTGATGCATCATACAATGGGGAAAGCGGAGGATCTCCTCATTATACAGCTTCACCGGAGGCATTCGCAGAAGATTTTAGTGCCGCAGTAGATTTTATAGGTTCATTAAACTATGTTGACAGAAACAAAATAGGAGCTATAGGAATATGCGGAAGCGGAAGTTTTGTTTTAAGTGCTGCTAAAATTGACAGCAGAATAAAAGCAATAGCTGCAGCAAGTATGTATGATATGGGAAGAGTAGCACGAAACGGAATGTATGATTCTTTAACTGATGAAGACAGAAAAAAAATGATTGAAGCAGTTTCCATGCAAAGATGGAATGAATATAATGGCGGAGAAAAACAATTTCAAATAGGTACTCCTGAAAATATAGATGAAAACGCTCCAGATATAGTAAAAGAGTTCTACAGTTATTATCGTACAAAGAGAGGTTTTCACCCTCGTGCCACAACTGCTATGTCTGTTATAAGCAGCATCAGCTTAATGAATTATTACCCTTTAGAGAATATTGACATTATATCACCAAGACCAATGCTTTTTATAGCAGGAGAAAAAGCTCATTCAAGATATTTCAGCGAAGATGCGTATAAAAAAGCTAAAGAACCAAAAGAGTTAATCATAATACCTAATGCTAATCATGTTGATCTCTATGACAGAACAGATTTAATCCCTTTTGAAAAATTGTCTCAATTCTTCAAAGATAATTTAAAATGATTTTTAATTTTAGGTGTATTAATTACAATTTAAATAAAATTTGGGCGGGCGTTAACTTTTCAGTTTAAACTTTAAAGAAATAAAAAATAAAATTAGCTATTTAAATAATAAAACTAAAGGGCGGGCAAGTGTAAATAATTTTAAAAAAATTTATTAGAACCCACCCTCAAGATTTTATAATCTTATTTTGCATTATAAATTATTTGATATTTTTTGTTTAAATTATAAATAAAAATACCCACCCAAATATTTTTTTATTTGTTATATAATTACCGCACGATTAAATAATTTTAGTTCAAAGCAATAGCATATAATATAAATATATTTATTATTATATAATTTTTTACCGTGCGTATAGATTGTTAATGCATCATTTAAATACATAATTTTTTTATATTCTATAATAATGAAATAATTAGTCAATAAATATTAATTTGATTATTATTTGTTATATTTAATAATATGTAAAACAAAATTGACAATTTAAATTATTTAATTATAATGTAAAATTTATTGGAGTTTTTTATTATGAAACAAATATATAAAAATTTATATGTAGGAGATGACAGAGACTGTTCTGAGTTTAAAGGAGCTATAGTTCATGCTTGTCAAAGCTGTTTTGTAAGAGGTGTAAGAGGAAATATAGGCGATAAAAAAGTTTATCAGAGTAATAATGATTTATATTTAAATTTACTTGATATAAGCAGTTTATCTTTTGAATATGCTTTTCCTATGATAAAAAGAGCTATGGAGTTTATAGATGAACATATAAATGATATGGAAGTTTTAGTTCATTGTAATTTCGGTATGTCCAGATCTCCATCTATAGCACTTCTTTATATGGCAAGAAAAGGCTATATTGATAATACTTCGTTTAAAGATGCTTTAAGAGATTTTTATGAGATATATACTTATTATTCGCCGGGAATGGGAATGTACAGATATTTTGATAATTATTGGTACGAAATAATGAGTTTTTAGTATTATAGTGAAATAACTTGACAATAGCAAATATTTGTATTATAATATTAGTATAATAAATCTTCGGGGCTAGGTGAAATTCCATACCGGCGGTAAAGTCCGCGAGCTTTTTTGAAAATTATTATTTTTCAAAATTAGCCGATTTGGTGCAACTCCAAAACCGACAGTTAAAGTCTGGATGGTAGAAGATAACTAATGTAAACTTTCTGCATATTGAAATTAAGGCTCTATTTGTTATATTTAACATTTAGAGTTTTTTTGTTTTCACATTATTAGAAAATCCTGCCAAAAATAAAAAAACGAAGATTAAAAAGCAAAAACTATTTTTTAAGAGTTATAGCATTATGCTTGAAAATAATCATGAAAAATATATAAAAATGGCTATTGAGGAAGCCAGAAAAGGAGAAGGTTTTACTAGCCCTAATCCTTTGGTTGGTGCTGTGATAGTGAAAGATGATAAAGTTATAGGTATAGGTTATCATCAAAAATACGGAGAAAATCATGCTGAAATTAATGCATTTCTTGATGCCCAAAAAAAAGGAGAAGATGTTGAAGGAGCTAGTATATATGTAACTTTGGAGCCTTGTTCTCATTATGGTAAGACTCCTCCTTGTGCTGATGCTATTATAAAAAATAAAATAAAAAAAGTTATTATAGGGTGTGTGGATTCTAATCCTAAAGTTGCTGGCAATGGTATAAAAAAATTAAAAGAGGCTGGAATTGAAGTTATAGTTAATGTACTTGAAGATGAATGCAGAAAATTAAATGAAGTTTTCTTCTATTATATAGCAAATAAAATACCTTTTGTTGTTATGAAGTATGCTATGACTATAGACGGTAAAATTGCAACTTCAAGCGGAAAATCAAAATGGATAACTTCTGAAAAATCAAGAGAGCATTCTCATAGATTTAGAAATAAATACTCTGCTATAATGGTTGGAATAAATACTGTGCTAGAAGATAATCCTACACTTAATTGCAGACTTCCAAATACTAGAAACCCTATAAGAATAATTTTAGACAGTTCTCTAAAAATAGATTTAAACTCTAATATTTGTAAAACTGCAAAAGAAATAAAAACTTTTATAGCTACTATTAGTAATGATGATAAAAAAATAAAAGAGCTTGAAAGTTTAGGAATTGAAATAATAAAAACAGAAAGCTATAATAACAGAGTAAGCTTAAAAGAGTTAATGAAGATATTAGGAGAAGAAAAAAATATTGACAGTGTGTATGTAGAGGGCGGTGCTTCTTTGCATGCTAGTTTGATAGAAGAAAGGCTAGTAAATAAGGTTTTAGTTTATATAGCACCAAAAATATTTGGAGGAGTTAAAGCAAAAAGCCCTGTAGGAGGCGAAGGGATAGATGATCCTAATAATGCTTTTAAACTCAAAATAGGAGATATAACAAAAATAGATGATGATTTATTTTTGGAATACTATTTAAATATTAATTTATAGGTAAAATATATTAGTTTTACATATAATTAATTTTACACTTGAACTTTTTGGTACTTTTACGAAGTCCTCCTGCGGTGTGCGGCGGGAAAAAGTGCAGAAATTATTTTAAGAGAGAAAATATCAATAATGTTTACTGGTATAGTTGAAGAAATAGGAATTGTTAAATCGGTACAGAGCAAAGTTATTACGATAGAAGCAAACAAAATATTTGATGATTTGCATTTGGGGGACAGTGTTGCTGTTAATGGTACTTGTTTAACTGTGTCTAGTTTTTATAATAAGATATTCAATGCTGATGTTACTCAGGAAACTTTGAACCGTACTAATTTGGGAAGTTTAAAAAATGGAAGCAGAGTTAATCTTGAAAGAGCAATGACTTTAAGCGGAAGATTCGGCGGGCATATAGTAAGCGGACATATTGACGGAGTGGGAAGCATTAAGTCTATGAAAAAAGATGATAATGCTATTATACTTACTATTGAAGTACCTAGACAATTAATGAAGTATATAGTAGAGAAAGGCTCTGTTGCTGTTGATGGAATAAGTTTGACAGTTGCAAGTTTAACTGATAATACTTTTTCTATAGCTGTTATTCCTCATACATTAAAGGAAACTGTACTTTATTATAAAAAAGAGGGTGATAAAGTTAATATAGAAAATGATGTTATAGGAAAATATGTTGAAAGACTTTTGACATTTAAAGAAGATGACAAAGAAAATAATAGTAAAAAATCCAATATCACAATGGAGTTTTTACTTAAAAATGGATTTTAATAATTTTTGAACTTTTTGCAGTTTTTTACAGTTTATTTTTAGGAAAAAGCTGAATAAAAAAATTAAATGGAGCATTAAAAATGGAAAACATTTACAGTACTATTGACGAGGCTTTAGAAGATTTAAGAAACGGAAAAATAATAGTTGTTTCTGATGATGAAGATAGAGAAAATGAGGGTGATTTAATATGTGCAGCTGAGTTTGCTACTACAGAGAATATAAACTTTATGGCTACTTATGCAAAAGGTTTGATATGCATGCCTATGAGCAAAGAGATTACAAATAAACTTAATTTAAATCAAATGGTTACAAAAAATACTGATAATCATGAAACAGCTTTTACAGTATCTATTGACCATATTGAAACTACAACTGGTATTTCAGCAGTAGAAAGATCCATTACAGCTTTAAAAGTAGTTGATGAAAAGTCAAAACCAGAAGATTTCAGACGCCCTGGTCATATGTTTCCATTACTTGCAAAAGAAGGAGGCGTACTTGTAAGAATGGGACATACTGAAGCTACTGTTGATTTGATGAGACTTGCAGGATTAAAAGAATGCGGTTTATGCTGCGAGATTATGCGAGATGACGGCGATATGATGAGAAGAGATGATTTAATTGATTTCGCTAAAAAACATAATCTTAAAATGATAACAGTTTCTGATTTGATAGACTATAGAAAAAAGAATGAAGACTTGATGGAGCTTTATGCTAAAGCAAAAATGCCTACTAAATACGGAGAGTTTGAAATACTTACTTTTGTAAATAAAATAACAAAAGAACATCATGTAGTTTTAACTATGGGAGACATTTCAAATGGAGAAAATGTGCTTTGCAGAGTGCATTCTGAATGTTTGACAGGCGATGCATTAGGTTCTAAAAGATGCGACTGCGGAGAGCAGTATGATTATGCCATGAGAAAAATTGCTTCTGAAGGCAGAGGTATAATGGTATATATGCGTCAGGAAGGCAGAGGTATAGGGCTTGTTAATAAATTAAGAGCTTATGAACTTCAAGACAGCGGACTTGATACGGTAGATGCCAATATAGCTTTAGGTTTTAGAGATGATATGCGTGAATATTATGAGGCTTATCAAATGCTTAAAAAATTGGGTATTAAGAGCATAAAAATCATGACTAATAATCCAGATAAAATAAAGTATTTGAATAATTACGGACTTGAAATAAAAGACAGAGTGCCTATACAAATAGAGGCTTCAGAGTATGATGCATTTTATTTAAAGACTAAAAAAGAGCGTATGGGACATATATTAGATTAAAAAATATATACACGCATAGTAATTAATAATAAAAAATTACAAGATTTTGAAAACTATATATAACAAAAAAATGAGCCGAAGCAGCCAGTAACTTTAGTTGCTAGCTTATATTAGCTACCAACGCTCTGCGTGCCGTAGGCAAGGCACCTTTGGTGGGCGAACATAACAATAATAAAAAACTTGTGAGTGCCTGCTATTCGTAAGAATGGCAGGGCTTATTAACGAACAAGTTTTTTATATATGATAGGAATTATTATGAAAAAAATTATTTTATTTCTTTTAAGCATTAATTTCTTATGGGCATTTCCGCCTAGTGAAGCGTATTTTTCTGAACTTTTAAGCGATAATGGTAAAGTGACAAAAAATACAATGCAAGCTTATGATGTAAACGATTATGGTATGGTTTATTTTGATGGAGAGATTACATTAACAGGAGTTCTTGAAAGATCTGATAATGATGATATGGGAGATAATTATACTGCTTTGAGATTTTATCCTGATAATAATGTAGATCTTCCTTTTTTATATGCTTCATTTGAAATGGATTTGAAAAATCAATGTGCTTCTAAATATGGTGATTCTTGGGATTTTAGCGGCGTTGAATTTGACAGATTGGATTTTGGTGTTTTATTAGAAAATATTGAAGTAAAATTACCAGAACCTTTGAATAAAAGATTTTTAGGCATTGCTGCTGTAAGAGCTGAAGTTACAATTAGAAATTATCGTTTTTATGAAGAAGGTGATGCAGGAAGAGAGGCTTACGGTGATATTGTAGGTTTTAAGGCTTTAGGTGATGTAGAAACAAAGTATTTTAGTAAAAATAATTATAATTCAGGAAATGTTTCTTACAACGAACTTCAATATAATTCTAAAGACAATTATGTGAATATAAGATATAAAGCAAATGGAAAAATAATAGGAAAGATTTTGAAAAGAGATATGATTTATAATGGGGGAGTTTTATTATCTATCAATGGAGCAGGTATTGATTATGAGAATTATAAAGATATCGAAACAAAGTGGCTTGAAGTATTTTATCTTCCTCCAGAGGCTGAAGACGGAAAAGATGCAATTCATGGCTTTGTGCATGGTTCGCAGGTAAAACTTGAAAACGGAGGCTATTAAAAGAGAATAGAAATAATAAAAAATTACAAGATTTTGAAAACTATATATACTAAAAATTTTTAAGTTTGTCAATTTTTTATTGTTCTTTTTCCCGCCGCAAAAAGAACCAAAAAGTGCAAGTGTAAAATTAGTACTAAATCATACTAACTTTATTTTACATGTAATATAAATTATTAAAATTAAGCTCAAATATAGCCTTTTTGCTTCTTTGTGGCACGCCACGGGCGGACAGCGTCCAAAAGAAGTGGGGGTTCGGGGGCTAGTCCCCGAAAATAATGACAATATAAAAAATAAAATTTACAAAATATATTTGTTTAGGTATAAACTAAATAAAAAACTTGTGAGTGTAGTAACGAACAAGTTTTCTCATAATACCTTTGCATAAGAGTCAGTGCTTTAGTTGTTAGCTTATAATAACGGATGACTTATAAATATTTTTAAACTACAATAAGACAGTGTAAGAAAATTATTAAGTTTTATGAAAAAAAGTCAAATATGAAAACTGCAGTCTTTTTGGTTCTTTGGGTCACCAAAAGAACTGGGGCTTGGGGTGAAACCCCAATAAAAATATTAAGACCTAATAATAACAATAATAAAGGATAGTTAAGATGAAAACTTTTGAAGGAAAACTCGTTAGTGAAAAACCAATTAAAATTGGTATAGTATGTGCCAGATTCAATGAATTTATTGTTTCTAAACTTTTGGGTGGTGCTTTGGATGCTTTATCTCGTCATAATATCAAAGACGATGATATTTCTGTTGCTTGGGTGCCGGGTGCTTTTGAGATACCTCTAATAGCTTCTAAAATGGCTAAATCCAAAAAATATGATGCTGTTATATGTCTTGGTGCTGTTATAAGAGGCTCTACTACTCATTATGATTATGTTTGTGCTGAAGTATCTAAAGGTATTGCTAATGTTTCGCTTAACTCTGATGTACCTGTAATGTTCGGAGTTTTAACTACTGAAAACATTGAGCAGGCTATTGAAAGAGCTGGTACTAAAGCTGGAAACAAAGGTTTTGATTCTGCTATGGGTGCTATTGAAATGGTAAACCTAATCAGAGAAATAGAAAAATAATATAATCTTACTAATATACTATATCATAAAAACAAGGGCTAAAATTCTCTTTATAGCTCTTGTTTTTTTATTGTCTTAAATTTGTATTATTTGTTATATTTAATATAAATTCAATATTATAATTATATACTTTTTTATTATTTAGTATATAATACTTTTTAATAATAATTATCTATAACGGAGGCTAGTATGAAATTAAAAGGATCTAAAACTGAAGTTAATTTGAGAAACGCTTTTATAGGTGAGGCTATGGCTAGATGCAGATATATGTATTATGCTGAAAAAGCCCGTGAAGAAGGGAGAGAGGATGTAGCAGCTATATATGAAAAATTTGCCAGAAACGAACAGGAACATGCTAAGATATGGTTTAAAAACTTTCATGGTATACTTAGCACTGAAGAAAATTTAAAAGAGTCTATAATCAATGAAAATTACGAATCTATAGATATGTATCTTTCTTATGCTAAAACAGCACAAGAAGAGGGCTTTGATGATTTAGCTATGGCTTTTATGAATGTTGCTAGAATAGAGGACGGACATAAAAAGCAATTTCAAAGTTTGCTTAGAGATACTAAAGTGGATATACCAAATTGGCAATGTGATATATGCGGTTATATAGATTCTGAAAATGAAAATCCTCCAATATGCCCGGTATGTAAGCATCGTATAAAAAATCAATAATTAATTCTTAATATCCTATTGTAAGTTGTACTATTATACAATTATAGAATTACTTGCAATAGGATATTAAAAATTTTATTTACATACCCCGCCCTTTTTAATTCAATATTTAAATATAAATTTCTACTTTATATATGTTTAAAGTCTATAGAGAAAAAGCATACCCGCCCAAGTGTTTTTTTAATTTTAAATCTATTTCACGCACGGTAAACAAATTTTTTATATAATTAACATGTTATTATTAATGAATATATATTTACAGTTTCATTCTGCGTACGGTTAAAGAATCATAAATTCAAAAAAACTTGGGTGGGACTCTATATTTTCCTTTGAGATAAAAAAGAAGAAGAATTCAGCAATAACAAAATAAAGCAAAAAATATAAAGGGGGGAAGTGAAAATAAATCAAAAAAACCATACCGCAATTAATATTGTGCAGCATGGTTTAAATTATTTATTTAGCCGCATTTCCAGCCACATTCAAAGAATCCCAAGTCCTTGCAAAAGGAGGAGCATAACACAAATCGAGCATTCCTAATTCATCTACAGTAAGCCCAGCATATATACAAGCAGCTATAACATCAGCCCTCAATACAGCACCTCTTTTTCCTAATATCTGACCTCCTATTATCTTTCTGCTGTCAGCTAAATATACAAGTTTTATATGCAAGTCCTGATAATCAGGATAATAATGAGTGTGATCTAAATCTTTTACAGTAACAGTTTTATAGTTAATATTTCTTTTTTTAGCTTCTTCTTCTGTTATTCCTGTTCTTGCAGCTTCAAGTTCAAAAGCAAGTATGCATGCACTAGTTAAACTTCCTATAAACTTTTCATGTCCTCCTACTAAATTACTAGCAACCATTCTTCCCAATTTATTTGCTCCTGTAGCGAGTGCAGCATAAGTCTGATCATTCAATACTTTATCATATATACTAGCACAATCCCCAGCAGCATATATAGAATCAATATTTGTTTTTCCTTCCCTATCAACTAATATAGCCCCATTATCCATTAATTTTATGCCGGCATCCTTAGCTAAATCAGTATTAGGTTTAACTCCTATAGCAACAACAACATAATCGGCATCATATTTTCCTTTGTCTGTAACAACTGCTTTCACATTATTATTGTTGTCAGCTTCTAATGACTGAACTTTTTCATTTAGATGTAAGTTGGCATTTTCTTTTATATGTTCTATCACCATATCAGAAAACTCTTTGTCAAATTTATTTCCGAATACTCTGTCTGAACGCTGTATAATAGTAACATTCTTTCCTATATGCTTCAAAGCATGAGCCGCCTCAATGGCTATAAATCCGGCACCTAATATTACAACATTTTTTATATTAGCATCTTTCATTTTTTCTCTCATATTAATAGAGTCGCTAAAATCTTTTAAAGTTGATACATTACCTATATTGATATTTGGTATATTAGGTATTATTGATTTTGCCCCTGTAGCTATAAGAAGCGAATCATAATTATCTTCAAATTCTTTGTTATTTATTATATCTTTAACCAATACCTTTTTATTTTTAGCATCTATTTTCAAAACTTCATGCTTAACTTTTAAGTCTATTCCAGACTTTATAGTAGCCTCAGCAGTTCTTGCTATCATAGTATTAGGACTTTCATAAAAACCGCCTACATAATAAGGCATGCCGCATGCCCCCCAAGATACAACATCAGTTTTTTCATAAACTGTAATAATAGCCTCTTTATCTAATCTTCTAGCCTTTGCAGCTGCACTCATTCCGGCAGCAACGCCTCCTATTATTATAACTTTTTTCATTTTTAACTCCTTTTATATACCTATATATAGTATATTCAAAAATAATAGGTTTGTCAATTTTTATTGCTCATTTAAGTAATATAATAAAATTTTTTCAAATTACAATGATATTTTAATTTTTAAAAAAAATATATTAAAATTAAAAGTTGAAAAAATTAACTTAAAGATATACTATTATATGTATAATTATTTTTAGGGAAATCAAATCAATTATGGACAATTCATCAGATTATAGTCTTCAAAATAAAATAGATAATATGATATCTAATTATAAAGAAATATGTAATAGAGAGCCTCATAATCATAAAGCTAGAGTAGATTTCGGAGTTTTTTATACTCAATTAGGCAATCATAAAGAAGCTATTGAACTTTTTAAAGAGGCATTACTCATAAATGATAATGATTATTCTATATGGCGACTTATAGGAATATCATATACTAAGATAAATAATTATTATAATGCTATAGCACATCTTGAAAAAGCCTGTGAAATAGAAAATAATGATTATATAAGCCTTAATTGGCTTGGAAAATGCTATGTAGAAGTTGGAAGATATGAAGATGCAGTAAATGTATTAAATAAATCTTTTATGATAGCTCCAAAAGAATATCTTAATTGGCGTACTTTGGGTATAGCTATGTATAACCTAAAAAAAACAGATGAGGCTATAGAATCTTTTGAAAGGGCTATAGAGCTAAATAAGTATGATTATACTAGCCTATATATGCTTGCTATTTCATATAAAGATAAATACGAATATAAGAAGTCTATAGATATATTAAAAAAAGTGATAGAAGTAGAAAAAAATAACTATTTTGCCTATTTTAATATGGGACTATGTTTCTTTATGCTTAATGATTTTGATAATGCTGTATCTTCTTTTAATAGTGCTTTGAATATAGATAATAAGGATTATCTGTTATACTATTATATTGGAATTTCTTTATATGAGACTAAAGATTATATAAATGCTATATCATATTTAAATAAATCTATAGAAATGAATAATAGCCATTCATCTTCTTATTATTCTTTAGGTCTTTCATATTATTCAGCAGGACTTTATGACAATGCGGTAAATGTGTTGGAAGAATGTGTTAAATTAGACAGTAGCAATAAAGAAGTTTATATATTGCTTGCTAACACTTACAATGCTATTGGTGATAGAGATAAATCTATAATAGCATTCAATAAGGCTAAAGAAATAACATCTTAATTAGAGGAATCGGTCTGCTCATTATCTAAATTTTCCTGACTTATCATAATACCGTATCCTGTGATTTCTATTAAATATTTATCATCTAATTTGATAATAAAATTTTTATCTTTACGCTCTATCTCAGTTATTTTAGAATGAGGATATTCATTATCTATAACATTAACCATAGATTTATGTATGCAGCTTCTAGGTATTCCAATATTTTTAGTTTCATCATTGATTATAGATATTTTTTTCCAAAGTCCGGTATTATAAAAAATAAATTTATATCCGAAATCTATATCTACTTCATATCCTCCGCCATTTTGATATAATGAAACTGATTCTATATTATTTCCGGGAAAATTAAGATTTAAAAAATTTTTTGCTCTCAAAGGCAGAGAATTTTCTGTTATAGTTTGAGAGTATATATTTAAATTAAATATAAATACAAGCAAAATTAATTTTAAATATTTCATAGTATTTATTTTCGTATTTTATAATTATAATGTTAGAATTTTTTCTATTTTCAAAACTAAGATACCAACTATATAACATAGCTGGTATCTTTATAATATTCTCAATATTTTTAATGAATATTATTTTCTTGTTCTGATATATTATTCTTAATAATATCATTATATTCTTGAATTAAGGAATTATAATCTTCATCGTTCAATATCATAGAATCATCATAATTATTATTAAGAAAATTTAAGTTATTAATCATAATGGTTTCCCCTTTTATCTAAGGCTTAATCATATTTAGAAGCGATAATATTATAATAAAAAATATAGATTAATTTACCCTTAACTATTATAAAAGCTATATATATTAAACAACTTAAATCTAGTATTATAATAATAACAAAAATTTATCTGAAGAAATAAAAAATATATATTTTTTTACAAAAATATATGTTTTTTAAAAAATAAAATAAAGCAATAAAAAAGACTTATACATATAGATGTATAAGTCTTTGTATTTCTAATAAAAAATAAAATCAATTCATAGCATTAATTTTTTTCATCATATCAGATTTTTTAACAGCTGCTCTATTAGCATGAATAACAGATTTTCTAGCAGCTTTATCTAAAGCACTTGCATATTTTTTAAATTCTTCTGAAGCAAGATTTTTATCATTACTATCTACAGCTTTAATTACTTTCTTTTTTTGGGTATTTAAAAAACTTTTAATTTTTCTATTATAAAGATTTCTAACTTCATTCTGTCTTAATCTTTTAGATGCAGAAGCTATATTAGGCATTGTAATTCACTCCATGTTAAAATAAAATGCGGAGTTGACGGGGCTCGAACCCGCGGCCTCCTGCGTGACAGGCAGGCGCTCTAACCAAACTGAGCTACAACTCCAAATTAGTTAAGGAATGCTTCGTATTATATACTAATTATATTTTTTGTCAACTATTATACTGAAAAAATTTTTAAAATTATCACTATTATTATTTTTTTTGTATATTTAATATATAAATAACAAAATTAGAAGCATATAATAAAAAACATAGGATTAATAAACATATTAATTACACGCACGTTGAATGTTTTATATTCATACATAGAATGTGAATTATAATTTTTTCTATATATGAAATTATATAAAACGTGCGGTGAATTATATTTAAAATTATAAAAAAATTGGGCGGGAAGATAAAAAATTCTTTCAAAAACAGAAAAAAATAGAAGATATAAATTGCAGAATATATCAATAAGGATAAAGGGCGGGATTAAAAATAGTACAATAAAGAAAAAAGTGAGATTCAAATATAAAACATATTCAAACCTCACTAATAATCAATATTAATTTACAGCATTAAATCATATCTGCACATCTTGGCTATAATCAATACCTTCCTCATCAAAGCCATGCATATTCATATAGTCTTTTCTGAACAATGCTAAATCAGCTATTTCTTTCAAATTATCCTTTGTCAATTTATTCCAAGAGTCCAAAACTTCTTTTTGAACATCTTCTCTTAATTCCCAATCATCTAATCTTATTCTGTTTTCGCTGTCAACAGGTATTTCTCCGCCATTAAAAAGCTTCTCATTTAAAAGCCTGTACATTTGCTCTATGCATCCCTCATGAATACCTTTATTTTTCATCACTTTAAATAATATACCTATGTAAAGAGGAACTGTAGGAATAACTGCTGAAGATCTAGTTACTACTGCTTTATTTACTGATACATAAGCATGTCCTTTTACTTTATCTTGCATCTCTTTATCCAATTCATATGCTGTTGCCTCTAAATGATCCTTAGCTTTTCCTATGGTTCCTTCTCTGTATACAGCTTTTGTCATTTCAGGTCCTATATAAGAATAAGCTATATTAATAGCATTTTCTGCTAATAAATCAGCATTAAGCAAAGCATCTGTCCATAATTTCCAATCTTCTCCGCCCATAACTTTTACAGTAGATTTTATATCATCTTCATTGGCAGGGTCAATAGATACTTCCAATAACTCCTCTGTAAGAAAATCTACACCTATTCCATTATATTTTTTTCCTATAGGTTTTAAAGATGAACGGTAAAGTGTTCCTGTTGATTCATCCATTCTCACAGGAGCTGCCAAACTGTATATAACTAAATCTATTTTTTCGCCATTGAAAAATGTTTTAGCTTCTTTAATAACTTCCTCTTTTGAAGCATTTAAAAAAGCATCTAATATTAAATTTTTATCCTCTATTCCATCTTTTTTAGCAAAAGAACCAAAAGCCTCATTATTATACCAACCCGGTGTAGCTGTTCTTCTTGCTGTAGCTTCTTTTTCAAATGACACGCTCATTGTTTTAGCACCTAATCCATAAGCTATAGCTATTCTGCTTGCAAGTCCGTATCCGCCTGAACCGCCTAATATAAGTGCATTCTTAACATTAGATTTCACTTTAGGCTGTGATTTCACATAATTAATTTGATTTTCTACCTCTTTGTCACAGCCTAATGGATGAGCTGTTATACATATATTATTTAATATTTTTGGCTCTACTACCATATTGTTTATTCTCCTATCATTTTTAATTACAAACTAATTTCATAATACTTTATAATAAAATTGTTTTTTTTTCAATGAAAAAGCAATAATAATTACTTATTATTACTATCTATAAACTCGACTAAAAATAGCTGACAACATATTATTATTAATAAAAAAATTAACTACACTTGCCCGCCCTCTAGCCTATTCATCAGAACTGTTATTTTTGTGATATTTTTCTTTTTTATTCTATTATGTAATTTATGCTCCCCACCCAAGATTTTTTTAATTTTTTACAGCTATATACCGCACGCTAAACAAAATTAAAAATATTAATTTACCATGATTATAAATAGTCATAAAATTTAAAATTTCATTTACCGTGCGTTAATCAAAATTTATTTTAAATCTTCTTTTAATTCTTTTTCAACATTTTTCATAGCTTCAGAAAATTCTTTTATATTATTGAAATTTTGATTAGGAATTTTCAAAGCATATTTATATATGGCACTATTAGCATAACTGTTATAAATATTATTTAAAAAACCTATTTTTGTAATTCTATTTTTATCAATATAATTAGTTTCTTCCAATGGATAAATAAATCCAGCATTTTTTGCATTAAATGTATAAGCATAAGATACTATTTGATGTTTGTCGTTTCTATCTATATTTTCATTACTGTCAAGTCTTTTATATTTAGCATCAAGCACTATATTATTTTTATTATCATCTGATAATTTATAGAAGTCCGGGTAAACTCTCCAAGCATTATTAAGTAATTTAATACCATTCTTTGAGTTTCTATTTTCAGCATGAATAAAATTCTCTTTAATTAAAAAAGTATTTAAATATTCTTCAAAAAGCCAAGCCCCGTCAAATAATAGTCCGTATACAGTATTATCATTACTTCCGTATTTTAATTTTTCATGCCTTAATATCTGAATGCATATTTTTCTCAAAGGTTCGTATTCATAATAGTAGGGGTGAGATAATTTTTTTAAGTTTTTATTTATAACGCTTTCTCTTTTATTTTTCTCATAACTAGAAGTAGAATAAAATATCTGATGAACATAATTTTTTATTTCATTGTCATAATTTAGAAGATATCTGTTTTTTGTGTTTATATATTCTATGGTGTGCCTTATTAATTGCGTGATATTATTATCATAACTGTATTCTCTAGTATTATACGAAATTTTACCATTGAAAGGAATATTATTTTTGATGTATCTGTTAATATCAATAGTTCCTTTTATATGACAATCATTATGTTTTACTGATTTATACTGTTTAAAAAGCCCATGTCTTAATGCTTTTTTAAAAAAACTAATAAACATATAAATCAAAAAATCAAATGAATCATCATAATCTTTGCTATGATCCAAATTAATAATATTAAGATTAAGCACTCTCATAAGCATGTAATGCAGAAAATAATCATTATTATCATTTGCAAATCTTGAAGATATTTTTATTTGAGTGTTTTTATAGCTTATAAATCCCATTATATTATTAGTGCATATACTGTCATTAACAATATCAAATATTCTGCTTTCTTCTTCTAAATCTTTACTTTCTTTTATAGAGTTAGGAAATATTATAATATTATCTTTCATACTAGAAAGAGTTTTGCCTGCTATTTCTTTAAGAGAATTAACATCATTTTCTAATAATTTTTTCTTACTGTTATCTTTTAATTTAATAATTTTATTATTTATATTCATTTATTATTTAAAACCATATTAATTTTAAATTAATTATCTATATTAGTATATTGTTCTATATTATTGCTGCATTTCCATTAGTAGAAATTAAATTATAAGCATTTTTTAATTCATCAAGTTGACTTTCAGCATCAGGCATGCCTCTCAAATACTCATATAAAAGTCCTTTCAAATGATTCTCCCATAAATTATTAAATGCCTCTTCTTTATTATCTATTGAATTGTCATAATAATTTTTTAGTTTTAGAAAATAAGAAGCTCCTATATGATATGAAGAATTAAAGCCTTCGATTTTTTCTATCGCCTCATTTAACTTATTCATTCTTTCTTTAGTTTCAACTAATATCACATTATCTAAAATATTATCAAGCATATATTGTGTGTCTTTAGCTTTAATTTCCTTCCAAGCAAATCTCCTACGCATAGCAAAATCCATACTTTCAACACTTCTGTCAATATCATTCATAGTGCCTATTATATAAACATTCTCTGGAACAAAGAAGCCGTCTTCAAATTCATCATCTGTTTCATCATTACTAATTAAATTATTATATTGGGTTTTTACTCTTCCAATTTCTCCTCGGTATCCCGTATCAATAGCAAAAAATAATTCTCCAAATATTTTTGAAATCTCCCCTCTATTAATTTCATCTATTATAAATACAAACTTACTGCTTCTATTTTGTAAAGCATTTTTGCAGAACTCTTTAAAAACTCCGTCCTTTCTTTCAAATCCAATTTTTCCGTCAATATCTTTAATAGGTCTTAATCCCTCAACAAAATCGGTGTAATCATAAGAAGGGTGAAACTGCACAAACTTGCATTGATTTTTGAAATTATCATCATCTTCCAAATCTTCTGCATATTCCTTATTATTGCTAAAAATCATTTTAGCTGCAACCTGTTTAGCCAAATAGGTTTTTCCTGTACCTGGAGCTCCTGTGAGTATGAGGTTGTAATTATTTTCTAATAACTTTTTATAGTCTTCCATTACATCTTCCTTAAATTGGAAATTAGGGTCATTTTTTAATGCTCTTACTATATTTAAAGCATCTTCTTTAGAAATTTCTTGTATAGTGTTATATTTATAATTACTGCTAGTAGGATAATATATCCCATATTTTTTATAATCATTCCATTTATCTACATCTATTCTTTGACCCCATCCTCCTGTACCACCTTCCAAATTTTCATAGAAACATTCGCAATCTTCAAATTCCACATAACCATAATAATTATCAGAACGGAGTTCATTATATTTTTCTTGTATAATTTTATTACAATTTGCCGCTTTCTTTTCTAAATTAGGATTTTCAAACCTAGGTTTTATAGCATATCCCCAAGCAAACTTTAAATCTGAACGACCTGATATTATAATATCACCTACTTTTACTTCTTTTAGAAATTTCCAATTTTTTGTAACAGCACCAGTGTCTTGAAAACTTACTCTCTCATCATCACTATTTTCTGTTCTGTATTCAAATTGACAATAGCAATAATTATTTTGATAAGCCTGATTTACTATATCTGCACCCCAATCTTTACTTCCATGTTTGAATACCCAATACCTCATTGCATAACCTTAAAATTCAAAATTATGGTCATCTTTTAATGCTCTTACTATATTTAGAGCATCTTCTTTAGTAATTTCATATATAGTGTTATATTTATAATTACTGCTAGTAGGATACCATATAGCACCTTTTTCATAATAATTCCATTTATCCACATCTATTCTTTGTCCCCATTCTCCTATACCATCTTCTAAATTTTCATAAAAACATTCGCAGTCTTCAAATTCTACATAACTATGATAATTATCAGAACGAAATTCATTATATTTTTCCTTTATAATTTTATTACAATCTGCAACTTTCTTTTCTAATTCAGTATTTTCAAATCTAGGTTTTATAGCATATCCCCAAGCAAACTTTAAGTTTGAACGACCTGATATTATAATATCACCTACTTTTACTTCTTTTAGAAATTTCCAATTACTTGTAACAGAACTAGATCTTTGAAAATGTTTTTTTTCTTCATCACTATTATCTATCCTATATTCAAATTGACAACAACAGTAATTATTATTATGAGCATATTTTATTATACTATCTTTATGATATTTACTACCAAGTTTAAATATCCAATACCTCATTATATAATCCTTAAAATAAAACTATATATTATTTAAGCATATAAATAATATTAATAAAATCAATATACAATACCATACTTTTTAATATTTAATTTTATTTTAAGCATAAAATTAGTATTTTTGAAACTTAAAAAGGTTTAACACTGCATTGACAAAAAATTGATATAAAAAAATTTTTTAACTTTATTTTCATACCACGCACTTCATTTTTTATTGCTTTTTATGTGATTAAAATTTAAATTATTTTGGAATTTGGAAAACAAGTGCTGATTGGATTTTCAATCTCTTTAACGCACGATTTAACTTATTATTTGATGAAATTTGAATTGTATTGTTAATGTATTTGTATTTAGAATATTATTTACCGTGCGGTTTAATTTTTTAAAAAGCCTTTATCTTCAAAATATCATGTATATGCACTATACCAATAGGATTATTGTTATTGTTTACCACTACTAAATTAGTGATCTTTCCTTCCATAATATGCAAAGCTTCTCCGATAAGAGTATCTTCATAAATGACTTTAGGAGAAGTATTCATAATATATTTAACTTCTTTGGAAAGTATATTTTTTATATCATCATCTTTGACAAGAAGCCTTTTTAAATCTCCGTCTACTATAATTCCTTTTAAAATATTCTTCTCGTCAACAACGATAGCTATGCCAAGTTTGCATTCTATGATTTTAAATAAAGCGTCCTGCAATGAAGTATCTGTCTTAATTATAGGTAAATTTTCAGTATGCATAATAGATTTAACCTTAGCAAGCTGTCTTCCCAAACTTCCTCCCGGATGGAATATTGCAAAATCTTCTGCTCTGAATCCTCTAAGCTCCATTAAAGCAGTTGCCAAAGCATCAGATAAAGCTAAAGAAGCAGTTGTACTTACAGTAGGAGCTAATTTAAGAGGGCAAGCCTCTTCTTTAACATGAGTAAGCAATGTAATTTTAGCATTCTTAGAAAGTGTAGAATTAATATCATTTGTAATAGCAATGTATGGTATATTCTGACGGCAAAGCCAATTTACAAGCTCTATAACCTCACGGGATTCGCCTCCTTTAGAATACAGCAGACAGTAATCCTCTTTAGTAATCATACCAAAATCACCATGCATACATTCATTAGGATCAACAAAAAAACTCGGAGTACCAGTAGAAGCAAAAGTAGCAGCTGCCTTTCTTGCTATATGACCGCTCTTTCCCACTCCGGAAGTTATTACTCTGCCTTTGATATTAAATAACTCTTTTACTGCATTTTCAAAATTACTGTCAAGTTTATCAGATAAATCTCTCAGATTCTCGCTCTCAAGTAAAAGAGTAGTCTTTCCTCGTTCTATTATATTCATACAAATCTATCGCTGCCTTTAACTATATTATTAATCTATTACATAACTTATCAAGTGTCCAGCCATGCTTTCTATAGCCTTATCTATATACTTTTCGTCTTTTAATTTTTTCTTATATAGATCTATTTTTTCAGGGTTAATTTTTACTGCTGTTTTCATGTCGATACCCCTAAATAAATATATCTTCTATAAATGATATTTCACGATTATAATGGGTATCGTCTATTAAAACTGCCCCAAAGGAACATTTTTGATTAAAACTTAATCCTTTTTCGATTAAGTATTCTTCAGCTGTTTCGTATAATTTTCTTTTCTTACGTTCAGATATTGAGTAAGCTGCATATCCAAAACTTCCTTGTCTTCGATATTTTACTTCTATAAACACAATAACAACTCCTTTTGTCATTACTAAATCTATCTCGCCTCTTGTTTTATTTCCTCTAAAATTCCGCTCTAAAAGAGAAAAACCAAGCTCTTCGAGATATTTTAAGGCAATATCCTCTCCTAGATTGCCTATAGTTTTTTTGTTAGCCATTTTTTAATATTACTTTTTTTCTTCAGCATCTAATATTTTAGTTCTTACCTCCTCTAAAAAATTATTATCTTTATCAACACCATCTATAAACAATTGATTAGTTTCTAATAAATTGATAGTCTCTCCATCTTCCATAAACTCACCGTTTTCATTGGATACTATTTTAATTATAGGTCTTATAGGAAAATTAGGATTAGCAGCAAAAACAAATCCTTTTCTTTTATCATTCAATAAAACTATAGAACCTATAGGATATACTGTAAATATACTTACAAAAGTTTTTGATATATTAGGATCATACTTTGTATTTGCACCATGCATAATTTCTTTGACTGCATCACATAATGTTACATCTTTCTTTTTATTTTCATTGCTCTTTTCAAGCATCAAGCTAAATGTAGATTTATTATCTTTTGCTTTAGAACTAGAAGATGCTATTCTCATAGGTTTAAGCATTTTTTCCACAGCATGTGCTATAGCAACTATTTTTGAATATAAATTTATCTGATTTCCGGCAAGTCCTCTAGGATATCCTTTACCATTATAAAACTCATGATGCATAAGAGATATCATAGCCAAATCTTCTTCAAATCTAAAACTAGATTTAAGAATTTTATATCCGTAAACAGTATGTTTTTTTATCTCTGCATATTCTTCCGGAGTAAATTTACCTATTTTGTCCAAAATCTTATCCGGAACTTTTACAAGCCCTATATCATAAAGGATAGCACCTATTCCCAATTTTTTTACTCTATTTTCAGAGAACTTCATAGCTCTTCCGATAATCATCGATATTAAAGAAACATTTAATGATCTTACATAATATTCATCAGATTTAGGCAAATTTGTTAAATTAAAAAGCTGAAGTACACTGCTCAAATTCCTATTAACTATATCCAATATTTCGTCCAAAATTTCATTTAGTTCATTAATATTAACCAAATTATTATTTTTGTATCCACCTAAATTATTTCTAACTTTTTTAATGACATTTAAATATATTTTTTTAAATACCTTATATTCCCTTAAAAATTTATCGAAATCAGAAGATACTTCCATATCTAAAGAAGTATTATCTTCAACAAATACTTCGCTAATATCCCATTTCTTAAACCTTTGCATATCATCTTCTTTTAAAGCTACATATCCTGTAGATGCAAGAAAATCATTATACAAATATATATCTTTCTTTTCAGCTTTTGCTTTTATATCCTGAATATTTATTTTAGTTAATTTTGCCATTATTATTCTGCCTTTAATTTATATATATATTTTAATATTATACTCACAGCTTCATAAAGCGAATAAGGTATCTCCTCTCCTATTTCCAACTGCATAAGATGCTTAGCCGTATCCTCATTGGAAACCACAGGTACTTTATGCTTTCTTGCAATATCAACCATTCTTTTTGCTAAGTAATTGCTGCCTTTCGATATGAGTATAGGAGCATTATGAACTTCTCTATTATATAATAAAGCAGCAGCATTTTTTATATCCTTATTATTTTTATTCATTTACTTAGCCTTCATAATTTATTTTTATATTATCAAAAACACTTAACTCTTTATCTATATTCTCTTTCACACTATTTAATTTATTAAATAACTTCTTATCAAATAATTTCACCGCAATCAAATATTTATTATCATATTCATCTTTACTTATATCTATTTTGCATAATTCTTTATTATCATCATAAATAACAAATATTAATCTATTTTCATTATTTTCATCTTTACTAATATATAATAATACATCTTTAATTTCTTCGTCTATAATAAATGGTATAGGAATCATAAATGCAGTTTCCTGAAAATTTCTATTTTTTCTATTTGCAGATAGGATTTTCAGCATAAGCATCATCATATTAAAATTATCTGAAGACAATTCGCCATGAAGCATATCAAAGAGCATAAACCATATATTAAAACTAGCATTTGTATTTATATAGTTATTTAAATTTTCTGCAATAGAATTATTAGGATCATTATTATCCCCCTGAATAACACCATTAGCAAGCATTAGTAATATTTCGGTTATTTCAGTATTTTTGTTAGAGTTTTTTATAGAGTGTATTATATCATTAAACTGCTTAAAAATATTTCCTAAAGAGTTTATTTCTTCTACCGTTAAATATACACCGTTAGACATTGCATTTAATATAAACTTTTTTTTATCACTATCTAAATCCGGAAGGTATTTAAGTAGTGTTTCAAAATATCTTATATTTTCATAACTAGGCTTTATGCCTTTTTGAGACAGCATAGATGAAATTTCAGAATTATTCTCTGTTATATTAAGTAAAACATTAGAGCTGTTCTTGTTTTGTATGTTTTCTCTTGCTTCCTTCAAACTTTCAGCATTTTTAAGTATTGTTAAAGTTACTTCGCCGTTTTTTTTACTAACCAAAGCAAAGCCTTTATCTGTCATACCGTTTTTAAATAATGCTATTAATTTATTGCCCATAACATTTATTAATGCTTTATCATTATCCAATTTCCTCATTATAGAGTATCTTACTACATCTCCATCTTTGATTTGAGTATTGTTTTTATTTGTTATGATATTTAAATATTTATTATTTATATTAAGCATAATAACATTATAAAACATAAAAATAATTTTTCAAATATTATGTTATTTTTTATAAAGTAAATTTTTATACTTCCGAATATTAATATAGTAATAAACTAATAATTAGGAAGTAAATTATGGTAAATGGATTAGGCAGCTTATTATCTTTCGTAGATACTAATGTTTCATCTAATAATAGCCCTTATAATTTGAATAATTACAGCTATGATGATTCTTTTGCTAATATGCTAAATAAAACACAGACAGATTATTCTGCTCCTTCAAGTGTTTCTAATAAAATAGAAAGGCATTTAAATACTGAAGAAAATTACAAAGAAAATAATTATAATAGTTATGATGATTATTATAACGATTATAATGAATATGATGCTGATGATAATTTGAATGCTATTGAAGAAAAATCTTCTTCATCTGATGAGAATACCTTAAAAAAGGCAGATGCAGCTTCAGATAATCATAAGTCAGAAGATGCAAAACAAGTAAATGATACAAAAGAAGAACAAGCAGAAAATAAATCAGAAGAATTAAATGCTTCATCTAATAAAGATAATATAGAAGAAAAAGCAGATAAATTGGCTTCAGGCAATGAAAATGTATCATCTAAAGAAAAATTGGCCCTAACAAAAGAAAAAGCTAAACTCATTTTACAAAATACTTCTAATGATAAAAAAGCTGATGCAAAAGAAGTTAATACAGCTGATGCCAAAGAAAATATCTTAGCTAAAGCAGATAAAAAAGAAAATACAAAAAAGACTGAAGAAATAGAAAATATTAAAAGACAAATAGAATCTTTGAATGCCGAAGAATTAAGCGAAGAAGATAAAAAAGAATTAGAAGATTTAATTGAGTCTTTGGAAGCATTAAAAGCTATGATAGAAAATGACGGCAGCGAAGATAAAAAAGAAGTTTTAGCTGAAAAGAATGAAGACAATATTGAAGTAAAAGATATTGATTATTCAGACGATATCAAAGAAATAAAAATTGCTTCCAATAAAGATAATGACAAAAATATAGAAACAAAAGATATTAATGATATCAGTATTGAAGACAATGCTATGCTAATTGATAATAATGCTGCTGCAGATGCTAATATTGATATGAATATAGAAAATAAATATGCAGATAAAAAAGATGCTGCTGAAATAAAAAACAATAACAGCAGTGTAAATAATACTATATCAGATGATAAAGGAGCAGAACTTACTATCATCAATATGAAAGATTCTGCTGACGGTGCTAATTTGAAAGGATATAATCATTATAACAATAATGTATCCAAAACTCATAACAGCACAAATCTAACTGATAATATGATAAAATTCCAAGACTTAATGGGAAAATTAGTAGAAAAAGCCCAAGTTGCTGTTAATAACGGTAAAAGCGAAGTATTAATGAGTCTTAATCCTGAATATCTTGGAAAAGTAAGATTAAAGATCAGTATGGACGGAGACAATTTAATAGGTAAAATATTTGTAGATAATGCAGATGTTAAAGATATTTTCACTAAAAATTTAGACACTGTTATAACTTCATTAAGCGAAATAGGTATCAATATAGAAGGTTTTGATGTAATGCTTAGACAGGATATGCCTAATGACGGAGGCTTCTCAGAAGAATTAGAGAGTATAGGAAATAGATTTGCTTCTGAAAATAATAATAATGTAGAGGAAGTAAAAGCCGATATAAAAGCATATATAGTACCTGAAAGGAAATTGAATTTACTCATTTAATAGGTTTATATATATAAATTATGAAGAAATAACTTTGAAGGAGTGTATAAATGATATCAGCAGATGCTTTAAGAATGTCAGATAAAGAAATAAAAATATTAAAACAGGAAGTAGGTGCTTTCAATTTGCAGCATAATTTTGAGAGAGATCCTACGCAAAATTCTTTGGGTAAAGATGCTTTCTTGAAACTCCTTACAGTACAAATGAGCCATCAGGATCCTCTTTCTCCAATGGACAACAGAGATATGATTGCACAATTAGCACAATTCTCATCTGTTGAACAAATGACAGAGGTTAATAAAAATCTTGATTCCATGAAAACATTTTATTCAAGTCAAACAGGATACTCTATGCTTGGAAAGAGTGTTGAAGTTATGGATGAGGCTGGAAACATATTCTTAGGACCTGTTGAAATGGTTATGGAAAATGATACAGGAGTGGCACTTGCCGTTAGAACAGAAAACGGACTTATAACTGTTCGTCCTGAAGATGTTATGATAGTACATTCCAGCGGTGATTTAATGGCTTCTGAAGCTGCTGCTGTTTCTCAGGTTAGAGAGGCTCAAAGCGAAGATGAGGCTGCTAAAGTATTTGAATCTTCTTTGGTTGATAAAGCTCAGATTATAAGACCTTCAGGCGATGAAGATAATGCTGACGGCGTTAATAATGAATTTGGAGATATGAGGGCTGCTATTGAAGCTGAAATAAATTCTGCTGTTCAAAGTGAAGTTTCAAAAACTGATAATGCCAATCTTAATAAAATTGAAAAAACTCAGGGAATGCTTAAAGCAGAAGAAGCATTGATGAACAGTAAAGAAAGCGGAAATAAAACTATTAAAAAATAATATTTATTGAATATAAATAAAAGCTCCTGTATTTAAACAGGAGCTTTTTTGATTTTTAAAAGTTATTACAATAAAAAAGTTTTTTCCTGCATATTAAGAAGCTGTCTTTGTCAATTTATTAGCTGTATATTTTTCAGATGTTCCGCTATTAGTATCTTGTATAATAAGAGAAACATTAACATTGCCATTTCCATCAAATATTAATGATAGTATTAATAAAGAATTACTTTCAGTTTTTGTAGAGTTATAATTTTTATCATCTGTCTTTACAACATTATTAAAAGTAAAATCTTTAGATGAGGTTTTAAAATTTACTGCAGAATCTTTATTTACTATTAAGCTAACATCTTCTTCTTTTTGACTTCCATTTGGTATAACTTCATATTGAGCCTTTCCTGTATATGTTCCTTCATAGCTTGCAATTGTAATTTTGTTATTATTGCTGTTTGAAGAATCTAGAGGATTATTTTTACTGCATGAAACAGCTAATATCAAAAAAGTAAATAATAGTAGAAGTATTTTTGTTTTCATTTTCATTCCTTATGTTTATATGATTAAAATATAACAAATTAATTATAAAAATGTAATTAAAAATAATTATAATTATCACTTTTTGTGCATTTAGAATTTCCCGCCCTATATTTTCATTGCGGTATTTTGAATTTTAGTATTAATTTTATTTTAAAGCATAAATAAAAAATTACAGCACCCGCCCAAACATTTATTTCATTTAGAATTAGCTTAACGCACGGTTAGTAAAATTTATAATATAATAAAGTTTGAATTGAAAATTAATATATATTTTTTGTATTTATTCTACGTGCGTATATAAAAACAATAAAATAAAAATATATGCCCTAAATAGATACTATTATGATTTTAAATATTCTACAAACCTTTTTGGAAGATAAACATTACTATATTCATCTTTTAAAGCCTCTCTAAAAAGCTCTGCCATTTCTTCAACTTTAAAACCCGCTATACCGCATCCTATTTCTGTTACTAAGAATTTTAACTCTTTATGCTCCAATGTAAAAGCTAAAAACTTATCAACATACTTTTTTATTTCAGATACAGCCATCTTTCCGCTTTTTGTATAATCAACCGTAGGTATAGCAAATGTTCTACCCTGAAGTCCAAACGCCTGTCCGTATACAGCACCAAAATTCATAGCAAACCTAGCAGCCCCTCCTCCATGTGCTCCCTGAGTATTACTCCCAAATACAAATATCTCATTATCCTCTAATTTTGCTATATTGCTTGATGATATTCTATTCATAATATAGAACTCCTTAATTTAATTTTATTATAATAATACAGCAAGTATATATATGATAATCATCATAACAAATCCAGTAATAGTTATTGATAATATAATATTTCTAATAATAACATTGATTATAGGATTATAAGAGAAATTAGCCTTTTTTATACCGTAAATAAATGATATCACCAAAAGCAGTATATCATCTAATTTTCCTATTGGTATTCTGTCTGGAATTAAATCTATAGGAGATAAAGTATAAATAACCGCAGCAACAAAAGGAAGCCAATATCTTAATTTCAGCTTATTTTTATTTTGATGTCTTTTATATACCTCATACTTTCTGTATATTCCATCTTCACCCAATATTTCTATATCTTCTTCATCTATTTCTACATAATCTTCTTTCTTATTTTTATCATTTATCATAAATTATCCGTTAAAATCAGCTTATTGAATATTTGCTTTCTTTAATTTTATTATAAAGTCTGTTAGACATTTTCTGCAAACTAGTATATGTAAAACCTGCAGATACTGCTCCTCCAATCAGAGGTACAGCCTTTGAAACAGATTTCATAAAACCTTTAGAACTTATTTTTATACCTATAGATTTTAATATGCTTGAAACAACCGCATATCCAACTACAGAAGTTACTCTAAAACCTATTCTTGCACTCTTTTCAGCTATAGCTTTCCATATACTGTTTAAAGCAAATATAGCCTCTTTATCTTCAAACATTACACCAATATATACGGCAGCAAGACAAGCCTCATCATCTGTCATTGAATCTCCTAAAGTAAAACTTGGAAGACCTGATATATAGCATAGCTTCTGTACTATCCTTAAAGCATGCCCAAAAAATTGTGCCGTATCTGCTGGAACCGCTCCTATACCAATAATACCTCCCGGAAGTCCTGAAACAAATGATATAGCTGTTGATTTACCTATTTCATAATTAATAGCTTCTCTTGATTTTGCTTCTATTATATTTAATGGTACTCCTGCATCATAAGCTCCTTTCTCCAATATATCCTGAAGAATAGAAGGATATTCTGAAGCAAATGTACTAACCAAATATTTATGCTTATCTATTTTTACAAGAGGCATATTAGATACTGTTTTTATAAATGATAAAATACTTTTCTCTTCCATAAATAATAAACTCCAACTGTTCAAATTATATAGTATATATATTAATAGTCAATTAAATATTTATTATTCATAAAAAAGAATATGCAAAAACATTAACTATTTTTACCGTACTTAATTTGTATATTATCAAAATCTTCTTTTGTAAGTACAGAAACCGAAAGAGGTATTAATATATTTTCTTCTTTGAAAATCATATCTGAAATATGATCTTTTAATAATTTTATACTTTCAAAATTAATTTGATTATTACTTTTTTGACAATAAGAAATAATATATTTTAACTCATTTAATATATCTCTATCAACTTTACTCATTACTTTTGAAGGCTCATCATTGCCATATTTTTTCAAAGCTGTAAAAAATAAACTTTCTTTTTTTATGTAATGTCTATTAATATTATTATAAAGCTCTTCTAATAAATTAATATTATCATTTACTATAATTTCATCTAATAATTTTTCTATATATCTGTTTTCTTCTTTAAATATATCTATAGCCTTATAATTAATTCCTGTATTATTATCCATAGCATCTTTTAAAACAAGTGTTCTTATATAAAAAAATCTTTTAGCCTCATCTATACTCATGCCGTTATTAACAAGCTCATGCATAGCATTATGAACCTCTTCAGCGGATACTTTAACTAACTTATTTTCAAATTCTCTCTTAATTTTTTCTATACTTTCACCGCAATGAAGTTTTACTATAAGTGATTTCAATATCTCATTCCTATCACTTTCAAAATTAAAACCATGCTCATTAAATTTTTTTATTAATTTGTCTCTGTCAATACCTTTCATTTTGATAGCTTTATTCAAAGTCATAAACTTAGATACAGTATTAAACATCATTGGATTTTTTATCTTATCAAATCCCAAATCAAATAAAATTTCTTTAATTTGCGGATATTTAGTGCATAAATTATATATAGTTTCGTTTGTATTAATATATTCTAAAGTTGTCATATATGTTTACTCCTATTTTTATATTGTTAGATTAATCTAACTTATTGTATGCTAAATCTAAAAAATAGTCAACTTTTATGAAATAAAAATATTTTTTATTATTGATTTTATAATACCAATCTGTTAATATTAACATATTATTTTTAAGAAAATCTTATTTTGATTTTAAGGAATTTTTTTATGAGCAATTTAAACGAAGTAAAAAATGAGTATCTTCACATGTTAAAAGACAATGTTATACCATTTTGGCTTAAAAACGGTCTTGATAAAAAGCATGGAGGATACTATACTGCTTTAGACAGAAAAGGAAACCTTATAGAAAGCGATAAATCTGTATGGTTTCAGGGAAGATTCGCTTGGGTATTATCTACTCTTTATGCTGATTTTGAAAAAAAAGAAGAGTATTTAGAAGCGGCAAAATTGGGAATAGACTTTTTAGAAAAATACTGTTTTGATAAAGAGGGCGATGGAAGAATGTTTTTCAGAGTAACTGAAGACGGTAAAGCAATCATAAAAAGATTAAGATACTACTACTCAGAAACATTCTGTCTCATAGCTATGGCAGCATATTCAAGAGCTAGCGGAGATAAAAGCTATGCTAAAAAGGCTAGAGAAATACTTGATAATATAGACAGATATCAGAAAGAAGGACTTCTTATACCAAAATTTAATGCCATTAACAGACCTACTATAGCTTTCGGACCTCCTATGATAATGCTTGCTACTGTTCAGGAATTAAGAAAAGCTGATCCTGAAAATAAAGATTATTACAATAAATATATAGATAATCTTCTTTCCAATATACAATTATTCCTATATGAAGATAAAAAAGCAGTATTAGAACAATGCAATCCAGACGGTACTTTACAAGATCACTTTGAAGGAAGATTATTAAATCCTGGACATGCTATAGAATCATCTTGGTTTATATTGAGAGAATCTATAGAAAGAGGACATGATGAAAAATTAAAAGCCCTAGGAATAAAAATATTTGATTGGATGTGGGAATGGGGCTGGGATAAAGAGTACGGCGGTATTATACAATATATGGATGTACTTGGAAAGCCTAAAAGCGAATATCATCATGACATGAAATTTTGGTGGCCTCAAACTGAAGCTGCTATTGCCGCTTTATATTGCTACTATTTCACTAAAGATAATAAGTATCTAGAAAAACATGATACAGTAAAAGAATATACTAAAAAATTCATTGATACAGAATACGGTGAATGGTTTGGATATCTTCACAGAGACGGAAGAGTGTCCACCGACTTAAAAGGCAATATGTATAAAGGACCTTTCCATATTCCTAGAATGTATATGAAATGTGTTGAAATAATAGATGCTATTAATGCAAAATAATTATTAAAAATATTATTAGTTAATCAAGGCTAGGTTTTCTAAATGAAGCCTAGTCTTTTTATTTGCATGATTTTTATAATAAATTTAGGGGTGGGCGGGCGGGGTAATACAGCTATAAAAAATAAAATGTCAGATATCTATTTATAACTAAACTTTTATATTTTATATAGTTTTAATTTATTAAATAATATTATGCATGACTCATTATATGATATACACTTTTAAACTAAAGCTCAAAACTTTCATAACATGATATTCAATTTAAAATTATTATTCCAAAATATATTTGTAATTTAAATTACTATAGGTTAAAATTATTTTGAGATTTTAATTTATATATATAATTATACGATAATAAGAAGTACATTTTTAATTTTATAAGGAAATATATGTTTTCATTAAGAAATGAATTAAAGAAAAGAGATTTTGAAACTTTAGATTTATTTACTATTTCTTTTTCTTTATTTAAACACAATTTTATTAATTTTATTATACTTTCTTTAATATGCTGTATGCCTTTGATATTAACAGCTATCTATTTTCCGATAAGTACATTTGATCCTGAAAAATTAAAAACTATTGAAGATTTAGCTAATTGGTTCAAAAATGATGTTACTATGGGATTTTATATAAACATATTTCTTTCTTTATTTTTAGACACTATTTCTGCTATATCTGTGTCATTATTAGTAGAAAGATTAATTTATGGAAATATTAAAAGTACCACTTGGGCTATCATAAAAAGTTTTAAATTTTTATTACCTACCATATTTACCACTTTTATATATTTTATATTGGTATTCTTAGGAGCTAGTTTCTTCATTGTTCCGGGTATTGCTTTCATAGTGTTTTTTGTATTTATTAAAAATATTTGTTCTTTAAGGCATACTTGGGGAATAGATGCTTTAAAATATTCTTATTATTTAGTAAAACCTAAATTTTTTAAAACATTATTTTTATTAGGATTCATATTCTTATTTCAGCAAGTATTTGCTATGACAATTTTTCCAGCTTCTACAGAAAACAGAGAGGGATTATTATCATATTTTATTGCTATGATAGTTCTATATATATTCAATACATATTTTCAAATTATTATAACATTGTTTTTCTTAAATAGAGATTATGTATCAAGCAATATGATAGACGACGACGAAGATAACAATAATAATGAAGAAGAAAATGCCGAAGATAATATAGAAGAATAAAAAATTTCATACTAAAATAAAGATTTTATCATTCTGATTTTGTCAATACTCCTACTCCAAAATTATCATCTTCAACTGTTCCTTCAGTATCAGATTTAAATTTCAATGTAATAGAAAAATTTTTATCTGCAGATATATTCATTTTATATCTGTCATTTCCTAAATCTTCTATAGATGAAGCCAAAAAATCATTATATAATACATTTCCTGTACTTTCTACTATAATACTGCAATTATTATTTGGAAATTTTGCCTGCCAAATACCTGTAAAATTAGTTAAGCCTTTACTATCTCTTGGAGCTTCTTTGTATTTTGCAGATGCGGATGTATAACCATCGCTATTAGCATTACAAGATATTAAAAATAATAAAAATAAATATAATACTGCTATTTTTTTAATCATCATATAGTCCATAATATATTAATATTTTCTATTATATAATAATTATTATTTATAGCAATACTTTTTTATAAAATGCTGATAATAACTTATATTTTTTGATTATTTTATAGCATAATTTTTTAAAGGGTATTGTCATGAAAAAATATAATAAAGAAATAGAAAAAGAAATATACGAAATTATAAAAGAATATAACCATACATTTGAAGAAATAAGCAAAAAACTAAATATAAACTATAATGACTTAAAAGACTATATTAATAAATCAAGCAAAAAATATAAAAAGAGCTTAGTAAAAAAAATAAGAAAAGCAAAAGAAGAATATTTTTTAGATGCTAAAATAAAAATAGAAAATGCATTGATAAAAAAAGCATTAGGCTACTACAGTAAGGAAATCATAAGAGAAATAAAAACTGATAAGGAAGGTAAAGAGTCAAAAACTAGAAGAATAATACATAAATATAATCCTCCAAGTGAAAGGGCTATTATAGTATTCTTTGAAATTTTAAAAAATAGAAATAATAAAAAATTGGAAAATAAAGAATTGAAAAGAAAGATTCAAGAAGAAGAAAATAAAATAAATATCAGAGTGGGATTTGATAATTAAAGTAATAAACGAGCAGCTGATAACTTTAGTTGTCAGCTAATTATAAGTGAGTTTATTGCTTAGCAATAATAAAAATAAAATAAATATCAGAGTGGGATTTGGTAATTAAAGCAATAAACGAGCAGCTGATAACTTTAGTTGTCAGCTAATTATAAGTGAGTTTATTGCTTAGCAATAATAAAAGAAAATAAATATCAGAGAGGCTTTGATAATTAAAGCAATAAACGAGCAGCTGATAACTTTAGTTGTCAGCTAATTATAAGTGAGTTTATTGCTTAGCAATAATAAAAATAAAATAAATATCAGAGTGGGATTTGGTAATTAATAAAAATAATTTTAATTATTAGTTAATTCTTTTATCAAATTATAATAATGTTTCTTTCCCTGAAAAATATCCTGCGATAATATTCTTTGAGAATTTTCATATTTAAATATTGTCATATTTGAAACTTCACTATTATCTATAATAGAATTATTCGTTGTATAATAAAATCTATTATAAGTGCTTATAGTATCATCAATTTCCTCTTTGTACAAAAGAGATATCACACTATTAGTATAATCTATATTCAAATTAACCGCTATCAATAATGGTATATTTTCAGGAGTGAAATTTTCAGGTGCTTTGTATGCTCCGTTAGTACCGTCCCAAATGAGTATCGGAGAAGGCTTATAATCATTCAAAAAATTAGTTTTTATATTCTCATCTATACTAGAACGTTCGATTATAGCTTTCAAATAAGGATAAAGATGATCATGCTTAAATATTATAATTGCATTAGGTGAATGTTTTAAAATTGTGTCTCTTATTTCTATAATATTTATTGCGGTCATTGCAGAATTATCAATAGTTTCTATTATATGAAGTTTATCATTACCCTCAAAATTATCCAAAAAGTTTTTATTATTTTCAGCGAAGTTCAAATCATTAGACAAATGCGAATCAGTATGCCCTAAAATAGTAAAGCCCGCAGCAAATACAGGAGTTCCTAAATTATCAATATTTGTACTTAAATATGTATTAATATTTGTAGTACCCAATCCAAACACCTGAGATTTAAAACCTATTGAAGGATAAAAAGTTTTTAAATTATAAGTATTCAATGCCTCTTCCAAAGCTATTGTATTATATCCGTTTTTTGTAAGGAGATCCGGCAAAGTATTTTCTATTTTTTCCGATTGTGTTTTAGGATAAATAGGACTTGAGCCTGTAAGTCCGGAAAGTCTTGCATAAAAACTTCCGTTATTAACATTAGGTGCTATTTTTATTGATGAGTCTGCCCATTTTCTGTACTCTTTAGGGAAAGGATCTTTATCAAATAATTTTTTAAAATGTGAGTAATCATAAAAAGATTCTAAGAATATTAAATATACATCTCTTTTTAAAGATTTTTTTAATTCTTCTATTTTTGACAAATCATTTGTAATTAATATTTCAAAATTAGTATATACATCATAATAATTGTTTTTTAGATGTTCTATATATCTATAATCTATATTTTCATTATTGTATATAAAGTTACTATTTTTACTAGATGCTTCAATCAATATAGAACGCATACTATCATCTAATTTATTTATATTATCAAAAATATTTTTTGTAGATTGCAAATAAAGTTTTGAAATATCTCTTTTAGATTCATATTCTTTTAATAATTTTATAGAGTCCGATACTAATTCTGAACTTGGCTTTATTTCATTTAATCTATCATAATTTATCCTGTAATTAAGTGTATTTATAATTCCATTTCTTTTAGCATTTCTTACAAAGTCTATGCTCCATATATCTATATTCTTAGGCTTTAAAAATAAATAAAATACAGTAAATATTATAAAAGCTGTCATCACTGCAGATGATATTTTACTTTTATCCATAAACATTTTATATATATTAAAAATGAATAATATTGCAAAAACTAACAAAGAAGAAAAATATATTATACTCACAATGATAGTTATAATTTTTAAATGTATAGGAAGAACTGTAATAAGCGATGAATAAAGATTAGGCATATCTGAAAATAATATAACCATATTAAGTACAGTTAAACTTATTGACTCTATAACAAAAAATGAAAATATTGATATAACAGAAAATAAAGCTGTAAGTGTTATTCTAATATTTTTTATATTGTCTAAATTAAATGGATAATACGAAAGTAAATTATAAGCTGTCATTACAAATATATAAGTATATAAAAAATCATATATATTAAAATCAAGCTTCATCATGGAAAATAAAGGCATTATTAAATTCGAAGTTATTAAATACAAAAAAGAATTCAGCACAAAAAAGAAAATATATGATTTATAATGATAATATATATTAGGTATAACATAAAAATAAATTGCAGGAAAAACTAATATTATAAATAATAAAAATAAAAATACATTCTTTTGTATTTTAAGTTTATATTTAACATTTTCTATTTTATCGTTTTCTTTTAATTGTATGCTTGAATCATCAAGAACTAAATTACCATAATAACTTCCGCTCCATCTTATATTTGTAACATTATCAGGCATTTTATTTGTATTTGGGTATACTCTATATATTTTATTATTCTTAAAAATTTTGCTGTTAAATTTTAATGTGAAATAATATTTATTTTCTAATATATGATTAAAATTTGATAAATACCCTACTCTCTCCATATTTCCTAAAATAGAAAAAATTACAATAAATAGAATTACTGCTGATATAAATACTAAATATGATAATAGGAATGTTTTTTTATTTTGTTTCATCTATGTTTTTTATATTTAAATTTTAATATTATAACAAAAATCCTTAATTTAAGTTAAATTAAGGATATAATAGCACACTATATTTATATATTATTAAAAAACATATAATTTAGTATTAATATTTTTTATTAAGAAAATAAAATAAAAATATTTTATCAATTTTTATAATCTAAAAAACTGATAAAAATTCAATATATACAAAACTTAAAAGCAATCATATACGCACGCAGAGTGTATTTTTTAATACTGATTGATTAATAATTTTAATTTTATTATATATAAGAGCAAAGTTTACCGTGCGTTGAAAAGTATTATAAATTTAAAAAACGCTTGGGGGGTGCTTCAATGACAGTTAATGTAAATAAAGAAGAAAAAAACTATAAATAACAGATAATGTTAAAAAATTTAGAGGGCGGGACTTAAAATAGATTTTAATATTTAAATTTGCACTTTCCTCTACGCACGCAGAACAGATTTTTTAATACAGCTTAATTGATAATTCTAATTTTATTATGTATAAGAATAAAGTTCACCGTGAGTTTAATGATATCATAAATATAATCTAATGATGATGTAAAAATCATATAAAAGAGATTTAATAAATTTAAAACCAAGTTACGAACTGTACTGCATTCAATAGATTCAACTGCTCTTCTCTTCTAACAATCTCTTTTTTTACTTCAGCAATGCATTCTTCTATTTTATATTTGTTTTTTTGATATTTGAAGATTTTATTTTGATTTTGTTTGTCTGTCATTTTAGAAAATTTAGCTGATAATTTTTTTAAGAATATTTTATCCCTAATTATTTTTCTTTTCACATTTAACTTGAATACAGCCAGTTCAATAGGCGATCTTAAAGGATTAATAATCATAAAAATACCTCCTAGTTAGTTTAAATTCCAATATCATTTATATATAAATTATTTTTGAATATCAAATATTTAATATCATTTATCTCTAAAATATATATTTCTTCGCTCATTAGAGTTTTAAGGTCTTTCAATAATTCTATATAAGAGCAGAAATTATTTTTTAAATATGCATCCACTTTAAACCAAATTTCAGCCTGTTCTCTATGAAAGTCAAAATATGCTGCTCCGTATGTAAACTCCAACCTACTCCCTACAAAACGACTAGGCTCTGATTTTATTTTCTGCATATCTTTTACTTTTTTTACATTATTATTAAATAAACTATTAGAATCAAACATTTCATTGATAATACTGTCTGCTTCTTTAAAGTTTGAAGTCTTTATATAATAATTACATAAAGCTATATTAATATAAATTAAAGTTTCTAATGAAAGTTCATATAGATTATTGATTAAATAAAACTCTTTAAATAACTTCTCAAAAAGTTTTATTCTTCTTATATGTTGTATCAACCTTATAGGAGGAAAATAATAAAAATAACAAAGAGGAAAATAAAAATATATTTCATTAGGAAATTGTTCAAAAATATTTTCATATTTTTTGATATAATAATTATTAAAATCTTGAGCTTGTTCTTTTAATGTATTTAATTCTTTTAATTCAAAATCATCATTTATTCTGCTTGAGTTTATTGCTGATTTTAATCGACATACCATACTTATTATATCTCTAACCTTCTGTTTTTTTTCTTTTTCAGTTTGTATTAATATTTTATCTGTTTTAAGTTTATTAATTATGCACTCTAATTTTTCATTCATTTTTAAGATGAGATATTCAAATACATTGTCATATATATAATTATTTGTTTTTTCACTATCAATTAAAATACATTTTGATTTAAATAATTTAGATGACTGACTTGACAATATGGTAACTTTTAATAATTCTGAAGCTCCTTTAACAATATAATTATCTTTATCTGATAAATTATTTAAATTTAGAATACTAAAATTATTTAAATTTTCAGCCAAATATTTTCTTTCTTCTTCGCTGTTTATTAAATCAAATTGTGTATTATTAATTATATTTTCTTCCATATTTCACCTTGTTTTATTATAATATAAAAAATATAAATATCAATAATAAATAATATATTTTTATAAAAAATAAAAAATAAAGGCTGTAATATTACAGCCTTTATTTATCCATTTATTATTTTTTATTTAATATTTTATCTATTAGCAAGCTTTGTAAACTCATCAGCTTCCATTATCTCTAAGCCTAAATCCTGAGCTTTTTTAAGTTTGCTTCCAGCTTTCTCACCTACTATTAAAATGTCAGTGTTTTTTGATACTGCAGACTGAACAGTTGCTCCCAATCTCTCTGCTGCCTCTTTTGCTGAAGTCCTTGTAAAACCTTCTATTGAGCCTGTTATTACAACATTCTTGCCAGTGAGAGGAGATTCTACTGTTTTTACTTTTTCAAATACCGGATTAACTCCTGCTTCAAGTAAATCGTCTATTAACTTTAATGTTTTTTCATTATTATGAAGAAAATCATAAATACTTTTAGCACTGATTTCTCCTATGCCTTCAATATTTTGTAAGTCTTCAATAGTAGCTTTTTTGAAATTGTCTATAGAAGTGAAATATTTAGCTAGTAAGTCCGCAGTAGTTTCTCCAACCTGACGAATACCCAAGGCATATATAAATCTTTTTAATGTAGTGTTTTTGCTGTTTTCAATAGATTCAAGCATGTAGCTTGCTAATTTTTCGCCCATTCTTTCAAACTTAAATAAATCATCTCTTGTTATTTTATAAAGGTCTGCCGGAGTTTTAACAAGTCCGCTTTTTGTAAATACAGCAATCCATTCTTTACCTATTCGCTCCATATTCATAGCAGGCTTTGAAACGAAATATTCTATATATCTAGTTATCTTACTTGGACACTCTTCATTAATACATCTCACTATTACATCGCCGTCAGTTACAGCAGTATCACCTCCGCATACGGGGCATTTTTTAGGAAACTCGAAAGGCTTGCTGTCTTTGGGACGCTTTTCTAATACTACTCTTGTAATCTTAGGTATAACATCGCCGGAGCGTATCACAACAACACTGTCTCCTATTCTTATGTCTTTTGATTTTATTTCATTAGGGTTATGAAGTGTAACATTAGAAACGGTAACGCCTCCAACTTGAACAGGCTCTAATTTAGCAACAGGCGTTAATGCCCCTGTTCTTCCTACTTGTACTTCTATATTTTTTAATAAAGTTTCTTTCTCTTCAGGCTTGAATTTAAAAGCTACAGCAAATCTTGGAGCACGCGATAAAAATCCCAACTTCTCCTGATACTTTACATCATCAACTTTTATTACAAGCCCATCAATCTCATAATCCATTTTGCTTCTTTTTTCTTGTATATCATAGTAAGTTTCTAATACTTTTTTAGCATCAATATTTGGATGAACACCTTCCACTGTAAAGCCTAAATCTGACAAAAACTCCATTGATTTATATTCATTAGTTAAATCAAAATCTTTATAATTAGCTATTTGATATGCAAAGAACTTTAATCTTCTTTTTTTACTTTCTGCACTGTCTAATTGTCTTAATCCTCCAGAAGCAGCATTTCTTGCATTAGCAAAAGGTATCTCCTCAAGCTCTTCTCTTTCTTTATTTAAGACTTCAAAATCTTTTTTTGTTATTAATGCTTCACCTCTTACAATGAGTTTATTTTTCTCTTTTATGCTTTTAGGAACATTACTCATCATCTTAACATTATTAGTAACATTCTCACCAACTTGTCCGTCTCCTCTTGTGCTTGCAACTGTGAGTTTTCCTTTTTCATATATAAGCTCTAAGGCAAGTCCGTCAAATTTATTTTCTACAGTATATTTAATATTACTAGCATCAAGTTCTCTTTGCATTCTGTTATCAAAGTCCAAAAACTCCTCTTCATTCATAACATTAGAAAGAGAATACATTGCAATCGGGTGTTCAAATTTTTCAAACTTTTCTAATATAGTGCCTCCAACTTTATTTGTAGGGCTGTCATCTTTTTTTAATTCTGGAAACTCCCTTTCAAGATTTTCTAATTCTCTGAAAAGTTTATCGTATTCATAATCTTCTATTTCAGGGTTATCATCTGTATAATAAAGTTTATTATGATAATTAATAGTTTCTGTTAATTGTTCTATTTTTTGTTTAGCTTCTTCTTTATTAATATTATTCATAATTCTTCCTTATTTTTCATTAAATAAAAATATTTAATTTATGTAAATTTATTTTTCTATTCTATATCTTATTATTAAATCTTTGAGCATTAATTTTAAAAATTTATATCCATCTGTATCATGCTCATTCAAATTGATTTCTTTATCTTCAAAAGATTTTCCATCATCTGATTTCGTAACTTCTACTAATTTGACTTTGCCTTCTTTTAATAATTCATCTACTTTAAATTTATAATCTTTATACATCTATACCTCATACTATTTTTTAATTATAAAAATTCATGCTCTTATTTTAATTAAAATATTTTTTATATCAACTTTTTTTACCGAAAAATCTGCAAAAAGACTAGTAAAATATATTATAATTTCATATATACCTAAATAAGTATAATTAGTTAAAAATAAGGCTATATTTTGTTTTTAACATCTTATTTTTACCACAGCATTCAAATGCAGATTTATTTTTTTATCACATACTAAGAACCACTACACTTCATTTCATGTAAACTAATATTTTTATGTTAAATAATATATTATTAATTAAGAAATTATAATATCTGCATATATATCATAATAAAAATATATGTTTGTTATAAAAGTTTTTACTTCATAAAATAAGATTTTACTGTTCCATATATTGACGAGGTAAATCTCTTATTAATTTCTAAAGGATTTATATATTCTTCTTCATTACAGTTTCCGTTTTCATCTAGTCTGTGGAAAGCAATATTTTTAAATGTTACTTTTTCTCCCGCCTCTATTCCAAACCACATATATTCAAAATCTATACGGCATGCAATATTTAATATAGAGTCTTTTAATTCATAATAAGTATAGCTTCCGCCGTCTTCAATATCTCTGCTTCTTTCAAATGACATTTTATTTGCCATTGACATAATCTCGCCTGCTGTTATTTCTCTATCTTCAAATGATATAATTTTATTATTTTTTATAGACTCTTCTTTAACTTCTTCAAATAATAAATCAAGCTGATTAATAGGCTGTGATATTTCGTAGTCGCTTAATTGAGTTTTCCATTTTGATAATTTTTCATCGTCTAATTCTATAGGGTGAACTAAAGTAATATTCTTTTTGTTTTTAAGACTGTCTTCAAATATATATTCCTCTTCATCATAAGTATTGAAAGAACCATCTTCCATATATCTAAAACTTTCTATTAAATTATTTTTCTCATCATAAACACTCCATATAAGTTTTAAAGCAAATATATTCATTATAGGGTTATCAACAAAAAGCTCATTAAAAGTTTTATAAGACCATTTACGGGCGTTTAATAAAACTTTATTTAATCTTGTTATTTGATTAGAACTTATCATTTTAATATTTTTCTTTATCAAAGTTAATTCTTTTTTAGCTGCATCTGCTTTTTCTTTATCATCTTTACTGTTTGGTGCAGGAAGCGATTTTAAAACTTTATCATTTGAATCTGTTACTTCTATAGTGAAATCATTTTTTATTTGAAGTTTAAATACTCTGTCGGTTTCTCCACCGTAATGGAGTTCTCTTGTACCTTTTTTATCAAAATCCAAATCTGGTATTATTTTATCTATAAGCTCATCTTCTGAAATCTCTAATGCTTTGGAAGTCTTTTTTAATGCATCTTTAGCAGCATTTTTTACCTGATTATTTTTAACTTTTACAGACATAGTATCAACTAAAACCAATGCAAATTTGCTTGCTTTTAATGCTATAGCATATACTGCATGTGCTGCTAATGCTCCTCTTGAGTTTAATGCCCATTCTTCAATCTGAGCCTTTAACTTTAAAAGTTTATCTTCAGTTTGAAAAAGACAATATGGAATAAGTATATTTTTTAATTTTGTATCTGCCTTATTATCAAGCCAATTTGAATATATATTATCAAGTGCATTTCTAAGTGAATCAATATCAAAAAACTCTGCTATCTTGTTGCAGTCTTTTAATATTGAAGGCTCTTTTAAAGCAATATATTCCATAAACACATACTTAACTATATTTAAAGGAGCTTTAGTTTTTTTATCTTTTAGTAAAATATTAGAGAGTATATTTTCGTCTATATCTTTTATTAGAGTTTCATGTCCTTCATTATAGTATTTATTTAAATATTCGTTTATTTCGTCAACACTTTTAAATTGAAAATCATCGTCAAACTTTTGTAAATCCCAATATTTAATTATCTCTTTATAAACTGTTCTTGAAGCCTCTTTTCCCTCATTTGCCAATTTTTCTACTTCGCTTCTTACAATACTTTCATTATTATTTATTACCGATACACAATGCTTTTTTATTTCTTTTGATTTTGCTGTGTCTAGAACTTTGAAAACAAAATCAAATTTATTATCAATAAGTTCTTTTAATTCATCACTGAAAATACAATTAATAAATAATATAGTACCGCTAATATTTGCTGTTATAGAAGTGATAAATGATTTTTCTTCCATAATAGATTTTGTTTCTTCTATATTGTTTTTTATAAGTGTAATAATATTATTTTTTGAATCTAATAATGATAAATAAATATCTTTTAATGGCACTTTTTTATCATTAACTAATTTTTCTTTAGCTTCTAAAATACCTCTATTATAGAATATTTCCTGAATAGAAACATAAATAGAAATTTTGCCGTATATTCCGTAATGCTTTAATAATTTAGTAGTAATTTCTGATGCTTCATCATTGATACCATCAAGCGACATTATAGCTGATAAATAATGACTGTGATTACTATAAGGGTTTTCTTTTACATATTTAAAGCTTTTAGAAGTTATTTCATCGAAACTTTTAATAGGTCCCATTATTTTTAATAACTCTACGCACATTGTTTTGAGAGTTTCTACAATAGCATTAGTATCAATATTATATTTGTTATCATTTGCTGCAAGCATAATTGATGAAAGCATAGCATAATCAAGATATAATTGTTCTAATTTTGATTTTTCTATTATCTCATAAAGTTTATAAAAAGCTTCTTTGTCTTCATCATATAATTTTTTTACTTCTACTGTTAAATATGAAATAAAAAGCGTGTTGTTGTTAACGATTGTGTTTAACAAAATACATTCTTTAGGAAAACTGCATAGTTCTAAATATTCAGGTATAAGTTTTTGTGTATAGTAATAATACCCTTTATCCTCTGAATATCCTTTAAATAATCTTTTATATAGTTTTATAGTTCTTGTCATATCTTTGTATATATTCACAAGAAAATAAATGATGTTATTATCTTTATTTAAAATATTCATTAATCTTTTATAAACTTCTTCATCTTTATCAGCTATACTAAAAAGTAATGATATAGTTTCTTCATCATTTATTTTTAGATAATCTATATAATTTAATAATTGTTTAATAAGGCTTTTATCATCGTCTCTATTTATTAGGTATACCAAAATAGTTAATAATAAATGAGGCTCTTTATTCAATAATGCTTTATTGTCATTTTTTACTTTTTCTAAGTATTGATTAAACTTTTTAGGCATACAGGCTTCTAATTCTAAAAACTTATTAAAATTATTGACTTGTATTTTTATATATTTAGATGCTTCATTATTTATTAAACGCACTTTAGAATATATTGTATCATATATAGCCCTTTCAGCTGTATTATTATAACTTTCTATTAATGCTTTTTCTAAATCTTCACCAGTGCATAATCTTAAAATTATATAAGGATTTTCGCCCTTGTATATATCTTTTATTACAGTTTCAGCGTATCTTGACAAAGCTTTTTTATCTTCTTCTTTAGTATTTTCATCGAAATAAAACTTAAAAATTTCTTCTGCATCAACACCGTAATAATTTCTTAAAGTGGGACAACTGTTCGACTTTCCGTAAAAATAATCAAGAAATGCATTCTTATTATTTTCATATTGGAATATTCTTTCAAACTTATTTCTTATTTGTTCTTCATTACTGATATTATTCTCCATATATCACCTCATAAATAGTATTTTTATATAGTATAATTAATTTTTTTTATTATGTCAAATTTGTTATCAGACAATAACTAAAAAAACAATTTTTGCTAAAATGCAGACATTTTACTATGTACTAAAGATTTTTAAGTTTGTCAAAATTTGCTTTTTAATTTTATTGTTTGTGGAGGCTTTGCCCCCACACCCCCAGTTCTTTTTGTGACCAAAAGAACCAAAAAGACTGCATTTATATGTCCAAATTTTGAAGTTCGTATTTAATAATACAGGTTGTAAAAATATAAAATTTTTATTTCTCCATAAAATGCTTATATCCTAAATCTTTTGAATTTTGAAGATACTTATAACTTTTATTTTTGCATTCTTCTTTTGAGCACCCGCTTATATTTTCGTCAAGTTGGGCATATTCATTGTATACAAGATGTAAATAGTAGTATGTTTCTCCTATATTTTCTTTTATTCGGCTGTCATCTATAGCTTTTTTCAAATACTTTTCAGAATTATTTAAATCAACAGTTTTTTTATTTTCTTTATATTTGAAATACAATAACATACCATAATTATTTATCAATTCTAAATCATTAGGATACAATTTTAAACCTTCATTCAAATATTTTTCTGCTTCTATTAAACTTTCTTTATTTTTATTTATTTCATAATCATTTAAATATAGGAATGGTATATTGCAATATATAGGATAATAATTTTTATTAATACTTAATACTTTATCATAATCATCTAGTGCTTTCTTAAAATATTCTTTGTCTTTAGTTTTTATGAATTTATTTGAATATAAATTAACTCTATTATGCAAAGTAGTAATGTCATAATTATCAATACTTAAAACTTTATTATAATCTTCTAATGCTTTATAAAAATATTCTTCGTTTTCAGTTTCCATATATTTTTTAGAATATAATGCAACTATATTATTTAAAGCACTAATATCTTTATTATCAATACTTAATACTTTATTATAATTTTTTAATGCTTTCTTAAAATATTCTTCGTCTTTAGTTTCTTCATATTTATCTGAATATAAAATTCCTATGTTATTTAACACATTAATATTATAGTTGTCAATACTTAAAACTTTATTATAATCTTCTAATGCTTCATTAAAATATTTTTCATCCTTAGTTTCTTTATATTTATCAAAATATAAAAGTCCTCTATTGTTTAATGACATTATATTAATTGGCTCTATTTCTAATGCTTCAGTATAAAGTTTTATGGCTTCACCATAATTTTTATTCATTTGTTCATTTAATGCTCTTGCAAATAATTCGCTTACTTTAGCTCTATCCGCATTTATTTTTGATTGTTTGGTTTGTTCTTCTATTTTATTTAATGTTAATTCTATTTCTTGGGCTTTTTTATTTAATTCTTCTAAGGTTTTATTTGATTCTAATTCTGTTTCTTTTATAATAAGTTCAGACTGCTTTTGATTGCTTTCCATTATTTTATTATTGGCGTATATGCCTAAAATTGTGAATATTATCATTATTAAAGATAAAAATGCGAGCCAGAAAGTTACTGTATTTATTGAAAAATCTTTACTGTCTTTTAGGGTTTCTCTAAGTAAATCGATATTAGGTTTGAATGCCTCTTCTAATGTATTTTTTATAAACTCTTTATTTTCAAAACTTTCATTTGTAACCGTTTATTTAAGGAACTCATAATAATTGCTTAATTGTATTTGTGAATTTGTTTCAAACTTTCCAATACTATAATCCATAGACTTTTTTATTGAATAAGAAAATAAAAAATATATTATAATCAATGCTATTAAAAATATTGAACATACAACAATATATAATATGAATATGGTATTATTTTTATTATTTAAGTTATTTGTATTATCAGACATATTTTCACCCTATCATATTTTAAATATATTATATAGCTAAATGCAAAAATATAAACAATATTTAGTTCTTAATTTAATCTAATAAATTTTATGGTTCGCTTTACGCACGCAGAATGAAACTATAAATATAGTTTTATTATTATTTCAAATTTTACTATATTTTAAATTTTGTTTACCGTGCGTTAAATAAATTATGAATTTCATTAACACTTGGGCGGGTTTTTTAAATTGCAGATAAAAATTTCAAACATTAATAAAATGATAATTGCAAATTAAATCAGAAAATATAAAGGGCGGGGTATGTAATAAAAGTTTTAAAATTTAATTACATCTGCCCACCCTAAAAATTTTTAGTATTATTTTGTAATTTCTGTATTATTTTTCCTTTCTGCTTTAATCTGTTACTTTAGCTGCCCACCCAGGATTTTTTTAAATTTATTGTTTTTTTACTTTGAGTTAAATAATAGTATGTTTTTATTATTTAAAAAGACTAATATAATGCTGATTGACTTTTCATTAAAAATAATTTAGAATATTTGAATATTAATTGAGGGGATATAGCTCAGTTTGGGAGAGCATCACAATGGCATTGTGAGGGTCGTGGGTTCGAGCCCCATTATCTCCAATTTTCAATATCAAAGTTATATAATAGTAAAAAAGTACAAACATTATAATTGATGCTTGTACTTTTATCTGTTTACTACAAAATTAATCCCGCCATTTTTTCGTTATATTTCCTTCAAAATCTACAACTATTTTTCTTCTGCTTTTGAATTCTATATTGTAGTCTTTTCTATTTTTTTGTATATTCACAACTTTTTCATCAGGAAATTCTTTTTTGATTGAATTTTTAACTTTATCTTCTATATAGGCTATAGATATTTCTTCTCCGCCGCCGCTTACACTTCTCCATTCGCCATAAGAATTAACAAATATTTTAAGCCCGCCCTTGAATATCAAAGTATAAGAACCTCCCAATTCAGTAGCCCTATACAAATAATAATCAGAGAAATATTTATCAGCAAATGCTATAGCTTCATTAGGTACTTCGCTTAAAGCTACAGAACCTCCATAAGCATATATTGATAATATAGATAAAGTTAATATTGTATATATTATTCTTTTCATATTAACCCTCCTTAAATTGTCAGAGTATTATTATATATTATAAGTAAAATACTACAAGCTATTAAAATTTTACATTTCCTGCAATGTAGTATCTTCCGTCTGTAGAACCTTGGAAACCAACATTAAATTCAGCAGGACCTGCTTTAAATTTACCAAATATAGCATATTCTAAATATAACTTAGCATTTTTATCTTTTATATGAACCATTTCTCTCAAAGCAATATTTAACATATACCATTCAAAACCCTGCTCCAAACGAACATAATGGGCATCATTTTCCCTCCAAGTATATTCAGCAATAGCATTAAGCCAAATAGTTTCATTCATAAGCGGGAATCTAAAAGTTGCAGAAGCCTGAACCAATGATTCAAATAAACTTATATGATAATTTTGAGGCTCTATTCTATTTTCATGTTCGTATAAGAATCTAAACTCAATATTAGGTATATTAAATCTGAATAAAAAAGCCTTAGGTATACTATGTCTGAAATCTCCTTGAGAATAAGCTATCTCATAATGATTTCCTATAAATCCAACTCTGATGCCAGGACCATTTAATACTTGAGGTATATAATAATCAGGCGTATCAATATTTGCCGGATTTAATGTAGTATCATAATAATGAGGCATAAGCATAAAAGTAGTAGTGTTAATATCAAAAGTTGCCCTTCCTCTAGCTGACACTAGTATTCTATCAATAAATATAGCCTGTACTCCTCCATCATAAAGACCTGCATTTCCTTTTATGTATGGATATTGTATATCTGGATTATGAGTGTCGAAATATCCGAATGCTGTTATAAATCCTGTAAATTGTATATAGTCATTATGAAATGTCTGACCAATAGTAGCAAAAGTATCTCTCAAATTAAAAGTATTAGTATGAACAGCATAAGAAAAAGTAGTAGTTAAATGAAATTCTATAGGATATTTTTGAAAGAAACTTAAATTTGTATCATTAAGATTTGGAAGTTTTCTTTTGTAATCATCTCTAAAATAATCAGGTTTTATATATTGCGGAAGTTCATTATTTCCTTCTCTTCCAATAAACATATCGAATGCATTTGGAAGGGGCGGCATTATTGCATTTGTATATTTTTCTTGAGCATTTAGTAAATAAGGTAATAGTAAGAATATAATAGAAGTTATTACTATTTTGATATAGTTTTTCATAAATAATCCTAAAATAAAATTATCAGCTATGATAATTTAAATTATACAAAAAGTAAAGATTATTTTGTAAATAAATTTCATAGCTGCTAATAAAATAAATGTTAATTCATTTTAAAGAAAGTCATAATATTTTTTAAGTTTTCTGACTGTTCTAATAATTCTTTTGCGTATGTTGCTGTTTCATCAACTAAAGCAGCATTTTGCTGAGTTATTCCGTCTATTTTTGAAACAGCAATATTAACCTGATCTACACCTGTCTGCTGTTCTACTGCTGTTGTACTTATCTCCTGCATTATTTTTGCTGTGCCGTCTATTTTAGACTGTATATCATTGAATATAGATTGTGATTCTCTTGCAGTTTCAGCTGATTTATTAATTTTTTCATAAATGTTTTCTATAAGCGATGTTATGTCTTTAGCAGATGACTGTGAATTTTGAGCCAAATTTCTTACCTCAGAGGCTACAACCGCAAAACCTTTTCCCTGATCTCCGGCTCTTGCTGCCTCTACAGAAGCATTTAAAGCAAGTATGTTTGTTTGAAAAGCAATATCTTCTATTGTTTTAGTAATGCTTTTTATTTTTTCGCTTGATTCATAAACTTCTTCTATACTTTTAGTAGTTTCAGAAATTACACCTGCTCCGTTTTCTACAGCCTTTTTAGAAGCTATCATCATATCATTTCCTTCCACCGAATGCGAAGCGGAAGATTTTATTGTAGAAGCCATTTCCTCTATAGCGGAAGCAGTTTCCTCCAAACTAGATGCTTGAGCTTCTGTTCTAGCTGATAAATCATCGCTTCCATGTGTAAGACTTAAAGCTGCATTATTTATTTTTTCTGAAGTTTCATTAACTTCATTAATTATTTTTGATAAAGCATCTCTCATATCTTTAAATGAGTATGCTATATCACCTATCTCATTTCTTTTGAATTTAAATTGTCTGAGTATAAATTGTCCTTTTGACATTTCTTTAGCTTCTTCTACAAGCAGCTTCAAAGGACTAATAAGATTCTTTATGTATAAGAATCCGATAATAGAACTCAATATTATTCCTATAATGCCTATTATAATACCAATAGTTAATATCTTGCTGCTTTGCTGTTCAATAAAACTTAAAGGCATAGAAAAAGCTACATGCCAAGGCTGATTTTTGATGCTTGTATATAAACATACCTTAGTCATACCGTCATTTTGGAATTCTAATTTTCCTTCGGTATTATTAACTATTGTTTTTACTTCTACAGGAGCAAGTTTACCAACCTCGCTTGGCACATTATGCATTACAAGCAAAGTGTCTTTATTAAATACCCATAATCTTATCCAATGAGTAAGAACTTCTCCGGCAGTTGAAGATACTTCATCTATAACTTTCTGCCAATCTAATACTACTAGCAATGCTCCTAAATATGTATTATCAGTTCTTGAATTTATTGGTGAAATTATAGCAGTAATCCATTTTCCGTCAGCTGTCTTATATATAGAATCTGATAATGTAGGCTTTTTTACAGAATCATATTTTTTCCAAAGGTCTGGATATATCTGACTTGCATTTTTTCCTACATCCGTATTATCTCCGCTTGAATTATTTAGTATGATGCCGTCTTTTTCCACTAATGCTAAACTTTTTACATACGGATTTTTAGCAGACATTAATCTTAATACAGTAAGCATATTGGCTTCGCCTTCAGCATCTCTATTTTGCATATAATTTATTACAAATGTGAATGAAGAATATGTATCTGATAATATTAATTGATTTTCAACTAAAGAGTCAAAAAAAGTTGCATACCCCTTTATGGTAGTTGCAAATCCATCATAAGAGGCTTTATCTATTGCCTTTTTTGACATTTGCACCAAAGTGGATATAGACACAATTAAAAGAACCGCTATAAAGGTATTAACTACGATTGGTATTTGAACATTTAAACTATTAAATTTCTTTTTCATAAATATACCCCAAAAATTATTTATAAATTTATAATAAAATTAATTTTAATAGCATCTTAAAATAGGACAATTTTTATATATATTGATTAAATCAACTAATTATTATACTGCTTATAGTATAGTAATTAAAGCATCACATGTCAAATATTATATTAATCATATCATACATTTTTCTTAATAAAATAAATATATACGCACGAATATCATGTATATATTTTTTAAATAAAATATATACATGATATATTAAAATAATGATAATTAATTTGACTTTTATCTTATTTATAGTACAATATATAAACATTGATAGTATATTAATTTTATAAAGTTAGTATACTTTTAATGTTTATTCTAAAAATCTCATTTTAATTAAATAAAGGAGAAAAAAATCGTGAAACTCCCAAAAGTCAATGATTTAGGCTTTTTCGAGATTCGTCTCGAAAGTATAGGCGGAATGGGTGCTAATAGTGCAGGTAAAATGCTTGCAGAAGTAGGTGTTTTATCACAAGGATTCTATGGTGCTGCATTCTCTAGTTATGGTTCAGAAAAAAAAGGTTCGCCTGTTAAATCTTTTGTAAGATTCTCAGAAGATGAAGTTAGAGTGAACTCTACTGTAGAAGAACCACATGTTGTGGCAGTGTTCCACATGAATCTTCTTAAAAACCCTCTTACATTAGCTGGTGTTAAAGAAGATGCTATAGTTATTTTTAATACTAATAAAACTCCTGATGAAGCAAGAGACTTTGCTAAACTTCATGGAGGTAAAGTAGTTTGTGTTGATGCTATTAAAATCGCTAATGATTTAAAACTTCCTTCACAGGCAGCTAATACTATTATAATGGGTGCTATGGTTAATCAGCTTGATTTTATAGATTCTGCTAAATTTGAAGAGCAAATCAGAAAACAATTCGGCGGAAGAAAAGCTGAATTAGTAGAACCTAATATCGAAGCTTTCAGAAAAGGCGGAAGCGAATCTGTAGTTAAAGATTTCCCTGCAGATGGTAAATATCCTTATATACCTTATAAAAAACCAGAACCTGTTTATGGTAAAAACAACCAATTAACAGGCGGTTATATTAATGCTGCTGGTAACTCTACTTTAAAAGACTTACAAGTTACTCGTACAGGTCATATTCCAGTATTCAACCCTAAAAACTGTATTGACTGTGCTAACTGTGAAGTTGTTTGTCCGGACCTTTGTATAGTTTGGGAAAAAGGACCAGACAGAAAAGATTCTAGCAAAACTGCTATGAATATGATGGGTATTGATTATCAATATTGTAAAGGCTGTTTAAAATGTGTTAGAGCTTGTCCTAAAGGACCTTATGCTGCTAAACAATACACTAAAGAAGAGCAGGCTTTAAGAATAGAAGTAGAAGCTGATTGCAATGTTGATGAGCTTACATACAGTCGTTATAAAAAATAATAAGGAGCGTATAAATGGCTAACAAATATAATCTTGCAGAACAAGAAAACATACTTGAAAGTGGTAATGAATTAGCAGCCATTGCAGCCGCTCAAATCAATTATCACGTTATGGGTTATTACCCAATTACTCCTTCTACTCAAATTGCTGAGTACTTGGACGAAATGAAAGCTAATGGAAGACATACTGTTTGCATGATCCCTGGTGATGGTGAACATGGTGCAGCTGGTATATGTTACGGTGCTACTACTGCAGGCGGCAGAGTATTCAATGCTACTTCTGCTAACGGTCTTCTTTTTGCTATGGAACAATTACCTGTACAATCTGGTACTAGATTCCCTATGGTATTAAATGTTGTAAACAGAACTGTTTCTGGTCCATTAGATATTAAATGCGACCAATCTGATATAATGATGGCTCTTAACACTGGTTGGATTATCATTATGGCTCACACTACTCAGATGGTTTATGACTTCAATATCTTTGCTTTAAAAATCGCTGAAAGAGCTAAATTACCTATTATAGTTTCTTCTGACGGTTTCTTCACTTCTCACCAAAAGAAAAAAATTCACCTCTTCAAAAATGATAAAGATGTTCAGGATTTCTTAGGTAAATATACTCCTGAAGTTACTTCTGTTGAACCAGGAAAAAATCCTGTTACAATCGGACCTTACATGAATGAAGATGAATTAACAGGAAGTAAATTACAGCTTTCTCAAGCATTAGAAGATTCCCGTGCTATTATATTAGATGTATTTGAAGAATTTGCTTCTTTCTCTGGAAGAAAATATCATCCTATAGAAACTTACAATATGGAAGGAGCTGAAGTAGCTTTAATGCTTTGCGGTTCTGCTTATGAAACTGGTACTTTAGCCGTTGATGAAATGAGAAAAGCTAATCCTAATCTTAAAATAGGTGCTTTTGCTATCACTCAAATTCGTCCTTTCCCTGAAAAAGAATTACAAAAATTATTAGCTAATGTTAAAGTTGTAGTAGTAGGCGACAGACAAGATTCATACTCTGGTATGGGCGGTAATATGTCCACTGAAATCAGAGCTGCTCTTAAAAATGATCCTAATAACAAATCTTCTATTGTTAGCAGAGTTTACGGTCTTGGCGGTACTGAGTTTACTTTGGAAAAAGCTAAAGAATTATTTGATTTAGGTTTAAAAGAATTAGCTAAACCTGGTTCTGTAGAAAAACACTCTTACTTAGAACAATATATGGGTGATCCTAATGTTAAAATGAAACCTATACATGAACCTCTTACTTTAGAAAGCCAAAAATCAGGCATCACTGTTACTATGAATGAACAAACTCATAAACTTGAAGTTAAAACGCCTCCTCTTAGAGAATTAACTGGTAAAGCTTATCGTTATGCTCAAGGTCATGGTGCTTGTAACGGATGCGGTATCTTCTCTGGTATCAATACTTTCATGAAAGGTATAGAAGGCGAAGTTGTTCTTTTAGTACATACTGGTTGTTCTATGGTTGTTACTACAGGTTATCCTTACAGCTCTTACAGAACTACTTATGTTCACAACTTATTCCAAAACGGTGCTGCTACTCTTTCTGGTATCGTAGAAATGTATCATGAAAGAAAAAGAAGAGGAGAAATCGAAGGACCTGAAGATCCTACTTTCATAATGATTACTGGTGACGGCGGTCATGACATAGGTATGGGACCTTCTATTGGTGCTGCTATTAGAAATCATAAAATGATTATATTAGAATATGATAATGAAGGATACATGAACACTGGTAACCAATTATCATTCTCTACTCCTATAGGACATAGAACTTCTACTTCTAATGTTGGTAAAGCTGAAGTGGGTAAACAATTCAATCACAAAGATGTAGCTCAAATATTTGCTGGTTGTCATATACCTTATGTTGCTACTGGATGTGAATCTTATCCATTAGATTTGGTTAAAAAAGCTGCTAAAGCTCAATGGTACGCTAATCATCATGGTACTGCTTTTGTTAAACTTCTTATCGCTTGTCCATTAAACTGGAAATCTCCTGATGATATGGGTAAAGATGTTATTAAAGCTGCTGTTGACTGCTGTTTCTTCCCATTGTATGAAATTGAACATGGTATCACTACTATTACTAATATGGTAGCTGATGATAAAAAACAGCCTGTTAGCGAATGGCTTAAAATGATGGGTAAAACTAAACACCTTCTTAAACATCAAGACTTACTTGATGCATTCCAAAAAGAAGTTGATAGAAGATGGTATCGCTTAAAAGCTATGCATGAAAGCCCTGTTCTATAATAGTTAGAGCTTAAAAAATAGAATAAAGATAACGGTTGTTAATAGTATTAGCAGCCGTTATTTTTTTATTTTTTTAAATAATACACTGCACGCAGAATAATATTATAAATGTATATTAAGTAAAAATATAATTTCAACCATAAAATATAATAAGATTTAATTTAAATAACACTTGGGCGGGGGCTAAATTTCTAATAAAACAATAAATTTAATTAATGTTAAAATGTGTAAATTAAATAAAAAATTTTAAAGGGCGGGGTATATAAATAAAGTCAAAAATTATGTATTGAATTATTAAATAATTTTGTTAACATATAGGTATTATTTTTAAGGAATATTATATGAAAACTTATGAGAGATTTATAAAATACACATCTTTTAATACTACTTCAAACAGCAGAAATGAAAATCAAACTCCAAGTACAGAAGGACAAAGAGTATTTGCTGAATATTTAGTTAATGAATTAAAAAGAATTGGTATTGATAGCGTTTATCTTGATGACAAATCTTTTGTATATGCTTCAATACCTGCATCCAAAGGAAAAGAGGATAAGCCTAAATTAGGATTCATTGCTCATTTAGATACCAATGAAGATGCCATTGGAGAAAATATAAAAACTAACATTATCAAAAATTATGATGGTAAAGATATCGTTTTAAACAAAGAAAAAAATATAGTTTTAAGTAGAATAGAATTTGATAATTTAAATAAATATATAGGTAATGATTTAATAGTAACAGATGGAACTACTCTTTTAGGTGCTGACGACAAAGCCGGTATTGCAGAAATTATGACTGCGGCTGAAATTTTAATGAATGATAAAAATATAGAGCATGGAGAAATAAAAATAGCTTTCACTCCGGATGAGGAAATAGGAGAAGGTATAGAATATTTTGATATTGAAAAGTTTAATGCAGATTTTGCCTATACTATAGATGGAGGAGAGATTGGAGAAATAGAGTATGAGAATTTTAATGCTGCTTCTTGTAAAATAACAGTTAATAGAGTAAATGTTCATCCTGGATATTCTAAAAATAAAATGAAAAATGCTATTCTATTTGCAATGGAATTTAATTCTATGCTTCCAGCAGAACAAAAACCTCAGTATACAGAAAAGTATGAAGGTTTTTATCATTTATCATATATAGAAGGTACTGAAGAAAAAGCAGAACTTGAATATATTATAAGAGATCATGATTTAGAGAAGTTCAATCATAAAAAAGAATTCATAAAAGATATTTGCGGTTTTCTAAATAAAAAATACGGAGACAATACATTTATTTATAATATAAAAGATAGCTACTTAAATATGAAAGAAAAAATACTTCCTCACATGCATTTAATAGATAATGCAAAAAAGGCTTTTAATGAATGCGGTATAAATGATAAGATTAGACCTATTAGAGGCGGTACTGATGGGGCTAGATTGTCTTTTAGAGGATTGCCTTGTCCAAATTTATCAGCTGGAGGAGAAAATTTTCACAGCAGATTTGAATATATCCCTATTCAGTCTTTAGAAAAAATGACAGAGGTAATATTAAAAATAATAAGCATATATTCTAATTAAATTCAAAATATAATAAAAACTTTGTATATTATTTGATTAAAAAAATAATAAATTGAGCGGGTATGTATTAAGTTTTAAACTTTATTTACATTTGCCCGCCCTTTAGGCTTTTAATTTATTCTGTCATTTTTTAATTATTTTTCTTTTTAGTTTTAACCTATTATTCTGGATGCCCACCCAAGATTTATTTAAATTTTTGGAGTATATACCGCACGCAGAATAATACTTAAAACTTATGATAATTAAAAATCTTAATTTTTTTATATTAAAAAAATAAGTTCACCGTGCGTTAAGGAGGCTTGATTACAAGACTATCAATTTTTTCAAAACTGTATTATATTATAAGGCATTAAAATATTAAAAGGAAGTAATTATATATGGGACTTTATGTTGTAATTAACATTATAATACTATTAGCTTTAATAGGCTTATTGTATTTTATGCAGAAAAAACATCTGAATTTCACAATCAGAGTATTAACTGCTTTAGTTTTAGGGTTGGCTTTGGGATTTATACTTAGAACAATTTATTCCTCAAATATGGAAATAGTAAATCAAAGTATTGTTTGGTATAATGTAGTTGGTAATGGTTATGTAAGACTGCTTCAAATGTTAGTTATGCCTTTAATTTTTGTTTCTATAACTATGGCTTTACTTAATATAAAAGGAAACAGCAATAATTTAGGTAAAATGACTATGATAATCATAGCAGTACTAATGATAACAACAGCAATATCAGCTTTAGTAGGATTTTTAACAGCTAAGGGATTTGGTTTAGATGCTTCAAAACTTCAATCTATAGTAGGAGATATTTCTCAGGGTGCTTCTAACTATGAAGGTAAATTAGAGCAGTTTTCTTCAAGACCAGTTCCGCAGCAATTATTAGATATTATACCTACAAATCCATTTGCAGCATTAGCTGGTATGGGAGGCTCTCCTACACTTTCAGTTGTATTTTTTGCAGCTTTAGTAGGTTCTTCTGCTTTAGGACTTAGAAAGAAAAAACCTGAAATTTTTGAGTTTTTCTTGAATATTATGCAGGCTTTGCATGATGTTGTGATGAAAATAGTAGCATTCGTTATGAAATTAACTCCTTATGGCGTGCTTGCTCTTATGGCTAAATTTATGGCTACTAGTGATTTGAATGCATTTGCTCAGTTAGGACAATTCCTTCTAGCATCTTATATAGCTATAATTATCATGCTTATAGTTCATAGTATAATACTTATTATATTTGGATATAATCCTTTCAAATATTATACTAAGGCTTTTACAGTTTTAACATTTGCTTTTTCATCAAGAACAAGTGCTGGTACTTTACCTTTAACTGTTTCTACTTTAAAAGATAAGATGGGAATATCTGAAGGAGTTTCTAATTTATCAGCTTCGCTTGCTGTAACTATAGGGCAAAATGGATGTGCTGGTATTTATCCTGCAATGGTTGCTGCTATGATAGCTCCTACTTTAGGTATTAATCCTCTTGAGCCTGCTTTCTTGATAAAAGCTGTTGTTATAATTGCTATAGGAAGTTTTGGTATTGCCGGAGTTGGAGGAGGGGCTACAAATGCTGCTTTGATTACGCTTTCTGCTTTAGGTTTTCCTGTAGGACTTGTGGCTATACTTTTAGGAATAGAGCCTCTTATTGATATGGGCAGAACTATGCTTAATGTTAATGATGGTATGGTTACTGCTGCCGTTACAGGAAAAATTTGTAAAGAAGTGGATATGGATAAATTCAATTCTAATGATAATACCGGTTCTAATGAAGCAGAAGCTATGTAATTAATTAAAGATATAATATTATAGGTATTCCAAAATAAAAGGAATACCTATTTTTTTATAAAAAAATCATAAATATGTTGACTTTAAAATCATAATTTACTATAATAAATATGTACTTAAAAAGTCTAAAATTAAGTATAAAAATACTTATTAAGTATAAGGAATTTTATGAACAGTATACTATCTGAAATATCCAAAAAAGAATTATCATATACAAAAACAGAAAAATTAATATCTGAATATATTTTAAAATTAAAAGAGAACATAATAAGTTATAGTTCTTTTGATTTAGCAAAAGAATTAGGAGTAAGCCAATCAGCAATAATGAAATTTATAAAAAAAACATGTGGAGTTGGTTTTACAGAATTTAAGATTTTACTAATTAAGGAATATGATATTATAAATAATCAGGAAAGAGCACTAAATCATGATAATATTTCTTTAACAGATTCATTAGAAAAAGTTTCAAGAGCAATAATATCAGAATCCATTACATCTTTAAGTAGAACTTTGGATCAGTTAAAACTTGAATCTGTAAAAGAATGTATAGATGCAATAGATTCATCTAACAGAATATTTTTAGCAGGCTTAGGTGCATCTTCATTACCAGCATTTGATTTATCAAGTAAACTCATGAAAATAGGTATAACAGCAATTTGGTATCAAGATACAGATTCTATTCAGGCAGCAGCATTTTCAGCAAAACCTAATGATCTATTTATAGTATTTTCCTACAGCGGAAAAACTAAGAAAATTTTAAACATATTAAAAACAGCAAAAGAAAATGATGCCAAAGTTGCTTTGATAACAAAAAACATATCAAGTCCCCAAAGCGAAATAGCAGATATAGTTATAGAAATAATTTCAAATGAAACAGATTTAAGAACATCAGCTATGAGTTCAAGAATCGTATTTTTTTCTATCGTTGATATTTTGTTTTTGGGTACAATAAAAAAAGACATAAATAAAAGACTTGAATTAGTAAGAAACATGTCATTATTTACTAATGAAGATAAATTATAATTTGAGGAATAAAAAATGAAAAAATGTTTTGATATATCGGCTCATCTGTATTTTAAAGAATATAAAGATGAAAATGCAAAAAATAATAACTCAATTAAAGATGAAGATCAAATTTTTTCTGAAACAAAAATTTCTGAAAGTTTTGATATGCTTAGAGAATTAGATATTAACTGGTTTAATACATGGACTCATTCGAATATTTATACGGATTTTTCCGGAGAAAAAGAAATAGTTAAATCAATAGAAAGACATTTAAATAAATACAGATATATAAAGTTATCTTCTTTGCATTATAATGGTTCAATTTTTGATTTAGATGAAAAAATAAATAGTAAGAATATTGAACAAATGAAAAATTATATAGAATTAGTAAGAAATCTAAAACCTGTAAGTATAGTGATGCATCCTGGAGTTTTTGGTGAAGGCGGTTTTGCAAAGAATTTACCTAATTATCAGAAAGCCGTAGAAATTTTAGGATCTGAACGAGTAAAAGAAAAAGTAGCTGAAAATATAAGATATTTCGGGGAGTTTGCAAATACTTATGGAATAAAAATAGCTGTAGAAAATATTTTTAAGGGAAGAATATACAGCAAAATAGATGATTTAATAGATTTAGTAAATACGGTTAATATGGAAAATGTAGGTTTTTGTTTAGATGTAGGACATGGAAATTATGATGGTATAAATATATCTGAAACAATAAGATTAATGAAAGATAAATTATTTGAATTACATCTTAGCGATAATTTAGGAGACAGAGATGCTCATTTACCTATTGGTTTTGGAAATATAGATTGGGTTTCTGTAATTAATACTTTAAGAGAAATAGGTTATAAAGGAACAGCAACTTTTGAATTCTTTAGATGGCCTATAGAAGATAAAAAATTAGGTTTAAAAATGGCAATTGAAACTTGGAAAACTTTTGAGAATATAGCTATCAATGGATATCATACATTAGATTATATATAAAATTGTATAGGGAGAATAATTGTATGAATGATTTATTATACTGCCATAATATAGTTATAGGGATACTAAAAGAAATAAGAGAAAAAATTATATCATCAAAATTAAATAAAAATGATATTGATACAAAGACTAATAGAAGAGATTTAGTAACAATTATAGATAAACAAACAGAAGATTTTATATCTAGTAAATTAAATGAAAATTTTAAAGATCACTATATTTTAGGAGAAGAAACATTTAAAAAAGATAACAATTTAGAAAAAAATGAAAATGTTTGGATTATAGATCCTATTGATGCTACAGCCAATTTCATAAAACAAGAAACAGATTATTGTATTTTAATAGCTTTTTTTCAAAATAAAATTCCAAAACTTGGCTATATATTTGATATTAAAAAAAATGAATTAATACATGCTATAGATGGAGAAGGGGTTTTCATAAATGATATAAGAATAAAAGAACCTGAAAATATAGCACTTGAAGAAGCTTTAATATCTATTGATGTTAGAAAAATGTGGAAAAGTGAATTATTAAAAACAGTTATTAATAATGGTTTTGATTTGAGATATATAGGTTGTGCTGGACTTGACGGATTTAAAGTGGCAAGAGGACATTTTGGTGCTTTTATATGTCCAAATTTAGGACCTTGGGATTTTGCTCCTTTATTATTAATAGCAAAAGAATTAAATTTACATGTATCAGATTTTAATGGTAATGAATTGCTGTTTGCCAAAAGAAGCGACTTTATTATATCTACTAATCAGACATATCTTGATATAAAAAATTTATTAAAAAGATAAATAAAAAATAATCATTATAAAAAGGGGGGAATATTGTGGAAATTAGTTTATGGCAAATTATACTTCTCACTTTATACTCAGTTTTAACTATTTATGATAATTTAAATTTAAAACTTGAATTGGGTAAACCATTGATGGCAGGCTGCTTTGCTGGTATTGTCATGGGGGATATGGCTACAGGTCTTCTTATAGGAGCTACGCTCCAGCTTTTAATCTTAGGAGTTGGAAGTTTTGGAGGAGCAAGCATACCTGACTATTCAACTGCTGCATTAATAGCGGCACCTTTAGCAATAATAACAGGACAAGATATGCAGTTTGCTATAGGATTGGGAGTTCCTATAGGACTTCTTATGACACAATTGGATATTTTAGCTAGATTTGCCAATGTATTTATTATGAAAAAGGCAGAAAAAGCTTTACAAGATGAGAAATATGAAAAAATTAATTTATATAATCATTTGGGAATGGTAAATTGGGGTATTTCAAGAGGGCTGCCTGTTTTTTTGGCACTTTATTTTGGTGTTGATTTTGTAAATACTATATTGCAGTATTCTCCTCAATGGCTTTTAAATGGATTAAAAGCTGCAGGAGGAGTATTGCCTGCTGTTGGAATAGCTATATTATTAAAATATTTGCCTGTTAAAAATTTTATAGCTTATCTTATTCTTGGATTTGTATTAGCAGCATATTTAAAGCTTCCTATGCTCTCAATAGCACTTATAGGAATAGCATTTGCAATTATTAATTATCAGAACAGCAATAAATTCTTAATGAATGAAAATAAAATATATGAAACTAATTATGAAGGGGATAATGAAGATGAATAAATATAATATTACAAAAAAAGATATGGATAAAGTCTTTTTCAGATGGATCACAAGAGCTCAAAGCTGCTGGAATTATGAAACTATGCAAGGTTTAGGTTATTGCAGCACTATCTATCCTATACTGAAAAAAATATATACAGATAAAAACGAACTTAAAGAAATGATGAAATTACATCTTCAATTTTTTAATACTAATGTTGTAACAGGAGGATTTGTTCTAGGGGCAGATACAGCAATAGAAGCAAATAATGGATATAAAAGTAAAGATATGATTCCGGCAATAAAAACCGGATTAATGGGACCTTTGGCAGGAGTTGGAGATACTTTTTTTACAGTTACAATAAACACTGTATTAGGCTCAATAGCAGCATATATGGCATTGCAGGGAAATCCTATAGGAATAGTACTTTGGTTAATTGGAAGTATAATAAAAATAGGAATATCTAGATGGTTTGCTCATTTAGCTTTTGATAAAGGACAAAAAGTTGTATCTCAAATAAGCGGTACTTTAAAAAAGTTTACTGATTCTAGTACTGTTTTAGGAATGACTGTTGTAGGAGCATTAATTCCTACTGTGATAAATATTACTTTGAAGTTAGTACCTACAATAGGTGAATTGAAAGTTAATATTCAAGAAGAAATGTTGGATAAAATGCTTCCTCAATTACTACCTGTTTTAGCTGTAGCTTTTGTATATTGGCTGTTAGGAAAAAAATATATGAATTCAACAAGAGTTCTTTTAATAATTATAGCTTTAAGTATTTTATTAAATTCACTTGGAATAATTTAATAAATTTAAAAGGAGATTTAATATGAAAGGTTTTGTTAATATAAGAATAGATTCTAGATTAATTCATGGTCAGGTGGCAGGAATATGGGCTCCTTATTTACAAATCAATAGAATAATGATAATAGACGATGAAATAGCTAATGACGATATGCAGAAAGATTTATTAAGAATGGTGGCACCTGCTGGTGTAAGCACTTCTATTCTCACGAAAGAAAAGGCATTAAAAAATATATTAGAAGATAAATATGCATTACAAAAAGTTATGCTTGTAGTAAAGACACCATATTATTTGAAATATTTAATAGAAAATGGTGTAGAAGTAAAATCCATTAATGTAGGTAATATGTCAACTAGAGAAAATACAAGAAAAATTACTCCTACAGTAAATATTACAGAAGAAGAAGAGAGTATATTGAAAAGTTTAATAAATAAAAATGTTGAAATTACTGTTCAAATGGTGCCAAATGACAGCATTAAATATTTAAAAGATTTGTTATAATTAAGGAATATATTATGAGTACAGCTATAGTTATTATATCGCATGGCAGAACTGCAGAAGCATTACTTGAAACTGTTGAAATGATTTGCGGAAAACAGAAAAATACTGCTGCTGTTAATTTTTATATGGATATGGATAATTTAATCTTAATGGAAAATTGTAAAAATAAAATATCATTTCTTGATATAGAAGAAGGTATTATATTTTTTGTAGACATATTTGGAGGAACTCCATTTAATACAGCATATATATTGTCTAAAACTTATAAAAATTCGTATATTATAAGCGGCGTAAATATTCCGATGTTGATAGAAGCCTATGAGATAAGAAATGATAATATTGAATTAGAAGAAAAAATTTCATTAATAAAAAAATCAGCTATAGAAACAATTTCAGGTATTATTGATAATAAATCAAATGAAGATGATGAATAATAAAATAAAAAATCTTGGGTGGGCAGCTAAAATAACATGTAAAATTAAAAAGAAAAATAATTTATAAATTAATGATAATATTTAAAAGCCTAAAGGGTGGGCAAATGTGATTAATTTTTTTTTAACTTTAATTACATACCCCGCCATTTAGAGTTTATTGCTTTATTTTGAATTTTAGCTTCATATTATTTTGTGATTAAATAACATTTATTATCCCCCACCCAAATGTATTTAAATTTGATGCCAATTCAGCACACGGTAAAAGAAACAAAATATATAGAATTAATTAACAATAAAAATTTGACTATGCTAAAAAATAATTTCTGCGTGTGCTTTGAATGTTTTAAACCTAATTAAAACTAGGGTGGACGTTAATAATTTATAATAAAGTAAAAAGTCAAATAAAATTTTGATTTCATAATTAAGCAATAAACCTATAGGGTGGGGAGTGAAAATAAATTTTAAAGCTTTTATTACATACCCGCCCTTTTGTTTTTATAATGGTAATTTGATATTGCTAATTTCTTTATATTTAAAGAGCTATTAGAAATTAAGGCACCCGCCCAAGTGTTATATAAATTGAAAAAATATTTAACGCACGGTTAATAAAATTTATAATATAATGAAATTTGAATTACAAATAAATCTATATTCCTAATTCTATTTTGCGTGCGGTAACAATACAACAAATCTAAAAAATCTTGGGTGGGCAGCTAAAATAACATGTGAAATTAAAAAGAAAAATAATTTATAAATTACTGATAATGTTTGAAAGCCTAAAGGGTGGGCAAATGTGATTAAAGTTTAAAACTTAATTTACATACCCCGCCCTTTTGTTTTTATAATGGTAATTTGATATTGATAATTTCTTTATATTTAAAGAACTATCAGAAATTAAGGCACCCGCCAAAGTGTTGATTAAATTTTAAATTTATTTAACATAAGATTTAATTTCAATTTATATTTTTAATACGAATATTAAAACTCTATGTTATTTTTAATACAAAACTCTTCAGCAGTTTTTATTTTTTCTTTAGCTAAGGACACAATACATTTTTTTATTAATTTTTTATCATCTTTTTTTGAAAAACTGTAAGCATTATAAAAATATTCATACGCATCTTTATTAAAAATATTATACTTATTATTCATTTTATCTAATTGTATATATATGTATGCTATGCTGTTATTGGCTAAAGCATGCTTACTATTTAACTTTAAAGCCTCTCTAAAACATAATAGAGCATCATTATAATATTTATAAGCATTGTCATAATCTTTCATTGACAGATATATATTAGCTAATTTAGTTGTGCTGTATCCCATACTGTCATAAATAGAAGCATTATTTAAATTATCATCTATTTTTAATGCCAATCCTTTTTCATAATATAGTAAAGCATCTTTAATTAAATCTATAGCTCTCTGAATGCTGCCGTTTTTAAATTCATTGTTTGAATACTTTGTCTTTGAAAAACCTATTCCATTATAAGCATTAGCATATTTAGGATTAATTTCCAAAGCTCTTATATAATCCTCATAAGCCTCATTATAAAGTTTTAATCCTACTTTGCTTAATCCTCTGTTATAATAAGCATCAATAGAATAATTATCAGTCTCAATTACTTTAGTATAGCATTCGACAGCTTTTTGATAATCTTTTAAAGAATCATAACATATACCTATATTAAAATAAGCATCTATTATAGTACTATCAATATCGATTACTTTATAAAAATCTTCTATAGCTTCATGGTATAATTCCATCTCAATTTCTGCTAAAGCCCTATTATAAAATGCATCAGGAGTATTCGGCTCAAGTTCAATGACTCTTGTATAGTATTTCAAAGCTGTTTCATATTCTTCTAAAGCATCATAAGATAAAGCTAAATGATAATTAGCATATACATTTTCATTATCAAGCTCTATTACCTTTTTGAAATCTTTAATGGCTGAATCATAATCACTATTTCTATAATATATAAGTCCCCTTTCATTATATGCATTAATATAATTAGTATCTAATTCTATAGCCTTGTTTATATATTTTAAAGCTTCATCTAATTCATTTAAATATGAGCTAGTAAGTCCTCTATAATAATAAAACTCACTGTCGCCGTCATATAATGAAATAGCCTTATCAAAATCTTCTATAGCCTCTTTATATAAATGCATTCTTCCTTTTAATAATGCTCTGTTATTGTATAAATAAGCATCATTTTTCTCAAGCTCTATTGCTTTATTATAATCCTCCAATGCCTCATCATACATCTGCATTTCATTTTTTATAAGTCCTCTATTATTATATGAATAAGTATCTTCAGGATTTAATTCTATAGCTTTATTATAATCCTCTAATGCTTCTTCATATAATTGTAAAGATTCTTCAGCTAATGCCCTGTTATAATATGAATAATATATATCATCATTCATTTCTATCATTTTAGTGTAATAATTAATAGCATCTTTATAATTTCCTAATTTATATTCAAGAAGTCCCATATCATTATAGATGCTGATAATATTATCCTCATCAGCATATTCTAATGCCTTTTTATAATCAGCCATAGCATCTTTATATAATTCTAAACTATTTTTAGTAAGCCCCCTAAAATAATAAGCATTAGAAAAATGATCATCTAATTCAATAGCTTTATCAAAATCATTAACAGCATCTTCATATAGTCCTAAAAAAAACTCTGTCAAAGCTTTGGAATAATATGAATCACTGTCATCATATCTTAATTCTAAGATTTTATTAAAATCAGATAATGCTTCCTCATACATATTGAGATATCTCTTAGAATGTCCTCTATAATAATAAGCATCATCAATTTCATCATCTAGCAACAAAGCTATATCAAAATTTTTTATGGCTTCCTGATATCTTCCCAAATAAAAATATCCTAATCCTATATAATATATAGCCTCAGCATCATCTTCATTAAATTCTAATACCTTTTTAAAATCTTTAATTCCTTCTTCATATCTCCCTAAATATGATTTAGAATGTCCTCTATTATAGTAGGCATTAGATTTTTCTGGAGACAATTCTATAACTTTATCAAAATCTTTAATAGCCTCCTCATAGTTTTTCAAATTAAAATATGATAGTCCCCTATTATAGTACGCATCCACTAAAGTATCATGAGTATTGCTTATTTCCTCATCGCTTATATTTTTACCTTCTTCATCATCTTCATTATCATAAGAATCGCTATATATGATAAATTCGCTGTCTGAATATGCAATAATATATTTATTGTATATATCTATAACTTCATTTAAATATTCTATTGATTTTTCATAATCTTTGCTGATAAAAGCATGATGGCCCAAATCAAATAATCTTTCTATATTCCTTTTATCATCTATATTCATTAACCATAACTCCAATAATACATTACTTTTATAAGTATATACAAAAATATAATAATTACTATATATAAATAGTTAATATTATTCATAAATAATAGTTAATACTATTCATTGATTTATTTTAATTTTTAGATTAAATTTTAACATACGAATATTTTTCAATATAAAATAATATTTTGTACCAATAGTTTTTATAGTATTATTATATTAATAAGGTTTAATATCAATAAAGGAGGATATATGGCTAAAGGCAGAGTGACTATTGATAGAGAACAATGTAAAGGATGCTCCAACTGCATATCTGTTTGTCCAACTAAGATACTGTATTTAGATAAAGAAGATATGAATTCTTGGGGATATTACCCAGCAGCTGTTACAGATATGGAAAAATGTATAGGATGTGCTAATTGTGCAATGATGTGTCCGGATATATGCATAACAGTTGAGAGGCTAGATAAAGAGGAGAGTAAATAATGGCTAGAACATTGATGAAAGGAAATGAGGCTATGGCTAGTGCGGCTATTGCTGCAGGATGTAAATGTTTTTTTGGGTATCCTATTACACCGCAGAATGAGATACCTGAATTTATGTCAAAAGCTATGTATGAATCAGGCGGGGCATTTGTGCAGGCAGAAAGTGAAGTTGCTGCAATTAATATGGTTTATGGGGCAGGAGGAGCCGGAGTGAGAGCTATGACATCTTCTTCTTCGCCGGGTATAGCTTTAAAACAGGAGGGTATATCATATCTTGCAGGTTCTGAAGTTCCTGCGGTAATACTTAATGTTATGAGAGGAGGTCCAGGACTTGGAAGCATACAGCCTTCACAAAGCGATTATAATATGATGACTAGAGGCGGAGGAGATGGTGATTATAATTGTCCTGTTTTAGCCCCTGCCAATTTACAGGAAGCAGCTGATATGATAATGGAAGCCTTTGATATAGCAGATCATTATAGAACTCCTGTGTATGTTGCTGCTGACGGGTATATAGGTCAGATGATGGAGCCTGTAGATATAGTGTATAAGCCTAAATATGAGATAAAAGAAAAAACTTGGGCTGCTTGCGGAAAAAGAGGCAAAAGAGAAAAAAATAATATTATTAATTCTCTTTATTTAGAGCCTGAATTATTATATGAACACAATCTGAACTTACAGAGAAAATATGATGAAATAAAAGAGAAAGAAGCAAGAGCAGAAAAATATCATACAGATGATGCAGAACTTATATTTGTTTCTTATGGTACTATGTCAAGAATTGTAAGATGGGTTGTTGATAAGTTTAGAGAAGAAGGTAAAAAAGTAGGTATGATTCGTCCCCAAACTTTATGGCCTTTCCCGGTTAAAGCATTTGATAACCCAAATTGCAAAATGTATATAAGTATTGAACTTAGTATGGGGCAAATGGTTGATGATATAAAACTTGCAATAGAATGCAGAGTACCTGTTAAATTCTATGGAAAGGCTGGAGGATTAGTACCTACTTCTCATGAGATAATAGATAATGTGAGGGATTTAGCAGGAGGTTTAATATGATAGTATTTGAAAAGTCAAAGGGATTGAGCGATGCTAGGACACATTATTGTCCGGGCTGTATGCATGGTACGGCTCAGAGGATAATAGCTGAATGTATAGAGGAGCTTGGTGTATTAGAAAAAGCTGTTGGCATTGCTTCTGTAGGATGTTCTGTACTTGCTTATAAATATTTTTCTTGCGATATGCAGCAGGCAGCACATGGAAGGGCTCCGGCTGTTGCTACAGGTATAAAAAGGGCTATTCCAGATAGTGTTGTATTTACAATTCAAGGAGATGGGGATTTAGCGGCAATTGGTACTGCAGAAATAATACATGCTGCAGCAAGAAGCGAAAATATAACTGTAATATTTTTGAATAATGCTATTTATGGTATGACAGGCGGTCAGATGGCCCCTACTACTTTGGAAGGTCAAAGAACAACTACTACTCAGGCAGGACGAGATTTCCATAGAGCCGGCAAACCTATAAGAGTATGTGAAATGCTTGCAACTGTAGAAGGTGCTTCTTTTGTTGAGAGAGTATCTTTAGACAGTCCTGCTAATATTAGAAAGGCTAAAATAGCAACTAAAAAGGCTTTTGAAAATCAGATTGCTGGAAAAGGTTTCTCTATAGTGGAGATGCTCACAAGCTGTACTACCAACTGGGGAATATCTCCTACAGATTCTCATAAGTGGATAAGAGATTATATGATACCTCATTATCCTCTTGGTAATTTTAGAAATGATGGTTAAAAGGAGAAAATATATGAGTACAGAAAGAATTATTTTTGCAGGATTCGGCGGTCAGGGTGTTATGTCTATGGGGCAGATGATAGCTTATGCAGGAATGATAGAAAATAAACATGTTACTTGGTGTCCTTCTTATGGTCCTGAGATGAGAGGCGGTACTGCTAATTGCTCTGTTGTTATAAGTGATGAACTTGTAGGCTCACCTATGATTTCTCATGATGCCAATGCAGCTGTTATTATGAATCTTCCTTCTCTTACCAAATTTGAAAAAGATGTTCTTCCTAATGGGATACTTTTAATAAACTCATCCTTGATAGATAAAAAAGCCTCAAGAGACGATATAAAAGCGGCTTATATAGAGGCAAATAAAATAGCGGGAGATATAGGTAATCCTAAATCAGCAAATATGGTTATGCTTGGAGCTTTGCTTACGCTTCATAATGTAGTATCTTTTGAAAGTGTACAGCAGGCATTTTTGAAAGTTTTTGGAGAGCGTAAAAAAGATTTCCTTCCAAGTAATGAAAAGGCTCTTAATGCAGGACGGGATGCCGTTAAGGATTTAATTTCATAACTTACATAAATTAAAAATGAAAAGACTTAAAACCTCTGTACTTGTGAAAGTGCGGAGGTTTTTTATATAAATCAAATAACGCACGTTTAATAAATCATTTAAATTAATTTTATTATAACTGATAATCAAACTATATTATTTAGATTTATTTATCGTGCGTTAAATAAATTTTTAAATCTAATTAACACTTGGGCGGGTGCTTTAATTTTTAATTAGACTGTAAAGATAATTGATACTAAAATTCTAAATATAGTAATAAAGAATAAAGGGCGGGTATTTAAGTAAATTTAAAACTTAACTTTTTTATTTTCAACTATTTTTTAATAACACACTTATTAATATAATTATAGTTTTAGAATTTATTCTAATCCCACCCTATAGGCTTTTTATTTAATACTGTCATTTTTGTACTTTATTTCCTATTTATTTTTATTCTGTAATTTTAGCTGCCCACCCAAGTTTTTTTAAATTTATAGCATATTTTACCGCACGCAGAATAATATTAATAATATAAGATTTTTTTGTAATTCAAATTTTATTGTATTATATAAATTTGTTTATCGTGCGTTAAATAAATTTTTAAATCTAATTATCATTTGGGCGGGGCTTTAATTTTTAATTAGACTGTAAAGATAATTGATGCTAAAATTCAAAATATAGCAATAAAGAATAAAGGGCGTGGTATTTAAGTAAATTTAAAACTTAACTTTTTTATTTTCAACCATTTTTTAATAACACGCTTATTAATATAATTACAGTTTTAGAATTTATTCTAATCCCATCCTATAAACTTTTTATAAACAGTATATAATGAAACAAATATACTTTATAAAAAATAAAATTATATTTTTATATATGGGACTTTGCCTAATACCCAACTTCTTTTGCTGACACAAGTAAAGCCCTTCTTCGGCGAGAAGCAAAAAGGCTATATTTTATCTTAAATTTAATAAATTATATTAAATGTAAGATAATTTTAGTATGATAAACTATAAAGGATATAAAATGAGTAAGGAAATTGACAATTTTAATAGCAATTTTGATGAAGAAATTTTAGACATAGCATTCGTTTTAAAAAAACAAAATTTATCAGCTGCTAAGTCAAAAGAAAAATATTATACTTTATTGTTATCAGCAATTGCATATAAAAATATTATTACCAATGAAATTATAGAAAATGAAAATTTGCTTATAGTAAAAGAAATTGAAGATACAAATCATTATTTTCAGATATTCAGAAATAAAACAATAGTAAGATTAAAAGTAAGAAAAGAAAAAGATTCATCTGGTTTATATATTAGATTTCTGCTTGAAGATATAGTTGATAATGATTATAAAGATAATGATTTAAATATTATATTAGAAAAATATTCTAAGCCTGTTTATTATAAAGATGAAGAATTAGGAGATTTTGAGCTTGACAAAAGTATAGACATGTTTAGTAGAGATATGCTATGGAATGATAATAATATTTCAATCTTATTTGAAGATATTGATGAAGAACTAAATAAAAAAAGTGTTGATATAATCAAAAAAATATTTACTAATAAAAAATATATTAATAAAAAACTAAAAGAGTATATATCAGAAAATATGCTTGAAGATGCCAACAGCTGGAACGATGATTCTGACAAGCCTCATATAAATAGAGAAGAGTTTGCAAAATTAATAACCTTAACATCTATAACTATAAGCGAAGATATTATAACATTTTGGTTTGATGACGGGGATATTTTCTGGGGACACACTATAGTAGTAGAAAGCGACTGTGATTTTAATTTTACAGATGCTCATATAGAAGGATAATTAATTTTTAGTTTACTTACCGCACGCAAAATAAGATTAATAATATAGATTTTTTTGTAATTCAAATTTTATTATATTATAAATTTTACTTACCGTGCGTTAAATAAATTTTTAATATAATTACACTTTAGCTTGTGATAAAATATATAAAAACAAAGTATTGATATCTAAGTTCTATTTTATTTTAATATCAACTTTTCCAAAGCACATATTTAAAAATTAAATCTACCACTAAATTTAAATAAATGGTTTGTATTAATAAAACTTTTAAAATTTATTATTGATATTTTATCTTATTATATTACTATATTAATAGAGTGTAAAAATGGATAAAGAAATTAAAGACTTTAATAAAAATTTTGATGATGAAATTTTTGACATGGTATTCATACTTAAAAGATCATGCTGTAAATATAATAGAATACCTTGGGAGAAATATTATACTTTATTTCTGCTATCGCTTTAAAAAATATTGCTGCTAATGTAATTATAGAAAATACTCATATTATAATTCATAAAAAAGTTAAAGAACCTGAAGAATATTTAAAAATACTCAAAGATGAAAGCATAGTAAGATTAAAGGTAAGAAAAGAAAAAAATCCTGATGACTTCTATATTAATTTTTTACTTGAAGATATAGTTGACAATGATTATAAAGATGATGATTTAAATATCATATTAGAAAAATATTCAGAGATTATTTATTATAAAGATGAAGAATTAGGAGATTTTGAACTTAATAAGGATATAAACAGTTTTAAGAAAGAGATGCCTTGGACTAACAATAATATTTTAATCTTCTTTGACAATATTAATGAAGCGTTTAATAAACAAAGCGTTGATATAATCAAAAAAATATTTACTAATAAAAAAGATATTGATAGAAAATTAAAAGAGTGTGCGGCAGAGAGTATATTTAAGCCTCATAATATAGAAAGAGAAGAATTCATAAAATCAATAAGTTTAACATCTATAAGCATATATTGTGAAGACTGTATAACATTTTATTTTAAAAACAGTGATGAACATACAATACCTGTAAATAGTGATTGGGATTTTAATTTTAAACCGATTACTCAATTAATGTTTTTTTAAATTTATATCACACTTACCGCACGTAGAATAAATTTAAAATATAAGTTTATATATGAATTCAAATTTTATTGTATTATATAAATTTGTTTACCGTGCGTTAAATAAATTCTAAACTTAATAAAAACTAGGGCGGGTGCTGAAATTTCTGATTAAGTTATGAAGATAGTTAATATTAAAATTTAAAAGTTAGTTATAAAGAATAAAGGGCGGGAAATGTAATAAAGTTTTAAAATTTAATTACACTTGCCCACCCTCTAGTTTTTTTATTTAACACTGCTATTTTTATATTTTTTTCTTTTTTATATTATTCTGTAATTTTAGCTGCCCGCCCAATTTTTTTTAAATTTATAGCATATTTACCGCACGCAGAATAATATTAACAATGCAGATTTGTTTGTAATTAAAATTTAATTATATCTATAAATTTTATTCACCGTGCGTTAAATAAATTCTAAAGTTATTTTTATAATTTGATTGTATATGAAAAATTATTATCATTTATTATATAAATAGTTGAAAAAAATATAATATTTATATATGATGGAAAAATCAATTCTATGATAAATAAAGAGAGTATTAATATTATGAAAAAATTTTTATTGCTAACTGTAATGTTAATAACAACTATCAGTACAAATCTTATGGCAAAAAGCGGATTTGGTGTTGATTTAACAGTACCTTTGGGAGCGGGAATAGGTTTTTATCTTGAAGATGGAAAACAAAGTCAAACAATAAAGCCGGATGGAGGTTTTGAATTCGGAGTATATTTAAAACCAAATTATTATTTTGATTTAAGTATTTTATCTCTTGGAATATCATTAGATTTAGGATATCAAAGAGATGTGTTTGCTTATAAATCCGATATTAGTAAATGTAATTTGACATTTGATAGTTTAAGTGTAGGCTTAATGCCTAAAATAGATATATTATTTATGTCTATAGGTTTGGGAGCAGGAGTGAAATTTCCTCTTGGCGGAAGCAGCTATTCTAAAGAAAACAGCGGCGGTGAAATAATAGAACAATATAATCTAAAACAATTACAGGATAAATTTTATAATACATATATACCTTATCTTAAAGCAAGTTTGGACTTTTTACTTCTTTATAATATAACTTTGGGTATTTATTTATCTTATGATTTTCCTCTGCTTGAATATAAAGAAAGTGTTCCTAAAATTAGAACAGGGGCTCTTGATGTAGGAGGACAAATAGGAATAAGATTCTAATAAAATTATAAAAATAAAAACCATGCCATTTATTAAAGCATGGTTTTTTATATAAAAATGTTTATTAATCTATAATAGCATAAGCCCTTACAGGAGAACCTTCTCCATCCTTTATCTTTAAAGGGGCTGCACTAAAAAAGAAACTTCTATTTTTTAATTTTTCTAAATTTACTAAAGATTCTATAATGCATATATTATTAGAAAATAAAATTTTATGAGTTAAATTATTAGTTTCTAATGAATCAACAGACGGAGTATCAAGTCCAACAGTTTTTATTTTCAATTCTACTAATTTTTCTGCTAATTTTTCATCTATATAAGGCCATAAATCAAAATACTCATCTGTACCCATTTTATTTTCCCACCCTGTTCTAAATAATACTATATCATTTCCTCTAATTTTATTAAAATCAAAATCTGAAGGTAATTTAATAGTACATCCTTTATCAGTAGGAACATCTATACAATATGCATTTCCAACATAATGGGATAAATCTATATTCTCTGTAGTTGGTTTTTCATCAATACAATGCAAAGGCGTATCAACATGAGTTGCCGTATGAACACTCATAGCTATATTTGTAACATAAAATCCAGAATTATTTCTATCATTTGTATGTTTTATCACAACTTCAGGGTTTCCCGGATATGAAGGAATTTTATCATATATAGTTGCAGAAAGATCTATTATCATATATATACTCCTTAAAATTATTTATTTTGATTATCATGTCTTTTTTTATTATTAGTAGTTTTAGAGTTTGCAAGAGAGGCAAATATTACTCTGCCTGCTTCTTTAGGAAGTACATTATCTATTTCTATTTCAACATTTTTGCCTATTAGATGTTTAGCATTATCAACTACTATCATAGTACCGTCCTCTAAATATCCTAAAGCCTGTTTATCTTTTCCCTCCCTTATCAGATCTATATTTATAGTTTCACCCGGCAAAACTACAACATGAAGCGAATTGGCCAAATCATTGATATTTAATATATCTACTTCATGTATAGATGCTACTTTCATCAAATTAAAATCATTTGTTATCACTTTAGCATCCATTTTTTTGGCAAGTTCTATAAGTTTTAAATCCACTTCTTTGATATTAGGAAAATCTATATCAGTTATAGAAAGAAGTATATTCTTAGAAGATTTCATTTTATTCAATATCTCTAAAGCCCTTCTTCCTCTTATTCTTTTCTGAGGATCTCTTGCATCACTTAAAAACTGCACCTCTTTTATAACAAATTCCGGAAGTATAAGAAGTCCGTCAAAAAATTTTTTTTCAGCAATATCATATATCCTTCCGTCTACTATGACAGAAGTATCCAATATCTTTGAAGTTTTCATCTTATCCTTATTCGTAAGTTTAAACATATTTGATATACTTGGTATAAAAGCTATAATAATACCGAAAATTAAATAGCCTTCTATAAAAAGAATAATCAATTTCTCATTTAATGATAATGATATTCCTACAATATTAATTGTAGTTATAGTCAAAAGTACAGTAATTAATGTTAGAAAGAATGATATAAAAAAAGCTAATATAATTTTAGAAGATTTCTTTCTAATAAATAGTAGTTCAAATAAAAATACCAATACAGCACTTATTATAAATACTGTTAATGTCTTATAATTAAAATGTTTTAATATAAAATAATCCAAAGCCAGTACTATACAAGATAGTACAAAATATACTATTCTCCACATAATTTCCCCTTGTTTTTATTTATACACATATTATATTTTTAATGTAATAAACTAGATAGATTATTATTCTTTAGAAATATCTTTTTTCTTTCTTTTTCCGTTTTTAGCGGTTTCTTTTTCTTCTTTAACTACCTTCTCTTTTTCTAAAGGCTTAGTTTTGAATTTTTTTGCGGATTTTTCCAAAGCATTTGATACTATATCTTCTATTTCATCTCTATCTTTTTTTAAAGCTATACTAATTTCATTAACTATAAACATATATGCTTTTTCATATAAACGCTTTTCACTTGCAGAAAGTTCTTTTAACTTATTTCTTGTAAATAAACTCCTTGCAACCTCTATCGTATCTTTGATATCTCCACTTCTAAGTTTTTCCTCGTTTTCCTGATATCTTATTTTCCAATTATTTTCTATATCATGAGGTTTTGTCTGCAATATATTTAAAAGATTATCAGCTTCTGATTTAGATATAATCTTTCGTATACGATATTCTTTAACTCTATTTATAGGCACTTTTAATGTAATATTTTCACTTTCGCATTCTAAAACATAACATTCTACTAGATTAGAATTAACTTTATTATTTGATATACCCATAACTTTACATATACCATACATAGGGTATACAACATAAGTATTCAATTTATACATATTAGCCTTTCTTGTCAATAGTTAATGGTTTATTCTAATAAAATATAATAATACACCTCGTTCTATTATATGTCAAAATTATAAAAAATCAAGTATTTTATTACAGTACTAATGTGCTATTTGTATAATTAAATAAAAAATTCATTGTGAACTCAATAAATAAACTTCTAAAATTTACATATATATTGCTTGATAAATTTTAATATATAGTATACTATATATTATTAATAAAAATTAGGAGGTACTAACAATATGACAGATAAAAAAATAGAATTGTTTGAAAATTATCCTGTACATAAAGCTCTAATGACGCTAGCACTTCCAACTATACTAGGAATGTTAGTCAATGTTTTTTATAATATGGTAGATACTTTTTTTGTAGGAAAAACAGGAGATCCTAATCAGGTAGCTGCAGTATCGCTTTGTATGCCTATATATTTGCTTCTTATGGCTTTTGGTAATATTTTCGGTATAGGAGGAGGTTCTTATATATCAAGAAAATTAGGTGCTAAAGATTATGAAAGTGTAAAAAAAATATCCTCTTTTGCTTTTTATGCGAGCATTATAGTAGGATTTATATCTATGGCTGTGTATCTAATCTTTATGAAAGACATACTAAAAATATCAGGAGCAAGTCCTAATACATATCAATTTTCTAAAAATTACTTGATAATAGTAGCATTTGGGGCTCCTTTTGTAGTAAATCAAATGGCTATGGGACAGATTGTTCGTGCTGAAGGATCTTCAAAAGAAGCTATGATTGGTATGATGATAGGTACTGTGGTTAATATAGTATTAGACCCTATCATGATACTTTATATGAATATGGGTGTTGCCGGTGCTGCTCTTGCAACAATAATAGGTAATGCCTGCTCTACTGTATACTACATATATCATATACTAAGAAAAAAATCTTTCTTATCAATACATGTTAAAGATTTTTCTTTGCATCAAGACATACTTATCAATGTATTTTCTATAGGAATACCTGTTTCTATAAACAACATACTTATGAGTGCTTCAAACATACTTATAAATAATTTAGCTGCAGGATACAGTGATAATGTAGTGGCAGGACTTGGAGTAGCTCAAAGAATATTTACACTTGTTATACTTGTATTTATAGGTCTTTCTCAAGGTCTTCAACCTTTTGTAGGATATAACTTCGCTTCTAAAAACTACAAGAGAATGAACTCTGCCATAAAAATATCATGTGTTGTAAGTGTAGTAATAGGATGCTTACTTTTAGGGCTATCATTAATATTTGGAAGATGGTCTGTAGGAGTATTTATTAACAATGAAGAAGTTATAGATTACGGAGTGAAATTTTTAGTAGCAAGTTATGCCATAGCCCCTATAATAGGCTTTCAATTTGTATTTATGTCTACATTCCAAGCATTAGGAAAATCTATACCTTCTTTAGTGCTTTCATTAAGCAGACAGGGTATAGCATTCATACCGACAATACTTATAGGTACTAAATTATTTGGTATAAATGGTATTATATGGTCTCAGCCTATAGCTGATATTGTAAGTGTGGCATTGGCTACAGTTATGTATATTTATATTTATAAGAAAATGAAAAGAAAAGCATTAGAAGAAGAAAATAATAATTCAGAGCCTGCTTATGCTAATGTATGATATTTAGCAAAAATTTTATAAACCCAGCATGCATTTTTATTCTTTAAAAGTGCATGCTTTTTTATAATAATCTAATTGTATTTAGAATTATATCAACGCATGCTAAATGCATTTTTATTATAAATTTATTTCAAATTAATAATAAACTTTATATTTTTAATATCACTTTTGGTAAATAGCATAACAAATTTAAACACAGCTTGGGCGGGTGCTTAAATTTCTAATAAAACAATAAATATAGTAAAAGTAAAATTATTTATTTAAACAACAAAGATAAAGGGCGGGGTATGTAATTAAAGTTTTAAAACTTAATTACATTTGCCCACCCTCTATATTTATAGTTTTAATCTGTAATATTAACTTTAATTTTTATTGTTATCCGATTAGATTTTTTAGCTGCCCGCCCAATATTTTTTTAATTTATTGTGTGTATACCGCAGTGATAAAAATTATTCATCATCATCATTCAAATCTATAAATATGGTATATAAAGCACATATATTTTCATTTTCATCATAAGCAAAATAAGAAGGATAATAACCATCACCATAACCGCTTGTAAATAATACTATATTAGAATCACTTTCAGGTATATTCCAATTAAGCCAATCACCATATTCAGATTGATACTTAGGATTATTTTTGGCATTATCTTCTAATAAATCAGCAAATAAATCATCATATCTGTTGTCAAAATCACCATTACTTTCTTTTTCTAGTTTATCTTCATATTCAAAATATTTTTCAGCTGCCTCATAATCGCAAAAACAGCCCATACCAGCATCCACAGGATATCCGAAAAACTCACCTTCTTCTACTTCAGACAAATCTTCTTCACCTGTAACAGCAAGTTCATATCTTTTAGGTTCATTATTAGAGAAAGAAATTTTAGCTATAGAAATTCTCTCTTCATCTTTTATTATAAGAAGTGAAACTTTATATTTATCAGGATTTACAGTTTGAATAAAAGGAGATACTTGATTCTCAAACATATATGCTAAAGGATCGCATGCAATTATTTTTCCTGTTTTTAAATTAACTTCTCCTATATCTAATATATCAAGTTCTATATCATTAAATTTTTTCTCTCTAAAAGTCTTATCCAAATCAAAACTAGGTACTAAAAGATGTTTTACTTTATCGAATTGTTGTTTAAAATTTTTATCCATATGCTGCTCCAAATAGTTTTTTATTAATAATACTATAAAATATAAATAAAAACAAATAAAAAGGCACTGTCTTATATAAACAATGCCTTTTTAAATTATTTAATATAATATTAAACAGCTTCTATATTTCTAGTAGCTACTATGTCCGAACCAGCAGCATTATGAAGCACAATATCTCCAATATGAATAGGTGCCTGAACTTCTACAGTTTTTAAAGCCTCTAAACATTCATTAATTCTTGATTTGTCTATAGGCTCTTTAGTTTTTACTGGAAGCATTTTTAATTTACCGTTTTTTATTTTTACTATAGAAGTAACCATTCTCACAGGACGAACAACCTCATCTCTGGCATAAGTGTCTCCTCTTTTGCAGGTATTACCGCTTACGCTTGTAACTTGATTTCCATCCATCTCCACAGACAAAGCACAGCCCATAGGGCAGCATATACAAGTTAATTCTTTTTTTTCCATAAAATTACTTCCTTTTATCTTTTAATAGTTTTTAGTTTATAATTATCTAATTAAATAAAGGCAGCTCAGCCATCATATTTTTCATAAGTATTTCTACCCTTGGCATATGCTCGGCTATAGTAAGCCCTACTAATTCTTTCTCTCTTGCAATATCATTTATAACCCTAACAGCCTCATTAATTTTCATTCCATTTGGAGAAACACCGACAGCCGCTATTATTTCATTAGGATCAAGAACATCTAAATCAAAATGTATGAATACTTTACTAGCCTTGCATTCTTTAAGCCATTTTATTATACATTCGCTTGACTTAGAAATCTCTTCAGGAGCCAAATGCTTTATGCCATACTCTTTTTGACGAATCCTTATCTCCTCTCTTTCCCAGTCTCTAAGACCTAAAAATAAAATATTTTCTGCTGAAATTTTACTTGGAAGATTATTTATAGCCTCTATTTTACCCATGCAGGCACTTACAGCCATAGCATGATATCCTGCATAAGTATTGTCTTCAGGTAAAGTTATATCAGGGTGAGCGTCTATCCATATTAAAGCTATATCATTATTATATTTTTTGTTTAAATATGTAAAAGGAGCAGCACTTACAGAACATTCTCCTCCAAAAACTATTATTTTATCAGGATTGTTTTTATTTAGTATATCTAAGGCACTATTAGTTTGATTTACTATATAATCATAATCCATAATACCATTTTTTACTTCTCTTTTTTCTATATTAAGAGAAACAGGAACTTCTATAGTTTTATGAGTATTATTTTCTGGTGCTAATATAATTAAAAGTTTAGCTCCTAGATAATAGCCTCTTGAAGAATCTTCAGGTTTTAACTCCTTTATCCAATGCGATATTATACCGCCCTGCCACTGCGGATAAACTAACCTTAAAGTTTGAGACATAAATATAAACTCCAAATTATATTATATTAATTATCTTCTATCTTAAACTCAATATTTTTAATACCTTCTTTTGAAAGCATAGCCTTATCTAATTTTACACTCTCCATTTCACCGGGAGCAAATATCAAATGCTTTTTATGTATCACTCTCTCGCCGTCAAAATATACATTTAAGAATTTGTTTTGAAATATAGCACTTACTCTAAACCTTACCATCACATGATCATCTACATTGTGAGCATTAATCATAGAAGGCACAGTATATCTCACACCATTAGAGCCTTTTAATGAAATAGAGTTTGTATTATCTCTTCTTTTGTTTTTAAGTACATACTCGGCAGCACTTTTTCCAGCAGTTTCAGCCTCTTCAGAAACAAAATCTACCAAGTCATGAACATGAAGAACATTACCGCAAGAGAATACTCCGTCAATATTAGTCTCCAAACTTTCATTAACTATAGCACCAGAGGTTATAGGGTTAATCTCAACGCCAATCTCTTTTGAAAGCTCATTTTCTGGTATAAGCCCAACAGATAAAAGCAAAGTATCGCATGAATAATATTCTTCAGTACCTTTAATAGGCTTCATATTCTCATCAACTTTAGCTATTGTAACGCCTTCAAGTCTGTCTTTACCTTTTATGTCGATAACTGTATGACTTAATTTAAGAGGTATATTAAAATCGTCCAAACACTGAACTATATTTCTTTTAAGCCCTCCAGAAAATGGAAGTATCTCGGCAACAACCTTAACTTTAGCTCCCTCAAAAATCATTCTCCTAGCCATAATAAGACCAATATCTCCAGAGCCAAGTATAACAACTTCCTTGCCCGGCATATATCCTTCTATATTTACTAAATGCTGAGCAGCACCCGCAGAAAATATCCCGGCAGGTCTGAAACCCGGTATATTCAAAGCCCCTCTTGAACGCTCACGGCAGCCCATAGCAAGTATCAGAGCTTTAGAGCTAATCTGCACCAAGCCTTCTTCTTTATTGATATAAGTAATTATTTTTTCTTTACTATCATTAAGCACAATATCAAGCACCATAGTATTGAGTTTATAATTAATATTTAAATCATAAACTTTTTCTATAAATCTATAAGCGTACTCAGGACCTGTTAGCTCCTCGCCAAATCTATGAAGACCGAAACCATTATGTATGCATTGATTGAGTATGCCGCCAAGCACATCATCACGCTCCAACATAATCAAATTATCTATTCCGTTTTCTTTAGCAGAAATAACAGCAGCAAGCCCAGCAGGACCTCCGCCTATAACAACAACATCATAAGTTTGCATTTTTACTCCTAAAATAATAAGTAAATAAATAAAAACTCTTTTTTTATTAATTTACACTTTAACTACTGCTTATCATAACCAATAACTATTTCAGAGCCTTTGCCGCATTTAGTAATAGTTAGAGGAGAAACATTAAGTTCTCTCGCTAATATCTCTATTATCTTAGGAGAACAAAAACCGCCCTGACATCTTCCAAGCCCGGCACGCACTCTTCTTTTTACTCCGTCAATAGATTTAGCTCCTATAGGACTTTTTATAGCTTCTACAATCTCACCCTCAGTTACCTTTTCACATCTGCAGATTATATGTCCGTATAAAGGATTTTCTTTTATGAGTTTATTTTTCTCTTCATTAGAAAGTTTATTAAAATGAGTTATTCCCTTTCTTTTTTCTATAAAGTTTTCTTTTTTCTCGAAGTTTCCTTTCTTGCTTACAATATCGGCAACCATTACACCAATAGCAGGAGAAGAAACAAGACCAGGGGATTCTATACCAGCACAGTCGAAAAATCCTTCGCAGTCTTCAAGCTCTTTTATGATAAACTCATGATTATCTTCATGAGGACGAAGCCCGCAGAATGAAGTTATAACCTTATTATACGGTATATTTTTTACCGTGAGTTTTGACTTTTCTATAATCTGAGCAAGTCCTTCAGCTGTGGTATTTAAGCCCTCTTTATCTTCTATATCAATAGCAGTAGGTCCAAGCATTATATTGCCATGAGCTGTGGGCGTAACTAATATACCTTTACCCAATTTTGTAGGAAGTGCAAATATTGTAGAAGTTACTAAATTATCAACTTCTTTGTCAAGCAATATATAGTCGCCTCTTCTTGGAGTAATATGTATTTTGTTTTTGCTCATCATATTATGAAACTTATCAGCATAAACTCCGGCAGCATTAACAATATATTTAGCTTTTATAACTCCGTTATTAGTTTCTGCTTCAAAAGTACCGTCATCAAGTTTTTTGATATTTATAACTTCAGTATAAAATTTAAATTCAACTCCATTAGCATAAGCATTTTCAGCATAAGCAATATTTAAAATGAATGGATCTACTATACCTCCAGTAGGAGCATACAAAGCACCGCATACATTATCGTTTAGATTAGGCTCTTTTTTATGAACTTCTTCTTTATTTAATATTTGAAGTCCTTCAACTCCGTTTTTTATTCCTCTGTCATATATAGTTTTAAGATTAGGCATGTCCTCTTCATTAGTACATACCACCAATGAACCATTCTGTTTAAAAGGCACATCAAGGTCTTCTGCTATTTTCGGCATCATCTTATTGCCAAGAACATTTAACTTTGCCATAAGTGAACCATTTGCCGCATCAAACCCTGCATGCACTATTCCGCTGTTGGATTTTGAAGTGCCTGAGCAAACATCTTCGCCTCTTTCAACAACACATATACTAGCTTTATACCTAGAAAGTTCGCGTGCTGAAGAAGTACCAGACACACCAGCACCAATAATTAATATATCATACATTATATATCCCTCGTAAATTATATTAGATGTTATTAATTGAAATAAATAATTAAGAACTAAATGCATATTAATATTCAATTATTAGAAATGAATATTAATATGCAAATAATGACAATAAGAAATTATAAAGCCCAGCCTCTTGATCTCTCAACAGCTTTTTTCCAGCCCATATATTTTTTATTTCTTTCTTCTTCAGAAATTGAAGGAGTAAACTCTCTCTCTAATTTCCATCTATTTGCTATCTCATCTTTATCCTTCCAGAATCCCACAGCAAGTCCGGCCAAATAAGCAGCACCCAAAGCAGTAGTCTCAGTAATTTGAGGACGAAGAACTTTTGTATTAATAATATCAGCCTGAAACTGCATTAAGAAATTATCACGGCAGGCTCCTCCGTCTACTTTTAATGAAGCTAATTTTACTCCGCTGTCAGCAACCATAGCGTCAATAACATCTTTACTCTGATAAGCTATAGCCTCTTCTGCTGCTCTTATTATATGACTTCTATTAACTCCTCTTGTAATACCTACTAAACAGCCTCTTGCATACATATCCCAATAAGGAGCACCAAGCCCAACAAATGCAGGTACTAAATAAACTCCGTTAGTATCTTTTACTTTAGTAGCGAAATATTCAGTGTCTTTTGCATCATGAAGAAGTCTTAATTCATCGCGTACCCATTGTATAACAGCACCAGCTATAAATACAGAACCTTCCAAAGCATATTCTATTTTTCCGTTATATCCTATACCTATGGTAGTAATAAGTCCGTTTTTACTTAATATAAAATTCTCTCCGACATTCATAAGAATGAAACTTCCAGTACCATAAGTATTTTTTGTGTCGCCTTTATTAAATCCAGCCTGACCAAATAATGCTGACTGCTGGTCTCCTGCTATTCCAGATATAGGTACCTCTTTACCATTAATATTAGCGTATCCATAAACACATGAAGAATCTTTTACCTCTGGAAGCATACTCATAGGTATGTCTAATTCTCTTAAAATATTTTCGTCCCATTTGAGTTCTTTGATATTATAAATCATAGTCCTTGATGCATTAGTATAGTCAGTAACATGAACTTTACCGCCTGTAAGTTTCCATACAAGCCAAGTGTCTATTGTACCGAAAAGTAAATCGCCTTTATTAGCCTTTTCTCTAGCACCCGGAACATTATCAAGTATCCATTTTATTTTAGTACCAGAAAAATAAGCATCAACAACTAAACCAGTATTTTCTCTTATATAAGTATCAAGTCCTTTTTTCTTTAAATCATCGCAAATAGGGGCAGTTCTTCTGCATTGCCAAACTATAGCATTATAAATAGGCTCGCCTGTATTTTTATCCCATACAACAGTAGTTTCTCTTTGATTTGTAATACCAATAGCAGCTATCTCTTCGGGCTTAACTCCTGCAATCTGTATGGCTTCCTGTAAAACTCCGAACTGAGTAGCCCAAATTTCTGCAGCATTATGTTCAACCCAGCCTTCATGAGGATAAATCTGTGTAAACTCTTTTTGAGCAACTGAAATCATATTCTGATCATAATCAAATACTATTGCTCTGCTGCTGGTTGTTCCTTGATCTATTGCAACTACATATTTTGACATAATTTAAAAACTCCTTATTTTTATTTTTTATACCTTTATTTATTTTACTGCCTTCCTAATTAATTATTTCTTAGCAAATACTTTTCCAACAGTAAAATCATATATAATAGCTCCTAAAACTCCTCCTACTATAGGCCCTACAACAGGAACTATCCATATATTGCTTCCGTCAGTAAGTCCGTTATTTTTAAATCCTGCTACAACAGCAAAAAGTCTAGGTGCTAAATCACGGGCAGGATTAATAGCATAACCATGCATAAAACCAAATGACATACCTATGGCAACTATTATAAGACCAACTACTATAGGTCCTAAATTAGAGCCTGCCGGAGTGTTATTAGCATCTCCTGTGGCAAGAATTAAAAATACTAAAAGAAATGTTCCTACTACTTGATCTATAAATCCAGGCCAAAATCCAGGTACTGCAGGAAAAGTAGCAAATACTCCTGTAGTGCTTGAAAATGTAGGATCAACTTCTATCCACTTTCCATAATAAACAGCAAATACTATAGCAGCCCCTATAAAACAGCCTATCATCTGTGCTATAACATAATACCAAACTTTAGACCATTGGAATCTTCCTGTAGTAGCTAATGCTAAAGTAACAGCAGGATTAAGATGAGCCCCGCTTATCTTTCCGGATGCATATATACCAAAAGTAACAGCTAGTCCCCAAGCTATGTGTATATTAATAGCTGCCCCATTATTACCTATATTAACTGCCGCAACTACACCGCATCCGAATAAAATTAAAATCATAGACCCAATCAATTCAGCTAAAAATTCTGCTTTCTTACTATACATACTTTAACCTCCATAATAATAGTTTTTTAATAATATGTGTTTTAATTAATTAGTTTATGCCGCCTACCCTATACTGCTCGCATACTGGACATCTCTTTGGGGCAGAAGCCTCATTATGTACATAGCCGCATTTACCGCATTGCCATTTTTTTATACTATCTTCATTATTTCCCAAATATTTCTCAAACATCTTTTTATGCTCTTCTTCTATTTTTCCAACATGCTCAAAAAGTATAGCTATATCATTAAAACCTTCCTCCCTTGCAGTTTCTGCAAATTTTAAATACATATCTGTAGATTCGTAAGTCTCCCCTGCTATAGCATCTTTTAAATTTTCATCTTTTGAAAGTATTCCATGATAGCGTTCAAACCATAACTTACCATGTTCCTGCTCATTTCTGGAGGCTTTCTCATAAGCTAATGCCAAATTCTCCATTCCATCTTCCCTAGCTTTTTCGGCATAGTACATGTATTTGCACCTTGCCATCGCTTCTCCTATAAAAGCAGTTTTTAAATTCTCAGCTGTTTTTGATTTTTTTAAATCCATCATTACCTCCTATTTTTTTGATTATTTGTTCTATAATTAACTAGTATAGAAATTTTATTAATGAAATATATATAAATGCTCAAAAAAATGTTTTTTTTCAAAGTTTTGAGATAAAAAATAATATAAATATAGTAAAAATTATTTGATTTACATGAATTATACATATACCATGTTGTAGTATAATTGATATCATTTTTTTAATATGAATATATTAACTTTAATAAATCATTAATACACCTATAATTATACATATACCATGTATTCGTATTTTTGTACAAAAATTTAAAACAGTATTTTATACATTTTATACATTATCCCCGTATCTGTTTTTATTATAAAGCATAACCACACAAATAAAAGCAAGAACTGATAATACAGCCCCTCCAAATCCAACCCATCTTATTCCAAAATTATCAAATATACTGCTTCCTAAAAAAGAACCTAAAGCTATACCGAAGTTAAAAGAAAAGGAATTATTTGATGAAGCTAAAGTAATACAGGAAGGATAATCTTTTTCTGTGAAATCTAGTACATTAAGCTGGACAGGAGAATTCATTAAGTACATTAAAAAACCTATTATTAATATGACAATAGAAGAACTTACAGCATTAAGAAGGGCAAAAGGCAAAACTATCATACATAAAAACTGCATTATAAATACATATCTTAATCTATATACTCCATTATGTTCAGCTAATTTTCCTGAAAGAAGATTGCTGAAAAGAACTGTAACTCCGAATACTAATAATGCAGCACTTATATATTTATTAGGTATATGAATATAATCAAGAAAAATAGGCTTTAAATATGTATAAAGCACATAAGAAGAAGCAGCACCGAAAAGTATTGTAAAAGTACTTAATAAAAATCTAGAGTCTCTAAATAATATAAACTGTCCTAATAATTTTACTTTATGAGTAGGTGTATTTTTAGGAAGAGTAATAAACATTAAAATAAGCATAACAGCACTGAAAGCAGATATAAATATAAAAGAAGCTCTCCATCCGAAATAATAACTTATACTAGTGCCTATAGGTACACCAAAAATAGAGGCTATACTAAATCCTGAATAAATCCAAGCCACTGCCATAGGTCTTTTATCCTTAGATGATATATAGGGGGTAAATGATATCGAAACTGATATTAATGCCCCTGAAATTACAGCTATAAACATTCTAACGATAAGTAAAAATATATAATTTGAAGCCAATGAGCATAAGAAATTCCCTACTATAAATAGTATGCCGGCAAATATTATAAAATTAAATCTGTTAAACTTACCTGCTATAGCTGCAGAAAAAGGAGTACATACTGAATAAGCCAAAGCAAACATTGAAACAAGACCTCCTGCTTTGACTTCTGTAATATTAAAACATTCAGCTATTTCTGTTAATACTCCTATAACTATAAACTCGCTTGTACCTAAGGCAAAACTTAAAAGCACCAAAGCTATTATAGCCAATAGTTTATTTTCCTCTTTTTTTACTTCTGATATACTGCTTTCTAACACTGACATAATTTTTTCTCTAAAAAAATTACTATTAATGATATATTATGTTTAAAAAAATTCAATTGCAATGTATTATTTTTTTATATTTTATATAGGATACTTATATGAAATCTAAGGATAGATTATATTTTGATAATGCAAAAGAAAAAGAAGAAGCCGGACTTTATGAAGAAGCATTGGAATATTATAAAAAGGTATTGGAAGAAGATGATGAAAACATTGAAGCCTACTTCAGTATAAATCTTATAAAATCATACATTGAAATTGAGAAAAATACAGAAGATAAAGAAAAACAAAATAAATATGCTAAACTTTTTAATATATTTAATGAATTCTTAGATAAAAAGAATAAATAGAAAAAGATAAAAAAATAAAAAATGAAACTTATTTTAATAAATTTAAAGCATCAATATAGCCTTGATGCATGCATTTTTTTATGAAATTACTAGAGAAATTTAAAGTACCGTCAAAAAAATTACCTAAATCTTTTTTAGGATAAAGTTCATATACATTTATACTATTATCTAATTTATCTTTTAAAATATTTGAATTACTATTACTAGTTAAATGCCCAACTATTATATCCGTTAATTTACAACTTTTTAAAGCTTTTATTGGAGAATTATCGCTTATGCCTCCGTCAATATATAATGTACCTTTTATATTTTCAGGCGGAAATACTGCAGGTATTGCAGATGAAGCTAAAAGTATTTTTTTGATTGTCTTTAATGAATAATTGTTTAATTTGAAATAATATGGTTTTAAATTATCAATATTAGTACATGAAACATATATATTTATTTTTTTGATAGTTTCTTTATACAAATATTTATCCATTATTTCTATTATCCCATCTCTTGAAAATATAGCCGAAGTTGATAAAAAATTAATAAATGGAATCAATAAAATATTATCATCATCTAAAAAGTCAGATATTATCTCATTTAAAGCATTCTTAATATAGTTTTTTATTATTTTTAAAAAAGAGTTTATAACCTTATTCGGATTTAAAGTTAATATTTTATCTTCAACTTCATTGAGCCATATATTTTCTACTATTTGAGAGTTTAAATTATATATTGGAAATAGACATGCATTCAAAGCTCCTACAGAGGCACCTGATATAGCAGAGATGTATTTGCTAATATCAAGTTCTTTTAAAGCTTTAAAAACTCCTATATGATATGCTACTTTAGCTCCGCCTCCGTCTAATACTAAACCTATTTTTTTATTATTATTTTTATTCATAATTAGTATCCCAAAATATATTAAGATACTATTAATTTAGCATGTACTCATGACAGATTTTGTCAGTTTATTTTAACAATTAGAAATATTTTTTTAATTCTTTATGAATCTCTAAGGCAAATACATTATGTCCATTTTCACTTAAATGGACTCCGTCAAAGAATATATCATAATAATGATTTTCTTTTAATATTTTACTTACAAATAAATTATAAACATCTATACTTTTTATATTATTTGTTTTTGTATAATCATTTATAAAATTAACATACTCTTTTAGAATACTATCAAACTCTTCTATATTGCTTGATTCAAAAAAAGAAAATGCCTCCTTAACAAAAGAAATAGGAGTAAATACTATTATATCGATATTATTTTCTAAAGATTTATTTACTATGTTTATTAAATTATTCTCTATTTTTTCTAAATGCTTGCAGGTAAATATATCATTAACACCTCCCATTAAAATAATAGTGTCAGCATTTTCTCTTATACAATCCATATCAAAACGAATAAGCATGCCTGAAATCATATCTCCATTAATACCTTTATTTATAAATTTAATGTCTTTATGTTCTTCAGAAAATTTATCATTTAGAATTTTAGTCCAAACCTTATCCCTGCCAATCATATATCCGTAAGTGGTGCTGTCGCCTAAACAAACTATTTTTTTCATAAAATTAATTTCCTAAAATTTTTTTATGCATAATATTTTTATTTATTATATAATAATATATAAATATTTAAATAAAAATTATTGCGGAGAATATATAATGAACGATTTTAAAAGTTTAAAAGACACATTCACATTAAGCAATGGATATAAAATTCCATGCATAGGATTCGGTACTTGGCAGACTCCGGACGGTGAAACTGCAGTAAAAGCTGTAATAGAAGCTATAAATTACGGATACAGGCATATTGATACTGCTGCCGCTTATGGAAATGAAAAAAGCATTGGAAAAGCTGTCAGAGAAAGCAAAATAAACAGAAACGAATTATTTATTACAAGTAAGGTTTGGAATAAGGACAGAGGATATAAAACAACATTAGATGCTTTTGAAAAAACTATTAATAATTTACAAATTGATTATTTAGATTTATATCTTATTCATTGGCCTGCTTCAGTAAATAAATTTAAAGATTGGGATAATATTAATTTAGAAACTTGGAAAGCTATGACTGAGCTTTATAAAAAAGGTAAGATAAAATCAATAGGGGGTTCAAATTTCATGCCTCATCATTTAAAATCATTAATGGAAACAGAAGTTAAGCCTATGGTTAATCAAATAGAGTTTCACCCTGGCTTTATGCAGGAAGAAACTTATAAATACTGCAATGATAATAATATATTAGTAGAGGCTTGGAGTCCGCTTGGAACAGGTAAAATGCTTGATAATAATACATTAAAAGAAATAGCTTCTAAATATAATAAATCTGCAGCTCAGCTTTGCATAAGATGGTGTTTGCAAAACAATACTCTTCCTTTGCCTAAATCTGTAACTGCTTCTCGTATAAAAGAAAATACTGAAATTTTTGACTTTGATATAAGCGATGAAGATATGAAAACAATTAATGCTATGGAATACTTTGGAGGATCCGGACATCATCCTGATAAGGTTAATTTCTGATTATATTATTTATATATTGATAAAATATGTTTTAAGGTATATAATAACGCAAAAATTTATTAAGGGGATTTTTTAATGAAATTTTTTATAGATACAGCAAATGTTGATGAAATTAGAAAAGCTAATGATATGGGAGTAATTTGCGGAGTTACTACAAATCCATCTCTAATAGCTAAAGAAGGAAGAGATTTTAAAAAAACTATAGAAGAAATTACTACTATAGTTGATGGTCCTATATCGGGTGAAGTTAAGGCTACTACTGTTAAAGCTGAAGATATGATTGATGAGGCAAGAGAAATAGCTAAAATACATAAAAACATGGTAGTAAAAATTCCTATGACTTCTGAAGGATTAAAAGCAGTAAAAGTATTATCTAAAGAAGGAATTAAAACTAATGTTACTTTGATATTCTCTGCTAATCAGGCACTTTTAGCAGCAAGAGCAGGGGCTACTTATGTTTCTCCTTTCATTGGAAGACTTGATGATATATCTTCTGACGGTCTTGAACTTATTAGAACTATTTCAGAAATTTTTGCTACTCATGCAATAGAAACTGAAATTATTTCTGCAAGCGTAAGGCATCCTATACATGTTACAGAATGTGCATTAGCCGGTGCTGATATTGCTACGGTGCCTTATAATGTTATAGAGCAGATGACTAAACATCCATTAACTGATCAAGGTATAGAAAAGTTCAAAAAAGATTATGAGGCTGTTTTCGGTAAATAATTGGCTATAATTTTAATAATTGTTTTTTATTTTGGGGAAGTATTTTAATTAATGCTTCCCTTTTATAATTCATTACATCTGCCCGCCCTCTATATTTTTTAGTATAATCTGTAATTTATAAATTATTGTTCTTTTTAGTTTTTAATGTAATTATAGAAACCCACCCAAGATTTTTTTAAATTCATAGGTATATCTGCCGCACGCAGAATAAAATTAAAAATATATATTTATTTGCAATTCAAATTTTTATTATATTTATAATTTAGATTAACCGTGCGTTAAATAAATCAAAATTTTAAATAAAACTTGGGCGGGTGCTTCTATTTCTAAATTGGCTTTAAATGTAATTAATATTTTAAATTATAATATTGCTATAAAAATAAAAGGGCGGGGTATGTAATTAAAGTTCTAAATTAAAATAAATTTCTATTCTCCAAAAATAGCATTAACTAAATTTAATTTATCATCATTTTCTTCATAAATAATATCTTCAATACCAAATAATATCAAACTAGATAAAGCATCTGGAAAATCTAAATAACTAAATACATCTCCTTTAATACAGCTTCCTGCAAGTGAATCATCGAAATTAAGCAGCTGCCTTAAAGCTATATACCCCCGTCCATTATTCGTTTTTAACCATTTATCTGTATCGGAGCCATCCGGTACTTTCTGCCAGCTTTTGGGAAAATAAACTTTATCATATATCAAGTAGCTTGCATTTATTATTCTTTCTGCCTTATTCTTATGTACATAAAACGGAGTAACCTCAAAATGTTTCTCTAATCTCTTTACCAATTCCTTTTGTGCAAAATTGCTTTCGCATAATATTTTTTTTATATTTTTATTTGATAGAAAATTTATTATACTTTCATCTGTTGTAGAGTTAGAATCGTTTCTTATAAGTCCTGCATCTATTAAATAAATATCTTCGCCTATTTGTGTATATATTATGGCTGAAGTGAAACAATTATATTCTCCAAATGCAGGATCAACTATTGCTTTATGTTCTGAAGCATTAATCTTCTCTTTTATATCATTTAAACCATTCAAATTATCATCATAGAATTTTAGTTTTGAATATAAAAATATTTTTCCTTGTTTGTTTTTGATTTTACCAAGCCAGATATGATCATACATTTTCGGCATGAGTTTTAAAGTGGAAAGTCTTGATTTGTTTAATATATCGCTGAAATAATAATTACCATCATAATTTATAAATGTGATTAAAATGTTACTATCTTCGTATTCTTGATAATTGTATTTATTATTATTTTTATCTGTATAAAATTTATTTTCTAAGTTAAATTTAATTACTGTTTTGTAAATAAAATCTGTTTCAAATCTAGGATTAAATGCAATCCATATTTCACTTTTTTCTGCTCTTATTGAAGGCTCTAATATTTCATAACTTCTTTGAGTGAGAGTTTGAGCTTCTTCTATAAAACATATCCTAACATTATAAATAGATTTAATTTCTTCAATAGAACACTCTCTAATACCTAAAAATATAAATTTACAGTTTGTAACTTTATTAATAATTTCATTTCTTTTTATATTAAAAAAACTCTCAAGTTTTAATTCTTTAATAATGCTAACAAGAAGAGGATAAGTAGAATATCCTATTGACTTTTGAATCTCTCTTGAGCAAAGTATAACACCTTTAATCTCAAAACTTTTAGCTATAAGTATCCTAGCAATAGATTCGCTTTTTCCGCCGCCTCTGCCTCCAAATGCTATTTTTAAACGCTTATCAGTATTTGACCATTTCTCAAACGGTTTTAATATATTAAACTTTATTTCCATAGTGTTTTTTATTACCCATTATAAAAATATTATATAATCCTAATAAATATTAAAAATTATTAGTGATTATTAATAAAATTAGGGCATTACTATAACTATTAAATGTAAATAAAATTTTTAAACATTTATCATTTATATTTTATCATTTCATTTTTTTAATTTTATTATTTTATTAGTTTTTTTATCAGTTATAGAAGCAGATACTATATATTTTATTTCCTCAAATGTATTTTCTGTTAATTGTCTAACACCTTTTTCAAGTGCTAAACATAATGATATTTCTTTACTCAAACTTCCTACTTTTAATATGTATAATTTAAGCTGTTCATTAAAATAATCTTCTTCATCTCTCTGCAGTCTCCAATAAGCAGCATCATAAAGTATTGATAAATCTTTGTATACTTTTTTATATTTTTCTATAAAGTTAAAAACTTTTTCATCAACTTCTATACTATAATGCTTCACTTAATGCCTCTATATCATCAATATTAATTTCTTCTGCTTGAGCAGCATGTATTGCATAAATAGGAATTTCTTCTCCCATATCAGCTAATTCCCATATTTTATTATGCGATATATTACTTATTTCTCTTGCTGTGTAATTATCGCATATCAATTTTAAATAATGCTCCAATATAGAAACTTCTTCAGCAGTCATAATATCTAAATCAATATCATCTGTTAGACTAAAATAAAGCGTAGTATTATCAAGTCTATTTTTTGATGGTTTTCTTATTGAAATTTTTTTCTTCTCTTCCAAGCTTAATAAAATAGTTAATATTTTTTTAGGAACAGGTCCAAACTGTCTTTTTATATATTTATCATTGGTAATAGTTTTATTTTTTCTTATAAACATTTCTATATCAGAAAAAAACAATATCTTGTTTAATTTAATACTTCCTAATTTTCTAATATCATCACAGCTATTTATTATGTAATGAACTATTGTTTCGTATTTTTTATTATTCATAATATAAACCGCCTATTAGTTAAATTTATATTTATTAATAATACTTATAAGTAAATATAATATTAGAGTATAGTATATATACTTAAATTTTCAAGTTTAATAACTGTTATAAGCAAAAAATTATTAAAAAACTGCATATACCATCCATTTATATTTATCACTTTTAATCTTATATTATTTTATTGCTTCATTTTTCTATATAAAGCCATCACACAAATCTTTAATATTATAATGCATATAACCGCAAGTTTAGAATATTTTTATTTATTAATAAAGTTTAAATTTATAAGTAAACTATTATTTTTTATACTACTCTGCATGCAGAATATGAATTTTTGAAAAAGTATATTAATAAAAGACACACACTATATATTTATTTTATATAGATAATTATATAAAAGGCATATTTTTTAAAAAAATTTACAAAAATTAATAGCGTCTTTCGGAAGACATAGCAAATTATTTTTAATAATTCTGTTATAATAAAGCAAGTATCTATTGCAAGAATAACTAAGGATAATATTATATGAGAAAAGAAAGCATTAATACAGCCGACAGAAAATATAATATAAGATATTATAGTAATTCAGATAAAAATGCAAGATACAATTATATACTTCCTTCACTAAGAACATTAATCTCAGAAAACAGAGAATGCTTTATAGTTTCCAAAATATCAGTGGATAAACCATACAGTGTAGAGAAAGCAGTAATTTCAGAATATGATAGTATATTCACATACGAATTTAATGATTTTCAGGCAGTAAAGGAAGATATAAAAGGCATAATGACTAATTATAAAGATAAAATACTATTCTTTGAAATAGGAGTATTTGCCGATTTATACAGCTATTTAAGAAGTCATTTTGAGCTTGATATAATAAACTATCTTTCAGATGACGGAAAAATAGATATTTCTAATATTGAAGATAATGTATTTGATAAACTTCCTATTAAGAAAGACAAACTTATAAAAAGAATGCAGAACTATTATGATGATAATAAAAACTGCATACTTCCTTCATATAAGGTTCAGGATAGTATAATCAAAGATAGTATAGAAGATAGAAAAACTTCTAATAAGGTACTTTACTCTGTACATCATCTTCCAGTGCTTGAGAAGATATATTATTTTGAAAATTTTAAATTAAATTTAAAAGATATAGCAGATATTTTCTTCAGCGATGATAATAATGAAAATATTGATAAATCTTTATTAAAAAAGATTCTTTCTAATAAAATAAAATTAATAGAAGAAAGTATTAAGCATTTAAATTATACTGAATTAACAAAAAGGATAGATAATTTTAAATATATTGAAGAGATTTCTTTATCTAAAATAATAGAGCATATATTCTGCTTATATTATGTTTTTCAGCATGATAGTGTATTAAGAGACAGTTATATTAGTTCTATTAGTATAATACTAGATCAAGAAATTAAAGAGTATTTATCATTATCAGAATATTTCTCTAGTGATGCCATATATTTTGATAAGATGTTTTATCATTTTGCAGAAAAAATAAAATATTTATATCTTGAAGGGTATAAAGATATTTTTTCTATAGGATTAGACTTTTCAGAAGAAGAGTTAATAAAATATCAGTATGATGAAGTTCTTAAATTATGTATAGATAAGTACAATGAAATGAAAAATGAATTAAAAGAATTATTTTCTGAACTATATTCAAATAATATTCTTAAAATGTACAGAATGCATAATTTAAATCATGAAAATTATTTTGAAAATGAAAATAAATTTAAATCCATTTTTAATTACGGACATCATTATATTAGTTTAATTCTAAAAAATTATGATTTTCTAAAGTTTTTATGCTCATTTATAAGGTTTAGAATTGATTATGATATTGTTGAAAGCGGAGAGGATATTGTATTTTCTAATATAGAAAGTAAAGAACAAGGCATAAGTAAAATAGATAATATAGTTTCTATTATAGATGATATAAATACATTTTTCTATATAGCAGAGAGCATGTACTTTTCTAATCCTTATACAGTAAAAACTACAAATATATACTTGATTCTTTGCATTCATCTTTAATATCTTTATACCGTTTATCAGAAGAAAATAGAAAAGATTATAACTTTTTAAATGAATTAAAAAATATTGATTTGAAAGATGTAAAAAAATATGAAGATATATTCATTAATAATGCTTTATTTTTTTATAATCAGGAAAATATTTACAATGAAGAAGATGAAAAAAGCCTTGAAGATAAAGTAAAAGAAATTGAATATGAAGAGATAAAATTCAAAGAAGAAGAGAATAGGGAGAGAAAAATATTTTTTGATGCTAATTATAAAACCATATATAAAGCAGTTATGTATGATATCAGACTAAAAGAATATGGAGACTATGATAAAAAATATATAGAAGCGTCTTTTATAAATGCTCTTGAGTATATGTATAGAGTGTCATACTACAAAGAATATTTGATAATTAATAATGCTCGCTTAACTAATCAATATAAAGAAAATACAATACTTTTAGATGAAGAATTAAAAACTGCTGACTTATCAAAAGAGATAAAAGACATAAAAAATGTATAAAAATGATAACTAACTGAAGAATAAAAAACTTCATTTGTTATAAATAAAAAATATAAGGGGTTTATTATGAAACACTTTAAAAAAATAATTTTAGCTTCTGCTATGATAATGGTATTAAGTACAGGAGCATTTGCTGCAAGCGGATTTGAGTTTATATTTAATGTTCCTTTCGGACTTAATATAAATTTACTTCCTCAATATCACATGTATACAACTCAAGAAGCAAAAAATGGAACTTACTATTATTCAGGCAATAAAGTAGGTTTTGATATTGGAGCCTCTGCTCAAATAGGTTATATGTGGCAGGTAACAGATAATTTTGGTATAAGTCTTTTAGGCGAATTAGGAGCTTTAATGCTAATTTTGACACAGCAAAAGTAGAAAATCCAAATGGAATTGAACAAATTGAAGCTCCAGAAGGCACTCAAAAATTAGGAAGTGCTTCATTCTACACTCATAATCTAAAAATAGGCATACTTCCAAAGTTTAATATAAAAGCATTTTCTATAGGAATAGGACTTGGTGTCATAATACCTATGGCTATAACACAAAATTGGAAAGATGAAACAGTAAAAACTTTATTTAAAGATGCTAGTACAAAGTTTATGAGTCCTGTAGGTTTTTATGGTAAATTAACTTTTGATTATTCAATATTCTTCACAGAAAAAATATCAATGAATATAGGTTTATACACAGGAGTTGATGCTATTAGTTCTATAAATACAACTATTGATAGTAGTACAACAGGAGCTCATAGTGAAGCACCATTACTTAGCTATGATATAGGCTTGCAATTAGGATTCAGATTCGGACCTAAGGCTTTTAATTAAAATAACTTTCTTTTAATTAAAGATTAATCATATAATAAAACCTCATGTTTTTTTAGCATGAGGTTTTTTTATATATTTTATTGAGGTATTTAAAAAACTATATACTTCAAATGCATTTTTTATATTCTTTAGTATACTTAATCATATTCTTAAATGTACATTATTAAAATTTCAAGGAGTAAAATATGAGTAATAAAAAAAATAATAATGAAGCAGATATGAGCAATGCCAATAAAGGCAGTAAAGGAACTAATATTACTTATGATAAAAATCAAGGTAATAGAGGAAAACAATTAAATCCTAATCAAAAAAAATAACTTATTTAAATAAAAATGGAGAATAGAAAAAATGAAAAAAATAATCGGCGTTATTATAATATCAATGTTTGCCATGATAGGCTGTTCTACTATAGCAACAGTTGAAAGTATTCCTCAAAGTTTGCAGCTTACAGGAGATGATATTGAAGTTGGAGAAGTTTTAACTGCCGAGCTTCCTTATAATTCAAAAGATGAAACTTTAAAAGAGCAGTTAATAGCTGAGGCTTTAAAAGATACAAATTATGATTTTATTATTATGCCTAGATATGAAATAGTAAAAACAGGTTTTTCTACAAAAATGAAAATAAGAGGAAAAGGGGCTAGAGTAAAATAATTATTTTATAAAAACCTCATGTTTTTTAAGCATGAGGTTTTTTATAATATCTAAATATTATTTGAGTTTCTTTATTATCTCTTTAGCAAAATAAGACAAATCATCAGGGCATCTTGAAGTTATAATATTTCCGCATACCACTACTTTTTCATCTTTATAATTAGCTTTAGCATTCATTAAGTCATCTCTTATGCCTATATAGTAAGTGGCATCTTTACCTTCCAAAACTTTAGCTGATATCAAAGTCTGCTGTCCATGGCATATTGCTCCTATAGTAAGATTATTATCAACGAAATATTTTATAATTCTTTTTACATCATCACTTCCTCTTATCGCTTCAGGTGCTCTTCCGCCCGGTATTATTAAGGCTTTATAATTTGAAGGATCAACCTCTGAGAAATTTAATTTCGCTTCTGTTTTGAAAAAATATTCTCCTTTAATCTCACCCTTGTTTAGAGCAGCTATATCAACATCAATACCCTCCTCTATAAGTCTGAAATATGGATAAAACAATTCTGAATCTTCAAAGAAATTGTCTGTTATAATTAATGCTTTCATTTTATACTCCTTTATATTCTACATTTCTAGCATTATATAATATAATATTTTTTTTGATATTATAATTTTTTTTGTTATATTTATAAATATTAAATAAAAAATATAGGATAAGAAATGAAAACTTTTTTAAACACAATATCTGCTATTTTTATAATTATATTTTGTATATTATTTGTATCATGCTCAAATAATATTACAAAAATAGGAGATGGTATAGACTCAAAATATGCCGGAAAATATTCGGCAGAAATAAATAGAAAACACCAAAACGGTAATATAGAACAGGCAAGAGCTACATTTACAATTAATAATGACGGCTCTTTAACAGGATTAATAACTTACTATGGAGGCTCTCCGTCAGAAAAGATTGAATTATCAAAAGAAAATATTATGAAAATTGCAGATAATAGTTATAGTGCAGAACAAAATTTTATCGGCTTAAAAAAATATACATTTACATTTAATAATAATACATTAGAACTTAATATAGTTAATGAAGATAATTCAGTAACATCCGGTCAATTAATCAAGTCTAATTAAATTTAAAAATGTAAATTTATTTAAATTTTCTTGTAAAAAAAATTGACATTAAACTATAAATGTATTATAATGTAAATACAGTAAATGATAAATTTACAATATATTTACAAAGGATATGTTTATGAGTAAAATACTTTTTAAAGCAATACCTGCCTTGATAATATCTTCAGGTATGTTGTTTGCTCAATATTATGATTCCTATAATTACCAGAACAATTATAATTATCAAAATAATTATAATACATATCAAAACAATAATGTTCCAGCAAACAATTACTATAATAATTATTATCAGGAGTTTATGAGAACTTTATCTCAGGAGGCAAATAATCCTAATAGTGTTTATTATAATCCCGGATTTTATGAACAATATAACAACTATAATGCTATGCAGGGAAATCCATATCAGGATACTATGAATGCTATGAATTGGGCTTCTCAAAATTATAATAATGAGCCTTATTATAATGGCGGTTATAATAATTATAATAATCAAGGATATAATGATACTGTAAATTACACCAATCCGTATGAAGAATTAATGAAAATGTTAGAAACAGAATCTCAAAATCCTAATAGCCCTTATTATAGTCCTAATGCAAATCAAAATGGATATTATGAAAATTATAATAATTATGATAATACTGCACAAAATGACTATTATAATGCTTATAATATTCCAAATGAATATTACAGCGGATATGATAATACTGCACAAAATTATAATCAGACAAACAATAATAATATGTCAGATAATCCTTATCAGCTAGCTGCTGAAGCATTAATAAAAGCAGCAGAAGAATTGACTAGAAAAGCAAATGGAATGCAGGACTCAAATAATGCTTACAATCCTGATGAAAATGCTAATTTAAATAATAATGCACCTTCAGAAAATACTCAAAATGCACCATTATATATTCAAAACTTTTATACTCCTTTCAAAGTGCCTCAAATAGTTTTGGATACAGCCGCAGCAAAATATCCAAATGTTCAGATATTAGATGTAGAAGTGAAAGAGATAGGTACTTATGAGGTTAGAATGGCAAATAATATGAGACTTTATATAGATAGAAACGGCAACTTCCTTCAAGAAAAAGCAGATTATTAAATATATTTTATTTTTATTGAGAGTCCCAATTATTTGGGGCTCTTTTTTTATATAATTTATACAAAAATTATACAAAAATAATTTACTTTAAATAAAATTTTTATATAATATTTTAAAAGCAATAAATGAGGATTTTTTATGTCAGTAAAAATACCATACGAGAAAATAATAAATGAAGATTTTATTGGAAAAGAAGTAAATCCTATTAATCAGCAGGACATTTATAAAATAGCAGAAGAATATAGTAATGAAGTTATTAAAGAATTTAAAGATGAAAGTATTAATCTGCTCATAGTGGATCCTCAAAGAGACTTTATAGATATGGATAAAGGTGCTTTGCCTGTAAATGGTGCTGTTAATGATATTAAAAATATAATAAGATTTATATACAATAATATGGAAAGTATTTCAAGTATTTATGTTACTTTAGATACTCACAGATATGATTCTATATTTCATTCTATTATGTGGAATGATTATAATGATAAACCTGTTGCTCCTTTTACAGAAATAACTTTAGAAAAAATAGAGAATGATGAAATAATACCAACCTATGATGAAGATATACAAATCAATTATGTGAAGGCATTAAAAGAAAAGAATGCACAAAATTTAATGATATGGCCTTATCACTGTATATATGCTACAGACGGATGGCTTATAGATAAACAGCTTGCAAATATGCTTTTATTCTTTGAAGCTTCAAGAAAAGTTTATATAAATAAAATATTAAAAGGTCAGGACTCTTTCAGTGAGATGTATGGAGTAATAAGACCGGAAGTACCTACAGAGTATACAAAAAATTATGATACTTCTTGGGTTTATGATATAGCCAATGCTGATAAGATATATATATGCGGAGAGGCTAAAGATTATTGTGTTTATGAGAGTGTAAAGCAGTTTTGTGAAATATACAATAATGATAAAAGTATAACCGAAACTATTAATATAATGATGAATTGCAGCAGTGCCATAGGCGATAATAAAGAATGTGAAAAAAAATATGAAGAGCTTTCTAATAAATACGGAATAAAACTTCTTAATATTTAATAAAATAAAAAAAGTAATATAGCTATTGATTTTTTTATTTTATTATGCTATAATTTTAACACTTAAAAAGTGAGTTCTTTTCAATCGCGGGCGTCGTATAATGGTTATTACCTTAGACTTCCAATCTAAAGATGACGGTTCGATTCCGTTCGCCCGCTCCATTTTATTCTCTAAAAATATTCCTCTATACGCACGGTTAGATAAATCATGTAATATGATGCACTTTTTTATTTCAAAGATATTATTATATCTAAATTCATTTAGCGTGCGAGAAATAAACAGCAAATTTAAAAAAATCTTGGGTGGGCTGCTGAAATAACTTAATAAAATAAAAAAGAAAAATAAAATTTGATTAACAGAAAACATTAAAAGTCTAAAGGGCGGGGAATGTAATTAGATTTTTAAACTTAAAATCACTTGATATATAGTTTTTATAAAGTATAATGCTAAAATGATAATAGATATTCTTACACTTTTTCCAAAATTTTATGAAAGCACAATTTCTTTTGGTGTTATATCAATGGCATTAAATGAAAAAAAAATAGATTTAAATATTGAAGACATGAGAGTATACGGAGAAGGCAATTATAAAAAATGCGATGACTATCCTTACGGAGGAGGTCCCGGAATGATTATGACTTATAATATATTTAAAAAATATTTTGATAGTCATAAAAAAGGATATACGATTATTTTCTCACCATCAGGAAAAACTCTTACTCAGAGAAAAATAAAAGAATTATCAGATAAAGAACATATAACAATGATACTAGGACATTATGAAGGAATAGATTACAGAGTTGAAGAAAAATATGCAGATGAGGCTTTGAGTATAGGTGATTATGTATTAAGCGGAGGAGAGATACCTGCCCTTTTATTATTAGATGCTATTTCAAGATATAAAGATGTTATGAATAATAAAGAATCTGTGATAAGCGACACATTTGAAGAAAACAGCAGCGGACTTTTAGAATATGAACAATATACAAGACCTCCTGAAATAGATAATATGAAAGTTCCTGAAATACTCCTTTCCGGAAATCATAAAAATATTGATGAATACAGAAGAAAAAGAAGTATTATAAAAACTTTTAAAAATAGAGAAGATTTATTTTCAAAAATCAATCTTAATAAAAAAGATATAGAAACTATTTTTGAATATTTAAAAGAAAATAATAAATAATAATAAAATAGAGCTTATACTTATTTCAAAACTAAATTTTTTATTTATTGATTGTTAGTACACACCAAACTTCTTTTATAACGGTGTCTAACAAACTGCATATTTATAATACTAATATAATAATCTTTCAAAAATAAGGTTTTAAACAGTTGAGAATTTAATTAAAAAATTGATGCAGAATGAAAACTAGTATTTCTAAAACTGTTTAATAATTATGAAATTTAATAACTCCGTTTTCTACCATGAATCCGTAAACAGAATCATCAAACATATGTATTCCTCTTAATTTATTAAATCCATCTGTGCCTAAATACTCTTTAATATAATTTTGTGATAAAAACGGATTAGTTCTTATAAAAAAATACATTCCATTATCCATACCCGTATATGTAACTCTTCCCGTACTAGATATACCTACAGCCAAAGAATTATCCCGGCATGGTATTTTATAAGATTCTTTCAACTCAAAATTATCAAGTTTTGAAGTATATATAATATCTTCCTGATGCTTACCATCAACTATATTCATTGTAAGTATTGCCAGCACCTCCCTTTCAGCAACATAAACACAATCAACTATTTCTCTGTATGACATTTTACCGGCATCCATATACTCAACTTCTTTAAGAGAATATCTGTTTTCCATTTTTCCGCTGTTCATATCATATATATCAAGCAAAGGTATTCTATCTTTATCTCTTTTAAGTATAGCAAATTTATGATTAGTCAATGTTAATAATTTTACTAAAGATTCGTATTCATTATCTATAATTGTATCTATACTATAAAGCGTATTTCCTTCAGGAGATATTTTATTTAAAGATACTAATCCCACTTTAGTATAATTAGTATTTGTTACTTTAACCGTATATGTCTCTATTTGAGGAGCATCATCTCCTTCAGTAGAAGGACTTTCAGAAGGCAAAGACATCATCACATTGCTTACTACAACATCGCCTACATATCTTAAATTATATCCTGTTATATATATATTAGAGTTTGAATCTATAAGAGATATTTTTGAAGTTTCAAGATTTTTATATTCTAACGGAAAATATCTTACATTACTTCCCGAAGCTATTACCATTCTGGAATTATATAAATCTAATGCATAAACAGTATCATTCTTTACCCTATAAAATTCTCCGAAATAATATTCATTATCAACTTTATATATTTTAGGGCTATCCAAATCTACAAATTCATTGCTGTAAATTCCTATATCATTACCAAGAGAAAGCTCTGTAACCACCTTAGCAGGAACTATTAAAGGCTTTGGCAGACATGATATTAAAAACATCAATATAAATAATAATACAAATATTTTTCTCTTCATAATAAAAGTTTCTACAATTTTAGACATATATAAAACACTTACCTATTTTATAATACTTCAATTAATTCTTTCAAAGTTAAAGTAGAAGTTCCTCTCTTACCTACAACAACACCAGCAGCGGCATTAGCAATCTCAGATGAATCTCTAAAAGATAATCCCACAGACAAACACATAGCAAGTACAGATATAACAGTGTCTCCCGCACCTGAAACATCAAATACACTTTTTGCTTTTGTAGGTATTATATAAGGGGAATTTTTATCATTGTTTTTTATTTCATTATCAAATAAAGCCATTCCATTAGCACCTAGAGTTATCATTAATTTTGATAAACTTAATTTTTTTATAATATTTTCCCCTAAAATATTTATAGCCTTTGCATCAAATTCATAAAAAGGAGATTTACTTTCAGCACCTTCTACAGCTTCCTTTAAATTAGGAGTCATAAGTGTAGCTTTTTTATAAAATGAAAAATGCTTTATAGCAGGATCAACTAATACAGGCTTATTTTTTTTATTGCAAGTATCTATTATTTTTTTTGATAACTGCTTTGTAATTATACCTTTGGCATAATCGCTTATTATAACAACATTATAATTATCCACATTATCAATAAATACTTTTTCTATATTTTTTACAATAGCAGAAGAAAAAGGACTAGTATTCTCTTCATCTATTCTCACTATCTGCTGAGTACCTGCAACTATCCTTGTTTTTGTTATAGTGGATCTTGTATCATCTGTTATTATCCCTTTAACAGATATATTAGAATAATTCATACTATCAATTATAATATCTGCAGATTTATCTTTTCCTATAACCCCTATCATAAATATGCTGTCATTATTATTGCTGCCAAGCAAAGCTGATATATTTCTTGCAACATTTCCAGCTCCGCCTAAATAATTTTCCTCATGATTTACATGAAGTACAGGAACAGGAGCTTCAGGAGATATTCTTATAACATCCCCATAAGTAAACCTATCAAGCATTAAATCGCCTATGACAAGAACTTTAGCATCTATTATCTTTTTTACTTTATCTTTTAAGTCCATGTAACTTTTCATTCCTATAAACTACAATTTACTTAATTATAACATAAATTATAAAAAAAAGTAAATATATTAAATTATATACTATTAGAATATTAAAATAGCTTGTAATTTTTACAAATATAAATTATTATTATTTTTCATAAAACTTCAAATGTATTATAAACTTTTTATATATAAAAATTAATTTAAAAGATGAAAATAAATATGATAAAATTAAACAAAATTAAAGAAGAAATTAAACAAAAGAAAATATATTTTTTAATAGCTCTGTTAATCTTTATAGCAGATACAGTATCTAAATATTTTATAGATAAATATTTGCAGGAGCCTATTATTAAAAGAGTAATAGGAGATATATTAATATTCATATATACAAGAAATTACGGTGTATCTTTCGGCTTTCTAAATAATGTACCGGAAGCGATTCAGCATATAATACCGGAATTATTAAAAGTTATAGTATTCATTGCTATGATTGTAATTTTCTTTATAATGATTTCTATCAATGTAAAAAAACAAAGATTATCTATGATAGGTTTTACTATGGTTCTAGGCGGAGCTATGGGAAACTTAGTTGATAGAATTATGAGAGGATATGTTACTGATTTTATAAGCATGGGATTTAATGAAACTATAAGATTTCCATATAATTATAATATTGCAGATGCTTCTATTACAATAGGTATATGTATAATAGCAATAGGTGTATTCTTTTTTAAAGAAGATTTTGATAAAAAGAAAAATACAGAATCCAATAATGATGAAAATAATTAATTATGAACTTAGATAATAATAATATTGATACAGAAGAAATAGAAGATGATGAAATAGATTTAGAAAGCTCTGATGATAATTCAAACAATAAAAAATTATTTATTATATCGGAAGATGATATAGGAAAAAGATTAGATACATTTATAAGCGATAAATTAAATATCACTAGAAGCCAAGTTAAAAATTATTTAACTTCTATAATAGTTAATAATGCTGAAAAAAAATTATCATATTCGCTTAAATTAAATGACAATATAATAATCAATTTAGATAATGTTTTAAAAGAAAAAAAAGATACATCAAACCCACTGCCTGAAAATATTGATTTAGATATAATTTATGAAGATAAATATTTACTTGTAATAAATAAACCTGCCGGTATGAGTGTGCATTGTTCTCCTTCTGAAATGAGCGGTACTTTAGTTAATGCACTCCTATACAAAATAAAAGATTTTGATTTTGTTGGAAATAAAGAGAGGGCAGGCATTATACATAGACTTGACAAGGATACTTCAGGACTTATGATTATTGGTAAAAATGCCAATATAGTATCAAGCATTCAAGAGCAATTTAAAAACAGAAGCATAAAAAAGATTTATCATGCCATTGTTATAGGAGTTTTAAAAGACAATTATTTAAAGATAAATCTTCCTATAGGACGGCATCATACATACAGAAAAAAAATGACTGTAAGAGATGATGGTAAAGAAGCTCTTACTCATATAAAAGTGTTAAAAAGATTCAATAATCATACACTTATAGAAATTAACCTCAAAACAGGAAGAACTCATCAAATAAGAGTTCACTCATCATATAAAGGTTTTCCTGTAGCAGGAGATAAAATATATTCTAAAAGCTTCAATAAATATTCTGGTCTTATGTTAGCAGCAAAAAAAATAGAGTTTTTACATCCAATCACTAAAGAAATATTAGATTTTGAAATAGATTATCCTGACTATTTTACAAATTTCTTATATTCTGAAAATATATAATAATATGCAAAAATATATATAAAAATACATACAAATGTCATTTTTTGTCATCATTATATATTAATATATTGTTATAATGATAAAGGATATAAGAAATGACTGATAATGATTTTAATAAATTGATTAAATGGGCTAAAAAAAATGATGCATATCATATAGCAAGTATGAATAAAAAACAAATAACTTCAATGAAAGAATTGAATTTAAGCAACTTGGATATTGAAAGAGTTCCTTTAGAAATTTTTAAACTTACAAATATAGAAAAACTTTATTTATCTTTGAATTATATAGAAAAAATACCAAAACAAATAAAAGACTTAAAAAAATTAAAAGTTCTTGATATATCTGCTAATAGTATAAAACTTATACCTAAAGAAATATTTGATTTAGAAATGCTTGAATATTTAAATATATCTAATAATTATATTGATAAAATTGATAACGATATAGAAAAACTTATGAACTTAAAAGAATTAGATATAAGCAGCTGTAATATATCATCTCTTCCTAACGGCATATTTAAATTATATAATATTAAATTTCTTGATATATCAGTAAATAAAATAAAAAGTATAGATAAAAAGATAAAAAATTTAGAAAATTTAGAGGAGCTAATTATTGATTCAAATAAATTAAAAAAAATCCCTAAAGAAATAAATGATTTGAAAAAATTAAAAATATTATCAATTTTTTAAATCCCACACTTTTATGTTTAAAGCTGTACCTCTATTCTTACATCTTAGTTCTGTAGGCGGTGAATGCATTATAAATTAAAAAAATCCTTGGTGGGCAGTAAAAATAACTGATTATAGCTAAAAAGAAAATCATCACAAAAATGACAAATTATATAAAAAAGCTAAAGGGTGGGAATATTTAATCAAAGTTTTAAAACTTAATTACATACCCCGCCCTTTTATATTTAAAGCTATATCTGCATTAAAAATTTTATTTATATAATATGCTGAATTAGAAAAAGCATACCCGCCCTAGCGTTTTTTAGGTTTAAAATCTGATTTCCTAATACTTTTTTTTAGTGATGATTTTTTTTTACCTACAGATCTTTCAGACAATTCAGACTTGCTATTTTTTTTCTGTATTTTAGCTTTATATGCAGAAGACTTTTTTGTAACTAATCTTTTTTTCTTAGGCTTAGCTTTAGCCCATTTAGATTTATCATGAACCTTAGTTTCTTTTTTATCATTATTTAAAACATTATCTTCATAATTTTCACTAGATATTTCATCTTCTATATCATCAGGAATATTTTCAAATATACTTTCAATATCTTTTAATTTTTTATCTTTTTGCTTAAAGAAGAAATCTATTTCTTTTTTTGTTAAATCCCTTATATGACCAGCCTCTAAAGTTCCGGAAACTTCATCGTATTTACTCACACATCCTACAGATATTCTCTCCAAATCTATAACTTTGTATCCAAGATAATCGAATATTTTTCTTATCTCTCTATTTTTTCCTTCATTGATAGTTAATCGTATTTTGCTTTGTATTCTTCCTTTTGATAATATTTTAAATTTAAAAGGCGAATATGAAACATTTTTAATAGTGATACCCTTGCTTGCATTCAAAAGAGCTTCAGAATCTATTTTTCCATTAACAGTAACATCATAAACTTTTAAAATCTCATAAGAAGGATGAGTAATAATATTAGCGAACTCTCCGTCATTAGTAATAATCATTATACCTCTTGATTCAGAGTCAAGCCTTCCTGCATAAAAAAGTCTTTCCTTAATGCCTTTGAAAAACTCTGTAATTATTCGTCTTCCAGGTAAATATTTTGTAGTGCTTACAACGCCTATAGGTTTATATAATGCCATATACCTTTTAGTCTGTCTTTTTATTAGTTCTCTGTCTATGGAAACAGAATCATCTTCTTTAACTCTATAAGCAGGATCAAGTATAACCTGATTATTCACCCGAACCCTGCCTGACATTATAGCCTTCTCGCAGTTTCTCCTGCTTGCAAAACCAGATTCTAATATCACTTTTACAAGCCTAACAGCTTCTTCATTTTGTTGCTTCTTCATAGTTTAATACTAGCCTTTGAATTTTATAAGTTTTATACTATACTGAAAAAATTTAAGTTTGTCAACTGCATATTATTTATTAGTATATTTGTGCATATAATTATTTGCTATATACAAAAATGATAATTATATCAAAATTATAAAGAACTTTCATCTACCTCTGTAGCCTGCAGTTTGCTCTTTAATTTATCTATCATGTTTCCTTCAACCGCTTTCTGAAACTGTATAGCCACATCTTTATTTTTAGTAAAATGAGGTATAGCCTTAGCCACCAAATCATTTATTCTTTTATCTGTCTGTGTCATATCATATATATGATCAGGAAGTGCAACTATTAAAACCGCTCCTTTACTTTCTATAGGATTTCCCTGAGATAATAAAGAGTATATAGTAGGACTTTCTGACTCTATAAATGAAAGTATTTTATTGTAGAATATGCGTCTTTTATCATTAGGATTTAAAGGCACATCATACTGAGGTTTAGGATGATTTACTGAAATATTATTATTGGTATTATTGCTAGTTATATTATTACTTACAGTTTCAAATCCATAATCTTCATTGACAGAAGAAGAAGCCTGCATATTAGAAGCTATTATATCAACAGGACGAATCAAATTATCAGTATTAAGTAAAAGAAGCATACGCATTTCAAATATAGTTCTAGGATTAGAGGCATTTCTTATACGCTCCTCTGTAAGTAATACATAATCAAGTATTCTCTCTATTTCATCATCGCTGTAATGATTAGCAAATACTTTTAAATCGTCTCTCTCATTTTCAGTAATCTCTAATAGCTTTGTATCATCAATACCGCTTTTTATCATAAGAACTACACGCATATATTCTATTATGCTGTTTATAAATGTTCTAGGGTCTACTGCATCTTCAAATAATTTTTTTACAAACTCAAAATAAGATTTTTTATTTTCAGACATTATAATATCAAAAAACTCTTTAACAAAAGAAAAATTATTTCCGCCCACAACAGCATTGACATCAGCACTAGTTATATACTTTTTATCGGTAGTGTAAGCTATCATCTTTTCAAGTATAGTTTCACTATCTCTTACAGAACCCCTAGCCTGCTTTGCTATTAAAAATATTGCCTCTTCATCATATTTAATATTTTCTTTATCAAGTATGCCTTTTAATATTTTCTCTAAATCTTCTATACCTAAAGATTTGAAAGTATACTGCTGACATCGGCTTCTTATAGTAGGAAGCACCCTGTCAGCCTCAGTAGTAGCAAGTATAAACACAACATGTGCAGGAGGCTCTTCCAAAGTTTTAAGGAGTGCATTAAAAGCCTCATTAGTTATCTGATGAACCTCATCTATAATATATACTTTGTATTTTCCAGCTACCGGAGATATACGAACATTTTCTATAATGCTTCTAATATTTTCTATACCTCTATTGCTTGCACCGTCAATTTCTATAACATCAAGAGGAGTTCCGTTTTCTATTTGAGTACATGACGGACAAACTCCGCATGGCTTATCAGTAGGACCATTAACACAGTTTAAGGCTTTAGCTATAATCCTAGCAAGAGAAGTTTTACCAACACCATGAGCCCCTGAAAATAGATATGCATGTGCGATCTTTTTTTGTGCTATACTTTTTGAGATAGTTTTTGTTATATGCTCCTGACCTATAACCTCTTCAAAAGTTTGAGGACGGTATTTTCTTGCTATTACTTTATAGTTTTCTGCCATATTTATAGTGTTCCATTAATTTATTTTTTGTATTATTTTAACTAATTTATTTTAACAGACTATATTTATTTGTCAATTTTTATTTATGCTCATGCCATTTGCATTCTGTTATATACATATCAGTAAATACTGCCTTAAAAGACGACTCTTCAGGACTGCAGGCATATATTCCAAATGGGATTTCATCATCAGCTTTAAATAAATGAAATATTCTCATCTGTTTGAAATTTTCTCCGTCCTCGCTGTATTCTATTAAAAAATCACTTTCTCTTCTGCTTAGCCTGTAATACATCTCTTTTATAAAAGCAGATATATCCTGAGTAGCCCAATCGGAATATCCGTTATTTGTAACAACACTTCCCAAACGCTGATAATTTTCATTCTCATATTCTATAGAAGCCTTAAACCAATTATCACTGTCTATATATATTATAACACCGCACTGATCAAAACGGCGTTTGCTTTCAAATATAGTTTTTACTGTGAAAGAAAAATATTTATCTTTTGTTTTTGTCTGAAGTATTGGAGCATTGTCATTTCTAAAACCATAATATGTTCGCTGCCATAAGTCTGTATTAGACTCTGTATATATTTCTATTTTTTTATCATCAATTAATATATTTTTAGGTTCTCTAATCCAAAATAAATTCTCTTTTAAAAATTCTTTATGCATGTTTTATACTCTAAATAAAAATAAAATATAACATGATTATATATCTTATTTTATTAGAATTCAATAATTAATAATCATCATATATTTTTCGTTTTTACTATTTAAAATAGTTTTATAATCTCAGAAATATATTGTACATAAATTGATATTTTTTAAATACTAAAAAAGTTACATACATTGAAAAAATAATAGATTCACTTAAAAAATAAATTAAACAATTAAAATAAAAAATCCGTAAGAGTATATTATTACTCCTACGGATTTCTATTTATTTACTTTTATTAATTATTAATTAAGCACCTAAAACACCACTGATTAAGAATGCAGTAGCGAAAGAAACGATAGCGTAAAGTTCTGGGAATACAGCAACGATGATAGTGTTACCAAATACATCGTAACCATTACCTATAGCTTCAACACCGTTAGCACAAACTTTACCTTGGAATATAGCAGAAACCATACAAGCTAAACCAACAGCAATACCAGCACCTAATATAGCAGCACCTTGGAATATGCTTATATCAGCAGTCAAATAAGGCTGCATAATGAAGAAAGCAGCAAAACCATAAAGACCTTGAGTACCAGGCAAAGCACTTAAAACAAGACAGCTACCAAAAGCATCTTTATTTTTCTTTAAAGCACCAACTGTAGTCATAGCAGAAATAGAAGTACCAACCGCACTACCAATACCAGACATACCTACCATTAATCCTGCACCTAAATATCCTAATAAAAGTGCTGTGTTCATTGTAAAACCCATAATAAAATCTCCTTTTTAGATTATTTTCTTTTTTAATTATTTTTTATATAAACTATTAAGCCGCTTTTTTGAGAGGCTTATACTCTTTTCCGCCGCCTTCAAAACCAACATTGTTATAGAACTCTACAAATGTTAATCTTAAAGGGTGTACCAAAGCACCAAGTATGTTTAGTAAGAATATAGCAATATGACCTACTACAAGGAATACTACCATTATCACTACACCAACACCCGGAATAGCTTTGAAACTCATACCTATTTGATTTATTACCAATGCCAATATAGAACCTGAAGCACCTAAAGCAAACAAACGAATATAAGAAAGTGTATCACCCATTATACCAGTTGCCGCGAAATAAACGCCAAGTATAGAGTTTAATACATCAGGTTTTTTACCAACATTAGAAAGTATCACTAAGAATACCAAACCAACAACTATTAAAGCATAATATATAGTGCTGAATTGTTTAATCACTTCCATTTTCTGCATATCGCCCAAGAACCATAAAACAAGTCCCGGTATAAATAGAAGTTTACCAATAGCACCAAGTATATCTCCTATAGGGCTAGTTTTAATTCTGTCTATAACGCCTACTAATAAAGCAAAACATATATGAAGAACTCCTATAAGTAATGCTGTATTAAATGGTGTTAAGAACCAATTTTCTTTAATATCAGTAATTATCAAATATTTACTTAAAGCAGCAAATAAAGGTATCTGAGTATTAGAAGGTATGCTTACACCAAAGAAACTTCCTCCATTTATAACACCCATAATAGTAGTACATATACCTAATGTTAAAGCAAGTATGCCTACTCCCCTTAATTGTCCCTTTAATACTGTAAATAAACCTATCAAAGCTACTATAGTCAATACCAAACCATAACCTGAATCACCGAAACAATAAGCAAAGAATAAAGGATAGAAAACCGCTATCATAGGAGTTAAATCTATCTCAAAATAATTCGGTAATTGGAATAGTTTTGTAATAAGCTCATAAGCACCTGAATATTTATTGTTTTTAAGTTCAACAGGTACTTTATCATCTTTACTAGGATCTTCTAATATATAAGCTATTTTTTTGCTGTCTAATAAAGATTTTACTTCGCTTTCTTTATCTTTAGGTACATAGGCTTCTACATAAAGTATTTTACCTTCAGTACCTTCGCTGGCTATAAAACTCTCTTTAGCCTCTTCAAAATTATTTTGTATATTGAGATTATCTATTTCTTTATTAATAGCTTCTATATATACTTGATTTTTAATAATAGCTGTTTCATTATTTTCAATTTCTTTATCAAGTTTAGCTATTTTTTCATTTATCTCATCATAAGATTGACTAGGCATATTAATAATATCAAAAGGAATAGTCTCTTCGCTTCCGTCTTTTTTGAAAGCAACAAAATAAACCTTTCCAGCTTCCTCTTTAATAGGATAAGTGAATATATCTTTAACTTCAGAAAAATTAAAGTCATTATATTCTTTAGCATTAGCACTATAGAATACAACATCATATCCGATTTTTTCTTTTAAGCTATGAACTTTATCAAAACTGAAATTACCGAAAGGAGCAACTATAGCCAATTCTTTTTTGCAATTATCTCTTTCAGCTTTCAATTTATCAGAAGCCTGAGAAATATTAATAACATCTTCTACTACTTCTGATGCTTTTTTAGAAGTATTTTCAGCTTTAACATTGGAAACATCTTTTTTAGCTTTTTTAGCATCAGCCAAAGCATTGTTAATAATAGTTTTAGCTCTTGAAGCATCATTCTTTTTAGCGGATATATTATCTATATTTTCACTAGAAACACCGCTTGCAATTTCTATATGCACAAGCCCAAGAGATGCTAAATCATTTAAAGTTTTTTCCTTATCCTCATGAAAGACAAAGAGAGAGAGTTTCTTCATTTTTCTAATCATAAAGACGCCTCCTTAGCTCTGTTTCTTTCTTTAACTATTTTTTGAGAAGACTTACTTAAATTATCTTCGTCTTCCATATACCTTTTAATCTTGATTATAGCAGTTTTATATTCTGGGATTTGAACTTTCTCATAAAGGTTAACTTTCTGAGTAGTTTTTTTCCTAGCATAAGCTAAAGCATTAAGTCTAGCCTCAGTCATTTCAATTTTTACTTGAATAGTCATAAGGCGTTCAAACATGCTTATAGCAAGTCTAATCCAAGAAGGCATATTAAAAAGGCTGACATTTTCGATAGCGAAGTCTATATCAGATAGTATAGAAACTTTAACACCCGCAATGTTTTTTAATTCTGAATTGATTTTTTTGATTTTTACTATCTCTGGGAAATCAGTCCAAAATCCATTGTAGTTTTGATTTTCTTTAACTAATTTTTGATATTCTTCTTTAAGTAATTCAATCTCAGCGGTAATCTTTCTCACCTCAAGACGAAGAGCTGCCTCTTTACTTTTCAAAGTAGGCAATGCTTTCTCACGAATAGTAAGCTGGCGTCTTAGGTTTTGAAGAGCCGTTTTATTGTATTGAAACTTTAATGCCATATTTTTACCTACTTTTTTAAATTAGTTTGACCATTTACCGTATTTTTCTGCCAATGATTCTTTTACACCAACTTCTGCTTTACTGAAATATTTACCCATCAATTCCCAGCCTGTTTCCAACATCTCATCAATTTTTATGTTAATATCTATAGCAAGTAATCTTTCAGAATATTCAGCAGCATATTTCAAACATCTTTCATCGTATTCTGTCAAGTCGAAACCGTTTTCTTTTTTCATTTTAGCATTAGCAGCATCTGAATAAAGACGAACCAAAGTGTTCATTACAGCAGGGTGATCTTCTCTAGTTTTCTTACCTATAACAAGCTGTTTCAAACGAGAAAGGCTTCTGAATGGGTCAATAATTGTTTTACCTATATCAGAGTCTCTTCTTAAATAAAGCTGACCTTCAGTGATGTAACCAGTGTTGTCTGGTACAGCATGAGTAATATCCCCTTCATTAAGAGTAGTAACAGCAATAATAGTAATAGAACCTCCGTCTGGGAACTGAGCTGCTTTTTCATATATTTTAGCAAGGTCAGAATATAAAGAACCCGGCATAGAATCTTTAGAAGGGATTTGATCCATTTTGTTGGATACTATAGCCAAAGCATCGGCATAAAGAGTCATGTCTGTAAGAAGAACAAGAACTTTCTCTTTTTTCTCAACTGCGAAATATTCAGCAGCGGTACAAGCCATATCCGGAATCAAAAGTCTTTCTACAGGAGGGTCATCAGTAGTATTGATGAAACATATAATTTTATCTAAAGCTCCGGCTTCAGTAAATGTATTTTTAAATGATAAATAGTCATCGTTAGAAAGTCCCATACCGCCAAGTATGATTTTATCAGCTTCAGCTCTCAATGCTACCTGAGCAAGAACTGCGTTGTAAGGCTGATCTGGGTCTGCGAAGAACGGTATTTTCTGTCCTGTAACAAGAGTATTGTTAAGGTCAATACCGGCAATACCTGTAGCAATAAGTTCAGAAGGCTGTTTTCTTCTAACAGGGTTTACAGAAGGTCCTCCGATTTCTACTTCTTTACCTTCAACTTCAGCACCGCCGTCAATAGGCTCGCCGTAAGCATTAAAGAATCTTCCTGCAAGAAGTTCGCTTACTTTAAGTCTAGGAGGTCTGCCTAAGAATACTACTTCAGCATTAGTAGGTATGCCTTCAGTACCTTGGAAAACCTGAAGTGTAACAATATCTCCAATCATTTTTACAACCTGAGCAGGTCTTCCTGCTACAAGAGCCATTTCATCGTTGCCGACATTTTCTGCTCTTAAAGATACAGTTGCTTTAGTAATCTGTACTAATTTTGTATATACTTTTTGAAATGCTTTAGGCATGTGTTATACTCCTTTCAGCAAATATTGATTCCATCTCAGCTGTGTATTTTTTATGATCATCAGACTGATATACAGAATAGTTCATCTGTTTGAAAGCGTTGATAAGTCTTTTGAAATAAGTACCTACTTCGCTGTAATCATCAAATCTGTAATCAGCTTCTACAACTTTCATAACTTGATTTAATAATTCTTTTTGTCTTTCTATAGGGCAGTTTTTATCTACTTTATCGAAAGCATCTTGCTGTAATAATACAAAGTCTATAAGCTCAGCTTTCCATAAACGCTGATGGTATTCAAGAGGTACTGCGTCATCACCAAGAATGCTTATTTGGTCATTAGCTTCCTGTCCTCTTCTAGCAATATCTTTAGCTCTAGTTACTTTATCAGCCCATCCTTTTTCTATATTAGTATCTGAGAATTCTATGAACTCTGGATACTCAATATATTTAGAATAAGAATCTAATGGGTCAACAGCAGGATATCTTTTACTGTCGGCACGTTTTTGTGATAAAGCGTAGAAACATCTAGCTGCTTTACGAGTAGATTCTGTTACAGGCTCTTTCAAGTTACCGCCTGCAGGAGATACTGTACCTATGAATGTAATAGAACCTGTTTCTCCGTTATTTAAGTATACGAAACCTGCTCTGGCATAGAAACTAGAAATAATAGCAGGCAAGTCAATAGGGAACGCGTCTGGACCAGGTAATTCCTCAAGACGGTTAGACATCTCTCTTAAAGCCTGAGCCCAACGAGAAGTAGAGTCGGCAAGAAGAAGAACTTTAAGTCCCATTGATCTGTAATATTCAGCAATAGTCATACCTACATAAACTGAAGCTTCACGGGCAGCAACCGGCATGTTTGAAGTGTTACAGATGATAGTAGTTCTTTCCATCAAACTTCTTCCTGTTCTTGGGTCTATAAGTTCTGGGAACTCAGTAAATATTTCTACTACCTCATTAGCCCTTTCACCGCATGCTGTCATTATAATCAAGTCGGCATTTGCGTTAGTAGCCAAAGCGTGCTGCAATACTGTTTTACCTGCACCGAATGGTCCCGGAATAAATCCTGTACCGCCTTCAGTAATAGGATTGAAAGTATCTATAGTTCTAACACCAGTTTCCAATAATTTAAATGGTCTTGGTTTTTCTTTATATGCTTTAATAGTAAGTTTTACAGGCCAAGTTTGTACCATAGTTACATTAACTTTTTCACCATTAGAAGTTTTTATAACAGCTAATGTGTCCTGTAAATGATAAGTTCCTGCTGAAGCTACGCTTTCAACAGTGCCTTTGCCTTGAAATTTGAAAGGAACCATTATTTTATGGTCAATCCAACCTTCTTTAACAGCACCTATCCAGTCGCCTGCAGCTACTTCTTCTCCAACTTTAGCTATCGGAGTAAAGTCATAAGTTGATTCTTTATCTTCAGAAAGATCATTATATTTACCTCTTTCTAAGAATACGCCTTGTAATTTGTCAAGGTCATTTTGAAGTCCGTCAAAGTTTTTACCTAAAAGTCCAGGTCCTAATTCAATCTCTAACATTGAACCGGTAAACTCTACGGCATCACCTAATTTTACACCCCTAGTAGATTCAAATACCTGAGCACTAGCACTAGTACCTGATATTTTAATAACCTCAGCCATAAGTTTCGCATTACCGCAAGATACATAACATATCTCGTTTTGTGAAACAGGACCGTCTACCTCTATTGAAATTAGGTTTGATATAATAGCAGTTACTTTACCTTTAGTCATTTCTATCTCCTAATTAATTATACACAGACGCCTTTTCTTTCAAAGAACCTATTAGCGTCTCTAAATGTTTCTTACCTTCCTCTTCATTCCTTCCGTTTATACTAACAGCATAAGTGAGATTTATATAATAAGCAAAAACATTATCTGTTGTGAAAGATTTTATAGAAGTTAATCTGTCTAAAAATTCTCTTACCAAAGAACATTCTATGTTTTCCATATTATACGGATCTGCTTTATCTGATGAATTGAATGTTTCAATAATAGTATTGATATATGGTATCTCTCTGCCTACTCCGAAATCTGAAGCTGTTGATTTTGTCAATGCTGATATCAAAGAATAATCTCCTATAAGCTCTTTCGCTATAGCATCGCTTGAAAAACCTAAAGCTCTTCCATTTAAGGCAGCAAGAACATTTTTCATATCTCTCATAAATAAAGCATAATTTTTTATAAATGAATTACCATTTTGTATCATCTCTTCATAATACAAATTTAAAAGAGTATTTTCTATATGTCTCGCATTTTCCCATTCAATATTCTTACTGTCCTCTAAAAACTTACTCATATACAATGGTAAATTTGATATACTTGCATATTTCTGCATCTCTTCTTTACTGAATATTGATGGTTCTATATGTTCTATATAAGGAGTAAATAATCCCTTTTGTTTTGCTATAGCACTTACTAAATTTTTATTATCATTTTGATAAATAAGATACTTAAAAAATTTAGAATCTTTAGCATTTAAACTAGATAATATGCTTTGAGTAATTTCATTAATATCATACTTAGCCTTAGCATCAGAAAGTTTCACTTCTGGAAGACCTGAGATAAGATAATAATATGATCCCATACTCACCCCTCTTATTTACTAAAAATCACTTCTTCCGTTTTTGCTTTTATATAATCACTGAAAAACTCTACGAAATCTTCATCTGTAAACTGAAGCTGATAATTACCGCCTTCAGGAACAATTTTGAAACCATTAGATAATTTCTTATCAAAATTAATATCAGCATTTTTTATAGCTGCTTTTATAGATTTCTCAAAAGATGCATCTATATCTGATTTCTTTGATTCTGGGAAATATACTGTTACATCTGAATCAGTTGAATTAATATCCCATTTTTTCACCACTTCAAGAATTAAATCTTTTAAGAATGAAGTATCTGCAAAAGCTCCTTTCAAGCCTTCTTCTAATACTTTAGCAGTTACTAAATCCTTTATTCTTTGTTTTAAAACACTGATTGACTGCTCGCCTGCCATACGAACATCTGTTATTGTATTTTTCTTTAGCTCTTCTGACTTTCTTTCTGCCTCTTTTATAATTTCTTCCGATTTTGCTTCTGCTTCTTTTATAATTCTGTCAGCTTCGCTTTTAGCATTTGAGATTATTTCATCAGCTTTTTTGTTGGATTTTTCAACACCGTCTTGATATATGCGTTCAAGAAGGGAGTCTAATTTTTTCTCTTCAGCCATAATAACTCCTTGACTTTTTTATAAATTGATTTATAGAAATTTTAAAATTTTCTCCAAAAACACTATCTTTATAGTCTATCAGTATTTTGAAAAAAATCAAGCAAAATAAATATAAATATACCATAATATCTTATTCTTGATATATAGGATATATAGGTACTATTTTTTTAGTTAAAATACATTTACAAACATATTTTAACAATAACTAATAATAAAATAATACTATAAATAATATTAAAAATTATTATTAAAGTTTAAAGCATACTAATAGTCTAATTTTATTAAATTACTTTATTATATTATTACCAATTTGATACAAAATTTTTTTTTACAATTTATTAAAAAATTCAATTTTTTTACTTAATTATTTAATAAAAAATATTTCAAATTTATAAATAATTTGTAAAGAAAATAGCAAAATATTTTAAACTAAATCTATAAAATAAAAAATATATATTAATAATAATATTTTATAAAAAGACTAAATATAATATGACAAAATAATATATAATATATAAATATTAAAGCTTACTAAAAAATACTTAGTATATTATTTATAATTCATATAATGAATTTATACTCAAAATAAAAATTTATTCCCGTATATAATTAAACAATATTATATAAGAATTATTTTAAATATTACAAGTAACACTATATAGAGTTTAATTATCACTTAAAATAGTATATATTAAATAAATATTGTATAAAACAAGTATAGCTAATAGTTCAAGTTTAATTCTGTATATATAGACGCATAGATAAAAAAGTTCTATGAGCTTATTAATCTATAATTAGCCATATAAAAATCTGATGAAACTTGAGGAAATATAATGATGTTATAATACATTATTTGTGAGTTTTGTGTATTTTTAGTTTTAATATTAAAGAAAAAGTTATTTTTTATCATATTATATCTTATTATATTGTATTTATGATTTGATTTTTAATAAAAAATATATTATATTTTACTTAAAGATTATTAGTAGGAGGATTTTAGAGAATGGAATTTAATTTGTCTAAAACACATCAACTTTTCAGACAAATGATCAGAGAATTTGCTGAAAAAGAAGTAAAACCTTTAGCTGCAGAAGTTGACGAGGAAGAAAGATTCCCTGTTGAAACTGTAAAAAAAATGTCCGAAATAGGACTTATGGGAATACCTATTCCTAAAGAATACGGCGGTGCAGGCGGAGACAACATAATGTATGCTATGGCGGTTGAAGAATTATCAAGAGTTTGCGGAACTACAGGTGTTATTCTTTCTGCTCACACTTCTCTTGGAACTTGGCCTATATTACAATTCGGTACTGATGCACAAAAACAAAAATATATTCCTAAACTAGCTAGCGGAGAATGGCTTGGTGCATTCGGACTTACTGAACCAAATGCAGGTACTGATGCAGCAGGTCAGCAAACAACAGCTGTATTAGATGAAGCTACTCAGGAATGGGTTCTTAATGGTTCAAAAATATTCATCACAAACTCTGGATATGCAAATGTGTATGTTATATTTGCTATGACTGATAAATCTAAAGGATTAAAAGGTATTTCTGCTTTCATTGTAGAATCAACTGCTCCTGGATTTAGCGTTGGTAAAAAAGAGAAAAAATTAGGTATTAGAGGTTCTGCTACTTGCGAATTAATATTTGAAAATGCAAGAATACCAAAAGATAACCTATTAGGTGAATTAGGTAAAGGATTTAAAATTGCTATGATGACTCTTGACGGAGGAAGAATAGGTATTGCTTCTCAGGCATTGGGTATTGCTCAAGGTGCTCTTGATGAAACTGTAGCTTATGTTAAAGAAAGAAAACAGTTCGGAAGAACTATAGCTAATTTCCAAAACACTCAATTCCAATTAGCTAACCTTGAAGTAAAAGTAGAAGCTTCAAGACTTCTAGTGTACAAAGCAGCTTGGAAAGAAAGCAATCATCTTCCATATTCTGTAGATGCCGCAAGAGCTAAACTATTCGCAGCTGAAACTGCAATGGAAGTTACAACTAAAGCTGTTCAGCTTCATGGCGGATACGGATATACTAGAGAATATCCTGTTGAAAGAATGATGAGAGACGCTAAGATTACAGAAATCTATGAAGGTACTTCAGAAGTTCAAAGAATGGTAATAGCAGGAAGTCTTTTAAAATAAGATAATTAGTTTAGTAAATAAAATATTTATGGAGGAATATAAATGAAAATCATAGTTTGTGTAAAACAGGTTCCAGATACAACTGAAATTAGACTTGACCCTGTTAAAGGTACATTAATAAGAGATGGTGTTCCTAGTATAATGAACCCTGACGATAAAGCCGGATTAGAAGAAGCTTTAAAATTAAAAGATAAATATGGTGCTCATGTTACAGTAATAACAATGGGACCTCCTCAAGCTGAAGCTATATTAAGAGAAGCTTTTGCTATGGGAGCTGACAGAGCTATTCTTATAACTGATAGAAAATTCGGAGGTGCTGATACTCTGGCTACTTCTAATACATTAGCTGCTGCTTTAAGAACTTTAGAATATGATCTTATTATCTCTGGAAGACAAGCTATAGACGGTGATACTGCTCAAGTTGGTCCGCAAACAGCTGAACACCTAGAAATACCTCAGATTTCTTATGCTAAAGAAATACAATATAATGAAGCTGATAAATCATTAACTGTAAAAAGAATGGTAGAAGACGGATACTATTTGTTAAATGTTCAATTACCTGCTCTAATTACTGTATTATCAGAAGCTAACAGCCCTAGATACATGAGAGTTAAAGGAATAGTGGAAGCATATGACAAAGAAGTTGAAATATGGTCTTCTGAAACTATAAAAATTGATCCTTCATTGATAGGTCTTACTGGATCTCCTACTAAAGTAAAAAAATCATTTACTAAAGGAGCTAAACAAGCTGGTAAAGTATTTGAAGTTGATACTAAAGAAGCTGTTAATATCATAATTGAAAAATTAAAAGAAAAATTTGTTATTTAATTTTAATTAACAAAGAACCTTAGAAAAAGGAGATAGATAATGAATTTAAGTGATTATAAAGGAATATTAGTATTTGCAGAGCAAAGAGACGGTGTAATTCAAAACGTAGGTTTAGAATTAATCGGAGAAGCAAAAAAACTTGCTGTTAAATTAAATTCACCTGTAACAGTGGCTTTAATAGGACATAAAGTAGAAGGTTTAGCTCAAACTTTAGTTGAATATGGTGCTGATAAAGTAGTAATTGTTGACAATGAACTTTTAAAACAGTACGATACTGAAGCTTATGCTCAGGCATTATCAGCAATAATAAATGCTAAAAAACCGGAAATAGTATTATTAGGTGCAACTACTTTAGGAAGAGACTTAGCTCCTAGAGTATCTTCAAGACTTGCTACAGGTCTTACTGCTGACTGTACAAAATTAGAAATAGATGATGAAACTAAAGTATTCGGAATGACTAGACCTGCATTCGGCGGTAACTTGATGGCTACTATTGTATGTCCGGATCATAGACCGCAAATGGCTACTGTAAGACCTGGTGTTATGCAGAAATTAGCTAAAGAAGAAGGAAAAAAAGGTGAAGTTGAAGTATTACCTTTAACAATAGACACTTCTAAAATGAAAGTTAAAATCTTAGATATAGTAAAAGAAACTTCTAAAAAAATTGATATTACAGAAGCTAAAATATTGGTATCTGGCGGTAGAGGTGTAGGTTCTAAAGAAAACTTCAAAAATCTTGAAGCTGTAGCTTCTAAAATAGGTGCAACAGTTTCAGGTTCAAGAGCTGCAGTAGATGCTGGATATATAGAACAGGCTAGACAAGTAGGTCAAACAGGTAAAACAGTAAGACCTAATATATACTTCGCTTGCGGTATCTCTGGTGCTATTCAGCACATGGCTGGTATGGAAGAATCAGAATACATCATTGCTATAAACAAAGATAAAGATGCTCCTATGTTTGGAATAGCTGATTTAGGTATAGTAGGCGATGTGAATAAAGTACTTCCTCTATTAGCTGAAGAATTAGCAAAAGCAATAGAAGCTAAAAAAGCTAAGTAAGTAAATAATTTAGATTATTATTTATTTTATTAAAAATAGAGCCAATGGATAAAATTGATTATCTATTGGCTCTATAATTATATATAGATTTTATTTTTTGTTAAATATTGAATTATTAAAATACATTTTCAAAAAAAATTATAATTATTAAAAAAATGCATAGTATAAATATATTTTTAATTAAATTATTATTTATATACGATAATATATAAAAAATTACTAAGGGATAATTCATGAAAAAAGATGATCATATATCAAAAATACTTATATCAGAAGAAGATATAAATAATAAAGTTAAAGAATTAGCAGAACAAATTTCTAATGATCTTAAGGATAAAGAAAATATACCATGCATTATAGGACTTTTAAAAGGTTCTTTTATATTCATTGCTGATTTATCTAGGCATATTGATGTGCCTGTAGAAATTGATTTTATGATAGTATCAAGTTACGGAAACAATAAAATAGGTTCTGAAATTAAAATACTTAAAGATGTTGATATACCTCTCACAGGAAGAGATGTTATCATAGTAGAAGATATAATAGACACAGGATACACTTTAGAAAAAATATGCGAAGTATTAAAAACCAGAAATATTGCTTCTCTTAAAATATGCACACTTTTAAATAAGCCTTCAAGAAGAAAAGTTGATATAAAAATAGACTATAACGGTTTTGATATAGAAGATGAGTTTGTTGTAGGCTACGGAATTGACTATGCTCAGAAATACAGAAATCTTCCCTACATTGGAGTAGTTGAATAACCGCACGGAGAGTAAAATTTTTAATCTAAAACAATTTGAAATTATAATTTGAATCATAAATAAAAATTTATTAACCGTGCGTTTAATAAATACTAACTCTAATAAAAACTTGGGCGGGTGCTAATAGATGTTATTTAAATCATAAAACAGTATTAAACTAAAATCCAAAGTAAAATAACAAACTCTAAAGGGCGGGGAATGAGAATAAATTTTTTGACTTTTACTAATTCCCACTCTTTAGGCTTATTATTTTAATCTGCAATTATAATTTTTAACTTTCTTTATTATTTAAAAAGAATTTTTAAAAAACCACCCAAAATGCAATTAAGGTTATTACTTTTTTAACACACGCAGAACCAATTTTTAAACATAGTAAAAATTATATTACTAATTAATTTATATTTTAGAATTTTGTTTACCGTGCGATGAATATACTACAAATTTATAAGACACTTGGGCGGGTGCTAATAGATGTTATTTAAATCATAAAACAGTATCAAACTAAAATCCAAAGTAAAATAACAAACTCTAAAGGGCGGGAATTTAGAAAAAGTTTTTAAATTTTTTGCTTTATCATAATCCCCACCCTATAGGCTTTTTAATTTATTTTCAGATTTAAATTTTTTACTTATTTATAACCTAATTATCATTTTTTAGATGCCCACCCTAGTGTTATTTAAATTTGATGTCTAATTACCGCACGCATAATGAAATTAAAAATATAAAGTTATTTTGCAATTCAAATTTTTATTATATTATAAATTTTGCTTACCGTGCGTCAAACCAATTTTAATAAAAACTTGGGTAGTAGCTGAAATTCTAATATAAACTTATAAATATTAAATAAATTATTGAATGATATAAATAAAGTTTTAAAATTACTTGAAACAGAAATATTGAATTAACAGAATATAAAGAAAGATATATTTTTTAGAATTGTTATAATTTTTATATTATATTTTTGAAAGATTTAAATTATGTGTATTTTTAACTAAAAACTTTTTCTAAAATAAACAATATATAATAAAATCCTTGTATAATAAACAAAAAAAATATATACTATAACTCTATTTATATATGTATTTTAGGTTTTAAGTAATGAACAAGAAAAATATAGTTATAATAGGAGCAGGAAACGCCGGTGAGACTCTTGCATCTGAAATACTAACCTCTGATGATAATAACGAATATAATATACTTTGCTTTTTAGATGATGATATAAATAAAAAAGAAGTAAATATTAAAAATCATTCTATAAAAGTTAAAGGCAAAGTAAAAGACATAGAAAATATAATAAAAGAATACAAAAGTAATAATACCGATATAGAAGAAATTATTATTGCAATACCAACTCTCAAACAAAAAGAACTGCTTGAAATACTTGATATAATATATCCTACAGGAATAAGATATAAAATACTTCCCGGATTTTTTGAAATAATAAAGGGAAATGCCTCTATAAAAGATATAAGAAATATTGAACCTTCAGACTTACTTGGAAGAGAAGAGATTGGTTTTGATGAAAAAGAAATATCGGCATACTATAAGGATAAAACTATATTGGTTACAGGAGGCGGAGGATCTATCGGAAGCGAACTTGTAAGGCAATTAATTACTCTTCCTGTAAAAAAAGTTATGGCTTTGGATAATTCTGAAAGTGCCGTTCATAATCTCATAATGTCTTTGAATGACAGAAACAATGAAAAACATAAACACAAATTTATGTATATAATATCAAATGTACGAGACTATGTTAAAGTTGATAAAATCTTAAAAGAAGAAAAACCAGATATAATTTTTCATGCAGCCGCTCATAAACATCTTCCTTTTATGGAAAGCTACCCTGAAGAAGCTATTAAAAATAATATACTAGCAACAGAAAATATAGCAACACTTGCCATTAAAAATAATATAAAGAACTTTGTATTCATATCAACTGATAAAGCAGTTCGTCCTACTTCATTAATGGGAGCAAGCAAAAGAATATGCGAAAGAATGATAATGTCATTGTCGCATGAACAAAATAATACAGCATTCAAAATAACAAGATTTGGTAATGTTTTAGGAAGCAGCGGAAGTGTTATACCTGTATTTGAAAAGCAGATTAGAGAAGGCAAGGCATTAACAGTAACGCACCCTGAAATGGTAAGATTTTTTATGTCTATAAGGGAAGCTGCAAGACTTGTAATTAAAGCCTGTACTTTGAATGACGGAATAATATTTACTTTAGATATGGGAAAGCCTGTTAAGATTTTAGATTTGGCTAAAAACATGCTTAAAATGTACGGACTTACAGAAAAAGATATTCCGATAATATTTACAGGAATCAGAGAAGGTGAAAAACTTTACGAAGAAATTTTAATGGATGATGAAACTTTAATACCTTCACAATACCAAAAATTATTCATAGCAAAAGATCCTGTTAAATGCTTAACTCCGGAAGAAAGAAAAGTCATGATTGATGCTTTTGATATAGCTTCACTTGATGCTGATAAAGAAACTATAAAAATGCTTATGCATAAATATATAGAAGAATATACAGGATAATTTTCTTTATTAATAAATTGGATACTTCATATATTCAAATACCGCACGGTTAGCAAAATTTAAAATATAAAAAATATTGAAATTGTAATTTAAACAATAAATAAAAAATCATATACCGTGCGTTAAATTTAATTATTACTTGGGCTGGCATTAACTTTTCAGTATTAGTTTTAAAAAAACAAAAATATAAATTTTATAATAAAATATTAAAATATAAAGGGCTGGGTATGTAATTCAAGTTTTAAATTTATTTACACTCCCCACCCTATATGCTTTATAGTTTTTATTTGAAATTTATATTTTTTATTTTCTTATTGTTATATTAGAAATTACAGCACCCACCCAAGTTTTTTTTAATTTTTGAATTTTATTCACCGCACGGTTTATGAAATCTAAAATAAAAAAATATTAGAATCATAATTTAAATTAAAAAATAAAAATATGTTTACCGTGCGTTAAAAAATCAAATAAATTTATTTTAAAATTATTTATTATTATCATCAGTTTTAAGTACGCTTATGAATGCATCCTGAGGTATCTCTACGCTTCCGATGGCTTTCATTCGTTTTTTACCTTCTTTTTGTTTTTCAAGAAGTTTTCTTTTTCTTGTGATATCTCCTCCATAACATTTGGCTGTAACATTTTTTCTTAAAGCACTAATGTTTTCTCGTGCTATAATACGCCCGCCTATTGCTGCCTGTAATGGAATCTGAAACATATGTTTGGGAATGAGATGTTTTAATTTTTCTATGATTTGTCTTCCGCGGCTTTCGGCATTGCTTCTATGTGCCATAAATGATAAAGCGTCTACCACTTCACCATGAACAAGTATATCTATTTTTTCTATTTGGCTTTCTCTGAAGTCTGAAAAATCATAATCAAATGAAGCATATCCTCTTGATATGGATTTTAATTTGTCATAAAAGTCATATACTACTTCTATTAAAGGCAAATCAAATTTAATTTCTGCTCTTTTATCATCTAAATAATTTAATGATGTCTGAGTACCTCTTCTGTCTATACAAAGGGAAATAATATTACCTAAATAATCGGTAGGCACTATTATAAGAGCATTTATAAAAGGTTCATAACATTTTTCTATATACTGTGCTGTAGGAAAATCTGCAGGGTTATCAATAATTTTCTCTTCGCCGTTTGTGAGTTTTAATTTTACCTCTACAGAAGGGCTGGTTATTACAAGATTGAGATTAAACTCTCTTTCAAGTCTTTCCTGCACAATCTCCAAATGTAAAAGTCCTAAAAATCCGCATCTGTATCCGAAACCCAAAGCTATAGAGCGTTCTGGATCATACACTAAAGAAGCATCATTTAATTTTAATTTTTCTAATGCCTTCTGAAGACTTGTATAATCTTCATCTTCAGCTGGAAATATGCCGGCAAATACCATAGGAAGAACTTCTTTATATCCTATTAAAGGCTCATCAGAAGGATTTTCTTCAAGCGTTATAGTATCTCCTATTTTTATGTCAGATATATTTTTAATGCCTGCAATAATGTATCCTACCTCTCCGCTTTTAAGTTCATTAGCTGATTTAAGTCCAAGTAAAAGTGTACCGCATTCTTCAACTTCATACTCTGCTTTAGTTTCCATTAAAAGAAGTTTATCATTCTTTTTTATAGAGCCGTCAAATATTCTCACTATCATAACAGCACCGCGGAAAGGATCATAATAAGAATCAAATATCAATGCTCTAGTTTTTTTACCCGTATTATCTTTTGGTGCGGGTATCATCTTAACAACCGCTTCAAGTATTTCATCAATACCTATATCATTTTTAGCACTTGCAAGCACAACATCATCTTTATTAACGCCAAACTCTTTTTCCATCTGTTCTTTACAAAGCTCAATATTGGCAGCAGGTAAATCTATTTTATTAATAACAGGTACAATCTCCAAATTATTTTCAAAGGCAAGATAAAAGTTAGAAATAGTCTGAGCTTCTACCCCCTGAGCAGCATCCACCACTAATATAGCACCTTCGCATGCGGCAAGTGAACGGGAAACCTCATAATTAAAATCAACATGACCTGGAGTGTCTATCAAATTAAGAGTATATACCTCTCCGTCTTTAGCCTCATAAGAAAGTTTTACAGCTTGGCTTTTTATAGTTATTCCTCTCTCTCTTTCTATATCCATAGAGTCTAATATTTGGGCTTTCATCTCTCTGCTTGATACTGCCTTGGTATGCTCTATAATTCTGTCGGCTAATGTACTTTTACCATGGTCAACATGTGCTATAATACAAAAATTTCTAATTTTTTCAGCGTATGACATTTATTAAAATATATCCTTATTATTAAAATTGATTGATATTAAAAATATTATGCTTTTATATTGATGATATATTATAATATAGGGAGTTCGTTTTTGCAAATGTTTTTTATTAATGTAAAATTGCTTGACTTTTTCATGCAATTAATTATCTTTTATATAAATGATAAATTTTTTGGAATAAAAATTGAAAAATATATTATTAATATCATTATGCATTATTTTATTTGTATCCTGTACTAATTCAACTAGTAAGTACGAAAATTTTACCAACAATGAAGAGTATATTAAAAATTCAGCAATAAATGTAGGAATATATGTTTATGATTATCCTTTCGGATACATGTCTAATGGAAATATTGGCGGATTTGATTATGATTTAATGAAAGAAATATCAAAAATATCAGGATCTAATATGAATTTTATTCCTATGCGTTTTGAAGAACTTATACCTGCTTTAGAATCTAAAAAAATAGATATGATTATAGCAGGAATGAGTGTAACAGAAGAAAGAAAAAAATATCTTACATTTTCTGATAAATATTATACATCAAGTCAGGCCGTATTAGTAAGAGCAGATAATGAATCAATAAAGACAGAAGAAGATTTAATAGGGAAAAAAGTAGGTGTTATAAGAGATACTGTAGCCGATAATATGATTTCTGCAAAAGATGGAATAGAAATAGAAAGATTCGACACAGGAAGCAGTATAATACTATCATTAAAAGTTGGAAATATGGATGCTGCTGTTTTTGATAAAGAAACATGTAAGCATTTTCTTAGCTATGATAAAAGTATAAAACTTGTAAATACAATAAAATACCCTCAAGAAGATTATGCCATAGCTTTCAGAAAAGAAGAAAATATATTTATAAACGAAGTAAATAAGGCTATATCACAAATAATGACTAACGGATTCTATGAGATGTTAGTGAAAAAGTATTTAGGTACTAATTAATAAATAATCATATATTTAATATAATGTAAAATTACTATATACAAAATGTTTTATAAGTAAATTTTTTTCTAATAAAACTTGAATAATACAAAACAATTATTATATTTATAATATAAAGGTAATAAACTGTGAATGGAGTATTGATTATGAAACCTAATTTAATATTAATGGGTCATGGCAATTTAGCATCCACATTTATTGAATCTGCCAAAATTATACTAGGTGATTTATCAGATTATGATGTAATAAATTTGCAGGCAGATAATACTTTCTCCCAGATAGAAAGTCAATTAAAAGAATTATTGGAAAAATACAAAAATAATAAAATTTTAATAATGACAGATCTATATGGAGGAACTCCTTTCAATATAGCTAGCAGATTTTATAGAAAGAATGATAATATCTGTTTAATAAGCGGAATGAATTTAGATATGGTATTGGAATATTTTTCTTCTGACCTTGATTATAACACAAAAAAATTCATAGATGAAATTATAAGCGTTTCAAAAGATTCCATAGCATTGTATTCAAAAAATGAATTTGAAATATATGCTGATATAGATATATAAACTGTAATTATTAGTGTTTTTTTCGATAATATTAATGTTTATATAATACTTATTATTTGGATATTATTTTATGTTTACAGAATATATTAAGCATGTATTAGGAAACTTTAGTATTTTAGAAATAACAACAAGAATCTTAGTTGCATATATTATGGGTATATTTATAGGCTGGGAAAGAGAACAGCATAAAAAGCCTATAGGAAGCCGAACTACAAGCATTGTTTGTATGGGAGCAGCACTTTTATCCTGCTATGAAGAAGTATTTGCAAGTGCTATAATATTAGAAAATACCGAACTAGCTAAATTAGGAACAGAGTTTCTGAGTAAAGTACCAGATTATAACAGAATATCGGCACAAATAGTTTCAGGAATCGGTTTTTTAGGTGCAGGAATGATCATACAAAATAGAGGGAAACTTCATGGTATAACTACTGCAGCTATAGTCTGGGTTACTGCATGTATAGGAATAGTAATAGGATCGGGACAATGGGTGCTATCTACTATAGGATGTATATGTATATTTTTAAGCACTTCTATATATAGATTTTTTATACCATATTACATATCAAATAAAAAAAGAGCTATAGTATATCTAATTGAACATTCTTCAAAGATAGATTTTGAAACTGAATTAAGTGAATTTGGAATAAGGCTTATTAATTTAGAGATAGTAGGATGGAAAGAAAATACTAATAAAACTACGCCTAATATTATTAGTAAAATAAATATATTTGTACCTAAATTAGATTATAAAAACATAGAAAATATTTTTATAAGTTTAAATATAAAGCCTTTAAAAATGCTTCATAACATGAAAGAAAAGGTTGATTTTGATAGTATTGAAGAACTATTATGAATATATGCATAGAAAATCTAAAAATAGATAATTATCATTTAAAAGAAAAAATAGTACAAATATCGCCTATCACTATATTCTCTAATAAAGATATTAATTTGGTAAATTTAATTTGGTATATAAACAATTTCCATTTTTTTGATTTCTATAGAATAAATGATTATGAATTATTATCTATAAGTAAAATAATAAGTGCAATAATGGAAAATGATAAATATAATGGAAATATTGATAATAATACTATATTAGAATGTATTGACTTTCTAAATATAATACTAGAATATTCAAAAGAAGAAATCATTTCTAAAATATTTAAAAAACATAGCAGTAATGACATAGAAAGAATTTATTTAAAACTAAATTATGATGTTGAAATTAATATTAATTCACACTTTGAGTCGTATGATATAATTAATATTATTTTCACATACAAACTCAGCAAGAGTTCTTTTCAGCAGAAAGATTGATATTTTTTTTATGGTTCTTGAAAACATATTCAAGATATTGATTAATAACAACATATTAAATACTTTATATATACATGATTTTAAGAATATTGATTTAGTAAATGCTGATAAAAAAAATATGCCTGAAATGGATTTTATATTTAAATTAAATGAAATATCTCAAAAAGAGGATATTAAAAGAATAAATAATAAATTGGATTTAATAAAAACATTCATAAAGTATTATAATCATAATATAATAATAAATTATCTTGAAGATAATGAGCTATTAGATATAATTGTAAATAATTTTAATAAAAGAAATTTTATATTAGTAACCAATAATGAAGAGAGATTACATAGTTTAATTCAAAAACAATAATTAACGCACGGTAAACAAAATTTATAATATAATAAAATTTGAATTGCAAACAAATTTATATTTTTAACTTCATTCTGCGTGCGGAGTCGAAAGCAATAAATTTAAAAAATCTTGGGTGGGCAGCTAAAAATTATAATTAAACAAAAAAGAAAATAAAAATGATAGTTACAAATAAAAGTTATAAGACTAAAGGGTGGGAAAATGTAATTAGTTTTCAAACTTAAATTAAATACCCCGCCCTTTAAAATTTACTGCTATATTTTAAATTTTAGTATTAATTATATTTAAAGCCGAATTAGAATTGTTAACACCCGCCCAAGTGATTATTAAGTTTTAAGTTTACATACCGCACGGTTAACTTAAATTAATTTACAGATAAGTTTATAATTTTAATTAAGCTATTTTATAAAGCCTTACTTTGCGTGCGATTTATATATTTCATTCCATTAGTTTACAAAAATATATCAACTTTTTGTACACACTCTAAAGCGGACTTCGTCAAAGCTGCAAAAAAGACAAACAGTATTTATAAATTTAAGTTTATTATTTTTTTATAATATTAAATTTATCCAGCTTAGAACCTGCATCTCCAATTTCTATCGAACCTGCAGTATCAGAAGTAAATAATATTTTTATTATAATAGCGGGATCTTCTGGTCCTATATATGTAACAGTATATGAATTTCCTTCACCTTCAACCTTTTTATCAATAGGATTCGCCTCTTCTATAATAGGTACAGAAACATCTCCATCAGCATTTATTATCATATATGGTTCATTTTGTATATAGTCTAAATACCAATTACCTCTATATATAGGGTCTATTTTTACATTATTCATATTTGAACTCCTTTTTCATAATTTTTATATAAAAATTATATAATATAAAACTTATTCTGTCAATTTTGTTAGCTATATATATCTGCTGATAATTTGCTAATATATAAATTAATATTTTATTATAACAAAATTATGATAATCTTCATATTTACCATGCATTATACCGAAAATGATAAAGGATATTAACATAGAAAAATAAATAAATTTACAGTATTTTTATATATTATAGATTAAATTAATTGATTATTTTTTAATAGAATTGTATAATTATTAAATATACACTTAATATTAGGAAAAGAGATGTACATAAAGAATCTTAATTTGCACGGATTCAAATCATTTGCCATAGAAACAAATATAGAATTTAATGAAGGCGTTACTGTAGTGCTTGGACCAAATGGAATAGGTAAAAGCAATATAGTAGAAGCTTTCCTATGGGTTATGGGCGAGCAGTCCGCAAGCAGATTAAGAATTGACAGTGCTAAAGGTCTTGAAAGCGTAATATTCCATGGTACTGATACCAGAAAACCATCTTCACTTGCTCAGGTAGCACTCACTTTAGATAATAAATCAAGATGGATAAAAAAATATGATACAGATGAAGTTATAGTTACAAGAAAGTACTATAGAAAAGGATTATCAGAATACTATATCAATGATGAACAGGTAAGATTAAAAGATATAGTTGATATGTTTTTGGACACCGGACTTGGAAAAAATGCCTACTCTGTTATTAAGCAGGGTACAGTTTCCGAAATAGCAAAACAGAGACCTGAAGAGAGAAGAAGCATAATAGAAAATGCTGCCGGAATAAGCAAATATCTCGAAAGAAGAAGGGAAGCTGCTAAAAAGTTAGAAGAATCCGAAAGAAATCTTGATAATGTTAAAATAGAAATAAAGAATGCTGAAAAACATTATAAATCTCTAAAAGAACAGGCAGCAAGAACTGAAAAATATTATAATCTTAAAGATGAGCAGAAAAAAATAAATATAAGTTTAAATGTTAATCAAGTAAAAAAATTAAAAATCACTTTAGAAGAGCAGAATAAAAGCCTTGAAGAACATACAAATAAAAAATCAGAATTAGAAAAAGAACTTCAGGATTTAGACAAACAGAAACAGCAAGAGCTTTTAAAATTTGAGGAAACAAGAACATTATCTATAGAGCTTGATAAACAGGTTTCATTAATAATGACAGAGCTTACTCATATAGAAAAGATGTCAAATCAATTAAAAAATCAGCTTGATAATGCCGGCAAAGAAAAAGATGAAACTATTAACAGGAAAAACTCTCTTTTAAAAAGAATAGAAGAAGATAAAAATCAAATAGCCGAACTTGAAGAAGAAGTAAAAACTATAGCTGAAAATATAGAAAAATCTCTTAAGGAACAAGAAGCAGAAGAAACTAATATTGCAAATGAACAAAATAAAATAGCTGCTCTAAATGATAAAATATCGGCCTTAACAAATGAGAATCAAAATGCTGCATTAAAAATTGCTGATGCAAGAGAAAGACAATTAGAAGTTATAAACAAAATAATCACAGAGATAGATGAAAAGAAAAAAGATGTAATGGGCAATAGTTTTTATCAGAATATAGGAAAGCATGAAAGCGATATTGATATAGGTTTTAATAATCTTCTTAATGCTATAAATATAAAAATGAACACTATAAAAGAATTTGAAGAAGACGGAGTATTATCAAATTTAAATGAACTTAGCTACAATTCATTATGCAGTTTTATAAGAAATTTAGGAGAAAGTTTAGATACAGAGAAAAAAGATGCATTATTTCTGCAAGGTATATTTAAAGAGTATACTAAAATAAAAGATCCTTTTGTAGATTTGCTTTTTGACAAGGAAGGTACTTATATGCAGAAAGAAGCTATAGACAAGGAAATTGCTGATTTAGAAAGTTTTATAAAAAATAATGTAGAGAAAATTGAAGAGATAAATAATGAAATAAAAATATCTGCAGATAATATTAATAGAGGAAATGCTAATCTCACTACCCTAACAATAGAAAGAGCAAAATACGAAACTAATAAAAAAGCATCTGAAGATAGAAAAGAAATGATATTAAAAAGTATGAAGATGATAGAAGATGAATTTGCCTCACTCAATGAAAAAATAAACAGATTAGAAGAAGAATATAAAAAACTTAATGAAGAATATAAAGAAAACTCAATTAATTATAAAGAATTAGAAAAGAAAAAATCAAAAACAGAAAGCGAATCCAGACATAAAGCAAATGAAATAAAAAAAGCTGAATCTGCATTATCAAATTTTGAAACTAGTTTAGCAAAAAGAGTAAAAAGACTTAATGAAATAAATGAAAATATAACAAGAGTTGGAGAGAGAATAAATCAAAGCAATGACAAAATAAAAGATATTTATACTCATTTCTATGAAAACTATGCTCTTAACTTAAAAGACTTTGAAGAAAATACTCAGAACTTAATAGATGAAGAATCATATAAAAATAAACTAAATACTATAAATGAAAGAATAAAGAATCTAGGTCATATAAATGAGATGGCACTTGATGAATATCAGGAAGCTAAAAACAGATTTGAATTTCTTACAAAACAAAAAGAAGATTTAGAAAAATCAAAAGAGGAAATATTAAAAATTATAGCCGATGCCAATAAAAAAGCCGGTGAAGATTTTCTAAAAACATTTAATGAAATAAATAAAAAATTCTCAGAGACATTTAAAATATTATTCGGCGGAGGAAATGCTGGACTTAAAATACAAAATGAAGAGGATTTATTAAATAGTCCTATAGATATATTTGCTCAGCCTCCGGGAAAGAGAATGGAAAATATTATATCATATTCAGGCGGAGAGCTTACTATGACAGGGCTTGCTTTAGTATTTGCAATATTTCTATACCGTCCTAGTCCTTTCTGTATACTTGATGAGGTGGATGCAGCACTTGACGGAGCGAACATTATAAGATACAAAAACATGGTTAAAAACCTATCTGACAAAACTCAATTCTTAATCATTACGCATGATGAAGTATCTGCTACTATAGCCGATGCTTATTATGGAATAACTGCTGAAGAGAAAGGCGTTTCAAAAATATTTACAGTTAAAGTGGATAAAGACGGCAAGGTAAATGGGAGTGAAGAAAAGCTAGTAAATCAGGATTAATATACCGCACGCAGAGCAAAACTAAAAATATAAATTTTATATACTATTCAAATTTAATTATATTAAAAAATATCATTATCCGTGCGTTGAACAGATTAAAAATTAAAAATCGTTCGGGCGGGTGATATAATTTCTGATTAGATTTAAAATATAATTAATACTAAAATTCAAATTATAATAATAAATCTTAAAGGGAGCGGGCAATTAAAATAAAGTTTTAAAAATTATTTTCATACCCCACCCTCTAGGATTTTTAAATTCACTGTTACTTTGATATCATTTTTCTTTTTCATTTTATCTGTTATTTATGTTTCCCACCCAAGATTTTTTAAATTTATTGCTTTAAACTTCACACGCAGAATAAAGCTAAAAATATGAATATATTTACAATTCAAATTTCATTATATTAGGAAATATAATTACCCGTGCGTTGAACAGATAAAAAATTAAAAATCATTTGGGCGGGTGCTATAATTTATAATTAGATTTTAAATATAATTAATACTAAAATTCAAATTATAATAATAAATCTTAAAGGGAGCGGGCAATTAAAATAAAATTTTAAAAATTATTTTCATACCCCACCCTCTAGGATTTTTAAATTCACTGTTACTTTGATATCATTTTTCTTTTTCATTTTATCTGTTATTTATGTTTCCCCCCAAGATTTTTTAAATTTATTGCTTTAAACTTCACACGCAGAATAAAGCTAAAAATATGAATATATTTACAATTCAAATTTCATTATATTAGGAAATATAATTACCCGTGCGTTAAACAGATAAAAAATTAAAAATCGTTTGGGTGGGTGCTATAATTTATAATTAGATTTTAAATATAATTAATACTAAAATTCAAATTATAATAATAAATCTTAAAGGGCGGGCAATTAAAATAAAGTTTGAAAAATTATTTTCATTCCCCACCCTTTAGGTTTTTTAATTTATTTTTTAATATTAATTCTTTATTTCTTTATAATTCAATTAGAATTTTTTTGCTGCCCACCCAAGTTTTTTTTAAATTAATAATGCATTCACCGCACGCAGAATACCATTATAATTATTGAATGTCTTATTAATAGAAATTATAATTATATATAAAATTTTACTCACCGTGCGTTATTGAAATTTAAAAAATTAAATAATTTTGCTTTTATATATAAATATAATATAATTATTAACCATGGAAAGTTTAGTAAATTATATAAAAAAATGTCCGTATATATTTGGAATATTAATAGGTCTTATGTTTATTCTGGCTGCAATTTTTAAATGGAATTGGCTTTTAAACAATAACAGCTCAAATTTCATGATAGGTATATATGAAGTTTTCGGAGAGATTGGAGTTAGAATACTCACAGGAATTTTAGGACTTATAATAATAATAAGCTGTATAATTATTTGGATAATAAAAAAATGAATATTGAAAAACATGTATTTGATGATATTAATTTCTTTCCTAATAAGATGAAAATTTTAATATTGGGTACTTTCCCTGTCCCATTATATTCTAATAAAGAAAAGTTTAACAAATTAAGCATAAAAGAGAAAAATAATGCTTGGTATTATTCAAGCAAAAGAAGCGAGTTTTGGAAAATAATTGCTGACTGCTTTGATATAGATTATAAAAATGGAGATGATTTTATTTTTAATAAGATCAAGAAGAAAAAAATCTTTGAAGAAAATAAAATAGGAATAGCAGATGTATTTTTAAAATGTGAAAGAAAAAATGAGAATAGTGCCAGAGATACCGATTTAATAATATTGGAATATAATAATATACTTAGCAATATTATAACAGATGAAAATAATTATAAAGATTTAGAACTTATTATATTTACAAGCCGCTTCACAGAAAATCACTTTTTTAAAATAATTAATGATATTAAATATGGCATAGAAGAAAGCAAAGAGGTTTATCAATATTACAATTACGGAGCAAATGAAAAAGGGATAAGCATTGATATAATAAATGCCATAAGAGAAAGATATTTATATATTAATAGTTTAAGAAAGATTAAATTAGCCACAATAACTTTAAAAATAAGCCCTATAAAAGGGGTAAGTCTATATTCAAGCAAGAAAGAACTTTATAAATATTATTTAAATAATACAAAAAATAAATCATAAAGCAATTAAAAATTAATATATCTTATTCCGAAATTTAATAACAGCGAAAATTCTATACTTTAAGGAAGAATTAAAAATGCGTTATTTAAGTTTTATTTTAATATTTTTAAATACTTTTTTTGTATTATTTGCCCAAACACCTAATACAGGAAGATTGGATCAATTATTAGATTATGCTAATGCAGGAGATACTAACGGCATAAAAAGATTAATATCTCAAGGCTCTATTTCAAATTTTATAGATTTTGGTGATAATCAAGGACATAATGCCTTAATCACAGCAGCCTCAAAAGGATATAAGGATATTGTACTTCTCCTTCTATCTCAAAATGCCAATGTTAATCTCACATGCATACATGGAAAAACAGCTTTAATTTATGCTGCTGATGCAGGATATGTTGATATAGTTTCTTATCTGCTTGCTAAAAATGCCAACCCTAATATAAAAATAAACGGCGGAACAACAGCATTGCTTCAGGCTGCAGGAAAAGGATACTACAGCATAGTTGAAATGATAGTTAATGCTAATGCCGATTTAAGAATGATGGGAACTTATAGAAGCGGAAATGATGATGGAATAAATTATAATATGACTCCTTTAATGGTAGCTTCTTTTAATAATCATGATTTAATAGTAAGATTATTATTAGACAAGGGCAGTGATATAAATTATATAAATGAATATGGTGCTAATGCTTTATTCTATGCTATAGCCAGAGGAAATAATGATATTGCAAGGATTTTATTAGAAAGAGGTGCTGATGCCAATGTAGTAGCTTCTTATGGACCTTATGGAAATATTACGCCTCTTGCCTTAGCCTCTACATTAGGCTTAACAGATGTAATATCATCATTACTTATAGGAAAATCTGATATAAACTTCAAAATGAGAGACGGCAGAACAGCTTTAATATGGGCTGCTATTTCAGGAAAAAGTGATGCTGTTAATGCACTTATTATGAATAAAGCAGACTTAAATATTGCTGATAATGATGGAAAAACTGCTTTAATGTTTGCTGCTGAAAATGGAGATTATATTTCAGCAGAATATTTGATTAATGCAGGTGCTCATCTAAATACTTTGGATAAATTTAAAAAGACTGCTCTAATGTATGCTATGGAAAATGGCAATACCGAAGTAGTAGATTTACTTACAAGAGCAAGCCTAACATATAATAAGTAATGCATTATTAAAAATATATAAATAAAGGACTGTTTTTATACAGTCCTTATTTTTTATAACTACTATAAATTATTATTTTTTATTATTGCTAATAAAAATTGTTCGCTAAAAATGTATAGCAAATAAATTTGCTATACGCTCACAATTTTTATATTTTGCTTTCTAGTATTTAAAAATTATTATTTCAACGAATTTTAGAATCAAAAAAATATATAGAAAGCGGTACAAGGCTTTATTTTTATTGCCAAACAAAATACAAGCAGGAAAAAAACTATTTGAGCGATAGTTGTTCACACTTGTACCGCATTTCGAGCTTATTAAAATTAAAGAACAATTACTGTTATTTTTCTTTAGAGCATAAAGCTCCTTAGAAGATAGTATTATACCTCTATCTGCTTTCATATTTTTTTCCTTTAATGCTTACAAAAGTTTCTCAGGCTTTTGTTTTTTTGATGCATTTTATAATTTGTTTGGCAATTACTAATATACACAAAATAATTTTAAAGTCAACAAAAAAACATTTTTTTTAAAAATTTAAAATACTGCTGTAAAGAGTGATTTTTAGTAAAGTATATATAAATGTATACCTAGATAAAAAAGTCCCTAAAAATGAGGCTCTACGCTTCAAATAAAGGCATTGTAATAAATACCTCAAGCTACGATTTGCATTATATTATCGCAACAGCTTTCAAATATTTTTTTTATTTCAGCAATTATTCAAAAAATAAAAATCTGCATAAGTCAGTTAGTTAGTTTAAAGTCTTTAAATAATCATTAGGTTAATCTTTAACATGTCTTTAAATATCTTTAAACTCATACCCCACTTTATTAAATATAACTTAATAAAGTGGGCTGTACTACCAACCACTTTATTAAATATAACTTAATAAAGTGGACTGTACTACCCACCACATTATTAAGTACTACTTAACAAAATGATAGTTGAACCTATATATATGTATGCAATTTTTTTATGTTTTGCGGACTGATATTTTCTAATATTTTTTATATTAATTAAAATAGTATTATAATTTTATTATTCATAGTTTTAATCCATAAGGCTGTAATCTTCCTAGAGATTACAGCCTATCTTTTAAGCTCTATTAAAATCCTTTTCGATTTTTTCAAAACTGTTTAATATTTGATTCATTCTGCACGTTAAGTCTTTCCATTCTTCAAGCATATTTGTTTTAATGTCTTTTTTAATACAGTCTTTTTTCGTACTATATCCAAACTTAGCAAACGGATGATTTTCCATAGCCTCTTTTATCATTCCAGCCAAAACATAAATATATCTTGACACTGTTGTATTAATATTTTGATGACCGAGCATTTTTGATATAACATAAATGTCAGTTCCGTTTTCTGCCATGTCGGTTGCAAAGCCTCTTCTTAATGAATGACATGTAACTTTTGTATTTGTCTTTTTAGAAATGAAATGCATTATTGTGCTTATAGTATTTATATTCAAAGGCTCGCCGTTTGTTTTAATAAATAGCATATTATGTATTTTATTTCTTTGCTTTAATATAGATTTTCTTAATTTTAAATATTCAAATAGCTTAGATTTTATAGAATTAGAAAAAGAAATAATTCTTGGTTTATCCCCTTTTGTTTTATAAATAGTTATGGTATTATTAGATAGGTTTATATTTTCGATGTCTATGCAGGCAAGCTCTTTACGGCGTATGCCTGTGTTAGACATCAGCAAAAGCATGAATATATTTCTCTCATCTGCAAAACTTTCTGATTTTTCTTTTATCTTTTTTGTAATGCTAATCGTTTCATCTGCTTTTATTAATAGCTGATTTTTTACGATTATCTTCGGAGTTTTAAGCTCATCAAAAATATCAAAAAAAGTTTCCGTGCTTATTTTCTTTAATTTCGCTAAATACTTAAAATAATTTTTGACAGCCATAACTCTGCAGTGAATAACATCGGCACTAAGATTTTTATTAACTTGATAAGCGATATAGTCTTCAATGCATTTTCTATCTACTTTATTATACATAACCGTAGTATTGTATAATTGTATATTTTTAGACAGTCTATTATCGTAATAAAAATATAAAAAATCATAGAAATTTTTTATAGAACTTGAATAAGTCTGTAGAGTTGATTTTGATTTATAAAGTTTTATATATTCAAGATATTGAATGATTAAATTAGAATTATTGTTATCATATAATTTTAGATAGTCTAGCGTTTTCATAAAAAACAGCTCCTTTTATTTTAATAAACCTGTCTATAAAAGACAGGCTTTTCAAATAAAAAGTTTTTAAACTGTTTTTAATTTTTCTGAGCAATAATATTATCGGCTTAAATAATTTTTCATTAAATATTTTTTTAATCTGATAAAAAAAATATTTTTACTAAATAAAAAAAGGAGGGAGCATGAATATTTATAAAATATTAAAGGCAATCACAGTTATTGCGAACGCCGTAATTGCCTTATACGAAATCTTCAAAGGATAAAAAATCCTTAAAAGTATCAGGCATATTAGGGTATGTCTGATACTAAAAATTATAATATTAAAATAAATAATATCAAGGAGTTGTATATGACTAATGAATTAGAAAAAAAGAAGAGTTAAAAAAATCACCAAAAAAATTACACTGGGCTTTTACAGCCCCAGAAGAGTGTATTAATGAAATGAAAGACTATGCAAGAAGGTACAATATGTCTTTAGGCGAATATATAGAGGCTATTCATAAAAGATATTTAGAAAGTATAGAAAATAAAAAGTTATAATATTAATTTTTATTGAAAATAATATTTTTTATTATAAACTAATAGTAAATAACTTTTATCTTTATTTTATATAATCTACTATTATAATTTTATTATCTTTGGTGTAACATCTAGTTACACCTTTTTTATTTATTTCATATTTCCTTATATATTTTTTATAAAGTATAGATAAAAAATATATAAGGAATAAAAAGTGGAAGAAATAAAAAAGAATAAAACTAAAGATATTATAGAATTAATACTTCCTATAGAAAAGGAGAAAAAAGTTTATCTAGGATTTTACGGCAATAAAAATGTTATTGAAGAGATGAAGAAATATGCTCATAATTATAAAATGTCATTAGGAGAATATATAGAAGAGATACATAATACATGCAAAAATATAAAAAATATATCTAAATTAACAATGAAAGAAGATACAGAAAAAATTACTTGGGGAGTTTTAGTAGAAAAAAATAATTTTAATGACATTAGGAATGATGCGAAAAAATATAATATGTCATTAGGAGAATATATAGAATATATACATAAATTATATATTTATAATATAAGATAAAAAATGGGCTGAAACTAAAAAGTTCCAGCCTTTAGACAAGCACCGTTTCAATATAAAACAATATAAAAAACATCATCTTATTAAAAATAAATGCTGTTTTAATAAGATAATGTTTTTAATATGGCTTTTGGTGTTATTTATATTAGTAAGAGAAAATACTATTAAAAAAAGTATACACTTATAGTAAAAAATATTAGAAATTATTAATTATTAGCATCTATAGTATTAGGAAATTACAGCTATAAAAAACATCACACAGCCATAAGTTAATTTAATAAAATAATATATTGAAGTTTTCTCTTTAATGAGAGCTTTTAACCTCTCTTTAAATGTTCCTTCTTTTTCATTCATAAACTTGTTATAGTATTTTACTATTCCAATGAAAGTAAAAAATACCATAGCACCTATTAAAAAAATTAATATTAACTTAAACATATTTATTTATCTCCTTTTAATTTAGTATTCATTTTATACAACATTATTTTTATAGCCATCAACTACTAAAAATTAATTCATAAGATCAAGTGTGTAATTTTTATCAGGTGTAAGATTCAAAGTTATTGTTTCTCCTAACTGTATATCTGTATCGTCTTGATATCTTATGAATAAAAGATAAGGAGGAACTTCTAATTCTGTTTGATTAGTTTTAGCAAAAGCAAATTTTAACGGCTTTCCAGAACTGGAGGTGATACCACTTGTATTTTTTAATTCATGAAGAGAATTAATATCAGAAGTATCAAAATAATTTTCTATAATAGGGCTATAAAAAGCTATGAGATAACCTACATCTTCTTTTTTTATAATATACTCTCCTTTTAGTTTTACTATATTATTATCCTGTTCAAATCTAAGATGATAAAAATCTATTGCTTTTTGATTACTCAAAAATCCATAAGAACTTGCAAATATATTAGTATCATCATTTCTTAATACTCTATTTTTTATATTGAGAGTTAGTACATAGGAAGTACTAGATTGTATTTCTTCCAAAGCCTCATTTTTTATCATTAAAATAGGCTGAATGACAGTACCAATAGATTTTTGTATTTTAAATTTAGACTGTACTTGTAAAGGTCTTGTTTCTATTAAATCAAAATTATAACTGCCGTCTGGAAGTATGGCATTAGGATTATTTTGCAATTCTTTTATATTAGTTATCTCTTCCCAAACTATTTCACCTTCTAAAGCATCATAATAAATTTCTTCATTTTCAGCCACTGTTTCAAAAAATTGATTAATTGTGCTATAATTTTTATATAAATTAATATCAGTTTGATATAACATTATTTGACTAATAGTTTGAAAGGGAACAATATATTTATATTGTAATACATAGCTACCATCATCTTTTTTTGCTATAAGTGTTTTAATAACATATCCGCTATGGGTTCCACCTGATATAAACTCTATAGTCTCTGGTATTTCTGTTTTGAACTTTGGAAAATCATAAGTTGGTTCTTTAGGAGGTTCTTCTTTGTTAGGAGTATCTTCTTGAACAGGAGGCGTTTCTGGGTCGGAAGGCTCTGTAATATTGGAATCAAAAGTACCATAGTATGTATCGCTTAACACTTCTATAGCATCCTGCACAGTTTCTATTACTTTTTCTTTTACTTCTGCTTCTGCATTTTTATCAGGAGTCAAATCAAAAGTTATTATTTCATTAGTATCTATTTCTGAATTGTCCTCATTATGTATTTGTAAGTAATAAGTCTTTGGTATATTATTATATTTCATAAAGCCGAACTTCTTAGGCTTTCCAGAACTAGAGGTGATACCTTCTGTATTGATTAGCTCATTATTATCGCTAATTATATTAAAATAATTTTCTAAAATTGGACTATAACAGATAGGAGGAATTAAACTAGTTTTATAAATATAATGACCTCTTAATTTAATTTTATTATTATCTGTTTTTATTAATTTAAGTTTAAAAGGATTAATACTTCCTATAAATAAAAAATATATATTACTATCTAATTTATTTAGCTGCTTATTTTTAATATTTAAAATAATATTATAGTTTGTATTTGGTATTTCAATTTGAAAATTAGACTTAACTATACTCAATACTAAATTACTTGCATTAACAGACAAATTAAATACAAATGGACAATCCATATCAGATATTATGCATTCATCTGAATCTAATTCATATATTGTATTTTTGTTTATATCAAAGAATTGTCCTAATACACTATATTTATAATATAAATCTTCATTTCCATTAATACTTTTAATTATTAAGCATACCATTTTATTTGCAGTAAAATTATTGATTATAGATTTCATTCTATAATGATTTTCTTCTTTTTCTATAACTGCTGTATATTCGCTGCTTCCATTTTTATCAGTCAATACTAAGTTAATAGTCTTTATATTTGTTTTGAACTTTGGAAAATTATATTTTTTATATATTAATTTAGCTTCTTCATTATCAAAAGTTACTTGTGCTGCTGTAAGAGTTTTCCCTGCTAATATATCATTTAAAAGAGTTTTTAATTCTTTAAGATTAGATACAGGAGCTTCATTAGGTTTTCCGCCTTTTAACTTCTCTATATTTGCTAATATCTGGTTATGATCCTCAGCAAATACAGTTTCACCATCCTGCAGGGCTGGCACTTCTTTATAGTTTTCAGGTTTTTCTAAAGACATAATAAAGCTCCTGCTTTTAAGATTTTATTTATAAAAATAGTAATTACTAGAAACTTGCACATTATACCAAAGCTGCCATTCGCCAATTTTTATAATACTTTCTTGGTATCTTCTCATTAAATCTTGTCTGTTTGTAACAGCTTTTATAATAAATATTTCTGGAGGCGTAGAAAGCGGTACTTTGACATATTTTATTTTTGTACTGCATGAAGTTAATATCATTAAAATACTTATAAAAATTATTAGATATATTATTAAATGTTTCATTCTCTGTCCTTGTCAGCAATTCTTCATCTATATTTTTAATCATAATACTAGAATTACTAAAACTATTTTGAAACTTCTCATTTTCTTTAATAAAAAGTATCTCATTTTGAAGCGTTTGATTATTAAGCTCCAATCCCTTAATATCTTCCTGATACTGTGCAATCTCTTTTTCTTTTTTATGTATTTCACTGTCTTTAGCAGCTATTAATACTATAAAAATAGAAACTATTAAAACCATTATGACTGCTATAATGATTTTTTTGTTTATTTTGGACAAAAAGCCCGTTATTATTGGAATCACTGCTTACTCCTTTTCATTATTATTTTTTTTATCATCATTAGTATTGTTATTTCTTAATATCTTCAAAAAACCTCTTAAATCACTTCCAAAACTAACTGCATTAAGACCAAGGAAAATTATTACAACAGCAATAGCTTCTTCTTTAGCAACTGTTCTACCTCTCCAGATAAGATTAACACTAACCCAAACAACCCCTAAAATAAAAGTAACTATGCTTGTATAGATACTTAATTTTTTATTGGCATTATGCTTTTCTATAAAACTCATATAACACCCTATTTAAAATTATTTTTTAACATACTTAAAAAATTACCTAAGATAAACTCTTTTAACTCTTTAATATCTTTATTTAATATACTGTCTTCAATTTCACGTAATGTCTCATTAAAATCATTTATACTTTTTAAATCATTTTCAATTAATTCTTTATTATTTTTATAATTATCTATTGATAGAGTAGTTACTTTTATTCTATTTTTTTCAGCATCTATATGTCTATTTTTGATATCATCAAATATTCTATTAAGTTCAGCATTAAATAAGAGCATATTAGTATCAAGTATTATTTTAAGCTCTTTATTTTTAAGACTTTTGATTTCACTTCTCTGTAATAATTGATTAAAAGTAAGTACAATATTATTAATATATTCTTGCTTATAATCAGAATATTTTTGTCCTTCATACTTTCCAATACCATTTTTAAAAATTACTTTTCTAAAAATCTTACGTGTATATGTCTCCCAATTTAGTACAATATATAAGAATGCTATATATATTGTTTTATTAATATATTTATTTTTCAAATTATATATTTCAGCTTTATATTTCTTTATCGCTTCTTTATAATCATATTCTTTTTGAGTAGGAACTTTTATATTAAGATTATTAAGAAGTTTCTCTTCATTTATAGAATCACTATTTAATATTTCTTTCTTTACTTCTTTTACATTATTATCAAAATTGGAATTAATATTAAATTGATGTCCATCTTTATGTTTAGCTTCAATATTAATATCTTTCATTTTTTCTTTTAGATTTCCAAAAATATAATATAAAAATCTTAGTAAAATAATAAAAGATATTAAACCAGCTATTATTGAAATAAAAGTATATAAATCCATTAAACTAAAACCTGCAGTATATTTTTATATATTTTTTCTCTGTCTTCAAGTCCATTGTATCCGCCGTTAATAAGTTTGGTAACTCCTTTCACATCACCTTGACGTGCAAGTAAACCGCAGCCTTTCTCCTTCCAAAATAATAATGCAATCTCTATAGCATTATTAGGCTCTTTGGCAAGGTCTGGATTATTAACTAAGTCAGCATTTATTTTTTTACCATATTTTTTATAATTATTTTTTCCAGTAAGCTGAATAATGCCTCTGCCTCTATATTTATAGCCTTCGTCTTCTGTATTACCTAAACGACCGCCATAAACAAAGTTGCCAATAGCCTCAGCTCCCTTACTACATAACTTTTTAGCATTTTCCAAACTTCCAACTCTTTTTTTAAATACATCAAAAAGCCTTTGCGGAGTGTATCTGAAGCTCTCTTCAAGTCTTTTATAATTATTGCTTTCATGAGTTGTTTGTGCCAAGAACATAGAAGCTTCTTTTATGTCTGTAATACCATGTTTTTGAAAAGCATTATTTAATGGTAAAAGCCATTTCTTATTTATACCGATTTTATTTAATATATTTTCATTTAGCATAGATTAAGCCTCTTTATTTTTGTTTTGTAATTCATATACTTTTATATATTCAGTTTTTTGTTTTTCTTTTGCTATCTGTAGTGTTACTTCTCTTTGTTTTAATACTTTAATCTCTGTTTCTATATTCACTATAGCTTCACTGTATTGATATGATGTATTTTCATGCATTGATATGTTATATCCGTTATGAACTACTTTACCTTCATGCTCTTTTAATAATTCAAGAACATCATCTTTTAAAGCCTCAATATTTTCTTTATTTTTTTCTCTTCATTTTTTAGTTTTATATATTTTTCTATTAATGAAGTTTCTTTTTTGTAAGTTCTTTTATATCATTTTTTGACATAATTTATCCTTATATCTTTATTTATACTTATAATAAAAAATATAAGGATAATTCATTTAAACAACATAAGGCAGTATCTGAACAACTGAGCTTCTTAATTCTCTTTTTATAGCCTCTAATTTTTGAGATATGCTGCTTTGGGTTACATTTAATTTTTCGCCTATTTCTTTTTGTGTATAGCCTTGTGAATATAATTCTAATAATTTTATTTGATCTTTTGTTAATATAGCTATTATTATGCGTTTCACATCTCTATGTTCAATATCAGAAAGTCCATGAGTATATATAGAAATATTATCAATATCAGACACATATAAATTATAGTCTTTAACAGTAGTTTCAGAATAAGATTTATTTTTGCTTATAGTATTATTTAAAGTTTTTTCCATAGCATTACATAATTGTTTGCAGGAATTTCTTTTATCGCAAATATTGCATGTTAAATCCTTCATATTCTTAATCCTCCATATTATTATTGATATAATCAGCTATGACAAAAGTATCATTTACAGAGAATGGTTTTTTTATATTAAGTTTTTTTGCTGCAATTTCTATATCTAATTTTAAGTCTATGCTGGAATACGGATCTTTCCTATAAGCTATATCCTCAGTTGGCATTTCTCCAAGATTTCTAACGCATAATGCTGTCATTATATAAACTCCTTATTATTATATTTGTCTTAGCTTAATTACATTATCAAAAATATTTAATTTGATAATTTCACAAAGGCATGGCTTTATATAATAACTTTCATCTTCTCTTTTATATTCTATCTCTACTATATCAAATAACTTTAGAAAATCTAAAGTTTCATAATATTCAAATGTATAATACTCTTTTAATAGATATCTGCTTTTCATTATTTCATTAGATAAACTTACTGCATCTTCTTTTCTTTTCAATAGAGTTTCAAACTCTTCATGAGCATTTATTCTATGTCTTTTTTTAGCTTCCTCTTCAAAATCAGTATTTTTGTATGTAGATTTTAATAAATCATATTTAATGCTGCAGCTTGATAAATACTCATCACTTTCTGCTGTTTTATCAACTCTGCCCATGCAATACTGTTTTATTTTATATTTAGCTTCATTGCTGCGAAATCTTGTACTAATAAAATCTATCTTATTGTTGTATATTTCTAATCTTCCTTGTTCTAAAAAGGAAAGTTCTCCTATTAAATCAAGTGTAGTCTTTTTATTATCATTATCAAGAAGAACTGCTATTTCCCTCGAACGTTCTTCTTCAATCTGCCAATTTTCTATATTATAATTTTCTTTAATATATGCTATGTTTTCATAATCTTCTAAAATCTCTCTAATTAAAGTTAAAGATTTATAAGGAGGTATATCTATTTCTGCATATATCTCATATAAGTTGTCATTAGTATCTGTTATAGAATGTACTTGGTTTTTTCCCCTAAAAATTAATTGACCTTTTTCCTTATCTAAAGTCCATACTCTTTGACTTCCTTTGCCGTCTTGATAATCTTTAAACTCTGGAATAAATATCTCCAATTCTCCGCTTATTACAGTTCCATTTTTTTCTATTATTTCATTTTCACTCTCTGGGGTTTCTATAAAATATATATGAGGCTTCAATCTATTATTATCAAGTTTATCATTTCTATTAACAATACTTTCTATAGCATTCCTTGAAGTGTCGCATATTTCAAAAACTACTTCAGGAATCAAATCAGGATTTAATATATCAGGAGTATAATATTTTATAGGCTTTAATTTTACTGTAATGCCATGTCCTGCTGCTAAAGTTCTGCATGTATCAATAGTATCTTCTCCGCTTTGCACATTCTCTGGGAAGTTCTTTAAATCTGAATATTCTTTTTCACTGAAAACATTTTTAGGAAGCTCAGTAGAAAAAGAAGCTCTTATATCTGATGCTGTTATTGTTATAGTTTCTAAAAAAGAATATTCAGGCTTTTGAATAAAACCAGAGAATATAATATTAGAATATTTTATTGTTGCTACGCTCCCATCCTCATTATAAGCTCCTGCCGATTTATTAAAATCGGCAGGCATTCGGCTGTCCGCTTGATAGTCAAATATTTGTCTTACCAAAAATCTATTGCCGTATAAATTAGAAAAATCATCAAAAAGTCCGTCATCATTTCTTAAAGTAACAGACATTTCATTTGTTTGAATAGTATCAAATGCAAGTGAATCGCCTTCTATATCCGCTGTATCTATTTCCTCCACTTTAGGCTCTATCGCCACAGGCGGACAGTCGTCATACATATTATTTAATTCAGTAATTAAACTATTATTACTATCAAGCCATTCACGTGTAGAGAATAATCTTTTAATATTTATAATAATATTCTTTTTGCTGTAAGGAGTTTCAAAGTTATTAAAATGCACAGCTATATAATTAATATTATCTTTTTTATATTGATAATAAGATTTATTCTGTTTATAAAGATCCTCTAAAGAAAATACTTCTATATATCCTCTGTCATTATCAGACGACTGTCCGCCTGTGGCGACACTGATAGAACCGATATTAAATAAATTATATAATTCATCTTCTTGAATATTAAATAATTCATTAAAATAAGAACTGCTGTATAATGAGTATATTTCATTAATACTTGCAGTCCATACACCTCCGAAAGGTGCAAATATTAATCTAGTATCAGGACTAGAAATATCAAGTTCTATAATATTAGCAAAACTCTTCATTACTATTGCTATGTTCGCCTACGCTATAATTACATCTATAATAAATTATAGATGTGCTTCGGCTCACTTACTCCTATATAACTTATTTCTGCATATATTCTATGACTGCTGAGCCGTCTTGTCCTTTTTCTCCATTAGCAACAACACCATTGCTGTTACTATTAGTACCTCCATTTCCTCCAGCACCAACTATTATTTTTATTTTACTTGCCGTACCAAGCATAGCTCTTGTAATATCTACTATAGCAGCACTTCCGCTGCCTCCTCCTCCTGAACTATAACCATTTATAGAACCATTGCCTCCATTTCCACCGCTTGCCAAAGTAGTATTATTGCTGAATACTGCACCTGTATTTGGATTCTTTTCATCATATCTTGTAGTAGTTCCATTATTTCCATTGATTAATTTACCTTGTCCGCTTGGAACACCTCCTTTTCCTCCATTAAAAGTTATAGTACCTGTCTTTATAGCTATTTGACCTCCTTGACATGTTGTAATAACTTTATCATTTATTAAGATTTGAGAGTTACCGCCTGCTGTTGGTTCTGTTCCAACTGTATCTAATAAACCATAATAACCTCCTGCACCGCCTGAACATATATGAACTGTAATACTATTAACATCACTTGGAAAATTAAACTCATGAGTACCAACACCAAAGCTCACTGTTTTTCTTTTTAGTGTCTGACCTTTTCTTCCTATATCATTAATATTCCAATATTTCTTTTCTACATATCCGCCTAAATTAGCATCATATTTCATTGATATTCTTAGATATTTTTCTGAACATCTTCTTTGAGAATCCAAATTATAAAATCCTCTGTTCTCATAATCATAAGTAGGAAATCCATTGCCGACTGTTTCACTATATCCGCCTGCTATTTCTGCTCTTAAATAATCATTGTCTTTATTATTAGAATCTCTTACTATAACAAGTTTAATAAATCTTAAATCCTGCTTAATTACGCCGCCGCTGCTAATATTATCAGTCAATTTTATGGTTTGATTTGTTTCAAATAATCTGCCTTCAAACTCGCAAATACTTCCTGCTAAAATATCTGGAAGTTCTCTGTCTGTATCACTCCAATGATTTAATTTTATACCGTCAAAAGCAGTATGAAGCATACGCATTTTCTGCATAATAATATTCTGCTGTCTATAGCTATCTAATAAATTAGTTGGATTTTCTACTGGTTCTTTAATTACATTAAACATTAATATACCTCATTATTGTTATATTCGCCTCGCCTTATTGGAGTGAATAAGTAAAACTTATTAACTGGCTCGGCTCATATTATTTAATTCTATTATTCAAGAATTAAACTAATAATAATCTGATTTTTTAATACACTTCATTATTATAATTGTCTAAATAATATCCATTATATCTATTGCCGTCATAATACATATAGTAAGCTATATATTTATATATCTCTCCATTAACTTCTTTATAAAATCCGCCAAGCTCTTCATTATAAAAACAATCAAGATTTGTAACCAATTCTGCAATTAAGTTTTTGCCGTTATTGGATAGCTTTAATCTTATATATCTATTTCCTTCATCTGTGCTGTTATCAATAAGTTCTATATCCTCTTTATTTTCATATATGGAATTACAAAACAAACAAATAGAGCCTTTCATTAAAGTAGGAGGATATATGTCTAAAAAATGATTAAGTTTAATTCCTTCAAAAGCTGTATATAAAAATCTAGTTTTCTTTAATAATTCATTTTGTTTTTTATATCCCTCTTCAATAGTAAGAGGTATGCAGGAAGGTTCATAAATAATCTCAAACATTATTTTATCTCCCTAAACGTAAGCTCTGTAGAATACTGATATAAATCATTCTTTCCTTTCTTAAAAGTTATCTCTTCATTAGTACATACATAAAGTCCTGATTTCATATAGTATTTTACGCCTGTACACCTTTGGTGAGGATAACTAATTTTTGTTCTGCTTCCATATCTTGCTTTACCATATTTACTATAATTATATATACCAAGTCCGCTTTCCGTATTTGGCATTATAGTTTCTTCAATCCACACTTGAAGTACAAAAGGTTCAAAATTATTTTCATTAAAAAAGTTAATGATTTTTTCTCTGTCAGCATTAGTCAAATACGGAAAAGATACTTTCCAAGTATCATAACTTTTGATAGGAAGCCTCCTGCAAAAATAATGACCGCTTTGAGAAAAATACTGTTCATGTGTATAATTTACAGTATGCGTTTTGGTTTTATCATGAGGAGGAAAATCTACTGCTTCTCCTATAATAAAATATCCGCATTCTATAATATTACCGTCTGCTTTCTTATTAAAAGTTATTTTTATTCTTGTAAACTCAATAGGAGCTATATTATAAACTCCATAACTATTTTTTATATAAACATCATAATAAATAAAATTGCCGTATATATCTTCTATTTCTATACTCATATTTTTTATATTGGTATTAAAAATAGCAAAACAGTTTATAGTACCTTTTCCATCTAAAAATAAACTTGCCTCTTCTTCACTTTTAAATCTTCCAACTTCCAGAGTTTGATAATTAAATATATTAGAAATAGGAAAAAAATCATCTTCGCCTCCAGATACAATATACGGAAATAGATTAAATATGTTATTACATAATAATCTCATAATATACCTCTCTGGCTGACAACTTTTACACCTCGTTTGCTTAAATTAAGCATAGTGCTTGCAACTATCTTGCCGTCAAGCATTAAATAAACAGGCTGATTGAATATAGTTTCTGATGTATTAGTATCAACAGAATAACTACCATCTTCACCTTTGCTTGCTTCAAAAATCTGACTTCCTATTTTTGAAAGTATTCTATCTTCAAGAGGTATAACCGCTTCATCGCTTGCCCCCTCTCCGATTACAGCATTAATTCCTCCGTTTCTTCTCTCTACAAGTCCGCCTTTTGCCAAGTATTTAGGTTCACTCGGTTTAGCTTGGGATAATTTTACCAAGTTAACAGAGCCTGCTGCTATAATTCCAAGTAAAGTCGCATAAGCTGCTATATTGGCAGGGAAAGGAACCGCCATTGATGAGGCTAAAGCACTTATGGCTGCCTGTGCCATAGAAGCTGACGCCTGAACTAAAGACATTTTCCAGCTTTCCGTTTGCGAATTATATTCTAGCTTCATCTTCTCATTATTATAGTTTTTCTCTACTTCCATCTGCTTAGCTTTGGCTTCTTCTTCTATTTGTATTTTAGCTAGTTCTTTTTGTTTCTCTTCAAGCTCTGCTTTTATTCTTTCCTGTTCATAAAGTCCTAAAGCAACTTTTTGCCTATTCTGTAATTGTTTTATTTCATTTAATAAACTCTGCTTTTGCGAGTCCTCCATTATTCCTATAGCTTCAAGCCTTGCATTTTTTTCTTCTTCTATCGCTTCTAATGCTGCCTCTTTTCTCTCCTCATTTTTTTCTATTTCAAGCTCTATAGCCTGTATTTGCATTTCCTGTATAGCAGAATAGAAATCACTTGTATAACCTATAGTGTCATTAAGCATTTGAAGCCAATTCGCACTAAAATAATCTGAAAAACTTTGAGTAGGTGTTTTCCAAAGTTCGCCGAACTTCTCTTTTAATATTTCTACCTGTTCAGTTGTAAGTTCTAATTCATTGGTTATGCTTTCTATTCCGCTTCTTACTATTTCACTTTTCTGTCCCTGTTGTTCAGCTTCACTTACTTTATCGCCGAACTCCTCAGCAACAGAAACGCCTCTTTCATAAGCGGATATACTATTTTCTATTTCTTTTACTAATTCAGAAAATCTGTCAGTTGTTATTCCTTCTAATGCATAGCCGTAATTATCACTTAAATATTTTATTTGATTAGCATTTAAGTTTAGTACCGTACTCATTTCTGTGAGTATAGCACCTACTTTGTCTTTTTTAGCTTCTAAAGCCTCAGCATCGCTGATTTCAGCTCCCATATTACGAAGGTTGCTTACTCTGCGATTTTCCTCTGCCTCTGCTTTTTTTAGTAAAGCTAAATAATCTTTATAAGTTTTTGTTTTATCTTTAGTAGACGCAGATAAATTATTATTCGCTTCTATTTCTTTATCTGTTATACTAATGCCGTCTATTGAAAGAGCTTTTCTTTCTCTAATATTTGTATTTAATCTAGTAATCTCAGCATTTAATGCCTTCTGCTTAGACTCCCATTTCTCTACTTCTTTTCTAGCTTCTTCTAATAACTCTGGACGAACTGCATGTGCACCATCTAATGCATTTAAATCCTGATATATTCCTTTCTTATAATATTCTTCTGCTTTTTTTAACTCTTCTTTTACTTTGTTATGATTTTCAATTGCTCTAGCTAGTTTTTCAGCTTCCTCTGAAGTCATGAAATCTTCATCTTTAGCTTTTCTAGCATCTATAACACTGTAAGCATCAAGCATTTTTGTTTTTAAGTTTGGAAATAATGAAGTAAGTTCTTCTGTTAATTCATTTAATCTTTTTGTTTCCTCTGCATCAAGATTTTTTGCTTTTGCTAAATTGTTATATTCTCTAAATAGTAAAGCTATATTATCAGCTTCTCTATTTAATCCCATCAAATCAGATGTATCTGTAGTAGAATTATCATAAAGTTCTTTTTTTAATTTTCTTATTTCTTGCCCTGTCTTATAAGCATTTACTGCCAATGCTGCAAGACCTGCACTAACTGCTGTAACAATTCCAATAGGAGTAGCAACCATTACTGTATTTAATGCTTTCCAAGCTGTGCTTAATGCCTGAATAGAACTTGCTGATGTCTTTAATACATTTACAGCATTTTTAAAATCTGATATAGTTTTCTTAGCTTCTGTTATTCCTTTTGAAAGTCCTACTATACCTTTTAAAGCTGGACCAAAGCCTGCTGCTAAAGCAACAAAGCCTACACTTACAGCCTGCAAAGGTGCTGGTAAGTCGCTGAATGTTTTTATTAAAGATATAATAGTAAGAATCATTTTTTCAGCGAGAGGTACTATTTTATCTTGCATAACAGGAAGTAAATCTTCATTAAGGGCAGGAAGTAAACTATTTCCAAGCTCTACTACTAAAGCACTAAGCTCAGCTTTTATTTTCTCAAACTGTCTTGCTGGACCGTCATCTATTTTTTTGAATGCCTCAGATGTAGCTCCTGCTGAATTATTCATCTGATCTAAAGCATCTTTAAACTTATCTGCATTCTTTCCAGATAAAGCTAAACCAGCATTTGCTGCCTCAACACTGCTGAACATACTAGAAATATCTTTTCCGCTTTTATCAGCTTTTTCTGCAAGCATTTGAAGAGCTTCCTGTAAAGTTCCTCCTTGCTCTATAAACTCTTTAAAGCTTTTTCCTGCTATTTCTCTAAATGCTATATCTGTAATACTTCCTTCTTTATTAAGTTCTACTAAAGCCTGACGAATCTGTGTTGTTGCAACAGAGGTAGGAGTACCCTGTGCAGTCATTACAGCAATAGCAGCTCCTATATCTTCAAACTTCACTCCTAAAGCTGAAGCGGTAGGAATAACATTAAATAAATATTGAGATAACTGAGTAAAGTCTGTTTTTCCTAGCTTCAGTGTTTGAAACATTATGTCTGAAGCTCTATTAGCATTAAGAACTTCTGTGCCATAAGCATTAGTAACAGAAGTAAGTCCGTCAACTGAAGTTTCTAATTCAGCAACACCTGCGATAGCAGCTTCGCCTGCAGTTTTTAAGAACTCAAATACATTTTCTCTAGGAACTCCTGCAGAAAGTGATTGATATAAAGCAGGTACTACTTCTTCAGGAACTTTTCCAAGTTCTTTAGAAAAAGCCAAAGTTTCCTGCTTTAAAGATTCAAAACCTTCATTGCTTAATTTAGGAAGAAGCGTAAGAACTTCACGCATTCCATTATCAAAATCAGTAGCTTTTTTAGTAGCTAATGCAAAAGCTGTTGTTCCTGCCGCTATTGGAACAGTTAAACTTTTAGTAGCTAAAGAACCGAACTTGTCAAAAGATTTTCCTATTTTATCAAAGCCTTTTTCTAAGTCGGTTGTTTTATCTTTAAGTTTTCCAAATGCCTCAATAGCTTGGGAAGCATCTGCATATATACTAACATTTAAGCTGCTCATTTTTTTAATTATCCGTTATTATTGTTTCTATTTCCCAAAGCCCTTGCTTTTCTCTTCTTATAGTTTTATTTCCCTGCTTTATTTCAGATGAAGAATTGTTTAATTTTGTTTCTTGACGACTGTCCGCCTGCGGTGCTTCTACTTCAATTATATAAGGCAAATTTAACGAAGCTGTATAATAGAGCAGAAGTCTTTGCAAACTCATCTCCATCATACAGTCTTCTGTCCACCCATAGCTATTAGCTAAATGTGCCAATAACTTTATTAATTCTATTTTTATTAGTTTTCTTTTTTTTTATTTTTTGTATCAGCCTCTTTTGTTTCTTTTGAATCAGCACCTGCATGAAGATAAGACTCAAATACCATATTCATCAATTTTAATAATTGATCATAATTAAAATCTTCTGATATTTTTTCTTTATCTACATTCGCATTTTGTTTTTGTATGAGAGGAATGACTATTTCATCAATCAATATTTCAGGATCAATATCTTCACCATTTTTCAAGCCCTTAAAATAATTATTTACTTTAAGGGCTAATTTAAGAGGTATATCATTAACATCTATTTTATAATCTCCAAGCTTTGCGTAAACAGCTCTCTTTTTACTAAACTCTTCTAAATCTGTAATTACTATGTCCATAGTTTTACTCCAATATTTTAATTAGCTGCTTGTATATTAATAGATATATCTTTAGTAATATCTTCACTGCCTGCTTTTTTAGCTGTTATCTTCAAGGTTACACTGCCTGCTGCCTTACCTGTAACAGTGAATACTTTATCAACATCATTGTATTCAACATCAATAAAGCCTTGTTCTGCTGGCTCTATTAAATATGTTATTTCATCAGCATTGCTTGTAAGATTTAAAGTAGGTTTTTCTCCAACTCTTAAATCTAAACTTTGCTTGTTAGCTTCCAAAGTAAGAACTTCTGCTACATTAATAGCAATATCTAATTGTTTATCTTCATTGCCTGCCTTTTTAGCTATTATTTTTAATACAGCACTTCCTGCTTTTTTTCCTGTTATAGTAAATACTTTATCTGCATATTCAGCATCAAAAAAATCTTGTTCAGTAGGTTCTAAACTATGTTCTATACTATCAGCATTGCTTGTAAGATTTAGAGTTGGTTTATCTCCAATTTTCAAATCTAAACTTTCCTTGTTCGCTTCTAAAGTAAGAACTTCTGCCACATTAATTGGTATACTTATTATTTTATCTTCACATCCAGATTTTTTAGCTATTATTTTTAATACAGCACTTCCTGCTTTTTTTCCTGTTATGGTGAATATTTTATCTGTGTTATTATATTCTGCGTCAAAAAAATCTTGTTCAGCAGGTTCTAAACTATGCTCTATACTATCAGCATTGCTCGTAAGATTTAAAGTAGGTTTATCTCCAATTTTCAAATCTAAACTTTCCTTGTTAACTTCTAAAGTAAGTTCTGGAGACTGTACGTCTTCAGAATCTGATGTTTCCTCTTCTGTATCTTTTATTTCTTCTTCATCTTTACCTACAGACTGTTCATCTTCATACCATGCAAGCTGCTCTCCGCTTTGCTGACTGCCTGCTAAAGTCGCTGAGAAACTTAATTTCCCTACCAACACATCCTGTGCTTTATCAGAAGGGAAGCTAAACTCTAAGCCGCCTGCTATTGAAGCCTGCGGTAAATATATTCTTAATTCTTTACTCTCAGCATTAGTATTAACTATCATTATGCATTTAGGTTTGATTGTAGAACTTTTTCCTCCTGTTGCCATGCGTACCATTTTAGGCATAGTTCTAGTATATGTAATAATTAAAGTATCTGTGCTAGGAGATATTTTAGTATCTGTAATTTTTATTCCATTAGTTCCTATTTTTTCGTAGCTTGATTCTTCTATGCGAATATTTCCCATAGAGTTTTTCTTTTCTACTTTAGTTATTGTTACTTCGCTTCCGTCTGCATTTCTAAATGGAACTTTTATTTCTTCACCTCTTTTATATGTATCTGATTCTACTATATACTGTTTTGTAACTTCTGTTTTACCATCATAGCTGTCTATATTATCTATACCGCCTCTTGCCTCAGCATAGTTTTTGAAATTAATTTCTAAACTGTCAAGAGTTAATTCCATTTTATGTTCTGTCACTAAAGTAGCTATAGTTCCTGCATTGTCGCTTTCTATATCTGATGTAGTTATAGTTTCTTTTACAGCAACACTGCGTGCTGCTCCTATATTTATAAGTTTATCAAATCTATCTCCTATCAAAACTTTGGCACTTCCGTATCTTATTGTCTTTTTTTCTTGCACACTTGTTTGACTCATAAAGTCTCCTTACATTAATATTTATATAATATATTTACTATGCTTACAGCTTGATAAAAACCTTCAGTATAGTTATGTGTTTCATTTGAAACATCACATCCGCATATTTCTGTATCTTCAATAATAGCTGTTAAATTGGTAAAATATTTGCCTATTGCTCTTTGTATATTTAATACTTTACTCAAATCATTAGAATATACGGCTATTTGATAAACATTCCTGCCATATTCAAAATCATAATGCGGTGTGCTGCTTGTTAAAGAATAAACTATATATGTTTTCTCTTTGTCTATTTCTGAATCATTAACAAAATCTAAATAAACTCCGTCCGCTTTATCTTTTGTTAATTCTTTAAGTATTGTGTATATAGCATTCTCAATCATTTCTTTTTGTTTGCCTTATCTATTGCTTGCTGTAATTTCTGTTTTATATATTCTTCTATAACAGGTTTTTTATTTTCAAAAATTGGAATTAAAAGAGGCTGAGGAAGCTGATAAATAGTACCATATTCTGGAAACCGAACATAATATCTGTCTCCTTTCTCTTTATACCATTTTATTTTATTTTTTTGAGGAACTCCTCCGCCACTAACTTCTAATGTACCTACTTTTATTGCTACAGAAGTGTTGCTTCCTTTTGATGATTTTCTTTCTTTTACATCATAATATTTATCTTCACTCCAGCCTCTGCTTTTCGCTTCCGCATTAGCTTCTTTTGCTATTTCATTTCCTGCTTTTCTAGCTCCTGCTTTTATAGCTTTTTTAAAATCGCCTCCTAGTTCTTCTAAAGTTTTCCTAAACTCATCAAGTCCTTTTATACTTATAGAAGTTTTTCTGCTTACACCTGACATATTATTTACTTTTATTATTTACTAATTTCTTTATTGTAAATATGCATTCTATATTTTTATATGAAACATTCTCCATATTAATAACTTCATAGATATCATTTTCACGGTTTATTTTGGCCATCATTCCTTTGGTATCAAACTCTTTGAAATAATGAGTATGTACTTTCAAAGTTCTTTCTAAATCTTTTCTTTTACCCTGCTGTATATCTTTATATGTTATATCTTCAATAGAGCATTTTACTTTTCTTAATTCTATTAATTCATTACTTCCTGTTCCGTTTCCATTATCTATATACTTTGTTCTATAAAAAGTTATAGTATGAATTAATTTTCCAACTTTCATAAAGTAAACTTTTCCCTAGCAATGGCCAATAATCTATGAACCCCTTTCAAAGCCACTTCCTCACTTTGACTAGCTTCTCCTGTTTTGCTTTCAAAATAATGAGCAGCAAGTCCAAGAATTGCATACCTAACTTCAGGAGGACAATCGGCTCTTTTGTATTCTGTTTCATTAGCTTTATTACAATAGCCGATTGCACTATCTAAAGTCAGATGCAGTATATCATCATCATAGTCAATGCCTTCTAAGTTTAGAAACTTTTTGAACTCAGCCAAAGTAACTACTTTGTCATCATCTCCTACCTCTTGCGAAAGCACGCCTTCGGCGACTACTTTTCCGACATCAATGTCTATACTATTACTATCTTCAGTATCACTGCTCATATATAAAGCCTTATTAAAAATTATTAAGCTGCATACGCTTGATCATTTGGAAGTAATCTTACAAATGCTGATTTTTGAATAGGAGCACCGTCTCCCCAATATCCTACTTGGAAACCTACCTGATTTGTTTTGCTGTATAACTCATGCAAAACTTGAAGTTCCATAGACAAGCTGTCAAAAATCCAATAATACTTTAAGTTTGCTAAGAACCCGAAATATTTTGTAGCTTCCAGCTTATCTTCTATAAAGTCATTTTGCACAACTGGTATACCAAGTAAAATACTAGGCTGTCCCGCTATTAAACTTTCCTGCCAAATAGGACGGTCCTGCTTATCTTTTAATTTTCTTAAAGCAGCAACTGCTTTTTTATTAAGCATCCATACGGCTCCGTTTTGATATCCGCCTTTCAATCCGCTTACTGCATCTACTAAACCATCATAAGTTATAGCAGCACTTGCAGTTCCTACTTTTATATCTCTGTCAGTTGGAATAGCTGCTGTATTATCTGAAGTTTGAGCAAATATACCTAGAGGTTTATCCTGTCCATTTCCATATAAATAATTATGCTCTAATGTAGAAGCCAATTTATATACTATTCTCTCCTCAACTAAACCTTGAATATCTATGTTGCTTTGTTTTATTAATCTTTTACTAAGTTTAACTAACTTAGTTAATTGATTAGGCTTCATTTCTCTTTTTCCAAAAGACATATTTGTATCTTCTGTAACTTCTGCGATTTCTGCTGTCCAATTAAGATCATTTAAATCGCTGTCAAGTGTAGGTATTCCTATGCTTGCATATCCGTTTATAGCAGGAATGATATTTGCTCTTTTTCTTATCTGTACTGCATCATCTAAGTCTTTTATAATTTGCTTTACTAGATACTGTGGGGCTATAGTATTTCCTCCGCCTTCAGCAACTCCTGCCTGAAGTGTTTCTCTTATTTCTTTATCATTGCCTGATCTAAACCATCTGTCAACTTTAGCTCTTAATTCAGCTTTGTTATCATCAGCAGATGAATTGTCTAAATTATCAGCTACATTTCTTTTATTCATAGAAGATTTAGTTTGAAGTGATAGAAGTTTATCATTTCTCTCTATTTCCTTATTTCTATTTTCTATATTCTTCATTAAAGTATCTATATCATTATCTAGTTTTGATATATCTTCTTTTTTATTTTCTCTCTCTTCAATACTCATAGCAGAATATGCTTGTCTTTTTTGCATAAGTTCATCAATAGATTGTAAATCTAAAGCATTTTCATTTTTTAGTTTTTCTATTAAAGCTCTTAATTCTTCTGGTGACATAATTTGATACTCCTTATTATTATTTATTTTTTATTTTTAGATATTTTATTTTTTGTTCATATTCTTTATTTCTATAATCAAAATCATCATTTACTGTAGGCATAGTTTTAGCAGGCGGTTTTGGAATATATACATCTTCATTCGCAGAATGCGGGCAGTCGCCTTTATGCCTAACATTCGTTTGAGGATAAGCTGGAAATGTTACTAATGATATTTCATGCAAAGTGATTTCTTCTACTTCACGAATAGGCATTCCATATTCTTTTAATGTTTCTTTATTATCAAGCCAATTTTCTCTTACTACTTTGAAGCCAAAAGACATTTGCTTTATATCGCCTCTGTCCACGCTTTCTTTCAAATCTCTTGCCCAAGTAGTATTTGGCATAGAAACTTCAAAATACAATCCTTTTTCATCTTCTCTTAAAATTAATGTGCCAGAACTCTTTCTGCCTAGAACATATCTTGTATCATGTCCCCATAAACATACTTGATCATTTTCTAATAATGATTTAGTGAAAGCTCCTCTGTTTATACGCTCTCTAAATAAATCTCCATAGAGAGGCTCACTTAAAGAATTATATACAATAGCATAGCCTCTTAATTTAAGAGGTTCACCTTCTGTGTCTGTACTTTTTTGAATATTAATATCTATACTTCTAATTTCATTATTGCTTGCTGGCATCTTTATATTCCTCTTCTAATTTTTTATTTTCATCATTATTATTTATATTAAAGTTTTGATTGCTCTCATTTTCTGAAGTTTCACCGAATAGGTGCCTTTCGGCATAAACTGTTTTTATTGGTCTTATTTGCTGAGAACAGAAATACTCATCTCCGTATTCATCTTCTACTTCGTTAAGGTTTTCCAGTATCCGCCATTCATTTCTAGTGAGAACACCATTATTTAATTTTATTTGATTCGCCTGCTGCCTTGTAAGAGTATCGCCTCTCAAAAGTCCGTCCAAATTAAACTCTATATTATATTTTTTTCTTTCTAAATTATTTAATAAATAGCCATTCAATGCTTTTTCTATACGAACGCACCACGGTCTTATTGTGTGCGTTACAAACTCTATACTTTGATGCTCTATATTATTATTTGTACTTCTGCTTAAATCTCCTATAAGATGAGGAGGTACACGGAACACTCGGCATATTTCCTCTACCGAAAATCTTCTGCTTTCTAAAAACTGAGCATCTGACAAGTTCATTGTTATAGGATCTATTTTCATTCCTTCTTCAAGGACAACGATACCTTTTTCCCAAGCCTCTCTGAAACTTTCTTTTAAATTCCTTTTAGCATCTGCACTTAATTTATCTGGATGTGAAATTATTGGAACTTTTTTAACACCATTAGAAAAGAAATCTAATGCGAAATTATCCTGATAAAGTCCTGTGGTTATTTGCTTACGCATCATAGCTATTGGACTGTATCCTATCACTCCGTTCCATCCAAGTCCTGCTATATGCATAACTTGAGACGGAGATAAAGTCATGATTTCTCCATCATCTGAATATTCAAACATTTTATTGCTGTTTGAATCTCTATATATTTTAATCTTATTTGAATCTATTAGATAAAGTTCTGTTACTCTGTTGAAATTATCCCTTACTACTTCTACAAAGCCGTTGCCTTGAAGAAGTATTTGAGTGATTAGACTTTCTATAAATGATACTGATGTGCATTCTTCATTAGGTGAGTCATGCAATAAGCTATATAAAGAATGATCTTTAGCTTTTACTTTATTATTTCCATTTATTTTATATACAAAAAGAGGTAAAGTTGCTATTGTTTCAGCTATAACTCTCACGCATGCAAATACTGTAGAAAAAGTCAAAGCAGTATTAGGATTGACTGCTGATAAAGTTTTATCATTTTGAATTGATAAAAAGTTATTACTGTCAATATAGCTGAAATCAGGAAACAGCCATTTTTTTATATAATTCCTTATATTTTTTATTACAGACATATATATATAAAAAAAATATAAGGAAATATAAGTTTTATATTGTTATTTTATTACAAGAACTTGAAGCCCAAAGACGTTCTTTTAATTTATTATCATTATTTCCCCTAATATTACTATATCCTCCCTGTGCTTTCCAAGAATATTTTACATATCCGTAATCTTCAAGATTATTATGTTCTCCTTCATATCCTGCAACAACTATTTTATAAGTTTCTCTATAAGCATTTTTTATACAAAACTCATTAACTTCTTTTGCTGTATCATAACTGTCAATTCTATATAAAGATTTTTTTCTGCTTGTATCAGAATATGGAGGATCGAAAAATATTCCTATGTTGCTTTTGCCACAATCATCCTGCCAATGTGTACCTTCATTGAAAAGTCTTTTCCAATCCATGCAGGTAATTTTTACATTTTCTAATATATTTTCTATTTGTGCAAACCATAAACTAAGTCTTTCTAATTTACATCTAGTTACACTGTATGGATTAAAAATTTGAGTACATTTTGAATGAATACCGTTTCCTCTTAATAATTGTATTCTCCCTTTTGTAATTCCATTATTTATTGATTTATAGACCTCTTCTACATCAATTTTATCTATTTCCATTCCTCCGATTTCTGAACTTTTGCAGTATATCCAATATGCCGCAAGTTTTACATCATAATATTCATCATCTTTCAGCATTTTTTCCAATAAATTGTCTTTATTTTTTACTATATAGCATATTCTCTGCCAATATAAAAGCTGCGAACTTGGATCGCAGCATAAAAGAGCTACTTCAGCTGATGCTTTCTTTAATGCTCGCCACACATTAATTAATAAGCAGTCTAAATCATTGACTATTTCATTATATAATTTATTAGGCTTTCTTTTTCTAGCTAATAATACTGCTAAACTTCCTGCAAAAGGCTCAAAATATCGCTTTACATCATTTCCAATAAGTTCCCAAACTAAATCAGCAACTGAACTTTTCCCTCCAAAATAGCAAAAAGGAGCTTTGACTTTATGCTGCTTTTTCATTAATAAACTCCTCTTCTTTATCTTGATATGCTTTGCTTATTCTTTTTACCGCTGTATCAAAATATTCATCATCAAGCTCTATTCCTATAAACTTCCTATTAGTATTAATACATGCAACTCCTGTACTGCCTCCGCCCATAAATGGATCTAATATTGTATTATTTTCATCTGAAACTAATCTTACTAAACGCTCCATTAAGGCAACAGGTTTTTGTGTTGGATGCTGATATTGATACTGCTCTCTATTACAACGCATAATAGAAGTTTCTATTTTTCCTACTTTTACCGACTGAAATAAATTAACTCCTCTTTTTGCCCCTTGATGTTTTCTTGCTGTTATTTCATATTTTCTTTTACTTTCATAATTAAACTCCTTGATGCCTGTCTCTATATATTTAATAACATCATCTTTGTCTTTGCTGTTTAATGCACTCCTTAATCCTCTCCAAATATCTATTATTCTATCTAATTTATTTTTATTAATTTGATATTCTAAATAGTCAACATATTCTTTTCTTAGATTAGCATTACCTAAACTGCGAAAAGATATATCCTCATGTATCCTTAAAAAATTATTTAGATAATTTGATGCATTTTCTTTTTCCCATACTGCCGTTTCTTTAAACTTAAAACCTAATTTGTCAAGCACTAAGTTCCATCTGAAAAATGCATCTCCTCTTCCGAAAAATGCTATCATAGAATTATTTTTTAACAATCTTTTCCATTCTCCAAATACTTTATCTTCATCAAAAGGTATATCTAGCTTATGTTTTAAATATAAATATGGAGGATCTGATACAACAGCATTTATAGAATCGCTTTCTAATTCCTCCATAACCTCTTCACAATTTCCTTTTATCAAAGTACAGTTTCCAATTATGACTTTTCTAACCATAAAATCTCCTAAATTATTTTTTTCTTATGACAAAAATGTAGAGTTGCCGCATTCATATATTTATAAAATATTATATTACTTATTATTAGTGTAGGTTTTTAACTAAAATATAGGATTAGGAGTATAAATGCCTGATAAAGCTAAAAAAGCCCCAAAAAACGCCAAAAATAAGCCCAAAAAAGCCGTTATAATACCAAATCCGCCAGAATATTTTAGTGGGTATTCTCTAAAAAAATGGGAAGAACTTGCACCTATTTTTGCTGAAAAAAATATGCTCGGACCTGCTGATTTATCTGCTTTTGAACTTTTATGTCTGCATTACGGCGATGCTATGGATCTTTATCAAGCTATGATTAATGAAGGAGGTTCTATAGCTGGATATTTAGAAGGGAAAAACTCTCAGACTATGGGCGAATATTTAGCTTATCATAAAGCTATAACGGCATATCATAAAATGCTTACTGAGTTTGGTTTAACGCCTGCTTCCAAAAAGAAAGTATCATCTCCTGAAACTATAGAAGAGGATGATCCGCTTGAAAAAATGATAAATGGTTAAATAATATAATATATACCTATGAAGAATATATCAATAAAGTTATAAATAAAGAATTACCAGTGTGTCAAGCTGCTTTTTTATCTGTAAAAAGGCATTTGGACGATATAGAAAAATCAAAAAATAATGATTATCCTTTTTATTTTGATGATAATGAAGCTAAACGTCCTATCATGTTTATACAATCTTTAGTACATACAAAAGGAGAATGGGCAAATCATAATATTATACTAGAGCCTTGGGAACAGTTTATAATAGCAAGTATATTCGGATGGAGAAGAAAAGAAAATAAACTCAGACGTTACAAAAAGGCATACGTTCAAGTGAGCAGGAAAAATGGAAAAACTACTTTTGCATCTGGAATTGGTAATTATTGTTTTTTCTGCGATAGTCCTGCAGAGGCTGGAGTCGAAATATATTATATAGCTACTAAAAAAGATCAAGCCAAAATTGCATGGAGTGAAAGCGAAAGGCAAATAAGAAAAGCAAAAGCTCTTAATAAAGAAGCGATTACATATAAACAAACTTCTACAATTACAAAGAAAAAAGATACTGCATCAAAATCAAAACCATTAGGACAGGACAGTAACACTGAAGACGGATTAAATCCGCATTTGGTTATAGTAGATGAGTACCATGCACATCCTGATAATGAACTATTAAATGTTCTTGAATCTGGTATGGGAGCTAGAAGGCAGCCGCTTGTATTTATAATTACTACTGCTGGTTTTGATAAATCTTCGGTATGTTTTTCTGAATATGAATATGCCAAAAAAATATTAGATGGTTCAAATACTAATGATGAATATTTTACAATAATATACGAGCCTGACAACATCAATGATATTTGGGTATTTATATCTGAATATAAAGAAAAATTAAAAAAAAAAGAAGATGTTTCTAAGCAGGAAGAATTAATAAATAAAATTATTTTTCAAGCTAATCCTAATATAAATGTTTCTGTAAAAGACAGTTATCTCAAATCTAGGCTTTTAGAAGGACTAGATAAACCTATTCAAAGAACTGATATACTTACAAAAAACTTGAATGTTTGGACACAGGCTAGTCAAGTATGGATATCTTCTGACAGATGGCTTAAATCTTATTCACATCAAAATATAAATATAAATGAATTAAAAGGCAGAAAAGCCTGCATCGGTTTGGATTTAGCAACTACAAGAGATATAGCAGCTTATGTTTTATGTTTTGATTCTATTGATAATGGTCCGTATATACTTCTGCCTAGATTCTTTATGCCTAAAGAGAATATAAGGCAGCGTTCTAAAGAAGACAGAGTGCCTTATGAATTATGGGCTTCGCAAGGTTTAATTACTTTAACAAGCGGTGATATAATAGATTTTGATGTTATAGAATCCTCAATACTAAATGATGCCAGAGATTTTGAAATTATAGAAATAGCTTATGACCCTTGGAAAGCTATTGAAATAGTTACACATCTAAAAAAAGAAGGTTTTAAGATGACTGAGATAAGACAATCTTTTGCAGTCGGCGGTTTATCTGAAGGTACTTCTTTATTTGAAAAAACTATAGATGAACGAAAACTTTTACATGGTAATAACCCTGCTCTTAATTGGATGATAAGCTGCTGTGAAGTAAGAACAGATGGAAGAGATAATTATCTTCCTACTAAGCCTGACAGGAAAAGGTCATATAAAAGAATAGATGGTGTTGTAGCCTCCATTATGGCTCTTCATAGAGTGATTAAAAATCATTTTGAAGATACTAAAAGTATTTATGAAACTGAAGGTGTATTTAGCTTATAATCATTTATAATCTGCATACTTTATATATTATATATAAAGTATGCATTAATAAATAATTAAAAAAAGATTTATGATATTTTCAAATTGTCTATTTCTGTTTCTGTTTTTATTATATAATAACCTAACACTTCGTTTATTTTTTCTCTTATTTCTTTTCTCATAAGTCTTGCTGATAATTCTAAAAAATCAGCATAATTATTTATAATATCATCGCTTGTATTAGTATCTACTCTCATGCTGTATACTCTAAAAGAAGATGTTATTTTGCCATCTCTGTCTTTATCAGTTCTTAGTATTTCCTCATCCTTAAAATTAACTTCTGCATTATATCTATTTAAATCTACATCTAAGTTATTATTATTTAATAATCCTCTTATTGCTTTTGTAGCCTCTTCATTATTATTTTTTATTATTGCTAATTCTTTTTTTAATTGTTTGTTCATTTTTAATTCCTCTTTTAATTATTTATTTATGTGATGACAATAACTCTGTTCCAAAAGATAGCAAGTTCTTTTCCGCGAAAAAGTTATTTTTTCTCACTTATTTATTTAAATTAAGGCAAAAAAAATAAGGGGCTTAATGCCCCTTATTACTATTAAAGCCCTTTCATAAATAGCTTACATCCTTCTATATTATTGTTAATACTTTCTCTTAATTGTTTATAATCTGATATAATATCTTTGTTATTGTCAAGCATTTCAATTAAAGATTCGAAGCGAGTTATAGCAGAACTGTATTTTTCTTCTTTTACTAAATCTAATCCTTGTTTATAATCAATTAAAAATAATGTTAAGTTAATCATGTTGTTTACCTCTTTTTTTAATTATTTATGTGATGACAATAACTCTGTTCCAAAAGATAGCAAGTTCTTTTCCGCGAAAAAGTTATTTTTTCTCACTTATTTATTTAAATTAAGGCAAAAAATAAGGGGCTTTAAAGCCCCTTATTTTTTATAAAATTACATTCTATACAATATATAATTAGGACCTTTTGCCATTATTTTTTCTTTGAAAAATAGATAATTGTTATTTTTAATAAAATCTACCAATTCTTTAGTAGTGAACTCTTTAAATACATTTAATATTGCTTGTATATTAACATCAATTATAAGTTCTTTTTTTTCTTTATCATATCTCCTTGAAAAAAAATCTTCTTCAAGTGTAAAACAATAATCTTCTATTATAAAATTAGCTATAGCCTCAGATGAAGTTTTAGAAAAATTAGTTTTTTCTAATATTATTTTAGTAATACTATCTAATGTAAAAGTTGTCATTTTATTTACCTCTTTTTAATTATTTATTTATGTGATGACAATAACTCTGTTGCGAAAGATAGCAAGTTCTTTTCCGCAAAAAAGTTATTTTTTTTGCACATCAATTAACAAATTAAGGCAAAAAAATAAGGAGCGTTAATGCCCCTTATTTTATATAATTATTATATTATTATCCCATATAGCATATTACTAAATTATCATCACTAATTAATATCTCATCTCCATACAATTTTTCATTCTCTTCTAAATATTTAACAAAACCCTCTGTATCAAACTCTTGATAAAAATCTCTGATAATATCATAACCTATAGATACTTCATATTCATTATTATCCTCATTTAATACAGCTATAATTGGTAATGATGAACCCTGCTCATTCTCTAATAAATATTTTGCTAATAATTCAGCTGCTTTTTCTGAGTAGTATTCTTTTAATCCTTCTATTATCTCATTCAAACTAAAATTAATCATTTTTAATTACCTCTTTTTTTAATTATTTATGTGATGACAATAACTCTATTCCAAAAGATAGCAAGTTCTTTTCCGCAGAAAATAAAACTTTTTCTCACTTATTTATAAAAAATAAGGCAAAAAATAGGACTGTTTTTAGCAGTCCTTATAATAATTATACCTATTAATGCTTATATATTATAGTATTTTTAGTTTCTATTATTATATTTTTATTATTAAAGTTACTGTTATGTTGTTTTATAAAACCTATTAAATCATTTTTATTTATCTCTTCAAATGAGTTATTTATTTTATCAAAATCTAATCCGCAATATATACCATTTTCTTCATCCTCATGATAACCTAAGAAAGATATTAATAAATTATCCATGTCATTATCAAAAAAATATCTTGATAATTTTTTTGCACCTTCTTTTGAGTATTTACCATACTCAACTAATTCTTTTATTAATTGTTGTTCTGTTAATCTAATCATTTTTTAATTCCTATTTTTTAATTATTTATGTGATGACAATAACTCTGTTCCGAAAGATAGCAAGTTCTTTTCCGCAGAAAATAAAACTTTTTTTCTCACTTATTTATTAACATTATGTAAAAATAAGGGTACTTTTAGTACCCATATCAATATTATTACAATTAATGTTGATATATAATAATATTATTACTTTCATATATTACAGCATTAATATTAAATCCTTGTATTCTATTCATAAAAGAAACTATATCTTTTTTATTTATCTCTTCAAAAGTTTCTTCTATAACTTCTGGAATTACTGATATACCTATTCTTTTATTGCGATCATTGTCTAAATAAGAAGCTATAAAACAATCTATAGGCATACTGCTATTTTTATCAATTAAATATCCAGATAAAAACTCAGCCGCTTCTTTTGAAAAAGAAGTATGCCTTGATATTAATTTTTTTATACTTTCTTTTGTTATTTTGAACATTAAATTACCTCTTTTTAATTATTTATGTGATGACAATAACTCTGTTCCAAAAGATAGCAAGTTCTTTTCCGCAAAAAAGTCCTATTTTTTACCACCAAAATATTAATTTGTGTGTAAAGATAATTTTTATTATTTATAAATACAATAATTATAATAATAATTTTAAGGAGATATTATGGATTCAAGAAATAGTATATCAATTAATTTTAATCAGGATTTGTATAGATGGATTGTTAAAATGGTAAAAAATAGTAAAGCAGATCCTTTTAACTATTCTAATGCCACATTTGGAGGTTTTGTGCAGGCTTGTGTTGCAAAAGCTAAAAAAGAATACGAAGAAAAAGGCAGTGAAATGCAGAAATTAAAGAAAAGAGTAGAAGAATTAGAAGAAACTGTAAAAAGAATTGATGAATTAGAAAATAAAATTAAAGAATTATAAAAATGGCATTGATACCCCCTAATAAAAAAGTTATCGCCATGCATAAAAGACTCCCCACTCGTTGCACCGATTGAAAGCCTGTAGAGATTTTACCCACCCCCACCAAACAAATATAAATCAGTTATAATTTTATTTAATGAATAAAAGTTAAAAAAAATTATTTTTTTATTAAATTACTATTGACTTTTTGATTAAATGCGTATATAATATGTATATATTCAACGAAAGGAGGATATAAAAATATGGAAGCTATAACTTTCATAACTGCAGTGATATACTTGTTAGCCGCAATTATATCATTAGTTAATAGCATAAGAAAATAAGCTATTAATAAGCAGTAGAAAGCGGTTGGGGCTCCGACAAGCTCCAGCCGTAGCTTCCATATAACTATTATTATATATATATATAATAATAAGTCAATATAAATCAAGGAATAAGTTATGGAAAAAAAAGTAACAGAAAATAGAGGCGGTAAAAGAGAAGGTGCTGGAAGACCTGTCATAGATATTAACAAAGGTAAAATGAATAGACATAATATAACTATGCATGATGATATATGGAACAGTATAGTAGAAAAGGCTGCCGAACTTAATTTATCAGCTAGTCAGTATATAGCTATGATACATAAAGAATATATGAATAAGTAGAGCCACTTCGTAAGCCTTTGCGGCAGGATAATAATAGTTGCGATAACATAAATTATCGCAACACTAGTTTTATTAATCTAAAAATAAAATAATCAAAAAATAAACAATAGAATACATTATTAAAAATAATTCAGCAATTTTAATTGCTATTCTAACATTTATAGGTGTATAATCTATTTCTATACCTTTCTTTAAATATTCTTTATTATATAAGTAAATAGACAATATAGAAAAAAATATATGCAAACCAATGAATATTAATAAAAATAATTTCATTATTACATCTCCAAACTTTTAAGTATTTACTGTTATTAGAAAACTATATTTAATTAATATATTCTAAAATAAGTTTTTTAATATACTTACGTACGCTCATATTATTTTCTTTAGCTAATCTTTTTAATAGCTTATATTCTTTATAATTTAATCTGCAAACTACTAATCTTTTTTTCATTATTCTACCTCCAAACTTTTTAAGTATATTCCTGTTATAGCTATACTGCTATGATTTAATGCCTGCCTAATGAGTTCTATATCTTTAGTTTGTTTGTATAAAGTAACAGCAAAATAATGCCTTATATCATGTATAGAGTAGGCAGCTTTTATTTTACCTTGATTATACAAACGCTTTGAACTCCTATAAAAAATGTTTCTTATCACTTCAGAACTTTTATTTTTGAAAGGACAATTAAAAGAAAGATTATTCTGTTTTAATAATTTAATAACTTTGTCAGTAACTTTCCAGCTTATTTCTTTTCCTTTAGAATAAGAATAATATTTATTATTTCTGATTTCTAATTTAGGTAAAGCCCCAACACGTACTCCGCATTCCATTATAAAAATGATGGCCACTTTTATAAGAGGATCTGCTATATCTTTAATTATTAATTCAATTTCTTTTTTAGTAGGTACTTCCAAACGTTTTTTATTTTTCACAGGCGGACGAGTTTTTGTACCTCGAAAAGGATTTTTCATAAACGGATATCTTCTCTCTAAAAAAGAAAAGAAAGAGGAACATGAAGAAACTAATGCACGTATGCTTAAATTAGAAAGCTCGCTTGAATTGACTTCAGTTATAAAATCATCAGCTTCTCTTGCTTTAATAAATAAAATATTTTTGTTATTCATTTTGCAGTATTCCTCTAGTTTATTAAGTCCGTTTCTATATTGTCTTTTTGTGTGATTGCTTTTTGTTTTTGAACATTGTTTAAAAAAGTTTTCTTTTTCTGTTTCATAATCTATCTGTTTAATAAGCTGCTCTTCTTTCATATAGTCAAGTATATTTAAGTAGTTAGCTTGCTTAATGAGAAGTTCCGCTTGTTTTTCTGTTATTATACTATTATTGTTTTGTGCTATTAATTTATTATTGCTTTTAGAAGCCATGTTTATACCTTTTGATTAAATTAAAGACAAAAGCCTTCATTTAATAAAAAGAATATAAACTTTTATAACTTATATAGTATATGTATAATTAATATTATCCTTTTCTTTTTCTCCTTTTATTAAATTAATAGATTCATTAAAATCCATATTTAAAATTGATAAATAAACAGCATCAGATACACATCTCTTTTTATGAATATCAATAATCTGTTTTGGATTATTAAAATATTTATTATTAACACAAACTTCCTTAACTCCTAAAGTTTCTAATTCTATTAATAAATCTAATAGAACATCTATATCTGATAAATCTCTATCAGTATTATATGAATTAATAATATTTTCTATCATAAATATTTTCCTATATTTTTATTATTTCATCATTATCTTTATATAGTTTTGCTGTCTTTATAGCATCACGTATATAAACATCATCTATTATCAAATTAATCTGTTCTGAATTATTTGTGTCCAATTCAATTTTTTTTATGTATTGATTTGAACTAAAATTATTATTTGATATTAATACTCTATTACATCCTTTATTTTTATATGATTGTAAAGTATCAATTAACTTAGTGATATTCATTAAAACGGTACCTCCTCATCATATTCCTGATTATTGGTTTGTGATACATTATTATCAGCTTCTTTTTTATCAGCAAGCATCTGCATTGACTGCATAATTATTCTAACTTTAGATTTAGTAGTGTTTGTATTTTTATCCTGCCATCTTTCCTGCCTTAGTGTTCCGCATATTAAAACTTGCTTTCCTTTTATAAGATATTTACTTACTGTTTCTGCTAATTTTCCAAAAGCTACTATATCAAAATAATTTACTTCTGTAGTGTTTTTTGTAATTACATAATAATTGTTTGCTATAGAGAACTCAGCAATTTCCATTCCTCCTTGTGTATACTTACGCTGCGGGTCAGCGGTTAGCCTTCCTATTAATGTTACAATGTTATGATCTGCCATAATAACTCCTAATTTAATTTTATTACTATATCACAAAGTAAAGCAGCAATATTTGATAAAAAGAAACAAAGTAAATAGAACGCCTTAGCTATATCATTTTTTGATGTTATACTAATAAAAATACATATAACACTAAATATTCCAAAACTTATAGAACCTATTTGATAAATTATCATTTATATATCCTTAAATCAGTATAATAATTCTAAATTAAATAATTCCTGTATTTCTTCTTCAAACTCTTTATATATCTCTTTTAAACATTCTCTTATTTTATTATTTTTATCAGATATATTTTTAAGTTTAGTTCCTTTTTTTATTCTTATATATTCATGATGCATATATAAATCTATATGTTTTAATTGTTTGTAATCTCTATCAAAATGAATATTAAAGTCTAAGTCATGAAACGGAAGCATATTTTTTAATATACTTTTTACTTTTTCTCTTAAAATTATTATTTTTTTATTAAGCATTTTCAAACCTTATTCAATATATTTTCTACTGCCTGCATATAAAACTCTAAACTATGATGACACTCCAATCTTTCATTATTAATAGTTAGAAACAATTCATTTTTCTTTTTTAGTTTTTTATAACTAACATTAATATTTTTGTATTTATATTTTAATATTCCTAGAATATCATTCATTCTTCTGAACTCATCGTTTACATCATTATAATTAATAATCGCTTTAATCATCTATTTTTATCTCTTATATGTTACTTAATTATTCTTCATCATCTTCTTCCTCACAAACAATAGTTATTGGAATACCCATATACTTTGATAAACCTTCTAAGCATGATATACAAAGTTTACCTTCTTTTTCTTTCTCTTTTTCTATACCATCTTTATCCTTATATTTAATATTTATTTGTCCTTCCAATATCTCATCATCATTTATATTTTTTTTACATATATCACAAATCATTTTTTATTTCCCTTATTCTTTTTTATATATTTATACAAAGTTTCTTTATTATCTTTCACTTTATATAATATATCCAAAACAACATCTTCAGGTTTTTTCTTAGTGTTTATAGCAGTTTGATATATAAGTGTTGCATATCCTATTAAAATATCTTCATAGCTACCTTTGGTTTTTATCAGAGTTTGATTTTCTTTTGTATTATCAAATATTATAATAGTGCCTTTCATTTATAAACCTCAATAATCAAAAAGCATTTTATTACCATCTGCATCTACTTTATCACCGTCTGCATCAAAATCCCAATTATTTATATTATCAGTATCTACACTTAATGGATCTTCATCTTCATCTATTTTATAATTAGACTGTTCTTCATCTTCTGAGAAAGATATTATCTCATTGTTTTCTTTTAATGTTTCTTCAAAAGATTTATTTTCTCTTTTATAAATTTCTTTTTGTATATCTTCTCTATAATTATCAAGCATTGTTACTTTCTCTAATTCTTTCAATTCTTCAAGAGTAAGTTCTGATAGTCTTCTGCCCTGTGTTATTTTATTTTCAAGTTCACGGCTATGATTAAACTTTCTGCCTTGTAAAATATGTTTTGCAGTTTCTGAATATCCACATATAGAAGCTAATTCACTTTCCAATAAAGCTATTTCTTCTAATTCCTCATTAGAAAGCTGTGTAATATCTCTTCCATTTTTTATACTTTTTATTTTATTATTAAGTTCATGCTCTTTTATATTTTCTATTATTGTGTTTGATTTTTTTTCTTTTTTAGTATTGTTATTATTACTGCTTTTCTTTTTTGATTTAGTCATACTTAAATCAAAAATACCTCTTTCATTTAATTCGTTTTTTATATAATCTTTATACCCTTGCTCTAATTCCTCACTATTATACAACTCAATTAATTTGTCATCACTAAATAAATTTAAATATACATCTTTACTAGGACCATCTATAGGACATCTTGAATAGTCTTTTACAGAAGATTTACTGTTGTCATTAATATTTTCTTTTATTTCATTATCACTATTTTTTGATATAAACCTCTGTATAGCATTCATAATAGTATTAGCTTCTGCTTTATTGTCAGACTTGAAAGTTATACCAAAAAGTCCATTATCTTCTACAAAGTTTAGCTCTCTCATTATTCATTCCCTTTTTTTCTAATTCTGTTTTTAATCTTACCGCATCTTTTATAATATCCACAAAACCATCAGCAGGTACATTTTCTTTATTAGTTACAAAGTATATAAACTCAGTCAACAAATAAATAGTATCTTCGCTGCTAATATTTTTAGCATCAATAATAATACGTTCTTTTTTATTATCTCGTTCTATATGTATATATTGTTTTTGACTATCTATTTTCATAATCATATCCTATTAATAATCTTTTTTTTTATTTCCAAAAGCTCCATCTTCTTTTGCTGTTTTTCTGCTATGACACCTTTTGCATAAAGCCTGCAGATTACTTTTGTCATAAAATAGAGGATCATCTTCGCTTTCTATTCTTTTTATATGGTCCACATGTTCAGCAAAGTTATGGCATTCCTCAAAGTTTTTGCAAAGCGGATTTTCTTTCAAAAAACTTTCTCTAAAAGCACGCCATTTTTTGCTTTTGTATCTTTTATATGCTTTTTCATCACTTCTCATTATTATTCTCTTCTTTTTCTTTTAAGTAAATGCTAAAAAGAACTGCATATCCTGCTATATCAATTGCAGTATCAATAATACTTTCTTCAACCATTGGCTCTTCTTTTGATAGTATAAGAGTTTTTAATCTGTTTAATTTATCTTCTATTCTTACTAACCCAATCTGTGTTCCAAACTCATCTAATGTTTTGTCATAACTGTTTCCATAATCTTTATTCTTTTTAATTAATAAGTTTTTAAGCTCTTCGCATTCATTAATAATTAAATCTTCTTTACTCATTTTTTATCTCCTGATTTTTGAACATCTTATTTACAAGTTATCAACATTGTTAACAGCTTATAAACATAGTACTATTCATTTTCACTAATTTGCTCTCCTATATCCAATATCAAAGATTCTGACTCTTCATAGCAATATGGTGCTTTTCCATCAAAACATATTTTGAATAATCCGTCATCTATATCTATATAACATCCGCATAAATCACTATTAATTTCTAATCTGTTTCTTTTTATCACCATAGAGTTGTTTAAGTCTGGATATTCCTCTGCTATTCTATTTAATATCATTTCTAAAATAGCCAATTTAGTTTGAATGTAATGCCTACATAATTCATCTAAATACATTTTTTATCTCCTTATTTATAATTTGTAAAATCAATAACTAAATCTGTTTTTATATTATTATTATTATTATCTATGATTTTATCACGAAGTTCGGTATATGCTCTATCAATAGTATCTGAACAAACAGAAGATAAAACAAGGAATTTGTTTCCTTTATCATTTTCAATAATTAAAATATATTCATTTCTTATTCCGAATAAATTAACACGAACAATGTCCGTATATATGTGTGTAGGTTTTTCAATAACAAATAGATTATCATCAGTTATTATAGTTAGCATACATATTTTCCTCTTTTAATAAAATCTTATAAAAATAATCAAAATAATATTTTGACTATTTAAGCAGTTATTAATTCTTTATACTTCTGCATTTCTAGTTCTATAATATTTAAGTTCTTTAATCTGCTTGTAAGCCTGCCTTTGATTTCCTCAATATTATCTTTTCTTGTTTTAATATTTAGACTGTTCATTAAACCTATATAGCTTTTATTTGATGTTAGTATCACTGTTTTTTCTAATTCTCTGATTTTATCAAATAATTTATAATAGCCTTCAGCAGCATAATGGAAACCTACACTGTCAATGTCGTCTATCATAATAATATCTGCAAATTTTATATTATCTATTTTGGCATCTATACTTGATTTCAAATCTCTATCCTGTGCATTTTTATTAAATAAGTTTTTATGCATATCTTCAAAAATAGATGCCTTCATATACAATGCTTTAATATTATTAATAGCATATATCTGCCATAACATTTTAAGCATTGTAGTTTTACCTGTTCCGCTTTCTCCTTCAATATAAAGTGAGTTCATACTTCCTAACTCTAAATATTTTTTTATACTGCTTACTAACTTTTGATTATTAAACTTTTCTGCAAAAATATTTAATGTCATATCATTGTCTAATTTATTAAATACAGTATTATATCTTTTTATTATTATTTCTAAGTCCTCTATTTTTCTTTCTATCTTACTTTTTTCATCACTTACACAATAACAAACAATAGGAACTAGATTTTTTCTTGCAGAAAATATTTCTGAATTAGTATGTTTCACAAATCCGTATTCATCGCATTTTGTGCAGTAAGGATCTTTTCCATCTCTTGCAGTTTTTTTCAATTCTTCTAAATGCCTTTTATAACTTTGCAGACAGTAACTGCTATCCGCAATTTGTAATTTTAGCATACGCTTCATTTATGTTTCCTCCTTTTTCTAATTCATTTAATAAGAAATCTAATTTATCAAGTCCTCGAGGGATTGCATATCTTTTATCGCTGTCAGTTTTATTTTCTTTGTTGTTATTATTTTGATGACTTTCATTTTTTTGACATAAAGCCATTCTTAATAAGTCTTGCAGTTTTAATGAATATCTTTTATTCAATGATAATTTTAAAAAATTAAACTTTACTATAGATAAGGCTTCATCAAAATTATCATGCACACGTTTTTTGAATATATCAATTAAAAAGCTAGTATATACTTTATGATATTTATGATTTATTTTAACGCCTATTAATTCTTTATGAAGCTCATTGTATTTTTCTAAAAACTCTTCCTGCTTTTTATCCTCTTCTTTTTCCTCAGGAGTTTTTTCTTCTTCGCTTTTTTCTTTTTCCTCTTTGATTAATTTCGGAGGCTGCAAAGGTTCAGTGCTTACATCATCATTAAACAAACTAGGCTCATCATATTTCTGTTCTACAGGTGCATCCATATTTTGTATTGCTCTGTCTTCTTCTACTAGCATCTCTATAGCTTTTTTTAATCCTGAGAAATTATATACTGTTCCTTTTCCCCTGAATATATTATTTTTATATATATTCCTACTTGAAAAAGTTAAATAGCCTTTTGCATATAAACTCTGTCTTTGTCTGCAATAATGCTGAGTCGTCGGATTGATTTCTTTATCTCTGATTTCTTTTTCTTCTCTCCAGCTCAAACTCATTACAGCGATTATAAACTCAAACTCGCTTGCAGTAAGTCCTAGTCTTTTTCTGTAATAAATTAATGTGTTCGGTATCGATGTAAAGCCTCTGTCAAGCATAGTATCGCCGTACGCTGCTATTAAGTATTCGCTTTTTACTTCTGGTGTTTCTGTAGTCATAGCACTGCTCCGCATAAATATTTTTGAAAATTGTTTAAGGCTAAGAACTGCCCGAATGATTTAAATAAATTTATGTTGTATTGATTTGTTATTTTTTTAACTGATGGATAGTTAAAAGATATGCTCATATTTATATTAAAAAAGTTATAAAAAAACTTTTTATTTGCTTTTATTTTCGAGATTTTTAAAAATTGATTTTGTTTAAAATCTAGTATGTTTTTTACGCATACTAGATTTTTTATTGTGTCGATTTTTATTATGAACGAAGATTTTGAAACCTGTACCGCTTTCCATATTCTTTTGAAATTCGTTAAAATTATTATTTTTTATTGCTGCTAATAAAAATTATTATTTATCTGACTTTTCTTTATGCTTCTTTACAGAAGAATAATTAGTATCTTTCACATCATTTATAAAGTAGAATAAAGATTCAATTTCATCAGCTATATTAACATCATTAATTATACAATCAGGTCTCTCTAAAAGTTTTATAGGTGCGAAATTTAAAACCCCTTTTATACCTGCATTACATATAACATCAAACATTCTTTGAGCTTCCAAATCAGGTACAGTTAATATTGCTATTTCTATTTTATTATTGATTATAAAATCCTTTAACTCCTCTATAGGAAGTATAGGAATGGCAGCATCTCTATCTATTTTTTCAGGATTATGATCAAATGCGGCAACTATCTTTATAGATTCGCTTTCAAATCCTCTGTAATTAACCAAGGCTTTTCCTATTTTACCATATCCTACTAGTATAATATTATGAGATATTTGCTTTCCTAATATGCTGTCGATTTGCTCTAGTAAATCATCTATATTATACCCGCCCTTTTTGTTTCCAGATATATTAAATAATGAAAAATCCTTTCTTACCTGAACTGAAGTTATACCTATTGCATCTCCCAAATTATTGGAATATGCTTTTATAAATCCAAAACTTTTCATGCGTCTTAGAGCATTCTTGTATTTTAATAAACGCATAATTTGTGTTCTGCTAATCATAATATATCCTTAAATTTTTTCTTCTAGTTTACTATAAAACAATATGTTATATTATAACATATTAAAGTTATCTGTCAATAAAAATATTATTATAGAATGCCTATTTTATGAGAAATAAGATATTAATCAAAGAACATTAATAATATTTTTTTATATATTGTTATTTATTTGAAAGAATTAATAATATATAATTTTCATTTTTAAGTATTTATTTTTTATTTTGCTGGAAAAAAAATTGATTATATTATATAATAAATAATTATGACAGATTATAAATTAATAGCACAAACAATAAAAGAATCAAAATATGCAGTAGCTTTTACAGGAGCAGGCATAAGTGTAGAAAGCGGAGTACCTCCATTCAGAGGCGAAAACGGTCTTTGGGAAAAACATGGGAGTCAGTTCGCTGAAATTTCGTATTTTGTAAAACATCAAAAAGAGTCTTGGAAATCTTTGAAAAAAGTTTTTTATGATCCTATTACATATGTAAAACCTAATAAGGCTCATATAGTATTAGCCAATTTAGAAAAGATGGGTATTATGAGAAGTGTAATTACTCAAAATATTGATAATCTTCATCAGGAAGCCGGAAGTAAAATAGTATATGAACTTCATGGCACAGCTAAATATGCAGTATGTATGAAATGTAAAACAAGATATAAAATCAGTAAAGAAATACTTGCTATGGATCCGCCTTCATGTGAAAAATGCGGCTCTACTTTAAAACCTGATTTTGTATTTTTTGGAGAACAGCTCCCTGCAATAGATTTCAACTCTTCAATAGAAGATGCTCAAAAAAGCGACTTATTTATTATAATAGGTACAGGCGGCGAAGTAATGCCGGCAGCTCAGATTCCTCATATAGCTAAAATGTCCAGAGCAAAAATTATGGAGATTAACCCTGCACCTTCCAGCTTTACTAATTCTATAGTTGATATTTATATACAAGAAAAAGCAGGGGTTGCATTTACAGAAATAGAAAAATATTTATAAATTGTAATTAATAAATAAAGCCCTATCATTTTTAATATAGGGCTTTATTTATAAAATAATAAAATCAATTCATTTCTTCTTCATACATTTTAGCTAATGTAGTTTTTACTTCAGCTATGAATTTTTTATCTTCAAGCACAATATGATTAAGCAGCCAATCTTTTAAAAAAGTAATAAAATCTTTAATTACCAAATCATCACCTTTCTCATATCTATTAACTTCATCAACTATTTTAAGAGAGAATGCTCTGTGTTTAGATATATGGTCCTTAGATGCGGAGTAATTTATGGCATTCATAATCTTTTCTTCATAAGCAAAGTGATAAGTAGCATAGTCTATAGTTCTTTTAATTATTTCTTTGAATGCTTTTTGTACCTCATCATCTCCAATATCACCTTTAACACCTGTTTCATAAAGATCATTTATAATATTAACTAGCTCTTTATGCTGATTATCTATTCTTTTATAACCAGTTTTGAATCTCTCTTCCCATTTAATCCAGCCTTTTTTAACAATAATTTCTGCCATTTGATCCATAATTAAAGCTCCTTATTCTTCTTTAGAAAGTTTTTCTAATGTTTCCTTAACTTCCTTTATAAATTTTTTATCTGTAACTAAAATATGATTTAAAAACCAATCTTTTAGATACTGAACTAAATTATTAATAGCATCTAAAGAACCATTTTCATAAGATTTTACATAATTATAAATTGTTTGTGTAAATTCCCTATGATATGAAGAATGTTCTATTATTTTATTGTATTTAATAGCATGCATTATTTTTTCTTCACAAGAAAAATGATATGCTACATAATCCACAGTTTTTATTAAAGCCTTTTTAAACTGGGATTTAAGAGATTCATCTTTTGAATCTTTATTATCCATACAATCATGCAAATCATTAATTATCTCTATTAATTCCAAATGCTGATCATCTATTCTTTTATATCCTACTTTATATTTATCTTCCCATACTATATATTTGTTGCTCATAATTATTCCTTAAATAAAAAAAGACAATTATGTTTAATATCGTAATATATATACTATTTATTATATAAATATTTCTGTATTTTTAAAGATAAAAATGAAATTTATTAAAATTTTATTATTTTGTTAGTATAATCAAACAATTAAAACTAAATAAATTAAACGAATACTAAACCTAGAACTTCTTTTAACGCACGCAAAATAGATTTTGGAATATAGTAAAAATTGTATTATTAATAGATTTATATTTTTTGTTTCATTTAGCGTGCGGTGAATGTACTATAAATTTAAATTCGCTTGGGTGGGTACTAATAAATGTTATTTAAATCACAAAACAGTATAAGGCTAAAATTCGAAGTAAAGCAATAAACTCTAAAGGGCGGGGATTGAGAAAAGTTTTTAAATTTTTTGACTTATTCTAATTCCCACCCTCTAGACTTATTATTTCAATCTGCAATTGTAATTTTTAACTTTCTTTATTGTTTAAAAAGAATTTTTAGCAGCCCACCCAATTTTTATTAGGTTTAGGACTTCTTTAACGCACGCATAATAGATTTTAGAATATAGTAAAAATTGTATTATTAATAGATTTATATTTTTTGTTTCATTTAGCGTGCGGAGGATAAGCTATAAATTTAAATTCGCTTGGGCGGGTACTAACAAATGTTATTTAAATCACAAAACAGTATGAGGCTAAAATTCAAAGTATTTTGCTTCTTTGTGACAACAAAAGAAGTGGGGGTGTATAATTTTGCTCTAGAATTAAAACTATTGTTAATAAAAAAAGAGGCAACAACAGAATATTGTCATTACCTCATTATATTAGCTTTAAAGCTAAATTTATTATTTAATGCTTAATTAACATTGTTATTTTATAACATTATAGAAAGCCTTCTTACCTAAGTAAATAGCTCTGCTGCCTAATTCTTCTTCAATTCTTAATAATTGATTGTATTTAGCAATCCTATCACTTCTTGAAGCAGAACCTGTTTTGATTTGACCAGCATTAGTAGCTACTACTATATCAGCAATAGTAGAATCTTCTGTTTCACCAGATCTGTGGGAAACTACAGCAGTGTAATTATGAGTTTTAGCAAGTTCAATAGAGTCTAAAGTTTCAGTTAAAGTACCAATTTGATTTACTTTAATTAAAATAGAGTTAGCAACACCTTTGTCTAAACCCATTTGAAGTCTTTTTACATTAGTAACAAACAAGTCATCTCCTACTAATTGAACTTTACCGCCTAATTTTTCAGTTAATATTTTCCATCCGTCCCAATCATCTTCAGCAACCCCATCTTCTATAGAGATAATAGGGTATTTATTACATAAATTAACATAGAAATCAACCATTTCAGCAGGAGTTAATTCTCTATTGTCAGATTTATGGAATACATATTTTTTCTTATCTTTGTTATAGAATTCGCTTGAAGCAGGGTCCATAGCTATCATTATATCATCGCCTGGTTTATACCCAGCTTTTTCAATAGCCTGCATAATTACTTGAAGAGGCTCTTCATTATCTTTAAGAGTAGGAGCAAATCCGCCTTCATCACCAACTGTAGTGCTTAATCCTCTGTCATGAAGTATATTTTTTAAGTTATGGAATACTTCAGCTACATAGCGTATTCCTTCTTTGAAAGTAGGAGCACCAACAGGCATAACCATATATTCTTGGAAGTCGATTGGAGCTGATGAGTGAGCACCTCCGTTTAATATATTAGCCATAGGAACAGGTAAAGTTTTAGCGTTAGTACCGCCAATGTATCTGTATAAAGGCATACCTAATTCTTCAGCAGCAGCTTTTGCTACAGCAAGTGATACGCCAAGTATAGCATTAGCACCTAATTTACCTTTATTTTCTGTGCCGTCAAGTTCGATCATAGTTCTGTCTATTTCAACTTGATCTAAAGCATCCATACCTATTAAATCATTGCAAATAATCTCATTAACATTTTCTACGGCTTTTTGAACACCTTTACCCATATATCTTGATTTATCGCCGTCTCTTAATTCTACTGCCTCATGTTCTCCTGTAGAAGCTCCTGATGGAACTGCAGCTCTTCCCATAACGCCGCTGTCTAAGTAAACATCTACTTCTACTGTAGGGTTTCCTCTTGAATCTAATATTTCTCTAGCTACTATATCATCTATTAAAGACATATTAAAACTCCTTATAAATTATAATTCTTATATATAATATAACATAAAATATAAATTTCAAGTGAAAAAAACGAACATATAAAAAATATATTTTATATTATTTTTTATCATTTGATTTGTTTTATATTTTAGTAATGTCTTATATGAAAAGAATTTATTTAATATTATTATTTACATTGCTATTTTTAGCAGGCTGCAATATGTATGTTAGTGATAAAGTGAGTATTTTAATATTTGATGAAGATATTAAAGGAAATAAACTTACTAATGAAACATTAACTTTTATTTTATTCAAAAGAGAGGATACAAACAGCTTAAATAAATTAACATACATTTACGGAACTATAAACAATAAAAACGGAAATCAAATTGTAAAAAACATAGAAAAAGCAAAATATATAGAAGATATTAACAATACTAATAATGTAAAAAATTTGAATCTTGAAAATACTGAAATGACTATTAATTATACTAAAAATCAAATTCTATTTACAGATATTGACGGTGAAAAATACATACTTCCTTTGAATAATTCTAAAAATACTTGGTTTTATAAACTATTAAATGATAGTACAAATTTATAATAATTTTATATTAAATTATAAGTTGACATATTATAAAATAAAATGTAATATTATAACAAGGATTTATATTATGCCAAAATACCTTTTACCACAAGATGAGCTTTCAAGGGCATCTGATTGGATAAGTAATTTTCTGATGCGGGAAGGCTATCATGCTGATTATACCATAGAAAGTTTATTTGAAATAGATAAATTTTTTAAAGAAAAAATGAATTTGGTATTAGAAAGAGATGATAATAGAAATTTTATATTTTCTATAAGTGCTTATATAGGCGAAGTTATAAGAAAAAAGTTTAAAGGTCATTGGGATTTGTCCAGAGATATAGATCTAGATGATGAAACTATAGGAATTAGTTTCAAGAATTATAAAACTATATATCCTCTTAATATCACATTAGAAATAATACAAAAAAAATATACTATGAAGCAATATTTAAAAGATAATTTTGGAATTTAATATGAATTTTTTATATTAAATTATTATATTATATATACAATGAAGGTTTAGTTATATGATTTCATTAAGTGATGTTGAAAAATACATAAAGAATTCTTATGTCATTTTAGATTTAAAAGCAAATAATAAAGACGAAGCTATCAGTGAAATGTTAATATATTCAGAGGCTAACGGACTTAGAATAAATATAGCACAGATAATAGAGTCTATGTATAAAAAAGAGGATATTATAAGCAGCGGCTTAGGATATGGCGTTGCTTTTCCGCATGTAAGAACTAATCAAGTAGAAGATAATGATATAATATTTGCCGTATCAAAAAAAGGATTAAACTATTCAGCACTTGATAAAAAACCGGTTCATTTACTTACAATGTTTTTAACTAATAAAAACAGCAATGAAAAGTATTTAGGTCTTCTATCCCTATTCACAAAAATTTCAAGAATGAGTATGTATCCTGTTGTATTATTAGAATCAAAAACTATAGAAGAATTTAAAGAAAAATTAATATATATATCCAAAGAAATGCTTAATTCTAAATAAGAAAAATAAATATTATTGGAGTTAAATAAAATGGCTAAAATCACAGCAATAATACCTGCAAGATATGATTCAACTAGATTTCCAAAAAAATTAACTTATGAACTGCTTGGCAAACCCATAATAATAGCGGTATATGATAATGTTAAAGCTTCTGAAAAAATAGATGACTGCATTGTTGCAACTGACTCTAAAGAAATAATGGATATATGTGAAAAAAATAATGCCAAAGCAGTAATGACTTCATCAGAACATACTTCAGGAACCTCAAGGATTATAGAAGTTGCTAAAAAAATTGAAAGCGACATTATTATTAATGTACAAGGTGATGAGCCTTTAATAGATGAATCGGTGCTTAATCCTTTAATAGATGCCTTTGAAGATGAAAATGTTGATATTGCCACTTTAAAAACTAGAATAGATGACAATAGCCCTTTAATAAAAGATGAGAATGCAGTTAAAGTTGTTACTGATATAAATAATTATGCAATGTATTTTTCAAGGGCTACTATACCTCATAAAAGATTCGATCAGAATATAAATGCTGAATACTATAAACATATAGGAGTTTATGCTTTTAGAAGAGATATACTATTAAAAATAGAAAATTTACAGGAATGCAGATACGAGGTAATAGAAAAACTTGAACAATTAAGATGGCTGTATAATGGTATGAAGATAAAAGTTTTAGAAACTAATAAATTTATTCATGGTATAGATACAAAAGAAGATTTAGAATTAGTTCAGAATTATTTGAGAAATTTTGCTCAAAGCGAATTAAATAATGAAAATTTATATAAGTAATTATTAATCACGACAAAAAATGTCATCATTAAAATGTATTATTCTTAAATACAAATTTATTTTAAGGATTTAATATGCTTGAAATTATTTTTATAGTATCAGCTTTAAGTTTATTTTTGTTTACAGACTTTGAAAAATTTTTCATTGCTATATTGGATACTGTCTTTGAACTTATTAAGAGTTTATTTATTATTATATTTTTAGTGAAAAAATTTTTAGTAAAAAATATAATCCGATTTCTATATGATATTTTTATTGAGCCTATAATTTATATTTTTGGTTTTCTAAATAAAAAAAACAATTAAAATAAAATACGACTTAATAAAAAAGGAAGTCTTTCAATAATTAAAGACTTCCTTTTATTTTACAAAATAAAAAATTATATATTATTTTTTCTTACCTTGATTAGCTACAGCTTCCATAGCTTTTTTAACTGCCTCAGGATCTCCTAAATACTGTTTATTAATAGCTTTGAAATTATCATCAAGCTCATAAACTAAAGGCATTCCTGTAGGTATATTAAGTTCTGTAATATCAGCATCAGATATATTGTCTAAATATTTTACTAATGCCCTTAAACTGTTTCCATGTGCTGCTATAATGATTTTTTTACCTGCTTTAATATCCGGAAGTATAACATTTTCCCAGAAAGGTACTACTCTTGCAACAGTGTCTTTTAAACATTCAGTAAGAGGAAGTTCTTTTTCTGATAAGTTTTTATAACGAGGATCATGTCCTGGATATCTTTCATCATCTTTAGTTAAAGCTGGAGGAGGAGTATCATAGCTTCTTCTCCAAATTTTTACTTGATCTTCTCCGTATTTTTCAGCTGTTTGAGATTTATTTAATCCTTGTAAAGCTCCGTAATGTCTTTCATTTAACTGCCAGCATTTCTCTACAGGTATCCATAAAAGTCCCATTTCTTCTAAAACTAAGTTTAAAGTTTTGATAGCACGTGTTAAAGTAGAAGTATATGCTTTATCAAAAGTGAAGCCTGCTTTTTTAAGTTCTGCACCGCCTGCTTTAGCTTCTTCTATACCTTTTTCAGACAAAGTAACATCTGCCCAGCCTGTAAACAGATTCTCTTTGTTCCAAACACTCTCACCATGACGAATTAAAACAACTTTTGTCATTTTATAACTCCTTATAATGATATTGAATCTATTATATACTAAAATTATAAAAAAGTTAAATAAAAATATATTGTTTTATTATTATAAATGTATTATATTCTACTAATAATAAATAAGGATTTTATGTATGGATAATGAAGAATTAAATAATGAAGAATTAGATGAGCAATTTCAAAAATTATATGAAGAAGGAAATCATAAAGGAATTATTAAATTGATACTTTCCTTACCAAAAGAACAATTAAATGATGATATTAAGGGGCAGCTTGCCGTTGCATACAATAACATTTCAGAATTTGACTTAGCAATAGAGATATTAAATTCTTTATCTGAAGAAACTAAAAGCAATCATACTTGGTTTTATAAAATTGCTTATGCATATTCAGGAAAGTCTGATATGAGCAATGCTAATTTAAATATAGACAGAGCATTATATACATTAGAAATGAATAAGCATTCTATAAGCAATGAAGAATATGATTATTACAGCAATTTATATAATAATCTAAAAGACTATATACAGGGCGGTAGTCTGCATTATGAAGCTAATTATGTTAATATTGATGATCCTGATTCTATAATAAAAGATGTATCATCTATTTTAGCAAATGATATAGAAAATGAAATAATAGAAGGAAGCATTGTTATAAAAAAATGGAATATATTTATTAATGCTTATCCTGATACTATAACAGATAAAAGTGCCGTTATAAACTATTATATATCTAGTCCTGATTGGGACAGAGATATATTTGAATGCTGTGCCAGTGCCGGAAAAGATGCAAATACTTCTGTTGGGCTTTCAAATGGAAGTTTTATATTTGGAATAATGACAGGTATAAAAGCTATGAATGAAAACAGAGTACTCGATGAAGTTGAAACAGAATTTGCTGGCAAAAAACATAAATGGAAAGTTTATACAAGTAATTTAGTTAATATGGGGTCAGATAACGGAAAGCCAAAAAATATAAATATTTATTGGGAGATGTTTAAATATGATATTTTAAAAAGAATAGGAAATCAAAAAATTTGCTATATTAAAATATATGGAGCTAAGGCTTCTAATAACTACTCTATAGGAGAGCTTAGAATAAATGATGTTAATATACCAGAGCTTGCTGATAAAATGAATGAATATGTAAAAACTTGGAATGAAACCGATTTTTCATCAGACAAGCAATTTTTCTTTTTAGTACAGGATAATGAAACATATACTCCTTACCCATTCAGTAATGATGAAATTTTAAAATTTATTCAAGAATATTCAAATATAGTTTTAAATTTAAAAGAGTCCGAAGAATCATATGATAAATTAGGAAATTTAGCAGAAAAACTTACAAAAGACTATACTCTTGCAACGGATTTATTCCTATTTCTTCCTGAAATATGTGCTGATAATGAGTTTTTTAATGAACTGCATTCATCTGAAAAAATTAATTTTAATTTTGAATCAGAAGGAAAAAATATCACTGTATATAAAACCCAACTTTATACATATCATTTAATCAATAATTATTTATTTGAACTTTTCAGGGAAAATACTTTCAACGGAAAAGAAAATGAAATATATGCAAAATTTATAAATATGAGTGCATTATATAATATATACTTACAAGTAAAATCAGATTATGAAAAGAAAAATAAAATACTAGAGAATCTTGAAGTTAATTTATCTTTTAATGTAGATAATGATTATAGTATTAGATAACGCACGGTAAGTGAATCAATAAATATAATCAAAACTATATTTAAAATAAAATAATATTTTTTGATTTTATTTATCGTGCGGTAAATGCATTATAAATTTAAATAAAACTTGGGCGGGTGCTAAAATTTCTTTTTAAGCAATAAAAAAATTAAAAACAAAAATAACAGAATGCAGCAATAAAATATAAAGGGTGGGGAATTAGAAAAAACTTAAAAAAATAAAATTTTATTCTAAACCCCCACCCTCTAAGTTTTTTATCTTTATTTAAATTGTGATTTTATTAATATTTGTTATTTAAAATATAAAAAGCATGCCCGCCCTAGTTGTTATTAGATTAAGAATTTTTTTAACGCACGGTAAATGTATTTTTTATATACTATTTAAATATAATTTTCAATCATCATATATTTCAAATTTTGCTTACCGTGCGTGATAATCAGTCTAAATTTTCTATATTGCTAGCGATAAACTCGCTTCAAAATAGCTTATAACTTCCTGTGTCAGTTATCAGCTGCTCGTTTATCGCTTAAATTTAACTCATACGCATAATAATCAGTCTAAATTTTCACCATTAGAAGCTATAACTTTTTTATACCAATCAAAAGATTTTTTCTTAGTTCTTTTTAAAGTACCTTTTCCTTCATTGTCTAAATCTACATAAATGAATCCGTATCTCTTTTTCATTTCTCCGGAACTTGCAGAAACCAAATCAATACATCCCCAAGTAGTATACCCCATCAAATCAACTCCATCTATATTAATAGCATCTTTCATAACCTTTATATGATCCCTATGAAAATCTATCCTATAATCATCTATAATTTCTCCATTTTCATTTATAGTGTCAATAGCCCCTATTCCATTTTCTACTATAAATAAAGGTTTTCTGTATCTATCATATACTTGATTTAAAGTTACACGAAGTCCTAATGGATCTATAGACCAACCCCAATCTGTATATTTAAGATATGGATTTTTAGCAGAAGCAAATACATTTCCAGCAGAAGTCTGAGTATTATCATAAACATTAACACATCTAGAATGATAATATGAAAAAGAAACAAAATCTACAGTATTTTCTTCTAATAATTTTAAATCCCCTTCTTCTATTTTAGGCATACAATTATTTTTCTCAAGCATTTTTAAAGCATAATTAGGATATTTACCCTGAGCCTGAACATCAACAAAGAAATACTCTTTTCTGTCTCGGCATAATGCCTCCCATACATTTTCAGGTCGGCAGTCAAAAGGATATGTACTTCCTGCTGCAAACATACAGCCCACTTTATTATCAGAATATGTTTCATGTGCTATTTTCACAGCTAATGCACTAGCAACTAATTCATGATGAGCAGCCTGATATTTTATTTTGTCCTCATCTTCTCCTTCTTCAAAATAAAGTCCTGCCCCCATAAAAGGAAGATGAAGTATCATATTTATTTCATTGAAAGTTATCCAATATTTTACAAGTCCTTTATATCTATTAAATAAAGTTCTGCAAAGATTTTCATAAAATCCGATTAATTTTCGGTTTCTCCATCCGCCGTATTCTTTTATCAAATGCATAGGACAATCGAAATGTGTAATAGTAACTAAAGGCTCTATTCCATATTTATGACATTCTTCAAAAATATTTTCATAGAATAATAAACCTTTTTCATTAGGCATTTTCTCATCACCTTTTGGAAATATCCTGCTCCAAGCAATAGATAAACGATATACTTTAAATCCCATTTCTCCAAAAAGTTTAATATCTTCTTTATAATGGTTATACATATCAATACCAAGTTTTGCCGGATAATAATGCCTATCATCAAAATCAAACATTTTCATTTTACCTGATATTACTTTTAATCTATCTTCACCAATAGGACAAACATCAACATTAGCAAGTCCTCTGCCGTCTTTATCAAAACCTCCTTCGCATTGATTGGCAGCAGTAGCACCGCCCCATAAAAAATTTTTAGGAAAAGCCATATTTTAAACTCCTTTAAATAATTGAATAATAAGTTATTTTATTACTGTTAATATTGAATCTTTATAATTTACATTAACATTACTTTCTGTTTCTAATACATCTAAATATTCATCAGTATTTACTATGATAATAGGACTTTCTATTGGATATCCTTCTTTTACAATAGAATCAATATCAAATTCCATTAAAGTATCTCCTATAGAAACTTTATCTCCTTCTTTTAAATTACTTTTAAAATACTTTCCATTTAATTCTACAGTATTAATTCCTATATGTATTAATATTTCTATTCCGCTGTCGGATGTTATACCTACAGCATGAAGAGTAGAAGTAACAGTGCTTATAGTTCCGTTTACAGGAGACACAACCCTTCCTTCTTCAGGTATTATCAAAGCACCTTTACCTAAACTTTCAGAACCAAAAGCCTCATCTTTTGAATCTTTTAATTTCAATAATTTTCCTTTTAATGGGCTGAATATAGTTTCTTTTTCCAATAATTTAGAAGAAGCATTTTCCTTTCCGGATGTATTATTGTCAGATGTATTATTATTAGATGCATTAGTATTTTCTTCTGTCTGTTTATCTTTATATATTATCCAAGTAATGATAAAAGCTAGAACAACAGCAATTAAAGCCCCTATAACAGCAATAATTAAATTTGTATGAGTTCCGTCTGGATTTATCATTCCCGGAAATGCAAATACCCCAAGTCCTCCCATAAAGAATTTATGCAAATCAAATAAACCAAAGAACCCGCCCACTATACCGGCTACTACACAATTTACAACAAAAGGTTTTTTAAGCGGCAATATAACACCGTAAATAGCAGGCTCAGTTATACCAAATACTGCTGATATTCCGCTTGGGAAAGCCACATCTTTAAGTTTTTTATTTTTTGTCTTTAATAAAATTGCAAATACAACTCCTACTGTAGCAAATGTAGATCCAAAATAAGGAGTTATTATAGTATCATATCCTAATGTAATAATATTATTAAAGTGAACAGGAAGAAAAGCCCAATGCATTCCAAATATAACTAATATCTGCCAGCATGCCCCTACTATGGCCCCTGAAACTAAAGGACTGAAATCTCTTATAGTAAATACTATTTTTGATACTATAAGCGAAGCAAAAGTTGTAACAGGTCCTATTACTATAAATCCTACAGATAAAGAAACAAATATTACTAGCATAGGAAGTACAAAGAATTTTACTACATCAGGTACAAATTTAGTGAAAAACTTTTCACATTTTGAAGCAAAATAAACAACAAATATAACCGGAATAACAGTTGATGTATAATTCATAGATATGATAGGTATTCCTAAAAAATTTATATATACATTAGAAGCAAATATTGTGTTATTGAACAATGTATATAAAGGCTCTCCGCTTGCAGATAAAGTACTTAACTGTAAGGCAGGATAACACATAGCAGCACCTATAGCTAAGCCTATTGTAGGCTTTAAATTAAATTTCTTAGCTGAAGTAAAACCTAGAAACAAAGGAAGGAACATAAATAGAGCATCTCCCATACCATTAATAAGTACATAACAGCCTGATTTATTTGTATAAACTCCCAATGCAATCAACAGTGCATTTATCCCTTTTAATACACCGCATGCAGACATCACTCCTAATATAGGCTGAAATATTCCAGATATAGTATCAACTGCCCTATTAAATAAACTTGTATTTTTTTCTTCTTCACTAGCATTTGACGAAGCATTTTCTATACCGGCAGCATTTGAAACATCAGCATAAACTTCTGCTACATGATTGCCTATAACTACTTGATACTGTCCGCCGCTTTTCATTACTGTAACAACACCGTCCATATTCTTTAATACTTCATCATTTGCCTTACCCTCATCTTTTAATTTGAATCTTAATCGAGTAACACAATGAGTAAGTGAATTAATATTTTCTTTTCCTCCTACATTTTTAATGATTTCTTTTGCTAATGATTCATATTTTCCCATCAGCGTATCCTCCAATATAATAAATTTTTTTTATAATAATGAAGGTTTGGCCAACTTAATGTCACCATCCAAATATATTAAAATCATATAAATATTTTTATTCTCTTCTTTTCGCCTTTTCTATATGTATAGTTAAATATAATTTCTCTTCATCGCTTATATCATAAGAATAAGAAAGCAAAATATATTCTGCTATTTTTAAAGTGCATTCATAAGCATCTTTATATTTAAGCTTAACTACAGAAAGTAAATCCTCATCCTCCTTATCATTATAAATATTTTTTTGAAATAATCTCAAAGCAAAAAATTTTAAATGAGTTAAAAACCTATTATAATATACAGAATCCTCATTAAATTTTATATTAAAATGCCTTTCTACTATAATTACTATTTTCTGTATAAGTTTTGTAATATCTCCCATTTCATTTATGCAATTAAAATCAGTATTGGTTTGTGCATTAACTATATGCAATGCTATAAATCCCGCCTCATCTTCAGGAAGTCTTATATTAAAATCTTCCTCTATAATATCCAAAGCCTTTAATCCTATATTATATTCATCTTTATAGAATTTCTTTATATCCCAAAGCATCATATTTTTTATATTGACACCGTCTTTAGTTCTTACTATTGCCATATATATATGATCCATTAAAGTTATATATAAAAAATCATTTAACTTTCTTTCAGCTTTAGTCTTAGCATATTCAATAATTTTTTCTGTAGTATTAAGATACTCTGATGGTATATCTTTTAGTAATTGCTGAAGTTTGCTGTTATTATCTGTATTTTCTAATAAAAAAGTTTTATCAATTTTTTCTTCATCTATCGCATCGCCAACTTTTTTGCCAAAGGCTATACCTCTTCCCATAACAATTTTTTCTGTTTTACCGTTTTCAAAAACAACAATGACATTATTATTAAGTATCTTTCCTACTTTCATAATGACTTCTCCTAAAATAAAAAACCTATTTATGTAAAAACAAAATATACAATTTTTCTGTATTTCATTTTTGCATAAATAGGTTTAGCTTGTCTTAAAAGATTTGCAGTAAAAAACAATCACTATCCAATATGATATTATTATCATAAAGCATATATAATTAATTGTCAACCATTTTTTTATATTAAATTGTATAAAGCCATAAATAAAAACTTTTGTGCTTTCTGAAATTTATTTTTATAAAATAAATTAAAAAATATGATTCTCACTTCCACAAATTATTTGATATAAAAGATACTTTTTAAATATTTTTATTATAATGTACTTCTCTTACTTTTGTCCATATAGAGTTTAATTTTTTCTGCATAATTATGTCTGGAATTATCAAAGAGACAACGATTACAAAAATAATAATAAAACCAACTAATATAGTACCCAAAAATATTAATAATGCTTCAGGATTATCAATGAAGTCAATAAAGTTGAAATTACTATAAGCTAAAGCCATACCATTTACTAATAATCCAAAAAAAAGCACATAGCATAAAACTCCTATAATAGGAATTCCTACTAATAATACAATAATACTTGCTGTCATAACTATTTGAGTTTTATCGTCTTTATCATTTTCATCTATTTTTAAAGCTATTTCTTTATGAATGATATTTCCATATTTATTATACCAATATATTGTATAGAGATTACAAGTCATAACAGAAAGTAAAAGCTCCAAAGCAGGGGATATATCTTTTCTTTTTGTAAACTTCTCTACTTCTAAAGTAATATAATAAACCCAATAGTAATGATATATTCCTAAAGTGATGAAGTTTAGAATAAACATTGTTGGGATAGATCTTATAGCCCCTATATTCATATTGTTTCCTGTTGTTGCTATGCTCGCTTTGCCTTAAATAAGCTAGTGAGTAAACTCACTCACACTTCTGTGCCCTGTGGGGCTGGCTTAGCTCGCTTGGTTGTTGCTATGTTCGCGACGAAGTCCACATTGCGAAGCAAGGTGCCGCCTTAAAGAGTGAATAAGCACGTCTGTGCTCGGCTCACTTGGTATTGTTATCTCACCCATAAGGGTGCCTTGCATACACCTGCCAACACCATAGGTGAACTTCGGCAGGTAGGCTCACTTTTTTTATTATTGCTATGCTCTTTAATAGCCTCCGTTTTCAAGTTTTATCTGTGAACCATGCACAAAGCCATGAATTGCATCTTTTCCGTCTTCAGCCTCTGGAGGAAGATAAAACACTTCATGCCATTTTTTTTCAAAATTTTCATAATTCATATAATCAATACCTTCTCCATTGATAGATAATAAAACTCCCCCATCATAAAGCATATCGTTTTTCAAAATCTTACCTATTATTTTTCCATTTGCTTTATCTCTTATATTCACATAATTGTCTTTAGAATTATATTGAAGTTCGTTGTAATGAACCTCCCCTACATTATAATTATATTTACTAAAATACTTTGTTTCTACATCACCTAAAGCCTTAAAACCTACAATATCACCGTAAGCCTCTCTTGATGCTTCACCTTCTCCATAAAAACGATAATTTCTAATTGTAACTTCAGCTCTTACAGCAGCAGCACCTAAAAATCTTTTATTTAAAGATTCTGGTAATTTTACTTCAATATTTTCTAATAAAACACCGAATTCCAATCTGTCAAATTCAACGCCGCTAAAATCCCAAGAATCACCATATTTAGAAGCACCTTGATTTTTCAAATTCATTTCAGATGAAGCATATAAAAAAGGAAGATCTACATTATTATCAGGATAAAATCTTAAAGCAGTATAATTATTTCCCATATCATAATTATCAGATCTTTCAAGAACTCCTGTTAATGTAATCTCTCCATCAAAATAAACCATACCATCACTTTCTGCATTATAGGCTTTAAGTGTATTTTTTATTACTTTACCATCATAGCTTAAAAGTTCAGAAAAATACGCTTCACTAGGTGGAAATGCCCATAATAAATTAATGCTTAAAAGAAATAAAATAATTTTTTTCATTGTAATAACTCCTGTTAATATATATAAAAAATTACTCGCTAATAAGCTCTAGCAACTTCCTTTGTCAGTTGCTAGAGGCTCGTAATTTTTTATTCTGTTGTTATACCCCCCTGCAAGTGTGTCTTGCTACATTTTTTATTATATATAAAAAACTTATTTTTTACTACATTCACAAGTTTTTTATTAGTTATATAGTTTTAATTTTTTATTATTTTATCTGTGAACTATGCACAAAGCCGTAAATTGCATCTTTTCCGTCTTTAGCATTTGGAGGCATATAATATACTTCACACCAATCTTTCTCTCCACTTCCATAATAATCATCAATAGCTAATAAAATCCCTCCATTATTAATCATATCGTTTTTCAAAATCTTTCCTATTACTTTTCCATTTGCTTTATCTCTTATATTCACATAATCATCTTTAGAATTATATTCAAGTTTAATATAATAAGAATTTCCAGCATAATAATAAACGTCAGCAGAATTATCTTTAGAAAAATATTCTATTTGTACATCATCAAGTAATTTAATATTTACAAGATCGCCATAAGCCTCTCTTCCTGCTTCACCTTCTCCATAAAAAGAATAGTTTCTTATTGTTACCTCCGCCCTTACAGCAGCAGCACCTAAAAATCTTTTATTTAAAGGTTCTGGTAATTTTACTTTAATATTTTCTAATAAAACACCGAATTCCAATCTTTCAAATTCTTTATAATCCTCCATATTATCTGAATATATACTAAATAAAAAAGGCAAATCAATATTATTATCAGGATAAAATCTTAAAGCACTATAAATAGTATCAATATCAGAATTATCAGCTCTTTCAAGAACTCCTGTTAATGTAATTTCACCATCAAAATAAGCAGAATAATTGCCGCCGTCAATTTTTTTTACTTTAAGTGTATTTTTTATTACTTTACCATCATCGCTTAAAAGTTCAGAAAAATACGCTTCACTAGGCGGAAATGCCCATAAGAAATTAATGCTTAAAAGAAATAAAATAATTTTTTTCATTGAATAACTCCTGTTAATATATAAAAAATTACTCGCTAATAAGCTCTAGCAACTTCCTTTGTCAGTTGCTAGAGGCTCGTAATTTTTTATTCTGTTGCTATGCTCGCGACGAAGTCCACATTGCGAAGCAGGTGCAGCCGCCTTAAAGCAGTGAATAAGCATGTCTGTGCTCGGATCACTTGCTTGTTGTTATGCCACCCATAATGGTGTCTTACCTACATTTTTTATTATATATAAAAAACTTATTTTTTACTATACTCAAAAGTTTTTTATTTACTTTATATATAAAGTAAAACATAAATATTACAAATTTATAAAACATTCAATTCACTATTTTATAACCGTATACACTCGCTATATCATTAGCTGTTTTACCTTCTTTATTTTTTATGTTTATGTCTGGATTTAATTTTAATATTTCATTTATAAGAGGCTCATTGCGAAGTGCTATAGCATACATTAATAAAGTATTTCCTCTATTATCTTGTGCATTAATATCGGCACCATTATCTGCAAATAATTTTATAAGTCTTATAGCAGCATCTGTCTCTTTCATTTTCTTTTGATTCATATAATTTTTTGCATAATCTCCAAACATATTTTCTGTCATTGCCTTAACATTTTCTAAAATACCGAAAGATGATATTGTATAAAATAAAGCTGTTTTTCCTTCATTGTCCTTGATATTAAGGTCTGCTTTTTGAGATAAACATATATCTATTATTTTTACTTTATCAGTTTTAACAGCAAACATCAATGTTGTTATGCCTTCATTATCCTGAGCATTAATATCAGCACCTTTTTCAAGTAAAAACTTTACAAGATCTTGAGTTTCATAAGCTAATGAATGCTTTATTAAAGGAGTTCTTCCATATTTATTTTTTTTATTTATATCTGTACCATTTTTAAGTAAATAATCAATAGTTTCATATTCTCTAGTAAAAAATAAAACATTAGAACCTTCATTATCTACAGTATTAAAATCAGGATTATATTTTTCAAATAGTTTTAACATTTCAAGTTCATCTAAAGTAGCCGCCCAGAAAAATGCATTTCTTCCTCTATTATTTTTTATTTTAGTAACATCGGCTTTATGATCTAAAATAATTTTTACCGCTTCTATTTTTCTAGATCTTATAGCATTCATTAAAGGCGTATATCCTTCTTCTTCATCTTGAACATTGATATTAACTTTATCAATTAATTCTTTAATTCTATAAACTTGCCCATAACGGCAGGCATGCAGAAAACTCATTTCATCTTGAGATATACTATAAACATCATTCACCATAAAACTACTCCTATAATAATTAATACAATATATTTTTTGAACATTTTCGTTTACTCACTTATTATTACTAATAAAAATTGTTATTAGCTAAATGATAAATTAATTTTAAGATTTAAATTATTTTATATTGATTACATTGATATAATATGGCACTAACGACATAATACAATTTTTCAAAAAATAATATAAACCTCTATCAAAAGATAAACTATTAAAACAAAAAAGTCAATATAGACATATATGGTATATGATTTTATCAAATATATTTATGCAATTAAAAAAGGTGATAATATTAAAAATACTATCACCTTTATATTTAAAGAAATTAAAACTTATTAATTTTCTTCTTTTTCATTTGACCAATTTTCTCTAGGCTCTTCTTTATCCTGATGAGGCTCTTTACCTGTTTGTAAATATTCAATAGCAGCCTTTAACTGTTTATCATAACGAAGATCATATATCTCTTTATAATTATCTAAATTTCTTTCATTATATATTAAACGCTCAAGCAAATAATCACTAGGCATTATATTTTGTTTTCTAAGCTCTTCTTTGAAAGCAGGCAAAGCAGTTGCATCTGAGCTTTCATTAGGATATTTTTTAGCATAAGCAGAAATCTGTCCGCCTTTTCTAAGCTCTGTTAAAGCTGTTATATCAGTGCTTGTAAGTTTAGGTTCTACTACAACAAAATCAGGAGTTAAGCCTTTACCATGAAGTCTTCTTCCATTTGGAGTATAATAATGTGCTACAGTGAATTTGAAAGAAGTATTATCTCTTGCATCTAATGGAAGTACATACTGAACACTAAATTTTCCGAATGTAGTTTCACCCAAAAGTTTAGCTCTTCCGCTGTCTTGCAAAGCACCGGAAAGTATTTCAGAGGCAGAAGCACTGTACTGATTAACTAAAACTAATGTATCGCCTTCAAGCCATTCATCGCCTTTCTTAGAAGCATAATAATCCTGATTTTCATTTCTGCTTCTTCCTCTTGTATAAACTATTTTTCCTTCAGTTAGGAACTCTTCTACTATATTTATGGCAGTATCAAGTCTTCCGCCCGGATTATTTCTTAAATCAAGTATAAGTTTTTTCATACCTTGTTTTTTAAGATCTATCAAAGCATTTTCTAAATCTTTTGCTGTATCATCACCGAAAGTAGTTATTCTTATATAACCTATAGAATCATCAACCATTTTATATTTAACGCTTTTTATTTCTATGATTGCTCTTGTAAGAGGATATTTAATAGGTTCAGCAACACCGTCTCTCACTATTGTAAGAGTAACTTTAGTACCCTCTTTACCACGCATTATATTTGCTGCATTATCAACAGACATATCTTTTGTGCTTTTACCGTCTATCTCTGTTATGATATCTCCTGATAATATACCAGCTTTCTCACCTGGACCGTCTTCTATAGGAGAAACTACCATTAAACCTTTATCTGCATTCTTTGAAATAGAAAGCCCTACTCCGCCGTATTTTCCTGACATTTCTGTATTTAATGCCGTATTTAATTCTTCATCAAGAAGAAATGTAAATGGGTCATCAGTTGCTTCAAGCATTCCTTTTATGGCACCATACATAAGTTTTTTTGTTGTTACATTATTAGTATCAACGAAATTCTGCTGTAATGTTGCAAATACTTTTTGAAACAATCTGCTGTAATAATAAAAATCATTATCAGACTGAGCATTTCCCTGCTGTGCTATTGCAAGCGAAGGACTTTTAAAATTGAAAAAAGAAATTGCTACTACAAAAATTAAAAGAAATATCCATAAAAGTCTTTCTTTGTTTTTCATCATGTCTAAAATCCTTATATTAAAAATATATTATAAAAAATATATAGATATTCAAAAATTTTATATTTATATAAATAAATTATAACATAAATAGTAAAAAATTTATATACATAAACATTAAAATATTATGATAACTTTATAATTATTTACTTTACTTTTAAAATGATTTCTATATAATGAGTATATAATTTTTAATTAAACGGACATATTTATGAAATATACTAAAAAATTCATATTAATTTTTGCAATATCATTAGTATTATTATCATGCAGTAATATGCTTACAGGAACAAGAGAAACTCTTAGACTTAAAGACAGAGCGGGAAGATATTCTGTTAAAGGTAATTTTGATAAAGATATAAAATTAAATTTTATAATATTTGAAACAGGGAATATAAATTTCATAGGAAGTAAAGCAGATAAGGCAAATAATTTAGGAACTTATGTACTTGGAAATCCGGAGAGTACAAATAAAACTTTTTCTTTCGATATAAAAGAAACAATAAACGGAGTTGCCCCAAATACTTATTTTATAGATTTTCTATATGCTAAATTAAAATATTCCGGCAATGAAGTTCCATTTGAAAAAACTTCAGACAGTACAAATATAAAAGTTGGAGAGAGAATAGGAGTATATTATAATCAAAATAAAGATCATAAAATAACCGTATCAGAAAATAAAATTGAATGGAGTTATTTTACTGATGCTTATATTGATATAACTAACCCATACAGTGAAGAAACAGAATTTATAAAAATAGTAAATGATGAAAATGAAAATAACATATTCATTGCAGCATTCACTTTTACAGATAATTCTATAAAATTCCAATTTAATATAACGGATCCTGCATATTCTAAATATAATATAGAAGAAGAATATAGAATATCTTGGGAATAATTTATATCAAGGTTTTAAATAGTTTAAATAAACCATCATTTATATTTGTAAATTTCATATCTATTATATTTAATAATCTAGTATTATCTAATATACTATGATCTATATCTCCTTCTCTATTATTGAGATAATTAATTTTTATATTTTTATTTGATATTTTTATTATATTTCTAGCAAGATCATTAATACTTATAAAAGTATTTGTAGATATATTTATAACTTTATTAGATATATCATTTCTTACAATATTTAAAAAGATAAAAGCTATATCTTCTACATATATAAAATCTCTAGTCTGGCTTCCATCACCAAATATATTTAAATCTTTATTTTTTATAGCATTATCCATAAATATTGAAATAACACCGGCTTCTCCATGAGGCGTTTGCCTAGGACCATAAACATTCGAAAATCTGCAAATTACATAATTCAATTCTGATAATATTATGTACTTTTCCATAGTAAGTTTTGAAAGTCCGTAATATGAAATTGGATTTGTATCATGATTTTCATCAATAGGTAATTTTTTAGGTAATCCATAAACTGCGGCACTTGAACTAGAAATTATTTTTTTTATATTATATTTTTTTGAAAGATCAATAATATTAAGACTTGCTATTATATTTTCATTAGCATCATTAATAGGATTTCTAATAGAATTCGGAACAGAAACCTGAGCTGCTAAATGTATAACAATTTCTATTTCATTTTCAGAAAATATATTTTCTAACTTATTATAATCTTTAATATCTATGTTATAAAATAATGCTTTATGATTAATATTTTCTTTTTTTCCTGTAGATAAATTATCAGCAACTATAACCTTATAGTTATTTTTTATTAATATATCAGTTATATGAGAACCTATAAAACCTGCTCCGCCTGTTATCAATATCATAAAAATCCTAAATAATTTAAATATATTGTATTTTATAAGTATAATATATATTTAAATTAAGTACACTATTTTATTTATTTTTTTATGATGTATAATAATTAAATAATTAATATAAATTAGAATTGGATTTTAATATGATAAAAGCTTCAGTTATTCTTCCTGTTTACAATATAGAAAATTATGTAGGAAAATGTTTGGACAGTGTTATAAATCAAACTTTAAAAGATATAGAGATAATATGTGTTAATGACTGCTCAACTGATAACTCTGAAAATATAATTAAAAAATATATAAAAAAAGATAATAGAATAAAACTCATCAATCATAATGAAAATCAAGGTTTGGGATTTTCTAGAAATACTGGAATGTATAATAGTAATTCTGATTATTTAGTTTTTATAGATCCTGATGATTTTGTATCTAGCAACTTTGTAGAAGAGCTATATAATACCGCATTAAAATATGATGCTGATATGGTATTTACTAATAATATGTATACAGTAAATGAAAAAAATGGATATATTAAACCTTTTTATCACAATAGAATAAATATATGGAAAAAGAAATTTAAAAATACTTGGAATGAAGGAATTAGCAATTTTAATGTAAACACACCTGAAAAAGAAAATACACCAGAATATCCTTTAGTTTCTGCAGTTAATAAAATATTTAAAAAAACATTCTTGGAGAAAAATAAATTAATATATTCTAAATATAGAATAGCAGAAGATGTTGATTTTTTCTATAGATTTTTGGTTCATAATCCTAAAATGTACTATAATAATAATGCTAAGTATTATTATCTTCAAAGAAGCACATCTCTTGCCGGAAGTGTTCATACTACTAAAAAAATTCCTATTGCTATATTAGAAGTTTTTGAAAATGTATTTAATTATTATAATGAAAATAAAAAAGAATTACTAATGGATTGTAATTATTATAATTTCTTTTCCTTTTTATATACATTTAATAATTATAAAGCTGACAATAAAAATGAATTCTATAAAAAATGCCATGAAACAATGAAAAAATTAGATGTAGAAATAGATAGAGATAAACATGCCTTTTATGCTTACAGTGTATATATAATGAAAACTTATGATGATTATAATATTTATTTAGAAAAGATTGAATCAATTAAGAAAAAAGTTTTTGATATAGCTTGGTGGATACCTTCAATCACATTAAGAGAAAAATATAAAAAAATAAATTTAGATAAACTTGCAAATAAAAATTGGAAATAGAAAAAATCAAATACTTGAAAAAATATTCAGTTATACTATACTAATAAAAGTTAAATATTTGTAAAAGGTATATAAAAAATAATGAAAAAAGAATATAAATATAGATTAACTGAAGATGACTTTATAGATTTTCAAATTCATTATTTAAAATCAAATTCAAATATTAATTCATCGATAAAAAAAACTATTATTATACTCATAGCACTTTATATTATTGTATTTGCATCTATGGCAATATACTTTAGAAATAATGCATTTCTAATAGTGATAATAGCTTTACTAGTATCTGCTTTTTCTATACTTCAAATACTTACATATAAAAAGCGTCTTGAGAAAAAGATAGTGAAAAAAGTTAAAGAGTATGCAAGAAGCGGTAAATTGGATAAGGTTTTCGGAGATAAAGAATTAACTATATATGATGATAAAGTAATTTTTAAAGAAGACAGAGGAACAAGTCAATTTAGTAAAGATGAAATTAAAAAAATAGATTCTGCAAATAAATGCATATTTCTCTATACAGATGAAATGTCTGCAATAATAATACCTAAAAATATATTAAGTTCTGAAGATATAGATTTTATTTTATCATATAAGAAATAAAATTTTAAATTATACTTGAAAAACTATTTATATTTATTATACTGTTTTTATTATGGTTATTTTAAAAATGAAATTAAAAGGCGATAAGATATATATCAAAGTATCAGGCGGAGATGTATTTACTATACCCAAAAACGGACTCTATGAACTTGATTTATATGAGGGAATGGAGCTTGAATATGATGAAATACCTCATATAAGATTCAGAGCTTTTGAATCTGCCGCAAGAAAATCTGCAGTATCAATACTTAAACGCGGATTTATAAGCGAGGGTATGCTTAGAGAGAAACTCACAAAAAAAGGACATAAAAAAAGATTTATTAAACATGCTGTAAACTACTGCAAAGAATATGATCTTATAGATGATAAAAGATTCGTAAAAATAGCAATTAATAGCTTAAAACTTAAAGGAAAAAGCAAAAGGCATATAATAGATTATTTAAAGAAAAATAAAGTAAAGCCAAGTTTAATAGAAAAAGCACAAAACTCTATAAGCGATAAAATAGACGATAAAGCATTAAAAGATGCTATAAGAAAATATTATAAACTATATGAAAATAAAGAAAGAAAAGAAGATTATATTATAAAGACATTAATGCGTAAAGGTTTTAAATACGATAGAATAAAAACTTTGTTAAAAAAGTATATAGACAAAAAAGAGAATTATGAAGATTAATTATTGTTCGGCTGCTTCTCTAGCATAAGGAGAATGTCCTGTTGTAGTTTTATCTGTCTGCTCTGCTGCTTTTCCTCCTATGCCTGTATATCTAGGGACATATTCCGAAGAATTAGCAGTCATATCATCTTCATAGACTTTATATAGAATAATATTTTTATTTGCATCAATAAAGCCTATAGGATCATATTCATAAAATTTATAGCCTAAATGATAATGTTCTATAGCCTTAAACTCAGTAGGAAGAAGCTGTCCAAATACATTTTCATATTTTGTTATTTTGGCATAAGCAAATATATATTTACTGTATGTATCTATAGCTATCAAATAATTGTCTAACTTAATGACTGCTGTTCCTACCAATCTTATAAAGAAAAAACGTTTTATTCTTTCAGAAGAATTATAAAATCCGTCAGAACTTACCAAAGGATTTTTACCATAACGATATACTGTCATAGGATTTATGGGTAGAGGATTAGGAAGTATAGGACTTTCTGTTGTATTTCCGTCATCGCTTGCATCAAAAGTATATTCATCATAATCACTTGCAGAATTTTTTTCCCATTCTCTTCCATCATTAGGTAAAAAGAAAGAATATACAGGAACAGTTGTAACCTCAAAACTTATTTTCATAAAATAGTTATATAATTCATTGCCGTTAAATTTATAATCTATTCTGTTCCAATCCTCTTTACTGTTAAAAGGATCTGTCATATCATTGGCATTATATGAAGGCATATCTATATCCGGATAATTTTGTTTTTTATTAGCATTATTATAATAATACTTTTTCCTAGAATCAAAAGGATTCGTACATGAGCATAGAAAACTTATAATTATCAACAGATATAATATGTTCTTCATAATAATAACTTTATATTAAATTTATGATACTTTTGTTATCGGTATGGGATTGCTCATATCTGGTTCACTGTCAATACCAACATAAGCATTTCCGCCTGAAATTTCAGTATCGCTGTCAAAAACTACTTTTACATTAACCGTTACTCCGGCAGTCATAGTTACTGGAAAACTATATTCTTTTGAAGTATCAGTAGGGCTGCCTACTACTATAGGAAATTGTGCTGGTAAAGGAGAACCGCCTACACTTACAGATGTTACTTCTCCATTATTGTTAAAAACAATAGATAACCCCATACTCTTACCTTCATAAGTTCCTTCTCTTTGTGCCAAAGTTATTTTTGTAGAATTGGTTGGATTATTTGGATTATTGTTAGCACATGATGATATAATAAATACTGATAAAACAAAACTTAATACAATAGCTATTTTTTTCATTTTAAAACTCCACTATATTATTTTTTAATATAAAAATATTAAAATAAATTTATAAAAATTCAATATAAAAAAATATACAAATTTAATAAAATGTCTTTTTTAAATTATAAAATGTATATAAAACCCCGTTTTGTATTAAATGTATTATTATATTTTTTGTTTATAAAGACATTATTTAAAAAGTGTTCATTTATCAAATTTGAATATATCAAATTAGTTGAATTTAATTTAAAATAAACTACAATTATTAAAAAATGTAGGAGATAAAAATTTATGATTAAAAAAATATATATTTTGATTTTAGCTATGATTATTATTATATCTTGTGCCAATAAGAATCCTAATAATAATACCGGTAACGGAGAAAATGGCGGAGGAGGAACTACTACAGAAATAAACAAATATGACACATTATTTTTGAAATTTACAACAGATGATAAGACTGTACCAACATTCACATTCTTTGAAGATGACGGACAAACACCAAATGGAGTTAGAAAATGGGAAAAATCTAATGATGGTACTAATACATGCTATATTTATAACGCTCCGGACGGAGAAAATAAAAATGGTATTCCAAATTCTCCTGGAAATAGTTTACCTGTAAATAAAACAAAGATATATGTATACAGAGGAGTTAATCCATTTAAAACTGCTGTTGAAAATGAAATAGAAAAACAATTCTATTTTTACAGATATACAGGAAATGCTTTAGTTGATTTAGATAATTTTTTAGTAGCCGTTGATACAAAAACAGGATTAGTATTCCCTTATGCTGTACCTGAAAAATGGAAAAATATGTTCATATCATGGGCACCTGACGGCTGGATATCTGCTGAATTAGGAAGAACAGGAAAACCTCAAACTACAGATGAAGAACTTACATTTGCAGGACATAAATTCTGGCAGTATGACCCTATAGGACAAGTTAATGATGACGGCTCTGTTACTTTACAGCAGTTCTATATCGATGCTCAAGGAAATAGTGATTACAAACCTGTATACAGCGGAAAATCACCTTACAAAGACATACAATAATTATCTGTTCTTATAAATAAAAAGAGATGCTGTTTATTTTGCGGCATCTTTTTTATTTATTAAAAAATAATATTAAATATTGAATTATAAAATTAATATAATATAATAAAAAAAATATTATTTTAGGATTTATTATTATGATTGAAAACAATATTAGTGAAATTGCCAAAAAAATAGAAATAGAATCAAAAAAGCTAGACAAAAAAATAAAAGATATTGAAAAAATTAAATCATCTATAACTAAAGATTTAAAGAAAAATGTTAAAGAATTAAAAACAAATCAGTTAAAAAAACTTCAGGAAGAAAAGAAAAATATTACAGAGAAAGTTAAGGAAATGAAATATAATCTTTTAAATGCTAAAAAAGCAAATGCTTCCCAAGATGAAAATAAAAAAAATACAAAAATAGAAAATAATTCAAATAAAAAGCCTATAGATAAAACAGCAAAAAAAATTATGAATATGATGGCTTTATACAATAAAAATGCAAATGAAAAACTTATTGAAATTTTACAAACAGTTAAAGATGAAGATTTAAAAAAAGAAACAAATGCATATTTTAAATCCATACATGGAACATTTATGCATATTATTCAATGCGATATGTATTTCTTTAAAGAATACAGAAAATATTCAAGCAAGAAAAAAATAGAAAATGAAAATATATTAAACTATCTAAATGAAGATTTTACTTTCAATATAAGTATAAATGAAGATTTAAAAAGTTTAATAGATATAAGAACAAAATTAGATGATGTTATAATAGCTATTGTTAATAGTATAGACGATTTTAATATATCAGAAAAAGTAATAGTTCCAAATGCTGTAATAAAAAAACCTAGATATCATTTGATAATGCATGAATTAAACCATGACACTCATCATAGAGGAGATATTTCTGTAATGCTCGATCAAATGGGATATAAAAATGATTATTCAAATTTAATGACTATAGTTTAAAAAATTAATATATTAAACTAAAACATATATGCAAATAAATATCTGCATATATGTTTTTTATAAAAACTATTTTAAAAGACCTAATATATACAAAACAAGATCATTAAAATCAAGATTTACATGCTTAGCCATTGCAGGTATATCTGAAGTATTAGTCATACCTCCTTGAGTATTTACCTCCATAAGATAAACTTCATTGTCATCTCCTACTATAGCATCTATTCTTGAAAGCCCGCTGCAGCCTAAAACTGTATACGCTTTCTTGCATGTTTCTATCACTTTATTTTCCATTTCTTTTGATAATTTGGCAGGCATTTCCATCTCTGTTTTTCCGGGTGTATATTTTGCATCATAATCATAGATTTCATTTTTAGAATTTATTCCTAGTATTGGAAAAACATAAATATTATCATCGTCTTGTCTTACTAATCCTACTGTGATTTCTTTTCCTTTTATATAAGGCTCTAAAAAATAATTTTTTGTTTCTTTTATATCGCTTACTATACTTTCAAACTCTGATTTTGTTTTTATCAAATGAACACCTACACTTGAGCCGTCTGATATAGGCTTTAATATTATAGGGAAATTAAAAGAGAGTAAACTTCCTTTTATACTATTGTCATTAACCTCTTTAACATCTTTAAGAAGCATAAAATCTGCAGTAGATACATTTGAGGACTTCCATATTCTTTTTGTATAAACCTTATTCATACAAACGGCACTAACTAAAATATTCTCGCCTGTATATTTAATATTAAGACTTTCCAAAAGCCCCTGAATAGTTCCGTCCTCTCCTGATGTGCCATGCAAAATATTATAGCAGTATTCAATATTATTTTCTTTTAAAGTATTTACTAATTCATAAGAATCCCTAACATCTATTAAAATACAATTATCTTTTATTTCATCAAAGCTAGTTAATGCTTTATAAACATTCTGACCACTTCTAAGTGAAACTTCCCTCTCGGAACTTAATCCGCCATGCAAAACTGCTATTTTTTTATTTTTGAACCTATTTAAAATATTTTGTTTTAATTCGCTGTTTAATATCATTTTATGTACCTATTTATATTTTAATTGTATTCTTTTAATAAATAATCTTAATGTTATTATATCGTATAATTTTATATTTTTATAATGAAATTTTTAGCACATTATTATTTTAATATGAAAATAGTTATAAATTACCATTTACTTTATTATAAATAAGGTTTATTATATAAGATACTATGAACACTGATTTAAATAATAATGTAAAGAATTCTGTTTCTAAAATAAGTGCTGTTATATGCATAATATGTGCTAGTTCGGCAATAGCTGTTTTAGTGCTTTTGATAATTAATTCTAAAACAGCAAGGGAAATAACTTCATTTTCTTTATATTCTAGTTTTCTAACAATATTTTATATAATAAATTCAATATACCATTTTTTCCCTTTCAATAATAAAGCTAAAAAAGTTTTTTATATACTATCCCATGCTTTTTTTATTATGATGATATGGGGCATATATATTCCTCCCTGCCTAATATCATTACAAAACGGATGGGGCTGGAGTTTTTTCGGAATTATTACAGGACTTTGTGTACTAGGTATTACATTAAGAAGTATATTCGGATACAGATGGAGAGGAGCTACTGAAACAATATATTATTTTTTATTAAATTGGGTTTGGCTCATAGCAATATCGAAAATATCTGCAGCTGTCGGCGAATACGGTGCTATATTATATTTAACAGGTTTTCTTCTGCTAAACATATCAATGGTATTTTACAGACTAGCCATGTACGAAGCTAACAAAAGATATACTCTATTCTTACCTTTGTTTTATTCGCTGTTAATAATATCTAATATATGCCATGCAGTTTTTATGTTTAGATATGTTGCTAACATTTTCTAATTTTTTATATATATAAAAAATAAATATTGAGGAGGCTGATATAATATGATTAAAGAAAGACTAAGCGACTATATTCAAAATAGTATAAAAGAAAATTGGGATATAAATGCATTAGCTGATTATGGAACTAATAATATATTAAAATATTCTGATATAGCTAAAAATATATTAAAAATACATACGGGTTTTAAAAAGCTCGATATACATAAAGGAGAAAAAATAGCCCTATGCGGTGCTAATTCTGTTAATTGGGCTTTAACATACATTTCAATAGTAACTTACGGGGCAATCGTAGTTCCTATACTTGTGGACTTTTCAAAAGAAGATATAGCATCTATTTTAAAAGATTCTGGAGCTAAATTTTTATTTGCAGATTCAAATATATTAAAAGGAATTGAAACTGATACTTTATCAATTCTTACTAAATCTTTTCATTTAAATAATTTTGACACTTTTATTATAGAAAAAGAAAATACACAAAATAATAAAAAAGCTGAAAATATATTCAGCGATATAGAAATTGAAAATATAAGCAAAGAAGATTTTAATCTTACTGTATTTGAAAATGATACTTTAGCTACTATAATATATACTTCCGGAACTACAGGATTTAGTAAAGGAGTTATGCTCAATCATAATTCATTAGCGGCAAATATAAGATACGCTATTAATAATATGCCTGTAAAGCCTAATGATCATATACTTTCTTTTCTTCCTCTTGCTCATGTATTCGGATGTTTATTTGACTTTTTATTTCCATTTTCAAGAGGGGTATGCATATATATGCTTAATGCTATACCTAGTCCTAATATTTTACTTAAAGCATTTGATGAAGTAAAACCTAATCTTATACTCATGGTTCCGCTTATCATAGAAAAAATTTATTTGAAAAAAATACTCCCTACTATAAGCAAACCTTTAATTGCTAGTTTATTAAAAATGCCTATTATATCATCTTTACTAAAATCAAAAATTAGAAATACGCTTACACAATCTTTCGGCGGAAATTTTTATGAGGTTATAATAGGAGGAAGTGCTTTAAATAGCGATGTAGAAAAATTCCTTATGGATATAGGTTTTAAATTCACTGTAGGATACGGAATGACTGAATGCGGACCTTTAATCAGTTACGGACCTTGGAATAAGCATGTATCTAGAAGCTGCGGATGCATAATTGACACACTTGAAGTTAAAATTGATGCTGAAAAAGAAGGAGATGTAGGAGAAATCATGGTAAAAGGTGAAAATGTTATGCTTGGATATTACAAGAATTACAAAGCAACTGCTGATGTTCTTTCTAAAGACGGATGGCTTAGAACAGGTGATTTAGGAGTGCTTGGTGAGAACAACAGAATATTCATAAGAGGAAGAAGCAAGAATATGCTCCTTGGTGCTAGCGGACAGAATATTTATCCTGAAGAGATAGAAAGCAAATTAAATGCTATGCCTTATATATTAGAGTCTTTAGTTTTACAAAGAGAAAATAAACTTCATGCTCTATTATATTTGGATGCAGAAAGAATAAAAAATGAAAAATTGAGCGAAGAGGAAGTTAATAAACTTATAGAAAATAATAGAATAGAAGTTAATAAAATGCTTCCAGAGTTTGGAAGAATATCAGGATTTACAATACAAAAAGAAGAGTTTATAAAAAATCCTACTAAAAAGATAAAGAGATTCTTATATAAATAAAATATATTTAAATAAAAAGGCTTGGATTATAATTCAAGTCTTTTATTTTGACTTATTTTAATCCCCACCCTTTAGGCTTTTTTATACAATTTCTAATTGTTAAAACATTTTATTTTTAATATTAAACTGTTATTTTAGCTGCCCGCCCAAGAGTTTCATAAGTTTGAGACTTTCAAACCGCACGCAGAACAAAGTTTTAAACTTATGATCATTAAAAATTATAAGTTAAATAATAAATAAAATTCTATTAACCGTGCGTTGAGTAAAATTCCAAAACTAATAAAAACTTGGGCGGGTGCTGAAATTTATAATCAAGCAATAAAATAATTTTAAATTACAATTTCAAATTAAACAGAAAATATTAAAGGGCGGGGTATGTAAATAAAATTTTAAACCTAAATAGCTTTTAAGGATTACATACTTTGCATACAGAATATCCCATTGATTTAGCTTTACTTAGTGATATTGCAGTTGTATTTGAATTTTTTGTTGTTCTGCAATATTGCCTATGATATTTTTTTCCTTTTTCTGTAATATAAACGGTTTTATCCTGAGAATATGATAAATGTGAAATCAATAATAGTAAAAATAAAAACTTAAAAATCTTCATAATTATTTATCCTTTATATGATAGTAGTATAAATATTATAAGAGTATAAATTTTTATAAACCTTATATAAGATGTTTTTATATAAAAAATAATTTTTTAGTAACTTTTTGTTTCTTTACTTATACAATACAATGAATACAATATTTAGAAAAAATAAAATGAATTTTGAAATTATAAAAAATTTTATTATTATATTTTAGTAAATATAGTAATAAATATTTCCATTTTTATTTTTTATATGCTCTAATATAAAGCTAGTTTTATTATACATCTTCACGCAGTCAAATATTACAGTGTTTCCTCTGTGGTCAATAATATCTTCTTCTTTGCATTTAGAGCAGCCCACAGACATACTTTTTGGACAGAATGCAAAGTTCATAGCAGGTATAAAGCCTTCTTTTATGCTTATAGTATGTTTTAAAGTTTTACCCGCTTCAACAGCCGATATTACAGTATCAATACACAATTTATATAAAAAGTTAACACTGTAATTATTAATTGCATTAAGTCCTATTCCAGACCATAATACAGCTTTTCCTTTCAATGCTTCAATATGTCCCAAGTTATTGCATATTACTATCATACCCTCTGTTTTTTCTACTATGCTTTTTATTATTTCAATATCTTTATCAAATGTTACATGAGGAAGTATTATACCGTCTATTTTTTTATTTTCAAAAAGTGTTATTATTTTTTCATCATAAACACTTGGAAATAATATCTTTTTATCATAATGAATATCAGAATATAATTTTAATTTCTCTTCACTATTTACAATCAAAACTTTTATATCAGTATTAGGATAATTTATATCATTAAAAATATTTTTATTGTAATGAATTTCTTTGGATTTCATTAATATATTTTCTAATTTTTCTATTAAGCCTCTTCTAGCTTCATTTAAAACTTTGACAGGTATAAAAGGATTTTTGAAATTCTCTTCTATAATAATATTTTCAAATTCAAATACAGTGCCGCCTATTTTTGAGAGAGAATTAAAAATATCTTCTTTAGTTGCTGATTTTGTTTTAGCTTCTTGAAGAGTATAATCGCTTATGTATTCTATATTGTTTAGTCTATTATCGTATTTGCTATGAACTTCCAATTTTATTTTTTCATTATTAAATCCTACTGTGCATTTCAAATCAAGAATATGTTTAAAATTATCATTTTCAATTATTTTATTTGCCTCATCAATCTGAAGTTTATCAGTGGTTCTATAAACTTTATCGCCTACATTGACATTTTTTATAACAGCAGAAAAACTTAAATTTCCTTTAGCTCTTTTTACCCTCTCATTATCTTTATACAAATCAGATATCTGCATTCCAACTGTTCCGCTCTCTCCAAATGAAAGCCCATCATATACATTTAATTCTTTATCTGCTTTTATATATATTTTATTTTTTTTGTATGCTGTAACTTTTCCTATGTACTCCCCATCATGGCTAGGTTTATAATTTTCAAAAATGTCCTTTGAATTATAATAATACCCTTGAGAAAATCCGCCTCTATTAAAAATCTTCATCAAACTTTCTCTGTACTTTTCAATTGGTATATCCTTATTTTCCAAAGCCAAATCAATAGCATGCCTGTATATAGAAGTTGTAATTGCGGCATACTCGCTTCTTTTAGCACGGCCTTCAATTTTAAAAGATGTTATTCCGCTTTCAAGTAAATTAGGAATTATATCAATAGTCATCAAATCTTTTGTACTTAATGGATAATTAGTTTTACCTCCCGTGTATTCCATTCTGCAAGGCTGAGCACATGCTCCTCTGTTGGCACTTCTTCCTCCATGCAAATATGAATAAGCACATTGACCTGAAAAACTTGCGCATAAAGCCCCATGAACAAAAGTTTCAAGTTCTATATCAGTATTGTCTCTAATATATTTTATATTATCCAAGCTCATTTCACGGGCTAAAACTACTCTATCAAGTCCAATACTTTTTAAAAGTTTTACACTCTCTAAATTATTACAAGACATCTGCGTACTAGCATGCATGGCAATATTTAAATTATTTCTTACTATATCAATAATACCCAAGTCCTGCACTATAATAGCATCAGCTCCAATGTTATAAACACTTTTTATAAGAGGAAGCACTTTATCAATTTCATCATTATAAACTAAAGTATTAACTGTTATATAAACATTAACATCTCTTAATTTAGCAAATCTTATATTCTCTTCAAGTGCCTTTTCATCGAAGTTTTCAGCAGCACCAACTCTGGCATTAAAACTTTTAGTACCAAAATATACAGCATCAGCCCCTGCATTAACAGCCGCCTTCAAAGCTCTTTCATCTCCAACAGGTGCGAGTAATTCTATTTTTTTATTTTGTAATTTATTATTCAAGTTGTTTTCCATTATTTTGTAATTTATATATTTAAACTATAGCATATAAGTGCATGAATTCAAGTGCTGAATATATTTTTGATGATTAAATTTAATATATCTTAAATTTATAAAAAATAAGATAAAAAATATTTTTAGTCATTGAAAATATATATATTTTTTGTATAATTTTACATTATAAATTAATAATATTTTTCGAAAATATAAAAACATATTTATAAAATTGGAGATTTATGTTCATAGCATATCAAATAGAAAATGCTATACTTTTTTTTGCCATAAAGTATCATAATATAACTAAAAAAAATTTAACTCAAACTAAATTGTATAAATTTTTAGCTTTCTTAGATTTTGAAATTATGGAAGAATACGGGGAGCCAGCATTAGGTCTTACATATAGAGCCATGAAAAGAGGTCCTGTTCCAATAGAAATATATGAGGATAAGGAATATAGAAATAACGATGCTTATACTTTTAAAAAATTAAGAGATAATATTTATATAATAAAAGTTAAAAACAGAAAATTATTAGATTTGGATTATTTTTCTGATATTGAATTAGATAAAATGAATCAAATAGTTCAGTTTTATATTGATGATATAGTAGACACTTCTGAAATTAGCGAACTTAGCCATATTATAATTAAACCATGGAAAAGAAGGTATAATTTAAAAGAAAATGATATAATTTCTTATGATGAAGATGTTTTTATTGATGTAAACAAAAAGAATGAAAATGATTTAACTCCTGCCGAAATAAGATATAAAATGATAAAGGCTTTTGAGGAATTGAAAAAGTGAACTCTGATGAAAAGCTAGAAGTAGGTCATATATTTACTTGGGATAATTTTCCATATCCCAGTTTTGGAGAAATTAAAAAAAGATGGTTCATATACTTGGGTGATGACGGGTTTTACGGAATTTATGTTTATATTACTACAGCAACAACTAATATGAACAGAAAAAATGAAGATAGTATATTTTTTAAAAAAGGAGAATATAGTTTTGAATCTGACTGTATAGTTAATATATTAGAAGATTTTTTTAGCAAAAAACTTACAAAAGATGACTTAAAAAAACATTCAAAAGATATAACTATAAAAGACAAACTGCATGAAAATAAAATAAAGGAAATATATAATAAAATACTTAAATCAAGAACTATAAATATAAAAGATAAAATATCTATTTAATATAAATGGTATATATGGATTAGAAAAACCTAAAAGAAGAAAATAATCATTAGCATAATAAATTATTTTTACTTATAATTTTTAACATATAATGACATTTAATTATTATTCATTTAAAAGTATTTAACAAAAATTATTTTAAATAGGACTTAAATCAAACTCTTCTGCTTTAATATTATTTTTAAAACCAAATCCGCTCATATAGGCAAATACCTTTGATTTTTTGTTAATTGGGATTATTAAATCTGCTGCTATTTACTAAACTCGATATTATATGACTTTTAGATTTATCTTTTGCATCTAAGATTTCATTAACATCATTAATGAAATCTTGAAACTGTCTGTTATAGCAAAGTTTATGCATAGTATCTATATCTAAATAATTTCTTTTTTTGGCAGAAAATAATATCTCAGAATCTTCTGGGTTATTATAGTCTAATTTAATTACCCCTACTCCGAAAGACTGATTTAATCTTTTTATTTCTTCCATCAATTCATCGTAATTATTTTCATCTATTTCCATAGCAACAAGCCAAGCTTCATTAGCCCATCCGGAATTTGATAATGCCTGAAAATAATATTCTGTTAAACTTCCAAGTGTAAGTTTTAATTTTAATTCATAAGCATAAAGCTCTGTGGTAGGTAAATTTATATGATTGAATAATTCTAAAACTGATTTATTAATATAATCTTTAAATGTAACAGCTACTATATCAGGAGTACCCCATTTCATTTTTCCTTTCAAGGTAACATCTGTAGCATTTGCATTTATTGTCTTAGAATATATTTTCATTGAATATAAATATTTTGTAAGAGGTATATGCAAATCTTCTTCTAATATTTTTTTATTTGTAATTGTATTTTCAATTATATCTTCTGTATCTTCTTCTTCGCTTAAATTATTAATTTCATTTATCAAATTCTGATTAGAGTAATTTATTTTACTCTTTAATAAGAATTTTCCCTTACCAACTTTAATAAATATAGTAGTATCAGGATTGAATTTTATATCTGTATATATTTTTGCACCCAAACTAGCAATAGGGGTTTTACTCATTTTACCATTTAATGTTTCAGCTATAATTTTATCATAACCTAATTCACAAGCCTTTTCCCATATTTCATCAACTTTCATAGGAACATCGCTTTGCTCCAAAACTTTTTTAGCTGCATCATAATATGTCATAATTTAACTCCTAAAACTTTGTCATTGCATTATAACATATTTATACAAAAATTAAACTAATTACAATATACATTTTTACAGCATTTACATTTGATATATACAAAATTAAATGATATAATATTATAATTAACTTAAAAATATTGGACTTCTATGAATCATTTAATTACAGGACCCATGTTCGCAGGAAAATCAAAATATTTAATTAAAACCTTAGATTATCTTTTAATGGAAAATAAAGATATAAAAATATTATTCATATATCCGGCAATATCTTTTAGAGGGTATTTCTGCCGCGATAAAGATGTTTCTTTAGATAAGAGAATAAATATAATCACTGAAGAAGAAATCGAAAATAATATTGGAAAAGATGTAGAAAATATTTATAATTATATTTCAAGATATGATATTGTAGGAATAGATGAATTTTGCTTTTTAAATGATACTTCAATTTTTATAAAACTGATAAAAGCATGTTCTAAAAGAAATTCTGCAACTAACTTTTGTATAGCTTCTCTTGATATGGACTATAAAAGAAATTATTGGGAAAGTGTGTCGGCATTAATAGAAGAAGATTTGATTGACATACATACAAAAGTTTTTGGTAAATGCGACTGTGGAAGAAAAGGAATATACTCAAAAAGAATAGTTAAAGATGTGGACAGAGTTGTAATAGGAGATGACATATATAAATGCGTATGCAGGTATTGCTATGAAGGCGAAGATGAGGTTAAGTTTGATTTATAATTTTTTACTTATACTACGCACGCAGAATAAGTTTATAAAATATATTTTCATTATTATTTCTAGTTTACACTATATAATAAATTTTTTTAACCGTGCGTTATATTGATTATCAATGAAAAAAATACTTGGGAGGGCAGCTATAATTTCTGATTAAAATATTAAATATAACAAAATTTTAAATGCATATTAAAGTTATAAATCTAAAGGGTGGGGTTTCTAAGTGATTTTTGTTTTAAAAAATTAATTACATACCCCGCCCTTTTTCCTTTTTAAATTAATAAGTAATAAAAATACTAATATTCTTTTTTATTAAATGAGAAATGTTAACACCCGCCCAAGTGTATATTAAATTTATTGAATTATATAAAATAAGCAATCCTTTAATATCAAATAAATAATATTAAAGGATTGCTTTTTATATTTAATTATATTTTTATTTAATTAGATTTATTAAAACTTGAAATTTTATCATAGAACTTAGGAGCAAGCATAGCAAGTACGCACATTACTATAAAGCCTGTTAATAGTGCAGCTATAGGATTTAAAGTTATTCCTCCAATTACTACACCGATAAATGCAGATATTGCAACCAAACCGGCATAAGGAATCTGTGTTGCTACATGTTCAAGTAAAGGACAGTTACTTCCAGTAGAAGAAAGTATTGTAGTATCTGATATAGGAGAACAGTGATCTCCGAATACAGCACCAGAAACAACAGAACCTACATTTATAAGAAGAACATTAAGAAGAGCATTGTCAGTATAACCATTAGCAGCAGCAAGCCCATTTGCAATAGGTATCACTATAGGAATAAGTATAGCAAAAGTACCCCAGCTTGTACCGGTAGAAAATGCTATAACACAGCCTAGTAAATATCCTATAGCAGGAAGTATCCAAAGAGGAAAACCTCCTCCTTTTACAGCTTCAGATAAGAAAGCAGCAAGTCCAAGTCCTCCATCTGCCGGAGATGATTTAATAACACTTCCTATAGACCAAGCTAAAGATAAAACTACTAATGCCGGAACCATTGATTTAACACCTTCCATAATAGAATTGCCGGCAGAACGAATACTTAATAATCTTCTAGCTACATAATATATATACATTATTATAAGAGAAATAACAGCTCCGTAAAATAAAGCCTTAGAAGCATCAGTATCCAAAAAAGCCTGATTCGATGATATGCTTGACATAGCCTGAGAGAAAGTTTCTATTCCATCACTTCCAACTAATCCCATATATGTAGTAACAGGGAACATTACTATACATACTATTATAAGTACAAGTATAGCTATAACCATATCATACCATTTAGCTTTATTATTTGAAGAAGTTTCCATATTACCCGGACAAGCTCCATATAATTCTTCATCAAAAAGTTTTCCATTTTGAGCATTATCTTCGCTTCTTTTCATAGGTCCGAAATCTTTAAATACTAAAGAAATAAGAACTACAAAAGCTAAAGCAAGAAGCGGATAAACAGAATAAGGTATCATCTTTATAAAAAACACAAATTCACTTATATTTAAAGATTCAAACCCTTGAGAATCCCTTATATAGCTCATAACTGTTACTACCCAAGTTGATATAGGAGCAAGTATGCATACAGGAGCAGCTGTAGAATCTAATATATAAGCAAGTTTTGCCCTTGAAATTTTATTCTGATCTGAAACAGGACGCATAACAGTACCAACTGATAAACTATTAAAATAATCGTCTATAAATATAATAAGTCCGAAAAACCAAGTAAATATAAGTATACTTTTTTTGCTTTTTAAATATTTACTAGCCCATAAACCAAAAGCCTTAGTAGCCCCTGTCTTTGAAAGCATACTGACAAAAGCACCAAGTAAAGCACAAAATAAAAGTATTCTTATATTCCAAGCATCTGAGCTCATTTCTGCTACTTTATCAGTAAATATTGTAATAGCAGTAAATACATTTCCATGTGCTATTATCAAAGTTCCGGATAGTATACCAAGTGTAAGCGAAATAATAACTTCTTTAGTTACTAAAGCAAGTATAATAGCTAAAAGCGGCGGTATAATACCTAACAGACCATAATGTTCCATAAATTACTCCTAATTAATATATACACCTTATAATCTTGAATCATTTCTTGAATAATATTGTTAAAATATAAAAAAGCCCCCATTGTTTAGGGAGCTAAATATTAAAAATTATTATACAAAGAATATAATAATTCAACACTCCCAAGAATAGAATGCTTTTTTAAATTTCTTATATAATAAGAAAGAATTATTCATAGAAAATACCCAAAATTATCCTTACTTTTTATAGTATATTAAAAATATTACTTTGTCAATAGTATTTCTTAATAAAGAAAATTAATTAAACTCATAATGCAAAACATATCTGTCAGTAATATATTCATATCCGTAACATATCAATGCTATATAATACTTTTTATTAGATTCAAAGTCCGTATTTAATTGATTTACACCCTGTTTCAAATAGTTATAATTTTCATCAAATAAAATAATATCAATGTCTTTTGAATATTCTAATTTAATATTAATAGAAGTATTTATATCCGTATCATTTTTTATCTCATAACAATCTATATCTATTAATCCTGATTTTTCTATATATGGTTTAATATATTCATCTGCATTGAAATAATTCTTTATAAAATATCCATAAACCATTTCATTAGGGTAGCGAATTATATTAGCCTCATTAATTTTATTATTAGGCTCAATTTCATTTGAAGGCAGATAATCATCATTAAATATAAATTTCAGATTATATTTACATTCTTTATCAGCATTTAATTTAAAATAATAAACATCATCATTAAGCAAAATATCTTTTAACTCTATAAATCCTTTATAATTTGAAATATCCTCAGAATTAATGCTAAATATTGTATCATTATCAGCAGAAATAATATCCATAGAAATATTAGCTTCAAGATTATAAACAGACATAGTAAAATCCATTACAAAACCATTAGTAGGATTTACCTGATAAAAATCTGTATCATTATAATCTTCAATATTTCCTCTGATTAAAGTATTACAATCAATATACTGAGAATATTCCAAAGAATTATTACTCTCTATTTCTTCTCTTTTTAATATATTTTCATTAGATACATTATTTTCATTATTTGTACAAGATATAAAGAGAATTATTAAAATTATAAATTTATATTTCATTTTTATTTCTTTCAATTTTTTATTATATAAAACAATATATATTTTTTTATAAAAGAATGCAAATATAAAAAAGCCTATAGAAAATTATCTATAGGCCAAAAAATCATATATTCTAAAATTTACTAAACTTTAAAGAAAGACATAAGTTCTTCTAAATGATTAGCCTGCTCTAATAAAGATTTAGACGCTGCTGTAGACTGCTCTACTAAAGAGGCATTCTGCTGAGTGATACTGTCCATTTTAGTTACCGCTGTATTTACCTGATCTACTCCTGCCTCCTGCTCTACTGCTGTATGACTTATATCACTCATTATCTTAGAAGTTTCTTCTATTTTACTTTCTATATCGCTGAATATCTCCTGAGAATGCCTTGCCATTTCTGCTGATTTATTTATTTTTTCATAAATATCTTCTATAAGCGATGTAATATCTTTAGCTGATGCTTGTGAGTTTTGGGCTAAATTTCTAACCTCACTTGCTACTACCGCAAAACCTCTGCCTTGATCTCCTGCTCTGGCCGCTTCTACTGCCGCATTCAAGGCAAGTATATTAGTCTGAAAAGCAATGTCTTCTATAACTTTTGTAATATCCTTAATCTTAGCACTTGCCGCATAAACATCCTCTATCATTTTAGTAGTATCTGCTATAACACTTCCGCCTTCTAATACCGCATTTCTCGAAGCTATCATGACTTCATTTCCATCTACTGAATTCTGAGCTGATGATTTAATTGTAGAAGCCATCTCCTCCATAGAAGAAGCTGTTTCCTCCAAACTTGATGCCTGATACTCTGTTCTGCTTGCTAAATCCTCGCTTCCTTTATGCAGTTCTGAAGCAGCACTTGCTATTTCTTTAGAAGCATTAAGTACTTCTGAAATAACCTCTATAAATCTATTTCTCATCATATCAAATGCCTTAGATAATTCTCCTATTTCGTCATGTCTATTAGATAATTGAGACTGTAAAATAAAATTTCCTTTAGCCATTTGATAGGCTTCATCAACTATATTTCTTATAGGTTTAATTATTCTTCCTATATAAATCGCTGATACTATTGAGGATACTATAATTCCCACTACACCTAATAATATACCCACAATAGTTATTTTTTTACTCTCAGCATATAATAAATTCTGAGTAATACCTGACATCATAATCCAAGGCTGAGTTTTCATTTTTTTAAAAAATGCCATTCTATCAATATCATTAAAATTATATGTAAATAATCCTGAATTCTGTCCTTCAGGAGGTCTCAATGAAGCATTAGGTACAATACCTATAATAGAATCTACATTATGATATACGCATAATAAATCTTCTTCATTTAAAACAAATATAGATTTTTTATCAGATAATTCATTTCTGGCATCTTTTAAAGTATCATTTATTATTTTACTCCAATCTATAAAGGCAACAAAACTTCCAATAAGATTATTTTCTAAATCATAAATAGAATGTACTACAGGAAGTACAAATCCTTTATTTATATCTGATTTATATATAATATCACTAGTAGCATGATCATATCCAGAGTCAGCAAACTCTTTCCATAATTGAGGATATGTTGCTGCCATATCCAATCCGGCATCTTTCCTATCTCCATTATAAGCCTCTATTACTTTACCATCTAAATCTATTAAATCTAATGTTAATATATAATCATTATTATCAAATAAATTTACCATAGTAGATATGGCTTTTTCTCTAATATTTGCATCTCTTGTCTGCATATATTCTATTATTGTAGGTATTCTTGAATATGCATCCATTACAAGAAGCTGATCTTCGAGCATTGTATCCAATAAAGTTGAATAACCATTAACTGAAGTTTCAAATCCGGAATATGTTGCATTATTTATAGCTTTGCTTGCTATTTGTATAGACGAAAATATAATTGTGAATGACAATATAACTATAACTATATTAACAATTAAAGGAATTTTAACTGTTATACTATTAAACTTTTTCATAAAATACCTCTACAAATATATAATAAAGATAGGTATGTTATTTTGTAATAAGAAAACACGCTAACACTATTTATATAGTATAGTTTAATTAACAAAAAAAGTCAATTAAATTATACTGTAATGCAAATTTATTATTATAAATAAGTTCGGAAAAAGTTTTATATATAAAAGAAAAAAAACAATATAAAAACAATAAATATTACTTAATTTTCAATTATAATATGATTCAAAGTATAAAAAAACAAAATTAAATACCATCCTTACAATAAATGAATATGTTTCATTTAAACTAGATAATTTATACTTTGTTATTTTCGACAAATCATATAAAAATATTTATTTCACTCTAAAGAAAGACATAAGTTCTTCTAAATGTTTAGATTGGTCAAGAAGCGATTTTGTCGCTGCTGTTGACTGTTCTACCAAAGCAGCATTTTGCTGGGTAATACTATCCATTTTTGTTACAGCTGTATTAACTTGATCAACTCCAGCCTCCTGTTCCACTGCAGTCTGACTGATATCATTCATAATATGTGAAGTTTCTTCTATTTTAACCTCAATATTATTAAAAATGTCCTGAGAGTGTCTTGCCATTTCTGCTGATTTATTTATTTTTTCATAAATATCTTCTATAAGTACTGTAATATCTTTAGCTGAAGTTTGAGAATTTTGGGCTAGATTTCTAACCTCGCTTGCTACTACCGCAAAACCTCTGCCTTGATCTCCTGCTCTGGCTGCTTCTACTGCCGCATTCAAAGCAAGTATATTAGTTTGAAAAGCAATGTCTTCTATAACTTTTGTAATATCCTTAATCTTAGCACTTGCCGCATAAACATCTTCTATCATCTTTGTAGTATCACCAATTACAACTCCGCCTTCTTTAACTGCATTTTTTGAATCTATCATAACTTTATTACCGTCTACAGAGTTTTGTGCTGAGGATTTTATAGTAGATGCCATCTCTTCCATAGAAGAAGCTGTTTCCTCTAAACTTGATGCCTGATATTCAGTTCTTTGTGCCAAATCTTCAGTGCCCTGATAAACTTCATTAGCAGCATTAGCTATCTCTGAAGATGCGGATAATACATCTGTTATAACTGTTACTATTTTATCACGCATTACTTGGAAAGAATGCGAAAGCTCCCCTATCTCATCTTTCCTGTTTTCTATAGATGAATGTAATGCAAAATTACCTTCAGACATCTCCCTTGCCTCTTCAACTATAAAACGCATAGGTTTAATAGTACCTTGTATATACAATATAGTTATAACTGTAGATATTACTACACCTATAATTCCTATAATAATACCTATAAATCTCATCTTTCTTCCCGGTGCATATAATAATCTGTCGGTTGTTCTTTCTACCATCACCCATTCTGTAGAAGATAATTTCTTAAAGAATGCTGATATAGCCTCGCCTTCTCTTACATAACTAAGAAGACCAGAATCCTGATTACTAGGTATTACAAGAGATCCTGTAGCCTTGGAAAATAATCTGTTTTTATCATTATGATAAACTATATCTAAATTATTATTAATTACAAAAATGGTCTTCTCTTCTGAAAACTGATCTTTTGAATCTTTTAAACTTTCATCTATAATTTTACCCCAATTCACATAAGCTATAAAAGCACCTACAACATTATTATTATTATCCCTTACACCCTGCAAAACAGGAAGTATAATATAGTCTTCATGATTATATATATTAAGCGATAATGATGTATTATAATTTTTAGAAATAAATGACTGCCATAATTCAGGGTACATTGAAGATATATCATCTCCTGATTCATCTTCGCTTCCATTGTAGGATTCAATTATTTTTCCATCTAAACTTAGCATAAATAAATCTACTATATAACTATTATTCTCAAATAATACTGTCATAGTTTTTATAGCCCTATCTTGAACTTCCTCACTTCTAGTTGACATATATTCTTTTATTGTAGGAATATTAGCGTATGACTCTATAAGAATAGATTGATAAGATAGTATGCTATCTATTAAAGAAGAAAAACCGTTAACTGAAGTCTCAAATCCAGAAGCTGTTACTGCATTTAATTCTTTAGTTGATAGGCTTATAGATGCAGATATTATTGCAACAGATAATATAATAATCATTACTGTTACCATTAATGGTATTTTAACCATTATACTATTTAATTTACCCATTTTAAAAGTTCCTGATTTTACAATTGACAGATTAATTTTACTCATATCAGTATATTGCCCCATAAAATTATAAAAATTCGCACATATTTTATACAAAAAATACTTGTATGTCAATATATTTTTCATAATTTTATAAGAAATATAATACATTTACACTTTAAAAATTATATTAGTATACTGATGTAAATATTAAAATAATAAACTGCATTACAATAAGGTAAATTAATATCTATTAGTTTGTATATTATACCAATTCTGCCATTCGCTTATTTTCATTAGAGAGCGTTTATATTCATTTAAAAAATCTTTTTCAGTATTTATAATATTGGGTTTATATATTTCCGGAGGCTTAGTCATAGGAACAGTTACATATTTTACACTAGAACAGCTAACTAAAAATATTAACAATAATAAAAATCTAATTTCTTTCATATTCAAAACTTCTGTAATAATTACTAATAATACTATTCAATGCTTTAATACTATCATCACTTAATTTTTTATCTTCTATAATATTTATATATTTATCACTTTCTGAAAAAGCTGATATTATATCAATCTGCTTTTTTTTAAAATCATTATCTTTGCTTAATAATCTATTAGAATATTCCAATTTATATATTTCATTATTCAATTTATATATCTCTTTATTTTTTATATTCAATCTTATATTCAAAAAAGATACATATACAGATATTATAACTAATATCAAAGCTATATAAAAATACTTTGACTTTAATATATTAATCAATACAGTTATGAACATGATAATTTCCTTAAATATTTATTTAATATATTATTGATTTTCTTTACTCTCTTTAGTATATTTATCATTTTTTAGTATCTTTAAAAATCCTCTCAAATCAGAGCCGAAACTAACAGCATTAAGACCGAGAAGAATTATAACGACAGCAATAGCCTCTTCTTTAGTAACTGTTCTACCTCGCCAAATAAGATTAACAAATACCCAAATACAGCCTAGTAAAAAACTTATTATGCTTGTATATATAGAAAGTTTTTTATTAGCATTATGCTTATCCGTAAAATTAAGTATGCTCATTTATCTAACTCCATTATATTTAAGATTATCATGAAAAATTTTATTATTAAAAATAAAAAACTTTCATTAAAAGACCCTACCGAATAAATTCGTCAGGCACTCAAGTTTTTTATTTTATATAACTCCGTTGTATTTTAAATTATCATGGAAAATGCCTAGTAAAAATTTCTGTAAATGCTTTAAATTATCTAAAACTATTTCACTGTCTCTTATAGCTGTTTCTGTAAAATTATTATGTATAAAAACATCATAGCTTTTTAATCTATCTTGAGGCTTAATATTTTTTAAGTTCTTTAAAAAATCTTTTCTTTTTAATGCCTGTTCTTTGTGATTATCATAAATAGATTTATAAGTATCTTTGATATTATCTAATATAATCATATAATAAAAATTACATATATTTTCTAACTGCAGTTTTTTTATGCTTTCTATACTGCTATTAAATAAAGCAGTATTGTATATATCTATTATTTCAATTCTTTTCTGCTTTAAATAACTTTCAAACTCTGTTTTATTTTTATTAAGTATATGATTTTTAGCTATATATGATATTATTATGCTTTGTACTTCAAGCGTACTTTGACTGATAATATTACTGTATTCTTTATAAACAGTTAAAGAAGTTATTTTATCATCATATTTAAAATTGCTGCTATTATAATAATTAATAATATCATCATTATTTTTATTTGTTAAAGTTGGAAGTTCCTTTGGAGATTCAAAAGCATTATTAATTATATTATTTTGTTTTTGAATATATTTTTCTTCTTTAATCTTTTCTTTATTTTTTTCATTATCAGTATTATTTCCAAACTCTATAGTACCATTTTTTACATCAGCTTTCATATTAGCATGTCTTCCGCTTTTAATAATATTAAAAACGAAATATGCTATAACTATAGAGGAAATGCAAATAACTATAATAGCAAAGTCGCTCATATTATTGCTATGCCCCTTTTATTTTTCCAATATTTTTAATATTCTATCAAATCTGTTCTGCCTATCTTCAAGTCCGTTATAGCCGCCATTGATTAATTTAGTTACAGTTTTAACATCTCCTTTTTTAGCTAGTAAACCTAACCCTTTCTCTCTCCAATAAAGCAAAGCTATTTCTATTGCCGTGTCAGGTTCTTTTGCCAAGTCTGGGCTGTTTACCAAATCAATATTTAATTTTTTGCCGTAATATTCATAATTATTTTTTCCTGTAAGCTGAATGATTCCTCTTCCTCTGTACTTGTAGCCTTCATCTTGAGAATTTCCTAAGCGTCCGCCATAAACAAAATTAGCTATAGCCTTAGCACCTTTAGAACATAAATCTTTAGCATTCTCCAAAGTACCAACTCTTTTTTTTTTGAAAACTTCAAATAATCTTTTAGGGCTATAATTAAAACTCTCCTCAAGCCTTTTATAATTATTGCTTTCATGCGTAGTCTGTGCTAAAAACATTGCTTTTTCTTTTATGTCAGTAATACCATATTTTTCAAAATCTTTGTTTAGAGGCTCCAACCATTTATCATCAATTCCTATTTTTATTATTTGTTCTTTTGTAATCATATTAATCTCCTTTAACTTTGTTTTGGGTATTCTGTTTTTATTTCTTCTCTTTTAGTTTGCAGACTTTCAAGCTGTGCTTTCTGTTCTTCTGTAAGTAAACCTTGACTAGCTAAATTATTTAATACGCTGTCTACAAGTTCAGCACGAACACCATCGAGATTTTGAGAATACTCTCCTTGCCTTTGACTAATTATATAATTATTATATTCCTCTGCTGTGATTAAACTTTCTTTGAATAATTCTTCATAACTTTTTGAACTTATATATTTTCTGCCGTCATCATTAATTACTATCTTTTGTCTTTCATCTAATTTTTCAAGTCCTAATTCTACTAACTTTATTAAATCTTCTTCATAGTTTTTATTAAGTTTATATTTTACTCCGTTTCTTATTTCCTCATCTTTTTCTAAAACTAATATTTTATTTTTTATCTGTTCTTCTAAACTCATAACAGTTCCGTCATCATTAATAGCTCTAATATCTTTTACTGACATATCTTTTATATTTTCAAAGATTTTATAATTATCAACTGCATTAATTAAGCCTTGTTTCTCTAATAGATTAATTGTATTTTCTGCATTCTCTTTTACGCTAATAATTTTTTTTATTTTATTATTGTTATATATTACTATTTTCATTTTCTACTCCTATTAAGCTATTCTTTTATATATACGCATAAGTCTATTTATGCCTCTTACTTCAGAACCTGTAGGTACTTGATTTGAAGCTTTAAAACCGCCACCACCATATAAAGAACTTGTAGTCGTTTGTGCAACAGGATATAGATTAGTCCCCTGATATAATACTCCTGAGTATAAATTTGTTTGATTTGCTGACGATTGAACTCCGTATTGGAATGTTCCTGTCATATTTCTAATAGCATCTCCTTGAACTCCGGAAACTCTATTTTCATTAGAATTGCCGCCCTCTGTTCTTAAAAATATACCCTCATCAGCATATTGTAGCTCCCAAACACCACCGAACAGATTTTCAGGGCTTTCGTTATCATCGAAACTGCCGTCTTCCTTTGCTATTTGAAAATAAACTGAACCTATAGGCTTTATACTATTTAATGCCATTGTTTTTATTGATTCTATTGCCTCTTGTAAATTAGCAACTTCACTATAAATAGGATTAAGTTCAGAGTTTTTATCTGGTGTCAGATTAAAAGTAATAGTATCTCCAACTTGTATATCCGTATAGTCTTGATACCTTAAAAGTAAAAAGTAAGTAGGAACTTGTATATTTGTTTGATCTGCTTGTTCAGTTTTGACAATAGCGAACTCTAATGGCTTACCACTGCTTGAAATTATTTCAGTTGTATTTTTGAAGATAGGAGTAGATATATTTGATACATTAAAATAGTTTTCTATAATAGGGCTGTAAAAACCAATAGTAAGTCCTGCCCCTTCTTTTAGAGTATATGAACCATTTAAAAAAACTAAATTATTATTTTGTTCTAAACTGAAATTATAAAAATCTAATACGGATTGTGTTGTCATAAATCCATTAGAGCATGCAAATATATTCGCATCTTCATTTCTAAGTACCTTATTTTTTATATTTAATGTTATATTGTAGCTGCCTTGATTAAAATTTGTTCCGTCTTGTTTTAAAATACCAATAGCTATATGACTTTCTGTTATAAAGCCAATAGAAATTTTTAATTCATCTTCTATGCCGGATATTGAGCATTCATTTGATTCTAAGTTAAACATAGAACTGAAATTAAAGAATTGAGATAATATAGAATATATTTGATAAATATTAATATTAGAGTCTATACTTTTTATTATAAAAAATATACTTTGACTAGAGCTTGAAATATTATAATTTTCTATATTTGAATTTAATATATAGCTTCCGTCTTCCTGATTTGTAATTGCAGCTGTATATTCTATTGTACCATTAACATCTGCTAATAATAAATTAATAGTATTAGGAATTGGAATCTTAAACTTTGGAAAATTATAACCTGATAAATATTCTAAATTGGTATTTGAATTATCGAAACTGATATCTATTGCTTCATTTGATCCGCCTCCGCCAGAACTTATTAAAGTAAGTTTAGATCTGTCTGAAGTCCAATCGGAAGATATAAAATCTTCATTGACTCTGTATATCTTTTCATCTTTTATAATTAAATCACTTATAAAATAATTATTTTCTAATATATATTCTTTGCTGGTTCCGCCTATTAAAGTTATTTTATTTCCATTTAAACTAATATTATTTCCGGCTGTTAAACTATTCTGCTTTGATGATTTTAACTTCTCTATTGCTTTTTGAACTGTATTAGTATTACTTCCAAAACTAGAATTACTGTCATCATAAAAAGTATTTTCTGCTTTTATTAATCTCTCTAATTGATTTTGTATATTATTCCAAACAGGATTTTCTATATCTTCAAGCACTATATATGAAATATTATCTTTTATTACAATTTGATTTTTATATATTTTACTGATTCCGTCAAACCAAATAATTATATCGCATAAAGGCTTTAACAAACCGTTTAAATTAGTTAATATTGCATCTTTATTTTCGTATCTGAAATCTTTTTGTACTATTAGAAAATTATTATTATCTTCTATTAATTCATTAGCTTTATAATTAGTATCTAATTCTAATTTTTTAAAAGGAGTTAAAAGATTACAATTAGTTTTTAAATAATAATCCGTACTGTCGCTTGTAAAATCTTTAAAAACTCGGTAAATATAGCCATTATATTTTATTATGTCATTGACTTTATAATTTATATTCTCATTATAATTTTTAATAGGATAATTTATATCCAATGAATTTAATTTTATCGCTATCTCATCAAGCATAAAAGCAGAAAAAGTGCTGCTGTAAGTTGTAACTGTAAATTTAAAATTTTTATTTAAATCACTTAGAGGAAAGAAAATTATACTCTTAAAATCAAGCTCATTTCTTATTAAATAAATTTCATTATCTTTAACTTCTACTGTTTGCAGATCTTTTAACTCATCTAAAATTTGAGGATATACTTTAATATCATCAACTAAGAACTCCATTTCTTCAACTGCACCGTCAATAGAATAACCTATATCTGCACAAAAAAGCCTCTCACCAGAAAAAACTTTTACCTGAATATTATTAGTATTAAGTTCTAATTCTCCATTTATTTTTAATAATTCAAAAGTATTTTCTCCTATTTTATACTGAAATGGAGCTTGTATATTATTTTCATTAAGAATCATTTTTGTATTTCCTTTAATAGTAAATAGTAAAAAATTAGAAGCTGTATCGAATAGTTAAAAATATGCTTTTGAAAATATTACATAATTTATAACTCTTTCAAATTTTTGATTATCAAATCTAAATTGACATTATTTAATTGATAAGTGAAAATGTTATTCTAGTATTAAACTAAATTTAATAAATATATTTTAACTTTATTATAAAAATTATTGATGCTTAAATATATATGACATATCAAAATTAAATTTATTATTATTTATATCTTACTAAAAAATATAATTCAGCTGTTGTAGTTTGATCTGAAGCATTTTTTATAGCCAAAATAGGCTTAGTATTAAGGATTGGAAACCATTTAATATTAGGAAGTCCTGCCGGCCAATTCGCATAGCTTGTTTGAAAATCTCCTCCATAATAATTTTTACCAATCCAGCCTATAAAAGGAGCAGAATCATTTATATTTTGATAAAGTCCAAATGAACCAGTATAATTTTTTCCTACTATATATCCGGAAACTTGTAAATACTCCAAATCATCTCTCCAATTTAGTTCCCAAGTTTGATTTCCGCTTCCTGACTTTGTAACATTTTCTTTTATTATGAAACTAGAATTATTTTTTATATCATCAATCATATTATTAATTCCCTCTATATATGAAGGTACTCCTACAGTTCTTTCAAACATATCATTAAGTACACCGGATGTTATTGATGTAGTTATATATCTTCCGCTTACTATTTTTAATTTTTTTCCAGAATAAGATGAATGCAGAAAATATGTTCCTCTTAAACCGTCTTTATTAAACCAAAATATTTGACCTTCTTTCGGCATATATTTATCATTGCCTATTTCACCTATAACATTTTGTAAATCTGATAACTTTACATCATCATCATATATTTCAAAAATACAGTCATTAAGAAATGAAAGTGAATTAGTTAAAAGACCTGTAGATACAGCAACATAATTAGAATTTTCAAAAGGTTCAACAGACGGTATTTCAAAATATAAATCTTCTGCTACCTGCAAAGCATTTTCATCTTTAAAAGGATTATATGTATTTGAAAGCCCAAAATAATTTAATATAGTACCTTTAGTATTAGAAATCATGATATCTCCGAAATATATAAATTTAATTAGAATAAAAAATGAAAAACTATATTTAATAATTATTTATTATTAATTGATTTGTCTATTAAAATCTTAAACCTAAAAATAGCGTAATTAAGACCTAATCTCAAATAATCATCTTCATCATAACGGCAATATACAAATCTCCCGCTTATTATCTGATACCAAGCCTCAAGTATTATTTTATTCCAAAACAAAGAAGCTGTATACAAACTTATAAGGCAGTCATTAAAATAACAAAAGTCATCATATTTAACTTCTCTATTATTAAAAGCATAATGGGTAAGATTATCAATTTCTGTCTGCTCTATTATAGAAAAAGTATGTGCATTACGCATTACATAATTCTTCTCTCTAGCAAAAAACTTTTTATAACCTGTGCAAACTCATTAATGTCTTTAGTACTCCATTCATCGAGAAGACTTACAGCAAGAGTACCATTTATTCTAACATCAAGCCATTTAAAAATATCATCATCTATAATCTTCTCTTCTTTCTCTCTTACATATTTAAGGTTTTCATTAAAGCTAGGACGATTAATACTTATAATATCATCGCTTTTAAACTTACTTCCTAAAGTAGAGCGACTTAACACTTTAACAGGGACAATATTTTCTCCGTCATCTTTATAAACAATTTCTTCTACAATATATCTATTAAAAAAATCAATGCATTTAAATTCTAACTTTTCCATTTTAAATTCTCCTTAATTTTTTCACTGATAGGCTATGACAATTACATTGTCATAGGTTCAAAAATATAAGGAGATTTTTTAAATTCTCCTTAATTTTTTCACTCATAGGCTATAACAATTTACAATTATAACACTTTATACTAATATTAAATTTTTATATTGATATTATTAATATTATATTTATAATACTTCTATGAAAATAAAAATTATAATATTGATTTTTTACTGTTTAAAATTATATTATTTTTGTTTTAATAATATTTTCTTTTCACAAAATATAAAAAATTATTTTAATATATTTGATATCACTTATAATAAAAATATTTTAACTGATAAATTTAATACATATAATCAATCAAATATATATTATAATTTATATTCGTTATCAAAAAATAATTTTAATTTAAAATACAAACCACAAAAAATTAATTTTGAATATTCAAATAGTACATTCATATCAAATATGATAATATTAGAAAAGGACAAATATAATTCGTTAATAAAAAAATAAATTACATCAAAATAAATCCTCTCTGTCAGTAAATGCTATCAAATAATTACTGTTCATATCATTTGACTGCTCTGCTGCCTTAAAATTATTTAAAGATATTGAAAGTTCTTTAGGCTCTATTGCTGGAAATGATGGACTTCCTCCCACATCAGTACTTACAAATACAAAAGGGTAATCTTTATTTTTAAATCTTGTTTTTGATGATATTATAAATGACTGCCTATTTCCATTTAAAACTCTGTCATAAAATATCTCTTTTGACTGAGTATTAAAAACTGCATTGCCTGAAAAACTAAGTGTAAACTTTGAATTTGGAAAGCCGTATCTCTTTGCTGAAATATTAAACTTCTCTTCTTTAGTCCATTCAAATGATAAAGAAATATCGCTTACAGAAGAAGCCTCTGTTCCATTAATAAAAAGTTTTGTAGGATATTTTGAAGTCTGTGCCATTACAACATCTCTTTCTTCTGCTCTCTCTTCATATAAAACTGCATCTTTATCTATTTTTTCTTCATCTAAAGCCCATAATGAAGAACTTATTTCTGTCATAGCCTTATTTGCAAAATTAAAATTAATTGATTTACTCTCACAGCCTATATATTGATTTCCGTCCATATTCTTTGAACTGTCATACAAAGCTATATTATAATACTGTGCCTCTCCAAATCTAGGGTGTATTATACTTTGATATTTTGGATATTTCTTTTTACTTTCTTCTGTGAATGCCCCGCTCTCTATAAGCCCTACTCTTTTAAAACTAAGTAAATATTCTGTTTTATTATTTTCAGTATTATACTCTTTTAATTCATTTATTATATTAGTAAAATCAATTTCGTCTTCTTCGCTTCCTGTCATTAAAAATGCTTTTATATTTGTTATTTTATTTAAAGCATCAATCAAATCTTTCTGCTTCATAGAAGTATAAATATCAATAAAATTACTGCTATAACCATCATCTTCTTCTATTATAATTTCAAGCATATTAATACTTTCATCTTCTGAAGACTTATTAAATCTAATGGCAAAATTATTAAAAGAGTTAATACATAGTAGATTTCCTGATGTTTCTTTTGTATGTACATTAGCCCATATTAAGCTCGCATAGTATGCATTAGAATTAGGAAAAGCCCCGTATGAAATATCTCCTGCATAAGTGGTAGCTCCCGCATAACTTTCAGAAGAGGGTGCACCTATATATTCCTTACTCATTGATTCTGTAGTAGGAGTAAGTCCAACTTGTGAAGGATATATTAAATATTTTCCTTTAACATCATCAGAAGAGAAATCTATTTTTTCATCTCTATTTTTTGTCTTTGCTATTCTTACTTTATAACTAGAACCGCTTACAACTTTTAAGCCGTCCTCATCATTCATTAAATTACCTTTCAAATCAAAAATGCTCATTATTATACACTCACAATTTTAAAAATTATTTTACGCAAAAAAATATTTTATACATTCCCGCCCACCCGCCCCAAAATCTACTCTACGCAAAATGTATAAATTGACACGCGTTAAACTTAACCAATACAATATAAATAAAATAATAATTCTAATACCAACTATATATAAAATTTCGTTCAACGCGTGTATAAAAAAATTTATTAGTAATATTAAATGCTATCTAAAACTACATTCTCTAAAACATCACTGTTATTAACTGTTATACTTCCCTCTTTAGTTTTATAACCTTCAATACTTACTTGATAATTTATCACTTCAGCATTCTTATAAGCTCCGAAATATTTTTCTTCTTCATTCATTATTATTTTGGCATTCTCTGAAGAAGAAGTGATTTTTACTTTATAAAGTTTATCTCTGTTTTGAACATAATCATAAACTTTTTTATTAAATGAATTATTAATTAAATTAGTAAAGAACTTCATTTAAATAACTCCCTGTCATAATCTTGAAATTAATATCAAGAGAAAAATTAACTCCCCTTATAGATGAAAAATCATTAAATGGTCTTTTACTGTTTTCACTGTCAAATGAAGGAGCTTCCCATTTGATAATAGGCGATAATGCTATACGCTCGCCCTCATCATTGAGTTTTGATATCCAATAACGTGCTGCCTGATTAAGTGCTAAAGGTATGATATTATAAGCTAAAAATGATTCTCCAGCTTTAAGCTCTTTATATACTGTTGCTTTTAAACATATATCATCAGCAAAACCTGCAGAGTCCCCTATATATGAATTGCTTCCCCTGCTTTCTCCTTCTGCTATTGAAGCCCAAAGAAATGATTTGCTCATAGATCTCAAAGCTCCTAAACTGAAATATTCTATTTTTAATTTATCATCTAAAAGTTTATTTAATTGATTATCGCCTTCAACTTTATTGCCAGACAAATCAATATATTCATCAGCCATAAAGTTCATAAAATTATCTAAAACATATATAACGCTGTTTTTAAAATGTATCATAATAAACCTTTTGATTTTTTATTTATTTTTTAGTACGATTTAAGGCTTTTTTATTCGGCCTTCTAAACTAACACTATCATAACTATTTTCACCAACTACAATGCTTGATAAATCTTTTATAGCAAGCTCTTTTAGACGCAGACTTTCTGTACGAATAAAATTTATCAAGTCGCTGTTTGAAACAAAATTAACAGTTAAAAGCCTTGCCGCCTCATAGCATATATAATTTTTTATAGATATGTATGGAAGCCCGTTTTCTTCTGTAGGTTCTGTATAATTCATATTCAAAATCATTCTTCTAAACTGAATAGTATAACTTTTAAGCTGTTCTTCTAAAAAGTCTGTATCAATATCATCATAGTTAAACATTTTAAATATGCTTTTAAAATAATTTATATCAGGCTCGTAAATATATTCCTGCATATTAATTTCCTTTTTTAGTTTTAATGTACTGCCTCAAAATATAATTTAAGACAGCACATAAAAATAAATTAAGCCTCAAGCTCTTTTATCTTATCTTTTAGCTTTCTATTTTCTTCTTTAAGATAATTGATAACATCATCAGGCTTCATCTTCTCTCTTATAAGCTCCTCTGCTTCCTCTTTGCTTATAATCAAAAATGAATCGCTTAAAGATATATTTAAATCGCTTTCAACTATTACCTTGCATCTTCTCTCATGCACATCTCTAAAGAAATATCCAACTCTTGATACAACATAATCATTAGCTTTTATTTCTTTATTAGTAATACTATTTTCTAAAAAAAATAATAAAGATTTCTTTGACATAACGCCTCTTTTTTATAGTAAAACTTTTACTTAAATATTAATTTATTGTAATTATTAAATTCAAATCTTCCTATTATATAAATACAAAATAAATATTTAATTTATATTAAACTTGTTTCAAAACTAAATTTTTTTAACACTAATAGTTTTTTATTTTAGTATTTTTTTATTATATTTGTGGCTTTGCTGCGAAGTACACAGTCGTGCCAAACCCCACTTCTTTTTGACGCTGTCCGCCTGTGGCGTGCCACAAAGAAGCAGGCACAGCCCGCCGCTCTGCGTGCCTTCGGCAGCGAAAGGCTATATATTATACTAAATTTAACAATTTATACCACATGTAATAAATGATTAGTACGATTTAATAATAATTTAAATACTTGCACTTTTTGCAACTTTTTGCGGCGGGAAAAAGTTGAATAAAAATTTACAAACTTAAAATTTTTTAGTATATATTCATAATTTTAATATTTGCAGGGCTTTGCCCACCACTCTGTGTGCTACGCAGCACCCCAGTTCTTTTATTGGTATAAAAGAACCAAAAGAACTGCATTTGACAAAGTCCGCCTCACTATGCGTGCCTTTAGCAAGTAGCAGTTTAAATTTCAGGTATTACCATGATTAATACATATTTTTACAATATAAATTTCTAGAAATTAATTATATTAAGACAAGCTCAAGTCTATTTTACAGAAGCCGTAAGGGTTGGAAGCTACTGTGCATCTCTTTGTTCTTGTTCTCCACAAATTATTGCCCAATATATCAACTTCTCTTATATCATGATTTAAATATACTACCTCTTTTATTGAAGCCATATCAAGTATATTAGATGAAGTTGTAAACATATAAATTGATGAGCCTGTCCATATATCTGTAAGATTTTCTAGCTGATATATTTGATCCACTTCATGATCATCTGCAACTCTGAATGCTGTGCCTACAACAGTTATTCCGCTTGTTACCGCATTAAAAATATCTGGTCTGAATGCTTTATATTTTCCGTTGGCATCATTTCCAATCATTGATATATAATTAGAAAATAATCTGAATAAGCCTTGAAGTTTAATATATACATCTATTGGAATAACTATATAAAGTTTCTGTCCGTTATTTTGAAGCTCCATTCTGTCATTAAATAGATTGCCTCCCACAGCATAATTTAAATATTTAGCCAAATCTATAAATGAAGAGAAGAAATTATCAATATCAGCCTCCGTCCAAGTGCTTATAGGTTTTGCTGTTAAATCAACAGTGTTTGTACTTCCGTAAAGACTTGCATCTGTAACTTTTGCAGCTAGGTTTCTTTCTCTTAAAAGACCTAGTCTTGATACAAGTTTCTGAGCTATATAATTTAAAATCTCTTCACCTGCTTTTTTCTCATCTCTTGAATAAAGTTCATTAATCTCTTCTATTCTGTTAATGTCTATTCCAATATAATATTCTTCAGGCTCCATTTTAAAAACTCTAGCCTCATGTTTAGGATACTCATTAAAAATATTTAAATCCCCCAAAGAAGTACCGCCGTACATGTTTTTGAGATTAAATGCTGTATTATCTAAATCTCCTCCTATAGCTCCCTGAGAAACACCGACAAAAATCTCTGGTATATATTTGCTCACAAAATTAGTCTGCCCCATATATCTAGGCATTTCTTTATTGATAATTGGAAAAAGTTTATTTTGTATATTTTGTAAATTAGGTATGCTCATTTTAAATTAACTCCTACTGTTGTTATGTTCGCCTACGCCTTGAGACTTGCCTTAATAAATTAAGGCATACATCTGTGTCTCTGTGGAAAGGGCTTCGGCTCACTTATTTATTACTATGATAGTCTTGCAGTATTTCTTGAATTGTATACGATGTGAATAAGAAATTAATATCACACAGATTTCAAAAGTATCTCTGCATAATTGCTGCCGCCTCTTATAACTACTCCTACTCCATGTCCGTCTAATGATTTTTTGAATCCTACATCACTAGCTGTTACGATATCTCCTGCTACAACACTTTCAGCTACAACTGCATTTACTATTCCATCATAGCAAACCGATATTGTATTTGCCCTTAATCCAAACTCTTGATAGGAAAAAGCGTCTTCCAAAGCAACGCCTACAAATACACTTCCATCGCTGTAGAGTGAGAAAACGCCTTTTCCATTATCATTTTTTATTGTTACAGGAAAACCTCTTTTTGGTAAATTAGATTCATCACTATGAATACCTGCTTTTATTATAGCCCCTTGTGCCATTATAACTCCTATTATTTATTGCCTACACTAATATAATTCAACAAATTAATTTGCTGTAGCTTTATTTAAAAAGTTTTGCTATTTCACTGTATTTATTTTCTTCGCTTAATGCTGATAAATTAATTTTTTCTCCGCCTCCTACTCCAATAGGTACTAAATCATTTCTTACTATTGACATTATCTCCTCTTTGCTAAGTCCTGCCTTAAAAAGTTTTCTTGCCTTTGCGTATGTAGAGCTTTCTGATTTTGAAGAGCATCTTACAGCATTCTGACTTTCTGCATATTCATTACACCAATCTCCGTAAGTTATAGCCGAAAGATTTAATTCTTTATTATTTGAAGTATTATTAGATAAGTTGGATAAATTATTTAAATCTTTATTATACGCTTTATTATTTTCTTTACTCTCTTTATTGTCTTTTAAATTGTCTTCTCTCAATTTTTCTGCCACAATATCAATAATAATATTTTGAATCTCTTCATCATTTTTAAATAAATAAACTAACTCTTCTCTAGCTTGATTTTCTGTTTCTTTCTCTTCGCTTAATAATTTTTCTAATACACTTTTTAATTTTTGCATGTATCCTCCGTTAATATTATCTTCACTGTTTATAATGGCACTAGCACAAAGCAAATCCACATTACGGCTTGCAGGATATTCCACTGCAGCAACAGCTTTTATCCCGCAATTCTCCCAATAAATAAAATCTTCATCTTCATAAGATTTTTTACCAACCATCTCAATAGAAGGATAAAAAGATTTCTTTTCTGTTATGCTCTCATCAAACCATTCTATAACAGCATAAAGTCCTATAGATTCATTATCTTTTTCTAAACTTACAACTTTTCCAATAGCCTCTCTTTCATCATCTTCTTTATGTCCCTTATAAACAAATATTTCTATAGTGCTTTTTATAAATGAGTTTATAATCTCATCAATATTTTTTTCTGTGATTTTATTAGTTTTTGTTTCAGCAAAAGTATTTTTTGAAAGAGGTATATACTGCTTGAAACTATCTCCTAAAATTTTATATTTCTCTTTAATCATTTTATCTCCTTGATATAAATATTTAATTTAATGATGTTGTTTAATAATTAACTGTCAGAAATTATTTATTATCCATATACATATAGCAAACAGGTATTTTACACGGTAATACTTATTATTTTACAAAGCTAAAAACATGTGCAGTTTAATAATTATAATTATTTAATATTGTTAGCAATCAGAAATTATTTATTGTCTCTATACCTATAACAAAAAATATAAGTGATTATAAGTCATATTTATTTTGTCAATTTTTATATTTTTATAAATCTATTATCAACTTTTTTGCCGCACACGCCAAAGTTTTTATCTTTCAGATACGCTTCGCGAAAAACGCAAGTGCTATTACAATATATACTGGAACGATTTTATTTTGTCAACGGATACACTTTATATAGAATTATCAACTTTTTTGCCGCACAAAAAAGTTGCAAAAAACGCAATTACTAGAACTTTATATTTTAATATATGTATTAAATGTATGGTAACACCTAAAATTTTGACTAAAAATGCAGTTCTTTTGGTTCTTTTATACCAATAAAAGAACTGGGGTGCTGCGTAGCACACAGAGTGGTGGGCAAAGCCCTGCAAATATTTAAAATTAAAAAAAATTAATTTTGACAAACTGTATTTGTTTAGGTATATATAAATGTAATACTCATATATTCAATAAAGATTCAATATATTATTTCTGATAATATTAATTAAACATTATCTGTCTATTTATTATTCCTATATCTATATCAAAAAATATAAGTGATTATAAGTTCATCAAAATAAAAAAGGCTCGGTAAATTAATACCAAGCCTTTTATTAATTTTTTATTCTAAAATTAATTTCCATATTTATTAATTATAGCTTCTCTTAACTTCTTAAATTCAGAAACTCCATCAACTATAAAATCTTCCAATTTACTAATATCTTTATAGAAATTTGATTTATCATATAAAATATAGCACATAATAGTATCCATCAATTCTTCTTCATCTATAGTATCCCAATTTATCTCTACATTTTTTTCTTTTAATATTCTCTCAACTATAATATGAGCTAATTCATGTGCTACAACACATCTTTTTTCAGGTATTGTCATATTTTTGTTTATGATTATTATATCTACATAAGGTTCTTCATCTGGAGACAAAAAACCATAACTACTAATATCCTTTTCTTTTATAAAAATTTTATATAAAGCTATATTTAATATCCTAAAATCTCTATTATTGACAATATCTCCCTGCTTCTCTTTTTCTTTTATATGTTTAATGAAGTCAGATTGTCTATTTTGCAATATAATATTTTCGATAGCACTTTTCCAATGTGATAATAAAGATTTTTCTATATATTTGAGAATCAGATTATCCATAACATTAGATTCTAAATCATCTAATAATTTGTGATATTTAGCAATATTAGTATATCCGCATATATCAGCTATATTTTTCAATCTAAATTTTGACATTTTTGTCAAAACCCTCTATACATTCTAACATCTTCATCTAAAAACATTACCAATATATCATTATATTTTTTCTCTAATGATATATTACCAAAATACTTTATGGCTTTAGAATTACATGCTTTTGTAAGAGCATCTATTTTTGTTTCATAATCATCTTCTTTTATACCCAAAGAATCAAAGTATGCCTCAACTTGTTCTTTTGTAGTGCATCTCTGCAATTCTTCTTTGCTAAAAAGTTTAACTGCCATAAATGCCTCCTTAAATATATTTTAGAGATATCGTAAAATTTGAAATAAATTTATACAAATATAGTATATACAAATTTAAATAATTAGCAATTGCATATACATATAAAAATTTAATCGTATTTAAATATATTTAACATATTATTATATATAATAAGTTCTATTTTACTATTTATTACATCAAATTATCAAAGTTTTTTATTGATATCTACTCTGATTTCTCAATTACAGAATGAGAAACTCTAAAATAATCGCATTCGCCTGAAAGTCTTAAACTTTTAAAATTCAAATCAAAATATCTTTTAATGAAGCTGTTGTTAATATAATTGATTATACCAGAAACAATATCGCTTGCCATAAGAATAGCATTGTCCTGAGTAAGTTCTGCTAATGATTTGGTAGCTCCTTTGTTTAGACCAAGTGCTTTAATGTCTACGCCCTTATTTTTAAATAAAGCTGAAAGCATGCTGTCTCTAAAATTATACCATTCATTAGCATCAATACTTTCGATTTTTTCTATCTTACCATATTTGGAGATAAAAATTCCGCCTCCATTGTTTACGAAATTTCTTATCTCTCGCTCTGCCTCCTTACGCTTTGAATCATTAAGCTCGGTATTTGCTATAAAATTAAAACTATGCTCGCCTATATTCTTTAAATTGCGGTTAAAACTATTATCCATAGATTCTAAAATCTGCCAAAGTGAATATGCACTGTACAAAAAAGGCTTTCCTATAATATCCCCTTCAATGCTTCCATAGCTTGCATAACCTGCTAAGGCTAAATCAAAATCTATATTTATAATGCTCGCTCCATCATCACTATACAAACTATTAAAAATTTCTTTACGGCTTTTTATAATGCTTATACTTTTGATTTCATCACTGTCATTTTCATCAAAATTGAATCTATATATTGAAGAAGGATCATAATATTTAAATCCTCTAAGTCCGTCAAGTCTTCCTTTAAATCCGTAAGCCTTTGCATATACTACTTCAAGTTTAGGAGTAAAAAAACAAAATCCGTAAACCAAAGCATTATAAGTAACATTAACTATTAAGTTTTTAAGTCCGCCAGACCTTTCAAACTGATTTACAAAAAAGTTGTACGCATTATTTACTCTTTCATTATCTTCGCATTCTTTGGGCTTTTCTACAAAATAATCAAAAGAATTAATAACTCCTCTGTAAAACTGAAGTATAGGCTCAAGATAAATAGAACTCTCCATTCTCTTGCAGGTTAATGCCCATTTATGAGGAAATGAAAAATCATCACTTTCATCTCCCCTATTTGATATTACATTTGGAATGCCTGAATTATAGCTGCTTGTCGATATTCTGTTTAATTCATCATTTAATTTTTCTATTTCTCTGTTTTTGTCTTTTAATTTATTATCATATTCTTCAATAATTTTTTCTATTTGTGATTGTTTATTTTCTATATTTTGCATAAATGAAAACCTATTAAAAATTAATCTTTATACTAATAATAAAAAATATAAGTGATTATAAGTTTTATTGTATACATTTGAAAGATATAATTAGTACGATTTAATAATAATTTTAATACTTGCACTTTTTGCAACTTTGAAGAAGTCCACCTATGGTGTGCGGCGGGCTTCGCCAAAAGTTGAATAAAAAAATTGATAAACTTAAAAATTTTCAGTATAAAAAATAAAATCATTAATAGTGTATTAATTCAATATATAAAAAATGGTGGCTGGTGTATTTTTGCAATAACTAAAATTATTACTAATCGTACGTTAAATAGAATTCTATTAATCAATCCTTTATATCAATACTATAATCTTTTAAAGTATCTAATATTAAAAGCATTGACAGTTCATCTTGATTTGTTAAATCATATTTATCTATGTTAATTATATTTTTTATAGCATTCTGACTTCTTCCAGAAACAAATAATACATCATCATTTTTTAAAGCAGGCATTATTCTGCTTAATGAGTTTACATTCCAAAAAATTATTCTAGGAAGTTTGTAATTATTTTTATTAAATATTTCTTTCCAATATTCAAAGTTAGTTTTATTTGTAAGTTCGCATTGATTAAACTCCATATCAGAAATTATTATTATATATTTAGGAAGCTCTTCCTCTGGAACATGATTTTTGATAGCAGTATTAAGCAAGGCTTTAAATACAGAATCGATATTTGTACTCATATTAACAGATGACCTTAAAACATAATCAACTACATCAACAATATTATTTATATTTGATATGTCATGCATTTTTGAATCTCCGCAGAAATCTATAAAATGATTATGAAATGCAGACTTATTTAACTGTGCTATATATATTGCCAAAGCTACAGAACATATTAAAGGCTCACCATTCAAAGCCATTCCCATACTTCCAGATACATCACATGCCACTATTGCATTTAAATTATTATCTCCAAAAATGTTTGGAAGATTTTTCCAAGTTAAATCAAATTCTTCTCTTCTTGATTTTATATCTTCTTCGGAATAGTCTAAAATCTCTCTTATAACATCAAATGGAGTTAAGACGCTTGTATTTAATTTTACTTTTCCTAGTTTTACATCTTCAAAAAATTGTTTGTATCTTTCTTCATCATTTCTAATAAATGCTTTAGAGTATTTTCTCATAGCAAGAGAAGGAACAGATGAATAATTAAATGTATAATCTTTTTCTCTTAAATTATTTTCTACTATTTTTATTTTATTTCTTAAAGAAGATAAAGTTTTTCTATATTCTTTAGTATTTATATTTAAAAGTTTTATTAATTCTTTTGCAATGTTTCTTGTATTTTGTGATGATGTATTTTCACTAGGAAGCCATTTAGCAAGAAGTGAAAGATTATCAGCCGTTTTGTCTTTTTCTAATTGTTCTAATATTATATTTTTTGTAAAGTCATAAATATTTTTATTTTCTCTATTCTCATACCATATATAAATAATATCGTCCCATCTTCCAAGCTCAGGTATAGTTTTTAAGATTTCTATTGCTGTTAGAGTATGATTTTGCCTAATCATAATATTTATATATTTTCTAAAAACTTCCCTCTCGCCAATACCTTTTCTTATATCTCTCAAATACATTATACATTTAGCTGTAAGTTCAGGACTTTCTCTCCAAGCGTCTATAAAATATTTTAATAATTCATCGTCTGTTTTTAGTCTGCTTGCTCCCATAGCAGCAAATAAATCTATTACACCGCTTAATGATGAAATATTAGTATCAGCAAAATTTTGAGTATAATTTTTATTAAAAGAGGTTTTAAGCAAATCTAAAAAAGACATAAAATTAATTCTCCATAATAAAAAGTTCTATAATAAAAAATATTCTATGCCTATAATCAAATAAGCATAGAATAAAAAACTAGACACGATATACACCATTAAAAATGGCTAAAGGATTTGAACCTTTTTACTACCATAAAATAAAATTGCTGTTCGTGTCTAAAAAATAAAAAACTAGATTCCACTTAATCCAGATTGTGGCTTAAATATATTGCTGTTGGAATCTATTTTTCATTATATTACTGATTATTAATTTTGTCAATCTTTTAGATGGAGTATGCAGATTATAAACTATTTCATTAGTTTTTTATCTCAATACTATAATCTTTCAAAATATCTAATATTAAAAGCATTGATAATAACAGCAATACAGCTATCTATTTTTATTTACAATATAAAGTCCGAAATAAATTATTGGCAATCCTATAACAATGCTTAATATATAAGAAATACTATCAGAAATCGGAAGTTTTATATTTTTTGGTTCATCAGGATCATACCATAAAGGCAATTCATCCCCTACTTTTCTAAATGGATAATGACTTCTTAAAGTAGCATATAATGTTCCATGATTATCAGCTTCATAACTTATTACCATTGAATTTTTATATCTAATTTTTCCAGATTCATATACCCTTTTTTTATACCGAACTCTTCAACTACTCCTACAGTATGAATATAATTTTTTGTATCAATAAAAGAAAACAATCCCCTTACACCATCTAAAGTTAAAACTATTCCTACAAAAAATATTAATATTTTTGTTATAATTAAAAATCTTTTTTTATACATTATTAGAACTCCAATATTTTTTAATAATATGTATACTTAATTATAAAACTAAAAATATAAACTTTATATAATAACAGCAATACAGCTATCTATTTTTATTTACAATATAAAGTCCAAAATAAATTATTGGCAATCCTATAATAATGCTTAATATATAAGAAATACTATCAGAAAGCGGAAGTTTTATATTTTTTGGTTCATCAGGATCATACCATAAAGGCAATTCATCGTCTACTTTTCTAAATGGATAATTACTTCTTAAAGTAGCATATAATGTTCCATGATTATCAGCTTCATATCTTATTACCATTACCTTTTTATATCCAGTTTTTCTAGGGTTATATACTATTTTTCTTCTATCTAACTCTTCAACTACTCCCACAGTATGAATATAATTTCTTGTATTAATAAAGGAAAAGAATCCTACTACCCCATCAAAAGTTAAAAATATTCCTACAGAACATACTAATATTTTTTCTATAATTGAAATTTTTCTTCTACTCATTATTACCCACACACTATTTTTTAATAATTTTAATAATATATGAAATTTAAAACAATATTAATTTTTCATTAAAATAGTTTAGCCTTCACTTTAATTTGCAACACTTTTATGATGGTTAACTCTTTTGTTATTGCTTTAATAAACACATTGTATTCTGAAATACATTTATCAAAAAAACTAAAAATACTTTTTATTTATAAAAACTATTTACTACATAAATTTATATCAGGATTCTAACATATAAAAACTAAAAATCAATATACATTATAATGCTTTCAGTTTTGAAAATTTATGCTATACTAAAAGAAGTATGCAAAACAAAGATAATAAACAAAACAATAAAAATTACTATTCATTTTCTGATTATGTTAAAAATAAATTCGGAGTGAAAGTAGGAAAAATTTCTATAGATACAGATTTCGGCTGTGCCCATAAAGCTAATGAAGGCGGATGCAGATTCTGTAATTTAAATAGCTATAAACCTCCTTATGTAGCAGAAGAAGATATTAATAATCAATGGATTAACGGATTAAAAAACTATAAAGAAAGATATAAAAAATTCTACGGATACTTTCAGCTAGGTACACCATTATCACAGTTAGCTTCTAAAGAATCTTTAAAATATGCTAATAAATTAGTGCATTTTGATGAATGCGTTGGGCTAATGTTCGGAGCTAGAAGCGATATGCTTGAAGATGATGTGCTAAAAGAACTTAGTGAGTTATCTTATTCATCTGGTAAAGAAATTTGGCTTGAAATGGGACTTCAGTCTTCAAATGATGAAACTTCCAAATTTATTAATAGAGGTCATGATTATAAATCTTTTGCTGAAATGGTAAATCATATAAAAACAAATTATAGTAATATCATAATATGCACTCATATAATATTCGGACTGCCTAAAAAAATTAATAATAAAGTAATAGAATTAGAAAGCAGAGATGATATGATAAAAACTGTTAAAGATGTATCGGCTTTACAAATTGATGCTGTAAAATTTCATCAGCTTGATATAGTAAAAGGCTCTTATTTTGAGAATATGTATAGAGATTATGAGTTCCCTACTTTAGATGAAGATTTTTATATAGATTTAATAAGCGATGCAATTTCTTTTACGAGATCTAATACTATAATAGTTCGTTTAATGGGAGACAGTTTGGGAGATAGTTTGATAGCCCCTAAATGGACAAAATCAAAAGGCGAAATAATAAATCTAATAACAAAAAAGATGAAAGAGAAAAATATAGTTCAGGGTATAAATAGTAATATTTAAAAATACGGCAGGAATAAAAAAATAGCTACTGCAGCTTTATGGCTGTATTTACACTCTTTTTAATAAAGATAATTTTCAAATGTATTTTTAATTTTAATAAATAGTAAATTTTATTTGCAAATGTATATAAATTGAATATACTATTTTTTTTATAACATAAATTTTAAGGATATTTTTATGGAAGAGCTAGAACCAAAAGGAAAAAAAGACTATTTATTAATAAAGCTTTTACTAGGCATAGCATTAGGTATTATAATAGGTATGGTATGTAATGAAGCTGTAATTAATGTAATACAGTCTATCAAATATGTACTTAATCAAGTAATATCATTTATGGTTCCATTAATAGTATTAGGATTTATTGCCCCTGCTATTACTAGAATGGGAAGCAAAGCAAATAAGATGTTAGGAGTAATACTTGCCTTAGCATATTTTTCTTCAGTAGGTGCTGCTTTATTTGCTGCTATTGCAGGATATATAATAATTCCTAATTTAAATATAGCTTCAAATGTTGCAGGAGGTAAAGAACTTCCTGAAATAATATTTAAATTAGATATTAACCCAATATTTCCGGTAATAACTGCATTATTCTTGGCTATATGTGGCGGGGTGGCCGTTATCAAAACTAAATCAAAATATTTTGAAAATCTATTAGATGAACTTAATAATATAATATTATTTTTAGTAAATAATGTTGTAGTACCAATATTACCATTTTATATAGGGACTACTTTTGCCACTTTATCCTATGAGGGTACTATAATTAAAAGTGTGCCTGTATTTCTAATAATTATAATCATAGCAATAATAGGACATTTTATATGGCTTACTTTTTTATATTCTATAGCCGGAATTGTATCAAAGAAAAATCCGGCAAGAGTATTTAAACATTACGGACCTGCATATTTTACTGCAGTTGGTACTATGTCATCAGCGGCAACTTTACCTGTAGCTTTGAAATGTGCAAGTAAATCTGATGCTTTAGACAAAGATATTGTGAACTTTGCAATACCTATGGGAGCAACTATACATTTATGCGGCTCAGTACTTACAGAAACTTTCTTTGTTATGACTATATCTAAAATATTATACGGACATTTACCTGACATTGGCACCATGATTTTATTCATTATATTACTTGGCATATTTGCTGTTGGAGCTCCGGGAGTACCGGGAGGAACAGTTGTCGCTTCTTTGGGAATAATAATTTCTGTTTTAGGCTTTAATGATGATGGTACTGCTTTAATACTTGCTATATTTGCATTACAGGACAGTTTCGGTACTGCATGTAATGTTACAGGAGACGGTGCTTTAGCTTTAATACTTCAGGGTATATTTAAAAAAGATGGTACAAGTTAAATTATAAGATATTCTTCTATCTTTTTATAAAAATAAGCAGGCTTAATTTAAAGTTTGCTTATATTTAATTTAAATTAATGCTTATGGATAAAAAAATATATAGAATAATAATTTTTATTGCAGGAATATTTTTATTTGCAGGCGGAATAATAGGGATTTTTTCTATTTTTATTGGTACAAAAAATTATATACATACAGTATGCATAGTAGAACAATATAATAGCAAAAAGGTATATAAACACAGAAAAATAAGATATGAAAACACAATGGTAATAAGTTATGATACTGATAAATACGGAAAATTATACACTACTTTAAAAAGCTATTATCATTTTAGAAAAGTAGGAGATAAATTAATATTATGGTATAACCATGAAAAACCAAGAGATATAAAACTTCCTTTTTCTGAATGTATTCTTTATACTTTATTTATACTTTTTGGATTAATATTTATTTCTTTATATATTATTACTATAAAAAAATAATTTTGTATTATAAATATTTTTATTAAAGATATAATTTCATAATACACACGGTAAACAAACAGCAGGCGAAGTTATTTTAATAAAAAATAATATCGGAGTTTTAATAATGACTATACTAATGTTGTTATGTAAACTTTATTTTTTAAGGTTATGCAATCTAATATTTTTTATTTATTCAATTTTTTTTAATTATAATTAAGATATATATAACAGTTTATTGCAAAAATACTAAACTATAATATACTATCATTTATTTATGAAAAAAACTGTTTTATTTTTTGCTTTAATTCTTATTATGGCGGCTAATCTTTACCCTCAAGTTTTCAAACCGTTTAGAAAATTATATACTATACAAACAGAAAAATTTGAAATAATCTTTCCTATAGAGTCCAGGAGAACAGCTGAGAATCTGGCAAAAGTAGCTGATGATATATACTATAAATATTCTAAAATTTTAAATAGCACAGTAAGAGGAAAAATACCTATAACTATAACTCCAGACTTTAATATATTTAATTCGGAAGCAATGATAATACCATATTCAGCTCTTATTCTATATGATACTAATATGGATGAAAATTTCACTAGCTATAATAATAACTTTGAAACAGTATTTATACATGAACTTACTCATTTACTAACTATGGCTTCGGAAAATACGGGACTTGCAACTAAGGTAATGGGAAATTGGGCTTCTTTTGTACATCTTAATGCTATGCCTTTTATGATAGAGGGGGCTCCTGTAAGTATGGAAAGTTTTACAGGATTTGGAAGAGCTAATGACCCGATTATTAAACAGAGATTAAGACAGGATATATTTGAAGGCAATTTTAGAACACCAATTCAAACATCTTACTTATGGAATAAAAGACCTTATGGAGATATATATTATGAATACGGCGGACTTTTCTCAAAATATATTCAGGATAGATTTGGAATGGAGAAATATAATGAGTTTTGGAAAAAAATGCAAACTAGTCTCAGCTTTTCATTTCTTATTTATAACTCTGGAGTTTACGGAGCTTTTAAAAAAGTATATGGTATAAAATTTACTGAAATATGGTCTGACTTTCAAAACTATTTGGTACTTACAGATATTAATCCAAGCGAAGAATTGAGAGTAAATGAGAAAGAAACTTTTATTAATGATATTGCTTCATACAATGATACTTTATACTATATAGACGGAGATATTGGAGCATTATATTCTTATAAAGAAAAAAGAAATAATCAAAACAATAAAAAAGATTTGAAACTTGAGTTTTTAATAGACCAAAGCTCTGAAAGCTTGGATATATCAAAAGACGGAAGCAATGCCTTGATAGTATCATATATGTATAACGGAGGACTTTATAAATACATTATAAAAGAATATGATTTAAATAAAAAAATAAGAACTAAAAGAAAATGGTTTGATATTCAGTATGCAAGATATTTTAGAAATGGGATTATAGGAATATCAAAAGATTTGCATAACTCTATTTTAGTGTATATAAATGAAAATAATGAAAAAGAAATTTTATTACAAGCCAATGATAATTTCGGATACGGTTTTCCTGCGGTTATTGATGATAATAATATAGCATTGATAGTTACAGAAAATGGAATAAAACATATAGCAATATTTAATTATAATAATAAAACATTAAGATATATTGATACAAAAGATAATACTTTAAACTATGTAAGATATTTAAGGTATTCAAATAATAAACTTCTTTTTTCATACAATAATAATGACAGATTTTACAAGCTAGGTGAAATTGATTTAAACAATAACAGCATTAAGCTATACACAAAAGACTATTCAGGAGGGGTATTTTCTGCTGTATATGCAGGAGAAAATATTTATTATAAAGGAAGATTTTCAGAATTTGACATGCTTATGAAGTATACAGATAATTCATCTACAACAAAAAATTTCACATACACTGATAAGACAATAAACAAATATGAATTTACTCCTCAAATGGAGATTGGAAATTATAATTCTTTTAAATATTTTAAGCCTTGGGCTATGTGGGTGCCTCTGCCTCAGATGAGTGATAGTTTTCCTTTTCTTGTAAACGGACTTGGAATACTGTCTGTAGTTGCCTCTCCTTCTGCAAATGATTTGGCTTTAATATGGCTTGGATATGATATACCTTCTAATTTTCTGCAAACAGAATTAACAGTTACATCTTTTAGTATGCTTTATCCTTTATATTTCGGGTTTAAAAGCGATGTAGTATATTCTAAATACAATTATTGGAGATTAAATACATACATTTCCATGAAGTTTTTAATTAATACAGAAAGTGATAAAGTGCATTTCTTATTAGAACCTACAATTTCAGGAGCTTTATTTTCAGAATTTGTTAATCCTCAAACTAATACATCATCAGCATTTACTTGGAAATATTCTTCATATACTGTTAATGTTTCATTAAAAGCATCAATGATATTCAGAGTGCAAACCGACAAACCATACAGAGATGATTTAGTTAATCTTACAGTTATTCCTACATACTCTATTAAATACAATAAATTTGCAATAGATTTCAGTACAAAGTTTCAAACAAGATATGTTCCTATAAGAGCAAGTTTTTATGGTTCTTATGCATTCGCTACAAATACAGCATTTGATGGAAACTCTACAGTATTCGGAGTAAGAGAGGTAAGTGCTCCTGAGGAATTTTATGCTTATGTAAAAAATAAAAAATATAAATCAAATTATTTTTTAGGCGGTGATGTTGAACTTTTAGGTTATTTAAGTTCCCATTTTAATTTAAGTCATATATATTTTGATAATTTTTTCGCTTCGATTTCATATAGATTTGCTTATTACTCAAAAGAATATATGCATTCTGCAGCTTTAAAAGTAGGATTTGATGCGAGCATTCCTGTATCAGGTTATCAAAATATTGTAACAGGAGAGCCTTATATATTATTAGCTTTAAGACTTCCTACAACTTTAGATAAAAATACAATAGTAAATTATCCTACTTTAAACGATTTATATGTAGGTTTCGGATTTCAGATGTCTTGGTAATTAATTCTATAAACCTAATAAAGACTTGGGTGGGCGTTAATAAGTTAAATAAAAATAAAAAAGAAAATAAATATTATAATTCATATTAAAGTATCGAGCTTAGAGGGTGGGAATTAAAACAAAGCAAAAAATTTACAAATTTTATTGTCCTGAGTTAAAATATTTGGAAACTTTTAATCATGTCATTCGTCTAATTACTATATATTAAAATTGGTGTTAGGAGAAAACTATGAAACGCGTTATTCTAGTTGTATTTATTACAGTTGTATTATCTGTATCATTATTCGCTGAAAGAAAAAATTATTATTGTAGTAATGAACCTTATACTTACTTTATATACAATGAAAATTCTCTTACCAAAGAACAATTATATAAAATAATGGAATTAAAAAAAGAATATCAGCCTAAAATATTAGAACTAAGAAAAAGAATATATTTAGAAAGAACTAAAATAAATTCAGAAATGTATAAAAAAAATCCTGATGAACTTATTATTAATAATTCTATAAATTTAAATATAAAGTATGCTAAAGAATTAAGAAATATAACCAATGATTTTTTTAAAAAATATAATGAAATAAAAAACAATAAATAATTCATACATAAACAAAACTAAGTATTATAAAAAGGAGAGATAATCAATCTCTTCTTTTTTTATATAAAATTATTTTTTATGTTTAAATAAATTGTTTTTACATATATAATATAATTGTTAATTTTATAATTTATAAAAAATTGAAAGAATAAAACAAAAATAGAAAATTACAATATGAATTATTATAATTTTATTCATAATATGAAAGCAGATTCAGGACTTTCATTTCTTAAAAAACTCAATTTTGAAACATTGGAAGATAATGATTCATTTTTTTATGATTTAACTGAAAAACTAAAAAATGATAAAAAGCTAAATATTAAATATAATGATACTGCAATACTTCCACTGCTTGTAGATTCTTATATAGATGAATGTGCTTATAACGGCGATAATGAAAGTTTTGAAAATGTTATAGGAAGCATAAATTCAATACTTATAAAAAACAGCGGTAATTTATACGCTAGAAATAAGGCAGCATTTTTATATTATACTAAATATATTTATGATTATGATGATATTTATTATGACATAGCATCAGATCATATAGAAAGAATAATTCATCATAATAATGAAATTAGTCATTTTATTTTAGCAATATTAAATCATTTTAAATACACAATAACTAAAAATAATGAATATTTTAATAAAGCATTAGAATCTTACAAGGAAGTATTAAATTTAATAGGCAGTGATATAAATTTAAGCTATAATATTTTTTCACTCTATAAATGTAAGTATTCAAATGCAGAAAAAGAAAAACATTTTAATATTGCGGCAGAGGAATATTTAAAAATATTAGATTTTGATAATGATAATATATTCGCCTTAGAGCATATATCTAAATTATATAAAGATCAATTTCTTCTTACTAAAAATCCTGACTATTATTTGCTTTCTATAAATTATTATATAGATTTATACTACACATATAATGATATTGATATTTTACTTAATGTAGGCTTTTTACATACTATTATGTTTAAGTATAGTAAATACATACATTTTTCTGACGATGCTGTTTCTGTTTTAAAAAAAATAGAAGAAGTTAATAATTCTAATAATATATTATATCCTCTTTTAGGATATATTTACTGTATGAGATATAGTTTAACTAAGAATAGCGAAGACTTTTCTTCTGCTATGAATTATTACAATGAAGCTAAAAATTCAGATAATAATGCATATTATTTTATAGCACACATTTATATTTTATGCTATAAAAATACAAAAGATGAATTATATTTTAATGCTTCTATGTCGGCATTCAATCATTTGGATACAGATGATACAGATATATTAAATTCTATTGCCTACTTATATGAATGCCGATTTTCAATAACTAAAAATAAAGATGATTTTGATAATTCTTTATTTTATTATAATAAAGCTCTTGCCATAGACCCCGATTATTTTTATACATATATTAATAGATTTGAACTATACAGATTGGCATTTTTATATTTTGATGATGTGAATTATTTTAAATTTGTTATTAATGATTATGAAACTTTATTAAATGAAGGACAATTAGATAATGATAATGTATTAAATTATTATATGAATTATAACTTGGGATGCTTTTATCATTTTTTATATAGTAATAGTTTGAGAGATAATTTTTCATGCTATGATAATAATTTAAGAGATGAATTTTTCAGTAAATCATTATTATTTTTCAGCCATTCAAATTCACTCATTGCTATAAGCGATCTTTATAGGCTTAGATATATTGAAGATCATAACAGCGATAAATACTTTAATTTATCTCTATCATATATAGAAAAGCATTTTAATAATTTCAGATATGATATAAAAAATTTATCTCAGAAAGCTATACTCTATTATGAGGCATACAAAGTAAAAAAGGATATAAAATATTTTAATACTGCTTTGGAAAATTTTAATTATGCTTTAGAAATAAATGAATATGATAAAACATTATATTATAATCTGGCACTTCTTTATCATTTGCAATTATTAGAAAGCAGTTTTGAGAATTATCAATCAGCTGAAAAAAATTATCTTAAAGCTATTGATATTGACAGTACATATTATACTGCATTTGAGAATTTGGGATTTTTGTATAATAATCTCTACAGTAATTATAATGTTGAAGAAATTTTTAATAATAGTTTATCCTGCTTTGAAACTGTACTATATAATAATAAAAAATCATTAATATCATTAGAAGGATTAGCTGATATATATCATTTAAAAATTTCTAATAATACTTTTGATAAAGAAACTAAATATGAATATATTATGCAATCTTTAGATTATTATAATTCAGCTTTAGATAATGGTGCAGGTATAGATATTATTTATAAAAAAATTGGAAATATCTATTTTATATTATTCAGCGAATATGATGACAAAATCATTATAAATGATTATTTTGATAAATATATCAATCTTATGCATGAAAATAGAATTCTTGCAAATAAATATTTATTTATTTTAAATAATGTTATGTATGATATTCATAAAAATAATAAATATCTTATAAAGGCTAGTAAATGTCTTAGCAGCTTGAATATAGATATATTTTCTATAAGGTTATGCATTGATTTTTTTAAACATTTATTTTTTATTACCAAAAGAATAAAATATGCTTTATTTTCATTATTTTATTTGGAATATATAATTAATATAGAAAAAAATAATATAGATTATTATTTTGATATGGGAATGATGCATTATCAAATATTTCTTAAAACTAAAAATTATGAATATGCTGTAAACTCTTTTCACTGCTACAGCAGAGTTTTGGATATAAACTCTAAATATCCTAAATGCAATTATAATAGAGCATTAATATTAAAGCATTTATTTGAAAAAACTTCAAAAATGTATTTTATAGAAAATGCTTTTGATAATCTGATTTCTTCTGTTAATCTTGGAAATGTAGAAGCATATTCGCTTATGGGAGATATATATTTACTCTTATATAAAAAACAAAAACCAGATGAAGAATATTTAGACAGAGCTATATATAATTATAATCTGTCTATAGAAAATAATTATTACGGCAGGAATAATTATGAAGTTTATTTTAGTTTAGGGATATGCTATTATTTTAAATATAAAAAACATAGAAAAGTAAATGAGTATTTTAATAATTCTTTAAACTATTATAAAAAAGCATTGAGTATAAATAAAAAAAATATAAAAATAAAAAGATTTATTAAATATCTTCAAATAATTAAAAAAATTCCCCATTCATAATCATAATAAATTAATTTGATTTAAATAAATTATAGGTATATAATAGTAAACATAATATATTGATTTTATTATAAGGGGTAGTAATATGAATTTTAATTTTTATATGCCTAGTAAAGTAATATTTGGATGCGGTTCATTAGAAAAGCTGCATAAACAAAAATTACCAGGCAAAAAAGCATTAATAGTTACAGGCGGTACATCCGTAAAAAAATACGGATATTTAAAAAGATTGGAAGAACAATTAGATAAAGCAAATGTAAATCATGTTCTATTTGACAAAATACTTCCTAATCCAATTAAAGATCATGTAATGGAAGGTGCTGCTTTGGCTAAAAAAGAAAACTGTGATTTTGTTATAGGAATAGGCGGCGGAAGCAGTATGGATTCTTCAAAATCTATTGCTATAATGGCGACAAATGACGGAGATTATTGGGATTATATATCCGGAGGTACAGGTAAAGGTAAGCCTATACCAAATGATCCTTTACCAATAGTGGCAATAACTACAACTGCTGGTACAGGAACAGAAGCAGATCCTTGGACTGTTATTACAAATGGAAATGAAAAAATAGGATTCGGATATGAAAAAACTTACCCTTATCTTTCTATAGTAGATCCTGAACTTATGAAAACAGTTCCGCCAAAACTTACAGCTTATCAAGGTTTTGATGCATTATTCCACAGTACAGAAGGTTATATAAATAAAATAGCTAGCGAAATGAGTGATTTATTTGCTTTAAAGGCTATAGAACTTATAGGAAAAAGTTTAGCAGATGCTGTTAAAGACGGAAACAATATGGAAGCCAGAGAGAATGTTGCTATGGCTAATACTTTATCCGGTATAGTGGAAAGCACTTCAAGCTGTACTTCTGAACATTCTATGGAACATGCTATGAGTGCTTATTATCCTAAACTCGAACATGGGGCAGGACTTATCATTATTAGTAAAGAATATTATACAGTTATTGCTAATTCACATGACTGCGATGAAAAAATGATTAATATGGCTAAGGCTTTGGGTAAAAAAGATGCAAGTAAAGCTATGGATTTTGTTGATGCATTAGTTGATTTACAAAAAGCATGCGGAGTTGATAATTTGAAGCTTTCAGATTATGGAATGAAAAAAGAAGATTTGCCAGCTATAGCTAAAAATGCTAAATTTGCTATGGGTGGATTATTTGAATGTGATCCTCACAATTTTACAGATGAAGAAGTTTTAAGTGTTTTAGAAAAATCTTATAAATAATTTTATATATTAATTTTATAAATAAAGAAAAGCTATAGTTATTTTACTATAGCTTTTGTTTTGCAATTATATTATAATTTTTTTATAAAATAGATTGTATTTTTTAAAAAAATTGTTAAATTTTATCAAAAAATTCAATTATTTGTTACTATATATATAATAATATTTATTTATTCTAAATAAATTTTTATTTTGGAGAATAATAATATATGAAAAAAATAAACAGCTTAGCATTTAGAATGCCTTTTGTTATATGTATTATGGTTGTGGTTATAATAATAGCAATGCTCGTATCTTCTATAAGAATAGGAAGTAAAGGTATAAGCGACAGTAAACTCGGAGGATTTAACAGTACTATAGCAGGATATGCTTCTGTTTTAGATACTTGGTTTGATTTAGAAAGCTCCTTAATAAATACTTATGCTGTAACTCCTGTAGTTCTTCGATACTTAGAAGGAAATGAAGCCGTTACATTAGAATTATTATTAAGTACAATAAAGAATTTTAAAAATAATAATATGTATATGATTAATATGGGACTTGCGGATATGAATGGGAATATAATTGCTGATTCTGTATCATCTACGCTTGTAGGAAGAAATTTGAAAGATTATATTCCAAAAACTTGGTCTAAAGTATCTGCTAATAATAATGAAATTGTATACGGAGATATTTTAATGCAGTCAGAAGTTACAGGCAAATGGGCTATGCCGGCTGTCAAACTTGTTAAAAACAATAATAATCAAAATGCAGGATATATATATGTTCTTTTAGATTGGGCTGTACTGCATCAAACACATTTTTCTAATATAGATTTAGGAGACACAGGCGGACTTTTTATAACTAGTGAAAGCCTTTATAATATAATGGATTCAAAGTATGAAAATATAGCCAATATGGAAATTAATCCTATATATAAGCAGGCTTTTGCAGGTGCCAGAAATGGTATAATTACTTATGATGTAAATGGAGATCAAAGAACTGCAGCTTATTATAAAATGAAAAGCAGACCTTGGATAATAGCACTTGCTATGATGGATTATGAAATATTTTCACAGAATACAAAATTAATAATAGCAAGCGTAATAATAGGCATTATATCAATAGCTGCTCTTGCAATATTTGTAAGTTTATTTATTGGAACTATAACTAAGCCTCTTGAAATAGTGGTTGAAGAAGCACAGGAAATAGAGCGGGGCGATTTAAGCAATATTAAGCAGCGTATAAAACCTAGAAAAGATGAAATAGGCGTTTTATCAAAATCTTTTGTTAGCATGAGAAGAAAACTTGCTGAAACTATTACAGAGGTTAATACTGCTTCTAATAATATAGTAAAAGCCGCTCAGGAATTATCACAGGGAAATATTGATTTATCAAGAAGAACTGAATCTCAGGCTGCAAGCCTTGAGGAAACTGCAAGTTCTATGGAAGAGATGGCATCTACAATAAAATCTTCTACTGATCATGCTGTTGAAGGTAATAATATGATGCTTGCTTCAAAAGAGGCTGTTGAAAATGCCGGTAAAATTATTGCTGAAACTACAATAAATATAGAAGAAGTTTATGAGGCTAGTACAAAAATTAAAAATATAACTAAAATTATTGAAGACATTGCTTTTCAAACTAATATACTAGCGTTGAATGCTGCAGTTGAGGCGGCAAGAGCAGGAGATCAGGGTAAAGGTTTTGCTGTAGTGGCATCTGAAGTTAGAAACTTAGCACAAACTACTCAGTCATCTGTTAAGGATATTACTGCTTTAGTTGATAATACAAATGAAAAAATTAGTAAAGCTACAGAAACAGCCCGTCAGTCCCAAGACATATTTATTGATATTCAGCAGAAAATAGAAGATACTGCTAGGATAATGCAGGATATAAGTGCTACCGCTATGGAACAGCAGACTGGTGTAGATCAGGTTAACAAGGCCGTTGCTCAAATGGATACCGTAACTCAGAATAATGCTTCTTTAGTACAGGAAAGTGCTGATACATCTGAATCACTTCTTGCTCAGGCAAATGCTCTTAAAGATACTGTTAGTTTCTTTAAATTAAGTGCTGATGATTTAATGAAAGGAAATTCAAGAAAAATAAAAAAAGAAACTAAACAAGAAATAAAAGAAGATAATAAAAAACAAGAAATAAAAATTGAAAATACAAAAAAACAAGACTTCAGTAAAAAAGAAAGTCATAAAAAAGAATTGAAAGTACCACCTTCTATAGAAAGAGAAAGAGAGATGGAAGCTCAAAAACAAAATAATAATACAGTTAGAAATGATGAGTTTGGAGCTACATATTCTTCAACTTCTAATGAAATGACAGATGATGGCTTTGCTTCATTCTAAAATTATTTTATTAAATTGAATTTAAAGCATCAGGTATAATAAATACTTGATGCTTTTATTTTTATATTATTTTTAAATTTCTTACGAACACAACGCACGGTAAATAAAATTTAAAATATATAATCATTAAAAATTCTAATTTAAATAATAAATAAAAATGCATTTATCGTGCGTTAAATAAATTCTAAATTTAATAATCACTTGGGCGGGTGCTTTAATTTCTAAATACAGCATCAAAATAAATTAAAATTATAATCTCAAAGTTAAGCATAAAAAATAAAAGGGCGGGGTATGTAAATTAAGTTTTAAAATTTAATTACACTTGCCCACCCTTTAGAATTTGTAATTTATTTTGTAATTTTTGTTTTTTATTTCTTTATTGTTTTATTAGAAATTATAGCACCCACCCTAGTTATTTTTAAATTTTTTATGTATACAACGCACGGTAAACAAATTTAAAATATATGATTATTAAAAATTCTAATTTATATTATAAATGAGAATCTGCTCACCGTGCGTTAAATAATTTTATTAAAGATAAAACTAATAATGCTTATAATTCCTTATATTTTTTACTATTAATATAAACATATAAGGAGTTTTTATCATGGCTTTCGATTTTCAACTGATAGTAAGAGATAAATATTCAGAAGAAATTTTTGATATTATAAATACGGTGCAAAGCATCAAGGCTGATGATATAAAAACAGATTATAAAGTAACGGACGGAAGCAGATCATATTCTATAAAAACAGGTATAGGAAATATTTCAAGCGGAAGAGCTTTTAATATAGGAATTCCTATTTATGAATATAAAAATGAATTAGGTTCTTGGGTAAGAATAGAAGAACAATACACTAAATATACAAGCATGATTTTATCAAGTAATGTTAAAAGATATTTCATAAGAACTATATTTGAAGATGAAATTTATGAAGCAGAATATATTATGAAATCTGTTGGAGGATATAATATAAAATATATAAATAATCTTGGAGTTGTAGATATATCCCTTGAGGCATTGGATAAAGTTTTTCTAAGACAAAAAGAAGAAGAATATGAACTTCCTATTATAGAGGAAAATAAACAGGATATAAATTACAAATCATTAAGTTTAGTACCTGTGCCTGTGAGTTTTAATTTAGAGTTTATTGTAGTAGGCGGAACATTAGAATTTTTATTTGCTAATAGACAAAACTTCGGCATACAATTCAGCGGTGAACTAAGAAACGGAGTTTATAATATAGATTTTGATGGAGAGAAATTGAATGTAAATGGAGCTTCATATAACTATAAAGGAGTGCAGCCTGAATTAAATGTTGGTAATAATGTATTTTATTTAGAAAGTAATCAAACTTGTGTTAAGGCTTCTATAAGATATAAAAGAGGAATTTTAATATGATTAAGAGAAAGCCTTATCATTTTTTAAGAAATAAAATATATAAACTTCCTCCTGCTTCTTATATTAATTTTGAAGAATTTGCTACTTATATAAAAATTAATGGAAATATATATTCAGAAAATACATATAATACTTATTCAAGTTATGAGTTTAAAATTAATAAAAGAGGAGGCGATGTAAGCAAAGTAAGTTTTAGTATGCCTCTTAATTATTTTAATATCAATGATAAAGTTGAATATTATCTCAATGGTAAGAAAAGATTTTCCGGATATATTGAAAGTATAGATAATGCGGAGCTTAATTTAAGTATTATCCCTATATGGGGAAGACTTCTTCATCAGTATATACAAGGCGATTTAATATTGGAATCAACCAAAGGAGCATTGGATATAGTTTTATCTTTAAGAGAAAAAATTGAAGAGATGAATATAATATTTGATGAAAAAAATATTACTCTTAATAATGATAAAGAAATAACAATGTCTTTCAGCGGAAAAAATATTTCTGATATACTTGATGAGGTAGAAGAAAATTTATCTGATACTTGGTGCTGGGGTGTGGATTTTGACGGATATTTTTATTTCAAAGAATTTTCAGATATACCTGCTAAAAAATTAAATTGGCATAATAATGATTTTTCAGACAGCGAGTATGAAGAGGATTCTGCCGATTTAGTAAGCCGTTATATTATCAAGATGAAAGATACAATTACAGATGATGAAGGTAATGAAGAAGAAGTATATAGGACGCTTCCTAAAATAGTAGGTGCTGATAAACTATATCCTCCAATACCATTAGAACAAGAAATAGGAATAAAAACTGATATATTTGAAATAGAATATAAATTAGAAAATTATGATTTAGCTTATAATTTTGCTTATCAATTCTTAACTAATCAAACCAAAAAAGAAATAGTTAAAATAAAAACTCTCAACAGCAAAAACTATGATTTGAATATTAATGAATGTATAGAATGCATATTAAAGCCAACTAATAACTTTTATCAAATTATAGATTTTAATGATTTTACAGAAATAGAAAGCAGATTAAATGAAGTTTATTCATCGGATATCATAGACATTGATGCTAGTATAGAATATAGAAAATATCCTAATTATAAACAGCAGCAGTCTGTTGCTCTTACAGATATAGATAAATATTATAAACAGATTTGCAATCAAAGTTATAATATCACAAAAATAGTTATATTCTTTTCTAATGGTATTCAGGGGGAAGAAAAAAATATATCAGCAGTATTTCAAATAGAGGATAAGGAACATTTTCAAAGAAAGTATTTTACTAATGGATTTGGTGTGTTTGATGTAAGGGGATACGATAAAAGAAATATTATAATAACTTCAGAGAGAGGCAATATTTTATATGATAAATTCATTTGCTTTTTTGATATAGGTTCAAGAATAGTAGATATGAATATACGGACAATAGATTATAAATTTGAAAAAAATTCTCTTAATATAGATTTGGAACTTTCAAAGATGAATATTAATCTTACCAATTATTTATATAATCAGGAAGAGCGAAGAAAAAATCTTGAGAGAATATTAAATAATAGCGGTTTTTAATTATAGTTAATGAAAGAGGTTTATAAATATGGACAGCAATCTAGATAAAAATATTTCTAATACTAATAAAGAATTACAGAACATAGAAGAAAGTATAAATAAAATAAATTCAGTATATGAAACTTCTATGTTTTTTAATGATTCATCAAAAACATTTAATGATTTTACAAGCTCGGCAGAAGAAGCAAATAAAGCTATAGATAATACATCATCCTCTATAAACTCTCTTGATGAAAGCATTAAAAGTATTAATATAAAAAATTTTACTGACGGCATAAAAGATTCTATTTCTAGTGTATCCAGCATATATAAAGATTTAAGTGCAAGTTTTTCTGACTTTTTTCATTATGATTTAAGTTCTTATGATGAGGCGATAGAAGAAGCTAAAAATAAATTACAGGAGTTTGATGATTATCAAAGAGAGTTAAGAGAAAATAAAAAAATTCAGGACGATGAGGATTATGAAAACTATTTATCAAGACTTGATGAAGAGCTTGAACTTGCCATTGAAAGTAAAGATGCTATGAGTGCTGAGGCTATACGAATAAAGCAGGAAGAGTTAAAGAAAAAACAGGATAAAGAAAAAGAAGATTTACAAAAAGAAAAAGACATACAAACTCAAAGAGAATTACTTGAAAAACAGCTTGCACAGGCAGAGTATAATAAAGCGTATGCTGAATGGGATAATGAAGTAAAACTAGCAGAAATGGAAAAAGCAAAAGCTATAGCGGATGCCGTTTTAATACCTTCGCTTGCTATAGCTCAATCTGCTTTAGGAGTAGCTGCTTCATTTGCTCAGGGAGGACCTGTTGGTTTTGCTGCTGGTCTTGTGATATCTGCAACAGCAATATCATCTGCTATTTCTGCTGCTTCTGGTATAGTATCATCAGCTAATGCTTTAGACAGTGTAAAATCTAATCCTCCTCAAGCACCTCAATTTGCATTTGGTACAACAGGATACACTATTCCAGACGGAGGCTCTGCAATTGTTGGAGAAATGGGTGCTGAACTTGTAAGCAATAAATCAGGAAAAATCACAGTTCAAAGCAATGCTCAATTTCAGGAGCAAGGTTTTTCTAAAGGCGATATTTGGAATGTTACTATAAATGTAGAACAGGCTTTAAATCCTGATGAAGTTTACAGACTTATGAATAGCTATAAAGCAAGAAACAGTCAAATGTATTCAAGGTAGTTTTAATTAAATTTATCATATCAAAAATAATTTTTTACTATATTTATTAACTGTTCTTTTATGATTGTAAAATCAGAGTTCAAATCTACTGTATTAACTGCAAAATATTTATCATTTATTTTATATTCTTTATTAATATTGTCAGAGCATAATGGATAAAGCAAAACACCTTTGACTGTTTTAAACCTTTTATAAAAATTATTAATATTAGACATATAAGAAAATATTTGATATAAATGGCTGCTTCTTAAAGAAACTTTATCATTATTTTTTATTAATATATTTTTATAAAACTTTGTATCTATTATTAAACATTTTTCATGATCATAAATCATAATATCTGTTTTCATTATAGGTATATATTCATTATTATTTATATTCCACTTTATAGTTTTGTTTTTTACTTTTATATTTTTATTATTAAAAAAATATATTTTATAAAAGTTTAAAACAAATTTCTCATAGAGTATATGAATTCTTTTTTCTTCATTAAAATCTATAAACGAATATTCACTGCTATTTTTATTAACTAATAAATTTTTATGTATGAATTTGCATATATTAATTATCATTTTGTAATGCATATTGTTTTTATTATATTTTAATAATTTGAAAGTTCTGTCATTAACATTTATATTTTTTATTTTTATAAAGTAATGATTTAATTTTATTAATTTTTCTTTAATATCATTATCTATATTTTTGTAATTAATAATTTTATTCAAAGTATATTTTATTATTTGGTTAAAGAGTATATCATTAGAGAGTATATTATAACTGCATACTAGCTTTTTATAATTAAGAGTATTTCTTTTTATAGATTCTGAGAAGTTAATTTTTCCTTTTAATACTGATAAATCTTCTTCCAAAGTGATATAGCCTCTATAAAAACATCTTTTAATTAATTTTTCTAAAAAGATACTAATAATATATCCCATAACATTATAAATATTATCAAACTTTTCATCTCCAAAGATTTCTTTTTTATCATTATCTTCATCAATAGTATTCCAAATATTCCAAGCATAAGATAGCATGTAGTATATATTTTTAATAGGTATTTTTATATTGCTATTCATTTTATAAAAATTATATTATATATCTAATAACTTTTTTATTTCCTTCTCTGCTTTCTCTTCATTATCAAACCAATACTCTCTTAATGTAGGAGCTACTTCATATTCTATAATATTTTTGTATTCTTCCTCATCTATTTTATCGCAGAAATAACTATGACCTATAGTACAGCCTCTGCCTAGTATTTTATCATTTTTTATAATATTATTTAACTCAATAAACTTTGTATTTATTTTATTTATAAGATTATCGTTTATATTCTTTTCTTTCAAATAGTTTATAAACTTTTCATTTCCGAAAGCAGGCTCAATATCTACAAAGCAAAATCTTCTTCGCAGTGCATAATCAATAACAGCAATGCTTCTGTCTGCAGTATTCATCATACCTATAATATACAAATTATTAGGCACGCTGAAACTTTCATTATTATAAGGAAGTATAATTTCAGCATCTCTATTGTCAGCCTCTATAAGCATTAAAAGCTCGCCGAATATTTTAGATATATTTCCGCGGTTAATCTCATCTATTATAAAAAAATAATCATTATCCATATCGGAAGAGGCTTTCTAACAAAAATCATAAAACACACCGTTTTTTAATTCAAAGTTTTTATCCGAAGGCTTATAACCTATAATAAAATCTTCATAAGAATAGCTTTCATGAAACTGCACCATTTTTATTTTATTATCATCAGCTTCTCCAATGACTGAGTAAGCTAGTTTTTTAGCAAGAAAAGTTTTACCAACTCCGGGTGAGCCTTGAAAAATAATATTCTTTTTTCTTTTTAATAAATTATAAATAGTGTCGTACTTTTCTTCAGATATAAAAACTTCATTAAGGAAATTTTCTTTACTATATGAATTATCCGATTTATCATTAGTTTGTGTAATTTCTTCATCATCTGTTTTTTCGCTTTTATTTTTACTGTATTCAAATTCATCAAAAGAAATTGAAGATTTATATTGTGCTGATAGGTCTTTGCATAAATCTATAATTTTTGATTGTTTTAGATTTCTGTATATAATATATTCTTTACTAGCTTTTAATGCATTGTTTAACTCTTCTATATTATTTTTATTTGCTATTTTTTGCATAAAGAATTTATAAAACTGAAATCCTAATAATTTATCAAAACCTTCTCCGTTTTTTATTTTTTTAAAAGTATCATAAAGCCTAGCATAAGAATTATACGTATATTCCGATATTTTATTTTCAAGATTTTTAAGTCCGTCTGCACAGTTAATTTTTTTATTATAAATTTGTTCCATAGTATTATAAATAAGTTCTAATTTTTCATAGCTCAATTCTGATGACATAAATATTCCTTAAATAAAAATAATACCAACTAATTATATAATTTTAACATAAAATTAAATATTTACATAATAAAAATTATAGAATTTATTTTTTAATATATTATAATTATATAACAATTACATATTTTTAGGATAATCTATGAAAGATGAAAACAAAGAACAGGCAAAAGAATTTTATAAGAAAGGACAGGAATTATTTAATAAAAATAAACATGAAGATGCTATAGAATATTTTAATAAAGCTATAGAACTAAACCCTAATTATATACATGCATACAATAATAGAGGACTTTCTAAATATATTTTAGATAATTACGAAGAAGCAATAGAAGATTTTGATAAAGCTATAGAATTAAAACCAAATTTATTATCTGCTTATTACTATAGGGGAAATGTAAAGTGTGATTTGGAAGAATATGAAAATGCTATTATAGATTATACTAAATGTATAGAATTAAAACCAGATTTTATTATTAATGCTTATTTTCAAAGAGCTGGAGCTAAATATGCTTTGGGAGAATATGAAGAAGCTATTGAAGATTATAATAAAACTATTGAATTAAGACAAAGTGATGCTATGGCTTACTACGGTAGAGGAAATACTAATATAAAATTGGAAAATTATCAAGAAGCAATAAATGATTTTAACAAAGTCATAGAATTAAAACCTAGATATATAGAGGCTTATCATAGCAGAGCTTATGCTAATGCTTACTTAGAAAACTATAAAGAAGCTATAATTGATTTTGATAAATGTATACAATTAGGTAAAAACGAACCAGATTATTATTACGGCAGAGGAAATGCATATTTATATTCAGAAAATTATTATAATGCTATAAAAGATTTTGATAAAGCTATAGAATTAGATAACAACTATGTAGAAGCATATAATAGCAGGGCAGATGCTAAATATAATTTGAAACAATTTGATGAAGCTATAGAAGATTTAAACAAAGCTATAGAGTTAGATGCTTTTAACTGCTATTTATACAATAATAGAGGTTTAATAAAAAATGAGTTAAAAAATTATAAAGAAGCTATTGAAGACTACAATAAATCTATAGAATTAAATCCGTTTTATCCTAATCCTTATTTTAATAGAGGGGATAGTAAATATAATTTAGAAGAATATAAAGATGCTTTGATGGATTATAATAAATGCATTGAATTAGATAACAGTTATACAGAAGCTTATAAAAAAATAGAAGATATAAAAAATAAATTAGAAAATAAATAATTATATTTAGGAATGTTTTATGAAAGATGAAAATAAAGAAAATGCAAAAGAGTTTTATAAAAAGGCATTAGCATTAAAAAAAGAAGAAAAATATGAAGAAGCTATAAAATATTTTGATAAAGCCATAGAACTTCAGCCTAATAATACAAATTATTATAATATGAGAGGAATTGTAAAAATTGATGCAGAAGATAATGAAGGAGCAATTAAAGATTTTACAAAATGTATAGAATTAAATCCAAAACATAGAATAGCTTACAATAACATAGGTGTTGCTAAATATAATTTAGAAGAGTATGAGGAAGCAATAAAAGATTATGATATATGTATTGAAAGATTACCTAAAGCTGATTATGTATATTGCAACAGAGGAGATGCCAAATGTCAATTAGGTGAATATGAAGAAGCAATTGAAGATTATAGCAGATCTATAGAACTAAAACCAAAAAATGCAGATTATTATTATTTTAGGGGATTAGCTAAAAATAAATTGAAAAAATATGAAGAGGCTATAAAAGATTTTGATAAATCTATAGAATTAAAACCTAAAGATCCATATTATTATTCTGATAGAGGATATGTTAAATATGCATTAAAACAATATAATGAAGCCATTGAAGATTTAAATAAAGCTATAAAATTAAATCCAAAGGAGGCAGATTATTACAATTCTAGAGGTCTTGTAAAAAGTGATTTGGGAGAAAATGAAGAAGCAATTAAAGATTATAATAAAGCTATAGAATTAAATACATCTTTTATTGAAGCCTATCAGAATAGAGCTTTTTCTCAATATAAATTAAAAAATTATAATGAAGCTATAAAAGATTGTAATAAAAGTATAGAATTAAATAGTTTTGATAATTATGTTTATAATTTTAGAGGAGCAGTTAAAAATAAATTGGAAGATTATCAAGGAGCTATAGAAGACTTTAATAAATCTATAGAGATAAATCCTTTTTACGCTAAACCATACTTACGAAGAGGAGATGTCAAATATAATTTGGGACAATACAAAGATGCTTTGGAAGATTATAATAAATGTATTGAATTAGATGACAGTTATACAGAAGCTTATGAGAAAATAGAAGATATAAAAAATAAATTAAATATTCAATAGTTATCAATTTTAATATTATCTTTAATAGAAATTTCTATTAAAAGTAGCTTGAAATTCTTACAAAATATTCATATAATAGCAATCGTGTGTTTTTTATAAGTTTTTTTAAATCTTATATTTTAGCATAATAAAACAAGGAGTTGAAAAATGGCTTCAGTAATTATAGTAGGCACTCAATGGGGTGATGAGGGCAAAGGTAAAATAGTGGATTATCTTGCCGAAAACTGCGAATATGTTGTTCGTTCTCAGGGCGGAAGTAATGCAGGTCATACCGTTGTGGTGGATAATGTGAAATATAAATTAAGACTTTTACCTTCTGGTATACTTTATAAGGATAAAGTTTGCGTTATAGGTAATGGAGTTGTTATAGAACCTAAAGTTTTTTTGGGTGAAATAGACGCTCTTGCTGAGAAGAAAGTTAATATATCTAATCTTAAAATTTCTAACAGGGCTCATGTATTAATGCCTTATCATAGGCTTCTTGATGAACTTCAGGAAGAGGATCTTGGAGAAAATAAATTAGGTACTACTAAAAACGGTATAGGTCCTTGTTATATGGATAAATCCAGCCGTTTGGGTATAAGAATAGTTGATTTGATGAATAAAGAAGTTTTTGCTAAAAAATTAAAGTTTAATCTTGAGCTTAAAAATAAACTCCTTAAAAAAGTTTATAATCATGACGGATTTGATTATGATGCACTTTTAAAAGAGTATTTGGAATATGCTGAGAGATTAAAACCTTATGTCGCTGATACTACTACAATATTAAATAAAGCTATTAAAGAGAAAAAAAATATATTGTTTGAAGGAGCTCAGGCTACTATGCTTGACTTGGATCATGGTACTTATCCTTATGTAACATCATCTTACCCTGCTGCCGGAGGAGCTTGTACTGGTTCAGGTGTGGGACCTAGAAAGATTGATAATGTTATAGGAGTTGTAAAGGCTTATTCTACTAGAGTGGGAGAAGGACCTTTCCCTTCAGAGCTTCATGATGATATAGGACAGGCTATAAGAGACAAAGGCGGAGAGTACGGCACTGTTACTGGAAGACCAAGAAGATGCGGTTGGCTTGATGCCTGCGTTGTAAAATATGCTTCCTATGTGAACGGACTTGATTCTATTGCTGTAACTAGGCTTGATATATTAGATGATTTGGATAAATTAAAAATATGTGTTGCCTACAAATATAATGGTGAGATATTAGAAGGTTATCCTGCAGATTTGGATATACTTTCAAAAGCTGAGCCAGTGTATGAAGAGTTTGAAGGCTGGAAAACTAGCACTAGAGAAATTAGAGAATATGATAAACTTCCGGAAAATGCTAAAAAGTATTTAAAAAGATTAAGTGAAGTAATAGAAACAGATATTTCTATTGTTTCAGTAGGAGCAGGAAGAGATGAAACTATAATCGTTAAAAATATTTTTTAATCTATATAAAGATAAGATATTTAAGCCTGTATTTTGTATGAATAAAATGCAGGCTTTTTATTTTTTATATTATTTAAATTTGTTACCTGCTAAACGCACTGTGAAAAGAATTTTATATATTATTTAAATTATGATTATTAATATATGTATATTTTAAGTTTTACTATGCGTGCGGTGTATTCATTATAAATTAAAAAATACTTGGGTGGGCATCTTAAAAGTCTAATTTTAATAATAAAAAAATAAAAAATGGTAATTACAGATTAAAATTACAAGCATATAGGGTGGGCAAGTGTAATTAAATTTTAAAACTTTAATTACATACCCCGCCCTTTATATTTTCTGATTCATTTTGAAAATTATATTTTATTTTTCTTCAATGCTTATTTAGAAGTTTAAAGCACCCGCCCAAGTTTTTATTAAATTTATAATTAATAAAGCCCTATAGGTATGTTATAAAATTTGATTTTTTTTTCTTTCATGCTAAAATATAAAGTAAACATAATACTATAGGAAGATTATAAGTTATGAAAGAACTGCCAAATTTAATTACATTAATAAACTCCATTAAAAGCGAAATTTGTTATTCTTATATAAATAAGATAGAAGCCATAGATAAGCAATATAAAGAAATGGAAGATATAGAAGGACAGAAAATAATAGATGTTTTACGCTATGGAGGATATATACATTTCCAGTTTTCGCAAGATGCTATGCTTATTGATTTAGGCCCCAACGGCTCCTTTGTATTAACTGAAGATGATCAATATAAAAACAGCATATTAAAATTAGAAACGGATCATGGCAATTTCTTTGTTGTAGATGAAAGCAAGGATAAAAATGAAATTACTAAAATAATACCTATTTGGAAGGATTCGACAACAATGCCTCAAATAGGATATGATCCTCTTACTAAACAATTCAATTATAATTTATTCTGCCAATTATTATCAGATAATGATACAACAGTGGAGAAACTTATAAAAAATCCTTTAATATTAAGCGGAATAGGAAATGTATATGGAGATATGATATTAAAAAAAGCATCTATCACTAAAAAAACTAAAACCTCAGATATAACTAAAGCAAAGGCAAGAGAAATATTTGATGCTATAAAACAAGTTTTAAGAGAAGCCTCAGGAAATACAGAAGAAGAAGACAGCGAGTCATCAGAAGAAGAATAATATTTAAAGTTTATAAAAGCCATGAAACAATTTCATGGCTTTTATAAATTGATATCAATAAAATAATTCAGGCTCAGCTCTTCTTTTAAACTCATCTTCTAAATCATGCTGATGGTATAAGTATCCTTCATCATCATAATACCTGCAATGTTCAGGACATTTTTTCACACAGGCACCGCATTTTATACATTTACCTACATATTTTGTTATGTCATCAAAATCAATAGAAGCAAGCGGACATACATGGGCACAAGTTTTGCAGTTTGTACATTTTGAAGTATCTACTTTAGGCTTAACTTTTAATATATCTATAGCATGTTCATGTTTATCCTTAGGCATATAATAAGGACGAATAGGATCATTTCCTCTAACCTTAATAGGTTCTTTAGGAATATCATTCATATTTTGAATTTTTTCCACAACTTTTTCGACAAACTCAGCAGCAATAGACATATCCTTATCATCAGGCCTTCCTGCCCCAAGAACATAAGAAAAAGCATGCTCACCTATAAACCCTGCTCCTGCTATAGTATAAAATCCATTTTCCTGCATAGTATTTCTAAGCTCTATTAAAGAATCATCAAAATTCCTATTACCGTATAATACTATAGGAACAGCTAAAGCCCCCTTAGCTTTAATATTATTTTTGTAATATGGAAGCATAACATTAGGTATTCTTCCTGCATAAGTAGGAGTTCCGCATATTACTAAATCATTTTCCTTGAACTCTAATATTCCTTCTCTTTTCTTTGGTAAAGTAAAATCATACTTTTCAAAAGGCACTCCCAATTTCTTTGCTATATTCTCGCCAACAAAAGAAACAATTTTCTGAGTAGTACCTGTAGCACTATAATATATTGAATAAACTTTGTCAACTTTCATAAAAACATACTCCCTTCATGTATTTTTATTATATAATAATTTATTATGTAAATTTATTTTAGTAAGTCAATAGTAAATATACAAAAAAGTATTTAATGCAATATTTACATACAAAAATAAAAAAATAATTATTCAAGTATTGACTTTTTTTTTCTTTATTATATAATAGCTAAATCTAAAGAAGATTTTTCTTGAGAATTAGGGGCCAGTAGCTCAGTCGGTTAGAGCAGATGACTCATAATCATCGGGTCCGGGGTTCAAGTCCCTGCTGGCCCAATACCCTATTTTTTTATTCTATGTTTTCCATTAAATATGGCAGCCATTTTATAAATTAGCTTTTTATAATAAAACTTTTTTCTATATAAATATACAAAAAATCAGTTCCTTAAGATAAATTAAGAGAGCTGATTTTTATTTTTATACCCTATGTAAAATTACATTCCTAGTTACTATAAAACTTCCATTAATTTTCTCAGGTAATTCTATTTCTATAGAATTATTGGAATCAAAGTGTATATGAAAAATATCATCTCCAAATTTCATGTCATAATCATCTTTATCATAAGATGCTCCCAAAGATATACTATGACTTATCTTTCCTACTATAGGTGCTATGGTAGTTACTTTTATATCGCCATCTTCATCTACTGAAGCTTCTAAATCTATATCAAAAGTGAAAAAGTTTTTTATTGTTGCCTTACCTCTATAAAGACCATTTCTATCTTTTAATAACATAATATAATCTCCAAATATTTTATATGTATATAATAACATTTTTTTAAAAAAAGACAAATTTAAAAAAATGTCTAGTAGTATAGAAATTACATAAATAAAGGCGGATTTTATATTAAATATTAAATATTAAATCCGCCAATTTTATTATTCAGATAATTTTGCATAGAAGAATTTATGTGCTCCTAGAGGATCATAAATAACACCTGATAACTTTTTACTAACCATAATAGGATCAGTATAGAAATAAATAGGTATTAACCCCATATCTTCCATAAGTATATCTTCTGCCTCATGCATAGCTTTCATTCTTATATCCTGATCTATTGTAGACATAGCAAGTTTCAATTTATCATCATAAGCTTTATTAGAATAACCGCCGTTATTTTGTATACTATAGCTTAAAAATACGCCCAAAAAACTCATAGGATCATTATAATCAGCTATCCATCCATGACGAGCTATAACATAATTTTTTTCCTGTCTTGTAGTTTGGAAAGTAGCCCATTCTTCCTGTGCTATAGTAGAATCTATACCAAGTCCGGATTTCCACATCTGCTGTATAGCTTCAAATATTTGTATATGCTCTCCTGAATTTGACTTAAACTCTATAACAGGGAAATTTTCCCCATTAGGATAACCAGCCTCAGCTAAAAGTTTTTTTGCCTCATCTAAATTCTTTTGATAATCTTCAGCTTTTATACTATAATAATCGCCTCCGACTTTTCTGAAATCACCTTCTGCCCCTTCAGTATCATTCACTCCGCTAGGAACCCAAGCACTTGCAGGAAGCTGTCCGGCTCTAGTTACCTGTTCTACTAAATAATTTCTGTCTATAGCCAAAGTTAAAGCCTTACGAACTCTTACATCTTTTAATATCTCATTAGTAATATTTAAACAATAATAGTATGTACCTAGATAAGGAGAAATATGCATTAAACCTTCACTTTTTAAATTCTCAATATCCTGAAGCGGAGGATTATTGGCAAAATGTAAAGAGCCTTCTTTTATACCGGCAACAGCAGCAGTGCCATTTTGCATAAGTATAAATACCAACTTTTCAGGAACTATATTATCAGCATTCCAATAATTAGTATTTTTTACTACTACAATTCTGTCGTCTGTTCTTCTTTCTGTCATTATAAAAGGTCCGTTGCCTATATAAGTATCAGGAGAAAGTGTCCAATTATCTGCATTTTCTTCTATCATATCTTTTCTAACAGGATAAAATGTATAAAAAGCCGCTAACTCTAAAAAATAAGCAGTAGGGGCATTTAATTTTACTTCAAAAGTGTTTTCATCTATAGCTCTTACACCCAATTCAGAAACAGGTTTCTTACCGGAATTTATATCCATCGCATTTAAAACAGGTTCAAATTGATAAGCATATTCGCTCGCTGTAATAGGATCAACTACTCTTTGCCAAGAATAAACAAAATCTTCTGCTGTAATCTTTTTACCGTCAGACCATTTAGCATTATCTCTTATATGAAATGTATAAGTTAATCCGTCATCGCTTATATCCCAGCTCTCAGCAACACCCGGCACTATTTTATTATCATTATCTCTAGTTGCCAATCCCTCAAAAACATGCTGAATATAAATATTAGCATCTACTGTTGAATTTAAAGCAGGGTCTATAGTTTTTGGTTCAGGTCCGACATTAATATATATAACCCCCTTCTCATCTTTTCCTCCTGAGCATGACATAAACAATATTATTATGCTTAGAGATAAAATCATAAATATAATCTTTTTCATGGCTGCTATCCTATATAATTTTTTATTTAAACATTATATTTTATATCAGCTATTAATCAATATTTTTTTTACTTAAAATATATTTATATACAAAAATTAATATTTAGTAAATTCTATCCTCTAAATATAAGAAATTATTTTAAATTTTTGCCAAAAATGTATGATTTGTATTATATATTACTTTACATTTTATTTACAATACTATATTTTTTGTAAAATTTATTTAAATTTAGCTTTACAAAACTTATTTAATGTGCTATACTTTAATTATAAGAGATTAATAAGGAGGTAATATAGTATGAAAAAGTTAAGTTTAATGGCTTTAGCATCTATATTTATTATGACTGCTAATTTATACTGTTTTGATTTAATAGAAGATACTTTTGATTTTATTTTTGATGATTTGGCAAAAATAATTGGTATTGTGGTAATAATAGCAGCAGGAGTATATATATTTAAAAAATATGTTAAAAAAGACTCTAATTCTGATGATAGGTAATAAGTAAAAATTAATGGGGGAAAGTAAGTAATGAAAAAATTAGGATTAAAAGCTTTTATTTTCAATCTAATCATTGCGGCAAATCTGTACTGTTTTGATTTAATTGATGATGTAGATGATTTTATTGAAGATATAGTAAAACTAGTACTAATGGTTGTTGTAATATTGGCTGTGGTATACTTCATAAAAAAGGTTTTAAAAGATGATAACACTTCAGGAAAAATAAGAAAGAATGATAGAGATGATGATTATAGGAAACCTAGCAGAAGAAGAAAGATTAGAAGAAGAGAGGAATATTATGATGACTATGAAGATGATTATGATAATAGAGTAAGAAATGATAGGTACTACGATGATTATGAAGATGATTATAAAAATGAAAGAAACAATAATAAAAGAGAAAGAATAAAAGAAGATAACATACAATATGAATATGATATGAGGGATTATGAAAGAAGAGAAAGAAGGATTCCCGGTAATATTAAAAGCAATATAGACAGCAGAGAAAATGATCCTAGATATGAAAAAGTTTATGAATTAAAACCTGAATATAAATTAAAAGATGATAAAAAAAGGATAAGATAAGTTATTTTTTATAAAGGAGGGAAGGATGAAAAATAACATAATGTCTGTTGTAAAATCAAAAAAGTTTATAATTATTGCAGCTTCTATTGCGGCAGCGGCATTATTTATAGCGGCAATAAGATTTTTGGGTTTGCAGTATTATATGTTTTATTTAATGCATGATTTCGATGAAGTTATAGAAGCATTATTAAAAATTTCTGTTTTTGCTGTAATGATAATGTTTGCTTTTATTTTATTTAAAAAAATAGATTCAAAAGATACTAAAGAAGCAAAAGCAAATGAAAGCGAAGCTAATAATGAAAAAAAAGATATTATAGTTGTTAAAGAAAAAAATAATAAATCTAATAAAAGTATAATAATTATTATGGCTGTAATTGGAATATTGGCATTAACTGCATTATTTATATTCTATTCAAGATTTTTCGGAATGCATTACATGCTATACAACTTGGATGATATCATAGAAGGTATTTTCCAATTAGTAGTAGTTGCTGCTGTTATAGGTTTTGGAGCTGTATTTGCTAAAAAACTTCTAGAAAAATTATAATTCTCAAATATAAAAATTATTAGAATCCGGTAAATTTATTTGCCGGATTTTTTATTATACCGCACGCAGAATAAAACTTAAAATATAAATCGACTAATAATTATAATTTAAACAATATACAAAATTCTATTCACCGTGCGTTTATAAGATTAAAAATTTAAACAACACTTGGGTGGGTGTCTTGAAATTCTAATTAAGCATTAAGAAAAATAGAACATAATTTTCAAAACTAATTAAAAAATATAAAGGGCGGGGTATGTAATTAAAGTTTTAAAATTTAATTACACTTGCCCACCCTCTAGGCTTATGATTTTTATTTGTAATATTAATTTTTGATTTCTTTTTTGTTCAATTATAATTTTTAGCTGCCCGCCCAAGTATTTTTTTTAATTTAAAATGCATACACCGCACGCAGAATAAAATCTAAAATATAAATCGATTAATAATTATAATTTGAACAATATATAAAATTTCATTAACCGTGCGTTATTTTTGACAATCAATAATCAAAAGCATCTTCATCTATATCAATATAATTACCAGAATAATAATTAGCCTTTTCTTTTATGAGCATTAATTTTTTCGGTATCTCCATTAAGAATGAAGAAGGTATCTGCTCCATTATACCAGTGCTTATTCTTCTTTTTTTTGAGTATGTAAGATAAAGTTTTCTTCTTGCCCTTGTTATGCCTACATAACAAAGCCTTCTCTCTTCATCTATACCTTTTTCTTCTTCAAGTGAAAAATAATGAGGAAAAACTCCCTGCTCCATTCCCGTCATAAACACTACATCAAATTCCAAACCTTTAGCATTATGAATAGTCATCAATGTTATATAATCCTCTTTATCATCATTTGTATTTATATCTCTGTATAAAGTATTTTCTTCTAAAAATGTTATAAGTGAAGCATTAGGCTCCATTGATTTATAATCATAAAAACCTCTGAAAAGCTCCTTTATATTCTCTTCTGCAGTTATTACTCTCTCGTTTCCATCACTCTTAAAAATTGAAAAATAATCTATATCTTTTAAAAACTCAAAGAATAATAACTCTATATGAATACCTTCTTCATTGATAATATCCTCTTTTATTTTTATAGCATATTCTTCTATAATGCTTTTATAGGCTTTCATATTTGAGATAACCTTTTTTGTAAGTCCTGCTTCATCAATATAATCAATAGCGTTATAAAGAGTCAATTTTCTAGTATTTGCAAAAGTTTCAAAATTGCTGAAGCTCTTCTCCCCTATTCCTCTAGGCGGAACATTGATAGTTCTTCTTACACTGAAGTTATCGCCGAAACCTGTCATAAGCCTTAAAAAAGAAATCGCATCTTTTATTTCAGTACGCTCAAAGAATCCAACTCCCCCTACTATTTTATAATTAATAGAATGAAGTCTTAACTCCTTTTCATAAGCTCTTGATTGGCTATTAGTTCTAAACAATACAACAATATCCCTTGCCTCAAATCCGTTATCAAATAGGGACTCTATTTCATTAACTACACTTCTAGCCTCTTCTAAATCACTATAGCAAATCCAATTTTCTATTTTAAACTCATTAGGCTTATTTGAAAATACATTCTTTTCATGACGATTAGTATTATTTTTTATGACACTCAAAGCAGCTTCTACAATATCTTTAGGGCATCTGTAATTTTCCTCAAGACGAATTATCTTTGTATTAGGATAATCTTTTTCAAAATCAAGTATATTCAAAACATCTGCTCCTCTGAAGGCATATATACTCTGATCATCATCGCCTACAACAGTTAAATCATTCTCTGCATCCTGTGTTAATAATTTTATTAATTTATACTGCTGAGGATTAGTATCCTGAAACTCATCTACCAAAATATATTTAAATCTATTTCTATAATAATTTAAAACCTTATTTTCTTGTTCAAATAATTTTATAGTATTTAAAATTAAATCATCAAAATCCATTACATTTTCATTAAGTTCATAGTCTGTATATTTTTTATAAATATTTTCAAAAATATCTCTGTCGAAAACTATGCCGTCATCTATTGAATTTTTCACATTAGATATAAATCTTGTTATAAGTTTCTGTGATATACTCTTTGGAACTTCCTCTTCTTTCATAATTCTTTTAATAACTGATGCTTTATCTCCCTCATCTAAAATAAGAAAATTGGATTTATATCCTAAGAAATGTGCATTCTCTTTTAATATTCTTAAACATGCAGAGTGAAAAGTTCTAATAAATAATCTGCTTGGCTTAATATCCGGAAGCAAATTGCATACTCTCTCTTTCATTTCATGTGCAGCTTTATTAGTAAAAGTTACAGCCATTATATTTTCAGGAGCTGCTTCAAGCTCATTAATGAGATAAGCTATTTTTCTAGTGATAACTAAAGTCTTACCACTTCCGGCACCTGCTAAAAGAAGCAATGGACTTCCTGTATGCAGTATTCCTTCTTTTTGAACTTCGCTCACATTTTCAAGTATATTCATAACATGCACCTTAAATATAATAGATATTTATTATATTGTATATTATTTAATATTCAAGTTTTTATTACATCTATATTGAAAAACATTTATAAATTTACTATAATGTACGAAACACTATTGATTAAAAAACTTTAAAAATTACCTAAATTTTTTAAAATAATAATCAGCTGCTAAAGTTTAATATATCAATAAAAATATTTTTTGGAGTTATGATAATGAAATTCGTATCCTTTGTTGAATGGAATAATACTGAATCTGTAGGTATATTAAGTAAGGATGGAAATAAAGTTATTGCTATTAATGAAATAATATCTGACTTTAAATGTGATTCTAATCCTATGATACAATTAATAAATATGATTAACGAAGATAATAATATACTAAATAAATTAAAATATGCAGAAGAAAATTTTGAAAGAGCATATTCCATAGATAATGTTAAAATATTATCTCCTATAAGAAAACCTATTCATGATATTATATGTGTAGGGGTTAATTACAGCGATCATTTAAGTGAAATAAAAAAAGATATGAAATATTTTAAAGAAGTTAAAGCACCTGTATATTTCTCTAAAAGGGCTATAGAGATAATCGGTTTTGGAGATAAGATAAAAGCAAGATTTGATTTAGATGAATGCCTTGATTATGAAGTTGAATTAGCTGTAATCATTGGAAAAACTGCAAAAGATATAAAGCCTGAAGAAGTTAATGATTATATATTCGGATATAGTATATTTAATGATATATCATCAAGAAACTTACAAAAAAAACATTCTCAATGGTATAAGGGGAAAAGTTTAGATTCATACAGTGCTATGGGACCATGCATAGTTTATAAAGATGATTTGAAACAGCCATTGAAGCTTGATATAAAAAGTATTTTAAATGATGAAACAAGACAATCTTCAAATACTAAGTATATGATTAATGATGTAAATTATTTAATATCTGATATATCAAAAGGAATGACTTTAGAAGCTGGAGATATAATTGCAACAGGAACTCCGGGTGGTGTAGGAATGTCTTTTAATCCTCCTAAGTACATGAAAAGTGGGGATAAAATAATTTGCTCTATAGAAAATATAGGCGAGCTTATAAATTTCGCTGAATAATTATTATTAATGGGTTTTAACGCACGGTAAATTCAGTTTTATAATATATAATAAATTTAAATTATAAATTATTCTATATTTTTAATTTTACCCTGCGTGCGGTATATTTGTCGTAAATTTAAAAAAATCTTGGGTGGGCAGCTAAAAATTCTAATTTTAGCAATAAAAAAATAAAAAATAGAAATTCCAGATTTAAGTTATAAGCCTAAAGGGTGGGAAAGTGTAATTAAATTTTAAAACTTTAATTACATACCCCGCCCTTTATATTTTTTAATTAGTTTTGAAAATTATGTTCTATTTTTCTTAATGCTTAATTAGAATTTCAAGACACCCACCCAAGTGTTGTTTAAATTTTTAATCTTATAAACGCACGGTTAATGAAACTCTTATATATTGTTTAAATTATAATTATTAGTCGATTTATATTTTAGGTTCTATTCTGCGTGCGGTATATTTGTCGTAAATTTAAAAAAATCTTGGGTGGGCAGCTAAAAATTCTAATTTTAGCAATAAAAAAATAAAAAATAGAAATTCCAGATTTAAGTTATAAGTCTAGGGGGTGGGCAAATGTGATTAAGTTTTAAAACTTTTATTACATGCCCCGCCCTTTATTCTTTAATACTTTATTCTGAAATTTGCGTTTATATTTTCTTAAATACTAATAAAGAAATATTAGCACCCACCCAAGTTTTTATTAAATTAAAAAATTACACAACGCACGCTTAATGATTTTTTGTTTATTGTTTTAATTATAAATTAAAATATTTTTATATTTTGTAATCTAATTACCGTGCGTAAATTTTGACAAATATTAATATTTAAGTATAATACATAGTAAAATAATTTAATCAGGATATTTTTATGAAAGCTCTATCTTTAAGAAAAATTAATGTCAATATTTTTATATTATTTTTATTAAGCATTATAAGTTTAGCTTCCCCTATTATAACACATTATTTCGGATTTAAAGGCACAGAATTCCTTCCTATATTTTTTGCATTGTCTTTGGGAGCTTATATATTAAATCCTATATTTTTAATAGTACTTAGCTTTATATCACCTATTTTGAATTATTTTCTTACAAATATGCCTATGCCTCCAACATTATATTTTTTGATATTTGAAGGCATAGTGTTTTCAGCTTCAATAAGTGTAATGAAAAATAAAAAGATATCTTTTATATTAGTTTCATTATTTGCATTAATATTAGGAAGGTTATCATCCGTAATTCTTACATTTATTTTTGATATCAATATTAACACTTGGTTAAACGGAGTTATTCTAGGATATAAGGGAATAATAGTAAATTGGATTTTTGCAAGTGTAATGTACTTAATATTAAAAGATAAAACTAATGAGTAATATTTTTACTGCTTATAAAAAATTCAGTATAGATAATATACCTATAACAGCATTAGGAGATTTGGATAAAGAACTTGGCGATAAATTAAGAGCATTCAAAAAAAAGGATATTGATTTTCCTATAAAAATAATAGAAAATATAAAAAATTATTATTATGATTATATAAAAACAAATAATAAAAAATTTGACATCATACTTTATGTGCCTTCAAATAAAAATAACGGTATAATGGATTTTTTTGCTGATTATATTTCTAAAGAGTTCAATATAGAAAAATATGAACTTATAAAAATAAAAAAAGATATAAAAGAACAGAAATTTTTAGAAACTCTAAAAGAAAGAAGCGAAAATATTAAAGATGCTTTTGAAATAATAAATACAGAAAAAATAAAAAATAAAAATATATTATTGATTGATGATGTTTATGCCTCAGGTGAAACTATAAAAGAAATTATAAAAATATTTAAAAGATTTGAATTCGATTATAATTTAGAGATATTAATTTTCTGTTATAGAAATTATATCTTTGATTAGAAACTTATATAATTATCAATTTCTTTTTTCACTTCCAAGTAATCTTAATTTAGGTAAAAATATATATTCTGTTGTATAATTATCCTCTGCACTTTTTGTCAATAAAAGTTCTATTGCTTTATTTGCCATTGAACTAGGAGAAAAAGAAATATTTGATATAGATAAAGCTTCAAAAGTTGGTGATGTATCGAATGTTATAAGTCTTATATCCTGAGGTATATTTATACTCATATTTTTAAATATTTTTAAAATAGCACATGTTATTAATTCGCTTGTGGAGATGATGGCATCATAATTTTTTATTTTTTCTTTATATTGATTCAATATTTCATAAGAGCTTTTCCAATCATTAAAATTAGTAAATATTATATCTCCACTTATATTTGAATCATTTCTAATAGCTTCATTAAATCCATCGCTTCTCTCTTTTGCAGTTATTATATTGTTATTTCCTGAATTTATTAATAAAATATTCTTATTATTTTCATCTGCTAATGCTCTTACCGCCATCTCTGATGCTTCTTTATTTGCTAATTTTAAAGTCATATCAACCTTATATTTGTTTAGAGTTCTATTCATTGTAAGGATTATTGGCTTTTTTTCTTCCTTTTTAAAAAAGAATATTCCACATCCTGATCTACAGGATTAAATATAATACCTGTACGCGTAGAAAAATTTATTTTAGAAATAAATTCTTCTTCTTTTTCTATATCTTCATTGGTAATAAATGGTATAGCTTTTATGTTTTCTTTATTAAGCAGATCTATGGCTTTTATTAAAAATGTGGTATAAAAAGAATTTATATGCGGAAGTATTATATAAACCTCTCTTATTTTTTTAGGATTTTCTTCAATATTCTTTAGAACTTTGTTTATTTTTTCAAGTACAGAAGGACTTACTTTATTTGGATATTTTAAAGCTGTATGGACTGTAGTTGATGACAATCCTGTTATAGATGCTATTTCTCTTACTGTCATTATATTATAATATATTTTTATCAATAAAAAATCAACACAATATATTTTGTTCTTTTTTATTTATTTTTTAAAAAAAGAACAAAATATTTGACATCAAGTCTTTTTTTAATATACTATTAATTATATACAAAAATTTTTATGGACAGTTTTTATGGAAAAATTTACTTCATGTGTAACAGGAGAATTCAAGAAATTTTATCCTGACGGAAATGCTAGACCTTTTAAGGGCAATACTTTTATATGTCATATACCTCAAAATAGTAATTTTTTTAGATTTGCCAATTATTCTTCAGGAGAATTATCTATTTCAGATTTTTATAATAAATTGGCATTACTTCCAAATGACAGTTATCATATGACAATATTTGAAGGGGTATGTGATGATGTAAGAATGGAAAATAATTGGGTTAAAAACATGCCTTTAGATACTCCTTTTAGCGATATGATGACATATTTTTTTAATAGCATTCCAAAGCTATATAAACCTGAAGGATTTATAATGAATGCTAAAAAATTGAGAGTTCAAGATAACTTTGAAGGAATACAATTTTTAATGGAGCCTTATAACTTGGAAGAAGAAAAAAAGCTAAAAAAATTCAGAGAAGTTATAAAAGATGTTACTGGTATGGTGAATCATAATGAAGAAAATTATGAATTTCATGTATCTATTTCGTATATCATAAAAGAATTTACGGATACTGAAAAAGAAACTATTTTTAATACATTAGAAATTATTAATAAAAGATTAACTTCAAATTTTAATAAAGTCAGTCTTGGTCCTGTAGAATATTGTTATTTTGAGAATATGTTGAAATATTTTATAATATCAATTTTAAAAAATTAGGAGGTATTCATGTTAAAAAAATATTTTATTTTCAGTTTAATATTTGTTCTTATAGTTTCATGTTCTAGCAAGAACAATAAGGAGAAGGTAGTAATTTATTCACCGCATACAGATCCTTTATTGGAAAATATAGCAGAAAGATTTGAGGCGGAAACAGGTATATATGTTGAATTTGTTCAAGCGGGAACAGATGCTGTAGTTGAAAGAATAAGATCTGAAAAAGACAGTCCTAAAGCAGATGTTATGTACGGCGGTTCTGCAACTTATATGGAAATTTTAAAAAAAGAGGGATTATTAGAAAAATCAAATCCTACTTGGAAAGATAATATAGATCCTATGTTCGTTGATAAAGACGGATATTGGTATGGACCTATGCAGACACCTGCTGTTTTATTTTATAATACTAATAATGTAAAAGGTGATTTAATACCAAAAGATTGGTCAGATTTAACTAATTCAAAATTCAAAGATAAATTATTATGGCTTAGGGCAGGAGGTACAGCAAACATATTTTTAGCGGTAATGGTTTATCAGTTTGAAAAGCAGGATAGTATAGAAGGAGCTTGGAATTTTTTAAAGAAATTTGATGATAATGTTTACAGATATTATGCTGAATCAGGAATTATGTATAATGATATTAACTCACCTATAGGTAATATTTCTATGTTTGTTCTGCCATATATAGCTGATGGAATATACAAATCAAATTATCCTTGGGATATAGCTAGAACAGAAAGCGGAGTAATAAATATTATAGATGCTATTGCTGCTGTAAAAAATGGACCTAACCCTGAAAATGCACAAAAATTTATAGAATTTGCAGGAAGTAAAGAAAATATGATAATATTGGCAAATGAATTTAACAGGATGCCTACAGATCCTAATGCTTTGGCCGAATCTCCTCAATGGATGAAAGAATTTGATATACCATCTATGGATATAGATTGGGCTTATGTATCTGAAAAAATGGGAGAATGGGTAAAATATTTTGATGATAATATAAGGAGTAAATAACAAAATCAATATTTAGGAGGTACTAATAAATGAAAAAAACAGAATTATCTATAAAAAATTTAACTAAAAAATTTGATAATTATACAGCAGTAGATAATGTTAACTTTGAAATTAAAGACGGAGAATTTTTTTCTTTATTAGGTGCCTCGGGATGCGGAAAAACAACTATATTGAGAATGATAGCTGGTTTTGAAAAACCAAGCAGCGGCGATATATTAATAAACGGAGAATCAATAGTAAATATTCCTACAGAAAAAAGAGGAATAGGAGTGGTATTTCAAAACTATGCTTTATTCTCAAATATGAGAGTGGAAGATAATATAACTTACGGATTAAAGATAAGGAAAAAAAGCAAAAAAGAAATAGAAGAAATATTAGAATACTATATAAACTTGATGGGATTAAAAAAATTTGCAAAAAGGTTTCCTCATGAACTATCAGGAGGACAGCAGCAAAGAGTTTCACTTGCAAGAGCACTTGCAATAAAACCAAGACTTCTTCTTTTAGATGAGCCATTGTCCAATTTAGATTTAAAACTCAGAGAAGAAATGCGTGAAGAATTAATGAGAATTAAAAACATAGAAAAAATAACTATGGTATATGTTACGCATGATCAGTCAGAAGCATTATATTTAGCTGATAAAATAGCTGTTATGAATATGGGAAAAGTATATCAATTAGATACACCAAAAAATATATATCATTTTCCTAAAAATACTTTTACTGCTAATTTTGTAGGAAATACAAATATTTTGAATAAATCTAGATTAATTTCAGCTATGAACAATTCAGGAAACAATAATACAAATTTATTTAAAGATTATGATAATGAACAGCTATTTTCAATTAGACCTGAAAAAATTGATATAATATTATCCAATGAAAATAAAAAAAATGATGAAATATATTTAGACGGTACATTGATAAGTTATAAATTTTTTGGGGTTATTTCATCAATATTTGTAAAAATAGATGATGAAAAATTAATTCATATAAGCTGCTATGATAAAGATTTTAAAGAATTAGAAGGAAAGAAAGTAAGATTATCTTTTAATTATAACAGTTTAATACCTATAGAAAATATATAAAGGACTATCATAATGTTGAAAAATAAATCTATTATATTTTATTTATTTTTAGCTTTATTAATATGGTATTTATTTGCATTTGCAGTTTATCCATCTTTAATAACTCTAATATCAAGTTTAACTAAAAATGGTAATTTTGGATTTTATAACTATAAACAAATATTCCAAAGTCCCAATTTGTCTTCTGCTTTTTTCAATACATTATTATTATCATTTAGCACAGTCATAATATGCGGTATTATAGGATGCAGTTTAAGTTTGTGTATACATGCTGTTCAAATTCCTTTTAGAAGAATATACCATATAATTGTTCTACTGCCTATGGTAGTACCAGGTACAGTTGTCGTAGTTGCTTATGTATTTTTGTATGGTGTAAGAGGTTTTATAGGATGGCCTTTAAGAGAACTATTGGGACTTCCTTTAAATAGTTATTCTATAGAGGGATTTGGCGGAATATTACTAATACATGCTTTTACTCAGTATATATATTTTTATTTGCTTACAACAGAAGCTATAGAAAGGATAAATGTATCACAAATAGAAGCAGCAAAAAGTTTAGGTGTTGGAAAATTTAGAACTTTCTTTCAAATAGTTTTTCCATCTTTCGGACCTCATATTACAGGAGCTGCTGTTTTAACTTTTTTATCAGCTTCAGGATCATTTTCAGCCCCTATGATTATAGGAGGTAATTTTAGAGTAATGAGCACAGAAATATACTTCAGTAAACAAGCAGGATATATAAATCTAGCCGCTACTCAAGCTGTTTTACTATCTTTGATTATTATTATTGTTATCTCTGTAATTAGATATTATGAATTAAAATGTTTTTCCGGTAAAGATTTCAAAGGTTCTTTAATACCATTTACTCCTATAAAAAATAAAACAATATCAAAAATTGCAACTATATATGTTACTATCCTATCAATTATTATAATACTTCCTATTATAGCTGTTATTCTAATATCTTTTGGAAAATCTGGAAGATGGGCATCTGTATTTCATGATCAATATACTCTAGAAAATTATATAAATGTATTTAAAAATTCCAGAAATATACAGCCTATATATAATTCCATCATAATAGCATTTATAGCTACAATTGTATCTGCTTTTATAGGAATATTTGCTTCATATGTTATTACTAGAACTAAAATTAAAGGCAGAACTCTCTTAGAAAATGTATGTATGCTCCCATGGATACTTCCGCCTTCAACTATTCTTATAGCATTAATTGCTTCATATAATGTACCAAATATTTTAGTATTAAATATAACTTTCATAGGTACTTATTGGTTTATGCCTTTAGCATTTATTATTTTGAGACTTCCTGTAATGGTTAGAAATTCATCCGCATCTCTAATATCTCTTCCTAAATCTATAGAAGAAGCATCTAAAAGTTTAGGGGCCAATGGATTTATTACATTTTTTAAAGTTATTCTACCTATGATGTTAACAGGTATTTCTTTCAGCCTTATCATAACTTTTATATTTATAATGGGAGATTATGGAGTTCCTACTTTTGCATCAGTTGCTAATAACAGACCTATAACGACTGCAATAGTTAATGCAATAGGAAGTCAGAGAATAGAGCTTGGAATGGTATATGGAAGCTCTCTAATAGTAATATCTATAATTTTTATAGGTTTATTTTCGATATTTACAATTAAAAACAAAAAATATTAATAATTAAAAAGCATTAATATACCATTTTAAAAAATGAATATATTAATGCTTTAATAATATAAAATTATTTTTGCAATATAACTTCTATTAAGTAATTGATTTTTATACCTATTTATAATATAATAATTATGTTTATTCAAAAAAGAAATGTATCTTATTTTTTAATAAATTTTAAACAATAAAACAAATAATCAATTAAAGAAGAGGGAGCAATATGCGTTTTAAAAGTGCCTATAATGGAATATTAACAAAAGATGATATCGGTAAAGAAGTTAAGCTAGCAGGCTGGGTTTTAAGAAGAAGAGATCATGGCGGTGTAATATTTGTAGATTTAAGAGACAGAACAGGTTTTGTACAAATAGTATTCAATCCTGAAATAAGCAAAGAAGCACATAATGAAGCTCAGGATTTAAGAAGCGAATATGTTATCAGCGTAGAAGGAAAAATTAGAGCTAGAAGTCCTGAAATGGTAAATCCTAAAATTCCTACAGGTGAAATAGAAGTTATGGTTGAAAAAATGGAGCTTCTTAATACTTCTGAAACTCCTCCTTTCTTACTAGAAGATGATATTGATACAGGTGAAGATATAAGATTAAAATACAGATATTTGGATTTAAGAAGACCAACTGTATTTAATAATCTATATAAAAGATTTCAAATTACTAATGCCTTTAGAAAACATTTATCTGATAATGGCTTTATAGATGTAGAAACTCCTATATTAAATAAAAGCACTCCAGAAGGTGCTAGAGACTTCCTCGTTCCTTCAAGATTAAATGCAGGGGATTTTTACGCATTGCCTCAGTCTCCTCAAATATTTAAACAGATACTTATGATAGGAGGTTTTGACAGATACTATCAAATAGCTAAATGTTTCCGTGATGAAGATTTAAGAGCAGATAGACAGCCTGAGTTTACACAAGTAGATATTGAAACTTCTTTCCTTAATACTGATGAGTTTTTATCTATTATGGAAAATGTTACTGCTAATATAGTTAAAGATGTTTACGGTATTGACTTACCTACTCCTTTTCCTAGATTAAACTATTATGATGCTATGGAGATGTACGGAAGCGATAAGCCTGATACTAGATTTGAATTAAAACTTATCAATGTTGAGGACGCGGTTAGAGGCTGTGATTTTGCCGTATTTAAAAATGCTTTAGATAATAAGTTTATAATAAGATGCTTAAATGCTAAAGGCGGTGAAAAATTAAGCAGAAAAGATATTGATGACTTCACAAAATATGTAGGCATTTTCGGAGCTAAAGGGCTTGCTTGGATGAGAGTTACTGATAAAGGACTTGAATCAAACATAGTTAAATTCTTCTCTGAAGACAATCAGAAAAAAATATTAGAAGTTACTAAAGCAGAGAAAGGAGATTTACTATTCTTTGTGGCAGATACTCCGAAAGTTACATTCGATGCTTTGGGTAATTTAAGATTAAGAGTTGCTGAGAAATTAAATTTAATAGATAAAGATAAATTAAATTTCCTTTGGGTAGTAGAGTTCCCATTATTTGAGTATGATCATAAAGAAAAAAGAATATCCGCTACTCACCACCCATTTACAGCTCCTGTACCTGAAGATGTTGCCTTATTAGATACTGATGTATTAAAAGTAAGAAGTGATACTTATGACTTGGTATTAAATGGTAATGAGATAGGCGGAGGCGGTCAGCGTATTTATGACAGTAAAGTACAGGCTAAAATATTTAGTCTTTTAGGTATAGATGATGAGAAAGCTAAAATAAGATTTGGATTCTTACTTGATGCATTAAAATACGGTGCTCCTCCTATGTGCGGTATGGCTTATGGTATAGACAGAGTTGTTATGCTTCTTCAAAAACAAGACAGTATTAGAGAAGTTATAGCATTCCCTAAAACACAAAAAGGTCAATGTTTAATGAGCGGCTGTCCTTCTACTGTAGATGCAGATCAATTAGAAGAACTTCATTTAAGTATAGAAGAATAATTTTTTAATAATTATTAATAAAAAAAGTCCCATTATATTTACATAGTGGGGCTTTTATTTTTTTAAAATTTATTCTCATTGCCCGCCCTCTATGCTTTTTTAATATTATCTTTTATTTCAGTTTTTTATTTCTTTATTGCTGAATTAGAATTTACAGCACCCACCCAAAGCATTTTTTAATTTTAAAAATCCCACAACGCACGGTTAGCTAAATTAAAAATATAAATTTATATTATAATTCAAATTTCATTATGATTTAAAATTTTTCTCACCGTGCGGTAAACAGATTTTAAATCTAATTAAAACTTGGGCGGGTTCTTTAATTTCTAATTAATCTTTAAACATAAATAAGTTAAAAATTGCAGATTATAATTATAAAAATAAAAGGGAGGGGTATGTAAATAAAGTTTTAAAACTTAATTACACTTGCCCACCCTTTAGTCTTTTTAATTTATTCTGTAATTTTTTAATTATTTTTCTTTTTTATTTCAAACAGTTATTTTAGCTACCCACCCAAGATTTTTTTGAATTTACGACGAATATACCGCAACCATAACAAAACTAAAAATATAAAGTTATGTCATAATTCAAATTTTATTATGCTTTAAAATTTTGCTTACCGTGCGTTAAATAGAATTTTAAATCTATTACTCAATATTTTTTCTTTTCTGTTCTTTTAGATAATTTTTTTTAGCTTCTTCTATATTCATAAATGATTTCATTGTACTGTTTAAATTAGATTTTAATTTCTGTCTTTCTTCTAGTGCTTGTTTTCTATTTTGTTTGAATGATTTCTCATGACTTTTCATAATATCTAAATCTCTTATTATACCAGCCTGAGCCTTAGCAATTTCAACAGCAGCCTCTAAAACTTCTTTGGCATCATTATAACCTTGTTCAATTCTCCTGTATGCACCTTCCGGAGAAAAATCCAAAGTACCATTTATAAGATTGCCTAAATCCTCCTGAGGACATATCTCGTATATAACAGCTGATGAATCTCTTCTGTCTTTTATAATCTCATCAGCTTTCAAATGTATAACCATTATGTCGGTACAGCCTTCATCATAAAGAGGAGTAAGAGGAGAATTATCTTTTATACCGCCATCTAAATATATTTCGCCGTCAACTTTCTCTACAGGAAATAAAATAGGTATGGCAGATGAGGCAAGAAGTATATCAATCATGTCTTTTTCACTTCTTCCATTTAATTTGAAATAATGGGCATCAAATGACGGTATATGAGTACAAGCACAATAAATAGGAAAATCCATATTTGAAATATAGTTTAAATCAATATGCTTGTTTATAATGCTCACAAGACCGTCCCTAGATAGAACCCCTGTAGAAGCAAGAACACCCACAAAAGCAGCAACGGCAGGATTGGTCATAAGCATAGAGCCATATTTGCCGAAACCTTTAATAGTGCTTTCTATGTCAATGCTTAATATTTTGTTTTTGATTTCTCTAGTCCAAATTTTCTCGGCTAATTTGTAATCGTCCAAAGCGAAAAAGCAGGCATTCAAAGCCCCAACAGAAGCCCCTGAAACAGCCTTTATATTTCTGTCGAGCCCAACCTCTTTCAAGTACTTCCAAACGCCGATTTGATAAGCCCCCTTACCGCCTCCGCCATCCAAAACAAGCCCCAATTTATCCATAATGTTTTTATCCTTTTATTAAATATATAATTAAAGATTATTGAAAAAATCAATATAAGAGAAGAAACCATTATTTTTTTTGGTCTTTTTTTCTTTTTTTATGACTAAATTATCCGAGGAATTATTGTCTTTATAATAGGAATATCTAAGCCTTCCTGATAAATCTTTATAAAATGTTCCTGTTGTAGTTTTAAGTCCGTCAGCATAGCTTGGGTTTAAAGATATTGCTCTATTTAATGCCTCTTCTATTAAAAATCTATTTTCTCCGCTTGCTATTAATGCTTCAGCTTTATTTATAAATGCCAAAGGTATTTCATTATTGATTTTTATTGCTTTATCATAGTATTCTACAGCTTTTGAATATTCACCAAGTTTCCTGTATATTACTCCTAAATTAATATTTGCGGCATAGCTATTTGGCTTTAATTTAACTGCTTTTGTCATAGCTTCTTTTGCTTTTTTAGGATTTCCTGCATATACATAACTCATTGCAGTAAAATAATTGGTAGCATGATTATATAATCCTTTTTCTATAGATAATTCAAAATTTTCAGCAGCTTCTTCATATTCTTCTAAATCAAATAAAGCTTTTCCTATTGCTTCATATAATTCTGCTGTATCTAATCCATGTTCTTTAGCTTTTTCTAATAAATATAAACTTCCTTCAGGATTTTCTTCTTCTTCTAATTCTACTGCTAAATCAAAAATTAAATTTACTGAAGCTGATATTTTAGGAGTTTCTTCTTTTTCTTCTATCTCCACTAAGTCTATATCTGTCAATTCGTTTATCATAGCCACTGACAAATCAAAATATGAATTTTCTTTCTCCAAATCCATATTTAAATTACTAGCCGCATAATTTTTTAGTAAATTAAGCTTAACTTCTTTTTCATCTTTGCCTGACATATCAACTATGCTGTCTACAATATATTTTTCATCTGTTTCGAGCTTTTCTATTTTTTTGATATTTCCAAGCAAAGGCACTTCTATATCTTCAAGCTCATTTAATTTTGCTTTATCCAATGCCTCAAAGAATTTATCAGCTATTTTTTTGTTAGATAAAAGCGTATTATAAAGGCTAATCATACTTATTTTATCGTTTGGATTTATTCCTATGTTATTCATCATAGGTTTTAACATCATCAAATCATTAATAGAGTACTTACCTTTAGTAGCCAAAAAGAAATCAGAAATAATACATAGCATTTTTTCATTATTATTTTCTAAGTCTTTATACAATACACCGTCAAACCCTAAATATTCTATAGTTGACTCAAGATGTACAACATTCATACTTCTTTCTAGTTTATCTATTCTTATGGACTCTCTAGTCAAATTAGACATTGACACAATCATCATTTCATGCATTTGAGAATATACTTTATTAAACTCTTTATCTATTTGAGTTACTAAACAGTTAAGTTTTAAGTTTACCCCCATTATAGCATCAAAAGTCAATTTACCCTGCTGTGCTAGTTTTTGTATCATCTTTATGCATGCTTGCTGAGATATGGCAAAATCTCTATCTATCTCTCCTCTTAATTTTCTATTTTTTCCTGTAATATTTCCCCATAAATTTTTCAAAAATCCCTGATTCGCTAATTTTTCAGCTTTTGCTTTTCCTGCAGATATTGCAGAACTTGCTTGTGCTGCCAATCTTGTCAATTGTTTTCCATTATCTTTGAACTCTTCATAAACTTTATCCACATACTTATCTATAGCAGTTTTTTCTTCTTCTGTTAAATCCTTGTCATAAGGCATTGGTAGATTAAAATCCATACTAAGCTCCAATTAGATATATTCTATAATAATTATATGTAAAAAATAATTGAAATTCAAGTTTTATTTTATATATAAATTTTATACAGCAATTAATTCTTAATTATCATCTATTTTTCCTATATGTATTTTATTTGAATCGTCAATATTTTCTTCTGAAATGTATTCTGCTGATATATCTATAATATTTGTTTCTTCTCTATTTTCTATCTCTTCTGCCGAATCTTCATTATCTATTTTTTACCTTCTATTTTGTTATTCAATGCCTCTAAAACATTTTCAAAGCCCTCATCAATATCATCAATTGCATTCATTATAATTTCAAAAATATCCATAAAAATATACTCCTTAAATATTTATTCAATATTGTTATTATAGCATATGCATGTGTCAAAAATTGTCATTTATATTTACTTAATTTTTATTACATCTGCCCGCCCTTTATATTTTTTAATATTATCTTTTATTTCTGTTTTTTATTTTTTTATTGCTTCATTAGAATTTACAACACCCACCCAAGCATTTTTTAAATTTTAAAAATATCTCAACGCACGGTTAGCTAAATTAAAAATATAAATAGATTAATAATTCAACTTATATTATATCTTAAAATCTGCTCACCGTGCGTTAAATAGATTTTAAATCTAATTAAAACTTGGGCGGGTTCTTTAATTTCTAATTAATCTTTAAACATAAATAAGTTAAAAATTGCAGATTATAATTATAAAAATAAAAGGGCGGGGTATGTAAATAAAGTTTTAAAATTTAATTACACTTGCCACCCTTTAGTCTTTTTAATTTATTCTGTAATTTTTAAATTATTTTTCTTTTTTATTTCAAACAGTTATTTTAGCTACCCACCCAAGATTTTTTAAATTTACAGCGAATATACCGCAACCATAGCTAAACTAAAAATATAAATAGTTTAATAATTCAAATTTTATTATGCTTTAAAATTTTGCTCACCGTGCGGTAAATAAAATTAAAAATAGTATACTTTTCACAAGAAATTATTTATTATTTTATTTAAGTTTTATTTTATATATAAATTTTGTACGGCAATTAAATTTATTTTATAGTAAAATACTGATTATCATATTGAAAAAAATCCGTATTATATTATTATCATTAATCAGTAAATTTTAAGGTTTATAAATACTATGAATAAATTAGATTTAGTAATATTTGATATGGATGGGCTTTTACTTGATACTGAAACTATAAGTTTAAAAGCTTGGAAAAAAACTTTTAAAAATTATAATGTTAATATTGATGTAGAAAAATTATTCTTCAGTAAAATATTAGGTTCAAATGAAGCTTCTATAAAAAATACCATTATAGAAATATCAAAAATTGATGAGAAAACATTTTATGATATTATAAATAATCAAATTGAAGAGGCTTTTAATATAGTAAAAGAAGATGGTATAAATATAAAAAATGGTGCTATTGAGCTTATTAATTTTTTGAAAGATAAAAAAATAAAAAAAGCTATAGCAAGTTCAAGCATAAGAAAAAAAGTTGATTTATATTTAGATAAAACTAATCTCAAAAAAGAATTTGATTATATAATTTGCGGTGATGAAGCTGAGCATCCAAAGCCTTATCCTGATCTATATAATAATGTATGCAGTTATTTTAATGCTGATAAAAATAATGTAATAATATTAGAAGATTCTAAAAATGGTCTTTTATCTGCTAAAAATGCTGATATAGAAAAAAGATTTTATGTTCCTGATTTGCTTTTATTATCTGAAGAAGATGAAAAAGAATTATCATATAAGAAATTTAATGATTTAATAGAAGTAAAAAATTATATAGATAATAATTTTAAATATAATTAAATTTTATTCTAATTTCCCGCCCTTTAAAATTTAATACTATATTAGAACTTTCAATGCTAATCATATTTAAAGCCTAATTAGAAATTAAAGCACCCGCCCAAACTTTTTTAAACTTAAAATCTACATAACGCACGGTAAATGCATTTTTATTAATTGTTTAAATTATAATTCTTACTAAACTTATATTTTAAACTCTGCTTTGCGTGCATTTTTATACAAAATTATATATAGTAATTATCTTATCTTTGTTAAATTGCCTTCGCCTAAGGTATTATTATTGGCATAAAAAGAAAAATTCATATAACTGCTATTGAAAGATAGTGTAAAATCATATTTATATCCTGATGAAGTAATAGCAACTTTATATACATTATCAGAAACTTTTATTATATTTTCTTTATAGGCAGTATTATAAAAGTTTATAAGGCTTCCATTCATTCTTATAGATAAAGCACTTCCGCTTCCTAATGTTACACTAACAAATGCCTGAGAACTTAAATTATTATTTTCTCTTACAGTAATTGATCCTTCATAAGTACCATAATATTTATCATCTATTCCATTATTACTGTCAAAAGATAATGAACCTGTATTAAAATTAAGACAGCTGCATATAAAAAATGAAGAAAATAATATTATTATTTTTGATAATCTGTTCATATTTTAGCCTTATAGATATATAATACTACAAAATAAATTTATGTCAAAAAATTTAAAGGAGAATTTTATGAAACTAGGAGAAGCACTATTAAAAAAAGATGAATATATAAAAAAAATTGATAATCTAAAAAAAAGAGTAAAAAATAATGTTATTATAAAAGAAGATAATGAAAATAATGAAGACCCTAATGATTTAATTAAAGAATATATAGAAACAAATAATGAATTATCAGATTTAATTATTAAAATTAGTAATAAAGAACATACAACAAAACTAGAAATCGGAGTGTCTATATCAGAAGCCATTAATATAAGGGATAAATTAAGCAGAGAAATGGATATTTATAAAAGCATCTTAAAAGAAGTAAACAGCAAAGATTTTAGAACAGCAAAAAATGAAGTAAAAATGACTGTATTAATTAATATTAAAGAAATACAAAAAGAATTTGATAAATTATCAAAAGCATTTAATGATATTGATATCATGATACAGTCAGCTAATTGGAATACTGATTTACAATGAATAATAAATCTATTATATAGAATAATATCTCGGCAGAATTTAATATTTTAATTACACTTCTTTATGTTGTAAATTATAATAGCATAAAGTTTATATGCTTATGCACTAATTCACAAAAGAACTATCTTCACTATATTTATACCCATCAGAATAATATAAAGGCATTTTATCAATTCTATAAATACCCCAAGTTTTTATTCCAAATCTTAAATGATAATAAACTTCTTTCGTTTCTTTATTTACTTCCATTATCTGTGAATTATTTCCGAAATCAAGAAGCATATTCCCATTACTTAAAAAATCAATATCGGATATATAGTGAGAATATAATTTATTTTCTGTTTTATACTCATAAATTTTTTCAGCTTTCCAAGAACCATGAGAACCAGTGATTTTATATTCTACATACCTTGAGCCATTAGGATTAATATCTTCATCACCCTGATTGTCAAACATACCTATTACATTTGTTGATATTAAAAATAAAGCATGCTGACTTTTAGGTCCGTCTGTATTGCCATCTCCAAGAACCTTATAAGGATCAAATGATTTTAAATCTTTTAAATATCTGCCGTAAGGATTATATGATTCCATAGTGTCTAATGTATCATCAGCCATATACCAAATAAGCTCCCATTCACTGTAAGCAACTGCCATAACTGCTAAACTTCTTACAGATAAATAAAGTATATCATTAGCCTCATCATAAACTAAAGAATTACAATGAGCCCAATCCATAGGAAAATCTTTTTTTCTTCCAATACTGTAATATTTATTGTCTTCATCAAAAATAAGTTTTTTTAAATACTCTTTCTCTGCCTCATCTCCATTTTTATTCACTATCTTTTTTATCAAATCTCCTACATACAAATCCCTAATCATATTTCCATTGCTATCAACTTCACAAATCCTATCTTCAACACCCCAAGCAGAATTTGCAAGCATTATATAATTACTGTTAGATTTTTTTCTTATAGTGTCATGATGAACGCCTATATCAAGTTTTGTAACATCAAGTTTTGCATTTCCAAGTAAATCGCTTACTCCCATAGTGTCATAAATAACAATATCATTATCCTCATCAATTACCTTTGCTATTTCATTGGTAAGATAGAAGTTGGAATAATTCACATAACGCAAATTTCCGTTCCTGCTTACTCCCATTAAAAATAGCCCTTTCCAGCTTCTGTTTATAACAGGGCTAGCAAAATATATCTCTTCATTATTATCAGTTAAATTGCTTATTGAACTTTCATCATTGATACCGGCAAAATATACATTCTCTTCAGAAACTAAATTTTTTATAACTCTGTTAGTAGCTGGTATATAAAGACCGTCAATATAAAGTTTATCTACTATTATATTGGTTGCTATTCTGTTAGTGCCGTTAATAATATAAACTGTATTTGTATTCTCAGAGTACATGCCATGTATAGCAAAATTAGATCCGTAATTTTTAGGGTAAGTAAATATTATATCATTATCTCCAAGCATTCCCTTTGTTATCACTGTAACAGGATAATTATTGTTGGTTTCTGTTTTGTATAGTAATGATAATGGAGTTTGTCCGTTAGGATTTAGTATAAGCTCCCCTATCTTATCATCAGGAAGCGGCATATCTTTTTTTGAGCATGAAAAAAATAAAAATAATATTAAAATTATAAATGCAGTAAATCTCTTCATTTTAAAAATCCTAATTGCTATCATTAATGTAAAGTTTTTTTATATTCTAAATAATAAAATAAGTTTTTGCAATAAAAATATATAAAAAAATATAAATATAATTGAAAATATTAACTTTATTATATAAAATAGAATCTTTATTTTTTAGAAGTTAGTTTTTATAATAGTTACAAAAGGAGAAAAAATCAAAAATGAAAAAATTAAAATTTCACGATTTTATTTTTCACATAATTTCTATTATGTGCTTTTTTTTAATATTATCTAATAATATTCTTTTAGGTCAGAAATTAGATAAAACTAAATTAGATTTAAATTATTATGAAAAATTTAAAGGTCAAAACAGAATATTAAATATATGCAACTGGGGCGAATATATAGCTGACGGTTCTGATGATTCTATGAATATAGTAAAAGAATTTGAAGATCTTACAGGTATTAAAGTGAATTATACAACCTTTAATTCTAATGAAGAGCTTTATATAAAATTAAAATTAGGAAATACTGATTATGATCTGATATTTCCTACAGATTATATGGTCATAAGAATGATTAAAGAAGGATTGGTGCAAAAAATGAATATAGATTTACTTCCTGCAAGAACTAATATAGATCCTTTCTTCTTATCATTAGCTTATGATAAAAACGGCGAATATACTATTCCATATACTTGGGGAATGAGCGGCATAATATATAATATGAAAGAAGTTGATGTTAAGCCTGAAGATGTAAGCTGGTCTTTATTATTTGATGAAAAATATAAAGATAAAATATTAATGGCTTATGGGCTTAGAGATTCTTTTGCCGCTGCTAAAGGATATTTGGGATATAATGTAAATAGTACAAATGAAACCGAAATAAGAAATGCTTATGAGGCTTTAAAAAAACAAAAACCTATTGTTCAGGGATATGTTATGGATGAGATATTTGACAAAATGGAATCAGAATCCGCTTATTTAGGAATTACTTATGGAGGAGATGCTTTAAGAACCATAGCAAATAATACTAATCTTAATTTTGCAATTCCTAAAGAAGGCGGAAATGCATTTGTTGAATGCATAGCTATACCTGCAAATGCTAAAAATGTCGAAGAAGCTCATATGTTTCTTAATTTCTTATGCGAGCCTCAGGTTGCTTTGGCAAATGCCAATTATATAGAATATGCCTCTCCTAATATGACAGCTGTTAATATGATGCCAGACGAAGTAAAAAATGATAGGAGAATATATCCGGATAAAAAGGCTATGGAAAATATGATTCATTATGTAGCCAATCCTGATGGGAAAGATAGTTTGCTTATGGAAAGCCTTTGGAAAGAAATGCTTACCACAGAAACTACCAAATCAAATAACAGTATTATTATAATATCTGTTATTGCGGTTATATTAATTGCTGCTATAGTTATTAAAAAAACTAGAAAAAAAACTTATTAATTAATTTTTAACTTCTAAAAAATATAAAAATGATTGGGTTAAAGTAAAATATACTTTAACCCATAAATAAAATTGAGGCTTTAAATATATGAAAGAGTTTTTTGATGCTGCTAAAAATGGAGATTTAAAAACATTAAAAGAATGCTTAAATAAAAATATAGATATAAACAAATTAGATGATGAAGGATTTACTGCTTTGATGCTTGCCTCTATATTCAATAGAGTCAGTATTGCAGAAGAATTAATAAAAAATAATGCTGACATAAATTTGCAGACGGAAGAAAATTGGACTGCTTTGATATTTGCTTCATTTTACGGACATGACAAAATAGCTGAAATTTTACTTAATAACAATGCCGATTTAAATATCAAAAATAAACAGGGTTTTGATGCTTTGCTTATTTCTGTTTTTTATAAAAAAATTGATACTGTTAAGCTATTATTAAAATATAATGCTGATGTTAATACAAAAAATAATGAAGGATTTACTCCGCTTATTTATGCCTGTAATCATGATAATACTGAAATATTAAAACTTCTTATAAATTATCATGCAAATATAAATGATAAAACTAATGATGGGGTTAATGGACTTATGTATGCATGCTTAATGCTTAGAGAAGATATAGTAAAAGAGCTTCTTGAAAACAATATCAATATTTATGAAACTGATAATAATAAAGATAATGCATATATTTATTTAAAAAGTAATGAAAATAATGAAAACGATGAAGAATTAAAAACTATGAATAGAATAAATGATATGATAAGTAATTATATAAAAAATAGAGAAAATAATTAAATAAAATTCTATTTTGTTTTTTTATCTTATCTGCCCGCCCACCCACCCCCTAAATATTAATTTGTAATAATGCTTTTTTTGCTATATAATAATTAAGATTATAAATAAATTTTAAATAGTTGTAAGATTTATGCAGGATATATGTATAATAACTGATATAGGAACAATATACGGGTTCGGACATATTACTCGTATGAAATTTATATCAAATAAATTAAAAGAATATTATAATTTCACATTTTCTTCTATTAATAATAACAGCGGTATATTTAAAGATAATACTATAAATACATGCAAATATAATGAAATAAAAAATTTAAATCCTTATTTGATAATAGTAGACAGCAGAGAAGTAGATTCAGCATATATAAGAGAATTAAAAAAAATAAGCAGTGTTATAATAGTAGATAGTGTAGGAAATGAGAGAGTATTGGCTGATATAGTTATAGAGATGCTCCCTAATATAGATAATTCCAAAGAGGTAAATATAAAGCCTTTTATAGCCACTATATTAAACTCTAATGTAAAACCAAAATATGATGCCGATGCTCCTGTACTTCTATATTTAGGATTTAATAATGAATTAAAAAATAAAGCCATAGAAATAATAAGCAAAATAGAAAATAAAAACTTTGTATTGATAGATACAGAGAAAGAAAGCGAATACAGTAATATAAGATATAAAAATTTCGGAACAGATATATTTCAAAATCCATATAGTGCCGTTATAACATATTTCGGATTAACTGCTTTTGAATGTATAGAATCCTCAATCCCTGTTATTTTGCTCTCTCCTACAAAATATCATGATGATTTGGCAAAAAGTCAGGAGGAATTATTCTTTAATTTAGGATTCTTTCAAAATATAGATACAAATACAGCGGTAAATAAATTAAGAGAATTTTTATTTAATGATGATATACAAAATAAGTTTAGAGAAAAAGGCAAATTAATTAATACAGAAAAATCTTTAGATCGTATAAAAACTATAATAGATAATATAAAAGATTTTAAAGATATAGAATGCCCTTTTTGTAAAAGCAGAAATATAGAAATGAAAAATAGAAATTTGGAATCTAATCTATATAAATGTAAAAAATGCAGTACTCTATTTAGAAAATATTTTCTTCCTCCTTTTACAGACTATTCATCTAAATATTTTGTTGAGGATTATAAGAATCAATACGGTAAAACTTATGAGGAAGACAGTGCTAATTTAACTTCTTTGGCTAAAAGAAGATTAGAAAAAATAAGAAAAATAAAGCCTAATGGAAAAATACTTGATATAGGAAGTGCAATGGGTTTTTTTCTTAAAGAGGCAAGAGAATACGGATATGAAACAGAAGGTATAGAGATAAGCGAATATGCATCAAATTACTGTATAAATACTCTTAATCTCAATGTGCATAATTGCTCTTTGCTTGATTTTGAATATAAAGAAAAAGAATATGACATAATAACTGCTTGGTATGTTATAGAACATATATACAATTTTGAAAGTATCTTAGAGCGTATAATTTATTCTCTTAAAGATGATGGAATATTGGCCTTTGCTACTCCTAATGGCAATGGTTTAAGCGGCATATTTAATAAGAACTATTTTTCTATAGTACCTTCAGACCATGCATTTGAGGCTAATCCTAAGTCTCTTGATATACTTATGTCTAAATATTCATTGAAATGCATAAATTTAGAAAATCAAAGCGTTTATTATAATAGATTCTGCGATATATTCGGCTTTAATCTTATTAGAAAGAATAATTTTCTATCAGGAATATATAATTCTTTAGCAAAAAATAATAATTTAGGCGATACATTTGAATGCATATATCAAAAATCATAAAAATAATATAACTTAAATAAAAATGTTGTAAATGTAGTTTTAATATTATGTATTAAATGATTAATGGAGATATATGAAAATAACTATCATTTTTTAAATTTTACGAATATATTATTATTATTGTTATAAATATATATTATGTTAATTGTTTTAATATAATAGTATACAAAATATGATACTTAAGGAAATATAATTATGAAAAAAATATTTTTACTTATGTCAGTAGTGATTATAGCGGCTGCATGTAAAAGTGCCCCTGTTGCTACTGGTCCAGAAGAAAATAGCGGATTCAAAACAACTGAGGCTAACAATCAAAATGCTAAAGGGCTTAACCTACCTGACGGAGCTACTGTTAGAGAAACTCCAAGAGGAAAAATATTGGTGCTTCATGACCCTAAATCTAAAGCAGATGTTGGTAAGCCGGGCTCAACTTATGAAGTAAAATTCGGATTTGATAATACTATAGAAATAGGAACTTATAAAGAGGCCTATAACTTAGTTTATCAAATAATAAATAATAATCCGGATATTAGAATAATTTCTGAAGGACATTCAAGTAAAGAAGGTCCTGCTCCTTATAACTATGCTCTATCTCAAAGAAGATCTGATAAGAGCTTTAATTATATAATAAAATTGGGGGTAGAAAACAGCAGATTATTGAAAAATGCATTCGGGGAGGCTTTGCCTGAATACCCTACTCTCAAAGAAAATAGAAGAAGTGAATTCATAATAATAATGACTGAAGATGATTTGAAAAAATATAACGATTTTGCTAAAACTGTCGACATTAATAAAGAAACAAATTAATGTCGAGGTTTAAGTAAGATAATGAAAAAACTTTTATTTATTTTTAGTTTATTGATCTTTGTCATAGCATGTAAAAGTACGCCTACAAGCACAACACCGGAAGATGTAGTTATAGCAGACAATCCTCCTGCAGTAGAAGAAGAAAAACCAAAACCTGAAGAAGTGGTAGCTGATACAAATATGGAATCAGATACTCAAACATTGACATCTAGTTCTGAAGAGCTTTATCTTCCTGTAGATACTTCAATAAGAGATACTGAAAGAGGAAGAATTTTAGAAACTACTCCAAAAGTAATATTCAAATTTGTAGAAACTAATATGCCTGCATCAGCAGAAATGTCATTCAATCAGGTAATAGAGTTTTTAGAGAAGAATCCTAATGTGAATATAGTTTTGGAAGCACATACAAGCAATAGAGGAAAAGCATATCCTTATAATTACAATCTTTCTGTTGTAAGAGCTAAAAATGGTAAGGCATACTTATTGGCTAAAGGTATTCCTTCAGAAAGAGTTATAGAAAGTCCTCTTGGTGAGGCTCTGCCTGAATATCCTACTCAAAATGAGCTTAGAAGATATGAGTTTGTTATAATAGCCAATGATGAAGATTTAGTAAAATATAATACTTATATTTCTAATTTGGATGTTAGAAAAGAAAGTACATATCAGGGAAACTGATTACATTATAATAAATAGTAAAATTAACCTCCTTTATTATTCACATTTTAAAGGAGGTTTTTATTATAAACTTTAAGGAAATTTTTATTTTATGAGAAATATTATTATTTGCATTTTATTATTCACTATTTTAATTAATTTTGAAGCTTTTTCAGAAAGTCCTACAAATGAAGCTCCTACAATATCCCCTACTATTTCAACTAATACTTCATCAGGGCTTATAAATCCTGAATATGAAAAAGCTTTTAAATATGGAACTCCTACACAAAAAATATCAACTATAGCTAAAATAAAAAGAACTAAAAATGAAGCCGATATCGCAATGCTTGCTAATCATTATCCTGAAGAAAAGAATAACAGAGTTAAAAGCGAGATTATCAATTTTTTTAAGCAAAATAAAAATGATAATGCCAAAGCTGTAATAGAATATGCTATTAAAGATGAAAATGATAATGTTAGAAAAGATGCTTATTATTTATGCTCCATTTATCCGGATATTCAATATGAAGTTCCTATAATGTCTGAAATTTCTAATGCTTCAGGTCTTGTATTAGACAGTATGGTAAATGCTTTGGGGGCTATAAAATCAGAGATGGCTGCGGATTATTTACTAGAAATATATACAAATAATACTGCTGCTTCAAGCACTAAGGTTGAGATATTAAGATATTTCAGCGAAACTAAAAATACTAAAGGTGAGAAGATTTGTCAGAATGCGGCTCAGAATGCCGGAGAGCCTGCTTTGGTTAGATATATGGGTGTTGTTGCATTGGGGGCTTATCCTAGTGCTGAAAATTATGAGATACTTCAGAAACTTCTTGCTGAAGACTTACCGGAAATTACAGCAAGGGTTATATATGTACTGCCTGAATATAGTGCTTATGGAGATGTAAAAAAAGATATAATAGAAGCTGCTAAAAATGACAGCGATTCTGTACGAATTTATGCTATTAAAGCATTGTCTAATTATAAATCCGAGCCTGAAATAGAGGAACTTCTTCTATACAGACTTAAAAATGATAATTCAGAAGCTATCACTATGGAAATAATTAATTTATATAAAGAATCAGCACCTACAGGAAATATGTATGATGCTATAAAAAAATTAGCAGATTCATCTGCAAGCGATAAAATAAAGAATCTTGCAAAATCTGTTATAGGCGAAGATAAAGATTCCTCAGCTGTTACAATAGAAGAATCACTTTCAGGTGTAAAAAATAGCTCTGCTGATAACCCTAATTAAAAAGTTATATATATATATATATATTTTAGGCTTGCTGTTATAATATAATGGTAAGCCTTTTTATTTTAAAATCTAATAAGCCCGCCCGCCCCAAATTAAGCTTAATAATATATAAAAAACCCCAAGCATTATATCAATAACACTTGGGGAAAACTATGATTAGAATATATTAATTAAAAGTTGACATCATTTCCATAGTAAGCTGCTTCTAATACTTTTTTCATATTAGCTTCATCTGTCTCTCTTGGGTTAGAACCTGTACAAGGATCAGTAACGGCATTTTTAACTATACTGTCGCATTTTTGTTTGAAATGTTCTTCTGTTACTCCGTTTTCTTTATAAGTTTGTTTAATGCCTAACTTAGCATTTAATTCTTTTACTTTTTTAACTAATGAAGCTGTAAGTTCTGCATCAGTGTTTCCTGAAAGTTTAAGCATTCTTGCTATATCAGCAAATCTGTCAGCACAAACTTTTGAATTGTACTCTATAACATAAGGAAGAAGTATAGCATTGCATCTTCCATGTGTGATATGAAACTCTGCACCTGTTTTATGAGCCAAACTGTGAACTATACCAAGCAAAGCATTTGAGAAAGCCATACCAGCCAAACATTGTGCAACATGAAGTTTTGCTCTTCCTTCTTTATCACCTTTAACTGCTTTTTCTATGTTATGTACTATCATATATATAGCTTTCATAGATAAAGCATCTGTTATATCAGTTCTAAGTGATGCAACATAAGCTTCTATAGAGTGAGTAAGAGCATCCATACCTGTATCAGCTGAAACTGTTTCAGGCATTGTCATAGGTATTGAGTAATCAAGTATAGCAATGTCTGGAGTGATTTCAAAATCGGCTAATGGGTATTTAATATTTGTAGAATAATCAGTTATAACTGAGAAAGCTGTAACTTCTGAAGCAGTACCGCTTGTAGAAGGTATAGCTGCAAATATAGCTTTTTTTCTAAGTTTAGGCATAGTGAAAGGAGTTTTAATATCATCGAATTTTTTCTCAGGATATTCATAGAAAACCCACATAGCTTTGGCAGCATCAAGAGCTGAACCGCCTCCTAAAGCTACTATTAAATCAGGGTTAAACTCTCTCATAGCCTCAGCACCTTTATAAACTGTTTCTATAGAAGGGTCTGGTTCAACACCATCAAAAATTTTAACCTCTAAACCAGCTTCTTTTAATATTTTTTCACATTTGTCAAGGAATCCTCCTCTTTTCATAGAAGAGCCTCCTGTAACAATTATTGCTTTTTTATGACCTTGTAAATTTTTTAATTCCTCCATAGCATTATCACCGTAGTATAAATCTCTAGGAATTGTAAATCTTGACATTATTTAATCTCCTAAAATATCTTTTTATTGTTCTAAATTATAACATTTATATAAAAATTGTCAATTATATTATATTTGATTTCGTATATTTTTTAATAGTTGTAATTTATAAATCTGCATCATATATCATATTATTTTAATTTATTATATAATGATATATATTATTATAACAAAAATATAAAAATATTAAAATAGAATTGTATGTCTTAAATTATTTGTAATGATTAAATTTGAATATTAAAATAAATAAGCTTATATTGAAAATAAGCAGCAATTTTGTATAAATTTATAAAAAATATATAACAAAATATTATATTTGATTATATATTTTTAATGCTTCGTCTATCATATTTGATATTTTCTCTTCTTCGCCAGCTTTAGAATTTCTTATAACATTTTGTAATTCTCCGTCCTGAACAATAATGGCAACTAACATTAGTATATCAATAAACTCGTCATTAGCATCAATCGGTGCCAATATAGAATATGCCAAGTCAATACTTTCTTCTTCATTATAGAGTATTGGTTTTTTTAATGATATAAGAATAACTTTTAAATCATTAATAGATTCTATTCTTGCATGAGGCATAGCTATCATATCAGCTATTACAGTATTACCATCTTTTTCTCTATCATATAGTCCATCTTTTACTTCGCTTACACTAGATGATATGTTTAATTCTTTTGATTTATTAGATATAAAATCAAAAAGTTCATCCTTAGACGAAAAATCATTTTCCAAAAAAATATTATATTTTTCAATAAAACTCATACAAACTCCTAAATAAATAAAAATAAAAGATAATTAATCCCTGCTAAAATTTTGATATATAAATTTAAATGGTATATAAATTTTACCATTTTCAGCATAATCATTCCATAAACCTTGAGGAGGAGGCTTTAACTTTTTAGCATATTCAACAGCCTTTGAACATGAATTATCAAGGCTAGTCTGACCAAATATGGAAGTTTTTAAAAACTTTTCAAATTCTATATTTCCTTCTTCATCTATAGAAAGCAGAACTTCAACCTCATCAGTTCTTATAAGTCCCAAATAATGAGCCTGATTTGGTATAGTAAGATACCAAGAATCTCTTATAGAACCAACCAATGCATAGAAATACCAAAAATATTCCTGAGCCTTAGTACCAAGCTGCATACTTCCTGTTTCACTTGAAAAAACAACGGCTCTGTCAGCACCTTCTTCAAATGATGCAGGTATTTTAGTATCTCCTTTAATTCCAGGATTTTTAGGTTTATAAGTTTCTACATTATCTCTGGATATATCTTTTCCTAATTCTTTTTTTTCTCTATTTTGATTTTGATTATTATTAGGCTTAATATTTTCTGTAGGTCTTCTTTCTATTATTGGGCTATTAGCTCCGTCTCCTAAAAAAGAAAAAACTGAAGTGTCGGAAAATACTTTTGAAGGATTAACATCTGTCTGCCCTTTAGATCTTAATGTTTTATCAGAGGCGAAAGGAGTATCTTCTTTACTTTCTTCCTCTTCTACTTCCGGAGTTTCAACCAAAAACATATAATCATCTTTTTTATATCTTTCTTCTGCTTCTTTTTTAGCCTTTTCATAAGCGAATACTTCCTGCATTATAGAAGTATTTATAAAGCTGAATAAAAATATATGCAGTATAAAAGATACTATAACAGAAAATAGTATATCTTTTCTTCTTATTAATTTTCTTTTTATATTAAGAATTTTTTCTTTTATATTCATGTCAGTAATTTTATATTAATTAATATATTTTACAAGTTTTAAAACATATTAAAACACTTAAAATAAAATATTGTTTTAAATTTATTTTTATGCTAAATATCGTAATTGATAGTAATTTATTTAAATACAAAAATGTTTCACATGAAACATTTTCTTTATTTAAGGATTAATTATTAACATTATTAGCTTTCAGATATAATTTTATTAATTAAAGAAATTTTATTAAGCCCGCCCGCCCCTAATCAAACGCACGATTAAAAAATATATATTTAAGAACAAATATATAAAAACATTCCTAATATATTATTAATCTATCAACCGTGCGTAAAAATGTTTCATGTGAAACATTTTATTTATGGTATTATTGTATTAATAAAAACTTTAATATATAATAAAGATAAATAAATAAATGGAGAATAACTATTAAAAATAAAGAAATAATTAGCAATGATATAAAAACTGATGAAGAGTTTACAGAAGAAATAATAAATAATGAGAATAATAAAAATATAGTGGAAAATGGCGTAATATATGTAGTTGCTACCCCTATAGGAAATATGGAAGATATAACTATAAGAGCTTTGAAAATACTTAGAAATGTAGATTTTATATTAGCAGAAGATACAAGAGTTGCCATAAAACTACTTAACTTTTATAATATAAAAAATAAATTGTTTTCTTATCATAGCCATTCATCAGAATATAGAATAAATGAATATATAAATGAAATATTAAATGGAAACTCAGCTGCCATAATAAGCGATGCAGGAACTCCATGCATAAGCGATCCCGGTGTAAGCATCATAAAATTGGCAATAGAAAAAAATATAAAGATAGTGCCTGTAGGAGGAATATCAGCATTCACTTCTTTACTATCAGTTTCAGGAATTTCAGGCAACACTTTATTTGTAGGATTTCTTTCCAATAAATCAGGCAAAAGAAGGAATCAATTAAAGGACTTATATAATAATCAGAAAACAATAATAGTAATATATGAATCTGTTTATAGAGTAAAAGAATGCATAGAAGATATTGTTAACATATTCGGAGAAAAAACGGATATTGTTATCGGAAGAGAAATCACCAAACAATTTGAGCAAATAATAAGATCAGAAGCTAAAAATATCCTTGATTTTTTTATAGATGGTAGTATACTAACTAAAGGAGAATTTTGTATTATAATTGATAATAGAAAATCTAAAGTATGCAAGGCTAATGCCGAAAATAATTTATGTAAGGAGTCAGACTATGACAATTGATAAAATAGGCGGCACATCAAATATACAACAAAAATCTAATATTAAGTATAATGAAAAAGTTTCTAAAATGGGTTCAGATAGAATAGAAATTTCTAATGAATCAAGATTAGCTTTGCAAAATGAAAAACTAATGAACATCATCAAAGAAGCTCCAGATGTAAGAGAAGAAAAAATTGCAGAAGCTAAAAAAAGATTAGAATTATACATGCAAGATGGTGCATTAAGAGAAGAAGTATTAAACTCTTTGGCTAATTCTATAATAGATTCTATGCCTATAGAATAATAGACTCTCTTATATATTTAGCTCATCTTTAATCTAATCTTAAAAATAGTAAGTTATTATTCTTACTATTTTTAAAAATTAAGTTATCATAAACAAGTAATTATATACATAATTGAAAGCTATTTTTTAGAAAACTTATTTACTAATTCTACCCTATTCTTTACACCTGATTTCTCATATATATTGGCTACATGATTATTTACCGTATTAAGAGATATACTTAAAATTAATGATACCTCTTTATTAGTTTTTCCATCAAGAAGATATGATAATATTTCTTTCTCTCTTTTAGTTAAATTCACATCTATTTCTTTTTTTTCTACATTATTATTATATTTAATACCATCTTCTATAGTGCTTTCACAATTAATATTACCTGATTTTGATATTTTATTATTAAGAATATTGATAAAATACCAAGATAAATAACCAAGCATTACTAAATTCCACCATATATAAAACAATACCAATGTTATATCCATAGAACCTATATCAGATGCTTCAATTCTATAAATAATAAGCTGATATATAAGAACCGGATATATTATTATAGTTATAAGTCCAAGTATCTTTACTATTAATTTCATAGTCTTATCTTTTATATTCTTATAATTTACTGCCCCTATTATAAATATTACAATTATAGAAATATAAAAAATAATACTGCTTATTATATACATATCAAACTTTATCAATATTCCTAATATGCTTAATATAAAATGAATTATTGATATGCTGATATATATGATATTTTGTTTGAAATTCCATTTTATATTTAAAAATCTATATAGAAATGCCGGTATAAAATATAGCATTAATGACATAGCTACAGAAAAACTAAAGAAGTATAATGTATTAAATATATTATTAGACATGAAATATGGCACTGTTAAAAAACTTAGAATTTTTACAGCCCTTATCAAAAGAAGAAGAGAAAAAGTAAATAAAAATATTATATAATATTTAAGCCATGCAACTCTTTCTATTATATAATATATAATAGAAAAAAGTATTGAAGAGAAACCTATTATAAAAGAAAATAAATAGGCAATTAAAAGAATATATCCTAATACATAATTCATAATTTATTCTTAGCTGGAAATATTATATTAATTCTCTGTTCATTTTTTACAGATTCAAACCATATATTACCATAATGTTCTTTTATTATCCTGTAGGCAGTATACAAATATAGATTATTAAAACTGAAATTATCATAAGATATTAAAGGAGTTTTAAAAAGCATTCTTTTTATATCATCAGGTATATCATCGCTTTCAAAAGTTATAGATATATCTATACATTCCTCATTTAAATCAAGTGTTTTCTCATCTTTTTTACTTATGTTATCAACTCCGTTTATTAATAAAAATTCTTTATCATCATAATAATTCATTAAATTATAGGTTATATTTATTGATGTATTTACTTTTATTATATTGTAAATAAAGGTAAATATATTAAGAATACTTCTTTTTATCTTGTCCCTATCCATTAAAACTATACATTCTTTGAATATTTTATCATTTAATGTTATTTTAGTTCTTTTGGATTTAAATAATAAAAATATATCATCTAAAGCTTCATTTATAATAACAGATATGTTTTCAAAATTCATATTAAGTTTAAAAGAATCAGAGTTTATATCATTGAAATCATTCAAAGCTTCCATAGTTCTATTTATTAAAATAGATTGTCTTACTATTGTAGCTCTTGATTCACTGCAGTAATTATTGGCACATCTTTCTATATCTATGTATTTAGATATTATATTATTATAATTTTGAACATCATAAATTATATTTGAGATTAGATCTTTTAATTTGCTGTTAATATAAAAATTTTGCTTCATAATACGCCTAAAATAAACATAATATTTATTTTTATTATAACATAAATTTATTAAAAATGCCAATCCAATAATATAAATTCAAATTTTGAATTCATAATTTAAATTTATATAATAAATTTTTTTATTAAATTTTATAATAAAATTTATACAGTATTTTTTATTTTAATTTATTAACATTATCAACAAGTTATTAACATTATTAAAAAAATTGAATTCATTATATTTTAATTTCTAAAATTCAAATTTTGAATATATAATAATTTCTTTTATATAATAATATTATATATTTAAATTTTTAAATTTTTTTATTATTATTAAGCTGTTGATATGTTGATAATTTATTGCATATAAGAAGAAATTAGAAAAAATATATGAATATAATGTTGATAACTATGTTGATATTAACAAGTATTAAAATATGTAAAAACAATAAATTTTATAATGAAATTCAGAATTTTCATAAAATATAAATTTGTTTGCAATGTTAATATTTTTTCATTATTTATTAACATTTTATTAACAAATTTTATTTTGACAAAATCCAATATTATTTTTTATATGAGCTTATTAAAAAAATTGTACTGATGCTAAAAATTATAATAAAAAATATAAAGTAAAAATATAAATTGATTTTTATATTATTTTAATATAATATTTGCCGATATTCATAAACCAAAAGTAAATAACTATGATTAATGATTCGAATAATAATATAAAATTAGGTTCTTTATTTATAATATTTTCTGCTCTTTCATTTAGTATAATGGAAATAGCAGTAAAAATTTCAGGTTCTAATATACCAATAATGGAGCAGGTTTTTGCCCGTAATTTTATAACATTGTTTATAAGTGCTTTTATTATGATTAGAGATAAAGAAAAACTATTTCCTAATAAAAGCAATATCTTATCAATAGTATGCAGAAGTATTTCAGGATATTTAGGTATTATATGCTATTTTTATGCTACTAATAATATGGTTCTTGCTGATGCATCGGTACTTCAGAAAACATCTCCATTCTGGTCTAGTTTTTTTGCTTTTATTTTAATTAAAGAAAAAGTTCTAAAAATACAGTGGCTTGGAATGATTATTGCTGCAATAGGTTCTATATTTATAATAAAACCTACTATGAACTCAAATGTATTTCCTGCCGTTATTGCTTTGTCTGCTGCTATGTTTGCGGGTATATCTTATGCTATAATAGGATCTTTAAAAGGAAAAGAGAGTAATTCTTTAATAATATTTTATTTTTCTTTGTTTTCTTGTATATTTTCTTTATTTTTTGTCAATAGTTTTGTAGTACCTAATTTATTTGAAATATTATTGCTTTTGCTTATAGGAATATTTGCAGGATTTGGACAATTCTTTTTAACTGCAGCATATAAAAAGGCACCTGTTTCTGCTGTAAGTATATATAATTATACAGGTGTAATATTTTCATATATTTTCAGTGTGTTTTTATTTAAAGAAAGAGTAGATTTTTATTCTATAATAGGAATGATTCTTACAATATTTGCTGCATTATTAGTATATTTTTATAAAAATAAAATTTATATTAAAAATTAATTTATTAGTTAGTATATTTTTATTTCATATTATTATATAATAGATATATAAAATATTTTATTGGAAAAGAAAATGAGTAATAATATTTCTAAAAACACTATGAAGATTTTATTAGAGATGCAGCAAAATGAGGTAACTGAGCATGCTGTTTATTTAAATCTTGTAAAATTTGTAAAAAAAGAAGATGACAGAAAAATATTAGAAAGTATTGCAAAAGAAGAGTATGCTCATTCAAAGATACTAGAAAAGTATACAAATAAAAAATTAAAACCTCAAAGATTAAAAGTATTAAAATATTTTATACTAAGTTTCATATTAGGATACACATTTGTAATAAAGATAATGGAAGGCGGTGAGAAAAACGCTGAAAATATTTATTCAAGAATAGTATCAGAAGTACCTGATGCCAATAAAATAGCCTTTGATGAAGATGAGCATGAAAATAAACTTATATCTATATTAGATGAAGATAGGCTTAAATATGCAGGTTCTATGGTTTTAGGATTAAGCGATGCTTTAGTTGAGATAAGCGGTACATTGGCAGGTTTAAGTTTTGCTTTGCAAAATAACAAATTAGTAGCATTATCGGGAATTATAACAGGCATCTCTGCTACATTATCAATGGCTTCTTCTGAGTATTTATCTGCTAAAGCTGAAGGGGATAAAAACGCTTTTAAATCATGTTCATATACAGGAATAATGTATTTAATAACAGTAACACTCTTAATACTGCCTTATCTCATTTTTCCAAGCAATCATTATTTATATGCTTTGATTACTATGCTTTGTATAGTTGTATTTATAATATTTTTCTTTACATACTATATATCCGTTGCTAAAAGCCTTCCTTTCAAAAAGAGATTTATTGAGATGGCTGGAATTAGTTTAACTGTTGCAGGTATAAGTTTTTTAATAGGTCTTTTGGTAAAGCAGTTTTTAGGTATCGATATTTAAAAAATTATCAGCTTACTATATTTTCAAGCTCTTCTATGATATTGGATATTATTTCATTATATTCTTTGAACCAGCCGCTATTAGTGAGAGTATCCCAAATGCTGAATTTTAAATCCTTAGTATTTCCTGTATTATTATCTAAAAGTTTGGTATTAGAAAAGTTTACTATAAATTTGTCGTATTCTAAATGAAAGCTTATATCAAAACATAGAGAATTATTATTTACAACATTATTAGACACAAAAAATAAATATACTAATCCATTATCATAACTGCTGAATTTATTATTGGCAGCTTCATTTTTTACCCATTTTAGAATTTCTTTTCTTAAATTATTTCCTTTTAATTTGGTAGATACAAATATTTTCTGTTCGGCTACAGCTATTGTATGAATAATAAGTAAAAATATTAATACTGTTTTTTTCATTTAAAGTTTTATATTATAACTCTCTTATTGTAGATAAAATATTATTAATCTGTTTATATTGTCTTTTATAATCATTTTTTATCAAAGCAACCATAACCTGATGATAATAATTTTTTGTTTCCAAAGTATATAAAAGATAATGAACCAATGTATTTTCATAGTATGAATCAAATTCTGTTATATACATTTCTTTATTATTAATTTTTATTTTATTAGAAGATATAATATTTTCTCCATTCATTCCATTTAAAATACTTGTATTATATTCTTCCAAACCTATATTATTTAATTCATCTTTAGATTTCGAGAACATTATAAAACATATGCCTTTTTTATTATTTATAGCTTCCAAATTAGAATTTTCATTAAGCTCATTTTTTTCTTTAGACAATTTCCATTCATTATTAAATATAAAAGCAAATTTTCCGTCATAACTTTTGATAAAAAATTCGCCTTTGCTGTTTCTTTTTTTTAATACTATTAAAGCTGCTGAAACTGTGACGATTGTACTGCTTAAAATGATTAGAGGAAGTTTTTTGCCCATAGTAATCACCCCTATATTTTATTACTAATAATAGGCTATAACATTTTAGTTAAAAAATCAAGGAATTGTATAAAATTATTTCTTATTATAATAAAAAATATTTATATATAATTAACGCACGGTAAGAAGATTATAATATTTAATTTTTACTTTAGTTATAAATTGATTAAAAATATAATACCATCTATCGTGCGGTATATAAGCTATAAATTTAAATAAAACTTGGGCGGGTGCTAATAGGTGTAAATTAAATAACAAAATAATACAAAGCTAAAATTCAAACTGAAGTAATAATTTCTAAAGGGTGGGGAGCGAGAAAAAGTTTTTAAATTTTTGGCTTTATTCTAATTCCCACCCTATAGGCTTATTGTTTTATTTTGAAATTAATATTTTATTTGTCTTTCTATTTTTCTCTAACTTATTAATGCCCACCCAAGTGTTAATTAGGTTTTTAATCTTTACAACGCACGCAAGATTTTATTTTTAAACATGATTAAAATTGTATTGTTAATCGATTTATATTTAAGAATTTTGTTTACCGTGCGGTGAATAGACTGCAAATTTAAATTAGTTTGGGTGGGTGCTGTAATTACAGAAAAAGTTTTAAAGAAAAACAGTATAAAAATATCTTGAAATATTAAAAAGTATAGAGGGAGGGGTAGTGATAATAAAGTTTTAAAACTTAATTACATTTGCCCGCCCTTTATATTTAAAGTTCTATTATTATGATAACTTTCAGTTTTTTATAATCTGATTAGAGTTTATTAGCTGCCTACCCAAGTTTTTTTTAAATTTAAAAAATATATAATTATTCTTCAGACCACATTCTCTCTATTTTAGTTATTCCTATTATATCAAAGCATATACCAAGTATTTTTTTAACAGCTTTAATTAGAGTAAGTCTTTCCTGTCTTATTTCTGCATTTTCTTCTAGTACAATATTGTCGTAGTAAAATCTATGCAATGCACCAGCTATTTCATAAGTATAATTAATAAGAGTATAAACTTCTAAAGATTTAGCCGATTCATTTATTTCATCAGGGAATCTTAGTATTATTTTAGCAAGCTTTAAAGAGCTTTCATTAGCAATTTTTGAAATATCAAAAGGCTTATTATCATCATAAGACATATTTTTTTCTTCTAATTTAAAGAATATATTACAAATTCTAGCATAAGCATATTGAACATAATAAACAGGATTATCATTATCCTTTTTCTTAGCAAGCTCCAAATCAAAATCAAGAGAGCTTGAATATGAACGCATAAGTAAGAAATATCTAGTGGGATCAACCCCTATCTCATCAATAACATCTTCAAGACTAATCATGTCACCTGTTCTTTTGCTCATTCTAACAAGTTCATTTCCTCTGTAAAGACGAACTAACTGTCCTAGTATAACTTTCAAAGAAGCAGTATCCTTACTAACAGCCCTAACAGCAGCAGTGATTCTAGGTACATAACCATGATGATCAGCACCTAATATATCTATTAAATAATGATACCCTCTGTCGATTTTATTTTTATGATATGTAATGTCCGGAGCGAAGTATGTGTATGTTCCGTTACTTTTTTTTACAACCCTATCTTTATCATCTCCGTATTTAGTACTTCTAAACCAAACAGCATTATCCTCTTCAAATAAAAGCCCTTCCTTATCAAGAAAGTCCATAGTTTTTTCTAATTCTCCGCCTTCGCGTATTTTCAATTCAGATGCATAATTATCCATGTGGGTTCCGAATCTTTCTAATAATTTTTTTTGACTTTCTAGTATAATGTCTTTAGGTACTCCGTCCTGTTTTGCTATATCTTTTATATATTCGCCATGATAACCGTCTTCAGGTATTTCTCTTCCTTCTTTTAGTGCTTTAACACTTTCATTTAATTTAGTTATTTGTTCGCCGGCATCATTAACATAGAACTCCTGATAAACTTCATGTCCTGCATATTTAAGTATATTAGATAATGCACTTCCTATAGCAGCCCATCTTCCATGACCTATATGAAGAGGACCTGTTGGATTTGCACTTACATATTCTATTAAAATTTTCTTTTTATCTTCTGCTGTATTTTTTCCGTAGTTATCATTATTAATAAGGTCATTTATACATTCATTTATGTAGTTATATGATAAAGTTAAATTAATGAATCCCGGTTTTGCTGCTTCTATTTTGTCAAAATATTTTTTATATATTTTTTCAGCTATTTCATTTGCTATTTCTAAAGGGTTTTTCTTTAATACTTTAGCAAGTCTCATAGCAGCAGGGCAAGCATAATCACCGAATTTATCGTCTACTGCATATCCTATTTCTATATAAGATTCTATATTTTCAATATCAGTATTTTTTAAATATTCTTTTAAGGCTTCTTTTAGGATATTTGAGATAATTTTTTTAAGCATACGCTCTCCTGTTGATATTATATGAAAAGTAGTATATAGAGTATATCAAAGATTAGAAGTTCTGCAAGCATAATTTTGAATTATTAAAAAATTATTAAAAAGTGTAAAAGTTAGATTATTAAAAATCCGATTTTCATAATATATTAATAATTAAGGATAAAAAATGAGTAATGAAGAAATAGAAAAAATATAGCAAATAATAGTATATCATTATAATAAATATCTAGCTGATAAAGGTGTTGAATTGCCTGCTTTAAAAGATAAGAATGGATATACTAAAAATGCTTTGGTTTTAGTTAGATTAGCAAAAAATTATCCGAATACAGATATAGTATCAAAATCTGAATTGACAGATTTCATAAAACAGTATTATCCTGATGTTGTAGATGTGCAGCAGGGAAGACATTTATCTATGCAAAAAGGTTGGAATATAATTTCAGGAACTAGGGGAGATAGCAGTTACAATATTCCTTCTGGATCTTATAAACTTATAGATTTAGAAAATTCGTATCCTGCTTTTTCTTCAAAAAGGAGAGAAGGATTTTCAGGTGATTGGGAAAAAATAAAGGAGCATTATGGTTATTGCTGTGCTACTTGTGGTTCAAAAGAAGGAGAGGAGCATTTATTTAGAAAAGGTGTTAAAGTAAGTTTACAGAAAGGACATATGAATCCTGCTTTACCTTTAGAGGAAGGAAATATTATTCCTCAATGTCAAATTTGCAACAGACCTGATAGAAATAAATGGATTTATGATAAGACAGGAAGAGTTATTGGAGTTGCTAATACAGAAGATGGTTTTAGAATAGTGGAAAAGTTTATAAAAAATTCATCAGAGGAAACTAATGAGAAATTATTTAAGTTGCTTATTAAAATATTAAAAAAGTGATTTTTGAGATACTTCTTTTTCTAATCTATTTTTTGCAATATCAAAATATTTTTTTTCTATTTCGTATCCTATAAAATTACGGTTATTCATAAGAGCAGCAAGTGCATGAGAGCCGCTTCCCACAAAAGGATCTAATACTGTTTGACCTTCTCTTGTAAAAAGTCTAATCAGATGTGAAATTAAATGCACTGGTTTTACAGTCATATGTTCAATCTTTTCATCTGTTTCATTTTTTCTTATCTTTTTAGATACTTCCATAACAGTACCGGGAAATTTACCGTCTAAAGATTCATTTGTATTCATTAAACCTACTTGATATTTTTCCCAATTTTCAACGAATGTTCCTTCTCTTGGTTTTTGAGCTAAAACCATAGGTTCCATTTGAGGTTTAAGCTGGGGAGTTTTAAGTCCTTTAAGTTCAGCAATGAGTTTTTCTTTTTCTTCTTCTGTTTTATTTTTATCTTTTTTTATGAAATGATCCTGAGAAAATGCTTTAGCCTGTCCCTCATATTTCCAAGCCATTAAATCTCTAATTTCAAAACCTGCTAAATCTAAAGCCATAGCTGTTCTATGATATAATCTTCCTTGAGAAAATATTATACAAAATCCGCCGGGCTTTAATATTCTAAAAAAATCCTGACATATAGGTTCTAAAAATTTTTGAAGATTTTCACCTTGTTTTCTGTCAAATTTCATTCCGGCTGGTATTCCGACTATTACATTGGAGTATTTACTTCTTCTTTTTAATTCTCCGTCATTCCAATTATTATCCATTCCGTCAATAAAATATGGGGGATCTGTTACTATGAAATCTATATTATTGTCAGGTATTTTTTTTAAACCTTCACGGCAGTCATTATTAAATATATAGTAACTGCTATCTTCATTATTTTTATGACAATAATCGTCTTTATTTGATTTTAATGAGTTTTCTATAATTTTATCCAAATTCATATATGTATCCGTATCTTTACTAGATTATATAAATATAAACAAAATTTGTCAAAATGTTAATATATCTTTTATAGCTTCATACCTATTTTTTATTTAATAAATTCTATAAATTTACGATACTTTAATATAAGAATTTATATATTTTGAAGATGTAATTAATTATGAATGAGAATATTTTAGTAGTAGAGCATAGAGCAGACCTTTTAGACAGGTTTGTTGATCTATTAAGAGGAAGACATTATAATCCGATAGCAACAAAATCCAGATCTCAGGCAGTTAATATTTCCAATGAAAGTACATTGGATTTAATACTTTTAGATGCAGATATAGGGGACTCGCAAGGTTTGCAGCTTCTTGATACTTTTAAAAATCAGGAATCTACTAAAGGAACTCCTGTAATTCTTTTAAGTACGCCGTATAGAAAAATGGAGTTTATAGAAGAAGCTATAAATTTAGGTATTGACGGACTTATATTTATTCCATTTGATGAGATGGAGCTTGTAGTAAGAGTTAATAGCTGTTTGAAATATAGAAGACTTTATTTAGAACATCAGAAATTAATTAAACAGGCAGATTATCTTCAGAATTCTTTAAATGATATGACAGAAGTTTCTAATAGAAATTATCAGTCATATAAAGATGCTCAGAAAAAATATGATGATATACTTAATGTAGATTTAGAAACAGGGCTTTGGAATAAAAAAGAGTTTTATGAGCAGTTTACAAGGCTTCTTTATGAGACAGTAAGGCATGAAGAAACTATAGTGCTTGCATGCTTTTGTATAGACGGGCTTGATAGTATTATAAGCGAGTATGGAATCATAGCTGCTGAAGAAATAATGCTTAAGTTTACAGAGGTTCTTAAAAAAACAACAAGAAGAGAAGATATTCTGGCAAGATTTGATAATAATCAGTTTATGGTTGCTTTCAATAGAATGAATATAAAATTATATGATAAGAAGATTGAAGAAATAAAAAGTTTTGTTGATAAAAATGAACTTGAATACAATGGCGTTATAATTAAATACACAATATCTGTTGGCATATCATACACAGCATATAAAAAGAATTATCATATAGAGGGTATGGAAAAAGAAATAGCTCCTGTATTACTAGCACTTCATAATGCTAAAAGGAGAGGATTTGCAAGTTTATTTGTACATCCTACACTTATTAAAAGGTAATAATTATTTATGATAATTAATCTTGAAAAAAATAATTTAGAAAGTTTAGAGTATGCTGCTAATGAGGTTATAAAAGTTATTAATGAAGGCGGAATAGTAGTTTCCCCAACAGATACAGTTTATGGAATGCTTGCCGATGCTTTTAATACTGATGCTGTAAATAGAATATATTCCATAAAAGAAAGAGAAAAAAATAAGCCTCTTTTAATACTGTCAAAAAATTTAGAAAGTGTGAAAAAATTCTCAAATAAAGAAGTACCTGAAATCATAAAAAAAAATATACCGGGTGAATTAACTTTTATCATGCCTCTTTTAGATGAATTAAAAAATCAATTCTCATATTTGAAAGATACGGTAGCTTTAAGAATACCTAACGATAAATATATGCAGCTTATACTAAAAGGAACTAATCCTTTGGTAGCTCCTTCCGCCAATCCTAGCGGTTACGGTATTATACTTGACGGCAATGAATTAGCAGGGCTTTATAAAGACAAAGCTGACTTAATAATTAATGCCGGTATATTAGAAAATAAGATGCCTTCAACACTTTATGACTGCTTAGAAAATAAAGTTCTTCGTCAGGGTTATGTTCATTTGTAATTATATATTTTCATTTAATAAATTGTATTATAAATATAATATTGTAAAAAATTTTTGTCTAATAAATTCCCCAAGTGTTATTTATATAATAATGCTTGGGGTTTTTATTTTTAAAATACATTAAAACTTGAGTTTTAGCATTATTTAATATATACTTAAATATAATAATCATTATAAAGGAGGTTTTTATGTCAGAAAAAATAAACACTGAAGAGTTTAAAAAAATTATGGCTGATATACTTGAAGGCTATGAGAAACTAGAAAATAAACAGGATTTAGATACATATTTGCAAGAAAAACTAAAAGAGTATGAAGTGGGAGAAAGCGAAGAAGAGAGAAAATCTATAATATCTAAGTTTGGTACTACATTAAATGGCATAGCAGATAAATTCAAAAGCCTTATTAATTTTAAGAAAAAAGGAAAGTCAACTTCTCAATGGCTTGAACAAGATTTGCAGGAAAGTATGAAAGATTTGAATGAAGAGGATAAATCTATAATAATGGCTGGTGTGGAATATGCTCTTAAAGAAACTCAGTCTAAATATATAAATGAATATGAAAAGAAAAATTAATTAAGGAGAAATTATGGAAAATTCAAATAAAAGTAATAGATACGATTTAACTGATGATTATGAGAGAGAGAAATTATTCCAGGACATAATGGAAGATATTAAAAACTTTACATTGTTTGGAATTTTAGATGATGAATCATTTGAGATAAATGGAATTAATGGAGAGAAAAAATCTTTGAATGATTTTATGAAATCTGAGATAGACAGTGAAAATGATATTAATATGAAAAAATTATTTTCCACTATAATGTATATAGCCTCAAAAAAAGGAGTATTAGGAGATAGTTTCAAAGAAAAGACAGAAGATGAAATTGCCCATATAGTTGATGGTTATTTAATAGCTGTAAAATTAGCATATAAAGTTGGAAAAGGTGAAATTGAGGCCGATGAATATGTTGCTGCGGTTATAGATAGAAATGCAGCAGGACTTGCTTTTTTGGTAAAGGAAAAGATAAGAATAGCCATTGAAAACACTATGGAGAAAGCAGGAGAAGTTGCTGGTGCTGCAGTTTTTAAAGTTGCTGAGAAATTTGCATCTTATAATATTCCATTAGCAGCACCCATATTGAAGAGTATAGTTTCTATATCCGAACCTGCTGTAAAAAAAATATGCGGTATGGTAGGAAAACTCATAGGTCAGTTTGCTGGAAATATTATTGCTGAAGCTATTGATTTGGGAGTAAAAACCATAAATAAATATGTTAAGCCTCTTATAAAAAAAGCTTTTGAAAAAGGAAAAGAAGCAGTTAACTGGGCAAAAGAAAAACTAGAATACGGAATAAATTTGGTAAAAGAAAAAATTTTTAATTAAAACTAAAGGAAAAATAAAATATTATGAGTGAAATAGGAATTAATTCTATGCTAGATACTATTGATGATATTAAAACAAATAAATTAAAATTTAATCTTTTAATAGGCGGTAAAGAATGCAGAACTTTAGAAGAAGTTAAAGAGAATTTTAATATTGATGACATAAAAAAATATTATGATTCGGATTTATTAGAGAGATGGCTTTTAAATAATGATTATAAAGATTTATGTTCTAAAATTCAAGCATTAAAATCAAAATATATTTTTGATCATACGATTGGTCCTTTGAAGGCACATCCGGTAATGCTAGTTAATGTAAAACAAGAACTTAAAGATACATTTTTTCCAGAATATAAAAAGGATAAAATATTTCCAGCATTTACTATATCATATTATGATGATCACTATAATTACAATGATTATAAAAATTATTCTACAGCAGATGAGTATTTTTATAATTATAAAAAGATAGTAAATGTTATTATTAATGATAGTACTGACTATATAAAATCATATATAGATTTGCTTGCAGAAAGGTACAGTTATTTTTTTTATTATGATTATAAAAATTTTATAAAGAAGATAATGGAGAATAAAAATTATTATGCATTATTTTGTATGTTTTATAATGATTTTATGAGATACTATTTAAAAGAAGATGATAATGTATCAAATTTTATTAATGAAAAAATTATAAAAAATATATCAGAAAAAGTAAACAATGATTTTAGTTATGTAAAATACTATTCAAAAAGCGAAAGTAATTCTGATGGTCATTTTATAGAAATATCAAATAAAGAATGTATTATTTTATATATAGAAAATGCATCTGTTACAAGTATTAATAATAAAGAAAAGGTATACAATAAAGATAAAATAAACAATAAATTCATAAAAATTAACGGAATAAGATATAATTGGCAATATAATAATAAAATAGTTTATATAGAAATGTAAGTATTATCAGATTATTTATTTGGAGAATAAAAATGAAAAAGGTCAGAAATATTCCTTTAATACTTGGAGATAAAAAATTTTCTAATATAGAAGATTTAAAGAATGATTTCAATGTTAATGATATACTTTCAAGTTATAAAAATGGTAATTTGAAAATATGGCTTTCTCATAAATATAATGATTTAGCTCAAGAATTAAAAAAAATAGATGAATCAGAAAGTCCAAAAAAAATAATAGAAGATATTATAAGAATATTTTTTAAAGATGATGAAAATTTAGAGGCAATAGTAAAAGATGCATGCTTTATTGTAGAGAATACTGTTGATATAAAAAATAAAAATATAGAATCAGAGCTAGAAGATTATATTAATCAATATAATTCAATAAATGATAGTTTGTTTAGTTTTGAAATAGCAATAGATGATTATGAGAATATAAAAAACGCAGTAGGAATATTGTATTATGGAAATAATGGCTTATTTAATTATTATTATGAAGATTTTTTCTATAAATTTTATAATAAAAAAAATTATTATGTAATATTATCTATTTTGGCTAATGAAGATATTAGAAGAATATTTCTGCAAAATGAAAAAATAAAATCAGATATAGATAAAATGTTTACTCATAAAAAAGAACATAAATATAATTTTAAACAATTTAAAGAAAATTTAAATAGATATGGTTTTCCATTATATCTTACTGTAACACCTGCATTTAGTTTTTTTAACAATAATATAGATAAAGTTCATAATGAAAGTAAATATGAATTAATTAGGGACTGTTGCCAATTTGTTAATAATAATTTTGCAAAGGAAGTAGATAATTATATTTTTGATTTATTAGGAGATGATATAGAGCTTATAAAGGCTGATGATTATGCAAGATGTATAAATAATAATATTATTAACAATAAAGATATGTTTAAAGATATTCATTCAGATATAAAAACTGTAATTATAAATAATTTTGGTGTAGATGATATAGATACATTACAAAATAAAATCATTAGTACACTTGAAAAATATATAAAAGATACAGTTAAGTATATTGGAGAATATCTTGGAGAAAAAACAGGTATAAAACATTTATTTGATTTTTATGAATTTAGAATATTTGAAGTGGAGATTTCAAATTTTTATTGGTTAAAAAATATAAAAATATATAAAGAATATACAGAAGATAATTTTAAAACTGTAACAGATAAAAAATGTCTTATACTTCATTTGGATAAAAACGCTGTAATAAAAAGTTTGGATAATGATAAAGAATATGATATAGATTCAGTTAATGGTTATTTTCCTATTTTTAACGGCATTAATTATAAAGGAAATAAACATTATAATGAGCTGGTTTATATGGAGATTTAATATTTAAGGAGTAATTTTATGAAGCAGATTAAATTCAATATTATGTCTGGAAATGTTCATTGCAGAAACATAAGTGATTTAAAAGAAAATTTTAATATTCATGATGTTTTGAATGCATTTGAAAATGGAATATTAGAAAAATGGTTTTTATCTCAGAAATTAGATGATATTTATAATAAGGTTTTAAGTATAGATAAGTTGGCAAGTGATTCTCAAAAGTTAGAAAGTTTAATAAAAATTATTTATGAAGATGAAAACGAAGATTTTATTAATAATATTTGCCGTGATGCTTTATCAGTAATTGATTATGAGAGCGGAAGAAAATCAGAGCTTGAAAATATTAATAATTTTAATATAGAAAAAGAAAAAATCATTGATTCTTATTTTAAAGAGTATGATGATTTAATACAGCATATAATAGATAATAAGAAAAATTATGATATTGTAAAAGAAGGAGTAAGGATAATATCGGATAAATTTTACAATATATTCAAATATAGCTATGTAGATGTATTTAATAAATTTAAAGAAAGCAGATGTCTTTTTGGTATACTATCAGTTTTGGCAAATGAAAATATAAGAATGTATCTTGAAGAATTTAAATATGATATTCAAAAAATGGTAGCTGGTGACATTCAACAATCATATTTTTCTCCTGGGTGGGAAAAAGAAGAATATGCATATTTAAGTGAAAAATTAAAATTTTATAGTGCCTTTGATACTAAAGGTGAATTTTATACTTTAACAGATAAAAAAAGTTTAATATTATTTTTTGCTCAATACTCTGATAATGCTCTTATAATGGATTCTATAGATAGTAATAAATGCTTTAAAGTTTTATTTGGCTATCATTGGCAATTGTGTCCTATATTAAATGGTATAAAATATAGAAATGACTATAATGCTAAAGTTGAAAAAAATACTAATGAAAAAAATACTTTAGTTTATATGGAGATTTAATATTTAAGGAGAATTTATGAAAAAAGAAAATAAAAAAGATTTAAAAAATGATATTTTATCTTATGTTGATGCTTTAAGACCTATTATTTATATTAATCATTTTGATTTTGAGAAGATTGATAAAATAATTTTTGATGCTTCAACTGAAGAAAATTATAAAGTTTATGAATGGCTGAACAGTGAGCTTATTTATGAGTGGGCTAAAAATGAAGATAGAATAATTAAAAACTATAAAAGTGAAAATGATATAAAATCTTTTTTGAAACAATATCATAAAACATCGCAAAAATGTTTCATAGTATTAAAAAATATTAATGAATATTTAAAAGATCCTGAAGTTATGTCTTGGATTTTGGATATTTGCCGTGAAATAATAGAAAAAGATGATTATAATGTAACACTTTTTATAGTATCTCCTATATTTTATTTACCAAAAGAAATAGAAAAATATACTGCCGTTTATAGATATACCTTTTCCAACAGAAGATGATATTAATTTTATATTAGATGAATATATAAAAGCATACGGTTTGGAAATGAAAGATACAGAAAAATTAGAGATTATATCTTCACTTAAAGGACTAAGCGAATTTGAAATTAAACAGATATTAAATTTAGCCTATAATAAAGGAGGCTCTTTATCTTTAGAAGATAAAACTTTTATATTAAAAGAAAAAGAACAGATAATAAAAAAATCAGGCATTATAGAAATGGTAAATGATGAAAGCAGTCTTGATGATATAGGCGGGCTTGACAATTTAAAAGATTATATTAGAAATAAGGAATATATATTTAAGAATTTAGGAAAGGCAATTAAATTCGGAGTGGATATTCCAAAAGGTATTTTACTTGTAGGGCTTCCGGGATGCGGAAAATCTTTAGCTTCAAAAGCAATAGCCAATATTTTTAAAATGCCTCTTTTAAGGCTTGATATCGGTAAGTTAATGGGTAAATATGTGGGAGAGAGTGAAGAGAATTTAAGAGAGGCAATAAAAATATCTGAGGCAGTCGCCCCTTGTGTTTTATGGATTGATGAAATTGAAAAGGCTTTTGCTGGTATTGGCGGAACAGGAGGTGCAAGCGATATAACTACTAGGCTTTTGGGATATATACTTACATGGCTTCAGGAAAAAAAATCTGCTGTTTATGTTGTTGCTACCTCAAATGATATCAATTCACTTCCTTCAGAGTTTTTTAGAAAGGGAAGGTTTGATGAAACATTTAGATTGGATCTCCCTAATGCCAAAGAAAGAAAAGAGATTTTTGAGCTTCATCTAAAGAAAAGAAATCAGGATATTTCAAAATTGGATATTATTAGTATTCTTGATAAAACAGAAGGTTATTCTGGTGCTGATATTGAAGCTGTTGTCAAGTATGCCATAGAGAAATGTTTTGTAGAAGGTTGCAAAAGACTAGAAAAAAAATATTTGGAAGATGCTTTATCAGAGATTAAAGGAATATCAAAAGTATTTGAAGATAAACTGAAAAAGATGAAAGAGAATTTGGATAAATACTATATGAAAGATGCTTCTAAAAAATAGCATATATTTTTATGATATTAAAAATAAAGGGCTTTACTTTTAATCAAGTGTAAGCCCTTATTTAATTTATTACTATTAATCAATTTTTTTACAATTAATTTTTATTATCCCATTGGGTGATAGCATCATCATTTTTTAGTTCTTCAATTATATCTTTACTAAATTTAGGTTCTTTATGTTCTTTTAATTGACTTACATAATGTTTAGTAAGCAGGTATACAGGTTTATTAAGTATCACCATAACTATAATATTCAATAAAGCCATAAATCCCATAAACATATCTCCTGCACCCCATATAGTTTTGAATTCAGCTAATGAACCAGCAAATACCATTACTATAGTCATAAGCCCAACTATTATATAAGATATAAAATTATCTTTTACAGCAGCTGCACCTGTTTTTATATAGAAAAAATTTCCTAGTATAGAACTGTAAGAGAAAAACAATATACATACAGTAATAAATATAGAACCGAAACTTCCCAAATGAGATTCCATAGCATATTGGAATAAATTAATACCTTCTATATTTTTAACTTCTTTCATAGCTTCCGGAGATAATAGAAGTATGAATCCCGAAATAGAACATATTAATATAGTATCAGTAAATACTGAGAACATCTGTATTAAACCCTGTTTACAAGGATGAGAAGTATGAGCAGCAGCAGCGGCATGCGGAGCCCCTCCCATACCTGCCTCATTTGAGAATAAACCTCTTTTTAATCCGTTTGAAATTGTAATTCCTATAGCACCTCCAAAAACAGCACTAGGCTTAAATGCCTGTACAAATATATTTTGAAATACTGAAGGTACTGAAGGCAAATTAGTAAAAAATATAAAAAGTCCCATTAATATATAAGGTATTGCCATAACAGGTACTATGAATACGCAGGCATGAGTTATAGTATCTCTTTTTTTACTGAATAATATTATTCCTGTAATTACTGTTAATATAATAGCAGTTATAATAAATGATACATTATATTTTGATAAAGCACTTGATATTGTATTGGCCTGAACGCCATTAAAAGTTGTATATGTGAATATCATACATAAAGCAAATAATACTGCTATTACAGGTTTTTTTAATTTGCTTTTTATATAAAAAGAAGCCCCTCCTATAAATTTTCCTTGAGAATCTTTTTCTTTATAAAGCTGAGCTAATGTACTTTCCGAAAAAGCTAAACTTCCGCCTAAAATAGCCATTATCCACATCCAAAATAAAGCTCCCGGTCCTCCTGCAGATACAGCTCCCATAACCCCTGTAATATTTCCTGTACCAACTCTTGAAGCGGTACTTATACAAAAACTTACAAATCCTGGAATTCCGTCTCCTTTTTCATGCTTTGAAAATAAAAGTTTTAAAGCATGTATAGAATGAGAAATTTGTATACCTCTTAATCTTATGGTAAAGAAAACAGAAATAACAAAAAATACAGCAAGAAGAAGATAACCATACATTACATTATTAGTATTTGTTATTATACTATTAATAATTTTCATTTTTTTCCCTTTTTTTATATAAAATATTTTCTATAGCTACAGAATTATACAGTAAATATATTTTTTGTATACTAGATGTATAAAATATTATATTTGTAATTTTTCTAGTTTTTTTGTTATTTCATTTCGCTTTTTTATGTATTTATCATATAATACAGGATTAGGTTTTTCATTATTGATTATGTAAAGATTATAATTAACAGCTTCAAGTAATTTACTATAATAGATTTGAGAATTATATTTATCGCCCAAATTTTCATATATGCCCGCTAATTCTTCTAAAGCCTCATCATCATTTTTATTTATATCAATAATCTTTTTCAAATATCCTATTACTAAATTCCCATTCTGATTCATATCTCTCTTAAGCAAATACACAGCATCTTTTATTAAATTTATATCTTTATCATAAATTTCTATAGCGGCATTATAACACTTTGAAGCATTGTCATAATCATTTTTTAATATATAAGCATCAGCAAGTTTTCTATAATATATATAATTATCTTTTTTAGTATTTATTGCTTTGTTATAATTTTCTATACTTTTTTCTATATCATCATTTTCTACATTAACTTTATATCTGCTGTAATATAAATCTCCTAAAGCAGACAGATAATAATGATTATTTTTATCCAAGTACTTTTTTATATTATCTATTATTGCAGTCATATCATTAATAGAATTTTTATTTCCTTTTTCTGTAAGATATTCTAAATAATCCATATTGAAATAAATATTATCTTTGTAGAAATTAAAAAACATTTCATAAACTTTGTTCTTATCATTACTGTTTATTATTTGGCTGTAATAACCTATAAGAGAAATGTATTCATCTTCTGTTATAAGATTATTATTTTTCTTGGAATAGGAATATATATCTTCTAATACTTTATTAATAGATTCAAATAAATTTTCTTCTTTTGAATAAATATTTTTTTCTTTCCATTCATTAGGTTTTTCTCTGTCAAATATTACATAATTAAGTACAAGTCCGTTTTTATATTTAAACAGATCATAAGTTATTGATAAATCGGCATTATTATTTAAAGTAAGTTCTTTAATTTTTGATTTTATTTCTTTATAATCACTTTTTTTATACGGCATATAAGGTATTATATGAAAGTCAGAATTAACGAATAAATTTTTTATTATTAAATCTTTCACTGCATAAGAGTTATAATTATTACTGTATTCTGTTTCAAATATTATTATTTTTTTCTGAGCAAAGGATATGCTGTTTATAGTTAAGATTGTAAAAAAGATAATGAATATTTTTTTTATCATAGCTTAATAATATACAATATAAATATTAAAAAATCTATACTTGTATTTTATTTTGCGGCATTATATTATTATAAAAAATAATAAGAAAATTTAAAATTTCATTAGGAGTTTATATGTTTAATATTTTAGACGGCAGAGAATTAGCCAAAGAGATAAAAGAAAGAATAAAAAAGGAAACAGAACTTCTTGAAAGAAAACCAAGAATAGATTTTATATATTTTGAAGATGATAAGTCTACAGAAGTTTATTTTACAAGAGCAAAGAAGCAGGCTGAAAGTGTCGGAATGATAGGATCTTTGCATAACCTTTCTGTAAACACAACAGAAGAAGATTTTTTGACATTGATAGAATATTTAAATGAAGAAGCTGAGACAAGCGGAATAATGATTCAGATGCCTCTTCCTAAACATATAAACAAGAAAAAAGTTTATGAAACAATTTCAATAGAAAAAGATGCTGATGCAATATCGCATGTCAATTTAGGCAGGATATTTATAGGAGACAGCAATTTAGTTCCTTGTACAGCAAAGAGTGCTATGGCTTTAATAGAGAAATCAGGTATCAATATAGAAGGTGCTAATGCTGTTGTTATAGGAAGGAGTGAGATAGTTGGTAAGCCTTTAGCACATTTACTTTTACAGAAATCAGCTACTGTAACAATAGCACATTCAAAAACTAAAAATTTAAAAGATATTTGCAAAAATGCTGATATATTATGTGTATCTATTGGAAAGCCTGAATTTATTACGGGTGAGTATATAAAGAAAGATGCTGTTGTTATAGACATAGGTATAAATGTATTAGAAGACGGTTCTTTAAAAGGAGATGTTGATTTTGAGGAGGCTTCTAAGATAGCTTCTTATATTACTCCTGTACCGAATGGAGTTGGAAGTGTTACAGTTTCTATGCTTTTAGATAATGTGCTTTATCTTCATAAAAATATGATAAATAAAAACTAATTTTATAAAAAATAAAACACTATATTAAAAATTAAGAGATTTTTATGGATATTATTTTTGCATTATTATCATCAATATTTGCATCCCTTACTGCTATACTTATAAAGATAGGATTATCAAATATTAATTCTAATTTAGCAACTGCCATAAGAACTATTATTATATTAATAATGTCTTGGATTATAGTTTTTTATACTAATTCATTAAACTCTATAAATACAATTGAAACTATAAAAAATCTAAATACAAAGACTGTTATATTTATAGTATTATCTGGTATAGCTACAGGTTTATCTTGGATTTTTTATTTTAAAGCACTTCAGATTGGAAATGTTAATAAGGTAATAGTTATAGATAAACTTTCTATAGTTTTTACTATAATATTAGCGGCCGTCTTTTTAAAAGAGGCCTTGAATATAAAAGTTATTATAGGCATGCTGTTTATAGCGGCAGGTACATTGATAATAAGTTTTCAGTCATGAAAAAATTTTACAATATAAACAAAACTTGGGCGGGTTTTATTATTGCAGCATTAGTATATAAAAAATAATAAGCAGAAATTTCTGAATAGTTTTTATGGAAAAAAGGGCGGGGTATGTAATTAAATTTTAAAGCTTTATTTTCATGCCCACCCTTTAGTTTTATAATTTAAATCTGGATTAAAACTTTTAATTTTTTTATTGCTAAATTAGAATCTATAATTACCCACCCAAGTGTTTTTTAATTTTATTATGTTTATACCGCCGTTATATGATATGCTTAAAATATATACTATTTTTTTATTATAATTTAAACAATGAATGATATGCTATTAAACGGCGTTAAAAATTTCCGCTTGAAAAAAATATAAGTTATACTAAAATGATAATATATAATAAAAAAGAGAGTGAGGTCAATGAAAAAATTTAATAATATATTAATAATACTTTTTTTGAGCATTTTTATCTTTTCTAATTATTTATATTCAAAAGATAATAAAGTTTATGTTATAAAAAAACATGAATTTCAAGAGATAGACAGATGGTATGCAGGATATTTAAAAAAGGCTATAGATAAAGCAAATGATGAAAAAGCAGATTTGATTATATTAGAGCTTGATACTCCTGGCGGACTTCTTTCATCGGCCTTATCCATAAAGAATTATATTATGGAAAGTGATGTACCTGTAGTTGTTTATATCAATAAGAATGCATTATCTGCTGGGGCTTTAATATCATTGAGTGCTAAAGAAATTTACATGTCTGACGGCAGTGTAATAGGGGCAGCAACTCCTGTATATTTAAATGGGAATGAACCTAAAAAAGCAGGAGAAAAAGAGGTGAGTGCAATGCGTGCGGCAATGAGATCTTCTGCAGAAACTACTAAAAAGAATATTAAAGCTGCTGAGGCTATGGTTGATGAAACTATAGTTTTAACTAAAAAAAGTGACGGTATTGATTTAGATGATAAGACTTTATTAACATTAAGTGCGGATGAGGCAGTATCTATAAATATTGCAGATAAGAAAGCAAATTCTATAAATGATATATTAGAATTAAAAAATATGAATAATGCAGAAATAGTTAATATAGAAGAAGAAGGATATGATTCCGTATTGAAGGTTCTGCTTAATCCTTTTATTTTAAGTATTATAATGTCTATAGGAATAGCGGGAATATATATTGAAATGAAAACTCCGGGCTTTGGTGTGGGAGGCGTAACAGCGATAATAGCTTTTGCTGTATTTTTCTTTGTTCAGTTTTTTTCCGGAAGCAGTAATTTTTTATCACCAGCAATATTCCTTCTTGGAGTTATTCTTCTTTGCGTAGAAATATTTCTTATTCCGGGCTTTGGAATCACAGGTATACTTGGGATAATAGGAATTGTAGCTGGAATATTTATTTCTTTCGGAATACATAATATAGCTGTAGCTTCTTTTGTGATATTTGTATCTTTAATAATAGATATTATACTTGTAGTATTAATTGCAAGGTTTATGAGTAAGTCAAAAGATTTTAAAAATAAGATTACATTAGACAGTGATACTTCAGGATATCATTCAAGTATTTCTTATGAGGATTTAATTGGTAAAGAGGGCATTGCTGATACTTTTTTCAGACCTTCAGGCTATATAGTTATAGATGGAAAGAGATATGATGCCGTAAGCGAAGGCGAGTTTATAGATAAAGGCAGCAGTTTAAAAGTTATTCTTGTAGAGGGAAACAGAATAGTAGTTAAGAAATCTAATTAATATTAATTTGTATTTAAATTTCTAATTTAGAATAGAAATATATTTATAGCATAAGTATTTTATAAAAAATATACTTATGCTAATGAACTGAAAGCTCTTACAGAAGATATATCTATTCTAAGCTGCAAAACATATCTTTTACCATCGCGTCCTATAGCATAAGTGTATCTGCTTGAAAGAGGAGATATGCCGCTTCCTTGCTGGCTTATCCTTTGTATATTAGAGGGATTTTGAGCTGAGTTATTTTCTTTAGGGACAGGCATTTGAACTTGTGATGTCTGCTGTATATTATTATTTATTCCATTGATAGTCATACTAATAACTCCTTTATTTAGTAATTAACTGCTGATATTAACGGTAATATAAAAAAAACCTTAAGGATTTTATTTAATTCATTTAAGGCTATTTATTTTTTATAATTTAATAAAAGCGACAATTTTTGTCATTTATATATGTTATAATAAAAACTTTTATATATTTTTAATCTTTAGAACGCACGGTAAACTAAGCAAATAATTTAAATTTATTAATGATATAATTTTGATTATATTAAAAGATATTTTTACCGTGCGTGAATTGTATTAAAAATATAATTAAATCTAGGGCGAGCATGCTTTTTGTAATATGAGTGCTGAATATTAGTAAAGCTTTAATTTTAAATTTAGGCAAAAAATATAAAAGGGCGGGGTGTGTGAATTAATTTTTAAAATATAAAAATATATTTAAATAATATATGATAATTTTAATTGAAATATTTAATTATATGTTATAATATATATTAAATAAACTTGAAGGATTTTTCATGAAAAGAATTATTGTAACAGGCGGAGCTGGATTTTTGGGCTCTCATTTATGTGAAAGATTATTAAATGAAGGAAACTATGTAATATCTATAGATAATTTTTTTACAGGCAGTAAAGAAAATATTAAACATTTATTAGATAATAAAAATTTTGAAAGTATAAGACATGATATAACAGAACCTATACATATAGAATGCGATGAGATTTATAATTTTGCATGTCCCGCTTCTCCAATACATTATCAAAGAAATCCCATACATACTTTTAAAACAAGTGTTTTAGGCATACTTAATATGCTTAATTTAGCAAGAGATTGCAATGCCAGAATACTTCAAGCTTCAACTAGTGAGGTATACGGCGATCCTTTAGAGCATCCTCAAAGAGAAACTTATTGGGGACATGTTAATCCCAATGGTATAAGAAGCTGCTATGATGAGGGCAAAAGAGGAGCTGAAACTTTGATGATGGATTATTACAGGGAGTATAAAACCGATATAAAGATAATAAGAATATTTAATACTTATGGTCCTAGAATGAATGAATATGACGGCAGAGTGGTTTCAAATTTTATTATGCAGGCACTTCAGAATATACCTATAACAGTTTATGGAAACGGAAGCCAAACCAGAAGTTTCTGTTATTGTGATGATTTAATAGACGGTGCTGTAAAAATGATGAATGCAGACAATTTTATAGGACCTGTAAATTTAGGAAATCCTGCTGAAATGACTGTTTTAGAATTTGCTCAAAAAATTATAGAAATGACAAATTCAAAATCCGAAATAGTTTTTAAAGATCTTCCTAAAGATGATCCAATAAAAAGACAGCCTAATATAACATTAGCTAAAGAAAAACTTAATTGGAAGCCTGAATACAAATTGGAAGACGGTTTGAAAAAGACTATAGAATATTTTGATAATTATTTAAAAAACAAATAATATAATATAAATGTATTATTCGTATCATATACAATAAAATCAATAAAAATAATTTATTTTTTAATTATATATGTATTTTTACAGTAGTAGGTATATTTATGTTTTTTGGTAAAAATATTTTATAATTATATTATTATTTTAAATAAAATTCTTAGATTTGTTAATATATTAATTGTATGTAAATTTAATTTAATTTTATTTTAAGGAAATATTTAATATGAAATAAATTTTTTATATTTTTATATATAAATATTATATTTTTATATATGAAAAATAATAAAAAATAATAACAAAGGAAATAAGAATGAAATTAAAGATACTTTTAATAATGATTACAATTTTATTTGCAGTATCATGTGTAAAGAATAATCCGTCAAATCCTATTGAAAATAATAATACCTCAAGAGGGAGTTCAGACAGCAATATAAGTGATAATGAAAATACAGGGATAAATAATTATGGAGATTCTAAAAGTATTCCATCTGTTAATATAGATGATGGTTCCATAGAGTTTGAAGGAAATGCTAAATTAACTATTAAAACTTTAGATGAAATTAATGTCGGAGTACCTGAAGATATTAATGTATATGTTGATATTTATGAAAAAGATAAAATTGCAAGAGTACATATTCCAAATATTTTTGATTTCAGCAATATTCAGTTGGATAATGCTAAACATACATATCATTCAAGTGATGAAAAAGGTAATTATACATTGACTATGAAAGTTGGAAATGATTCTATTACAGAATTTCAATTTATCATACTTAGCAAAGTAGAAAATTATAAATATTATATTGAATCTGAAAAATTATCAAAAATTCAAAAAAATTAATCACAATTAAGAAATAATTGAAAAATAGTCTGTATATTAATAATATAAAGACTATTTTTTTTGTTTATTTTTATATATACCTATATACCCTACTTGAATTTTATTAAAAAATTATTATAATTATATTGTTAGACTATTGTAACATTCTATAAAAAATAGTAAAATTAAATATGTTTTATATAGAGGTATTTATATATGAAAATGACTTTAAAAATAGGAGGCATGCACTGTGCTGCTTGTTCTAGGGCAGTAGAGAGAGCATTAAAAAAGACTGAAGGCATTGAAGATGCTAATGTTAATATAGCTACAGAAAAAGCTGTATTTAATTACGATGAAAAAAAACTAAAGTATGATGATATAGTAAATGTAGTAGTAAAGGCCGGATATCAGGTAGTAGGCAAGGAGGAAGACCCTGCCGAGAGAAAGGCAAGAGAGATAAAAGAGCAGAAAATAAGATTAATAGTATCAGCAGTATTTTCCATACCTCTTTTTTATATATCTATGGCACCTATGGTTAGTATAGTAAAGTTTCCAATACCTAGTTTTTTGGTTCATCATATAAACCCTCAGGTCTTTTCTATAGTAGCTATACTTTTATGCGTACCTGTTATGATATCAGGCTATAAGTTTTATACATTAGGTTATCCTGCACTTTTCAGAGGCTCGCCTAATATGGACTCGCTTGTAGCAATAGGTACAACTGCGGCATTTGTTTATAGTGTATATTCTAGTATTTTGGCATTTATGGGGCTTAATCCTCATGGTGAAAATCTTTATTATGAATCAGCTGCTGTTATAATTACTTTAGTACAGTTTGGTAAATATTTGGAGGCAAGAAGCAAAGGAAAAACTGGAGAGGCTATAAAAAAACTTATGGGACTTCAGCCAAAAACAGCCACTATAATAAAAGACGGTGAAGAGAAAGAGATAAAAATTTCGGAAGTAAAAGTTGATGATATAGTTTTGGTACGCCCGGGTGAGAAGATACCTGTTGACGGAGAGATTATAGAAGGATACAGCAGTGTAGATGAATCAATGCTTACAGGAGAGAGCATACCTGTTGAAAAAAGTGTTGGTGATAAGGTGGTTGGTGCTTCAATTAATAAGACTGGAAGTTTTAAGTTTAAGGCTCAGAAAGTGGGTGCTGATACGGCATTAGCTCAGATTATAAAACTTGTAGAAGATGCACAAGGCTCAAAAGCTCCTATAGCACATATTGCTGATGTTGTATCTTCGTATTTTGTACCTGCTGTTATTACTATAGCTTTGATATCAGCTGTTATATGGTTTATAGCTTTGCATAATTTTGTATTTTCTTTAACCGTATTTGTTTCTGTACTGGTTATCGCTTGTCCTTGTGCTTTGGGGCTTGCTACTCCTACTGCTATAATGGTTGGTACTGGAAAAGGTGCTGAGCTTGGAATACTTTTTAAAAATGCTGAGGCGTTGGAAGTATCTCAAAAAATAAATGCTGTAATGTTTGATAAAACAGGCACTCTAACAGAGGGCAAACCTTATGTTACTGATATTATTTCTGATGATAAAGATAAACTTCTTTTAATAGCGGCAAGTGCTGAAAACGGAAGCGAACACCCATTAGGGGAGGCCATAGTAAGAGAGGCTAAAGAAAAAAATATTAAACTCCTTGATATAGAAAATTTTAAAGCTATAGCAGGTTTTGGTATAGAAGTATCCATTGATAATAAAAAAGTATTAATGGGTAATGATAAACTTATGAATAAAGAAAATATTAATACAGAGAGTTATCATTCATATATGGAAAGCCTTTCAAAAGAGGGCAAAACTCCTATGTATGTTGCCTATGATAATAAACTTTTAGGTGTTATAGCTTGTGCTGATAAATTAAAAAAAGAAAGCATTGATGCTATAAGAAGACTTCATAAATTGGGTATAAAAACTGCCATGATAACAGGAGACAATAAAAATACAGCTAATTCGGTTGCAAAAGAAGCAGGTATTGATATAGTATTTGCCGAAGTTCTACCAGAAGAGAAATCAAAAGAAGTAAAAAAACTTCAGGACGAAGGAAATATTGCTGCTATGGTAGGAGATGGTATAAATGATGCTCCAGCTTTAACTCAGGCTAATGTGGGCATTGCTATAGGAAGCGGTACTGATGTTGCGATAGAGAGTGCTGATATAGTATTGGTAAAATCAAACACCAATGATGTAGTAACTGCAATAGAATTAAGTAAAGCTACTATGAGAGATATTAAACAGAATCTTTTTTGGGCTTTTTGCTACAATGTTATAGGCATACCAATAGCCGCAGGAGTTTTGCATGTATTTAGAGAGCCTTTAATAGCTTCTTCTATAGGAGATTTTTTAGTTGCTATTATGGGTAAGGATTTACTTTTGAATCCTATATTTGCTGCTCTTGCCATGAGTTTAAGCTCTGTGTCAGTAGTTACTAATGCTTTAAGACTTAACTTTTTTAAACCAAGCAAATAGATTTTATTTTTTATACACTAAGTTTTTCAATCATATATACTCGAAAGTACATAGAGATTTAATTTTTAATTTCTATGTACTTATTTTTTTAATTTTAAAAACGCATGCAGTATAAATACAATGAACAATAATAATCTCTAATTCAAATTTTACTAAAAAATAGAATTTTATTTTAACATGCGTTAATTAATGCTAAAAAAATAAATAAAACTTGGGCGGGTGCTGTAATTTCTTATTAAGCAATAAAATAAATTTAAATTCTTAATTTTAAGTTAAGCAGAAAATATAAAAGGGCGGGGAATGTAATCTATACTAAAATAAATAAAAGTATAATTTTTTTACAAAAATAAGAAATCATCAGAAACTTTTAAGCATATAATTCGTCTAATAATCTAAATAGCATGCTATATATTATTTTACTTTTTAAAATAAACTTATTCTGTAATAGGGAGAAAATTATATATGAAAAATAAAATTAAAATATTTATAGATATAACAATGACTATTCTTTTTTTTGTTTTAATTGGGTATCGTTTTACCGGCCGTACTATGCATGAATATTTGGGATATTTAATTTTTATATTTTTCATACTTCATCATATACTGAATTTTCATTGGTATAAAAATCTTAATAAAGGAAAATATAGTTTAAATAGAATATTGAATACATTTATAAATACTATGCTCTTTATATGTATGCTTGGATTAATTATAAGCGGAATATTATTTAATAGAAATGTAGTTGAATTTTTTAATCTTGAAGGAATTAAAGTATTTAATAAAAGACTGCATATAATTTGCTGCTATTGGGGACTTATATTGATGTCTTTACATTTAGGCATGCATTGGGGTATGTTTATAAATATGAGTAAGAAATTTATGAATATAAAAAAACAAATATATATGATAATTGGTTTAATGCCTATAATAGAAATACTAGCACTAGCCAAAGTTCTTATTACTATTGACAGATATATTTAAAAATATATAATTATAATATTTCGATAAATTGAATAATCTAATTTTTAGGATAATAGATGATAGTTTTGGAAAATGTCAGTAAGGTATTTAAAACAGCCAAAAATAAACAGCTTAATGCAGTTAATAATGTATCTTTAAAAATAAATAAAGGTGAGATATACGGAATAATAGGTTTTTCAGGAGCTGGAAAATCAACTTTAGTAAGATGCATAAACTTATTAGAAAGACCTACATCAGGAAAAGTATATGTAGATGAAGAGGAATTAACATCTTTAAAACCCAAAGAACTTAGAGAAAAAAGAAAAAAAATGGGTATGATATTTCAGCAGTTTAATTTGTTTAGTTCAAGAACAGTATTTAAAAATGTTGCATATCCTTTAAGATACAGAGGGCTTTCAAAAGAAGAAATAGAAAAAAAAGTTATGTCTTTGCTTGAGCTTGTAGATATAAAAGAAAAGGCTAATGTTTATCCTTCGCAATTAAGCGGCGGACAAAAACAAAGAGTTGCAATTGCAAGAGCTTTAGCCAATGATCCTCAGATACTTTTATGCGATGAGGCAACTAGTGCTTTGGATCCGCAGACAACTTCTTCTATATTAAAATTATTAAAAAAGTTAAATGAAGATTTAGGAATTACTATAGTTGTAATAACGCATGAAATGAATGTAGTTAAGGAACTTTGTCATAGAGTTGCTGTTATGAATAAGGGTACTTTAATCGAAGAAGGAGATATATTTGAAGTATTTTCTCATCCAAAAAATCAAATTACGCAGGAGTTTATAGATACTACTTCAAATCTTTCAAAAATATATACACTTGTTGAAGAAAAGGATAAGATTACAAATATTAAAGCTGGCGAATGTATAGTAAGATTAAAATACAAAAGAGATAGTGTGGGAGAGGCTTTAGTTTCTCATGTATCCAGAAAATTTAATGTGGATGTTAATATCATATTTGGGAATGTAGAGCTTATAGATGATAGTTTGCTTGGAGGATTAGTAGTTATACTTCATGAAAAAGAAAAAGGCGGAATAACTAATACTATAAAGTTCTTTCAAGAGCAAAATGTTGATGCGGAGGTAATAAAAGATGCTAGATATGATGAATAATTTAATGCCTAATGTTATGGCAGATTTACCTAGACTTTATCAAAGCATAATACAAACATTTGTGATGCTTTTTTATTCGGGTATAATATCATTTTTTGCTGGCGGTTTTTTAGGCGTACTTTTAATAGTTACTAAAAGATTCGGAATAATGGAGAATATATTAGTATATGAGATTCTTAGTAAATTAATTAACTTTTTCAGAGCTATACCATTTATAATACTTCTTGCAATGCTTGTGCCTCTTACAAGATTTATAATGGGTACTGCTATAGGTGTAAAAGGGGCTATTATACCTTTAATATTCGGAACAGTACCTTTCTTTGCAAGACAGATAGAAAGTGCTTTAGCAGAAGTGAATCCGGGTTTGGTAGAAGCGGCACAGTCTATGGGGTCATCTCCTATAGCAATTATTTTTAGAGTATATTTAAAAGAAAGTATAGCTCCTATAGCAAGAGGTACTACTATAACTGCAATTAGTTTAATAGGGCTTACTGCTATGGCTGGAGCTGTAGGGGCCGGCGGACTTGGAACTTATGCTATACAGTCTGGATACTATAGAAATAAATTAGATATTATATATGTGTCTGTAATACTTCTTGTAATACTTGTAGGTATTATACAGGCTGTAGGAAATTTCATTGTAAAAAAAGCTACACATTAAAAAAATATTATAAAAAATATTAATGAAAGGAATTTTTATGAATAATATAAAAAGAAGAAAAGCTGTATTAATAGGGGCAGGACATGTGGGTTCTCATGCCGGATATGCATTAGCTTCTCAGGGTTTAGTTGAAGAAATAGTTTATATTGATATAGATGAGAAAAAAGCATTTTCTCAGGCTTTGGATATATTTGATGCTTCTGTTTACCTGCCTCATAGAGTAGAAGTTAAAGCAGGAAATTACAAAGATATTGATGATGCTGATATAATGGTGGTATGTGCAGGTCCATTGCCTAATATTAATCAGACTAGAATGGATACTTTAGGCTCTACTATAGAAGTTATGAAAGATGTAATAAGCAATATAAAAACTACTAAGTTTTCAGGAATAATTATAAATATATCTAATCCCGCCGATGTTATTACTCATTATTTGCAAAACAAATTAAATTATGATCCTAAGAGAATAATATCTACAAGCACAACATTAGATTCTGCAAGATTAAGAAGGGCTATATCAGAGGCAATTAATGTTGATCAAAAATCTATATATGCTTATGCTTTAGGGGAGCATGGAGAAAGCCAAATGGTTGCATGGTCGGCTGTAACTATAGCAGGAAAGCCTTTATTTGAGCTTATGAAGGAAAAAGAAAAATATTCAGGTCTTGATTTGAAAGAATTAGCTAATAAAGGAAGAAGAGGCGGATGGGATGTTTTAGAAGGTAAAGGATCTACAGAGTTTGGAATAGGTACTGCTTTAGCTGAAGTTTCTCGTGCTATACTTTGCGATGAACATAGGGTTCTTCCTGTTTCGGTATATTTAAATGGAGAATACGGACAAAATGATGTTTATGCTTCTGTTCCTGCAGTGCTTGGAAGAAACGGAGTTGAGGAGATAATTGAACTTAAAATGAATGATGAAGAGAAAAAATTATTTTCTGAATCATGCAGTGTTATGAAAAAAAATTATGAGTTGGCTTTGAATATGTAATAATATTTATTGAGAATTATAGTATTATTATAAATTAGATTATTAAATTAATTAGATAAATTTTTTAAAAATGATTATATTAAGATGATAATGCTATGAAAAATATGAAAAAAATAATTTTACTTTTTACTTTTATATTTTCTTTTTCATGTTCTAATGCAGATAAGAATGCTAATATTGTAAAAGTGGGATATATAGGAGAATCTGATAAAGTTATTTGGCAGGAGGTTATGAAAAAAGTTTCTAATGATAATATAGAAATAGAATTAATTTCTTATATTGATTACTTTTCTCCTAATAAAGACTTGAATGAAGGAAAAATTGATTTAAATAATTTTCAGCATTATGCTTTTTTTAATCAGGAGTTAGAAGATAAAGGATATGAATTGACTGCTATAGCGGATACATGTATTGCCGCTATGAATATATATTCCTATAATATAACAAATATTAATCAGATTAAGGAATATGATAAAATAGCTATACCAGATGATGATTCTAATAGAGGCAGAGCTTTAAAAGTATTAGAAGCAGCTGGTATTATAAAATTAAAATATATATACAAGCAGAATCCTACTATAAATGATATAGAAGAAAATAAATTATATTTGGATATAATTGAAGTTAATGCTGCAAATATATATAGTTTGCTTCCGGATATAGCATGTGCTGTTATTAACAGTAATTTTGCTTTAAGTTTCGGACTTGATCCTTATACGGACTCTATATTTAAAGATAATCCTAGCAACTATGCAGATAAAAATTATGTAAATATTATAGCTGTAAGGACAAAAGATAAAGATAGTGAAATATATAAAAAAATAGTAAAAGCATATCAGTCTGATGAAGTTAAAGAGATATACAATAAAAATTTTAACGGCATATATATAGCAGTTTGGTGATTTTATAATTTTTAGTTTGGAGGAAATATGAAATATTTATTAAATTTTTTTTTATTAATAAATATAATTTCCTGTGAAGATTCTAATACTGAAGTTGTAAAAGTAGGTCATATTGGTGAATTTGATTATGATATATGGATGCAAATAGATGAAGAGTTAAAGATAGAGAATGCTAGATTGGAACTTATATATTTTGAAGATTATGATATTTTGAATAAGACGTTGGATGATGGCGATATAGATTTGAATTCTTTTCAAAATTATATTTATTTTGTTAATGAAACTAATAAATATAATTATGATCTTTATGTTATGGGAAGGACTTTTGTTGCTCCTATGAATATATATTCAAAGTTTCTTACAAATATAAATCAAATATCATCGAATGCTAAAATAGCTGTTCCTGATGATGAAGTAAATTTATCAAGAGCATTGCAGATATTAAGAGCGGCAAATATTATTAATCTTGAAAGGTCTGATAAAAAATTTTATAAAATATATAATATTACAGAAAATAATTTAAATATTCAATTTATTCCTATGGATGCAAATATCATTTATTATAATCTGGATAAATTAGATGCGGCAGTCATAAATTATGGTTTTATTTCAGGTCATACAGATTATAAAATTATATATTATGATGATGTATCTAAATATTCACATCGCGGTATGATGTCTTATGCCAATTTGATTGTATGCCGGGAAAAAGATAAAGATTATAATCTTTACAAGTTTATAACAGAAAGCTACAGGCAGAAAATGAGAAAAAAGATAGAAGGAAATATATTAAATGGTTTTATTATGATTGATTAATAATTATTAGGATGTATAGAATGAAAAAAGTATTATTTATGTTATTATTATTTGTTGTTTCTTGTAATTCTAAAAAAGAAAATATAGTAAAGATAGGATATATAGGCGAGTTTGATATAGATATATGGGAATATGTATCCAATGAAATGAAAGAACAAAATATCATTTTAGAATTAATACAATTTGCTGATTATTCTGTAATAAATAAGGCATTAAATAGCGGGAATATAGATTTGAATCATTTTCAAAATTATGATTATTTTGTTAATGAGACAAATAAAAATGATTATTACCTAACTATAATAGATAAAACTTTTACAGCTTCTATGAATATGTATTCAAAAAATTTAACTAATTTGTCTCAATTACAGATGCATTCTAAAATAGCAGTTGCTAACGATGAAGTAAATTTCTCAAGAGCTTTAAAAATATTGGAATCTATTGGTATAATAAAATTGATGAAAAAAAATAATATTAATTATCATTTTACTACAAATGATATAATAGAAAATTATTTGCAATTAGAGTTTGAAGCTATAGATGCAAATAATATTTATTATGTTATATCATCTGTTGACGGAGCTTTTATTAATTTCAATCTTAGTTTTGATGTTAAGGATGCAAATATTTTATATTATGATGATCCTAGTAAATATGATTCTGATATGTATATCAATTTAATAGCTGCAAGATTAGAAGATGAAAATAATAGTGTTTATAAAACTATAGCTGATTCTTATAAAAAGAGGATTAAAGAGCTTGTTGAATCTGGAAAATTGCAGGGAATTATTATTAATTATTAGTACTTTTTATTGAAATTATTCAAAAAATAATATAATCTAAATAAACTAATTTCATTAAAATTTAATAAAGGAGCGAAAATGAAAAAATTTTTATTATTGATATCATCAGTTATATTGTCATTAATGATATTATCATGTGGAAATAATTCTTCTGGTGATCAAAAGGTGGTTAAAGTTGGTTTTGCCGGAGAGTCTGATTACCAAATCTGGAATCCTATAGTAGCTAAATTAGCTGAAGAAGGAATAAAAGTAGAATTAGTTTCTTTCTCTGATTATACTATACCGAATCAGGCTTTAAATGACGGAGAAATTGATTTGAATGCTTTTCAGCATTATGCATACTTTAATGATGAAGTATCAAATAAAGGATATGATTTAACTGCTATTGCTGATACTTATATATCTGCTATGAATATTTATTCTACTAATATTACAGATGTAAAAGAATTAAAAAACGGAGATAAAATAGCTATACCTAATGATCCTTCTAATGGAGGAAGAGCTTTAAAAGTTCTTCAGGCTGCAGGAATTATTAAAGTAAGACCTGAGGCAGGAGATACTCCTAGTGTAAGCGATATAATAGAAAATCCTTTGAATATTGAAATAGTGGAAATGGATGCCGGTGCTATTTACGGTGTTCTTCCTGATGTTGCTTGTGCTGTTATAAACGGAAACTATGCTATAGATTTCGGCTTGAATCCGGGTTCTGATTATATATTTAAAGATGACCCTTCTATTTACAGCGGAAAATCTTTTGTTAATTTAATAGCTGCAAGAACTAAAGATAAAGATAATGAATTATACAAAAAAGTTGTAGAAACTTATCAATCTGATATAGTAGAAAAAGTTTATAATGAAAACTTTTTAGGTTCTTATCTTCCTACTTGGAAATAATAATTAAAAATATTTAAATAATATGAAAGCATGAGATAATAATAAATCTCATGCTTTTTTAATATATAATTATTATTTTTTTATTTATCTATTATAATGAATATTCATCATTATCTTTTTTATAAGCATTCTCGCAGTAAGGAGCATTATAACAGTTTATACAATTTGTACTATTTTGTATATAAACTAATTCCCCTTCTAAAATTTTATTAAAAACCTCATCAAAATAATCTTTCAAATTATATTCACTGTCAATATAACCGCATATAGATAAAAGCATATCCCTGTCATTATACATCTGATTTATTTTCTGCGATTCATTTATAATATCTTTTTCTCTGTATACCGTAAAAACTACTTCGCAATGCTTTATTTTCTCTGGTATATTTTTTTGTATATATTGATTAAGTATATATTTTAAATATAAAATAGGCTGCAAATATATTCTTATAGTTTCTCTTATAATATCTTTTTGAGTTTCTCCTTTCGCTTCCTCTGCTTTGTATCTTGACTTGTAATCAACAATTCTTATTCCATTTATATTTTTATGTTCTTTATCAGAGTAGCTTAAATCTATTCTATCAACTATACCTTTTATTTTTATAGATATATCTTTATTTTTGTATATAATAAAATCTTCTTTACTTCCTATATATCTTTCAAAATATGTAGGTATATAAAAACAGCCCTCATCTTCTTCTTTTAGTTTGTTATTGATGATTTCTTTTTTGATAAAATATGACATTACATTTAATGCTTCTTCTCTTATAACATTATAATCAAATTTATATTCTAATAAATATTTTTCTTCTAAATCTTTTGATGAATACATATTTATTAAGTCATTTATATGATTATCTACAACATGATTTGCTATATTGCAGTAATTATTAAATTCGCTTTCTATTAAACGGCATCCTTCATCAGAATATTGATTTTTTACTTCTTCATAGAAATCCTGAAAGAATTTATGATATGCCCTTCCTCTATCCATGTAATTTACACCTTGTATTTTAGATTCAACAGATTCTTTTGAGTACAATCTTGAATAGAAGAATTTGGCTGGACATTCCATTATAGCCTGCAAAGTTGTAACGGATATTTTTTCTTTTAAAACATTTAAAAAGAAATTTTTTATATCTTCTTTATTATTAAAATCATGATGAATATTTTTATTGTGTTTATGATAAACTGTATCTATAATATTTTCTGCATTATCTATTTTATAGGCTATAGTATTATATAAAAATAAACTCATAAGATTTTCTTTATCTGTATGTATATTATCTTCTCTTTGTATATATTCTTTTCTGTATATAAGTCCGTTTTTCTCTAAATTTTCAAATTTAAAATCCTCATTATACAATTTTCTGTATATATTCTCTAAATAATAAAATGGAATCTCTAAATTACCTTTTTCATCTTTAAATCTGAATGAGAAATAAATATTACTATCTTCATAGCATCCTGATAATATATTTAAAAATAAAGCATAATGAATATCTGATAAATAGCTTTGAGTATTAAAAACTATTTTTTTATTTATATACTCTCTTAATTTAGCACTTATAAAAAATGCATTAGGTCTTATGTTTATAAAATCATTATTCATTCCTAATATAAATATATGTTTTAATTTTAATCCTCTAGCATCATATAAATTGCTTACTGTAAGAGTTATATCTTTATTTTCATTTTCGCCTATAGATTTGTCTCTTAAAATTGTATTTAAAGCCGCATGAAAATCAAAATGGCTTATTTCCTGATTATCTATATTATCAAGTTTTTCTGTATATGCTATTTCTAGTATGAGATTAATAAATAAAGCTAATGCCTCATTATCTCTATAGAAATATTCATTCTTATTATCGTCTGTATCTTCTGTATTTCCTACATCTAAAAATTTTAAAATATTTATATATGCAAGTCCTATTTCTTTATAACTTTTCTTTGATACCAGATTGTTCAATAAATCCAAAAAATCTATTATTGATTTTGAAGCATCATTATATTCAAATTTTTTAGAAATCTTATTTTTAAAATCTTTGAAAGACATTTTTGAAAATATTTCTATAGAGTTATAATCTTCATAAGAATATATTAAATCTCTTATATTATAAGTATTGATGCCATTAAGTTTTATATATGAGCTTGATAATATTTTTATTAAAGTATCTACATCTATTTCTCCATTATATTTATCTAATATTAAAAATATTGAAGTGAGTACAGGTATTATAGGTACTTTCCATATAAAGTTAGCTCTTCTTTCATTAAATTTTATTTGGCATTCTTTTAATCTATTTGAAACAATATCGCTGTATAACTGAATATCTGAAAATATTATTCCTATATCATAGGGATTAACTCCATTTTCTATCAATTTAATTATCTCATCAATGACTGTATCAGCTTCCTGTTTGGCACCGAATCCGGATATGAACTTTATTTTGTTTTTATATTTATTTATATCATTATTTTCTCCCAGCAGTGCTTTTGCCAGATTTGAATTTTTATTTACTTCAAAATTATCAATACCTTGATAGAATGATTTATAATTATTAAAATGTTTTTCCATATTATAAGGCATTATAACTTTTATATTTTTATTATAATGTTTTTTTATGGATTCAAGAAATATCAAATGCAAAGGCGGTATTTTTTCAAAATTATAAATTGTTATATATTCATAAGTATTTAAAAATTCTAATTCTTTATTTTCTATAGATTTTATAAAAAGCTCGAAAATATCAAATTCATCTAATAAATTATTTTCTTTATTGTATTCTTTATATAGATTTATTATTTCATTTATATCTTTAAGATTATCATATTCATCTAATTTAAATCCGTAGAATTTAGCTAATGTTATTTCTTCTATTAGTTTATATAAAGTATATGCTAATTCATAAGTTGTATTTTGTTTTGATATTAGTGCATCTTTATTTTTTGTTTTATATTGGAATAATATATTATGAATATTTATTATTGCTATTGACTCATCTATATCCTGAACATTATGTTCTATTCTATAATTTTCAAAAAATATTTCTTTGCTGCTTTTATAGTATTGATGCAGAGTCTGATAATTAGTTATATCCAAGGTATATTTTTTGAAATTATTTTTTAGATAATTATTCTTTGCTTTATAGTTAGGAAATAAAAATAATTCTTGCATATATATGTATCTCTTTTTTGTTTAATTATACTTGAATGAATGTATTTTGTCAAAATAAGTTTTTATTTATTTTGATGCTTTTTCCAACGCACGGTAAAAGGTTCTTTATTTATAATTTAAATTATGATTTTGTATTAGCATATATTTTTAATATTATTCTGCGTGCGGTTATATATTTTTTAAAATTTAAAAAAACTTGGGCGGGTGCTGACAAATTCTAATTATACAATAAAAAAACAAAAAACTTTGATTGCAGATTTAAATAATAATCCTAGGGGCGCGGTATGTAATTAAGTTTAAAAAATGAAAAGACCTGAATATATAAATATCCAAGCCTTTATTTAATTACTTTTAGGAGATACAAAGTGATAAGAGTTATGCCATTATTAATTGTCCGTTATTTCCTATGCATATTTCCAAAGAATTAGTCAATCTTATTTTGTAGAATTCTATTCTTTTACTAACTTCAAAAATATAAGCATTATTATATTTTTTCATTATGTTTTTTATTTTGCTTGATATATTTTTTGGGAGTATATTTTCAGATAATTTGTCATCGCTGCTTATATAATTCCAAGCTCCGTTTTTGTCGAAATTGATATAAATTCCATTATTTAATTTAATCTCATATTGTTCTTTTCTTATGTCAATATAAACGATTTTAGCTTTGCTGTAATTAGAAGCGATAAATTTTCTAATATTTTCAGGTAATTTGCTAGGTGTAATTTTAATAAAAAGGTTTAAGCTGTTATTCATAGTGTATCTCCTTAGGTTTATATTGTAAAATCTCTTTACATTTATAATTATAGCAGAATGTAAAAATTAAGCAATATTTATTTACAAATAATTTACAATAAATTTACAAAATATATAAATATTTATTAGTTATTAATACATATAATACATAAATAAGCTGTGTATAACAAATCAATGTAAAATATATTTACAAATATTATAAAATTAGCTGTAAATACAGGATTTTACTATGAAAATTAGAAATAAATTGGAAATTTTGATTAAAAATTGTAATATTAAAAATAAAAAAATCATTTACATACCCCGCCCTTTATATTTTTCAATTCATTTAGAAGATTATATTTGAATTTTATTAAATGCTTAATTAGAAATTTAAGGCACCCGCCCAAGCATTATTTAAATTTGTAATCTACTAAACGCACGGTTAATATGATTTTATATATTATTTAAATGATGATTATTAATTGATTTATATTTTAAGTTTTATTATGCGTGCGTTTAAATCATTATAAATTTAAATAAAATAGGGTGGGAATTAAAAAGTCTAATTTTAATAACAAAGAAATAAAAGATATGAATTCCAGATTTATGTTATAAAGTTATAGGGTGGGCAAGTGTAATTAAATTTAAAAAATTATTTACATACCCCGCCCTTTATATTTTTCGATTCATTTAGAAGATAATATTTAAATTTTCTTAAATGCCTAATTAGAAATTTAAAGCACCCGCCCAAGTTTTTATTAAAATTTAAAGCCTTACTTTAATATTATTCTTATGAAGATATTCTTTCAATTCTCTAATATCTATTTCTTTAAAATGAAATATAGAAGCAGCTAATCCTGCATCAACGCCTTTAACTTGAAATACATCTTTGAAATGCTCCATATTTCCTGCTCCGCCTGAAGCTATTAAAGGTATAGAAACATTATCAGCTATTTCTTTAAGTAGTTCTATATCAAAACCATTTTTTACTCCGTCAGTATCAATACTATTTATTACAAGCTCTCCCGCACCATTTTTCTCACCTTTTACAGCCCATTCAATAGCATCAATTCCTGTATCTTCTCTGCCTCCCTTAGAAAATACAGAATATTTTCCATTAACTCTTTTTATATCTATAGAAAGTACAACACATTGATTGCCGTATTTTTCAGCGGCCTCTCTTATTAAATCAGGATTCTTTATAGCTCCGGAATTTACGCTCACTTTATCAGCTCCTGATTTTAAAACCATATCAAAATCTTTTATAGTATTTATTCCTCCTCCAACTGTAAGCGGTATAAATATTTCATTTGCCACTTTCTCAAGTACATTAACAAATAATTTTCTTCCTTCATAAGAAGCTGTAATATCATAAAATACAAGCTCATCAGCTAAAGAGTTATTATAATATTTAGCAAGCTCTACAGGATCATCTACATCTTTTAATCCTTCAAAATTAGTACCCTTTACAACTCTGCCGTCTCTTACATCCAAGCATGGAATTATTCTTTTTGTTATCATATAAAAACACCTAATTTAATTTATAAAATTATATAGCAAAAAATATATTTCGTAAAGTAAGTTGAAAATTATATTATTGAAAAAACAAAAAAATAAAATATACTTAAATGAAATTATTTTTTATAACGGATTTTATCTTATGAATAATGATGTAGTTTCTAATCCTCTATATTATGAGAAGCCTTATAAACTTTTATTTAAATACGCCGCACCAAGTATTATATCAATGCTTGTAGGGTCTTTATATAATATAGTAGATCAAATATTTATAGGTCAGGGTATAGGCATTAATGGTAATGCAGCTACAAATGTTGCTTTTCCTCTTACTATAATTTGTATGTCTATAGCATTATTTCATGGATTTGGAAGTGCCTCAATGTATAGCATATTATTAGGGCAGGGGAATAATAAGAGGGCAGCAACAATTATAGGAAATGTTGTAGTATCTGCTTTAATATTAGGATTTATATTTACGGTAATAGTAAAGCTATTTAATAAAAATTTGATGACTATGTTCGGCTCTACAAAAGAAGTTTTACCTTATGCAGTAGAATATACCAATATAACAGCCATAGGATTTATACCATTTATATTTTCTACAATGATGAGCCATATAATAAGGGCAGACGGAAGCCCTAAATATTCCATGATGTCTGTACTTACAGGTGCTATAGTTAATACTATATTAGATCCTATTTTAATATTTAAATTTGATATGGGTATGTCAGGGGCGGCACTTGCAACAATAATAGGACAGTTTATTTCATTTGCTATAGTTTTTAGATATTTATTCAGATTTAAGCATATAACTTTTGAAAGATATAATTTTAAAGTTGATCCTAAAAACATATTAAAAATATTTTCATTAGGTTCATCATCAGGGTTTAATCAATTAGCAATGATGATAGTACAAATTACTATGAATAATGTACTTAGCTATTACGGAACTAATTCCATATACGGCGGAAATATACCTTTAGCAGTAGCAGGTATTATTTCTAAAGTTAATATGCTTGTAATGGCATTTATAATAGGAACATCTCAGGGAAGCCAGCCTATAATAGGTTTTAATTACGGAGCTAGAAATTATGACAGGGTAATTAAAACATATAAACTTACTATAACAATTACTACAATTATGGCTTTCACAGCATTTTTATTGTTTCAATTATTCCCAAGACAGATTGTAGGAATATTCGGAGACGGAAGCGAATTGTATTTTCATTTTGCTGAAGAGTATATGCGTATATATATGGCATTAATGGTAATAAATGGCATTCAGCCTGTAACAGGTACTTTCTTTACCTCTTTGGGCAAAGCATTTAAGGGAGCTTTTATATCTATGACAAGACAAATTATATTTTTACTTCCTCTTATTATAATACTTCCTAGAATATTAGGCATAGACGGAGTAATGTATGCAGGACCTGTTGCTGACGGAGCAGCTTTAATCGTTACTGTTATATTGGTTAGCAGAGAAATAAAGAAATTAAAGAAGATGCAGGAAGAAAATATTTAGAAGTATTAACCCCATACATTAATATATGGGGTAATATAAAATGAAAAAAGTTTAATATAAAAAAAATTATAAAACAGCTGACAAATATTTTATATCTGTCAGCTGCAATGCATATTTACTAACTATATAAAAATTTATTAATTAAAAAGTTGTACTAGGTAAAGCTGGACTACTATCGTCAGGATCTATTTTTTCAACTTTAACCCAATCTACCCACATTTCATAATTAGCTGATGAGTCTTTATTAGGAGCAGGACACCAAGAACCATTCTGATATGAAGCATTTAATATTATATAATATGTCATATCGTTATATGGGTATCTTTTTTGTCCTGCAGGATCACTAGGAGTAAACTCTAAAGCTTTTTTACCGTCAATATATAATATAACTTTATCTTTTACTATATCGCAAGTATATACATGATATGCATTCATATCTATGCCTGTATTAACTCCTGGTGAATTTGCTGTTTTAGAAGTACTTCCTCCAGATGCTTTAGAATATTGAACTGTAAGCCAAGCTTTTTGAGGGTTATCAATAATCCATTCCATTAAGTCTATTTCACCATCGTCAGGCCAAGGATTTTTAGTGAATAAAGGATAATACCATATAGCAGGGAAAGCTCCTCTAACATTAAAATCGTTATTTCCTGATGGATTAGGATTTTTTAGTTTAGCTCTAACTGATAATCTAGTTCCAACACCATATCTATTATTATGACTGTATACTCCGCCTGTTCTAAAGTCATCTCCTCCTTTACTTCCATCATAAATTGCTTTTAATACTAAATTACCATCTTCTATTCTTACCATTTCATAACCATCTGTATTTTGGAAGTATCTATTCCAAGTAGATGGACTTTCTTCTGTAACACATAATCCACAAAAATCGTCTGGTATAGTTCCTTCATTGAAATCTTCTTTAAAAGCAATATTTTCTCCTGTAGGTATATCTGTTTTAGCTGGACCATTTCCAATATTTTGACCTGTTATACCTGTATTAGAACCTGTTACACCTTTATTGTTACAAGATACTACAACTACAATAGAAAGAATTAAAACTGATAAAAAAAGTATAATTTTTTTCATTATCATCTCCTTAAATTATATTTTGTAAATATGCAATTATAAATTAAAATACCATGTGATACCTGTAGATGCATTTAATACAAATTCAGAAAAACTAGATTTTTGTAATGATGCTAAAGTTGAAGTACCGCCTGTTTGTATTTCTGTATACCATTCAAGAGATTTTGAAGGTTTTAAGTAAAATTCTCCATATACAAAATATCCAACAATGTAAAAAGCATCTGGTCTTAATGTTACTAAATCAGAGTTATTTTGATTACTTTTATATATTCTGCTTCCATTTATAACATTGAAAGATACAGAAGGTTCTAGATAAACACTAAAATAATCATTACCTGCTGTAAAACCAACTGGTAAAGCTACGCCAATTCTATATGGATTTTCTATAGCCCAACCTTGTCTAAATATTAATCCTAAATCATCTGTTGGATTATCTTTATAATCTAATCCTGTAGAATATTTTCCTTGATTAAATGCAGTTATATCATAATAATTTCCAAAACTTTTTACGCCATCAACATCACTTTCCAATGCCTGATCATATTGAAGTCTTATTATAGGTTCTATAAGAACATCTTCTGTTTCTACTCTGAAATATATTCTTGTGGCAAGTCCTATTGAGCTTTTCTTTGAATTTTGAAAAGTTGATCCTAATTTACCTTTTTCATTGAACTCTCCATATTTTATATATAGTCGTATGTTACTCATAAAAGGTAAATTAAGATAATATCTAGCTTCAATTGCTGTAGATATACCAATTTGTCCATCTTTATTTTTTGAACCTATTCCTATATGCACAGGTATTGATATCCTAAAATTATCATTATAAGCTACAGATGTTATTATTGGACTATGAACTTGATATTCACTGCTATTATATGAAAATTCATATCCAAGACCTATACCAAAAATATTTGGAATTTTATATCCTATAGCGGCTATTACTTTAGGTATAAAATTTACTGTTTCATAGTTATTTTGTTCATATGATGTTGATGAATAAATATTATTGAATATTTTACCTGCTGTAGGATTTCTGAAACCTGCTGTAACATGTACATTGTTGGCTTCAAGTTTGAATCCTAGTGCATTAAGCCTTGCTCTAAACTGATTACTATGAATTAAAAAATCAATAAAGTCATCTGAATCATAGTAGCCGAAAACTGATGCCGCACAAATTAATAACAGTAGAAATATTTTTTCATATTTTTTCTCCTAAAAAAAATTTATAAATATTATTATTTAGATTATTTTTATATAAGATAGATGATGATGTATGTATATATCTGTTTATATTTTTTTTATTAGAAAAATATTTATTGATTTTGCATATATAATTTTGAGTAAATTTCTTTACTATTGAAAATAGTATTATTATATGGTATAATAATTGATTATAATAAGGAATTAAAAGTGTTGACTGTTGACTGTTGACTGTTGACTGTTGACTGTTGACTGTTGACTGTTGACTGTTGACTGTTTTAACATAATATAACTTTTTCCTCTCTGTATATAATATAGTCAGTAAAATGAAAAAACTCAAAAAACTATTTTACATGATTAATATGGTAATTATGTTTGATGAGTTTATATTTGGAATATATTTTACCCTATAAAAAATTATATAGGGCTTTCTTGTTTACTATAATTTTTAATTAGTATTGAAACTAAATATTTCTTTGCTCCATATAATAGAAGATAATGCTATTTTGTAATTATTAGTATATTATAATCATATTTAGCATATATATTTATTGATAATTTTTATTTAAACAATATAAAAAGTACATTTTCCGTGACTTGATTAACATATATAATAAAAAAGTTACAAATAAACTTGTAAAAATAATTTTTAATTGCTATACTATAATATAATAGCTTACATTAAAAAATAATCTATAATAGTAAAATAATTTTTAAGGAGAGAGCATGAAAGAAATAGTAATAGCAAGTGCTGTTAGAACACCTGTAGGTAAATTCTTAGGATCATTTTCAAATGTATCCGCTGTGGAATTAGGCACAGTAGCAGTAAAAGAAGCACTAAAAAGAGCAAATATCAAACCTGAACAAGTAGATGAAACTTATTTCGGCTGTGTTATACAATCAGCACTTCTTCCAAATGCCGCAAGACAGATATCCGTTAATGCCGGAATACCTGTAGATAAGCCTGCATTAACTATAAATATATTATGCGGTTCAGGATTAAGAGCGGTATCAATGGCAGCACAAATGATTAAATCAGGAGATGCTGATATAGTAGTTGCAGGCGGTACTGAAAATATGAGTATGGCTCCATATACTTCTTCAGCTATGAGAATGGGGGCTAGAATGGGTGAAAGTAAAATGCAGGATACTTTACTTAATGATGCTCTTATTTGTGCTTTTGAGCATTATCATATGGGGGTTACTGCTGAAAATGTTGCAGAACAATGGGGTATTACAAGACAGGAACAAGATGAGTTTGCATGCAGAAGTCAGAACAGGGCAGAAGAAGCTGTAAAAAGCGGAAGATTTAAAGATGAAATAGTACCTGTTACAATTAAAACTAGAAAAGGTGAAATAGTAGTAGATACTGACGAACACCCTACATTCGGTACTACTATGGAATCTTTGGCTAAATTAAAACCTGCATTCAAAAAAGACGGTACTGTTACTGCTGGTAATGCTTCTGGTATCAATGATGCTGCTTCAGCTGTGGTTGTTATGTCTAAAGAAAAAGCTGATGAGCTTGGAATTAAACCTATGGCTAAAATTGTAGGTTATGCTACTCATGGTGTTGAGCCTAGAATAATGGGTATAGGACCTATAGAGGCAACTAGAAAGGCTTTGAAAATGGCTAATCTTACAGTTGAAGATTTGGACTTAATAGAAAGTAATGAGGCTTTTGCTGCTCAGTCTATAGCTGTTGCCCGTGAATTAAAATTCAATATGGATAAAGTTAATGTTAATGGCGGAGCTATTGCTATAGGACACCCTATAGGAGCTTCCGGAGCTAGAATACTTACTACACTTCTTCATGAGATGAAAAAACGCGGTTCTAAAAAAGGACTTGCTACGCTTTGTATAGGCGGCGGTATGGGTACTTCTTTAGTTGTAGAAATGTAATTTAATAAATATTATATAATAATAAGGGTTAAAGCTTAATTGTTTTAACCCTTTTTATTATTAATAAAATTTCAAACAATTAGATATATACTTGTGTAACATAAAATTCAGCAAAATATAAAATTCTTAAACTATAATCCATATTATTTATTTTTTCAGAGTTTATTATTTTACTTGAAATTAAATTTCCAATCAATTTTAGCATCTTTTATACTTATTAAAATTGATAAAAAATATAAAAGAAAAAATACTTGTTAAAATTTCAGATATTGGAAAAGAAAGCCATACTCCTATCATATTAAAAAGCGATGATAAAATAAATATTGAAGGCATTATAAATATAAATCCTCTTAATATAGATATTACAAATGATGGTTTAGCTTTATATATAGCAGAAAAATATACGCATGTAATAATATTATAGCCTGCAAATATAAATGCTGTGAAATATATACGAAGTCCATTAACTGATATTTTTTGAAGTTCCTCAATATTATCTCTATTAAAAATTGAAGTTATTTCATTTGCAAATAGATAAGTGATTATATAAACTAAAATAGAAATGATGCTTGATAAAACAAAAGCGTACTTATATATTTTATTTATATTCATTTCATTATTGTAATTTATACTTATAATAGGCTGCATACCTTGCCCCATTCCTGTAAATATTGCTATAATTACCAATGCTATATTGGCAGTTATTCCATAAGCGGCAACTCCTATATTGCCAGCAATACTTAATATTATTATATTAAAAGCTATCATAACAATACCTGATGACAGTTCTGTTATCAAAAAAGATATTCCAAGAGATGATATTTCAAAAAATTGCTTAAAATTAACATTAGGCTTAACAATGAAAAATGTATTTTTCTTTTTAATAAAAAGTGATGATAATATGAGTATGCTGATAAGAGGAGAGAAAACAGTTGCTAGTACTGCTCCGAATATACCCATATTAAAAGGAAATATAAATATATAATCAAAAATAATATTAAATAAACTTCCCATAAGCATAGCAATCATTGCAAGTTTTGGGTGATTATCATTTCTGACAAATCCTAAAAGTACATTATTTAGCATAAACATAGGTGAAAATAAAAGTATCATCTTTATATATATATTTGTCATGCTATGTATATTATTTCTAGCTCCTAGAATATATGCTATGCCTGATGTAAATAGAATACTTACAATGATAAATAAAGCAGATATTATTAATATATAAATTAAAGAGTTAGTAAATACAATGTTAGCTTCATTATTTTTATTTTGAGTTTTTAATATAGCGTATTTAGTAGCAGAGCCCATACCAAGCATTAAACCAATTCCATTAATGAAATTAAAAATAGGTATAGCTATATTTAATGCCGTTAGTCCGTCAGAGCCTATTCCTCTTGCTACAAAAAAAGTATCTGCAAGTATATAGCAAGATAAACCAATCATTCCAAATATATTGAGTGATACATATTTAATAAACATATTCAAAACATTCATAAATATACCCTATAATAAAAAAACGTTTGCGTTCATACTTTCTAAGGCCTACAGTATGAATACAAACGTTTTAAAAAAATTTATCCGGCGACAAATTTTATTATTTTTTATAGATATTGATATTTTTAATTATATACAAAAAATATTATAAGTCAAATAATAATGCTTTAATTACATACCCCTCCCTTTTATATTTTTTACTTATTAAAAAATAAATGATTTTACTTTTCTATTTTGCTTTATTTATAAAAGCACGCCCGCCCAAGTGTTAGTTAGATAATGAGTATATTTAAACGCACGGTTAATAGATTTTTATTTATTATTATTTAACTAGGGTGGGCAGCTAAAAAATTCTAATTTGATAATAAAGAAATTAAAAGTTAAAATTTCAGATTATAACTATAAGTATATAGGGTGGGGATTAAAAAAAATTATATATTGTAAGAAGAATGTATAGATATATATTCCTGAGTGAGATCAGTGAAATAATAATAATCTTCATATTTGGTATTATATCCTAAATCTATAGTTATATAATTTTCTTTTCTTTCTGTATCAATATTATATTTATTTATTATACCGTTTTTATAAATTTCAACATCGTTTACATATAGTGCTATATTATTTATATTAATATTACAATTACCCACAACGGATAATATCTTTTCAAAATTAGGATCTTTAGAAAGAAATAATATCTTAACTAGATTTGAAGTCGCTATTTTTTTGGCAATATCAAAAGCATTGCTTTGCGTTTTAGCTCTTTTTACAGAAACTATTATAGTTTTTGTTATTCCTTCTCCGTCAAGTATTATCATTTTAGCCAGATATGCACATATTTCATCTAGTTTGTATTTTAACTCTTTAAATAATTTTTTATTTTTTTCTGTAATTATTTTATTATTTAATGCTCCGTTTGCCATTATAAGAGCCATATCATTTGTAGAAGTTTCTCCGTCTACAGATATTCTATTTAAAGTTTTATTTATAGATTCTCTAAATGCTTTATCTAAAGTTTCTTTTTCTATATTCAAATCTGTAAATATAAAAAGAAGTACAGTAGCCATATTAGGATGTATAATAGAACTTCCCTTTGCAATAGCATAAAAATTAGCAGTCTTTCCTGAAGATACTTCTAATTGAGCAGTATATATTTTATCGAATTTATCTCTAGTTTGAATTGCTTTAGAAATATTGTCAAAATTATTATTAAAATATTTATCAGATATCTTTATAGCTTTTTTTATTTTTTCTGTTTCAAGCGGTACGCCGATAATTCCTGTTGAGGCCATTAATATATTATCTTTTTTTATATTAAAGGTTTCAGCAGCATATTTAACCACATCCAAAACATCATCATATCCCTTTTTACCTGTTAAGGCATTAGCTATTTTACTATTAACTATTAATAACTGTATGTCATTTTTATCATTCTTTTTAGAAAATATAATAGGAGCAGCCTGAAAGTTATTTTGAGTATATACAGCAGATACAACGCTTGGAGGATCGCTTTTAATTATTGCTAAATCATAATCATTATTTTTAAGCCCCGACTTCATTGCAGCAGAAGAAAACCCCAGCGGCATATCACACATTAAATAAATCCTCCTCTTCCGGATCAGCATCATCTTCTATTTTTTTCACTTTTCTATTTTCATAATTTATTCTTTTTCGCACAAAAAATCTTGTATTCTTTCCATTTTGTCTTTCCTGTATAATTCCAAAAGTTCCAGAACCAAGATAAACTATTTTATCTTCTTCTTCCATATCAGAAATATTATTCTCTTTAATTTCATTTAATATACATTCAAAATGTGCCAGCTCTCCGCTTGCATTATGTCTTATAGCTTCTTCTATTATATAAATAGGTTCATTACATATAGGACATATAGGTCTTTCAATCTCTTCTCTCATACGCTTTTTGAGATAATTTTTTTCATATTCCTCTATGCTTTTTTCCTGATATTTATATTGATTATTATATTTTTTTTTGTAAAATTTAGTTTTATTTTTCTTGCCGCAAAACTTCTTGTTATTTTCTTTATTGTTATTATTATTAAATTTTTTGAATTTCTTTTCTGACATCTTAAGCCTTTTGCATAATAAAGCAATACTCATTATTGAAGTATTGCTTTAATTATAAATTAACAATTAATTATTCATCAAAATCATCATCATAATCGTCTTTATCATCGAAATCATCATCATAATCATCGTCATAATCATCATCGTCATCATCGAAATCATCATCAAAATCGTCGTCGAAATCATCGTCAAAATCATCTATATCATCGTCATAGTCGTCATCATAATCATCGTCATAATCATCATAGTCATCATCGTCATCATAGTCGTCGTCATCATCGTAATCATCATCATCATCAAAGTCATCGTCGTCAAAATCGCTTTCATCATCATATTCGTCTTCATCATCATAATCATCATCATAGTCATCATAATCATCATCGAAGTCATCATCATGTTTGGCAAAATAACCATTATTTAATATATTTAGTTCGTCTAAAAAATAGATAGATCCTAATTCTTCCATCATTTGCTCCATAATTCATAATTTTAAAGCTATAATAATACATAAGTTTTTTTTGTCAAGTATAAATATCTTTAATTTTAAAAATTATTTAATAATATAAAAGAAAATAAACTATATAAAAACATAGTGTATTATAATATATTTAGTAAAACTTTATTTAAATTTATCATTATGATGATATATTTAAAAATCAATATGCTTAAAAAAACTCTGACAGCTAAGCTATTAGAAGCACATTATTTTTATTATTAATTGCAATTATTTATCTTGCAATACTGCAATTCCCGGTAATTCTATACCTTATATAATAAAATCAAAATAGTTCGCTAAAAACCCGCAGCAACTAAAGTTACTACGGGCTCACTATTTTGATTAAAAAATACTATTTAATTGCTATTATTTATCTTGCAATACTGCAATACCAGGTAATTCTATACCTTCTAGGAACTCTAAAGAAGCTCCGCCGCCTGTAGATACATGTGTCATTTTATCAGCAACACCTGATTTATTAACAGCAGATACACTGTCTCCTCCTCCAATTATACTTACAGCTTCAGAATTAGCAATGAATTTTGCCACCTCAAAAGTACCTTTAGCAAAATTAGGCATTTCAAATACACCTAATGGTCCGTTCCAAACAACTGTTTTAGCATTTTTAAGTATGTCTTCAAGTTCTTTCAAAGTTTTAGGTCCAACATCCATACCCATCCAGCCTGCAGGTATAGCATTAGAATCTACTGTTTTTATATTAGCATCATTATCAAATTTATCAGCTATAACATTATCAACAGGTAAGTATAAAGTTTTATTTAATTCTTTAGCCTTATCCATAATTTCTTTAGCAGTAGCAATATAATCATCTTCGCATAAAGAAGTACCTATTTCTAATCCTTTAGCTTTAAAGAAAGTATAAGCCATACCACCTACAACTATTAAAGTGTCTACTTTATTAAGTAAGTTTTTAAGTACAGAAATTTTAGAAGAAACTTTAGCTCCTCCAATTATAGCAACAAAAGGACGGGCAGGATTAGCAACAGCATCTCCCAAATATTTAATTTCTTTTTCCATTAAGAAACCAGCAACAGCAGGCATACCGGCTTTAGCAGATACTATACCAGCAGTAGAAGCATGTGCTCTGTGTGCAGTACCGAAAGCATCATTAACATAAACATCAGCCAAATCAGCTAATTGTTTAGAGAATGCTGCATCATTTTTTTCTTCTTCAGCATGGAATCTTAAATTTTCAAGTAAAAGTACATCACCTGCTTTAAGTTCAGCAGCTTGTTTTTTTACTTCTTCTCCTACACAATCTTTAGCAAATTCTACTTTATTATTAGGAAGTTTAGTTTTTAAATAATCATAAACAGGTTTAAGAGAATATTTAGGATTAGCTTCGCCTTTAGGTCTTCCCAAATGGCTCATAAGGATAAGACAAGCACCCTGAGAAAGTATATATTCTATAGTAGGCATAGCAGCATCTACTCTTGTAGTGTCTGTAATTTTTGAACTAGTTTCTTTGTCAAGAGGTACATTAAAGTCTACTCTCATTATTACTTTTTTACCTTTAATGTCTATGTCTTTTACTGATTTTTTCATCATTAACTCCTTGTGTATTTTTTATTATTGCTATGCTCGCCTCTGCTTATAATTGGCAAATAAATTTATTTGCATATATATGTGCTTTGGCTCGCTTTTTATATTTATAGTATTACTTATAAAAATTGTTTACTAGCTTTATGAACTTTTGTAAAGTTAATGCCAATTTTTATGTTCATTAAAAATTTAAAGGGTGCTATAATGAAATATAACACCCTTTTATTATAGCTTAAAAAATTTTAATTATTACTAATTATTATTTTTTGTTATACATATACAATAATAAATCAATTACTCTGTTAGAATAACCCCATTCATTATCATACCAAGAAACGATTTTGAAGAATTTTTTCTCGCCTTTTAAGTTGTTTTGAGTAGTAGCTAGAGAGTCATAAATAGAACTTCTATTATCATGTATGAAGTCGCTAGATACTAATTCTTCATTACAATAACCTAAAACACCTTTCATATAAGTTTCAGAAGCTTTTTTCATTAAAGCATCAATTTCTTCTATAGAAGTTTCTTTTTCGCTTCTGAAAGTTAAGTCTACAACAGATACATCCGGAGTAGCAACTCTGAAACTCATACCTGTTAATTTACCTTTAGTAACCGGTAAAACTTCACCAACAGCTTTAGCAGCACCTGTAGTAGATGGTATTGTGTTTACAGCAGCAGCGCGTCCGCCTCTCCAGTCTTTTTTAGAAGGACCGTCTACTGTTTTCTGAGTAGCAGTATAAGAGTGAATAGTAGTCATAAGACCTGTTTCTATACCGATACCTTCTTTTATAAGTACATGTACTAATGGAGCTAAACAGTTAGTAGTACAAGAAGCATTAGATACTACATGATGATTAGCAGGATCATATTCTTCATGGTTTACACCATAAACAAAAGTTCTTAAATCGCCTTTACCAGGAGCAGAGATAATAACTTTTTTAGCACCAGCTTTGATATGTCCTTCTGCTTTTTCTTTTTCAGTGTAAAGTCCTGTAGATTCAATTACATATTCAACACCCAAATCTTTCCAAGGAAGCTGTTCTAATTGATTTAATGGAGCTGCTTTAATACATTTTATTTTGTTGCCATTAACTACTAATACATCTTCTCCCTCATGTCCTATATCTGCTTTCATTTTACCATGAACAGAGTCATATTTTAATTGATAAGCAAAGTATTCAGCATCAGTGCTTACATCTACAACACCTACTACTTCCATTTCTTTACCTAATAAACCGCGTTCTACTAATGCCTGAAAAACTAGACGGCCAATGCGTCCGAAACCATTTATTGCTACTTTTACAGCCATAAATATACTCCTAAATTAAAATAATATCCTATACGCGAACATATAAAATTCACCTACTATGCTAACATAAATAAACGATTAAGTCAAGATTTTTTGTGTAATTTACTATTAAATATAAGAAGTTATTAATTATTTTTTATTAAATATATAAAATAAAAAATAATTATTGGTACTAAAAATATTATTGATTTTTAATATTAAATATTTTATAATATAAAAGTTATATGGACACTTCAGAATTTTATACGAGTTAAAAATCGGAGGTGTTTCTATGATGAACATTAATCATATTAAAAGTCAATTTACTAAGGCTTTTTATCTCATTAGGTACTTAAATCTTTTAAGTATATCTATTATATTATTCTTTGCAACATAAAATTAATTTTACTTTTTAATTATAAATATTTGAAGTTAGGGTATTGTATGTATTTTATATCGTACACTGAATGCGGACTATTTTTATTAGCAATAGAATCAAAATATAAAAATTGTGAGTGTTTGGTAAGTTTACTTGCCAGAGCATAAAGGCGAACAATTTTTATTAGCAATAATGAGAGAGTATAACAATAACAAGCGAGCCGAAGCAGCCAGCAACTTTAGTTGCTGGCTTATAATAGCGAAGGTGAGTATAACAATAATAGGAGACTAACTATATGAATAAAAAAGAATTATATTATGAATTTGATGAAAAAATATTATTTGAGCATTTGAATTTATTTTATATCAATTATGATTATGAAAATAGAAGATTTAATGATAAAAAAAGATTTAATGATTGGAAAGAAGGATTTAAAATTCTTAAAGATGAATATATAAATAATAAATTATCTCTTGGAAATTTTCTTCAGATAATTAATCAGGTATTTAAAATTTTAGAGTATTACTTTCCAAGAGATTATGAGGCAAATATTAATGACTATTTTACTTCATTATTAGTATATCTTTTTGATTTAGAAAAATGCAAAGATGAAAAAAAGGAACAAATAGATGTTAATATATATGAGTTGATACTTTATTGTTTGAATAGACTTAATGATGTAAAATATATTATAGCAATAGCAGATGAGGCATTAAAAAAGTATCCTGACAACAAATATTTTTTACTCAGCTTTAATTATTTAGGTATTTATATAGATAAAGCAATTGATATAATAGACACTCAAATAAAATATCACAACAATGATGATATGGAAATAATAAGATTAGTTACTCCTGTAATATCTCATTTATATAGGGAAGATAAAAATGAATACTATGATAAAATAAAAGAATATTGTAATTTTTTAATAAAAGCTATGGAGCCTTATGGAGATTATTATAATTATCTCATAAGTATTTATGGTGAATATAAAATTACTATTATGTATTTTTGGAAATATGAAAATTATTTATCTGAAGAATCAAATTTGGAATCATACCGTAATTTATATCATCAAATATTTGATGAAAATATAGATGATAAAATAAAAAGCTATGAAGAAATTATAAATAGCAGTGATGACTTATACACACAAAAAAATAACATATTAGATTTATCCTCTCTTTATATGAAAGCCGAAAGGTATAATGATGCATACAAATTATTAGAAAAATTCAGCGAAGAATCATATTTTCAGCTCGATTTTTATTATAAAATATTATTTGGAAAGGCAATATATAAAATAGATGAAAATAATGAAAGTAATTATAAATCAGCCTGTGAATATTTTAGAGCTGCAATAGATAGAATTAACTATTATGATTATAAACTAGTGGCTCTAAATATTATCTTTAATATAATAAAAGAGGTTAAAGATATGGAGAAAAAAGGGCATGCTCCATTAGGATATTCTAAATTTCTGCTTAGACATTTATATTATAGTCAGAAAGAGGATAGTTATTTTCAATATATTGGAACACATAAATTTGCTTATGATGAAATAGAAGACTATAATGTTTGTGCTGATATAATATCGGATATTAAAAAATCAGAAATTTATAATAAAGTAATATTAGCTGATAAAGAAAAATTTGAACAGTATAATTTTGAGTTTCCTAAATATATGATTAACTCAATTCATAATTTGAATACTGATAATATAAATGAGTTAAATAAAATATTTGAAGAGGAAGATTTTTCTGTATATAAAAATATTTTAATAGACTTAATAAATAAAAGAGCAGAAACTGAATTATTAAATTATGATATTGAAATATTAAATAAAGAAGTATTAATAGAATTATACAGGATTATGAGTATATTAAGAAAAGATATTCTTATAAGAGAATTATTTGATTTTGTAGAATCGGCTGAGGATTGTTTAAATGAAGGAGATAAATTGGAAAATCGTGAAGATGAGTTTTTAGAAAAAGTAAATTATTTAGAAAAAGAATATACTTTATGCTATCATTATAGATCATATCAGATAAATAAAAAAATGCCTGCTAATTACATAGCGGTTAGTCAGATTAGAAATACTTTAACTCATAGAATAAATGAGAATAAGGGAATAGAAAATTTTATAAAGCACAAAAAAGATGCTATTGATTTTATAGACTTGCATTTTCAAAGTATACTAAAATGTTTATTTGATATAATTATAAATCATAATCTTTTAGTACATGAGCATTTTAGAAGCGATGAGTTTTTGGGTAAATGATTTTTTAATTTTTGCTGTACTTGAAAAAAAATACAAATTCATATAAAATAAACATAATATTTTTTAAAATTACTTTATAATTAGGATTAATTAATATGGAATATGAAGCAGTCATAGGATTAGAAGTGCATGTTCAGCTTAATACTAAAACTAAAGCATTCTGTTCATGCCCAAACACTTTCGGTGCTCCTGCAAACACTCTTACTTGTCCAAGATGTCAGGCTCACCCTGGTACTTTGCCTATAGTTAATAAAGAAATGGTGCATAAAACTATCAAAGCAGGACTTGCTACTAACTGCACTATTCAAAAGAAAAGCAGATTCGCTAGAAAACATTATTTCTATCCGGATTTACCTTCCTACTATCAGATTACTCAAATGGACGAACCTATTTGTACAGAAGGTCATCTTGATATTACAGTTCTTAATGATGATGGCTCTTCCTATAATAAAAGCGTAAGAATAAACAGAATACACATGGAAGAAGATGCAGGTAAACTTGTTCATGATGATACAGGAAGACCTTTAAGCTATGTAGATTTAAACCGTGCAGGATGCTGTTTGATAGAATGTGTAAGCGAACCTGATATTTCTACAGGAGAAGAGGCTTATCAATATTTAACAGAGCTAAAAAAGATATTCAAATACATTGATGTTTCTGACTGTAATATGGAAGAAGGTTCTTTGAGATGCGATGCGAATGTTTCAATCCGTCCTAAAGGAAGCACAGAGCTTGGGGTTAAAACTGAAGTAAAAAATATGAACAGTTTTAGAAATGTAAGGCTTGCTATTGACTATGAGATCAAAAGACAAATAAAAGCTCTAAACAATGGAGAGAAAATCTTACAGGAAACAAGACTTTATGATGCTAAAGAGAACACTACTAAAGGTATGCGTTCAAAAGAAGGTGCTGCAGATTACAGATATTTCCCAGACCCTGATATACCTCTTTTAGTGCTTCAAGATGAAGAGATTGAGAATGCTAAAAAAGAGCTTCCGGAACTTCCTCAGCAAAAACGCGAAAGACTTAAAAAAGATTATGATTTACCAGATCAGGATATAGTAGTGCTTACAGAAGATGCTGCTTTAGCTGATTATTATGAGGCAGCAGTTAAGGCTTATCCTAAACAGCCTAAAAAAATAAGCAACTGGATAATGGTTGAAGTTAATGCATACTTAAACAAAAAACTTCTTACTATAAAAGATTTTAAACCAAAGCCAGAGCATATTGCTGAAATCTTCAAACTTATAGATGATGGTGTTATAAGCGGTAAAATAGCTAAAGAGATTTTTGAAGATATGTGTGAAACAGGTGAGGCTCCTTCTTCTATAGTAGATAAAAAAGGTATAAAACAAGTTAGCGATACAGGAGAGCTTGAAACAATAATTAGAAAAGTTTTAGAAGAAAATCCTAAATCAGTTGCTGACTTCAAGGCAGGTAAAGAAAAATCATTCGGATTCTTAGTAGGTCAGACTATGAAAGCTACTAAAGGACAGGGCAACCCTAAACTTGTTAATGAAGTTTTAAGAAAAATTTTAAGCGAATAATTAAATTAAAATTAATAAATAAAGCCTAGCTATTAAATAATAGTTAGGCTTTATTTATTAATAATATTATTATTATTTTGCAAAATTGTATATAAATCTTCTATTTTCTGATGTTAATTTATTATATAAATCATATAATATTAATAAAAATATCGTTAGTAAATATAGTAATTTTTAATGTTTTAAAATATTCTATAGTAATACTTAAATAAAATGTATATTAATAAATCTATACTGCATAATTTATTATGGATTTTTAATTAAAATCATTTAAACTTAAATTAACCTTATTTAAATCATATTCAAGCATTATTTTTACTAATTCTTTGAAAGTAGTTTTTGGTTTCCATCCTAATTTTTCTTTTGCCTTTGTAGGATCTCCAAGTAAAAGATCAACCTCAGCAGGTCTGTAATATCTAGGATCTATCTCTACATATTTTTTCCAATCTAGTCCAACAAGTCCGAAAGCTTCATCTAAAAATTCTCTTACTGAATGAGTTTCACCTGTAGCTATAACATAATCATCAGCCTTTTCTTGCTGAAGCATAAGCCACATAGCTTCAACATAATCCTTAGCATATCCCCAGTCTCTTTTAGAATCCAAGTTTCCTAAATATAATTTATCCTGTTCTTTATTAAGTATTCTAGCTATAGCATGAGTAATCTTTTTAGTAACAAAAGTCTCCCCTCTTCTAGGGCTTTCATGATTAAATAATATCCCATTACAAGCGTACATATCATAGCTTTCTCTATAATTTACAGTTATCCAATATGAATATAATTTAGCACATGCATACGGACTTCTAGGATAGAAAGGTGTTTTTTCTGTTTGAGGAGTTTCAACAACTTTCCCATATAGTTCGCTTGTTGATGCCTGATAGAATTTAGTTTTTATTCGAGTATCTTTTATAGCATCAAGTATTCTTATAGTGCCAAGACCTACAACATCAGCAGTATATTCCGGCATATCAAAACTTACCCTTACATGACTTTGTGCTGCTAAATTATATATTTCATCAGGCTGAACTTTTTCTAACACTCTTGATAAATTAGAGCTGTCTGATAAATCTCCATAATGAAGAAACATTTTTACATCATTAATATGCGGATCTTTATACAAATGATCTATTCTTTCAGTATTAAGTGATGAACTTCTTCTTATGATACCATGTACTTCATATCCTTTTTCTAATAAAAGTTCTGCTAAATAAGAACCATCTTGTCCTGTAATTCCTGTAATAAGTGCTTTTTTCATATTTATAATTCTCCCAATATGTTTTCCAAATAATCTATTTTGTCTCTTATATCAAAGTGATGATTGCCCACAAAAAATCCATTTTTATCTAGTAATTCAGCATTATTTACATCTTCAAATATTTCATAATCAAAGTATTTAATAACTTCATTTTTTAAGAAATTACCGCTAACTATTGGACGTACTTCTATATCATTTAACAAAAACTTATTTATGATATCTTTTCTTGAAATTTTAACATTTTCTTTTATTATAAAAGAAAATCCAAACCAACTAGATTGTTCTATTTCTTTTTGTATGATGAATCTATTGTCATCTTTAAATTTATCTACGAAATAAGTTGCATTTTTTCTACGCTCTTCTATAAATTTAGATAGTTTTTTTAATTGTTCTATTCCTAGAGCTCCACTCATTTCCAAAGGTCTGACATTATATCCTGGTAAAATAAATCTAAAACTTTCTTCAAATGGGTTATCTGATTTTACGCACAATTTATTATTTTTTGGTAATTGCCTAGTCCAACCATGGGCTCTTAAAGAAAGTAATATATGGTATAATTCTTCATCATATGTTACTACTAATCCTCCTTCCATAGTAGCCATATGATGTGAAAAAAAAGTAGAGTATGTCCCCATAAGCCCTATAGTACCTAACTGTTTACCTTTATATATTGCACCTAAAGATTCGCAATTATCTTCTAAGAGAATAATATTTTTATCCCCAATAAACTCTTTTATTTTATCATAATCATTAGGGTTCCCAAGTAAATTAACAGCAAACACTATTTTAGTTTTATCTGTTATTGCTCTTTTTAGTTTTTCCAAATCAAAATTTAATGTATTTATATCTATATCTATAAATTTAAGTTTCAGACCATATTGTTGTAATGGCATGTATGTAGTTGACCAAGATACAGCAGGAACAATAACCTCATCTCCTTTTTTTATGTTAAATGTTTTAGAATAAAATAAAGAGGCTATCATCAATAAATTAGCTGATGAGCCAGAATTAACCATAACTGCATATTTGCTTCCTACATACTGAGCAAACATTTCTTCAAATTTATATACATTTTCTCCCATTGTGTAAATATCTGAATCCATAACCCTTTTTATTGCTTCTTTTTCTTTTTCATCCCAACTTAAAGTTGCCAATTCATATTTCATTTTCATATTAAATCATTCCTTATATTATTCTTTCTTATATTATTTTTATTTAAATTATCAATATAATCTTTATATGTCAATCTTAATCCATCTTCAAAAGATGTTTTTGGTTTCCAACCCATACTTAAAATAAAATTACTATTTAATACCTTTCTTTTCATACCATTTGGATATGAAGTATCAAATTTTATATTCCCTTTGTAATCTACAACTTTTGCAACAATTTTTGCTAATTCAGATATAGTATATTCATAATTAGAACCAACATGTACATGTCTTTCACCATCATAATTATTCATCAAAAATATACATGCATCAGCAAAATCATCAGTATATGTAAATTCTCTTAAAGGTGTTCCATCACCCCATACAGTAACTTCATTAATATTTTTTATTTTAGCTTCATGAAATCTTTTAATTAAGGAAGAAACTACATGGGAATTATTATCATCATAATTATCATTTATACCATATAAGTTTGATGGTATACAAGATATAAAATTAACTCCATATTCTCTACGATAATATGAGGTTAAATAAACGCCTGTAACTTTTGCTAAAGCATATCCTTCATTAGTATCTTCTAATCTGCCTGACATTAAATACTCTTCCTCTATTGGTTGTTTACATTCTTTTGGATATATACATGAACTTCCTAAATACAATAGTTTTTTTACATTATATTTATGAGATAATGACAAAATGTTTATAGTCATTAATATGTTATTTTGAGTGAATTCAACAGGGTATTTTTTATTGGCCATTATACCTCCGACTGTACCTGCACACATAAATACATAATTTGGTTTTTCTGTTTCAAATAATTCTAATGTATCATTATAATTACATAAATTTATTTCAGATGATGTTCTTAATACTAAATTATTAAATCCATTTTCTTTTAATTTTCTAACAATAGAAGAACCAGCCAATCCTCTATGACCAGCTATATATATTTTATCATCTTTATTCACAATGATTTTCTCCTTTTTTATTTATAGTTATAAATCCCTAATGCTATTTTTATTAATTGAATTATAATTCTTATATTTCCAATTACATTGATTTTAGTTGGTGTTTTTCCTTTTTTTGGATAAACTCTAATTTGAGGTATTTCTATTACTTTATATCCCAATTGCGGTATTCTATTAGATAAATAAAGTAGAAGATCCCAAGTTTGAAATATATCTCTAAACACATTTATTTTTTCATCATCTATTATATCCATTTTATAGCCTCTAAATGAAGACATAATTTCTGTATATTTAAATCCGGAAGACATAGAAATTAATGGGTTTGAGAATAATTTCATTCCTAGCAATCTTAATATCGGGGTATTTTCATGATGCCCTCCTTTCATAAATCTTGATCCTTGTACAAAGTCATATCCTTTTTCTAATAGCTCTACAAATTCCATAGTTTGCTCTACATTATTTTTATTGTTTCCGTCTACAGTAACTATTCCTTTATATTTTTCATTGGATACTTTAGAAAATCCTGCCTTATATGCATTAGCTTGACCTTTCATTCTTATAGTAAGTACTGCCCTAACTCCTATTTCTTTAAGAAAATTATCATTTATAGATCCGTCAGTACTTCCTGCATCTAATATGAATATATCTATTTGTTTGGGTATGTCTTTATTTTTTAAACGATTAAGTTCTATTTTTATTCTTTCACCTTCATTCCAAGTAGGTATCAATAAACAATATTCATTTCTCTTACTAAAATATTCTTTATATTCATATTCAGGTACTTGTCTTTCCATTTATTTAATCCTTTTAAAAAATTACTTTTCAATATAAATTTTTTATACTTATTATATCTTGATATTTGATTTTTCATTTTTAATAATTCTTCTTTAGTAAATTGATAATTCATGAAATTTCATTAACCTCATTGATGAATATTTATTATAATTTTTTTGCCAACTTATCGTTTATTAATATAAAAGCATTAGTAAAATCTTCATCTTTTATAAATGTAAAATCTCCATTATATCCAAAATTTAATTCCTGCCAAGTTGACATACTAAGCTTATATACAAAATATTTATTTCCATTGACAGAAAAATCATAGTCTAAATATGTCATTCTTGTATCCTCTTTATTATATTCTTTATCTGATATATAATAAAAATCATAATCAGCTCTTAAATATACATTATTAGAAATATCAGTAAGAGGTATAAGAATTCCTCCCTTTATATTATTATCTATACTTGAAATAACATCAGAATTGTGACTTATAATCGAATTTGTATTTGCAATAGAAGTATATGATAATGAATTGTTTTTTATTTCTACCTGCTTAATTAATCTTTTTAGCATCTGCACATTCCTAGACCAATAAGATACACTCTCCCAAATCTCCTCTGTTTTATAAGCCATATTCATTATATCTGATATTCGGTAAGCATTAAATCCATAAAATGCAAGTTTCCATTCCCATTCACCTTGAGTGTATATATATGCACTTTTATCCACAAATTGATTTTGAACTAATTTAGAATTATATTCATTAAATCTATTTATATTTATTACAGAATATATAGATAATATAAATATAAGTAATATTAATAATAATTTTTTACATTTTAATGAATCTAAAATACTTTTATAAAAAATGAAAAATGATATAATATACATTGTATTTGATAATATAATATCTTTTTCATCATTTCTAATAAATTGATCTAAGAATAATGAAATAAATATCAATAATATTGATAAGATGATTTTAAAAATGTTTACATTTTTAACTAAAAATATTAATTTTATTATATATTTATAAAAAATATTAAAATATCTTATAAATATAAATGATAAAACTACAATAGATATTAATGCTATTATTAAATAATAATTATTTATACCCATAAACATTATTGTTGAACCGCCGCCATATGAAAACAAATAAGCGTAAATAATAGAATGAAGTTTTTCAGGAAGTAAAAGTGATAAAAATACTATAGAAGAAAATGAAAATAAATATATAAGTGAATTATATATAAATATTTTTATCTTGTATGATATATAAATTTTATTTTTATTTATTAAATATATGAATATAAACAATACTAGCAAAATCAATGGAAAAATACTTAAACTTAATATAAGTTTGACTGGTTGTTCATAAATAATGTTGTTAAAAGCAGTATTTAATAATTTATTTTGTGAATAAATTATTATAGATATACTCATTAATATAGAAAATATAATCAAACTAAATAATATTTTTAATTGAATAGAAAAATTTACATTATTGTCATTATTATATATATAATATTTATCAAAATTAAATACAATATATATAAAATATAAAAATACTATATAAAATATAAACATTATTTTAGTAAATAAAGCAAAACCAATAAATATACCAGATAGTATTATATATATTCTATGTTTTTTAGAATCAATATTAATTTCTGAAGCTAATAAAATAAAATATAATGATATTAGAGGCAAAAATAAACCGTTAGTTTCAAACCTTATTGTATTATATATAAATGTAGTATGTATTATAATTGATAATGATAGCAAGAACAAAAAACTAATAATATATAAAATTACTTTTTTATTTGTATAATTATGTATTTTCATTATTTTTACTATATTAATAAATAAAAATGCTATAAATATTAAAAATAATATTTGCTGAACTAATAATATATATTCAGATAATTCTACAAAAGATAGATATGGATTTAAACTATTTTCTAATCCTGATATATTAACAATACTTACTAAATTGAATAATTTTGCAAATGGAATAAATATACATTTATATAATAGTAAAAAAATAAAATTTGAACCTAAAAAGTGTTCAGGCATAATATTACTTAATGCTAATAATATATCATTAGTAAACAATTTTGTAGAATCCCAAGAATAGTAATATGGAAAAGAATAACCTATAAACTGATATATTATTATAATAAAAGGGAAAAAAACAGCAAAACTTATTATATATTCTTTATGCAAGCTTATACTATTACTAGCAGCATTAAAAATGTTATATAATTTTTTTAGAAATAATTTTACTATAATTTTTTTAAAATAACTAATTATATATTCCAAATAAAAGGCCATGAACAACAATAATATTATATAACCAACAATCATATAGGTTATAAATACTGCTTTTAATGATAAAGTGTAACTAATATTATCTATTTTTTCATTATGTTCCAATGTATTTTCAGAAATTAAATTTCCAAATGGGCCTCCTTTTCCATCCATTTTTACTTCTTTAATAAAATTATTATCTTCTAGAATTTTATCTGTATTAGGATAAACTCCATATAAATCACTATGTTTAAAAATTTTACTATAATATCCTATTTTAAATCCGTAACTATAATTTGTAATAACCTTATTTGTAAATATATAATTAGTAAGTCCATCATTATCTAAAGTAAACAAATTTTTAGTTTTTTCTATATCCAATCCATTGATTTCTAAAGTCTTATCTATATTTAAGGTAAAATCTGATAAATATCCTATCCTTTTAACTGTTCCCAATAAATAAAAAGTTACTAAAAATAAAATACAAATTAATAATAAAAATATTTCTATTTTAAAAAGTAATTTTTTATTTTTCATAAATTACTCCATAAAATACAAAGATTGTATTTAAATTTCCAAATATGTTTTTTGCAATAATAGTAAATTGGTTTAAGAGAATAAAACTTGGGAATGTTTGTTTGTTTGTTTGTTTGTTTGTTTGTTTGTTTGTTTGTTTGTTTGTTTGTTTGTTTGTTTGTTTGTTTGTTTGTTTGTTTGTTTGTTTGTTTGTTTGTTTGTTTGTTTGTTTGTTTGTTTGTTTGTTTGTTTGTTTGTTTGTTTGTTTGTTTTCATAAAAATTTCCTATATTTGAGATATTATATCATAATATAGTAAATTTGCAACTTACAGGATTTATTTTTTATAAAAATGCAAATTAATAAATATTTTAATTACAAATTTAGATTATATTTATAATATGACATTTATTATAAATATAAAACTATTTATTTTTATCAATATTGTTAGTAGAAGAAAAAATAACAACTCTAGCACAGCCCAATATTTTTAATATTATAAATATTTAAACTTTTTAGTTTAAAAAATAGCATTGCTTATCTATCAAATATCTTTAACTTTTTTAAGTATATAAGTTGACTCTCCCATCAATATTGGAATATCAATTTTATTTATTATAGGAAAACTATTTAAAATAGATACCAAATTAGATATTAAAAATTGATTATATTTTTTTGCTATTGGATATAAATAGTTTAAATTTATAACTTTTGTAGTAGGATATGATTCTATAATTTCAAACCCTGTTTTTTCAGCTAATACCTTCATACTCTTTAAATTAAAATATGTTAAATGCTGAAATTCATATCTATGCCATTTACTTTTGAATAATTTAGCTGTTAAAGAATTAGTATTTGGAGTTGTTATCAATAAATAAGTAGTTTTTGTAAATGTAGATTTTAATAACTTATTTATTATATTCAAATCTTCTATAGGATCTTTAACATGTTCTATTACATCTGACATTGTAATTAAGTCAAAAAAATTATTTGAAAAATTACAGGTTTGCAATATTCCATTACATACTCTATCATCTCCAAATTTTTTCTTTGCTATAGAACTTGCATATTCAGAAATCTCTATCCCATATGGTTCAAATCCTATTTCTTTAGCAACTTCAAGTAAAAATCCGGTAGCAGAACCAACATCCAATATATTACCTTTATCAACATAATTTAATATTTTCTTTAAAATATGTTGGAAGCATTTCTTTTTCATATTAACAATATTGTCAGGCTCTCCATCTCCAAGTCCCCAAGCATCAAAATAATCTTTTTTATATATATTATATATTTCTTCATCTGTTGGTAAAACATCCATAAATTGAAAACTGCAGTTTGGACATTCTATAATATCATGACCATTTATACTTAACTTAATTTTAAATTCACCTTCATAGCTACATAAAATACATTTAGATTTTTTATTCAAAATTTCCTCCTAAAATTATCTTATTACACTTCCTAAATAATAGGAATAATCCACATTTTTTTCTATTTCTATGTATTTTTCTTTTTCTGATATTTTTAATATTTCTATTGATTTTTTATATATTTCTTTTGGGTATATCATTTTCAAACATATATTATTACCGTAGCATGGTGATTTTACTGTTAAATATAAACATGGAGAACAATAAACATTAGCTGTCATATGAATTTCTTTATCATAATTAATCATGCCATAATGAAAATATGAGCCAGTTCCCCAAATCGAAATTATATTAATATTCTGAGCATAAGCAAAATGCAAAGGTCCTGAGTCAGTAGTTATAAATAAATCAAATTTTGAAAGTAAATAAATAGAACCATTTAATGAAAATATGCCAGCAGTTAAAAATACTTTATATTTAATATCATCAGAAAGTTTATTGTATATTTGTTCTTCTAAATATTTTTTTTCATTAGGAGCACCTATTAAAAAAATAAATATATTCTTTTCATCAATTATAGATAAATTATCTATAAGTTCCACAAAATAATCTGGAGGATATCTTCTTTCTAATGCAAGCTCACTTGCATTAGCATTGATTCCAATATATATATCATTTTCTTTCTTTTCTTTTAAGTTTTCTAAAAAATATTTTTCTATTTCTAATTTATTATCTTCTTTGAAATTAAACTCAGGCAATTTCTTATTATAATTATTACTATTAGTTAAATAATTAGAAATCTGTAAATAAATATCTGTTATATTTTTTTGATTATTAAAGTAAAGCATATGTGTATATATACCAATATGCCAATGAATATCATGTCTAAAAAAACCATATCTGTTTCTAGCACAGGACATTAAAGCTATACAGCTAGAGTATCTGGAATAAACTTCTAAATCTATAAAAGCATCGGTTTGATTTTTCAATAACTGTAAAACCAATTTAAAAGTAGATATAGCCATACTCATTATTCCGCTGTCATCAATAGTTAATACATTATCAACATCTTTTATTATATCAAATATTTTTTTATTTTTTATGCTTGTTAAATAATGTATCTTACAATCTGGAAAAGTATTTTTTATATCCTGAATTATTACTTGTGATCTTACTATACTTCCAAGCCCTAAATATTTAGCTATTACTATATTTTTAACATTTTCTTTTGTTATAGTATGGTTTCTATTAAAGAATTTACCTATTAATAAACTTATATGATCTAGTATATAAGCACTACTTCCAAATAATATTCTGTCAACTTTTAATTTAAAATCTAAAGAAAACATATTAAACCTTTTTAAGTATAACTAATGACTCTCCCAATTTAATATTAAATCTTAAATTATTAATTATAGGTATATAATTTACTATATTAAATAATTGAGTTATAGGAAATAATTTATAAACATTAAATTGATTTCTCATATATTTTATTGTCATAGTTTTTACGGCAGGTTTCATATATATAATTTCAAATCCTGTGTTTTTTGCCATTATTTCCATATTTTTTCTATTAAAATAAAATAAATGCTCTAACTTATATTGAGTCCATTTACTTCTCATAATATTATGAGTAAAAGAATTTGTATCAGGAATAGTGAGCATAATATACCCCCCCCCCAGTAGGACATTTTAATATTTTATATGAATATTTAAGTATTTCTATTGGGTTTTGTATATGTTCTAAAAGATCTGTCATAGTAATAACATCAAAAAAATTTTCTTGAAAACTTGATGTTTCTAATGTACCGTTATGTATTCTATCATCTCCAAATTTTTTCTTTGCTATTGAACTTGAATATTCAGAAAGCTCTACTCCATAAGGTTCAAATCCAAGAAGTTTTGCTTCTTCAAGTAAAAAACCGGATGCCGTACCTATATCTAATATATTTCCAGATTTCTTATATGGAAGTATTTTTTTTAACATATTTCTAAATGTTGATTTTTTCATTAAAGCAACTTCATTATTTTCACCATTTTCCATACCCCAAGCTTTATAATATTCACTAGAATATATTTGTTTTATCTCATCAAATGTTGGCTGATTATATATAAATTCTAATTTACAATTTGGACAAGCTACTATGTCTCTTCCAGCAACATTAGATTTTATTTTCATATCACCTTCATAATTACACAAACAACATTTATACATATACACCTCCTAAAGTATTTTTAAAATTGCAATAAAATCTCCTGTAAAAATAGGAAAACTAATTTTACCAATTATTGGAATATTAGATAATATATTCATAGCATTTGAAACAAATGAATGATAATGTTCCTTCATTTGAAAAGACATATAATCTAATCTCATAATTTTTGCAAAACTTGAACAATAAATCAATTCATAACCACATATATCGCATAACTTTTTAATACTTAATTTATTAAAATAAAATAAATGTTCCGAGTTATAATGAGTCCATTTAGCCCCCATTATTTTTCTACTAAAAGAATCTGTATTAGGAGTAGTTATCAAAATGTACCCCCCCCCCCCAATTCTATTTAAAATATTTTTTACATATTTTAATGTTTCTATTGGGTTTCTAACATGTTCTATTACATCAATCATTGTTATGACATTGAAAAAATTTTTATTAAAACTTGAAGTTTCCAATGTTCCATTATATATCCTATCACTTCCTATTCTTTTTTTAGCTATACTGCTTGCATATTCAGATATTTCTATTCCATAAGGATCAAATCCAATAAGTTTTGCTTCTTCTAATAATAACCCACTAGAACATCCTATATCAAGCAAATTTCCATTACTACAATATGGTAATATCTTCTTGAGGATATTATTAAAAGTTTTTCTTTTCATATTTGTTATAGGATTTTCCTCTGCCCCATTGTCAAAACTGCAAGTAGGATAATTTTTACCAGAATAAATTTTATTTAATTCTTCATCGCTTGTTTGAGGATACATAAATTCTAATGTACAATTAGGACATAAAAGTATATTACTTCCATTCACAATAGATTTTACTTTCATTTCTCCTTCATAACCGCATAATTTACATATATTATACATAATTATTCCCTTTCCAAACATTTCTTACAAATAGGAAGTTCAGCTATATTATCTCTTAAAAGTTTTACTCTTAAATCATTATATGAATTCCATATCTCTAATATACTTTTCTCCATTACATTTCCCATTATATATTTCTTGAAATAATCCTGACAGCAAAGTATAATATCTCCATTTTTAGAAATAGTTAATCCCCTTATTGCCTGACATTTTTTATATACAATTTTCTTTTTTTTGGGATCTATTTCTACACTACCGCCTCTATTTTCCAAAAATAGATCATTTGAAGTTTGAAGTCTCATTTTTTCTTTTAAAAATTCTTTTGCAGGTTTTAATCTCTCTAGATTTCTCTCTGGATTTTTATCATGAACTGTTATTAAAAATTTATCTACACCAGCTTCTACTAATTCCTTAGCTTTTTCAACATTAAGCAAATCACCATTGCTTATTAATAATTGAGTAACTTCTGGTAATTCTTTATGTACATATTTTGTAAATTCAACCAATCTATCATCAAATAATGGTTCATTATATAAACTTAAATACAATACTCCAGAATATTTAACATCTTTTAAATCAGAAATTATTTTTTTAAATATTTCCCAAGACATAAACTCTTTAGGTGTTTCATAATCTTTATTTGGACAATAATCACATTTCCTATTACAATAAGTAGAAATTTCAATAGCTACATTATGAAAGAAATATCTATCTTTATGTTTTTTTAAGTTAGCATATTCTGAAAATTTCTTATATCCATCATAAGTAATTCTTCTATACAAATATGGACTTATTTTTTCTAATTTAGTTAGAAAATATTTATCTAAAAACATTTTTATTTTTTTCATCGATACTCCATAATTAATTTAAATATTATATTTATTTTTTATATTTAAATCTATATATAAAAAATGATACTAAAGATAATATTGATATAATAACCACAGGCGATATATATCTATATATTCCTCCTGTAGAAAATAAACAAACTATAACTGCAGTAGCTGATGATGAAAAAGCAAGAGAAAAGCTTAACAATAAAAAGTCATCTCTTGATCCTGATCTAAATAGCCAAATAAAACCTGTAATAAAAAATAATGCTATGGATAAAATAACAAAATAAAATGGTCTAATATATATTTTATTATTATATAAAAATGAATAAATACTATATTTAATAGGACTTAACTTAATTCCAACATCATCTTTAAAAACCTTCTTATAAGTATCTGTTATACCATAGCCATAACCCTGAATAGAATTTTGATCTACATGAATGAACATTTCTGTATATACTATAGCCCAAATAGAAAATTTAACAATGAATTGTATATAGGACTTAGGATGCTTAATAATATATTTTATTAATACTTCCTTTAATTTTTTTTTATCACTATAATTAGAAAATATTATATTATCTCCTATAATTAAATGATCTATTAACCTAGGGTTTTTATATAATTGAGGTGCAACATCTGAAAATGATTTATCTTCGGCATACCATTCATCAGGTATTAAACTTCCATCATTTGAAAGAACAGCACACTGTACTATTTGGTAAAGTATAAGAGGAGCAGGTGCATAACTTTTATTATTTTCAGCAAATAAAACAGGAGATATTTTAACAATAGCTATTAATAAAAATGCTATCATAAGCATAATAGAGCAGAATTTTAATAAAAAATATTTTTTATTATTAATATTTTTTAAATATCTATAAACTATAATTATGAATATAGGATAGATAGTAACTATAAAATTATGACGCCATAAAAGAGCAAATATTAAACTTATATACATAAGAATATTTATTAATATGTTTAAAACCTTATTTTTTACATTAACAAGCATTTGGAATATAAGTATTGAAACACTAAAAAAGAAAAATAAAGTTGCTGTTATATCTTTCATATGAGTTATATTAGCAAAAAATATATTAGATAAAAATGATAAAGCAAAAAGAAGTATTACTAATATATTTTTAGACTTATAATATAATGATATTATAATTAAAGATAATCCAACATACCATAAAAATAAATTAATAAAGAATATATAAAAAGTATGGTAACCAAATATTGTATATAAAATATGCAAGGTTAATCCTATAATAAAAGGATGCCAATTATAATAAATATTATTTATAGCTTCTGTCATAATATAATGTCCATCTGGATAGTTATAATATCCAGGGAAACCTAACCAAAAGTGAAATATAAATAAAACAATACCAACTACAAAAATAAAAATATAGAACAGTTTATTTAAGTAAAATGACATAAAATACATATAAAGTAATATTGCAAGCATTAAAATAAACAATATTAATATATTTGTTATAAATTTGTTTTTCATTTTATAATTAATTTCTAAGATTTGATTATTATCAATCTTATTTTTTGTTGTGAATACAGTATATCCATCTTTGAAATTTAAATTAGTATTTAAGCTCTCTATTAGAATAGATTCTACTTCAGTTATGCCTTTGGGAAATATTAAATATAGACTTCCAGATTCATTAGTATATGATAATATGTTTCTTATATCTGATAAAATTATATGACCGTTAGATATATCTTTATTATTTATTTCCTTGTAATTATTTTCTCCATTTAAATACCATGAAACATTTCCATTACTTCCTAATTGATCAGCAAATATAGTTATTTTATATTTATCCCCCATATATGTAGGCAGCTGTATATTATAATAATACCCATTCGTTCTATATTTATTATCTATTATATATGTATTATTATCTGTATAATAAATATCATCATCATTATACCAAGAGCTTTCAGGCTTATTAGTAATTTCTAAAGAATAACCATAATATTTTATATAATTAGTATTATTAACTTGTATGGAATTATTGTTTATAGAAAATAATTTACTATTCTTATAATTTTCTATTTTTGCTTTATAAACATATCCAGCTTTACTTTCTGATATTATCTGCAAATCTGTTAGATTAGATTTATGTATTATATTTAAATTTACTATTAAGAATAATATACAAATTACAATAAAAATGGAATATGCTATCAATATATAATATTTTTTTTCAAAAAGAAATAATTTTAATTGATTCCAAAAGTATACAGTACATATTAATATAGAAATAAGACAAATAAATAAAATAAAATATTTTACAAATTTTGCTTTTAATAATAAAGTATAAATAATATTATCTATTTTTTCATAATATCCCAATTTTTTTTCAGAAATTAGATTTCCAAATGGACTTCCATTTTCAGCTATTTTCATTTCTCTAATAAAATTATTTTCTTCAATGATCTTATTAGTATCTATATAAACACCATATATATCACTATTTCTAAAAACTTTACTATAATATAGTACTCTAAAACCGTAACTATAATTTGTTATAGCTTCATTTGTAAATATATAATTTATAAGTGCATTATTATCAAATTTATCACCTATAGTAAATATTTTTTTAATTTCTTTATTATTCAATCCGTTTAATTCTAAAGTTCTATTTATATGATTATCATCAAAAGTAAAATTATATAAGTACCCAACTCTTTCTTTGGCTCCTAATATATAGAGAGTTATAAAAGTTATAATACAAATAATTAGTAATGAAAAATATATTTTTAGAAATAATTTATTATTTATCATTAATTACCTCATATAAAATTATATAAAAATCGATTTTTTATAATAAGAGTAAATTTTTTTTGAAAAATAAAATTTGTTTGTTTTACAAAACCATACATATTACGGAGTATTATACAGCAATATAAAAAATAATCAAGTATTAATAATATGGCTTATATTACATATAATACATATTATTAAATAAATTTGAAAATCAACTTATAATTTACTATATTTAAAATATATATTAATTATAAGGACTGTTCATGAATATAGAAAAATTATCAAAAATGATTGAAGTATCAAGCGGAAAGGTTTTAGCTGATTTAGTTATAAGAAACTGTAAGGTGGTTGATCCAATATCAGCAACTATTACGGATGCAGATATAGCTATTGTTGATGATTATATTGTAGGGGTAGGTTCTTATAATGGAAAAGAAGTTATAGATGCTAAAGGCTCTTATGCTGCAAGCGGACTAATAGATTCTCATGTGCATATAGAATCATCTTTGTGCACACCTGTGAATTTTGCTGAGGCTGTTATTCCTTTCGGCACTACTTTAGTTGTAACAGATCCGCATGAAATTGCTAATGTATGCGGTATTGACGGTATTAAATTTATGATAGAGTCTGCCAAAAAGAGTCCTTTAAAATGTAAGTTTATGCTTTCTTCATGTGTTCCGGCTGTAAGTTTTGAAGATTCAGGTGCTGTACTTGATTCTAATATAATAGAAGAGTTTATAAATGATGCCGATATATTCGGACTTGCTGAAATGATGAATGTTCCTGGAGTATTATCTCTTGATAGAGATGTGCTTAAAAAATTACTTGCGGCAATCAATGCGGATAAGATTATAGACGGGCATGGTGTTATGCTTGGAGGAAAAACACTTAATGCTTATAGGGCAGCAGGAGTTTATACTGATCATGAATGCGTATCTGCTAAAGATTTGAAGGCAAGAATAACTAATGGAATGTATGTACTTTTGAGGCAAGGTTCAGCGGCACAGAATTTAGCTTCACTATTACAGGGAGTTAATCAAAGCAATGCCAGAAGATGTGCTATGTGTACAGATGATAAGCATTTGGATGATATAATGAAGTATGGTCACATATCTCATAATTTAAAAATAGCTGTTGATAATGGACTTGATGTATTTAGTGCAATTGCTATGGCTACTATTAATGCTGCAGAATGCTACAGACTTAAAAATATTGGTTTGATTGCTTCTGGGTATAAGGCGGATATTGTTTTATTTGATGATTTAAAAGATTTCAAAGTTAATAAAGTTTTTATAGATGGTAAATTGGTTTCAGAAAATGGAAAGTATTTATTTAAAACAGATAAAGATAATTATAATGATAATATTTTTAATACAGTAAATATTGCTCCTATTACTATTGATGATATACAGATAAAATTAAAATCAGATGAGGCTAATGTTATAAGAATAGTTAATAAAGATTTGATTACAGAGAAAAGTGTAAGAATCGTAGGCTTTGAAAACGGATATTTTAAATATAGAAAGAGTGTTGATATATTGAAATTGGTTGTTGTTGAAAGGCATAAGGCTACGGGTAAAATAGGGTTAGGATTAATAGAAAATTACAAATTAAAAAACGGTGCTATTGCCACAAGTGTTTCTCATGACTCTCATAATATAATAGCAGTAGGGGATAATGATGAAGATATAATACTTGCTATAAAAGAAATAGAAAAATGTTCTGGCGGCATTACCATAGTAAAGAATGGTGAAGTTCTTGATACATTAGAATTAAAAATAGCCGGCATTATGTCTGATGATTCACCGCATAATATAGTAAAAAAAATCTATTCTATGCATGAACTTGCCTATAATGAACTTAATGTTAACAGAGAAATAGATCCTTTTATGACTTTATCATTTATGGCTTTGCCTGTTATACCGGAAATCAAACTTACAACAAACGGACTTTTCGATGTAAAAGAGTTTAAGTTTATAGATGTAAGTGCGTAAAATATTTCTATTTATAAAAGTATGTACTATTAATTTATTTGAATAAATGAATTAATAGTAATAAAAAATGAATTATAAATGGTTTATTTTTTTATTTAATTACTGTATAATAATATTATGAATATTCATCAATTTGAACAAAAATTATTATCTATAAGAATCCAATTTAATGATTTATTAAATTATATTAAGAATATAAAAAACTTAATTAATACAAGAAAAAAAGTTAAAATGAATAATTTTTTTTGTTTTTGGAATAAGCCTGTTCAGTATAATAAATTTATAGCGTATTTATTAAAAGATAATAAATTATTTATATTGGCTAAATCTGATGAAAAATATTATTTAATTGATATAAAAGAATTAGAAATATATAATACTAATATTAATATACATCCATCATATAAAAACAATCATATAGAAAAAATTAATAATGGTATTAGATTAAATGAGAATGAAGCCAAAGGGTTTATAAAAGATTATTTTGAAGGAAATTTTATCAAAGAGGTTAATTATGTTGACGATATTAATAATAAATATTTTGGTCAAAATAGATTAATAATCTATATAAAAAAACCTAAAAAATTTTATCAATCTATGAGTGTAAGATCTAAATATTTGCTTCCTTTGGATATAGATATAAATTTTACGAATAATAATGTTGAAATTAAAGTTATAACAATATATAAAATAGATATAAATAAATATAGGATAATGATATAATGGATGCAATAGAATTTAATAATAAAAATGATATATACGAGTTAGAAAAATCATTAGAAGATGAACAAAGTTCCTCTTCTATATTAGATATCATTGATGAATCCGTCTTTAATAATTTATTATTTAATGATATAGTATTTACTCCTCGTATAGGAAGGCTATCAAACAATAATAAAGAAATATTCAATAAGATAACATCTTCTAGTTTTAAAGATAAAATAAAAGAAGATATAATTAATCATTATCAAAAAGTTAATAAAAATAATTTTTTTAATTTTAAAAAAGAGTATAAATCTATAATTCAAAATCAATATAATATTATAAAAAAAGCTATGAGTATTAAAGATAATAACAAAAATTATTTAAATGATATACAAACTTTTTTGAAATCAAATGGTATTATGCTATTTGTTAAGCATAATATAAATATGGAATTAAAAGACTTAGATGGATTTTCTTGTTTTTATAATGAATATCCTGTAATAGTAATATATGATAAAACAGACAAAAGAAGAATGATGTTTACTATAATGCATGAATTATATCATTTAATGTATGATGAAAATGAATCATTTGCTGATAAATTTGCAGGAAGTGCTTTATTAACAATTAAAGATGTTGAGGATTTATGTCCTGAAGTAGTTAAAGATAAAAATTATATCGAAAAAAATTATGTTGATACTTTAAAAATTATATGCTTAAATAATTTTGTTTCTGTAAGGGCGGCAACAAAAACTTTATCGAATTATAATTATCTATTAAAAGAAGAAATTGAATATGAAAAATATTTTGAAGAAATAAGGGAATACATAGAAGATAAGAATATAGAAATTACCATAAAATCCATTGATGAACAATAATAATATTAAGAAATAAATTATCAATTAATTCTTTAATAAATATAAATTCATGTATTAATTTTATGTTTATGATTTATTTCTGTTTTATGTAAAATAAAAGTAATTATTGTATTTTCTTCCAAATGTTATTAAGTTTATCCTGCATTATAATGGAAGAAATATTTACTATAAAGGTTAATCCTGTAGGTATAAGGCTAAATAGATTCATCAAATTCTCTTCTGTTAATGCATTTTCATATAATACAAATGTTAAAAATAAAACATTAATCATAATATTAAAATAATAAATAATAGCAGCTAAAATATCTATTATTACAAGAATAATTGTTTTGTCTTCAGTATTATTCATACCAACTTTTAAAGGCATTTCTTTATAAACAATTTTTCCATACTTATAATACCAATACTTAAAATAAAGTCCGCATGTAAATATACCTAATAAAATTTCTAATGTAGGATTCAAATCTTCTCTTTCAGTGAAATCTTTTATTTCAGATGAAGTTTTGTATATCCAATAAATATAATACCAGCCGCAAGTTACAATATTCAAAAGAAATACTATTGGTATAGATCTTATAGTACCTTTTTTCATAAATAATCCTAAATTTTTTATTATTCAAAAATATTAAATAATGCTAATGCACTTACATTATCACTGTTACCTTCAGTAATTTTATTAATTTTATTTAATGCTTCTTCTGTATTTGAAGAACTCATTATATCATTAATAGCTTTTTCAATATTTTCGTACTTATTTAATAATAATTCAATCATGGAATTAGAAGCTATAAAATAATTATAATTCGGATTTCTTCTTGCTCCTTCTATAGTTATATAATGTCCTCCTCCTGCACAGGCACAATTTTCTAAAGCATTACCGCTAATATGATCTCTGCTTATCTGCATTACTCTATTTTTTCCAACTGCAAAAACTTTACAATCTCCTGCATTAAATACAAAAACACCAGCAAACTTATGATATAAAACTCCGGCAATAGAAGCCCCTGCCATTGATTTTTCTTTATCATCAGCAGAATCTCTAGCTGCTATAACCTCAAGTTTAATAAAATTATGCATTATCCAATTTGATACTTCCTGCTCACCTACAAGTTCAAGCAAATCTAAAAAATTTTCATTATAAATACTTGCAGCCAATTTTGAGGCAAAAGTATCTCCAAGTCCGTCGGCAATAAGAGAAATTGCTGTGCCTTCAATATTATTTATATAATGAGAATAGTTATTTTGATTATCTATAATTAATGGGTTTCCTGATATTGATTCATTATTAAAAAGTATTGTATCTGTATTTATTTTTGTATTAGTACCTTTTTTAGTAAAAGCAAATATATTCATAGTTATTCCTTATTATCAATAAATATTTATTATTAATAATAAGGTATTATGAAATTTAATCAAGCATTATTTAACTTTCGCATGGTAATCATATTTTATATAAAATTATAATTATATTTTTTATTGTATGTATTTGTGAATACAATTCAGCATGCGGTGAATGTATTGTAAACTTATAAAAAACTTGGGCGGGTGCTGACAAATTCTAATTAAGCAGTAAATAAATAAGAAATAAAAATTTTAGATTTAAACTATAAATATAAAGGGCGGGCAAATGTAATTAAATTTCAAAACTTTATTTATATTAATCTGAACTTAATATTAAAAAATAATGATTTAAATATATTTTTTATTGATATATAAAAATAAAAAATGCTTAACTAATTAATTTATAATCAGTTAAGCATTTAAATATTATAAATTTAAGACTGTTTAGTTAAAGTACCTTTATAAGTAGAACTTTTTTCTGGAGCATTAGGCGAAGTAGTTACCTCTGTAATATTAATATTCGCTGAAATTGTAGAAGTGAATTCTATATTTATAGTTCCTTTTTCTGTTGTTCCATCAGGATCATTTATTTCTTGATATACAGTATATGATGATTCAGAATTTTTAGTTATTTGTGAAGAAGGTATTTTATAACCATCATTATCAGTAATGGAGCCATCGTTATTTATTATAATTTTTGCACCATTAATTCCAGAATCTGCTGGCTCAGTTATATTAATTATCCATGTACCTGCATATTTTCCTATATCAGTTGCTGTTTCTGAGCCTGTTTTATTATTGTTATTGCAGCTTACAAATAAAACACTAGCTAAAAATAAAATAAATAAAGTGTAGGATATTTTTTGTTCATAATTTAAATAAACTCCTTTTGATTGATTTTTTATATAGAATAGGTTAAATATTATTTTTTAAGCTATATATATGTACTTATAAAATTTTTGTTTTTAATCTTTTCTAAACTCCCATTCATAAATAATTATTTTTTTATTTCTTAAAAATAAATATTAGCAACCACTACATATTTTTTAAATAAAAAACTATTCTCGGTGAAAATAAGTAAAACCAAAAATTATGAAATAAGATTAAATTTGCTTTACGATATTATTTTATAAAAACTTAATTTACATACCCCGCCCTTTAAAATTTATAGCCTTATTTTGAATTTAAAATTCGTTTATATTATATAATTTAATTAGAATTTGTAAGCACCCACCCAAGCTATCTTTATAATAAAAAAAATTACATGATTATTAGCAGTAATGAATACAAATAATATTTTACTTAATATATTTAATTATTTATCGAGAATTAATACCTTATTAAAAAAATAAAAAACATATGCAAAATAATTGAAATAAAAATCATTTTATGTTATTGTATATAGTAATTTATTCAATAAATTTTACTAAAATACGGAGGATTTGAGCAAGATGAAAGTAGCAAAATTCGGAGGCTCTTCGGTAGCAAATGCCAGCCAGATAAAAAAAGTAGTAGATATAGTATTATCAGATAAAGACAGAAGAATAGTAGTAGTATCTGCTCCGGGAAAGAGACTCAAGGAAGATACGAAGGTAACCGATTTGCTTATTACGCTTGCTGAAACTATTATTGCCGGAAAAGACGGAAAATTGGAATTAAAAATTATTATAGAAAGATTTAAAAATATCATAGATGAACTTTCTCTTTCGCATGAACTTTTAGAAGAGATACAAAATGACATATTAAAGAGAATAGCAGAAGATAAATCACTTCCTACGAAGTTTACAGACGGAGTTAAGGCATTAGGTGAGGATTTAAGTGCTAAGGTAATAGCGGCATATATTAATTCTATAGGAGTTAAAGCTAAATATGTTAATCCTAAAGATGCAGGACTTTTACTTTCTGAAGAATTCGGCAATGCTGCGGTACTAGAAAAATCTTATGCTAATTTGTCTAAATTAAAAGATGAGTCTGCTTTGGTAATATTTCCGGGATTTTTTGGATATACAGAAAAAGGCGATGTAGTAACTTTTCCTAGAGGCGGAAGCGATATTACAGGTGCTATTTTGGCTAAAGCAGTTGATGCTGAGGTTTATGAAAACTTTACTGATGTAGACGGTGTGTTTGCGGCGGCTCCAAATATAGTGGATAATCCTAAACTTATAGATGAGTTTACATACAGAGAAATGAGAGAATTAAGCTACGGCGGATTTAATGTTCTTCATGCAGAGGCACTTCAGCCGGTTTATGAAGCTAATATACCTGTACATATACTTAATACCAATAATCCTTCTGCTAAAGGCACTAAAATAGTTGCAAGCAGAAATAAAAGCATTAATCCTGTAGTTGGTGTTTCAGGGGAAGATGATTTCTCTTGTCTTTATGTAAGTAAATATTTGATGAATAGGGAAGTAGGTTTCGGTAGAAAACTTTTAGAGATAATAGAAGATGAAAATATACCTTATCAGCATGCTCCTTCAGGAATAGACAATATTTCTGTAATAGTTAGGAATTCGGCTATTACTCCAGAAAAAGAAAAGCGTATATATGAAAGGGTAAGAGATGAACTTAATGTTGATAACATATATTTTGAACATGGACTTGCTTTGATAATGCTAGTAGGCGAAGGTATGCAGCAGTGTGTAGGTGTTTCTGCCAAAGCTATGCATTCTATGGAAAAATGCAATATCAATATAGAAATGCTTAACCAAGGTATAAGCGAAGTAAGTATTATGATAGGCGTAAAAGATAATGATTTAAATAAAGCTATAAAAAGCATATATAAAACTTTTTTTGAAGATCAAAATTTATAATTACCGCTATATAACTTTAAGTTTATTTAAGGTAAATTTAAAATTTAACAATATTTTGTAAAATAAATTTTATAAAGTATTGTTTATTTTTAATAAATAATATATAATTCATCAAAAATATATGATGGAGATTAAAAATGACAAAAGGTACAGTTAGAAGTATACCTATGCTTGTAATTTTAAGCATAGTTACATGCGGTATTTATTATCTTTATTGGATTTATAAAACTACCGATGAGATCAAAAATTTTATGGGTAGGGAAGATATAAATTCTGCTTTAGAACTTATACTTGTTTTAGTAACTTGCAACATATATAGTTTATATTGGTACTATAAATATGGTAAAATAGTTTATTTAGAAATGACTGCCAAAGTAGGTATGGATAATAGCGAAGACAGCAGTGTATTACTAGTAATATTAGGATTATTAGTTTATGTTGTGGCAGGTGCTATACTTCAAGATAAATTGAATTCTATATGGAATAAAGTAGATGATACTGAAAATACTACTACACACAATATAGAAAGTAATTAATTAAAAAATTAATTTTATATTTTATTATTAAAGGCTTGCTTTTTACAGCAGGTCTTTATTTTTTTAAATAATTTTTCATTATTTTTTCCGATACTAATTATAAGTATTATAATTTTATAAGGAGCTGTAATAATGAGAAAATATTTTATACTGATTATCTTTGTATTAAATATCTTTATTTTAAATGCCAGAGAATACAGCACTTTAAATGAGGTATTAAAAACTCCTGTAAGTTATAATATATACAAAGGCAATAATACAGAACATACATTCAATGCCGTAAGATATATAAAAAATAACTATTCAAAAGAAACATTCAAAGCAAAAAACATATACTCAACATTGAAAATAGATGTATATTTAGAAAACGGTTTAGAAATTAATGAAAGAGAATTAGAAAGTATTATATTAGAAACATCTAAAATATATGAAATGGAAGAATATCTATACGGAAAATTAAAAGGCAAATTAACTCTTTTAATAATGGATATTAACGGCGGATATACAGGAGATAAGCCTTATATGCAGGGCTATTCCATATTAGACGGACTTAATGAGATAAAAAATGATGTTGAGAACATAATATTTTTAGACTATATAAACGGTTGGGAGAATCCTGAATCTGTTGTAAATACTATAGCCCATGAACTTCATCATGTTATACATTACAGCCAATTAGAAAATAAAAGCAGCAATGCATTTGATGTGTGGGTTGATGAAGCATTATCAGAAGCGGCAGTTATTTCATATAGAGGCAAGGTTCCTGCAAACAGACTTAATTACTATAATACAGATTCTATGTATTTAATAACTAAAGGTGATTATTTTATTAATTGGAATCAGGGATATACTGTTCATAAATATGCAACGGTTTCACTTTTTATGTATTGGCTAGGACTTCATTCTAAAAATGGTTTTGAAATTTATAAAGATATAGCGAATGCCCCTGAAGAATATAAAGGAACATACAAAGCTATACTTTATGCCGCCAACAAAAACATAAAACAGTTTCAGGATTGGAGCGAGCTTTATGCTACATGGCTTGAGGCTAATTATAAGAATGATAAAAGCGGACTTTACGGTTATAAAGGTTATATAGAAACAAAACCTAAAATCATTACTACTCAATATAATTGTCCTATGGCTCCGGGTTCTGCTATTTATGTTAAGGGTGATTTTATGTCTGATGATACTCTTTTAAGATATGTAGAGCTTGGCGATGATATTTATATTGTTTATAATCCCGATGTAAATACTAAGGGAAAAGACAGATATTTGATAGTTAATTCTTCATTTTATTAATAAAGCATTTTTCAGCACTTTAGCTATTCTATAACTCCTAAAAATGAGTATATGGGAAAAGGCTAATGCATATCTATGGTTTAGGTATGCATTAGCTTTTGCTTATTGGTTCAAATATTATTTTTTCTGCATTTATGTTTTTAGATATTTCTTTCCATTCATCTATTGTTATAAACAAGATACTTTTTATAAATGATTTTTTATATATAGAGTCTGTTTTTATTATTGGTAAATTTGTTTTCAAGCACTTATTTATATTTGATTTGAACCGCATATTTCTTATTTTAAATGGAAAATGAAATATTATAAAATAATAAACATCTATATTATTATTAATATATCCTGAACTATATTCTTTAAGAAATGAGCCTCTTCCTTTTTGTATTAATTCATAAATAATAGAATCTTTATTTAAAGGCTCTTCTATTTTTAATACTTTTATTTCATTTTCTAATCCATTTTTATCTTCTATTTGGAAATTTTTTAATTCTATAAATATTATTTTATCATTAGCTTTTATCATTAAATCAACATTACTCATACAGTGCGAATATTGATTTCTTTTTTCTTTACCGTTAATATCTCTTTTTTCAATATCTATAATTTCAAAATCATCACTATAATGTATTTTAAAATTATCTTTTTCAATAATACTCATATATATGTATCCGATTATTTAATCATATCTTCAATATATTCATTATGCTGTTTTATTATTTTTTCATTTATTGGATTGTTTTCTAAATCTAGCAAAATCTCTTTACTCTCTATTTTTACTCCGCTATTAAAATCATTTTCATCAAAATAAAAAGAATGATACATAACAGAATCTTTATCAGTTCTTTGCAATTCTATATCATCAAGTATAAAGCTGTTATGTGTAGCTATAAATATTTGAAGTCCTAATTTTGATAAACTCAAAAGTATATTAACAAGCAAATCTGTAAGAGTTGGATTTAAATTTGATTCAGGCTCATCTAAAAGAAGTATGGTATTTTTATCAATTTCACCATTTATTATTAGTATATATATAAGGGCTAATTTTTTATGCCCTTCAGCTGCCATATCAAAAGAAACTTCACCTATATTTTTATAGTCTATAAAGAAATTATTATTTTTATAAATAGTTTTTCCGCCTATAGCATTTTCTATTTTTTTAGCTATTTCAAGCAAATCATCATCTAATTCTCTTAATTTTGGGAGTTCTGTTTTTTTAATAATATTATAATATACTGCTTCAAAATTTATATCTCTTTTATCATAAAGTGCTGCAAACCCATTTGAAGAAGTGAGTATATCTTTACAAGGTATAAAAGTAAAATTTTTATTTTTAAATGAATAACTTTTTTGATATGATAAAATAAAATCAAATATTGGAATCCAATCATTTGTAATATTAAAGCCTCTATGTCTCAATTCTAAACAAATATTTTTATTAAAAGCAATGTTACATTCTTGAGGTCTAGAAAGTATATTTTTATATGTTTCTATAGATGTTTTTTTATCTTTTTTATTCTTATCTTTTTTTTCTAGATAGGAAATAAAATCTGAAAATGCTTTTTTTATTTGATCAAAATCGCCAAATCGGCTGAATACTTTATTTATATCAATATCAAATGGATAAGAATTCTCATCTATATCTTTAAAAAATTTTTTATTAGATTTTTTTATATTATCTATTTTTTCTTTACTTATCTTTTTTAGATTAGCAATTTTTTTAAGTTCTAATTTTTCATTTGACTTATATAATTTTTTATCTAAACAATTTATAAGTTTTAATAAATGAGTTTTTCCTGTTCCATTTTTGCCTATAAAAATATTTAATCCTTTTGAAAAATTTATTTCAGCATTTTTAAAAACTGTAAAATTAGATATTTTAATATTTTCTATATTATTTTTTGATGATGCTTTTTTATTCGATGTTTTTGTTTTATTCATTAATTCATATCCAAAAATTAGTCTTCTGTGAGATCAACTTCTATATTAGATATTTTTTCTAGTATTTCTTCATAAGTCATTTTTGCTAAAGAACTATCGCTTCCGCAGGCTATATAAAGAGCATCAAATCTCTTCATGCTTTTATCAACTAAAACATCAATATCTTTGTCTATACCGAAAGGACATACTCCTCCGAATGTAAAGCCTGTTAATTTAAAAGTATCTTCAGCATTTGCAAAGCTAGTTTTACAATCGAAATATGCACGCATTTTCTTTGAGGATATTTTTTTATCTCCTGAAGCTATAATCATAGCGAAATTTTTCTTTGAAGGTTTTACTAATATTGATTTAGCAACCTGACCTCTCTCTATATTAAGTGTTTTAGCGGCATCATCAACTGTTTTTGTAAGTCCTGCCTCTTCAAATTCTTTATATTCTATATTAAGCTCTTTTAAAGCATTAAGCACTTTTTCATTCATGATATATCCGAATCAAACATTAAGAGGTTCGTAGTTATTATTTTTGGCATATTCTATTAAACTTAAAATGCGATCCTTACATCCGCCGCAGCCTGTGGAAGCCTGAGTTTTTGATACTACCTCTTCTAATGTTATTAATTTATTATCAGCTATAACTTTATATGCATCTCTATATGAAACATTTTTACAGTAGCATAGAGTTTTATCGTAATTAATTGAAGTTTGATTTTTTAAATACTCTACATCATATTCCATCTGTATGCCTCCAATTTTATTTATATAATAATATAAAATAAATAAAATAAAAATATGTAAAAATAAAACAATACCAATAATAATAGTTTTTTAATATAGCAAAATTATATACAATTTTTAAAGTTTTTCAATATTGTTTATTTTTAAATTTCATTAGTTTTTATATAAAAATTATATAAGCAGCTATTTTTCTGTTGACAATAACAAAATATGATATAATTTATTATATAAAAAAATATTGGATTATATATGGACAGCGATTCTAAAAAAAATGTAAATACTGATAATTCTTCAAGTTCTATCAAGCCGGCTTGGTATACGATGTTTTTTTCTTTTTTTTATATAGGGCTTGTTACTATAGGAGGCGGTCTTGCTATGCTTCCTATAATGGAAGATGAATTTGTTAATAAAAGAAAATTCATAACTAAAGATGAGATTATAGATATATTTGCCCTAGCTCAAAGTATACCCGGCGTTATAGCTGTAAACTCTTCGCTTCTTACAGGATTCAAAGTAGCTGGAATATTCGGAGGTATTATGGCAGGAATCGGAGTTATGGCTCCTTCATTTATTATAATACTTATGATAGCACCTATATTTGAGAGATTTCAAAATACTGAATATGTACATAAAGCCTTTTTAGGAATAAGAGGGGCTATTGCAGGACTTATACTTTTATCAGCTTTTGGTATGGGTAAACAGGTTATAAAGGATAAATTTACTGCTTTTCTTTTTATATTAAGTTTTGTATTAGTTGTATTTTTTAATTTCAATATTATATATACTTTGCTTCTTTCAGCACTTATTGGCTGGATTTATTATATTATTAATAAATACATTATAAAAAAACAATCTTGATTTGGACTTTATATTATGATATATGCTAGACTTTTTTATGTATTTGCAAAATTAGGTTTTTTTACTTATGGCGGAGGATATGCTATAATAGCATTACTCCTTGGTATATTAAAAGAATATCATTGGATTACATCTTCTGAATTTTCTAATCTTGTTGCAATATCCCAAATAACACCCGGACCTATAGCCATTAATGCTGCAACATTTGTAGGGTATAAAGTAGCTGGAGTTTTGGGGTCTGCGGTTGCGACTTTCGGTATATTTATACCTGCTTTTATTATCACTATGATAGTGTCAAAATTTTTCTATGCTGTTAAAGATAATGAACAGTTTAATAATATAATGAATGCTTTGAGAGTATGTGCTGTTGCTTTAATAGCTTCTGCTGTTATAACTTTTAGTAAAGATGCTTTTTTTGTAAAACTTACAGAAACTTCTATTTTAAGAAATATAGATTTTATTCAGAATATTTTTAAATATATAAGCCCTATAGGGATATTTATATTTGCATTATCAATATTTCTAAAGATAAAAAAAGTGCCGATTCTTGCTATAATATTGATATCTGCGGTTTTGGGTATAATTTTGTATTGATAATATTTATATCTTTTATGACGATAATTTTAGTATTTAGGAAAGTTTTTTATGAAATTAAAAATATCTAATTTTTCCAAGATAGAAGAAGCAGATATAAATATAGACGGCATAACTGTTATATGCGGAGACAATGATACAGGCAAAAGCACAATAGGTAAGATTTTATTTTCAATATTTAATTTTGATAATTATAAAAATCTTGTAATAGAAGAAAATTTAAAATATAAAATATTTAATATACTTAAGAAATTAAATGTAAAAAATAAATTTGGTGTTCCATTTATAATTCCTAGAAATAGCCCAATAATAGACAAAATATTTAAATATATAAATATAGCTGATACTATATCTAGTGAAAAATTAATAGATATATTAAAAATTAATATTATGAAAAGTAATTTTATAGTTGATGATAAAATATTTGATGAAATAGCAGAAAATATTTTAGAAATTATTTCTATAAAAAATAGTAAATTGATATTAGAAATAATGAGTGATTATTTCGGAGATATTTTTGAATATCAAATTAATAATTTATTTGATAAAAATTCAAATGCTGTATTAGAATTAGAAATAAAAAAACAAAAAATGAATATAGAATTCAAAAATGATGAATGTGTAAAATTTGAATCTGATTTTAATATTATCCATAATGCTTTTTATATTGATAATCCTTTCATAGTCAATGATGTTAATAGTGATATTGATACAGATAATTTCATTTTAGAAAAAACTATTCATGATTTTATATCTGATGATAATAAAAATGTGTTTGATTCAGTAAAAAATAAAGAAATTTTAGAAAAAGTTTATGATGTACTTAATAGTGTCATGAATTCAAAAATTATAAATAAAGATGATGATTTTTATTTGCATTATAATGAAAATGATATTGAAATAAAATTAGGTAATCTTTCAGCTGGTTTAAAATCTTTTGTTATAATTAAAAGACTTTTAGAGAATGGTTCTTTAAATGAAAAAGATGTTCTTATATTAGATGAGCCTGAAATACATCTTCACCCTAAATGGCAGCTTATTTATGCAGAGTTAATTGTTTTATTACAAAAATATTTTAATTTGACTATTACTATAACTACACATAGTCATTATTTTTTAGAAGCTATTAATAGATTTTCTAAAAGGCATAATATAGATGAAAGAGTCAATTTTTATATTACCGAATTAGCTGAAAATCAATGTAATGTAATATTTAAAAATGTTAATGATAATTTGGATATAATTTATAAAAAGATGTATGAGCCTTTGGAAATTTTAAAGAATATGAGATATGAGGAAGAAATGAATAAATGAGAGAAGATTCTCTGCAATATTTAAAATCAATAATATCAGAAAAAATAAATAATATAGATATTACAGATACATTGAAAAGAACATCGAGAAGAAAAGATAATGGTGTAAAAACATATATGACAGAATCTTTAAGTATTGTTATCAATGGTGATAAATTAAAGAATAATTATAATAAAAATGGATTTTGTACAGATAGATTAAAAGCTACTGATGCAATATATAAATTTAAAGACAATAAAATATATTTAATAGAATTTAAAAGTGGTTCAATAAAAAAAGAAGAAGTATATCAAAAAGTATATGATACATATATACTTTTAAAGGATTTAAATATAATAGAAAGTTTAAAATTTTCATTAGAAAATATTTATTATATATTAGTCTATAATAAAATTGATAAAATAGAAAACGAAAATATACATCAAAGATACATTAGTCAGCATATAGCTAGTATATGTAACTATACTGTATTTAAAAACAAAACTTTTAAAGATATAGGTGTATTTGAAGGATATTTATTTAAAGAATCTTTTGCCTGCACTAAAGATGATTTTAATAATTTTATAATCAAAGAATTTGAAAAAGAAGAGAATGTATATTAATAATAAAAATTGCTAGTTAATAACAAATTATTTTATTACTAAATCATAACTAACAATTTTTATTATTATACATAATAAAATGAAATTATTAATAATTCACTAGAATAATAATCCTAATTTACTTTTTCTTTTACTATGCCGTTTCTATATGCATTCAAAAGCTCTAGTAAATCGTCAATTCTTTTTTCTAAATCTTTACCAATATCGGTTTCTCCTACAGTAATTCTTTTAACAAATCTTTCTACTATTATAGATTTAGGACTTAATTTAAATCCGGATTCAACTACTTCTGCAAAAGGTCTATGCTCTGCTATTACCATCATATTGGAGTTTGAAATTAAAGTGTATCCGCCTATTCCTGTGTTTTTATGATATGCTTTAGATAAACCTCCGTCTATAACAAGAAGTATTCCTCCGCCTTTTATAGGGCTTTCGCCTTTATGAGTTTTTACAGGTACATGTCCGTTTATTATATGGGATCTTTTAGGGTCTAATTCAAACTCTTTTAGAATAGTTTGGCAGTATTCTTTACTGTCTACATAAAAATAATATGCATTGTAATGTTCCTGATGAATTTCTTTATCATTTATAAAATATCTTTCAAAAGTAGTCATTTTATTTTTTCCGAAAAGCGGAGATTTAGGACCGCACCATAAATACCAGCAGTAATCAAGAGCATTTAATTGCTCTTCGCTTCCTGCTTCTGAATAAAATGCCTTTCTCACTTTATCTTCTACCTGATTTAAATATTTTCTTCCGGACAAATATTGATTATCTATATAAACATCATCAAAAGAACCGTCTTCTTTTGTAGGTATGCATCCATGATAAAGAAGATTACCGTTGAATATTTTGTATATGCCTCCTTTTGAATACATATAATTAGCATGTCTTTGCAAAGCAGGGCTATTCATAAATGAGAATGCTAAAGTTTGTATGAGAGTGTTTTCAGATTCTGTAAGCTCGAAAGGATTATTTTTATCTATTGTAGGGAAATTTTTATCCTTAAGCTCATAAGTTTTATTATTTATTGTTATAGTACCATTATCATAATCTATTTTATCAAGAAGTATTCTGTCATTCATTCCGTAATTCGGATGTCTTTTTATAAGCTGACACTCTAATTTGAATTGTATTATTGATATAGCCTTATGCATTTTAGCTGCAAGATCTTTGTCTACTTCATCGTAAATGTTTTTGTCTAAAGTATTAGGCTTAAAAACCTCGCATGGATCATCTTTATAAATATCATTTGCAAAAGAAGATAAAGATCTTAAATTAATACCATAACTATATTCAAGCAAATCAAAATTATTATATCTTATAGCCAAACGAACAGCATTTGCAACGCATATTAAACTTCCCTTTGCCGCCCCCATCCAATGTATATCATGATTTCCCCAAGCGATATCAACTTCATTAAAAGTCATTATGCTTTCCATTACTTTATCTGGATGAGGTCCTCTATCATAAATATCGCCTACTATATGAAGTCTGTCTACACTGCATTGACGAATAAGCTGACATAATGCTAATATAAATTTATCAGCGGCAGATACTTCTATAATAGAGTCTATAATAGAAAAATAATAATTTTCTTTATTTTCTTCGGCATCAGTTTGAAGAAGTTCATCTAATATATAAGCAAAATTAGAAGGCATTTTCTTTCTTATTTTGGATCTTGTATATTTACTAGTTACAAGTTTGCATACTCTTATGAGTCTGTATATAGTTATTCTAGACCAATCGGCAAAATCCGGATCATTAGATTTTTTATTTATTAAATTTTTAGTATCTACTATTAATATCTGGAGTTCAACTCTGTCATGTTCGGGCAGAGTATTTTTAAAAAGCAATTCAATTTTTTCTTTTATTACACCAGAGGAAGTACCTATTAAATATTCAAATCCGTCAGATTCTCCATGTATATCACTCAAAAAATATTCAGTACCTTTAGGTAATTGAGATATAGCTTTTAAATTGATAATTTCTACAGAAGCATCGTCTATTGTTGGGTATTTTCTGGATAATAACTCTAAATAATCTTTATCTCTCATATAAAAACTCCGATTACTATATATTAAATATTATATACAAAAATATGATTAAATCTATAGAATACATAAAAATGATATTGTAAAATAAAAATATATGGTTGACAAAAAAAATAATTATTATATAATAATTAAACATAATTTAACGGGATGTAGCGCAATTGGTTAGCGTACCTGCTTTGGGAGCAGGGGGTTGTGAGTTCGAGTCTCACCATCCCGAATGCGCTAGTAGCTCAATTGGATAGAGCAACTGCCTTCTAAGCAGTAGGTTACAGGTTCGATTCCTGTCTGGCGCGTATTAAGCCGCTGTCATCGGCTTTTATTATATGATAAAAAATAATAACTCTTTTTAATGTTTAAATGGCGAATGTAGCTCAGTTGGTTAGAGCGCCAGATTGTGGATCTGGATGTCGCGGGTTCAAGTCCCGTCTTTCGCCCATAATAATATTTATTTCTTAATTAGATAATTTATTTTCAAGAACATTCATCACAAAACTTATATTTTAGTATTTATATAAATCAAATATTCAAAGTTTTTATTTATTTTCAAAGAGTTTAATAAATATTGTACTATTGATTTTTATTAAAAGTAATGCATATTATTACCGATTAATATAATTAAAAAATTTTTATATAGGGGATTGTAAAAAATGAAGAAAATAAAACAGATATCATTAATTATTGTTTTAATATTAGCTGCTAATATTAAAGTATTTGCCGCAAGCGGTTTTGAATTTGCCCTAAATGTGCCTTTAGGAGTATCTTTCGGAATACCTTCAAACTTTGAACCATCTCTTAATGTTTTAGGAACAAAAAGTGCACTTGGCGGAAGACCAGGATTTGATGCAGGTGTTCAATTTCAAATAGGCTATATGTTTGATTTCGGCAATTTTGGATTAAGTCTTTTAGGAGATTTAGGATACAGCTATGACAGCTATAGATTTTCAGATTATTTAGATTTATCAGGAACAATTACAGTTAAGTATGAAAGAATTCAAAGTATGTATATGCATAATTTTCAAATAGGTATTCTTCCTAAATTCAATTTTGGAAACTTTGCTTGGGCTATAGGAGGCGGTATAAAAATTCCTATGGCTGGAACTATTGAAAATCATATTGAAGATAATATAAGCGGAAATACTACATTAAAATCAGATTATAAATCTTCTTACTTTGAATTGCCTATTATAGGTTATGTAAAAATGACATTTGATCATTCCTTCTTTTTTAATGATCATTTGGCATTTATATTGGGGGCATATATTGGTTTTGATATAGGACCTGTTATTAAAGAGGAGTACACATCTTTTAAAGATGCCTCTGTAAGCAGTTTAGATTTAGGAATTGAGTTAGGATTAAAATTCGGACCTAGACAGGGATATTAATATTTTATTTTTTATTAAATAAAAAGTCTGCTGATTTTTATATCGGCGGACTTTTATTTTTAGGATATTATTTACAAAAAATATCATTATAATTTTAATGTTGTAATAAATAAGTTAATTAGGAGGTAAAAAATTTTTTATTGCTTTGTTGATTTTTAATTGAAAGTAATGTAGATTATTATTAGTTAATATAATGAAAATTTGTAATGGAGATTATAAAATATGAAGAAAATAAAAAAGCTATCATTAATTATTGTTTTGATATTAGCAGCTAATATCAAAGTATTTGCAGCAAGCGGTTTTGAAGCAGCATTAAGTGTACCTTTAGGAGCATCTTTTGGTATTTTTGATGGAGAAATGACCACTTACGGCAGTTCCCCTGCAATCAACTCGGAAGTGGGATTTAATTCAGGAGTAAAAGTACAATTAGGTTATATGTTTGATTTTGGAGGATTTGGATTAAGTCTTTTAGGAGAATTAGGATACAGTTATGACAGTTATAGAATTTCATTATCCTACTCTTTTACACCTTTTAATGGAGTAACTACTAGTATTAAATCATATTCCAGCACATATCTGCATAATTTTCAGATAGGAGTACTTCCTAAATTCAATTTTGGAGATTTTGCTTTGGGTATAGGAGGAGGTGTTAAAATTCCTATGGCTGGAACAGAAGAAAATAAAATTGAAACTACTACAGGTTATAGTACTTCAACATCTACTTCTAAATTAAAATATTCATCTTCTGATTATAAATCAAATGTTATAGGATATATTAAAGCTACATTTGATTACTCTTTCTTCTTTGCTGATAATATGGCTTTTGTTTTGGGTGCTTATATGGGATATGATATCACTCCTTCTTTCAAAGGCACAGATAATAGATTAGATAGTTTTTATATAGGAGCTGAATTAGGATTCAAATTCGGTCCTAGAGTTGGATATTAATATTTGATTTTTTTATTAAATAAAAGGTCTGCTGATTTTTATGTCGGCAGACTTTTATTTTTAAACTATTATGAAGAAAGTACTATTTATTATTATTATTATAAACTTTAATTTATTGGCAGAAAGTGGTTTTGAAGCTATATTGAATATACCTTTAGGTGCATCTTTGGGAATATTTAATGGCGAGATAGAATCAATAGGAAGCGATCCGCAAATAAATATGGAAGCAGCATTTGATGCCGCAATAACAGTACAGCTTGGATATATGTTTGCTTTTGGAAAATTTGCAATAAGCGTTTTAACAGAATTAGGATATAGTTATGACAATTTTAAATATTCATTATATCACAGTGTTTCAGCATTAGGAGCAAAAGAAGAATACAATATATATAATAATCTGTACCTGCATAGCTTACAAATCGGACTTATTCCCAAGTTGAATTTTGATGCTTTTTCTTTAGGATTAGGCGGCGGAATTAAAATACCATTTTCAGGAGCTAGTGAAAGTAAAACTATAAAAACTATAAATATATTCGGAACTACTTCAACAACAGAAGATTATTTGAAAAAAGATTATAAATCTTCTGATTATTTATCGTCTATTATAGGGTATATTAAATTTACATTTGATTATTCTTTCTTTTTGACAGAGAAAACAGCATTAAATTTAGGATCATATTTAGAATATGATATAGGCATGCCATATAAAACAGAAAATTCAAAAGGAAATTATAGAACTGATAGTTTTGATATAGGAATTCAGCTTGCTCTTAGATTCTCTCCTATACTATAATTTTTTACATAACTTGATATTTTTCACATATTAACATAATATATAACAACTAAAAATATCATAGTTAATATATTAAATTAGTAAATTACTTTGATCCTATATTAAAACTGTATATATTAGTGTAAATAGAAATCGTAAACTATAGTTCGTAATTGCCGATAATTATTATAGTAAATAATATTAAGAGCGTCTGTGGCTCAATTGGATAGAGCAGCGGATTTCGGTTCCGCCGGTTGGGGGTTCGATTCCTCTCAGACGCGAATATAAATTGATTATTTGAATAAATATGTTAAAATATATGTAATAGTAAAAAGGTTTTTTACAAGAAATGAAAGAAAAAACTATAAGAAAACTCAATTTAGTTATATTAATACTATTTCCAATATTACTTTTAGTATTTTCTATTACATATAACATATACAGCATAGGAACTGAAAGCAGAATAAGGAGGGAACTTGAGAATTTTACTAATTCCCTTTCGCTAAGAATGGAAAGTAAATATATGGACATGATGACTTTATACTTCAAAGAAGAATTAAATAATTATGCCATAGCAAATGAATTTACAAATTTAGTTAAAGAACAGGTAAGATTAGGAATAACTCCGCATTTTAATTCACTTAAATTTTCTATAGATTATACAATTAAAAATAATGTAAAAACAACTACTTATGCTTTATTATTTATATCAGTGATTATGTTTATATTCACTCTGGTAATTAATTTTACAAATAATAGTATAAGTAATGCTTCATATTCAAATAATAATAATACAAACGAAAATGCTAAGGATAATCAAAATCAATCTTCTAATCCTATAGCGAATATGATTGATTCATCTTCAAGCGATGCTATAAGGGTTGAAATAGAAGAAATGTATAAAAGATTAGTAAAAGAAATTAAAAATTCAAGAGATGATAAAGCATTAGAAATTATAGAGGAAATGTTTCAATTAGATGATAGGAATTATTTGGCTTTAAATGGGGCAGGTGTTTTGTATACTAAGATGTTCGGAAGGGAAAATAAAGATGAGTATTTCAAAAAAGCTAATGAATACTTTCAATATGCTTTATCTTTATATGCTAATAGTGAAATTATTTCAAATAATAGAGCTATATTATATTCTATAAGATATGAACTTAAAAAATCAGAAGAAGATTATGAAACTGCTTTAATTATGCTTAATGATGCTCTGTCATCTAATCATTTAGATGTGGAGCTTCTTAATAACAGAGCAACATTATATTCAGTAAAGTATAAAATAAGCGGCGATGAAAATATATTTACAAGGTCTATAAATGATTTTAATGAACTTATAAAAATAGATTACAACAATATATATGCTCTTAATAATAGAAGTGCTTTATATTTCACTAAATATAAGAATTCAGGTGATAAAAAATATTTTGACAAATCTATAGAAGACTGCAATACAGCCTTTAAAATCAATTCAGCTGAAGCTCCCTATGATAATAGGGGATCTTTATATATATATAAATATTAATTATTTAAATTTATTTCTTTTTTTGAAAGTCCGAGTCTGTTTTTCCTATATTCTTTTTCTAGATTATCAATATTTAAATTATTATTTCTTAGGCTCAAATAATCTGTTCTGTAAATACTGCTGATATTATTTTCTTTATTTACTATAAAATAATTGTAAAGTATAGTACCGTCTATACTCATAAGTGATGAATCATGTGTGGAAAGTATAAGCTGAGAGGTATCTGGTGCTATATCTTTAATACTATCAAAAAAATTATCGCCGAATAAATTTATAATAAACTCCAATAATTCTGATTGAATGCCGTTAAATTCATCAACTATTGATAATGTGCCGTTGATTAAAGAAACTAATATGTAAATCAAATTAATAGCATAAACTTTACTTCCTTCAGATTCTACTTCATCAAAATCATTTGTATAACTATCATGTTTAGTTACAAGCCTTTTATTATCTATAATAAAAGAAAATTCATTTCGAGATACAGCATTTTCTATACTCAAATCATCTATATCAATTAAGGAAAGAAGTTTTTTATATATATCCCAAATATTATATTTATTAAAATACTCAAAAGCCTCTACTATGGCATAAGATGAAAAATCTGCCTCATTAGTAAATGGAAATAAAAAACATAAATTTTTAAATAATGATAGATAATAATTTACTTCTTCTCTATACTCATCTATTTTTTCGTCATTTATAAAACTTAAAAATGTATTTGTATCAGGAATATATTTATTATAATGAAATATGCCTTCTTTTATAGAATTTAATTCTCTTTTAAATATTATAGTATCATTATTTTTCGCCAATTTTTCTGAATATATTTTTTTATTTTGATTATCCAATACTAATTCATATAAATATAATATGCATTCATCATTTGAATAAAACTCCAAACAGAATCGGCTTTTATCGTTTTTTCCATAAATCATATTCGGATCTAAAAGTTTTTTTATACTGTCATCGCTTGAAGTTATATATCCATTATTAGAATAAAGAATATATTTTAAAGCATTAATTAAATTACTTTTACCTGAACCATTATATCCGTATAAAAGGCATAATTTTGATATATATTCATTGTTATTTATTTTTTTTAGAAATCGGCATTCATTTTCTTTAGCTGCATCATGGTATACTGTAAAATCTAAAACAGCTTCATCATAAAATGATCTGTAATTTGAAATTGTAATTTTTTTAAGCATATTATTTTATTTTTTATATCTATTTTCTATAATATATAAAAACAAAACAGTGTTAAATATGTAAAGATTTTAAATCTTAAAAAAAAAACTTGGGCGGGTGCTTTTATATCTTTTAACATTATAAGAAAATTAAATACTAAAATTACAAAATATAGCAGAAAGAATAGAGGGCGGGGTATGTAATAAAGTTTTAAGTATAAAAAAAATTTGATTTTTTGTTTGTTTATTTATATTATTACTATATGGATAATAATAATATAGATTATAAAAATGCTTCAAGATGGCGTTTAATACTTGGAAGTTTTGCTGAAGATAATATAGAGCTTGAAAGCGAATATTCTGAAATTGACAATGCATTAGGTTTTTTGTATGACAGAGAATACAGCAGAGAAGCAGGGTATGCCGATTTTGAAAGTAAAGAGAATAGAGGCGGTAAAGGAAAAAGTGCTTTAACTGTTCCTTCTTGGGTTGCAAAGGTAAAAAGACTATTTCCTAAAAAAACTGTTGAAATCATGCAGGCCCATGCATTAGAGAAATATAACCTTACAGAGATGATTACTGATGAGGATATTTTAAAAGAGATGGAGCCTAATATGGAGCTTTTAAAAAATATTCTCACATTCAAAGATATGATGAACGGCAGTGTTAAAAAACTTGCCTATGATATAGTAAGAAAGGTGGTTGATGATATAAAAAAGAAAATGGAAAGTGATATAAAAAAAGTTTTCTATGGAAAAAAACTTCCTAACTCTACAACACAAAATAAAATATTCAAAAATCTTGATATAAAAAAAACAATAAGAAATAATTTAAAAAACTATAACATAGAAGATAAAACTATTTTTGTAGATAAATTATATTTCAATCAAAACATAAAAAAATATAATCCTTGGCATATTATAATATTAATAGATGAAAGCGGTTCTATGCTTGATTCTGTAATATATTCTTCAATAATGGCATCTATATTCTCAAATCTTCCATATTTATCAATAAAACTGATAATATTCGACACTTCAATAGTTGATCTAAGCGGAAGTGTAAAAGATCCAATAGATGTATTATTTAAAGTACAGTTAGGAGGGGGAACTGATATTGTTATGGCTTTGGAATATGCTAAAAAGATTACAACTGCACCTGACAAAACTATAGTACTTCTCATAAGCGATTTGTATGACAGCAATGATTATAAGTATATGTATAAAAGTGCTAGGGATATAATAGAATCAAGGTCTAAACTTTTCGTGCTTCCTGCTTTGGACTATAATGCGGATGCAAGTTATGATAAAGAGGCTGCTAAACAGTTTGCCAAAATAGGAGCTAAAGTTGCAGCTATAACACCTGATGAGCTTTCTAAATGGATAAGCACTGTAATATCATAAAAAATTATTTATTTGCATAATTATAATAAGTATATAAAATTATTTTTCTAGTTATATCATTATTCTTAAACTTTATCTTTAATAAAAATTAAATTTTATACTAAGTCTTATATGTATTTAATCATAGCATATTATAAATTATAATTAAATGATACAAATATTTTAAAAACAAATTTTATTTTTAAAAAAATATATTTTCATATTGCTTTTTTTTTTTTTTTTTTACAATACTACTAGTTAATAAAACTTTTTTCTCTTTGCTGAACCAAGAAATTGGTTCAGCATCCCATTGATGCTTATACTCAGAAATGAGTAATAGTATAAAAAATATTTATAGGAGATAACTTTATGGTACAAAAAGTTAGCAAAAAAATAAAGTTCCTAATAGCTGTAACAGGTTCTTTATTAATAACATCAGTTACAGCATTTGGTATGTACGGTGCAGACGGTAATGACTGGATTAATTTCCTTACTCATGGCAATCAATTCAGAGCTAGAATGGAGCAGTTGGGTTTTACATTAGGAAATGGCACAATTAAAGGTACATTAGGTGTCAAAGCTGACGGAGGATGGATGGGAAGCATTCTTACAGGAGATGACAAAGATATACAATTAAATGCTACAGTATCAGCTGGTATAGGATACACTTCTGATATGTTAGGTATTGGTCTAGGATATAACTTTACATATATAGATAAATATTTACAGGTACATACTCCTACATTGGTATTTAATACTTTAAATAATAATTTGAGATTAGCAATACCTATACAAGTTGCTGTAACAGATAATGCTTATGGATTTGGTAAGGGTAATACAAAATTTACAGGTATAGGTTTTAATCAGATAGAATTAAGATATTATACAGGAATAGATGCATTTAATTTTATAAGATTAGACTTCTCTTATAAAAATGGTACTTGGGAACAGACTTCTTTAGGTAAAGGCAGTATTGAAACTTTCGGCATGCAGTTGAGATTATACTTCTTAAATACTCAAGTAGGTAATGTAACAGTTAATCCTTATATCAGAATAGATTACCATCAAGTATTAAAAGGAGATTATACTTTATCTCAAAATGGTTTCTCTCGTGATTATTTGACAATAGGAGATATGTATAAGAATGAAGGACTTTATGCTTTAGGAGAAAATGAAACTCAGTCAGATATATACGATGTTAGTCCTTTCTATTTGTCAATTAAACCTGTATTATCTTTGGCAGCAAGCAGTGATGTAGTATCTGTTTATTTTGAACCGGCTATAGGTTATGCAGTAACTTCAGAAAAAAGAAAAGACGTAGCACAGCAGACAAGCCATGCATTGACTTGGGCTGCTTATGGAGAACTTTATATAACTCCTGTTAAAGACTTAGAATGGTACTTTGAGTTAGATGTTAATGGCAATGTTAATGGAAGCACTACAGTTGCTAATGTTAATCTTCCTCCAGTATTATTTGAAACTACTACAGGTATAACTTGGTACTTACCTTCATTAGATGGAAATACAGCTCAATAAATAATTATAATATTTGCTTATTCTAAAATAATTAAAATAAACACAATATTTATTTAATGCGGTTTATAAAATATAAATAAAAAATCTTGGCGGGTTAATTAATCATATCCCGCCGTTTTATATTTTAATTAAAAAATTATAATTAATTTTTCAATTTTTAAATCATAGAAATATAATAATTTTTTTAACTTAATTACATACCCCGCCCTTTAGATTTTATGACTTCTTTTACACATAATAGATTTATTTATATTTAAAGCTTAATACATAAAAGCATACCCGCCCAAAAGTTATTTAAATTTAAAATCAATTAAACGCACGGTTAATAATTTTATACTAATCATTTAATTTGTAATATAAAATATTTTTGTATTTTTAAATTTACTCAACGTGCGTATAGATTTGTTTATATAAAGTATTATTAATAATAAATAAAATCAATAATATAAAAAAGATGCAGAATAATTAATCCTGCACCTTTTATGATTTTATATTATAATATTTTTTATTTGCTTTTCTTGTATTTTTTTTTAACTTCTTTTTTATTATTTAGTTTATTCAACTTAAACATAAAATCAAATACCTCTCTGACATCTTTAACAGGGTGGAAAGTAAGTCCCTTTTTAACATTCTCAGGAATCTCATCTAAATCCCTAATATTCTCATAAGGTATTATAATATGCTTAATAAATCCAAGTCTTTTTGCTGCTATAGTTTTTTCTTTTAAGCCTCCTATAGGAAGAACTTTTCCATTTAAAGAAAGCTCTCCTGTCATGGCAGTATCATTTCTTATAACCTTGTTCATAGAAAGAGAAAGCAAAGCAGTAGCCATAGTTATGCCTGCAGAAGGTCCGTCTTTAGGAGTAGCCCCTTCAGGAATATGTAAGTGAATCATAGCATCATTAAAATAGTTTTCAGGAACACCATAATCTTTAGCAACGCTTTTTACATAACTATATGCTATCTCTACACTCTCACTCATAACATCGCCAAGCTGTCCTGTTACCTGTATGTTTCCGGAATCTTTTTTTTCTGATACCTTTATTGATTCTATTGTAAGAGTTGCACCGCCTAAAGATGTCCAAGCTAAACCTATAGAGTTTCCTGGTTTTAAATCTTTCTCTGTAAAATCTTCTGTGAATATAGGCTTTTTAAGATACTTCTCTAAATCATTTTCATCTATTGTATAATCATAGCTTGTTTTATTATACTCTACAATATAAGCGGCAATTTTTCTGCATATTCTCTCTATTCTTCTTTCAAAATTTCTAACTCCGGCTTCTCTTGCATATCCGTCTATTATTTTACTAATAGCTTTGTTTGTGAATTTAATATATTTTATATCAAGCCCATGAGCTTTTACCTGTCTAGGTATAATGTATTTGGAAGCTATTTTTAATTTTTCTTCCATAATATAGCCTGATAGTCTTATAACCTCCATTCTGTCAAGCAAAGGTCTAGGAATTGTATCGAGAGTGTTTGCTGTGGTTATGAATAGAACATTTGACAAATCAAAAGGTAAATCCAAATAATGATCTCTAAATGATGCATTCTGCTCCGGATCTAAAACTTCAAGCAAAGCACTTGAAGGATCTCCCTGAAAACTAGTTCCTAATTTATCAATTTCATCAAGCATAAGAACAGGATTTTTAACTTTTACTATTTTTAAAGCCTCTATTATTTTACCCGGCATAGCACCTATATAAGTTCTTCTATGTCCTTTTATTTCGGCTTCATCTCTCATACCGCCTAAAGAAAACCTAAAGAAAGGTCTGTTTAATGCTTCAGCAATGCTCTTTCCTATGGAAGTTTTACCTACACCCGGAGGACCTACAAAACATAGTATAGAAGATTTTTTCTCCGGATTTAATTTTCTAACAGCTAGAAATTCATATATTCTCTCTTTAACATCTTCAAGTCCGTAATGATCTCTATCCAATATCTTTTTGCTTTTTGATATATCTTCTCTTTCTTTATTTTCCTTATTCCAAGGCAAAGCAAATAAAGTATCCAAATAATTTTTAGATACAGTATATTCAGGAGAATGCGTATCTATTGTAGAAATCTTTTCTATTTCCTGCTCCATTCTCTCTTTAACTTCATCTATCACATTTAGTTCTTCAAGGGTTTTTTTGTATTTTTCTATATCTCTTTGTTTAGGATCAGTATCATATCCTAATTCTTTTTTAATTTCTTTTAATTGTTCTTTTAAGAAATATTCCCTCTGCTGTTTTTGTACTTTTGAATTGATACTGCCTTGTATTTTCTGCTGTATCTCAGATATCTCTCTTTCTTTCTGAAGAAGAAGATGAACTTTTTCAAGTCTTTCCTGAATATCAAAAGTTTCAAGTATTTCCTGCTGGCTTGCTCTCTCTACATTAAGCATTGAGGTAGCAAAATCAGCTAATCTTCCAGGATCATCAACATTTACCATAGTAAGACGCATTTCTTCAGTGAAAAGAGGATTATTCTCACTTATAGCTTTTATGTCTGAAAGTAAAGCTCTGGTATATGCTTTAATTTCTTTAGCTTCTTTCTCATTTCTGAAAGGATCTATATCAGGTATATAAAGCGGTTCTGCTCTTATAACAGGATCTGTAGTTACAAATTTTATAATCTTATATCTTCGTATGGAGTTTATAAGAAGATTAAGTCCGCCGTCTGGTAAATTTAGTTTTTTAAATACTTTTACTACAACACCAACTTTGTATATCTCATCAACAGAAGGTGTTTTCTTTTCAGACGGTGTATCTGAAATATATAAATTAAGTCCTAAAAATCCGTCATTTTCGGCTATAGCTTTATTTACAGCATCAGCATGATGTGCTGGTATTGGAAACGGAGCATAAAGTCCTGGGAATAAAGGCTTTCCCATTACAGGTATAATTATTAATCTTGAAGGTAATTTATCTTCCACTATTGCAACAGTATTATCCTCTTTTTTATTTCTATAATTATCGCTATTTTTATTATTATCTATATCTTTATTTAATTTGTTTTTATCTTTAACCATTAAAAAACTCCTAATGAATATTGTATAGTATAATATAAAATATACTTATAAGTCAAATAAAATCATATTAAGTATTATATGCAATAAATATACCAATAATAAATATTTTGATTATTTTTTCTCTATTAAATATAAACTAAAATATTTTTTTATACATATAGTATAATTTTCGTATAAGAAATTATAGTTAATATAGGCTTGAGTATATAAATCATATTAAATAAAAGATATATTTTTATAGAAAATGAAAAGTGTTTTATTATACTTGTTTAATAATAAAACACTTCAAATAATAGATTGTATTTAATTTATACTAGCATATAATAATTAAAAAGTTATCTTAATTTAAAGAAATCAATTAATTTATTTAAATTTTGAGCTTCATTTAGAAGCAGCTGAGATGAAGAACTAGCTTCCTCTACTAAGGCAGCATTTTGCTGAACAGAAGAATCCATTTCTTTTATAGCAATATTAATCTGTTCTATTCCATTTTCCTGTTCATGAGATGCGGCATTAACTTTCTGCATCAAATTAGAAACTTTATCCATTCTCTCTGCTATATCATTGAATATATCTTTAGACTCATTAACACTTACGGCAGCCAAATTAATTTTATCATTGCTATCAACTATCAAAGAAGTAATATTTTTAACAGACTCCTGCGTATTTTGTGCCAAGTTTCTAACTTCGCTTGCTACAACAGCAAATCCTCTTCCCTGTTCGCCGGCACGTGCTGCTTCAACAGAGGCATTAAGGGCAAGTATATTAGTTTGAAAAGCAATAGATTCTATTAATTTAGTTATATCCATTATTTTAGAACTAGCCTCATAAACTGCATCCATTTTATTAACACTTTCTTCTATTATCTCTCCTGCTTTGCTTACATAATCTTTCGCTTCAATAACCATATTTGTACTTTCAGATACATCAGAAACTGTATATTTAACATTGGAAGACATTTCATTCATAGTTGATGCTGTCTCTTCTAAGCTGGAAGCCTGTGTTTCTGTTCTGTTTGATAAATCATTATTTCCGGAAAGAACCTCATTAGCGGCACTTTGAACTTGTTCTGACGAGTCTTTAACAGTATTCACAATATTATTCAAATTATCCAATATATTTTTAATTGCCCTTGCTATTTCGCCCCATTCATCTTTAAGTTCCGTAAATCCAGGAGGTGTATTCCAAGATATATCTCCTTTAGATAATTTAGTTAAATCCTGAGCCAGTAATTTAATGATAAATACAACTTTTTTATTAATTATTAAAGGTGTAATAATAAATACTATTACTAATATTACAGCTAAAATTATAATCATCATATTTCTTATATTATTACTGTCTTCAAGTATAATATAATTAGGTACTAGTATTTTCATACCCCAATTCTGACCTGTTTCTAGTTTTATAGGTACGAATATATATGTAGATTTAGTATTTAATGTAGCACTGAACTCTTCAAAGATAACAGTCTGTCCTGATTTTATTTTATCTAATAAATTATAGTCCTGATAATAAGGATATGCATCATAAATATTCTTACCTACATTAGTTTCATTTTCTTTATTATAAAGCAAAGTACCATTATGATCGAATAAAGAAGTGAGAGTATTTTCAAAAGGCTTAATATTATCCATTATAGGAGCTAATGAATCAATAAATATATCTACTCCGGCAACACCTATAATTTCTCCGTTATTCTTTAAAGGTATAGACCAAGTATTCATTTTTACCATTTTACCGCCGACTTCAAAATCATATATAGATGTAATATTAATATTTCCTGTTGTTACAGGTACTGAATAATAATCGCTTTTTAATTCTTCGCTAGTCATACCTCTATCATCAGCAGAATTGTTATTTCTATATACATAATCAGAAAACATGCCGCCTGCTTCTGAATAATTAGGATCATTTGTATAATCAGAATCATTTCCCATTACATTATTTTTAAATATAAGAAACAATGCTCCTGTGTTTTCCGGCAAAGTACTAAAAAAGTCTTTAGTTGTATTTTTATATACTTCTCTGTTTCTTTCACCTGATCTATATAAATTATTTACTGTATATTCAAATGTACTCAAACTATCAAATGCTTCCTGAACAATAGATTCTACTTTAGCAGCTTCTCCTTTTGCACTTTCTTCTAATACTTTATACGAAAGTTTTTTTGTAACATTATTAACAGATAATATATTAAATATACTTGATATAACAAGCATAATCAAAAAAGGAACTAGTATAAACATACTTATTTTAAACTGCAGACTGTTAAAATTAATCATTAAAATATCTCCATATATTAAAAAATTACATGAGATTATACAATAATATGCACTTATACTCAATGATTTTATTAATGCCTAAATTAATAATTAACGCACGGTTAACAAGATTTAAATGCATAACGAAATTTTGATTTAGAATTTATTACATAGTTTTAATTTCTTTCTGCGTGCGGTATATGCACAACAAATTTAAAAATCACTTGGGTGGGTAACAGAAATAACAGATAGGATTAAAAAGAAAAACAATATCAAAGCAACAGTGAATTTAAAAAGCCTAGAGGGTGGGCAATTGTAATTAAATTTTTAAAATTTTTTTCACTTCCCGCCCTTTATGTTTTATGACTTAATTTGTGATTTGAAATTTAGTTATTGTTTAAAGTTCAATTAGACAATATAACCCCCGCCCAAGTTTTTATTATATTTAAAGTTAATTCATCACGCGTTTAGCATTTTGTATATATAAGAATAATACTATAATAATAACTGTTTTTAAATATAATATCATCTCACCGCGTGCTAATAAAATTTGTTATTTAATGCATTTTAATATATAATAGAAAGAATTATGGATAAAGAAAGCATAACAAATGCTGAAGAAAACTCTTATGATAAGCCTAATAACAATATAAGACCTCAAGGCTTTGATGACTTTTTGGGGCAGAAAAATATAAAATCAAAATTGAAAGTCTTTATAAATAGTGCTAAAAAAAGAGAGGTTTCTTTAGATCATATATTATTTTATGGTCCTCCCGGACTTGGAAAAACTACATTAGCCCAAATAATAGCAAATGAAATGGGAAGCAATATAAAAGCTACATCAGCCCCTATAATAGAGCGTCCAGGAGACCTGGCTTCTATACTTACCACTTTGGGAGAAAAAGATATACTATTTATAGATGAGATACATAGACTTAGAACTGTAGTTGAAGAAGTTCTTTATTCAGCTATGGAAGATTTTTTTGTAGACATAAAGGTAGGAGAGGGAACATCTGCTAAAAGTTTCAGAGTCAAATTACCGCATTTTACTTTGATAGGAGCTACGACTAGAAGCGGTTTGCTGAGTACCCCTTTATACGATAGATTTGGAATAGTGGAAAGGCTTGAGTTTTATACTAATGAAGATTTGGCTAATATAGTAAAGAGAAGTTCTGAATTTCTTAATATCAATATTACAGATGAAGCTGCATTGTCTATAGCTTCAAGATCAAGAGGAACTCCGAGAATAGTTAATCGTCTTTTAAGAAGAGTTTTTGACTTTGCTACAGTACATGATGTTTTAAAAATAGACGAGAAGTTTGCCTGTGATTCTCTTGAAAAGTTGGGTATAGATAAAAATGGATTTGAAGCACTTGACAAACTTTATTTAAATACTATCATTAAACATTATAATGGAGGTCCTGTGGGAGTGGATACTTTATCTGTGTCTTTATCCGAGCAGATAGAAACCATAGAAGATGTAATAGAGCCTTATCTTATACAATGCGGATTTATTAAAAGAACGCCAAAAGGCAGAGTAGCTACAAATAAGGCTTATGCTTATTTAAATCTTTCTTCAAAGTATGACGATAATTATAATAACGAAGAAAGAGGATTATTTGATTTTTAAGGAGTTACCTATTTTAATTACAGACGATACTTCAACAAAAGAGAAAAAGTCCAATGCTCAGTTGGATAAATATTATTTGGAAGAAACTTCAAAAGATGTTAAAAATTTAGCAAAAAAATTCGTAGGCAATTTCAAAGATGCTAATAATTCTAATTCCCGCTTTGATATAAACTATAAAAAAAATGTTAAATTAACTCCATCTTCAAGATATAAAGCTCCAAAAACAAAAATAAAATTCAATAGAACCAAAAAAATTCTAAATAATTTATATAATGCTACTTACGGAATAAGACATATATTTAATTCAGTTATAGGAGCCATTGAAAGAAAAGGGAATCATGAAAGAAGCATACTCATATTTTATGATGATGAAGAACATGGAATAAGACTTCCTATTAATAATTTTATGATTTTATTTCTTTTTTTAGTATTCTCTGCTTTAATTTATACAGGTTATGATGCATATAACAGACAAAAAGCAGCTAGAGAATTTTATAATACTCTTTCTGCAAGAGAAGCTAAAACTTATACTTTAATAGAAGATTATAAAAAATCTTTAAATAGATTTTCTAAAGCTTTAATAGATTATAATAATATCATGAAATCTATATCCTATACAATAGATTATAATGATGTCGGTACTTTCAATAATAACAATAATTTAAATAATAATGAATCTTTAAATATTGAAAAGATGCTTAGTGAATTAGACTCTTATCAAAAGAATGTTCTTTCATTTATGGAAGTATCTCCAAAAATACATAAAGAAATTCCTTTAGGCTGGCCTGTTGCAGGAGGCGGAAGAATATCAAGCGGATTCGGAGCTAGATTATCTCCTTTCAATCAGGAAAAAAGTTATCACTATGGTGTTGATATAGCAGGTCCTTATGGAACTCCTATACTTGCTGTTGCTGATGGTACTGTTTCATTTGCAGGCTGGAGAAACGGATACGGATGGTTTGTTCTAATCACACATGCTAATGGATATCAGACTGCTTATGGTCATAATTCTAAACTTCTTGTTGATTATGGACAGAAGGTAAAAAGAGGAGATCGTATAGCTTTAATAGGAAATACCGGAAGAACTACAGGAATACACTGCCATTTCGAGGTTAGGATAGGAGGAGATCATAAGAATCCTATGCCTTATTTGAGTGCCAGATTCTAGTTTATTATTATATATTACTATTCTTCTAATGCTATATGAATGCACATGATTCTAAAAAAAGATATTTAGGAGAGTTTTATACTCCTTTAAATTTTGCTGAAAAATCTTTATCATATCTATTTAGTATAATAGATAAAAAAGAATTTGAAAGCGGAAAATATAGAATATGGGATATGGCATCGGGAACAGGAAATTTAGAATATTATATTGATGAAAAATATCATAAATATATTTATATGTCTACAATAGATGAAAATGATATAGAATATTCTAAAATAAAATTTAAAAATGCCTTCAAGTTTCAATATGATTATTTAAATGATGATATAAATAATGATGATTTTCAATATCATAAACTACCTAAACAACTTCAAGATGATTTAAATAATAAAGAATTAAAATGGATTATATTAATCAATCCGCCTTATGCCACAAGTCAGGTTGCAGGTACAAACTCCAAAAGCAAAAAAAATGTCAGCATAAGCAAGATTAGAGATATGATGCATAAAGAAAAATTGGGCGATGCTTCAAGAGAATTATATGCCCAGTTTATGTTTAGAATACATAAAGAGTTTAAAGATAAAAATAAAGTTTATCTTGCTATATTTTCTAAAACCAACTATATAAAATATAATAACAATGAGAAATTTAGAAATAAGGTATGTAATTATAAATTTTTAAATGGATTTATTTTCTCTTCATCGAATTTTGACAATACTTCAAAAACTACTCCTTTTCCTGTAAGTTTCATAATTTGGGAAATAAATAATAAGCATAATATAAAAACAGAAAATATTATTTTAGATGTTCTTGATAATAACTGCAATATAATAAATAAAAAAAGCTATAATGTGATAGACAGTGATAGTCTTCTTAATAAATGGATAAAGAGAATAAAAACTTCATCAACATTTGTACCGCTTTCATCAGCGATAAAAGTGAAAACCTCAGGACATGATATAAGAGATAAAGTATGCGAAGGCTTTATAGGTTCTCTTATGAGCTGCGGAAGCGATTTGCAAAAACAGAATCTTACGGCTATATTTTCTGCTCCGCAGGCTTCGGCAGGTTCGCTATCAATTACAAAAGAAAATTTTGAAAAGGCTATGATAATACATGCCGTTAGAAGAACTGCTAAAGTAGATTGGCTTAATGGAAGCGATCAATTTTGCATACCTAAAAATGAATTAGATAGAAAATTTATATTGGATTGTGTAGTATGGACTTTATTTTCTACTTCCAATCAAACATCTGCTATGGATAATATATTCTATAAAGAAAAATATTATACCATTATAAATCATTTTTATCCATTTGATTATAAAAAAGTTTACAGCGGATGCAGTTTCTTTGAATATAATAATGAAAGAAGATTTTGTTTTGAATATTTAGAAAATAATAATAAATATATATCTTATGAAGCATTTGATTTGATGAATACTGCTGAAAAACTTTATAAATATTTTTATTCTAATATAGAAAAGGTCAATAAAGAGAAATTTAAAATATCTTTATGGGACAGCGGATTTTGGCAGATAAGAAAATCTCTTAAAGATGTTAAATTAGCTTCTGATATATTAAAAGAAATAAAGATTAAAAGAAACATACTAAAAAACAATATATCAAAAAACACTAATGATTTTATTTTTTAATTTTTAATAACGCATGTTAAATTAAACAAAAAATATAAATTAATTAATAATGCTATTTTTATAATATTTCAAAGTAAGCTAAGTATGCGGTGAATGGACTACAAACTAATCAAAAACTAGGGTGGGCATGCTTTTTTGTGTTTTAAGCTTTAAATATAAATAAAACTAATTATTTGTAAATAAAGCAATAAGGTAAAAAGGGCGGGGGATGTAATTTAAGTTTTTTAATTTATTTACACTTCCCACCCTATATACTTATAGTTTTACTCTGAAATATAATTTTTAATTTTTTTACTATTATATTAGAATTTACAGAAGCCCACCCAAGAATTATTTAAATTTATAGCTTTTATATGAATGAATTTGTGTATGAAATTGAATATATATGACAGTGTATATTTCTATACACTGCCGTAAAATTGGGGTAAAAATTAGTTTGATTTATTATTATGAGATTTTCTCAAAGTTAATTTTATTATATATAAACTATAATAACACAATAAGAAAGTTTAATTAAATATTCATACACACTATACTTATTGATAATAATTATTAATTATATATTGTTTTTATAAAAAATCAATACTAAATAATAAAAAAGAGCAAATATTTTATATTTTTATTTATTAAATTTTTTTAATATAAAATTTTAATCTTTCATTATAGTTGAACTAGGGTCTTTAAGATAATCACTAGTAAGTTTAGCTATTTTTGGTGATAGTATGAGAAGCCCAATAAGGTTAGGTATAGCCATAAGACCATTCAAAGTATCAGCTATAGCCCATATTAAATCTAATTGACTTACTGCACCAACTATACCTATAATTAAAAATATTACTCTGTATGAATATGAAGCTATTTTATTTCTTTTTGTAAGATATCCTAAAGCAACAACACCGTAATGAGACCAGCCTACAAATGTAGAAAAAGCAAATAATACTAAAGATATTGTAAGTATTACAGAACCTGCATATCCTAAATTATTTCCGAAAGAAAAAGAGATAAGTTCAGCCCCATTTAATTTAGTTCCCTGATTAGCTTCTAAGAATATTATAGCTATAAGCCCTGTTAAAGTACATACAAAGAAAGTATCTATAAGCACTTCAAATATTCCCCATAAACCCTGCTCTATAGGATTTTTTGAATTGCTAGCCCCATGAGCCATTGGAGCAGTACCTAAACCAGCCTCATTAGAAAATACTCCTCTTGCAAATCCGAATTTCATACCCATCATTATAGTATATCCCATAAATCCGGCTCCTACCTGTTTTAATGAAAAAGCTTCTTGAAATACTCTCTGAAAAGCATGAGGAATTTTATCTGCATTCATAATTAATATAATGATACCTGAAATTATATATATAACGCACATAAAAGGTACTAATTTTTCAGTAACAGTAGCTATTCTTCTTATTCCGCCTATAATAATAACAGCAGTTAAAATTACAACAACTATTCCGGTAACTATATGCGGAACTCCAAAATTCTGATAAATAACTCCCGCCATAGCATTAGTCTGAGTCATATTTCCAGCACCGAAACAAGCTAAAGCAGCAAAAGCAGCAAATATACTTCCAAGCCAAGGCATATTAGCACCCTTTGATATATAATACATAGGACCGCCATGATGATGACCTAAATCATCTTTTATTCTATAGTGAACAGCTAAAATAACCTCTGAATATTTAGTAACCATACCGAAAAAAGCAGCAAACCACATCCAAAATAAAGCTCCAGGTCCTCCTGCCACTATAGCAGTAGTAACACCGGCAATATTTCCTGTACCTACAGTGCTTGCTAATGCTGTGCTTACTGCCTGAAAAGGAGTAATATTATCATCTAAATCATGTTTTTTTGCTAATGCCCCAAATGTATGCTTAATCCATAAAGGTATTTTTGTTATTTGTAAAAAACCTGTTATTATACTTAAATATATTCCTGTGCCTACTAACAATGTAAGCATTATTGGTCCCCATACAAAGCTATTAATAACATTATTTATTTTAGCTATCATTTCTATCATAATGTACTCCTTATTGTTGCTAGCGATTAACTCGCTTATTAATAGCTTATAACTAAAGTTATAAGCTGCTCGTTCATACGCTTTATTATTATTGCCAGTGATAAATTAACATATTAACAACTATAAATTAAATATTAATATGCAACTCATGCTCCTTATTATTAATTTTATATAAATTATTTTCTAATATTTATAAACTCTTTTTACTCTTTCACCTATATTTACAAGTATTTCATGACTTATAGTATCTATTCTTGATGCCAAAGTATCTGCATTAAGTTTTTTATCATTTCCAAATATCAATACCTCATCGCCGGTTTTTATATTATCATTTCCTATTTCTGCAATAATAGAATCCATACACACCCTTCCTCGTAAAGGATAATATCTTCCATTAATTTTTACTTCCCAATTATTTGATAATTTTCTTGGTATTCCGTCAGCATATCCTATAGGTATTACAGCAACTCTTGTATCCTTACTAGCAGTCCAAGTCATTCCATAAGAAATGCTTTCTCCTTTTTTTATATTTCTAACCAAAACAACATACGATTTTAAATTTAATATAGGCTTAATACCTAAAATATTATCATTATATCCATACAATATTATTCCAGCCCTAACCATATCAAAATATGTATTCTTATATGAAATTATAGCTGCTGAATTAGAAGTATGAGCATTTTTTATTTCTATACCATTTTCTTTAAGATTATTTAATACATCATGAAAAATTTTTATCTGTTTATTAGTAAAATTAACAGAGTAATCATCGTTCATATCAGAAGCGGCATAATGAGTATTAATGCCTTCTATATTTAAAGTGTCATAAGATAATATTTTTTTTGCTAGAGGAACAACTTCTTCAGGTTTAGCCCCCATTCTGTTTAATCCTGTATCAACTTTTATATATAAATTTAAGCTTCCGCCATTCTGTTTTAAAAATCTATCATAATACTCTAAACATTCATCATTACTTATAATAGGACTTAAATTATATTTACATACCAAATCAGACTCATCTTTAAAATGCTGGAATAATACTAATATAGGAAGTTTAACACCAGCTTCTCTTATTTTTATTCCCTCTTCAACATTTGCAACCCCTAAAGCATCAGCTCCGAATTGCTCAGAAGCCTTCGATATTTCCACCAAACCATGTCCGTAAGCATTTGCTTTAACAATATTAAGAAGTTTAACATCATTTATAATAGAGCGTATAATCTGCATATTCTTCTTAAAAATGGATAAATCAATTTCAGCAATAGTATAATTTGACATAATCTTAACCTACTTATTTTTAATAATTAAAACTTTATTATTATCAAACTTATAATTGTTAATAAAGTCAAAAATATAAAAAATGAGATATTATATTTAGATATAATATCTCATTATTAAAAATCGTAATATTCATTTATATATTAAACATTTCCGGATTTTTAAAGTCTTCTTTAAGCATCTCTAATACATCATCATCTTTTTTAAATTCATCATTCTCATTTTTGAACTCTTCCTCAAGACTTCTAAGTTCCATATCCATTCTTTCATCTACAGTATAATTTTCAGGATTCTTATTATCATTTTCATCTTTATCTTTTTTTATTTCATCGGCATTTGTGATAAATTTACCCATAAGCTCATGAAATTTAACAAATATTTCATTCAATTTATTTGTAGCAGTATAAAATTCTTTATTACCTTCAACAGTTTTTACAGAAAGTTCATTCAAGAAACTCATAGCATGCATAACTTCTTTAGCACCTGAGCTATTAGCCTCAATTATATCAGAAACTTCTCTAGTAATCTGGTCAAGCAAAGTAATTTGGCTGTCCACCACATCTCCGCTGTTCATCTGTTCTTTTACACTATCTTTAACCCCTGTAGTAATATTATTCAAGTGTCTTATAGTTTCAAGTATATCTCTTCCTCCAACCTCTAATTCACTGTTTGCAGTATTGATTTCAGAAACAACTCTTGCAGTATTTTCTGACATATCAAGTATATTATCAAGAGACTTACCGCTGTTGCTTGCAAGTTCTACAGTTTCTTCTATTCTTTTTGTAATAGCTTTAATGATGTTCGTAATAGATTTTGTGTTGTCTGCAGTATGCTCTGCCAAAGATCTTATTTCATCAGCAACTACAGAGAATCCTCTTCCTTGTTCTCCGGCATGTGCCGCCTCAATAGCTGCGTTCATAGCGAGAAGGTTAGTCTGTTCTGCAATACCTTGAATAACATTAACTATCTCTTTAATTTGATCTGAGCTTTCTTCAATACCTCTAACAGCCTCAATAACTTCATCTACAGTATCACCGCCGTCATGTGCATCTACAAGAAGTTTTTTAGAGAAACTATCTGCTTTATTAACACTTCTTGCCACAGATGTAATATTAGATATCATCTCCTCAATAGAAGCTGAAGTTTGTTCTACTGCTGATGACTGACGCTCCATATTATCATTAATTTTATAGATTGTCTGCAAAAGTTCTTCTACGGCAATAGAAGCTGATGAAAAAGCATGTTTTTGCTGATCTGTAGAGCTAGTAACATTCTGTATAGAAGTAATAATATTATTAACACTTGCTACACTTTCGGTAATGCTTGAGCTTTGATCATTTATTCTATTTGTATTTTCATCAATAATTTTTTCTATTACTTTTATTTCCTCAAATACCTTATAACTTTCTACTTTTAAGTCTCCTATAAGATTGTCCAAACTAGATAAGAATAAATTAAAGTTGTAAATTAAAAGACCTATTTCATCATTGTTTTTTGAAGATATTCTTTTTCTTAAATCTCCGTTTCCGCCTAAAAGCATTTTTGTAGATTTATTTGCTTTGTTTATTGAAGATAGAAGTATTTTCAAAATAATTAAATAAATACCAAAGAACAAAATAAATATAGATATAAATATATAATTAAATACAGTTAAATTCATATTAGAATCTTTTATTACAGTATTTATATCTTTATAATATAATCCAATAACTTTTAATTCTTTTATATATGAAATTATAGCAATAGACTTTTTCCCTTCTATATTGATAGGATAAAAGATTTCAAATGAGTTATTAGCTCCGAATGATTTTTCAAAATTTCCTATATTTTGAACAAGTTCCGGTGATGATGATAATATTGAAGATGAGCTTTCAGCTAGATATCTGCTGTCATAACTAAGTATTATATCCTTTTTTAAAGCTGAATAATAAATATAACTCCATTTAGAAAGAATATCATTGTTTTTTATTATATTATTTAAATTTCCAATTCCTGTTTCAGATATCATATATCCAATATCTTTTCCGAATAATTTTAACGGAGTATAAGCAGATATATATATATTATTTCTATCATAAACATTGATATCCAAAGTTACAAAATTATCTTGTATTTCATTTTCTAAGAAATTATGAATAGTTAAGGCATCTGATACTCTGCTGGTATATCTGTCTGTGGTAAAATCTTTTGATACTGTTACAGAATAAGGCAGATCCGTATCTATATATTCCTGATTTATATTAACAGAAATTGTATCATATTTATTTTTTAAAGTATTATTTATATATCCTATTCTATTAACGAAATAGTTTTGTATATCATCTCTTGAGATTACATTTTTATTAGAATAAATATTAAGTACTGATTCAGAATAAGTCATCATATCGGATTTTATATTATCATCAATTCTTTTTATATTATCAGACACAGCAAGTATTTCATTTAATACAGCATTACTGTAATTTTTCAAATAAACATCTTCCTGTACAGAAACATAATTCATAAGAAAAGCTAGTATTATGGTAGAGAAAAATAAATATACTATAAGCCCTAATTTAGCTATAAGCGGTATATAAAAAGTAGATATGTTTTCATCTAATTCAAAATTTTTAGACATTATTTTAAATAAAAACATAAATACGCATGATAATAAAACTGCATTTATAGTAGCATTAAATAGAGCTAATGTCATAGTATGCATAAATATCTTATTTATAAGAGAGTATGTAACAATTTCTATGATGCTTCCTATTAGTGAAATGATAAAAAAGATTAATATAACTCTGCTTGCCAATCTTATATCAGAATTGATTCTCCAAATTTTTAAATACTTAAATAAGAATATAAAAGATATCACAGAAAAGACTATTTTTAGTCCGTAAATAGTCGGCATTTCTTTATATATAAAAAATAACGCTATATTCCAAATGACAATATCCACTAATAAATATAGCGGAATACTTAAAATTTTAAGCCTTCTAATAACATGTAGTTTTATCTTTTCTGAAGCCATAATATCCTCTATTAAATAAATGCAATTAATACAATATTATATATTATCGTTTATTTTTTATCAAAATTTATTCATAAAAAAATGAAGTACATATTAAAAAATTATACTCTGCCTACCTCATTAATTACTCTGCCGACTAATGTATCATGAGTAGATATAGTTTTGGAATTTAATTCATAAGCTCTTTGTACTTCTATCATTCTAACCATTTCATTTATAGGGTTTACATTACTCATCTCTAAAAATCTTGATAATACTTTAGGTCTGTCAACCCCTTTTTGTGCTATATATGCAGGACCGCTTATATCTGTATCTACCCAGAAAGATTCGCCTTCTTTTTTCAAATATCTTTCATTATCAAAACGCACTATTTTTAAAGTATCAAGTATCTCTTCATCTTCCCATTCATTATCATTAAACTGTACAAATGTATTGCCGTCCTGATATCTTCTGTTGATGCTTACTCTTCCTTCTTCATCTATATTGAAGTTATTAGTTTTTATCTGTATATATCCGTTTTCGCCCATAACTTTATAGCCATGTTTAGTTACAAGATAATGATCTTTATCTATTAAAAAACTTCCGTTTCTTGTGTATCTTTCTCCATTAGGTGTTTCTATGGCAAAGAATCCTTTATCACCCAAAGCTATATCAAGCTGATTGCCAGTTTCTCTTAATGAACCTTGCTCCCATTCTGTGAAAACTTCATTAACTTCTACACCTGTTCCCATTCTTCCTACATAAGGTCTTACATCTGTTGAACCAAGCGGAAATATTACTACTCCGTCATCTTCTGTTCTTGCCGCCATCATTTCCGGAAAGGATTTGAAACTTACTGTATCTCTTTTAAATCCAGGTTTATCAACATTAGCCAAGTTATTAGCTACAACATCTAGTCTTGCCTGTTCGGCCATCATGCCGCTTGCACCTGTATAAACGCCTCTTACCATTTATAATCCCCCTAATTTATTATAATATATCGTCTTTTTCTCTTTTTGTATCTATATTAATAGTTTTTAATTTTTCTTCTAAATTTTCATAGCCTCTTTCTATATGATAGATCCTATGAACATTAGTTGTACCTTTAGCAATTGCTCCGGCAGCAACCAAGGCAGCACCTGCACGAAGATCGCTTGCCTGTACATCAGCTCCTGAAAGCTCTTTGCCGCCATTAACTACTATGTCGGAAGTATTAAGTTCAATATCTGCTCCCATACGAATAAGTTCCGGAACATGGCTGAATCTGTCAGGATAAATACCTTCTATAAGTTCGCTTTTACCTTTAATTGTGCATGCTAATGTGGTATATATTGCCTGCAAATCTGTTGGAAAACCCGGATATGGTAAAGTTTCTACTTTAAAAGGCTTTAATTCTCTATTAGAAGCATCAATATCTATAGTTGTATCTGTAGTTTTTATATCGCAGCCTATATCTGAAAGTAAGTCAAGCACACAGCTTAAATGCTTAGGCTCTGCATTTTCAAGTTTTAATTTTCCTCTTCCAGCTGCCGCTATTGCCAAAAAAGTACCTGTCTCTATTCTGTCTGGTATCACTGTAAACTCAGCACCATGAAGGTAATCAACACCATCTATAGTAATAGTATCAGTTCCTCCTCCTGTGATTTTAGCTCCCATAGCATTAAGTAAATCAACTAAATTCACACATTCAGGCTCTTTTGCGGCATTTCGTATAATAGTAGTTCCTTTTGCTAAGGATGCCGCCATCATAACATTATCTGTTCCCAACACTGTAGGTCCGAACTTACCAGACAAATCCATATCAGCACCAATGAGATTATTATCTACTTTAGCATCAATATATCCTGCTGTTATATCTATTTTAGCTCCCAATGCCTCCATTCCTTTTAAATGCAAATCTATTGGTCTTGGTCCGAAAGCACATCCGCCCGGATATGATACTCTGCAATGTTTTCTTTTAGCAAGCAATGGTCCAAGAACTATAATAGAGCCTCTCATCTTTTTTACAAGTTTATAGGGAGCTTCTTCGCTTTTTCCATTATGAGATATTATTACAGTAGTATTGTTTTTAAAATCAACTTTCTTTCCTAAAGGCTCTAATATATCTATAAGAACATGCACATCAACTAAATCCGGAACATTATGAAGTATTACAGGCTCATCTGTTAAAATTGAAGCAACAAGCAAAGGCAAGGATGCATTTTTTGATCCTGATACTTTCAATACTCCGCCGATATTGTTTGAACCTTCTATCACATATTTATACATATATTTTCCGCCTTTAAAGAAATAAAAATTCCGCTTTCTTTATGTTCGGAATAATAAAAAATGCCTTGATAAATTTTATCTATATATTATGTAAATATTACAAATCATAATATAGAACGCACGGTAAATAGGCTTAAATATATAATTTAAATTTTATTCTTAATAAAGTATATATTTTAAATTTCATTAACTCGTGCGATATGTTCTTCTCAAATTTTAAAAAAACTTGGGTGGGTGCTTACAGATGTTATTTAAATAGCAAAATAATATAAAGCTAAAATTCAAAATAAAATAATAGTATCTAAAGGGCGGGGAGTGAGAAAAATTTTTTAAATTTTTTGGCTTTATTCTAATTCCCACCCTATAGGTTTATTGTTTAATACTGAATTATAATATATATTTTACTTTTTGTTTTCATCTAATTTATTAACGCCCCCCAAGTTTTGATTAGATTTTGAATTTATTTAACGCACGCAGAACTAATTTTTAAACATAATACAAATTTTATTGTTAATCAAATTTATAACTTTTGTTTCATTTACCGTGCGGTGAATAGACTGTAAATTTAAATGAATCTAGGGTGGGCAAATGTAATGAATTTTTAAGTTTATTATGTTAAAATAATTGACATAAAAGATAAATATTTTATAATTGCGATATGTATAATATATTTTATTTAATAACTAGAGAGCAATCAGCAATCAGCAATCAGCAATCAGCAATCAGCAATCAGCAATCAGCAATCAGCAATCAGCAATCAGCAATCAGCAATCAGCAATCAGCAATCAGCAATCAGCAATCAGCAATCAGCAATCAGCAATCAGCAATCAGATAATTTAAATTTTTTCAATAATATATTTTCATTAATTTTTTATAAATCAATATTGTCATTGCATCATTTTTTTAATTTTGTTTATAACATTATCAGTATAATTTTAAATATTATAAAAATTGTGAGCCTATGGTAAGTTTACTTAACAAAGCCTTTGAGCAAGAAAAAAATTTTATATAAAAACAATTTATAAGGAGTTCTTATTATGAACAAAAAAAGTTTTTTAATTTCAATTCTATGTTTATTATTTATTTTCAGCTGTAAATCTCCTAATAATCCTAATATAGATAATGGAAATTCAACATTAAAAGAGTTTAATCCTAATGATTATACTTCTCCTGATTTTGAGGGTGTGCTTCCTAGTACTGTTAATGAAATTAGTACAACTTCGGATTCTCCTACTAAAATGGATAGTAATATTCTTGAGATTCAAGCATCTTTGTACTGTTATTATGATAAAGAAAATAAGATATTTAAAATATCAACAGAAGATAATGTTAATATGGATTCTATGTATATCTATATATATGAAGTTGTATATGATAATGAAGGTAATACATATAGAAAATAGATTTACAAAGGAGCACCTAGTATAAAATCTAATCCTAGTGCGGCAAATCCTGATAGTTATACTTCTATTAGTTTTAAAAAGCAATGTGATGATTATAATGGTTATAATGTTTGTTTTTATGTAGCTTTTACCTAGAGAAAGAAAGAAGTTCATAAAATGATAATACAATAATATAAATTTTATTATGAGGATATTAATATTATAAAAAATTAATTAAACATATAGGATTGATAATTCAAAGGGTTGGGGTATAGTTAAATTTAAAAAACTATTTACATACCCCGCCCTTTATCCTTAAATACTTTATTCTGCAATTTTTATTTATATTTTCTTCAATACCAATATAGAAATATTAACGCCCGCCAAAGAGTTTATTAATTTTTTAACCTATTTTATATATTAACATAATATTTTTTATAAATTCGGTTTTAATAAAAATATAATTATGATATAATGTTGCAATAATTTTACAGGAGCAGGGATATAATATTATGACATACATTAAATTGAACAAAGAATATAAAGATGAAATAGTATATGAGACTATGCTAAAAATGGGATTCTTACATTATTTTAATACTAACTATTATTACAATAATAAAGGTATTCAATTCAAAAATGATGCTGAATATACATTTATAGGTTTATTTTTATCATTTGACAATGACATACTTACAGTTAATCATAATCATAGCTTTTTGTATTTATCAGAATTTTTAACTAAGCATAATATAACTAAATTAACAGATATAGAACCTTCTTCATTAATTGATGTAAAATATGAAGGAAAAGATCCTTATTACTGTTTTGCAAAATTAAATAATATCACACAAAAAGTTATTATTACTTTTATAGCCGAATTTGATAGAATTTATAATAGTATTGCAAAATAAGTAAAGATAATAAAAAATTATAAGAGATATTATTTTTGTCTTCATAATATATTAGAAAATAAAAATATAAAGCTCAATAGCAATATATTAAAAATTATGATATTATTAACTCTAATCATAATATAAAAGGCTTAATTAAATGATAAATATAGCTATACTAGGAAGACCTAATGTAGGTAAATCCACATTGTTTAACAGATTTGCAGGAAGAAGAAAATCAATAGTTGACCCTACAGCAGGAGTTACCAGAGATATAAGTATAGCTAAAACATATATTGATGATATAGCATTTAATGTTTTTGATACAGGCGGACTTCTTGATGTAAGCGATGACACTTTAAATGAAAAGGTAAGAGAAAAAGCATTAAAAACAGCCTTAGAAGACTCGGATATACTCTTATTTTTGGTAGATGCACATCAAAGCCACCCTGATGACAGACATTTTATTAATATAATAAGAAAATCAGGAAAACCTATAATACTAGTAATAAATAAAGTGGACGCTGACTCTCATAATAATTTGGTAAGCGAATTTTATTCATTAGGGGTAAAAGATGTATCTATAATAAGTGCAGAGCATAATAACGGCATTGATGATTTAAGAGAAAAAATACTAGAAGTTCTTGAAAGAAACGGATTTGATTTGGAAGTTGAAAGAGAAATATCTAAAAATAGTAATTCTGATAATGATGAAGATGATGATACAATTGAAAATATAGATGAAGATTTTGAAGATTATGATGATAATTTAGACGAAGAAGATGAAGAAAGTTATAATAATAAAAAAGAAAAATCAAAACAATATAAACTTGATGAATATATAGCACAAAAGAAAACAATCAATATAGCCATAGTAGGAAAACCAAATGCAGGAAAATCCACTTTATTAAATACATTGATAGGAAAAGACAGAAGCATTGTATCTAATATTGCGGGCACTACAAGAGATTCCATAGATGAGACATTCAATTTCAAAGGTGATGATATTTGTCTTGTAGATACAGCCGGAATAAGAAAGAAAAAAAATGTTAATAGTGATATTGAATATTATAGTGTAAACAGAGCGATAAAAGCTATAGAAGCATCAGATGTATGCATACTTATGCTTGATGTTTTTGAAGGGCTTACAGATCAGGATAAAACTATTGCCAATCTTATTATAGAAAGAAGAAAAGGAATAGTAATAGCTGCTAATAAATGGGACATAAGAGATAAAGGCACTACTTGGAATGATTATGAGGCATATATGAAAGACACTTTCCCTGTTCTTAATTATGCTTTTTATGCAAAAGTATGTGCCAATAGAAAAAATGATGCAGAAAAACTTTTATCTTTAGCTGTAAGAGTTGCAAAGACAAGAATGCAGAAATTTGAAACGCATGCTCTCACAGAAACTATGGTAAGAGCTACTAGAGAATATTCAATATCTGCAGGCGGAAATCCTTTTAAAATTTTTTATGTTGTTCAGACAGGTATAAATCCTCCTGCCTTTGCTGTATTTTGCAATCATCCTCATAAATTAAATTCGCATTATAAGAGATATTTGGAAAATAGATTTAGAGAGATGTTCGATTTCAGAGGAACACCTATTATACTCAATTTTAGAAAAAGAGGCAAAAAATTTGGAGGTTAAAAATATGATAGTTAAGATTATAGTAAGCATACTAGTTTCATATATAATCGGAGCAATACCATTTTCATTTATAATAGGAAAAATAAATGGACATGATGTAAGAAAAGAGGGAAGCTGCAATCCTGGTGCAAGCAATGTACTTCGTGTATGCGGTAAAAAGGCTGGAATTGCTGCTTATATTTGCGATATAGGTAAAGGAATGATAGCTGTACTAATACCTTCTTTTATACTTTCTAATATTATTTTTACTCATAGTTATATATTAGTGGCTTGTGCTGTTGCAGCTATATTAGGTCATGTATTTTCTATATTTTTAGGTTTCAAAGGCGGTAAAGGTGTAGCAACTAGTGCAGGTTCTATGTTTATGCTTGCACCTGTAAGTTTAATTATTACTATGGTATTTTTCTTTATTGGTTTATTTGCTTCAAGAAAAACTGTTGCTATAGGTTCAACTTTCGGGGCTATTGCTTTTCCTATAGTTTTGAGCTTTTTGTATTTTAAAGCTAATTTTTTATACAGAATATTTTTTAATATAAACTATATTATTCTTCTTCCTATAGCGATACTTCTTGCAATATTTATTATAATAAAGCATATACCTAATTATAAAAGAATGCTTAAAGGCGAGGAAAATAGTTTTTCTAAAAAATAATAATTAGAAAAAATTATATTTTAATTTTGATAAAGTATTATTTACAAATTCATAAAAAATATTAATATTGTTTTTTATAAAATTAAATTATTTATGGGGTAAATTATGAAACATTGTATTAAAATTATAAGTCTATCTTTTATATTTTTATTTATTTTAAGCTGCGGAAATAAAAACGATCCTATAGAAAACATAAAAGAAAATGCTAGATATGAGGGAACTTTAAATACAACTCAAAATACTAGACAGCTTATAACAAATAAATGCACTTTAATTGTTAATGAAAATAGTTCTATAGATATTACTATAGAAGGCGGAAATATATATGACAGCAGAGTAAGCATATCAAAAGAAGAATTAACTAAAGTTGGAGATTCCTCATATACAGCAGAGAAAGATGGAAAAAAATATTCTTTTGCTTTTTATGATACTTACATGAATTTAACAATTGTAAATACTGATAATTCAACATCTGACGGTAAACTTTCAAAAATTAATTAACCGCACGGTAAACTGATTTTTATTTATTGTTTGAATTATAATTTTTATTAAACATATATTTAAAACTTTGTTCTGCGTGCGGATTGAGTTTGCAATAAATTTAAAAAAATCTTGGGTGGGCAGCAGAAAATTCTAATTAAGCAAATAAGAAATTAAAAACTTATATTTAAATTAATTCTATAAGTATAAAGGGTGGGGAGTGTAATAATATTTTTAAAAATGTACAAATCCTAATGAATCAAAATTGATTTCTTTATTATTAGAATCTATGAATCTTATATATTTATTTGAGTATTCCTTTACTTTTCCTATTTTTATCAAATTATTTTCTTCTGGTATATTGTCTGAAGTTGTAAAAATAACAGCATAATCTTCTCCTCCTGTAAGTATAGATTTTAGTATTTTTTTGTTATTATTAAAAAATCTATTTACTAAAGACCAATTAGAAGATTCATATATCTCTATAGTTTTATTCGAGTTTTCAGCAATATGGGATGCATCCTGCAAGAGTCCGTCGCTTATATCTATAGATGAGTTTATTTTGTATTTATTAATAATCTCCTGCCATTTATTATAAAAAAGTGTAGGTCTTAAATGGGTTTTAATGCTTTCATCGTTATAGTCATAATTTCCAGATAAAAGTTTTTTAAGTCCTAAATCGCTTTCTCCTACAAATCCAAGCACATAAACATTATCCTCAATTTGAGCATTGCTTCTTAATATGGATTTGTTTTTTTCTATAGTACCAATTAATGTTACGGAAATGAAAAAAAAGTCATTTGATGAAGTGGTATCTCCGCCTGATATTTCTATATTATATTGTTTACATGCTTCTAAAAAACCTCTATACCATTCTAATATATTTTCATCATTAATTTTTTTAGGTATTGAAAGAGATATAAAAGCATTTGTAGGATTTGCTCCTTTGCATATTATATCGCTAATATTTGCCTGAGCTGATTTATATCCTATATCATAAAAAGAATAATAATCTAAAGAGAAATGTATATTTTCTACTAATATGTCAGTTGTAACTAAAATGTCTTTATCGCTACTTATATTTTTTATAACAGCACAATCATCGCCTATATTCAAATTGTTTGTATTATGATATTCTGTTAATTCTTTTATTTTTTCTATAAGTTTGAATTCATGCATATTTATATTTCCGTAATATTTTGTATGATTATAACACATATAATAAAAGTTTTAAACATTAAAAATTTTATTCTAACTCCCCGCCCTTTATTTTTATTATTTCATTTTCACTTTTTTATTTTTATTTGTTTTGTTGTTTAAATGAGAAAAAGCATTCCCACCCAAGCTTTTATTAAATTTATAGTGAATAATATTTAAAATAAAAAAGGCTTATAAAATGATTAACATTTATAAGCCTTTATATATTTTATTTAATATAATCAGTTTTTAAATAAATTAACAGCCTCATCTTTAGCACTATTAACAGCATTAACAACAGAAGTAGATGATATAGTAGCACCACTTATAGCCGCAATTTGAGCATCAGCTGCTTCTTCAGGCTTAATTCCTTTTACAACAGTTAAAGGCACTATTGTACTTTGCTCTTTGAATTGATCTCTAAAACTATTTTCAATAATTTTAGCACCAAGTCCCGGAGTTTCAGCTTGTTCAGTAACTACTATAGCAGTTATTTTATCAACATTAGCATCAAAACCAACAAGCACTTTATTTTCTCCATTGTATCCGCCTGCAGAAGAAAGCATAGCATAACCAACTACAGTACCATCAGCTTTTTTACCTATATAGTAAGGATAAGCAGAATTATCAGTTAAAGGACCTTCTAATTCATCAGCACCTTCAATAACAGTTTTAACACCATTAAGTACTGTTTTTTCATTGTTAGCTAAAATATCCTTTTCAAAAGAAGAATATACAAATGAAAGCAAAAAACCAGCTAATAATGCAGTAATTGTAACAGAAATAACGGCAGTATAACCAACCTCTTTTTTCATAATTATTTACCTCCTTCTTTTTGAGCATTAGCTTTGTTAATTGCAAGAAGCTCTTTTTTACCAACAGTCATAGGTCTAGTAAGCATAGCAATTAAAGGCATAAACATATTTCCTATAAGTATAGAATACATCATATATTCCGGAGAAGAACCGAAAGTTCTTAATACAGCAAGTACAGTTCCTATTAAAAGAGCATATACCCAAGCACCTAAATGGCTTGAAGGGCAAGTAACCATATCAGTAGCCATAAAGAAAGCACCAAGTCCGAAACCGCCTGCTAATACTTGATATATAGGAGAAGCAACTTTACCCGGCATAGCTAAGCAAAGAAGGAAACTAACTACCACTAAAGAAATAAACATTCCTAAAGGTATTCTCCAATCTATAGTATTGGTAATTAGAAGGAATATTCCTCCTATTAAAAGAAGAAGGAATGAAGTTTCACCTATAGCACCTGCAGTACTTCCTAATAGCATCTGTAAATAATAATGAGATTCTATTTGTATTTGAGAAGCTAAAGAGCCTCCGAAATCAATAGCATTAAATTTTAAGAAAGTTAAAGGAGTAGCAGAAGTTAAAGCACTAACTGCATCCAAAGACTGAGTAGCTCCAGAAACTGTAAGACTTAAATCTTTTACTATATTTTCAAATACGCCTAAGAAAGGAACATTTTTAGGCGGAGTATATATAGTCATCTGAGCAGGGAAAGCCACTTGTAAGAAAGCTCTTCCAACTAAAGCAGGGTTGAATATATTAGAACCTAAACCGCCGAAAACCTCTTTAGCAAATACTATAGCAATAACACTTCCTATTACAACCATAGTAATAGTTGAAGCAGGCGGAAGAGTCATAACCAAAAGTATAGCAGTAACCATAACAGCATAATCAGGTATCAAAGGTTTTTTTCTAACTTTTTTTACTATTACAGTTGAAAGTACACAGCTGATAATTGCTGCTAAATATAAAACTATAACTCTAGCTCCGAACAGCACTATACTATATATAACAGCAGGTAAAAGAGCTATAATAACTCTTAACATTATCTTATTTGTAGTATCTCCGTCTTTAACATGCGGAGATGATTCTATATAAAATTTCATTATTATCTCCTTAATTTATCTTCTTAATAAATCTTTACCAAATCTAATCCACTGCACCAAAGGAATTTTTGAAGGACATATATAAGTACAGCATCCGCATTCAAAACAAGTTGCTATATCTAAATCATTCAATTTATCTTTGATTTTTGCTTTTGCAGTATGAGCAATTTCAGTAGGAGATAAATGAAGCGGGCAAGCATTACCGCATCTTCCGCATTTAATACAAGGATATTCAACTTCTTTAGGTAATTTGTCTTTATCTAAGAATAGAAGCGAGTTAGTACCTTTATTAACACATTGTTCAAGATTAGGTATAGCCGCACCCATCATAGGACCGCCTGAAAGTATAAGTACATTTTCAGCAGTGATTCCGCCGCATTCTTCAACGACATGAGAAATAGGCGTACCTAAAGGAAGCCATATATTTTTATGTTCTTTTATAGCATCTCCTGATACTGTAACAAGCCTTTCTATAAGAGGTTTATTTTTAGCTACAGCCTCATATATAGCATAAAGAGTAGCTATATTAACAACTATAACACCTACATCCATAGGAAGTTTACTTACAGGTACTATTCTTCCTGTAGTAGCTTCTATGAGCATTTTTTCAGCACCTTGAGGATATCGAAGTCTTAAAGCCATAACTTCAACATTATATTCTTTTCCCATTTTTGCCATTTCTTCTATTGCTTTAGGCTTATTATTTTCTATACCGATAATAGTTCTTTTCACAGAAGGAATTATTTTTCTTAGTATTTCAATACCTTTGAAAAGATGCTGAGTATATTCAATCATAAGTCTGTAGTCGCTGGTAATATAAGGTTCGCATTCAACTCCGTTAATGATTAAAGTATCAGCATTTCCCTTAGCAGCTCCATCAACTTTTACATGAGTAGGGAAAGTTGCACCTCCCATACCAACTATACCAGCCTGCTGTATTCTTTTTGACATTTCTTCTACAGGCATAGACATGTAATCAGAACTCTCAAAATAAGCTAAATTATCAGCATTGCTGTCAACATTGATAAGTAAAGCATTAGCCCCGCGTCCTAAAGGTGGCGAAGCAATTTCTACAGATGCAGCAGTACCTGTAACAGAAGAATGTACATTTCCTGATACATAACCGCCAGCTTCTCCTATAAGTTCTCCTCTTTCAACTTTATCCCCCTTGTTTTTTAACATTTTGGCTGGAGCACCAATATGTTGGGACATAGATATTAGGACGGTTTTAGGGGGCTTGGATAGAGCAGATGAAGCAATATCGGCTGTATCCTTACTGTCATGCGGATGAACTCCGCCAAAACGAAATCTACCTAAGTTCATATTATCAATCCTTCACTCAATTAAAAATAAATACTATTTTTTAATTATAAGTTAATTTATAGAAATAACAGCTACAGATTTGGTATAACCGCTTCCATAACTGCATATAGCTACCTTACTGTTTTTCTTTATAGAACCATCTTCCAAAGCCATAGATAATGCCACACCAGATGAAGCACTTAAAGATGAGTGAGCATTTTCCATTTTAGAATATACTATATCTTTGTTTACTGACAAACCATCAACAAATGCATTGTATGCATTGGGGCTTGAATAAGATGGTATATATAAATCGGGATTTATGTTATTAGATGATAAAACATCTTTAACATAAAGACCGGCTTTTTTAGCTTCTTCTTCAAAAATACTGCTATCTTTTATAGAAATAAAATGTTCTTTATTAAGTACGCCCTCTTTAGTATAAGGTTTAGCTGTTCCGCCCATAGGTATATAACAATTTTCTAATGCATTTCCGTCTGTTACTGAATCTATAAAATCTATTTGAATATCTGATTTTTCATTTGTTACTAAAGCAGCGGCACTTGCATCATCGAATCTATTTTCATCATCGCAGATATAAAATGATTCTGCTGCAACTACTAAAATATTTTTATATCTTCCGCTTTTAATAAAGGCATAAGCGAGTCTTAATGCTGATAAGAAGCCTGTAAAATCACTTTCTATATCAAAACAAAAAGCATTCTTTGCTTTAATTTTTCCGGCTAATATACAAGCTGTGGAAGGATAAATATAATCTTTAGTAACTGTAGCACAAAGAATAGCATCTATATTCTTTGGGTCCATATCCTTGATTACTTCATTTATTGATAGTAGGGCTAAATCTGAGGCTGCCATATTGGTTTTACTGTTTTTATAAGTGCCTTTACAAGATTTAATATATACCATTAAAAAATTCCTTTAAAAAATTCTTCTTTTAGCTCCCGAGTCATAAAGTTCTTTAGCTATTTTTTCATTTATTTTGGCATCTAAAAATCTATACATATTTAGTACAGCATTTTTCATACCTAAACCGCTAGTTTTGCCATGTCCTACAAAAGCTCCGCCATTTAAGCCTAATAATATAGCAGAACCATAAGAATCGGAACTCATTTTTGATTTCAAACTATTAAATACAGGTTTCATCATAAGTCCGCCCATAACACTAACAGGATTTTTCTTAACTTCTTCTTTTAATAAATTAACAATAAAAGAAGCTGTTCCTTCTATAGTTTTTAATACTATATTTCCATCGAAGCCGTCAGCTACAACAACATCAACACTATCAGATTTTAACATATCATTAGGCTCTATATTGCCGATGAAATTAATTTTTTTCATTTTTTGAAGACGCTCGAATGATTTTTTGGCATTAGTATTTCCTTTAGAATCTTCTTCTCCTATATTTAAAAGTCCGACTCTAGGATTATCTATCTTTAAGTATCTTTTAGCAAATACTCTGCCCATAACTGCAAATTGAACTATATAATCTGTAGTGCAGTCCACATTTGCCCCCATATCCAGCATGCAGAACTCGCCGTTTAATTTGGGAAGTGTAGATATAAGGGGCGGACGCATAACGCCTTTTAAGCGTCCTATTTCAGTAAGAGCTGCCGCTAAAGTAGCACCTGTATTTCCGGGCGAGAAGAAACCATCTGCTTCTTTCTCTCTAACCAAACGAGCAGCCAATAAAACGGAGGCATTCTTTTTATGTTTTATGCCGTTAGCAGGACTTTCATTCATATCTATTATTTCGTCTGTATGTCTTATATCTATACGATTATGATCATATTTAGTTTTAGATATGGCTTTAGATATGTTTTTTTCGTTGCCTACTAAAATTAAATTAATATCTTTATTTTCTTGTAGGGCACTAACAGCACCTAATACTAGTTCTTCAAGAGGTTTTTCTCCGCTGGCTACATCTATGGCTAAATTCATAATAACTTCCTAAAATTAGTTTTATCCGGCGTTTTGAGTTTTTGGAGCTTTGATTACTCTGTCTTTATAAAAACCGCATTCCGGACAGATTCTATGAGGCATTTTTTCTGCACCACATTGCGGACAGATTGATAATGAGCCTAAGAATCTTTTATCATTAGCTGCTTGTCTTGATCTTTTTTTTGATTTCGATTTTCTATGCTTTGGTACCGCCATTTTCTTCTCCTTATATTAAAATGTTGCAAATAAATTCAAAAATTAAGATAATTATCGCTATTATACGATATAAATTTTACACTATAATACTATGAAGCATCAATTTTGTCAAGCAGAATTAACATAATATATAATCTATTTTCTTATAACTTTTCCATCTCTTATTACTATTGAACTTTTATCCAGTATTTCTTTTGTAAATTTTATATTATATTCCTTGGCTATATCTTCATTGATGAGAATTCTGTAGGAATCAGATAATTTTACAAAATTTAATCCTTCTGTTTTGCCATTGTTATTTATTACATCATTAAGAAGCAATGCCAATTGTCGGCCTAAGTAATAATAATTAAAATCTAATGAGAATAATACCGTTGTATTTACAGCTTCCGAAATATCAGTATTTATCAAGGGAATAGAATATTTATCGCATAAATGTGCTATAGAATATATATTATTATTTATGTATTCTTCATTTGCTAAAATCATATAGTCTATATCTTTTAATTTGATAATATTTTCTATATTATACAAATTAAAATCTTTTTCTATTTCCAAAGGATAATATACTATATTTTCATTGCTGCAGTATTTTGTAATATATGTAGATATATTAGCTGACATTGCAGAATTTTTAGTGTATAAATAGGCAATACTTTTAACATCATTTTCAGAAATTATTTTTATATATTTAGTTATATCTAAGTATACATAAACACCTGTAATATTATTATTTTGAATTTTATTTTTAGTTATGCTGCTTAAGGATAAATTATCAAAAGAGCCGGCAAATATTATAGATTGAGGAACTATTATATTCATAGATAGTAAAGTGGCATTTTCACCTATAATTATTGCTATATTAGAGTTATCATCTCTTACATTATTAGCAGTTTTTATTATTGAAAGATCATCATTATCTAATTCGTAAAAATTAATATTAACATCAATTTTATCTGAGGATATTTGATCTAAAAGTCCTTTTTCTATAGAATCGTATGTTCTGGAATTTTTTTCTTTTATTATGCTTATAATAGTAGTTTTTTTTGAGTTTTCTTCATTGCCGCATGAAACTAAAAAAAGAATTAATAGCAATAATATAATTTTTAAGTTATTAGTTATCATAAATTTATATGCTTATATATTTTTAGAGTGAGCAAAGAAGTATATATTATGCCCAATTGCCCTCATTTTCTCCTCATAAAGTGTAATGCCGTAGCCTTCTAATTTATTGACATAATCTGTTTCTAAAGAATTTTTAAATATTGATGACTCTTTATAAATAGGATTCATTATTTCTAATGCATAATTATCATCATCTGTAACTGAATAGAATATACCATCATCTTTAAGCAAAATATTCATCTTACCCAAAAAATCTTTAGTAAATATTCTTCTATGAGCATGTTTTTTCTTCGGCCAAGGATCAGGAAAGTTTAAATATATTTTATCAAAATAATATTTGCCGTTTAGATATTTATCTATTACATTATTAGCCTCTCCGAATATAATAGTTAGATTTTTTATGTTTCTTTTATATGCTTTTGATACTGCTTTTTTAGCAGCTTTATACGAATATTCAATTCCTATAAAGTATTTATCTTTATTATTCATAGCAAGTTCTACTATAAATTTACCATTGCCGCATCCTATTTCTAACTCTACTATTTCATAACCTGATAATCTGTTTTGCAGTTCATTTGATATTGCAGAACTATTTTCTGAATTAAAATCATCTAATAAATATTTTTTTAATATTGATTCATCAAGATTTAAATTTCTCAATTATATTCCTCATTACTAATGTTTTACTTGAATGATATATTACTTAATTTTTATGTCAATACTTTTAATATATTAAGCATTATAATTTTATATATGCGGTATTTACGCTGAAAATTTAAATAAATCTTGGGTGGGCAGCTAATAAATGTGATATAAATAAAAAAGAAATAAAAAATTAGAAATTAAAAATTAATTAAAAAGTCTAAAGGGTGGGCAAATGAAAATAAATTTTAAAACTTTAATTACATACCCCGCCCTTTATTATTTACAGCGTATTTTTTATATTTTAATTTAAATTATTTTTACTGCTTATTTAGAAATGTTAACACCCGCCCAAATTTTATTTAAATTTTAAAATCTCTTAACGCACGATTAACGGTTTTTTTATAATAGATTAAACTGCATTAATAATGTAATTAGTTATAAAATTTAGTTTACCGTGCGTTTTTTATAATAATATTTTTAATTAAAATACAGCTTTCATAGCAATATAGTATCTTCCGTCAGTAGAACCCTGAAATCCAAATGAAATAGGATCAAATTTTATATAAGCAGAATATTCTAAACAGAATAGATCTTTTTTAGGATCAAATCTGTAACCATGATTATAGCTATTATCATAGTTAACAGGTATATAAAATAGAGGTCTTACAGCAACATTTATCATTTTCCATTCAAGTCCAAGTTCAAACCTTAAATAGTGTGCGTCATTATCCCTCCAAGTATATTCACCTAATAAGTTTAGCCATAAGTCCTTATTAAGAAATGGAATTCTTCCCATACCGGATAATTGCACCAAATGATGAGTATAATATTCCTTTTCATCGTTAATATTATTTGGGGTATTATATCTGCTTTTAAAATTGTCAGGAGAAAGAGAATTTTTATTATATTGATAAAGAAACTGAGCTCTGAAATAGTCGCCGTTAATTTTGAAAACAGCCGCCAATGGATTTGAATCTTTAGAATAACCTTGAGAATAAGATAATTCATAATAAGAACCTATAAATCCAGCTCTAAAACCCATTTCATTATTAACTCTAGGAAGATACCAATGCGGAGCAAAATTTGCCGATTCACTGTCAATAACAGAAGGCAAAAGCATAAATGTAGAACCATTAATATCATTAACCGCTTTCATTCTAAAAGATAATAATATTCTAGTTAAAGTAACAGTTTCTATACCAGCATCATATAATCCTATACTTCCTGTAGCATAATCTTTATTAAATACATCAAATTTAGAAGTCATAGTTACAAACGGAGTTGCAGAGAACATCCAATCGAAATGGAAACTTTTACCTACAGATAAATACATGTCAGGTATACTGAAATGTCCGTCTTTTAAATTAACGCCTATTAAAGTATTCATATGTATTTCTATAGTGGAAAGCTCATATAATAATCTTGATGGAAATGAATTTTTTAATCTATTTTCTCTTTTATGACTTTCATGTATATAATCAAAAGGCATATAACTTTCTGTAGGTCTTTCATATTCTATACCTATATAAGGCCAAACATCTACAGCACCTTTCAATAGATTTTGTTCTTTATCGGTATATGGAGATTGTCCGTATATTATTGGAGTGTATATCAATATTAAGGGCAGAACAATAAATTTTAATATATTCTTCATAAAAACCTATTTTTATATTATGTTGTATAGATTATATTTTATCATATAAATAAAAAATTGACAATTGAATTTATATGTGATATAATTTTTAATATATATTTTTTTGGGGGGAAAATTTGAAAGAATTTACAATTTTAGAAGAAAAATTGAAAGATATTTTAGATGAATACCAATTAATTTCATTTGATAATAAAGAATTATGCCAAGTTATAGAACAGCTAAAATCAGAAAAAGAAGAATTAATAAACAGTTTGAAAAATGTAAAAGATAGTTTCAATCTTTTAAAAGAAGAAAAAACTATACTAGAGGCTGATAAAAGAAATGCTACAGATAATTATAATTCTATAAAAGAAGATAAAGATAATTTAATAAAACAATTAGAGGCTACCAGAATAGAGAGAGATACTCTTAAATCTAATTTGGAAAATATAGAAAAAGATTCTATAACCTTAATAGAAGAAAATGATAATCTTAAAAAAGAATTAGAAAAAGCAATAAGAGCTATAGATTCTTTAAGCAAAGAAAATAATGATCTTAAAGAAAAATTAAGTATTCTGATAGAAAGAATAGACAATGTTAGAAAATCTAGTTTTGAATCTAAGAAATCTCATCATTCTGCTATTATTCATAATTCAGAAAATGCCTCTCATAATGATTTAGTTAACAATGCTGCATCAGTTAATAATGTAAATGCAGTTAATGTAAATTCAGTTAGTGAAGAAAATAATAATAAAGAATTAAAAGAATCTCCTAAAGAAATTATTAAAGAAGAAGTACAAAATACTGAAAATGAGTTTGTAAGTAATTTAGAAGAGCCTGATGAAGAAAATCCTTTTAAAAGTGATGCTCAATTATCTGATGAATATGAAGAGTATAAAGCTGAAAATCATATTAATAAAAGCAATGATGCAAAAGAAGTAAATGAAATAAAAGAAGTAAGAGAAGTTTCAAATGTAAAAGTTACTGAAGATGAAGACCCATTTAGTAATGCTTCAGATGCTAGTTGGGATAATGATATAAAAAATGAAGAGATAGAAAATAAAACTGATATTGCGGCAGAAGAGAATATTGAAGAAATTGATGATAAAAACGGCAAAGAAGATAATTATGAATTTGATATAAATGAAGATGATCAGTATATGTTTGGTGATGATGACGAGGAAGAATTTTTCTTTGATAATGAATCAAAATAATAGGTAAATAATTATGGATAATATTACTATTGTAGAGGTTAATATATACGGAAGAATGCTAAGCATAAAATCTCAAGAGGGCAATGCTGAATATTTAAAAGAAGTTGCAGAATTTGTTAATGAGAGTATGAATGATATAGCAGAGCATTATGGTCCTAATTATCCAAGGGATACTATAGCCATACTAGCATGTCTTAATATAGCGGATCTTTTAAAAAGAGAAATAGCAAATAATAAAGCAGGAAAAGATACATTATTAGCATTAAAAGAAAGCATCGCTTCCAGATCCAATGAGCTTATAAGACTTATAGATGAAACTAAAGATATTAACAAGGAAAAACAATAAGTTATAATTAGTATTATTTTAAATTTTGTATTTATCAATCATTATATTTTACTGTCTCTAAGCATATAATTAAATTGATTTCTTGTATAAACTTTAATTTTATCATTATGCGTAGCATAACTTCTAGCACTATTTGTAAGTTCAAGAGGCAGAATTAATATACCATTTTTTGCTCCCGCCTCATTAATAAGAAGCATAAAATCTCTAATTACAAGTTCTCCAACTTCAGTATTTCTCCATCGCTTGAAAGATATTAAAGTCAAATCTTTTTTACTCTTATTTGCAGCAAATGCCAAGTAATTAACTTCATCTCCGTAATCATAATCTATTAATTTTTCATTATACTCCTGCACAGCTGAATATAAAAGTTTTTTCTGTATTATATCCTGACATATACTTTTAAAAGATGATAAACTTATATCATAAATTTTATCTACTTTCTTAGTGCTTACATTTTCTATAGTGGCATTATTTTCATTTATATTGCATTCCAATAATATTTTTTCAATATCTACAGTTCTTTCTATTTCTATTAAATTTAATACTTTATCTAAACTATTAAAAGAATCTTCCCACAATCTCACAGAGTTTTCCCAAGATTCTATATACTGAGCATTAACATATTTTTCATAATTTTCTTTTACATATTTATCATTATTATTTAACGGCATATCTCCTCTTAATTTTTTTAATTGAACTTCAGCTTTGGCAATAGCAGATAAATAATTAAATATACTATCTAAATCATATATACTAAATTCAGGATCATTGAATAATTTTATATGCTCAAAATAACTTATAGCACTATTAATATCTTTTATAAAATAATTGTAAAAACCAAAATCTAAAATAATAATAGTTTCCTCTTTTTTTATTTCATTTATTTTATACTGTTTTGAATATTGATTATATAAATTGATAAAAGCTTCATTATCATCTGATTTGTATAATATATATAGATATATTCTGTTTATAAAGAAATGATACTTAGAATCATTCTTAATCGCTCTTGATGACAGTATAGATTCTGTAAAGTTTCTTGCACTGTTAATCTCATCATTTATAATATATAGTGAAATTAGTATTTTCTCTACCAATATCATTTCATCATAGTCTTCTTCAATATTGCTTATATTTCTATTTAACCTCTTATGAAGTTCTTCAAGCATAGAAATCACTTTTTTATACTCTTTGTTTATGAAATAAGATACAGCAGCTATTTTAAGCTCATATATTTCAAAATCATTTTTATTATTTAAAACTCTATTGAAATATTCTGAAGCTAATTTATAAGCACCTTCTCTGCCAAGTTCTGTAGCTGCTTTTATAGAATAGTATGCATTATTAATATCTATTTGAGCTATTTTTAAAGTATATTTTAAACTTTCTTCTCTATTATCTAATTTATTATATAACTCTTCAAGCTTCTTATATATATTTAATTCCTCTCCTTCAAAATATTTAATATTAATAAGCTGTTCATATTTTTCTAAAGCTTTTTCGGTCATATTGTACTGTTCTTCTATTACAGCCAATTCATATATTGAATTATAATCTTTAGGATTCATTTGTATTTTTTCTCAAGATCATCTATTTTTTTCTTTATGTCTTTTGGCTTATATGTACGATTACTTCCTCCCATTATACTTTTTAAGAAGAAAATTATTCCTAATACTATTATTATAGATACCGGAACGATAATTATATAAGTGTAAGAATCAAGCATAATATGTCCTATATTTAATAATTATTTTGCAAAATTATTTTTTAAAAATGAATTAAATTGGCTTCTTGTATAAACAGTAATTTTTTCATTATGTTTTGCATAGCTTATTGCACTATTGGACAATTTTACAGGAAGAATTAGTATTCCGTTTTTTGCCCCAGATTCATTAACCATAAGTAAAAAATCTCGGATTATAAGTTCTCCTACCTCCGTATTTTTCCATCTTTTTATAGAAATTAATGTTACTTCTTTTCTGTTTTTATTAGTAGGATATGCCAAATAATTAACATCATCTCCATATTCATAATTTATTATATTATCTGAATATTCCTGTAATATGGAATATGATAATTTATTTTGAATGATATTCTGGCAAAGTTTTTTGAAATTACTCAAACTTAATGAATATATAGAATCTATATTTGTAATTCGTTTTTGTCTATTATCATCATTTAATTGCTTTTCCATATTATATTCATTTAATATCTTATCAACATCAATAGAGTTTTCAATTTCTACTAATGAATTAATATAGTCAAAATTACAGAAATTTCCTTCCCACAATCCCAACACTTTTTCCCATATTTTTATTAATTCGCTATCGATATATTTATCATATCTTTCATTTACATATTTTTCATCATTCAATTTCATGGAGTTTCTTAATTTGGTTAATTGAATAAAAGCTTTATTAACTTCATTAAGATACTGCAGTATTTGATCTAAATAGTAAACGCTGTATTCCAATTTATGAAAAGAATTCAATTTTGTAAAGAATCTTATAGAAGCATTTATATCTTTCAAGAAATATGAATAGAAAGCAAAATCGAATATAAGACTAGCATATTTATAGTCTGCCTCTTCTAAATTATATAAACTAATTATATTATTATACATTTCTCTAAATCTTTCATTATCAGATAATTTATATAATGTGTACATGTACATTTTATTAATATATAATTTATGATCTTCGTTTATATTCTTATTAGATAATATTTGTTCTATGAATGCAATTGCTCTGTTAAGTTCATCTGCCGATATATACATAGATATCATCAATATTTCAAGATTGTAAATTTCTGATACATCTATTTCTTTATTATTTAATATCTTTTTATATAATTCCTCCAAAAATACTATAGACTTTTTATAATCTTTAATCATAAAAAAAGATAAAGCAGCCGTCTTTGCTTCTTCTATATCTATATTTTCTTTTGATACTATAACTTTATTAAAGTATTCGCAGGCAAGTTTATATTTACCTTCTTTTCCAAGCATAGTACCTAATTTGATTGCATAATAAATATTATTAGGCTCAGCTTTTTCAATTAAAAGAGAATATTTAAAACTTTTTTCTTTATCTCCTAATTGAGAATATGCCGGTTCTAATTTTTTGTATATCTCAACTTCATTAATATCATTATCTGCAAAATATCTCTCTTTTATAAGTTTTTCATATTTATCTAATACATCATTAAAGTCGCCGTATTTTTCTTCAAGCATAGCTAATTGATAAAGAGAGTCCAAATCATTTTCATTTTCTTCTATGTTTTTCTGAAGCTCCTTCATCATCTTTTTTATGTTTTTCTGCGGATTATTTTTCTTTTTAGAAAAAATATTTTTAATCATTATAATTGTAGATATTAATATAATAATGAATATTACTGCAATTATGATATATAATGTTTTATCGCTCATATTTTTTATCCAATCTTTTGTATTTTTTTTATTATATAAAAAAAATTAAAAACTTTAAATAAATTTTTGAATTTTTATTATACCCTTATATATATTGTTAAAATATTTAATTTCTTATTATATCTTTTATTTTTTCTAAAAATATATCCATTTCCTTATCTGATCCTATTGTTACTCTTATATAATTATCTATAATATCAGTTTTGAAATATCTTACTAATATTCCTTTATCTTTTAATTTTAGGTAAATATCCTCAGCGAATATATTTTTATGCGATATAAATATAAAATTAGATTTAGAATCAAGAACATTAAATCCTAATTCTTTTAATTTAATTTTTGTTCTTTCTCTTGTATTTATAATTTTATTAACAGTATCTTTAAAATACTCATTATCTTTTACCGCTTCAATTCCTGCAATTATAGAAAGTCTATTAATAGTGTATGAATTAAAAGAATATTTAATATTTTTAAGTCCTTGAATTAAATTTTCATTGCCTATAGCAAAACCTAAACGCATTCCTGCTAATGATCTTGATTTTGAAAAAGTTTGTATTACTAAAAGATTATCATATTTATTTATAAGTTTATATGCACTTTCTGTTTCAGCAAAATCAATATACGCTTCGTCTATTATCACTATATTATTTTTATTGTTCATTATAATTTCTTCTATCTGAGACGGATTAAGAAGTAATCCTGTAGGGGCATTAGGATTTGCTATAAATATTCCTGAATCTAAATTTTTATAATTATTAATGTCTATACTGAAATCATCTTTAAGAGGTATTTTCACTTCATTTAAATCAAAAAGAGCTGAATATACCGAATAAAAGCTGTATGTAATATTCGGATAATAAATTTTATCTCCCTTATTAAAGAAAGCCATAAAAGAAAAAGCCAATATTTCATCAGAGCCGTTTCCTATGAATATATTATTTGTATTTACATTATATAATTCAGCGATTTCTTTTTTCAAATCTATTACATTAGGATCCGGATAAAGTCTTAAATCATCGAATCTGCTTTCAATTACAGCTTTTTTTACATGAGGAGAAGGAGGATAGGGAGATTCATTTGTATTTAATTTTATATAATTTTTATCTTTAGGCTGTTCACCCGGAGTATATGGTTCTATAGATTTAGCTTTATTACTTAGAAAATTATTCATGACAAATCCTTTTTCTTTATTTATAGATTATTATATATGATATTTTTATAAAATCTATAGTAAAATAATTTATAAATTTAGAATAAAAAAAATTGACTTAAAAAATTTAATTGTTATATTAAAATCAATATGTTATTTATCTTTTCTAATTAGTTTTTTATTTTATATCAAATACAAAGTACAGAGGTTTTTATAAATGAAAAAAATACATAGTTTATCTTTTAAAGTTCCTGTTATAATAATTTCTATTATATTTATAACAATAGTTTCATTGGCATCGATTTCTATTTGGTCTTCTTCAAGGGCTATTAGAAAAGCTGCTTTAGAAGGTTTTACTTCTACAGCTTCAGGCTATTCTTATATGATAGATATGGTTCTTCATGAACAGCTGCTTGCAATAGCAACTTATTCTCAGTCCGGCACATTAGCAAGCGGTATTTTAAATATAGATGATATAGCTGTAAGAAATGAGGCAGAAAAGAGATTAAAAGATTTTGCCTCAGTTAATACTTATGCTATAAATATAGGTTTGGCAGATATTAATGGTATTGTTTTGCTTGACAGTGCTAATCCTAAACTTGTAGGAGTATCTATAGCAGAGATTCATAAAGATTTATTTGCTAAAATGAAAGCTAATAATTATAAGTATACATTTGATAATTCTACAAGTATTTCATCTACAACAGGAGGTCAGGCATTGCTTCTTTGCGGAGGAGTAAAGAATACTCAGGGAAATTTTGTAGGATTAGTTTATATTAATTTGGACTTGAAAAAAGTCAATGATGAGTTTATAAAGAGTTTAAATATTAATGGAAGAATAACCGTAGCTAATAATGATGGAAATATATTATTATCATCAGATGACAATAATATAGGAGGCAGTCTTCCGGATGTTTACAGTGTCATAAAAACAAAAAGCGAAGGTATTATTGAATCTTATTATAGTGAAGGTCAGGAAGGAAAACGTTCAGCAGCTTATAAAAATATTGATATGATGCCTTGGACTGTTATATTTGCTAAGGCTAATAGCGAAATATATAAAGAAATAAAATATACAATTATTCGTACAGTAATAATAGGACCTATTTTTATAATATTATGTGCTATATTAATATTTATGTATATTAAGAGCATTACTAAACCTTTAGATGAATTAGTACTTATATCCAGAGAAATTTCTAATGGGGACTTAACTTCTACTCATAGAAATATAAACCGCAAAGATGAATTGGGAGTATTGGCGAATTCTTTCTTTGATATGAGAGACAGACTTTCAAGTATTATTATAAAAGTAAGAACTTCATCTGATGAAATAAGAATGAATGCAAAAGAGCTTTCTTCCGGAAGTGCGGATTTATCAAAAAGAACAGAGTCTCAGGCGGCAAGTTTGGAGGAAACAGCTTCTTCAATGGAGCAAATGGCTTCTACAATAAAATCATCTGCAGATCAGTCTGTAGAGGGTAATAAAATGATGATAGATTCAAGAGAGGCTATTGAAAATGCAGGCGAAATAATACTTGATACTACTAAAAATATAGAAGAGGTTTATGATGCCAGCACTAAGATTAAAGATATTACAAAAATAATAGAAGATATTGCTTTTCAAACTAATATACTTGCTCTCAATGCTGCAGTAGAGGCTGCAAGGGCAGGCGATATGGGTAAAGGTTTTGCGGTTGTAGCAAGTGAGGTGAGGAATTTGGCACAAACTACACAATCATCAGTAAAAGATATTACTCACTTAGTTGATAATGCCTATGATAAAATCAATAAGGCCACAGAATCTGCAAGAGCTTCACAGGATATATTCAATGAGCTTCAGGAAAAGATAGAAAATACTGCAAAAATAATGCGTGATATAAGCTCAACAGCAGTAGAACAGCATGAAGGTGTAGAACAGGTTAATAGAGCAGTTACAGATATGGATACAGTAACTCAGCAGAATGCCGCTTTGGTAGAGGAGGCCTCTGCTTCGGCTAATGCCTTATTAAATCAGGCTGAAGAATTAGTTAATGCTATGAGTTTCTTTAAAGTATAAGATTTTTTAAGTATAAAAATTTAATAAAAAATCAATAAGCTGCCTTTTTGAAAGACAGCTTATTATTTTTTAAATGCCAATAATTAATTTGATAAATATATAATACCTATGTATTGTATATTAAAAAACTTGACAACTTATATATTATATTGTACTCTTGAAAAGATTTTTTATTAAAAAAAATTAGGAGGTAAAAATGAAAAAACTTTTAATTATTTTTTCTTTTGTATTTATAGCTGCATGCGGCGGAAATGAAGTAGGTCAAGTTTCAGTACCTGGAGTTGAGAAAAATAGTAAAGAAGCTGCTGAGTTTTTGAATACAGTTAAAGGAAAAGCTATTGTGCCTTTAAGATCTGCAAGAGGATTTCCTGTCGGGTATTTTAAAGATAATGGAGATATAGCAAGCCGTTATCATCACCCTATTCTACAAGGTGATTTAATTTTTATAGGTATGACCAATAACTATGCTATATATTCAAGAAAAAGACAAGAGACTGCAAATGAATATGCAGATGCATATACAGCTATAACTTTATCTGAAGATAAAACGCTTATTAGAATCTATCTTGAATCATCTGATTATTCCTCTGAAATTTCTAAATGGAGAAGAGAAGGTGCTAATTGGGACAATTATCCTAAAATGGAGATATCAGATCTAGGATTTGAAGATAGGGAATATACTAAAGATGATTATATTTATAAGATTACAGATGATGAATATGACAAAAATGATTTTGTAAATAAATAAAATTAATTTCTAAAGCGGGCTGAAATTATATGTTTTTGCCCGCATATTTTTTATCATGCATTCTTATTATATGTATTTATTTAGCTTATAAAATATTATTCAAAGTTTAGTCTTTAAAAATTATACTATCGTACGATAACAAAATTGTTAATTTACAAAATGATTTCATCAAACGAAAATATATTATTTTAGGCTTATTTTATAAAAAGAATTTGTTTAACCAATATTAAAAGTAAAGCCTATATACTTATATTTTGGGGTGTAATAAATGAGAAACATAAATAGAATGAATGATTATTTTGTAAGATATTTGCTGGCATCTGAAGGAAATGAGGATATACTTGAAAATATAGTAAATTCTGTACTAAAAGATTTAGGATTTGAAGAAGTTCATAATCTGCATATTATTAATCCTCATAATCTTCCTGAAAATATTAATTTAAAAGAATCCGTACTAGATGTTAAAGCCATTACAAAAAGTAATAAAAAAATAATTATAGAAATACAATTATCAGGCAATATAGATTTTTTAAAGAGAATATATTATTATATATCTAGGAATATAGTAAGTGAAGTAGAGGAAAAAGAACCGTATGATATAATTAGTGAAATTATAAGTATTAATTTTGTTAATTTCAATATGGATTTTAATGATAAAGGAAAACCTCATAGATGTTTTAAATTAATAGATACAGAAAATCATAATGTTGTTTTAGATATGGTGCAGATGCATATATTGGAAGTGCCAAGATTTAAAAATATTTTATATGCCTCTAATATTGAAGATATAAGGAGAAATAAAATATTATCTTGGATAGAGTTTTTTACAGCAAAAGATTTAGATAAAGTAAAAGAAAGATTAAAGGAGGTAAATGTTATAATGGATAAAGTAATTAGCAAATATGAACGTTTTATATCTAGTGAAGATGAAATGGAAGTTTATAATGCAAGAGATGCTTTTTTATACGGTCAGACTGTTATGCTTAAGAAGGAGCGGGAAGAAGGAATAAAAGAAGGAATAGAGAAAGGAATAGAGAAAGGAATAGAGAAAGGAATAGAGAAAGGAATAGAGAAAGGAATAGAGAAAGGTAAAAAATCTGAAAAGATTGCTATAGCTAAAGAAATGAAAAACAAAAATATGAATATAGAGCTTATAAGAGAACTTACAGGATTAAGTATAGAAGATATAGAAGAACTATAATATATTTTAACAAATAATTTTTATATATAGATAAATATTTAATACTTTTATTATGTTACCTTATGTTACAATAATAATAAAAAAAATGTAATAAATTTTTTTATAAATACGATACTTCTAATAATTAATTAGAAGTAAATTATTATTTTTAAGGAGCATAATAATGTCAACAAGCTCATTTTTTGGTATAGAATTAGGTAAAAGATCTCTGCAAAACTTCAAAACAGCATTGGAAGTTACAGGACATAATATAAATAATGTTGCAACTAAAGGCTACAGCAGACAAAGAGTGGTAATGCGTACATTTGATAAGCCTTTGGAAGCTCCTAGCCTTAATAGAGCAGAACGTGCTGGTCAATTAGGACAGGGTGCTGAAATAACTACAGTAGAGAGAATAAGAGATCAGTTTATAGACTCTAAAATAATGATGGAGCTTGGTACAGACGGTTATTGGAAAACTAAGTCTGATTATTTAAAGCAGCTTGAGGCTATATATAATGAGCCGGGAAATGCTAATTTAAGAAGCGATTTAGATGCTTTTTGGGATTCTTGGCAGGAAATGGCTGCTAATCCTGCAGAAAGAGGAACAAGAATGGTGCTTGTAGAGAGAGCAGACAGAATAAATAATTCTATTAATCAAATGTTTAATCAAATGAACGGTATGCGTAATAATTTGAATAACTTAGTTGAAAATAAGGTTAAGAGAATTAATGATATAGCTAATTCTATAAAAGATTTAAATGTTGAAATAGTAAAACAGCAGGCATTGGGACAAAGCCCTAATGATTTATTAGACAGAAGGGATTTACTTGTTGATGAGCTTTCTTCTCTTGCTAATGTTGATATAAAATCTGTTGATCCTGATGAAACTATGATTTATATAGGCGGAAGAGCTTTGATTCAAGGTAATATTGTAAGCGAATTAAGTGCCGAAAAAAATATCAATAATGAAGGAATGTATGATATTTATTGGAAAAAAGATCATGTTCAGGTACAGTTTGAAGGCGGAGAATTAAAGGCTTTATTAGAACTTAGAGATGTTGATACAGTTGATGCTATTAATGATATAGATACTTTTGCTATGAATTTGGCTGATAGCGTAAATGAAATACATAGAAGCGGTTTCGGTCTTAATCAGGAAACAGGTATTGACTTCTTTACAGTTACAAAAACTACTCCTTCTGTAATAGGTAATTTTGATATTAATAATGACGGACAGGAAGATTCTACTATAATGTTCAAAGTAAGCGGTATTAATTCAGTGGATTCTACTGCCAGCATAGGAAGCAGCGGAACTTTAGTATTCGGTAATAAATCAAGAGAAGGTGCCGATGTTGCTATAGATTATACTGCTCAGATGAAAGTCGGAGAATTGATAGATAAAATCAACTCAAGCGAGGCTAATGTTTCAGCTTATTTAGATAATAATAACAGACTTGTGCTTAAAGCCAGAGGCTTTGATGATTATATGAGACCTTCGTATTTTATTAAGCATATAGAAGATTCAGGCGATTTCTTAGTTGGAATAACAGGAGTATTAAATCAGTCCGGAGCTAACGGAGCTTATAATTGGCAGACAATAGATCAAGTTAACCAATTAGCAGGCGATTTTAGGAACTTTACAGTTACTCCTGACAGACACCCTGCTTCAGCTATTGCTATTAATGACATTATAAGAAATGATGTTAATTACATAGCCGCTTCTAAAGGTATAGATACTACAGGCAACGGTTTTAATGACAAATGGAATGGAATAGGCGACGGATCCAATGCTTTGGCTATAGCTAATTTGAAAAATAAAGAGATAATGATAGACAGCAAATCTACATTCAATGATTTTTATACAGGAAGTCTTGCTAAAATATCTTCAAGAACAGAAACAGCTAATGCTGAAACTGAAAAACAAACTGTTGTTATGGAATATCTTGAAAAATTGAGACAGTCTGTATCCGGAGTTAATTTAGATGAAGAAGTTGCTCAAATGGCTATGTATCAGCATGGTTATAATGCATCTGCAAGAGTTGTAAGCATTATGGATCAGCTTTTAGATGTTGTGATAAATAGAATGGGTGTGTAAGTAATATATAGATTTTTGAGGCGGTATCATAAAAGCAGATGCCGCCTATTTTTATATTTAAAAAATATTATACTTTTTTATTAATATCTCTTTACAGCTATTAGTTTTAAATATATTATAGATATAATTCTTTAAAATATATACTTCCAATGCCGATATTAATTACACAGGAGCATTTTGAAATGGGTATAAAGATTCGTATAATTTTAATAATAGTCGGAGTTATGGTTTTGGTTGCTTTCAGCACCAATTTCTTGAGTAATACTTTAAATACTGAAACTTTTTCTGCTATCATAGAAAGAAGTTTGGATAATAGATTTAAACTAATAGAAAAAGAATTTGAATATAATATAATTTCAGCAAGAGAAGAATCGGCAAAGATTTCTACTACTCTTTCAGTCGTTTATAATAATATAAAAAATATGCCTACTCAGCAAAGAGATGAGTATTTTAAAAATTTCCTATCAGCTACTGTAAATGAATCTCAATTATATTTTAATAGAATAGTTAGTATTTTATTTCACCCTCAATCTATGGGAAATGCAAATGAGCCTTTTACTCTTTATAGATATTCTACCTTTAATAAGGAATTTGTGAAAATAAATACTACAAATAGAATTATGTGGGATACTTTAACAAATAGTTATAATCAGGTATATAGAAGTATATTACGAAGACAAATATTAAAGCCATATATGATTGATGAAGGTAAAAATATCGGTATAACTTTTAATATATCTTCAACAATACCTGATATTGAAAATGAAGAAAGAATTGTTGGAATAGCAAATGTAGGGGTGCTTTTTAATTATTCTTCAGATATTATAAAAGACATTCTTGCCATAGAAGGTGCTGATATAATGATAATTGATAAAAAAAATTCAGCTATTATGAATTCTCAAAATCCTGATTTAATAAATGCACGAGTAGATGTACTATTCCCTCAATACTATGAAATATTTAATTCTAATTTAGCTGCAGGATACAGCAGAACAGATGAAGTAGAAATAAATAACGCATTATATAAATCTTATGTTGCCAATATTTCAGGGCTTATCAATATAGTAATGCTTATTCCTAATTCATATTATACAGCACAGATAAAAGATATGAATAATACTATATTCTATACTATAATAATAGCATTCTTAATGGCAATAATTACTATTGTATTCTTCATTAAATTATTATTCAGTTCTATAACAAAGATATCAGATGCTATAGGTAATTCTGTTGATAATAAAGATTTGACTGTTAAGATACCTACTATTTCCGGAGGCGATGAAATAGGGGAAATGACTAAATGGGTAGGACTTTTAAATAATTCTTTACAGTCCATACTTTCTAGTGTAAAGAGAACTATTTTGACTTCAAAAAAGCAGAGTGATACGCTTTCTCAAAAAATCAGTTCTAATTTAGAAATAATATATGGAATTAATAACAATATTGAAGTTATTAAAAACAATGTTAATGATGAATTGAATCAGGTGGAAATAGTAGAAAGCAGCAATCTAAATATGCAGGAATATATATCTGCAAATACAAGTAATATTGATTTGGTTGAAAGAGATACTAGAGAACTTCAGAATAAAATTATTGAAGAAGGCGAAAATATAGAGCAAATAGCTACATCAGTTGAGGAGATGAGTAAAACTATTGAAAATATAGACTCTATTATTTCTAAAGCTACAAATAAAGCTAAAGATTTGTCATTGGCTTCTGTAAAAAGTAAAGAGAAAATGCAGGCTACTTCTATGGCTACAGGAGATTTGAGAAATGCTTTAGGATTTATTTCTAATTTCGTAAGTTCTATTAGAAATATAGCACATCAGACAAACCTTTTAGCTATGAATGCTGCTATTGAGGCTGCCCATGCTGGTAAATATAGTTCCGGTTTTGCCGTTGTTGCAGAAGAAATACGTAAATTATCTGAGGTTTCAAATGAACAGGCAGATAATGCTAATAAAGTTCTTCAAAACATAGAAGAAAAAATAATTATTACTACAAATGATTTAACAGAATCTACAGAGCAGTTTGATGTACTTACTAAAGATGTACAGGAAGTTACAGAGATTATGGATACAGTGCATGTGTCTTCTGTAGAACAGTTAAAAGCTATTAATGAAATAGTAGATTCTATTACTAAAATTTCACAGTCCAGTGAACATATTAAAACTCAGTATATTGATATGGCAGATAAACTCGGTAATATAAGAAATAGTCTTGAATCTCTTAATAATATTTCTATTTCTACATCAAAAACTATGAATAAGCTTAAAAATATATCTGAGTCTATACATACTAGCGTAATAAATATTTCTGATAGTTCTAATGATTTATCTGCTTCTGCAAATATTATGAATAAATTTGCAAATGATAATAATAAACTGTTGTCAGAACTTGAAACAGAAATATCTCAGTATAAAATTAGAGACATAAAGACTAAAAGAGATACTGTTACACAGAGAGTTAAAGGTATAACATTAATCATATTAAAAGAATTTATAAAAACAAAATTTGGAGAAGAAGGATATCAGAAATGGGTAACTGCAATGGAGCCTTCATCTGCTTTAATATTTAAAAATGAAATATCAAGTAAAGAATGGTATCCATATTCTACATCATTTGATAAACCATATAAATTAGTATGTGATTTATTTTATGCAGGTACTAATACAGGTATTAAAGAGATTTCCGAATATCATTTTAAGCAAATTGTACCTAAGTATTTAAGACCTATATTGTTCTTTTTACCTAAGCATTTTATTTTAAGTTATGCGGCAGAACATATATTCACTGATTTATTTGATCCGGCAAGAATAGAATTAATTAAGGCCAGAAAAAAACTATTAGTGGTGCATTTAGTAAACTTTAATGAAGATCCTGAAGTTATTGAACTTGCTATACTTTCTTGGTCTACACTTTTACTTGAGTCTGTAACTCATATTAGAGCAACTATGGAAATTACTAAATCCATTAAAGATGGTGAGTTTTATACTGAATTCGTACTTAAATGGTAATTACAAATTTTCAGTATAATAAATATGGATTATTTTAATGATTAGAAATTTAAATAAACTAACAGCTACTTTAGGTTTTAAGATACTTATAATAGTGATATTAGGGCTTTTGCTTTTAATTCCTATGAGTTTTATAAACGGCGTTGTAAGAGATAGAATACGATATCAAGATGAGGCGGTATCTTCTATAATAGAGCCTGTTGGAAATAGTGCAAATATACAGGGAATTGTTATTGCAATACCGTATTTAAATAGAGTTATTGACAGTGAAACCAAAGAAATAAGCTACATAAGAAAATACATTTTTTATATGCCTAATGAATATAATGTTGAAGGCGATGTTGAAGTATCAAGTTTGAACAGAGGCATATTTAAGGCTCCTATTTTTAATTCCAAATTAAATATTACAGGGAGATTTGATAAATATAATGCTGAAATATTTAATTTAGATGAAAATAATAATATTATACTTTATGATGAGGCTATGATTATATTGGGAATAGGAAACAAAAAAAATCTTATGAAGCTTCCTAATGTATCGGTAAATCAAAATGAAGAGCTTCAATATTATGAGAAGAATATTAATATATCTTTGAATATGTTTAACAATAAATTTTTATATACTATTTCAAGAGATAAAATATTAAATGGTTTTGATTTTAATATAACTATGGATATTCAGGGAGGAAACTCTCTGATAATCACACCTTTAGCTTCTGAGAATACTTTTAAAATATCTTCAAAATGGAAAGATCCTAGTTTTACAGGAGGATTTCTGCCAACGAGAAGAGAAGTTAATAATGACGGTTTTAATGCTGAGTGGAATATAGCAAGTTTTAATACAGCATTCACGAAGTATTGGACTAGTGATGAAAATGCAAATAGAGTAAATGATAATGAATATTTGAAAGATATTAATCAAAATTCTAATGATGTTTTAATATCTTTTCTTCTTCTTAATGATAATTATCAGAAAACTTCAAGAAGTGTAAAGTATGCCATACTTTTTATCTTCATACCATTTTTTGTATTATTTTTATGCGAAGTGCTTTCAAAGAAACGCATACACCCAGTGCAGTATATATTAATAGGAATAGCTAATGCGGTATTTTACCTTCTTCTTTTAGCTATATCAGAGCATTTAATATTTAACTTAAGCTATTTTTTAAGTGCTTTAATGGTAACGGCATTAACTTCTATTTATATAGGCTACATTATAAAATCTAATAAATACGCTTTTTCAATGGCTTTGGTAAATATATTAATTTATATATTCCTATTTGGTATACTTCAGCTTACTGATTATGCCCTTCTTATGGGAACATTAGGATTATTTGCTGTTATAGCTCTTGCTATGTATTTCACTCGTAATGTTGATTGGTACGGAGAGAATAATTAAGGTAATGCAAAATAATTAATTGTATTTTTTTAACGCACGGTGAACAATATTTAAAATATTATAAGGATTTACATTTTCAAACCGCTTTATATTTCAAGTTTTATTCTGCGTGCGTTGTATAGATTACAAATAAAAAAAGCATTTGGGTGGGTGCTAATATTTCTGTTTTAGTTTTAAAAAAATAATAAATCATATATATTTTAATAAAGTTCAGAACTATAAAGGGCGGGAATTCAAACAGAATTTTTTATAAACTAAAAAAATATTTTAATCGTACATTATATTAGTTTTCATTTTTTATTGTAAAATAAAGTACATATCATTCAGAGAAAATTCTAAAAAATTTAAATAAAATAAGTATAAAAATAAGATTTATTTTATTTTAAAAAATTATTTTCACTCCCCACTCTTTATATTTATAGCTTTTATTTAAATATTTGCTAAAAATATTTTTATAGTTTAATTTAGAAAAAGCATGCCCGCCCAAGCGGTTTTTATAAATAAAAAATATTGCAAAAATTATAATCTCATATATAGTATAGCTTTCATAATTATAAATAGTTATGGATAAAAAAACTGTTATAAGGGATATATTCTATGGAAAAATTTTTTAAGCTTAAAGAGTATGGTACTAATGTAAAAACAGAGATAATAGCAGGTTTTACTACTTTTATGACAATGGCTTATATACTAGCGGTAAACCCTGGTGTTCTAAGTGCTACCGGTATGGATAAGGGGGCAGTATTTACAGCCACAGTAGTATCTTCAATAATAGCAACTTTGATAATGTCTTTACTAGCAAATCTTCCTTTTGCTTTAGCACCGGGAATGGGACTTAATGCTTTCTTTGCTTATACTGTAGTATTGGGTATGGGGTATAGCTGGGAAACTGCTTTAACTGCTGTATTTATAGAGGGTATTATTTTCGTTGTTCTTACCATTTTTAATGTAAGAGAGGCTATAGTTAATAGTATACCTGTTAATATGAAAAGAGCTATTTCTGTGGGAATAGGATTATTTATAGCTTTTATAGGACTTCAAAATTCTAAGATTATAGTAAATAATGATGCTACTTTGCTTGGACTTGGAAATATCACTTCAGGAAGTGCATTGCTTGCTATTATAGGACTTATTATAACAGCAATTTTATTAGCATATAATGTAAAAGGAGCTATACTTTTAGGAATATTTATTACAGCAATAATTGGCATTCCTATGGGACTTACAAAACTTTCTCCTGATGCAAGTTTTATTCCGCCTTCATTAGAACCAATAGCTTTTAAATTAGATTTCAGTAATATATTTACTCCTAATATGTTTATAGTTCTATTTACTTTCCTTTTTGTTGATATGTTTGATACAGTGGGTACATTAGTAGGAGTATGTACTAAAGCAGATATGCTTACAAAAAATGGAGAAGTTCCTAGATGTAAGCAGGCTTTATTTGCCGATGCTGTAGGAACAGTTGTAGGTGCATGTTTAGGTACTTCTACTGTTACTACTTATGTTGAAAGTGCTTCAGGTGTTGCTGAAGGAGGTAAAACCGGATTAACTTCGCTTGTTGTTGCTATATTGTTTGCTGTTTCATTATTTTTATCGCATATATTTTTAGCTATACCTTCTGCTGCTACTGCTCCCGCTTTAATTATAGTAGGATTATTTATGATGACTCCTATATTAGAAATCAATTTCAATGATTATACAGAGGCAATTCCTGCTTTTATATGTATAATATTTATGCCTTTCGCTTATAGTATAGCTGAAGGTATAACTTTCGGAGTATTATCATTTACTATATTAAAATTTGTTTCAGGTAAAAATAAAGATATATCATTATTAACTTGGATATTATCAGCACTTCTTTTAATTAAAATACTTATGCCTATAATACAGAAACATTTAGGATAATTAATATTTAATTAATTGATTGTTTAAAGATTAAAAACAGAGAGATTTTATTAATCTCTCTGTTTTTATTTTAATTAATTGAAATTATACTTTTGAACTAAATCTAATATTTATTGATTTAGTTTTGAATAAGTATTATATTTGTTTCAGTAAACAGATTAATTTTTTATAATAAAAAAGAGGCTATGTATTATATATTACATAGCCTCTATATTTCTAATTATTTAATTATTGTTTTTTTGCTGATTTTCTTACACATGGTTTTCTAGCAGGTTTCTTTTGAACAGAATTATCAGATTTTTTCTCTAATTCAGGTAAAAGGAGCTCAGCTATTTGTACAGCATTTGTAGCAGCCCCTTTTCTTATTTGATCTCCTGCACACCAAAATGTTAATGAGTTTTTAGCACTGATATCATCTCTTATTCTTCCAACATATATTAAATCTTGATCAGAAGTATCCAAAGGCATAGGATATTTAAACTTAGCAGGATCATCAACTACTTTCACGCCTTTTGCTTTAGATAATAATTCTTTAGCTTTTTTAGCAGTGATTTTTTTCTCAGTTTCTACTGTAATAGATTCGCTATGGCTTCTTATAACAGGAACTCTTACACAAGTACAACTTATTTGTATATCAGGTGCATGAAGTATTTTTCTTCCTTCATTAGTCATTTTTAATTCTTCTTTAGTATATCCGTTTTTATCGAATGAGTCGATTTGAGGAATTAAATTATGAAGTATTTGATATTTAAATGTTTTGTTAACAAGTTTTTTCTTAGCAACATAATCTTGAATCTGCTGTTCTAATTCTTCCATACCTTCTTTACCGGCACCGGAAACAGCCTGATAGGTAGAAGCTATTATTCTTTTTATTTTTCCAAATTTATGAAGAGGAGCTAATGCTACTAAAGCTATTATTGTAGAACAGTTTGGATTGGCTATTATTCCTTTATGAAGTTTAACATCTTCAGGATTAACTTCAGGAACTACTAAAGGAACATTTTTATCCATTCTAAATGCACTGCTGTTATCTACAATTATACTTCCTGCTTTTACTGCTAATGGGCTTAGCTTCTTACTTAAATCAGCTCCCACCGCAACCAATGTTATATCCATATCTTTGAATGAATCTTTAGTTGTCTTTTCGATTGTGTATTCTTTTCCATTAAATTTAACTTTTTTTCCTGCTTCTCTATTTCCAAGAAGTCTTAATTCATTGATAGGGAATTTTCTTTCTTCCAATACTTTAAGCATTTCCTGACCCACAGCACCAGAAGCCCCTAATAAACATAAATTTACTTTTTTCATAATTGTATTACCATTAATTATTTATTTTTTATTCATATAATTATACATCGATTATATATTAAAATCAAGATTTTTTTACATATAAAACTATAGTTTTTCTAGTTTAATCTAATAGATTTATTATAATTTTTTCAAAAAAAATGTAAATTTTTAGTAAAAAACTAGTAAAATTAATTGACATAATCTTAAAATTATACTATAATAATTAATGTAAAGATAATTTACTTGATACAAAATTGTTTTTACATAATAAAAAACAGGAGAATTTTTATGACTACTATAAAAAAAGCTTTATCTATAATTTTTGTTTCAGCAATGCTTACAGGATCATTGTTTGCTCAATATAATGGATATTATGACAATAATCAAGGTCAAGGCGGCGGACAAGGAGGCTATCAAGATCCTTATGGACAGCAAGGAGGACAAGGAGGCTATCAAGATCCTTATGCTCAGCCTCCAGCTCAAGGACAGCAAAATTATCAAGATCCTTATGCTCAACAAGGAGGTCAAGGTGCACAATATGGATACGGAGTGCAATTGTCTTCTATACCTCAAAATGCTCAGAATTTTATAAAACAGCATTTTGCTAATGTGAAAGTAACTTTTATAGAAAGAGATTGGGACGATATTGAAGTATATTTAGAAAATGGTACTCAAATCGATTTCTTCCCTAATGGCGATTGGAAAGAAGTAAAATGTTATGGTAATATGCCTTCTACTATACTTCCTGCTAATGTTATGAATACAGTAAAAAGAACTTATCCTAATGCTCAAATTATCAAAATAGAAAAACAGTTCACTATATTTGAAATCAAATTAAATAATATGATGGAATTATATGTTGATAATAATGGTCAGTTATTAGGTCAAAAATGGGACGATTAATTTAATATATATAAAAAAGGAGTAATATTATGAAAAAAATACTTTGTTTATTAGTAGCTTTAACAGTTTTAAGTACTTCAGCTTTATTTGCTGATTGGTATGTGCCTCTTAATCAAGTTCCTCAAGCTGTAATAGCAACTGCTAAGAGAACTTATCCTCAGGCTCAGATTTGGGCAGTAGAGATGGAGCATTACAATGTATATAAAGTTAAAATGAATAATATGATGGAATTATACATTGATAAAGCAGGCAATCTATTAGGTCAGGAATGGGACGATTAATTTAATATATATAAAAAAGGAGTAATATTATGAAAAAAATACTTTGTTTATTAGTAGCTTTAACAGTTTTAAGCACTTCAGCTTTATTTGCTGATTGGTATGTGCCTCTTAATCAAGTTCCTCAAGCTGTAATAGCAACTGCTAAGAGAACTTATCCTCAGGCTCAGATTTGGGCAGTAGAGATGGAGCATTACAATGTATATAAAGTTAAAATGAATAATATGATGGAATTATACATTGATAAAGCAGGTAATTTATTAGGTCAGGAATGGGACGATTAATATATAAATATACTTGAATATAAAACTATATTAGAACAAGGGATATAAAGTATCTCTTGTTCTTTTTTTTAATTTAATATTTAAATAAAATTATTGACATTATATCTATAATTATGTAAACTTTATTATGTTTATCGAATAATAAAAAGGTTTTTTTACATGATAAAAGTTAATACAAAAGAATTAATGGAAGCTGTATACAATAAATTTAAAATGGCCGGAGTGCCTAATGAACAGGCTGGAATTGTTACGGATTTATTAATTTACGCGGATATAAGAGGAATACATTCACATGGAGTATTAAGGGTAGAGCATTATATAGAAAGAATAAAAGCAGGCGGAATAAATTTAAATTCAGAGTTCAATATAGAAGAGAAAAAACCGTCTTTTGCATTAATGGATGCTGACGGAGGATTCGGACATGTTGCAACACAGTATGCTATGGAATGGGCTTTGGAAACTGTTGAAAAACAAGGAATTGCTTTAATAGGAATAAAAAACAATAGTCATGCTGGGGCATTAGGGTATTATAATAAAATGGCTATAGATAGAAATAAAGTTTCTCTTATAATGGTTAATACGGATCCTTGCGTTATACCTTTTGGAGGAAAGAGATCTTTTTTTGGTACCAATCCTATAAGCTATGGATTTCCTGCCAAAAAAGATTTTATACTTGGTGATATGGCTACAAGTGAGGTATCGCTAGGCCGCATATTTACCGCCCGTGAAAACAATGAAACAGTACCTATGAATTGGGGTGTTGATGAAAATGGTAATCCTAGTTCTAATCCGCATGAAATAAAATATGTTGTACCTTTCGGAGGAGTTAAGGGATATTTGATAATGACTATGGTAGAAGCTTTTACAGGGCTTTTAATAGGGCAGGCATACTGCAATAATTTAGTAAAGATGTACGGCGATATGGATAAAAAAAGAAATCTATCCACATTTATGCTTGTTATTGATCCTGCTGTTTATAATGATTTAGACACTTATTTAAATACTGTGCAGTCATTCATTGATGATATAAGAAAAGAACCTGCTCTAAAAGAAGGTGAAACTATATCAATACCCGGTGAGAGAAAAGAGTCCTGTTCTGCTGATTACTTAAAAAATGGAATACCTTTATCAGAGCATGTTTATAAATATATTTTTGATAAGTAATTTTAAGGTTTCACTAAATGAATGATTTATATAATAAGCTTTCAAAAGAATTTGAAATATTAAAAAACAATAAAGAAGCTGCTTCAATGGCTAAATACATGAAAAATAATTTTGAGTTTTTAGGTATTCATTCAAAAGATAGAAAAGAAGCTCAGAAAAAAGTATTTAAAACAATTTCAAAAGATGAAAAAGAATATATTGATTTTGACTTCACAGACAAATGTTATAAAAATAAATACAGAGAATTTCAGTATGCGGCAATAGATTATATTATTTTAAAAAATAAATATTTAAATAAAACTCATATAGAAAAGCTAAAAGAATATGCCCTCACAAAATCATGGTGGGATACTATAGATTTTTTGGACAGAATTATCGGTGATATTGCTTTAAAAGATGAAACAGTTAATAATATACTTTTAGAATGGTCTTTATCTGATAATATTTGGCTTAGAAGAATATCTATAGATCATCAGCTTTCAAGAAAAGAAAAAACAAATAGAGAATTATTAGAGAAAATTATAATAAACAATTTAAACAATAAAGAGTTTTTTATAAACAAAGCAATAGGCTTGGCATTAAGAGATTACAGCAAAACCAATGCTAATTGGGTAAGAGACTTTATAGAAAAGCATAAAGACAACATGGCTAATCTAAGTATAAAAGAAGCAAGCAAATATATTTAATTTATTATTGTTGCTAGTGATAAACTCGCTAAGAAATAGCTGACAACTTCCTTTGTCAATTATCAGTTGCTCGTTTATCACTTTAAAACTCATAATTATAAATTTCAGTATCCGCCAAAGTGTTGATTAGATTTAAAAATTATTTAACGCACGGTAAACCAAATTAAAAATATAATAAAATTAGAATTATAAATAAATTTAGATTTTTAATTTTATTCTGCGTGCGGTGAGAATACGCTATAAATTTAAAAAAATCTTGGGTGGGTTTTTATAAATTCTTTTTAAACAAAAAGAAAACATAAAATAACAATTACAAATTAAAATTATAAACCTATAGGGTGGGAAAATGTAATTAAGCTTTAAAACTTTATTTACATACCCCGCCTTTTAAAATTTATAGCTTTACTTTGTATTTTTATATTGATTATCTTTATAACTTAATTAGAAATTATAGTATTTACAAAAGTGTTGAGTAAATTTAAGAATTTATTTAATAATGATTGCTAAAATCATATTATAAAAAATTAGCACTTTTGCAACTTTTGCTGCGGGAAAAGTTGATAAAAAATAACTTTTAAACTTTAATTTAAAAACTAGACATTTAAAATTTACTGCTTTATTTTAAAGAATAAAAACAATAAAAAAAGTACAATAGATATAAATATAATGAATGGATTATTTATACTCATACAGAGATAGAGTAAATAATAAAAAAACATATAAAATCAAGTTTGCTGGTGGAACATTGCTGTAATATTACAGTCTGTACAAATTTCTATAAATAAAGTACCTTCTGCCATAGATTCAATAGTATGCCAATGAATTTGCATTAAATATTTCATTTTCTTTCCGCAGTTTGGACATTTTATATATTCCCAATCTTGAACCCAATTAGCAAATCCACCTATGGTATTTAAAGTATCATCAAATGCACCATAAAATAAAGGAACTTCCTGTTTTGAAAGTATATAATTATTATTATGCATTAAATTTAATTCTTCTTCCTCTATATAATTTTCTTCAGAATGATAATAATTTTCAGACTCTTTATCAAAAGGAAGTATTTGGCTTCCACCTTTTAAATCATATTGTGAATAAGTTGTATTATAAGTTACACAGTTAGGACAGCATGAAGCTTTTATTATGCCATCAACACCTATAAATTTAAGTCTTTCATCTCTGCCATTAATAGTAACCATATCCATAGTTTGGCATCCGCATTCGGGACAATTTTCATCTCTTAATGAAGATATTTTAATAGGGCTTTTTTCTTTTTCTTCTTTGCTTTTAGCCTTATCTAAATAATAACATTTATCAAAATTAAGTATTTGTCTTTTTTTATCTTTATCAAAAGTCCAACCTGCACATTCAGCATAAATAGAAGGATCTACATGAAGTTTATTCCTCCATTCTCTTGGATTCATTTCAAAATCGTATAAGCAGTCAAGTGAAACATCATCTCCCTGCATAGCCAAACATGATAGTAAATTGGCTCCTTCAGAATAATCTTTAGTCGCTCTTATTCTTTTTATAAGTTCATCTCTTATTTCTTCACTAGCTTTATAATAAAATACTTCAGGATAGTAGATTTCTTTCTCTAATGCTTTTTTAGCTACATCTTTTAAGTCTATATTTATATATGCAATTAAATCATAAATGTAAATGCCTTTTATCAATTCTTTATCAACATCTTTTTCTTTTAGATTTTTTACATATTTACTTATCATTTCTTTTATTTCATTATCGGTTAAGGTAAGAGTTTTGTTTCTCTCCTCTTCTGCCTTATATTTAAAGCATAAACCTTTATAACCTAATTCTAATCCACATTTATCGCATTTATATTTAAACATGGTTTTACCTCTTTTTTAAATAAATCTGACTAATTTATAACAATTAATTTTTATAATAGTTAAACTCTATGCATAATAAATATATTAATTTTATAGTTAACATGCTTTAATTGATTGATCTTTATTCATTTAATATATTGTTAATGATGTGAACTCATTACAAATTTAAAAAAATATTAGGTGGGTTTTTATAAACTCTTTTTAAACAAAAAGAAAACATAAAATAATAATGACAAATTAAAGTCATAATCCTATAGGGTGGGGGAGTGAAAAATAAGTTTTAAAACTTTATCTACATACCCCTCCCTTTAAAATTTATAGCTTTACTTTGGATTTTTATATTGATTATCTTTATAACTTAATTAGAAATTATAGTATTTACAAAAGTGTTGAGTAAATTTAAGAATTTATTTAATAATAATTTATAAAATCATATTATAAAAAATTAGCACTTTTGCAACTTTTGCTGCGGGAAAAGTTGATAAAAAATAACTTTTAAACTTTAATTTAAAAACTAGACCTTCAAAATTTACAGCCTTACTTTGGATTTTAATATTTACTATCTTTATAGCCTAATTAGAATTTGTTAGTACTCGCCCTAGCGAGGATTAGAGATTAAAAAATCATTTAACGCACGGTAACTAAATTAACAATGTAATAAAATTTGAATTACAAATAAATCTATATTTTTAATTTTACTTTGCGTGCGGTGAATACGCTATAAATTTAAAAAAAATCTTGGGTGGGCAGCAAAAATAACAGGTAAAATAAAAAAGAAATGAAAAACAATAATTACAAATTAAAGTCATAATCCTAGAGGGTGGGGAGTGAAAAATAAGTTTTAAAACTTTATCTACATACCCCTCCCTTTAAAATTTACTGCTTTACTTTGGATTTTAATATTTACTATCTTTATAGCCCAATTAGAATTTGCTAGCCCCCGCCCTAGTGATGATTAGATTTAAAAAATCATTTAACGCACGGTAAACCAAATTAAAAATATAATAAAATTTGAATTACAAAGAAATCTATATTTTTAGTTTTATTTTGCGTGCGTTTAAAAGTAATAGTATAATATGAATTTTAGAAATCATAAAAATAAATTTTTTTTTATTTTTTTCTAAAAAAAATTGTATTTTTTATTATATTTAATCTTATAAAAAGATAATAAAAAGTAAACTTTGGAGAAATTAATGAAAAGAGGATTAATGTTCAAATTTTTGAGTATTTTTTCTGTATTCCTATTTGCAGCATTTTTAGCGATATTATTTATATACAAACCAATATATAAATCAAAATTTTTAAAAGAAAAATATTTTCAAACTTTAAACTCAAAAAATGAAACAGAAGCGTATGTAAAAGAAATAAAAAACACAGTTAATTTGATAGTTAATAATTTAGAAGCAAATCCAAGTTTAGAAACATTCGGTGATTTTATAACAAATGTTCAGAAAACAGGCTCAGGTTATTTAAATATGTATTTTGGTGATACTGTACCATATTCAGAAGGCGGAATATATATAAACACTTTAGAAGAATATCCGCGTACATATAATCAAACTTCAAGACCTTGGTATAATGATGCAGTAGCTACAAATGATATAGCAATAAGTGATCCATATATAGACTTTGCTGTTAATGAACTTACTGTTACATTCAGTAAAGCTGTATATACAAATGGAAAATTAAAGGGTGTATTTGCCATAGACTTTGCCAATATGAATAGCATTATGAAAGATATAAAAGAAAATTTTGATGAAAGTTTTTATATAGTATCTGCTGATGGAATATATATGACGCATGAAAATAATGATTATATTTTAAATGAAAATAATAATTTATTTAAAGATCCGCTTTTTAGTTCTTTTAAAGGAAATCTCATATCACATGTAGGAGAAGTAAAAATTGTGGGCAATCAATGGTATGCCGTACAAAAAACAGATAATGCTCCATGGATATTAATATTCAAAGGAGATGCCAGAGAATTAAATAATCAATTTATGATATTGATGTTTGTAATATTTATTGTTATGATTTTTCTTTTATTGCTTGAAGGATTTTTAGTTTATAAAATAGTAAAACCATTAAAGAACACAATAAAGATTATAGATTTAATGAAAGAAGGCAACTTTAATAGTGTATTTGATAAAGAAGATTTGCATTTAAAAGATGAATCAGGACATTTGGTTAATTCGGTCAATGATATGCAAAACAAAATATCATCGATAGTATCAGAAATAAAAATGAATATGGCTTCTATAAATAATTCAAGCGGTCAAATATCCAATGGCATAGATAACTTATCAGACAGAACATCTTCTCAGGCTGCTGCCATAGAACAGATAAGCGGTGCTATAGAAAGTCTTTTTTCTTCTATATCTGAAACATCTAAGCATACTAATGATGTAAAAGATATGAGTAATAAAGTAGCTGATTCTACAAGAGTTGGAGTTGATGCTGTAACACAGATTTCTAATAATATGGCAGATATATCTCAGTCTAGTAAAGAGATATCAGATATAATAAAGCTTATACAATCTATAGCATTTCAAACTAATATACTTTCTTTGAATGCTGCTGTAGAAGCTGCCAGAGCCAGTGAACAAGGTAAAGGGTTTGCAGTTGTTGCTTCAGAAATCCGTTCGCTTGCACAAAATGTTAATGATGCTGCCGGAAAGATTACAAATATAATAGAAAACACAGTTGCTAAAATAGAAACAGGAGATGAATCTGTTAAACATTCTTTGGAAATACTTTTAAATATAGAGGCTTCTGCAAATGAAGTTTCAGAAGTTTTAAATAATCTGTATAATGCAGTTTCAGAGGAAGAAGGAAGCGTAAAAGAAATTGCACTTGCTATGAATGAACTAAATAATATCACTCATGAAAACTCTGCCCTAGTACATAATAGCTCCATATTAGGAAAAGAAGTTGCTAATAATACAGAAAGGGTTTATTCAGAATTAGAATATTTTAAATTACATAAAATAGGATAATATCAATATCATATAATGCATATAAAAAATGCATTGTATGATTATAAGATATTAGTGCCGTCATCGTCCATATTTCTTCTATTATCTTTATTATCTCTATCGTCCATATTAAGACTTAATATTCTAAGCCCCTCAGTACCAAGTACAGATTTTAATGCTATTAAAAATGCGGTATCTCTGCTGCTTGCAATATTTCCTTTATATAGTTTCATAGCATATCTGGCCATATTAATACCATCTCTCACAGAAAAAGAGGCATTATGAATATGTGATTTTTGTAAAAAACCTACAGTGATTTTTAATATTTCATCATCAGCAAAAGGAAGATTCATCTTTAATATATCATATTCTTCTTTAACATCAGGGAAAGGAAGTTCTATAGTAGGCTGAAGACGGGAATGTATATATTCAGGAAGCTCAAAAGTGCTGGCATCATCATTCATAGTAACTATTACTCTGAAATCAGGATGAGCCTTTATCTTTATTCCGGCTATTACACTTTCTACATATCTTCTGTCATCAAGAAGCGGAGCAAGAGAAGCCCAAGTTTTTTCGCTCATTCTGTTTCCTTCATCTAGTATAGCTACTCCCCCTTTAATCATAGCAGTAACCAAACTAGAAGCATGATAGCTTATTTTATTGTTTTCAGATATTACAGGAATAATTATAAGATCTTCAGGTCTTGTGTCCACAGTACATTGAAAAATATAAACATCTCTATTTAGAATCTCTTTTCCTACATAATATGAAAGCGTAGTTTTTCCTGCACCTGGTTTTCCTACAATTCTAGGATTTAGAGGTATGTCATCTTCTGAAATTAAATGCCAAGAAGCCATTATCTGTCTTACTAAATCATTCTGTCCTGTCCATTTTATATTTAAATTATCCGGGTGAGATAATGTGAGTTCAACATTTTCTATTTGCACTTTTTCCATACTTTAATCCTCTTTTTAGAAGAAATTTATAATTAATCAATGATATTATTAATTTTATAAAAAGTCAATTATTTATAATAATTTTAATTATTTGTATTGATTTATTGATATTAATTTATATATTAACAGTTATAGTAAAAAAATTAAGGGTGTATTATATATGTTTCAAAAGTTTTTATCTTTGGTAATTGTTATTATTTTAATTATTTCCTGCAATAACTCTAAAAGCATTACAACGGATAAAACTAAGAATGGTTCAGAAATACAGGAATCTAAATTCTATTTGCTTGAAGGGAATATATCCGGTGAAAAGGCTGATATGTATTTGTATGTAAATGAAAAAAATAAAAAAGTAAGCGGGTATTATTATACTAAAAATAAAAAATCAGTAATTACAGGCAGTATTAATAATAATAAATTAAATTTACAAGAAATTGATGATAATAATAATATGCATGCTTCTATAGTAGGCAGCTTAAGCGATGATATAGTATTAAATGCCGAAATAAAGTATGAGGAATTAAATGAAGTTAAAGATATGGAGTTTTCTTTAAATAGAAATCTTCCTGTATATTATGCTGATATAGTAGATTATTATAAAAATGAAAATATAAGTAATTCTATATTTTCTTATCATAAAACTTTACTTCTATTCAGTAAGAGTAATGATATAAGCTCTTCAGATATGGAATCATCTATTAATTATGCCGAGGAAGAATGTGATAATTACTATAATGAATGGAAAGGACTTTTATATGTAGGTTCAAGTAATACTACTTATGAAATAGATAATACAGTAAATGTAGGATATATAGACAGCCATATAATAGCACTTGATAATTATTCATCATTGTATACAGGCGGAGATTATGCTGCAAAAGCTAATATTCAGGAAGTATTTTCATTAGAAAGTTCTAATCTAATTACTATAAGAGATTTAATATCGGACTTTAATAATGCTGATTTAATATCATTAATGAGAGATAAAATATTAAAAACAGGCTATTCAAAAGAAGATTATTATGAATTTGATTCTATAACATTGGAAAGCTCAACTTTTAGAGTACTTCCTAATTCTTTAAATTTTGTATGGCAGGCCAATGATATATCGCCGTATACAGTAGGAATTACAGAGATAAGTTTTACATTTGAAGAATTAAAACCTTATATAAAAGAGGATTCTCCTTTATATTATTTATTTTTATAATTTTTTATAAAAGTTAGGCTTGAATTGATAAAAAAATTTGTTTAACTATTAGCATAAAGACAATAATTAATAGGAGTTTTAATATGTCAGGAAATGCTAATATTATAGTAATAGAAGGAAGATTAACAAAAGACCCTACTTACATGAAAACTAAAAATGGAAAATCTTTATGCAAATTTTCTGTAGCCAATAATAGATTCTATTATACAAACGGCACTTTACAAAATGAAGTATATTTCTTTGATTTAGTAACTTGGGGATATAATGCAGATAAAGCGGCAGTTAGCTTATTTAAAGGAAGACATGTACTTATCAATGGAGAATTAAGACAAAATATTTATACATCCAAAGACGGAACTAAAAAAAGCACTGTTTATATACTAGCATTAGAGATAAAAAATTTAGATAAAAAATCTATAGGCAATACTTATTATACAAAAACAGCTAACAATCAAGTAATATCAGATTCTATTGAAGATAATTTGGAGGAAGTATTTTAGATTCTTTTATAGTATTTAAAATTTCATTTTTGATTGATTCCTGAGATTTGGAAGCATCTATATGATGTATATATGGAGCATTAAAAGAGAAGAATATTTTATCAACCTCTTCTAAATAATTCTTATTTTCAAATCTATCAACGAATCCTCTTTTTTCCATGATTCTGTTTAATGCAGTTTCTATATCGAGATGAAGTATAAATACTAAATCAGGCTGTAATATAAAATCTTTATGCAGATTATATATATATTCTTTGTCTATACCCTTAGCTCCCTGATATGCTATAGAGGAATACATATATCTGTCTAATACTATTACATATCCGTCATTAACGGCAGGCTTAATCATATGTTTTATATGCTCTTTTCTATCAGCTATAAATAATGATAATTCTTCTTCAGGTTTTAAATCTTTAGAGAGCATGCTTTCTCTCAATTTAGAACCATAATATGCATGAGTAGGCTCAAATGTATATATAGATTTTATTCCAAGATTATTCAAAGTATCAGTAAGCATCATACCAATACTAGATTTTCCAGAACCATCTATGCCTTCTAATACTATTAGTTTTCCTTCCATTAATTATATTCCTAAATTATATTTACTACATACCCCTATCATAAATATACTAATTATTCAAAATAAATCAATATATAATTTTATCTTATTTTAAGCGTAGCTATTCCAATAAGAGCCATTATAATTCCTATAATATAAAATCTAAATACCACCTGAGTTTCTTTCCAGCCCGATTTTTCAAAATGATGATGCAAAGGAGCCATTTTAAATACTCTCTTTTTAAATAGTTTATATGAAAAAACCTGTAAAACTACACTGAATGCTTCTGCCACATAAACAGCACCTATTATAACAAGAAGTAATTCATGCTTTATAAATAAGGCTATGATACCTAAAACTCCTCCAAGTGATAAACTTCCTACATCTCCCATAAAAACTTGAGCAGGGTGAGCATTGAACCATAAAAATCCTAATCCGGCACCTATTAAAGCACCAACAAAAACAGTAACTTCTCCTGCATCTGATATGAAAGGTATTTTTAAATAAGTTGCTATTAGTGAGTTTCCTGATACATAAGAGAGAACTGCTAAAGCCATAGACATTATTATTAAAAGCCCTATAGCAAGTCCGTCAAGTCCGTCGGTAAGATTAACCGCATTACTCATACTCACAACTACAAATGTTGCAAATGGTATGTATAATATTTTTAAATCTATATATATTGTACTTGCAAATGGAAGGAATATTGTTGAAGAAGGTACTTGTGCCACTTTTACAGCTTCTAATACTCCTATACCTTGATTAAGTTCAAATGTCATTAAAAAAGTTGATTTATCAAAATAATATAAATAAACTCCTATTATAATTCCTACAAAAGTTTGAAAAAATATTTTGTATTTTCCGGGAAGACCTTTTGAGTTTTTATATTTAATTTTTAAAAAATCATCTAAGAAACCTGCTATAGAAAGTATTATTAATGATAAAGTAAGAAGTATTATTTTTAAATTATCCAATTCAGCCCATAAAAGCACACTGATTAAAATACTTCCTACTATAAATATACCTCCCATAGTAGGAGTACCTGTTTTAACTAAATGTGTTTCAGGACCGTCATCTCTTACAACTTGTCCGAAATGAAGTTTTTTTAATTTTTCTATAACATTAGGAGCAAATAAAAGCACTAATATCAATGCAGTAGCTACAGCACCGGCAGTTCTGAATGTGATATATCTAAATAGGTTAAAACCAAAAAATGATTCCCTTAATGGATAAAAAATTTGATACAGCATGATTATATACAACCTTTATATAATTAAAAAAGTTAAATATTTATTGTAAATATACTATTATATATATAAGGTTTTGTCAATTAAAAAATATTATGTTAATTAATAAATTCTAATTATTGCAGTATACTTTTTGATATAAAAAAATCAGACTATTATATTTTTTATAATAGCCTGATTATTAAATAATATATTATCTTAATCCTTTTCATTAATTATCACATCTCTGAAGTAATTATCTTTGAATATGGTTAAATCTTTAAAATCATTATATTGTACGCTTAAAGATTTTGATGACAGCGGCAAAGTTATTGAAACACCTACCATATTATTCGCTGAAACCAATCCTGGTATTGTATTTTTTGAAGTATTTAATAGAAGATAATAACTACCATCTAAATCTATTTTTCTGATTTTAGGATCAGTAACTTTACTAGCATCCTCAGCAGAGCAAACTATTAATGCTCTAGGAACTAATTGTAATTGTCCGTTTACAGCTAAATGTTCAATAACTTCTGGATAAGATTCAGAAAAAGGAATAGCACCAATATTTAACCCTAAGTTATTTCCCTTATATATATCAGAAATATAATTAATCAATAAAGTATCCATATCGCTGCCTAAAGAGGGTGCTAATTCTTTTACAGAATTTACAAGTCTTTGTTCACTGTCTGCTATGGTAGAAGAAGCTATTTTTCTATAAACTTCCTGATTTCCTCCTGTTTTAGTGTCAATCCATTTCATAAAAATTGATACTTGAGAATAGCTTAAAGGAGCCATATCTTCTCCAAATATATCTGTTGTGTCTTCATATTTCAAATACCAAGAATAAAAAGAATAATAAGGTATTCCATTAAATGCTTCTACTCTCATTTGTACAATGCTATTATTAAATGTATGTGATGTGGACTCAGAAAGTGCCTCATTAAGCCAAATATCCATTTCTTTATTATGTTCAAAAACATTTACATTGTAATTAATCAAATGCTGAAGTTCATGCATCATAACACCAAATACTGATTCCAATTCCCACTTAACATTTACATGAAGATATTCCCCTCTTATTCCATCTTTTCCATCAATCAAATCCATCATAGAAAAATACCCTCCTGTACTATTTCCATTTGTATTAATATCAGCCATTAAAAATATTATTTTACCATTTCTATCAAGATCTGACGGTGCTCCATATATGCTTACTTCTTTTTCAAAAGATTCTTCAAATTGAGTGAGAAAACTTCTTAATTGATCTATCGTAATACTATATCCGTCTTCAAAATAAACAATAGCATTTTGAGATTCTGCTAGTTTTTTGAACTTACTCTTAGCTTCAAGAGCTTGACCTGTAGAGTCATCAAACTTTACAAAAGAAAAAGATTTAGTTTCTGCAGTTTCAACATCATAATATATTATGCCATTACTTTCTGAAGGGGGTGTAATCTTATTACCGCATGAAGCAATAAATATAAAAATAATTAATAAAAACATGTAATTTATTTTCATAGCAATTCCTTTATTAAATAATTTTTATTAAATATTATTTTATTCTTCTATATGATCTTTAAAAAACTTTATCCATAAAATGATAGCCTTCAAGTGAGTCTAAATCAATTGATTTATATTTCATTGAAGAGTTAAGCCCATTTACCTGAGATAAATTAATATCTACAATATCTGCTTCATCAACATACCCTGCATTTTTATTTTCAGAAGTATTTACTACAGCAGAAAAACCATTCCAACCCTGTCCGCTTAATGGTATTGTCTTAATTTTGGCATCAGGAGGAATAGAATATGTATTATTATAAACTATCACTGATCTAGGCAATAATGGTATGCTTCCACTTTGACTTATAGCAGAAATACTTACTCCGGGAAGATCCCCTTTACTTAATCCGTCTATCCAATTAAGCATTACATCATCCATATTGTTTCCAAGACCATATTTAGATGTAATACCTGTAAGTCTTTCTTCGCTTGTTAATGAAGGACTAGAATGTGCTATTTCTTTGTAAATATTATAATTTCCGCCTGTTTTAGTATTTAGCCAGTTCATAAATATAGATGCAGAAGAATAACTTATAAAAATACCGCTTGATCCAAAGATATCATTTCCATTATTTAATTGCATATTCCAAGAATAAAAAGAATAATAAGGGGTGTTTACAAAATCCTCTTCTCTTGATTTTGTAATATATTCTGAAAATAAATAAGATGTTGATTCTGAAAGTGCCTCATCAAGCCAAATATCCATTTCTTTATTTCCATTAATTGCATTCATATTATAATTAATTAAATGCTGAAGTTCATGCATCATAACACCAAATACTGATTCCAATTCCCACTTAACATTTACATGAAGATATTCCCCTCTTATTCCATCTTTTCCATCAATCAAATCACTACTAGAAAAATACCCTCCTGTACTATTTCCATTTGTATTAATATCAGCCATTAAAAATATTATTTTTCCGTTTCTATCAAGATCTGACGGCTCTCCATATATGCTTACTTCTTTTTCATAAGATTCTTCAAATTGAGCGAGAAAACTTCTTAATTGATCTCTCGTAATACTATATCCGTCTTCAAAATAAACAATAGCATTTTGAGATTCTGCTAGTTTTTTGAACTTACTCTTAGCTTCAAGAGCTTTACCTGTAGAGTTATCAATCTTAAAAAAAGAAAAAGATTTAGTTTCTGTAGTTTCAACATCATAATATATTATGCCGTTCACTTCTGAAGGTGCTGTAATCTTATTACCGCATGAAGAAATAAATATAAAAATAATTAATGAAAATATGTAATTTATTTTCATAGCAATTCCTTTATTAAATAATTTTTATGAAATACTATTTTATTCTTCTATTATATAGTCTTTACTAAAAACTCTATCCATAAAATAATCGCCTTCAAGTGAGTCTAAATCAAGTGATTTATATTTCATTGAAGAGTTAAGCCCATTTACCTGATGCAAATTAAGATTTACAATATCCGCTTCATCAACATATCCTACCATATTATTTTCAGAAGTATTTACTACAGCAGAAAACCCATTCCAACCCTGTCCGCTTAACTGTATTGTCTTAGTTTTTGCATCAGTAGGAATAGAAGATGTATTATAAACTATCACTGATCTAGGCAATAACGGTATGCTTCCATTTTGACTTACACTTGGATCGCTTGGATTTATAGCAGAAATACTTATTCCGGGAAGATCCCCTTTACTTAATCCGTCTATCCAATTAAGCATTACATCATCCATATTGTTTCCAAGACTATATTTAGATGTAATACCTGTAAGTCTTTCTTCGCTTGTTAATGAAGAACTAGAATGTGCTATTTCTTTGTAAATATTATAATTTCCGCCTGTTTTAGTATTTATCCAGTTCATAAATATAGATGCAGAACCATAGCTTATTAAAACATAATAAGGTTCTGAAAATATATACTCATTATTATCATATTGAGTATACCAAGAATAAAAAGAATAATAAGAAGGCATATCATTAAAAAGTACCTTTCTTTCATCAATTTTATACTTTGAAAATATATAAGATGTAGATTCTGAAAGTGCTTCATTAAGCCAAATATCCATATCCTTACCTTTCTTTATTGCATTATTATAATAGTTAATTAAATGCTGTAATTCATGCATCATAGTACCAACTGTTCCTTCATAAGTTGGTACATTAATATATAAATATTCTCCTGATTTTCCTTCTTTACCATATACTAGATCATCATTATCAAAATATCCTCCCAAAAAGCTATTATTTATTTGTATTAAGATCAGCCATTAAGAATATTACTTTTCCATTTCCGTCAAAATCAGGAATTTCTCCATATATTTCTATTTCTTTATTCACATTACTATCGTATTCCTTTATAAAATTTAATATAACTTCTTTTGTAATGCTTTTGTCAATTTGGCTTTCTTCTACATAAATAATTGCATTTTTTGATTCTGCCAATTTTTTAAACTTATCTCTATAAACTAAATACTCACCAGTTTGTCCGTCATTTTTATAATAATTATAAGTTTTAGTTTCGGCAATAGAAGGATTATAATATTTTATGTCTCCTATAATTTCTGAAGGCGATGTAATCTTATTGGCACATGAAACAATGAACATGAAAATAATAAATAAAAATATATAAGTTTTTTTCATAACTATTCCTAACAATTTTATTTTTATAAAAGCACTAATGACAATATGAAGTTTTAATAAATTATTTTTTCTTATTAGTAAGTGCAAGTATTAGAATATGCACTACTGATTTATCTACTTCAGGTATTCTTAGTGCCTGTGATATATTATAGGGCTTGTACTGTTTTAATTTGTTAATGGCATCTATCTTTACACTTTTTAAACTAGAATAATCAAAGTCTTCTGGTATAAGCATGTTTTCGTATTTTTCAATGTCTTTTATTTCATTTAAATACCTTGCAATATAGCCTTCGTATTTAATAGCAATTTCTGCATTATTTAAAACATCTTTATTATAGTCATTATCTATTAAAGATACAAGCATATCAATACTGCATTCGGGACGCTTTATTATAGAAGATAATGTCATGCTTCTGTATTCTTTAGCCTCTTTTGTAAATCCTAAATCTTCTGCCTCTTTCTGAGTTAATGTTCTTTTATTTAAATATTCAACAAGTATTTGAGTTTTTTGTTTTTTGTCTCTTACTTTATCAAGCCTTTCTTTACTCGCAAGCCCTATATTATAAGAAAGTTCTGTAAGTCTTTCATCAGCATTGTCCTGTCTTAAAAGCATTCTATGTTCTGCCTGCGAAGTAAACATTCTATGAGGCTCTTTAGTTCCTTTAGTAGTTAAGTCATCAATTAAAACTCCAATATATCCGTCGCTTCTTTTAAGTATAAATGGAGCTTCTTTTTTTATTTTTAATGCAGCATTTATTCCTGCTATAAGTCCCTGACATGCTGCTTCTTCGTATCCGCTTGTTCCGTTAATTTGTCCTGCTAGAAATAAGCCTTCTATTTTCTTTGTTTCTAGTGTAGGCTTTAATTCTATAGGGTTTACATAATCATACTCTACTGCATAGGCTGGTTTTAATATCCTCACTTCTTCAAGTCCTTTCAATGCTCTTATCATCTTTATCTGCACCTCTTCGGGTAAACTTGAAGAGAAACCGTTTATATAGACTTCATTAGTTCTGTAGCTTTCTCTCTCTAAATGAAGCTGATGTCTAGGCTTATCTGCAAACCTTACAACTTTATCTTCTATGCTTGGGCAGTATCTTGGTCCTATTCCTGTAATAACTCCGCTGTACATTGGTGATAAATGTATATTATCTTGAATGATTTTATGAATATTAGCATCAGTATATGTTATATAGCAAGGCTCCTGAACTATATCAATTTTGTCATCTAAAAAAGAGAATGGTATTATTTCATCATCGCCTTTTTGAATTTCTAATATATCAAAATTAATAGAATTATAGTCCACTCTTGCAGGCGTACCTGTTTTTAGCCTTCCTACTTCAAGCCCCAAACTTCTCAAATTATCAGAAAGTCCTATAGCAGGAAGCTCTCCAATTCTTCCAGCCTGTTTTTGATATGTTCCTATATGAATAAGTCCGTTTAAAAATGTTCCTGTAGTAAGTATTACAGCATTACATTCATATTCTCTGCCTCTTTCTGTTTTTAATCCTTTAAGTACATTATTTTCAACTATTATCTCTGTTACTATATCCTGATGAAGTGTGAGATTATTCTCTGCATACAATGTTTTAGCAGCTTCTTCCTTATATGCATATTTATCTGCCTGAGCTCTTGGTGCCCATACGGCTTTGCCTTTGCTTCTATTAAGCATTCTAAACTGCATCATAGTTTTATCTATTAATATTCCCATTTCACCGCCGAGTGCATCTATTTCTTTAACAATAGTTCCTTTAGCAACACCTCCTATAGAAGGGTTGCATGACATTTGTCCTATAGTATCTAAATTAATAGATATAATTAAAGTTTTCATTCCTAGTCTTGCTGATGAAAGTGCAGCTTCTATTCCGGCATGTCCAGCACCTACTACTATAACATCGTATTTATTATTATTCATCATTAGGATTTCTCTCTATTTTATTGATTGTTTTATAATTACTAAAGATGATATATTAAAAATAGTATATTGTAAAGGCATATTTTAATAAGTTATTTTTATATAATTAAACTAATAATTAACAAACTTTTATAATAAGTTTGGTTTATAATACTATTTATACTAGCAAAAAATTATATTAATAATCTCTTTTTTATTATATCCATTTATTTTGCATTATTTGCTGAAATAGTATATAAATTACATAATGTCAGTATTTTATTATTTTATAATATAAAAAAATATATATTTTAAGGTTTTTTATGATTAAAAATATATTATTAATAGCTTTTTTAATGCTCTTTATAACTTTTTGCAATAATGTAAAAATACTAGACCCTAATGAAAGAGATGTTGAAATTCAGTATGTAGAAAATGGATATATTTCCCAAAATGTAACTTCTACAATGCAATTTAAATTAAAAGATTTTGCCGATGATTTTACAAATATATGGTGTTTAGAATTGGGTACTAGTACATCATACGATTTATATATAAAAAATGATCTATTTACTATAAATTTTAACAGAAATGATTATAAAAATATAGACCATATACTTTATGCTTCTTATAGAGGTATGGGGTTAACAGTTAATTTTAGAATTACTAATGTAAGTATAAACGGCAGTCAATTAACATTAACTTTTTACAAACAAGTTAATGGCAGTAATACTATGATAATAGATTTGGGGACAGATTTAGACAGCCTAATGAACAGCATTAAAACTTACAGCTATTTATCAGATAAAGAAAATTATAATTATAAAATTGTTATCCTTACAATACTTATATATTCTTCACTTCAGGCAAATGGTATAATACCAGTTTATTAATTTTTATAAAGATGCAGAATAATTTTTGAAATTAAATAATTAAGGAGGATTAAATAAAAATTGTTCGCCTCTGGCATAGGATTATAAGCGAACAATTTTTATTTAACAATAATATGAAAGCAGTAATTATTTTTTTAATTGTAAATATAACTTTATTTGCACAATTTGAAGTAAATGCATTTATTCCCTTTGGTATCAATTGGAGTTTTGCATCTATAACATTAAGCCGTCCTAGTCATACTTATGAAAGTATAAAAGGAAATTTAGCAGGAGAGTTTGGAGTAATTACTCAGCTTGGTTATAATTTGGCATTGAATAAAAATATATCCATAAGCTCTATAAGTTTTCTTTTTGAATTGGGATATTATTTAAATGCTAATACTATAACTTATGAATATCCTTATGCTGATTCATATAATTATTTTAAAGTTACAGAAACTTTAACATTTCATAATATTTTAATTGGCTTTAATCCTAAAATCAATTTTAATAATTTTTCATTAGGAATAGGTGCGGGAATAAAAATACCTTTATATGCTCAAATTGATAGAAATAGAAAAGAAGGTTTTTTTGAAGGCTCTTTAATGCATCAGGATAAAAAAAGCTGGAATTTCGATACTATAAAAACAATATATAAAGTTCCTGTATCTCCTTATATAAAAATAAACTTCGACGGACTTTCTTATATCACTGAAAAATTAGCTTTTTTATACGGAGCTTATATACTTTATGATTTTTCAATGCCTTATAATACTAATAATATAAAAATAATTGATAAAACTTTAATAAAGAATTATCAATTATCTTCTTTATCATTTATGTTTTATATAGGTGTATCTTTTGGCAGAAATAATGATAGTATATAAAATTTTTTAATTAACAGTGTATTTAAGTTTTTAATTACATTTTCCCACCCTTTAGTATTATAACTTTTATTTGTAATTTCAATTTTTCTTTTCTTTTTTGTTTAATTAGAATTTTTAGCTGCCCACCCAAGATTTTTTTAAGTTTATAACCATATACCGCACGCAGAATGAAGCTAAAATATAAGTTTATTTTTAATTCAAATTTTATTATATCATAAATTTTATTTACCGTGCGTTAAGCAGTTTTTGAATTTAAATAACACTTGGGTGGGTGTTAACTATTCTAATTTGGCTTTAAAGATAATTAAAACTAGAATTTAAAAAATAGCAGCAAAGCATAAAGGGCGGGGTATGTAAATAAAATTTTAAAATTATGACAAAATAATAAAGGCTTTACCCTTATCAAGCAAAGCCCTATTATTTATTACTCATCTTTATTGAATTCTAAGTCCTTCAATTCTCTTAATTTTGGAAGATCATCTAAACTATTTATACCGAAATGCATTAGGAATTTATCAGTAGTTCCATAAGTTTGCCTTTTATCTAAATAGTCCTTTCTTCCTTTCCAAGCTATAAAACCGTCTTCCATTAAAGCCCTTAAATGATAACTGCTGTCGCTTTGCCTTATATCGTCAATTTCAGCTTTAGTTAAAGGCTGTTTATAAGCTATTATAGAAAGAGTCTGAAGCATTGCTTTTGATATTTTTTTCTTTCTTTTTTTATCATATATTGCTGATAAAGTACCAAATGTAGAAGGTATTATAGTCATAAGTATTGAATCTCCTACCTCAAGTATCTCTATAGCACTTTTAGCATTTCTATATCTATTATTAATATTTTCTATATGAGTTCTTATATCTGAATTCTCGCATTTGAAAAGAGTTCTTAATCTGCTTATAGGAACATTTCCTTCAACATATATGATAGCTTCCATAATCTTTTCAAGTTCTTCTTCGTTTGCAAGTATAGAATCATCTATTTCTAAAGTGTTTTTATTTTCAGTATTTGCTGCCCGAACTTCTGCATTATTATCAGAATTATTTTCTGCAATTTCATTCTCTAAAAGAGCACCGCTTGTTTCAATCATTTCATCCATAATGTTTAATCCCTAAAAAATAACTTCCTTTTTATTTTTTAATATATTTAGATTATATCATATTAAAAACTTTTTTCAATCGTTTAGACATAATTTTGTGTATATATTTTTATGTGAATATAAATTTATTCTTTAATTAATTATAGAGGATATATCTTTTAATATTTCATCGTAATTTACATCTGGAAATATATCTTTTAATTCATTTTTATTTATATCTTTTTTGTGTATAGGTTTATAATTAGAATATTTTGAAAATTTTATGATATAATCAGTTTTTGTAATTGATACTATATCATGTGATGATAGTATAATAATTTTATTACTTTTATTATTTTCTAAATAATGAAAAAGTTTTACTTTGTTTTGAAAATCTAATGAACTGTCAGGCTCATCCAAAAGAATTATATTTGTATTTTTGCATAATGTTTTAGCCAAAAATACTAAAGCCCTTTCTCCGCCTGATAAGTTTTCAACATTTCTATTTTGCAGGTGAATTATATTTAAAGACTCCATTACTTCCAAAGCCTTAATTTTTATTTTTTTCTCATCTGAAAATATACCGTATTCTTTATGTCCCATCATAACTACTTCAATGGCTCTAAAAGGAAAATTTACATTTAAAAATTGAGGCATAAATGCTATGTCATTAAATATTACTTCTTTAGAAAGTGCTTTATTATTAATATTTATAATACCGCCTCTTTTTACACTGCTGTCCATTATAAGAGATTTTATAAATGTACTTTTCCCGCTTCCGTTAGCCCCTAAAAGTATATATATCCCATTTTCATTTATGCTAAGTTCATCTAATTGCAGAACTTTTTTATTTTTATATTCTAAAATCAAATCTTTACAATATATCATATAATAATCTCTTTATAAATTATTAATCATATTTACTTTTTCTAAATAAAAATACAAATAAAAATATTGCTCCAAATAATGAAGTAGCAACTGATATAGGAAGTTCCCCTGCTATTCTTCCGCCTAATATAGGCATTTTTATTATAGATCTTATAACCAAATCACATAATAATAGAAGTATTGCTCCGCCGAATGCAGAATTGATAAGCAATTTTGAAGAAGCTGAAGTTTTCCATATTATTCTTGAAAGATGCGGTACTCCCAATCCTACCCAGCTTATTATTCCTGTAGCAAGTACAGACATAGACATTAATATTGAAACTGCAATAAGTAATTGAATCCTAAAAATTCTAATATCTTTTACTTTATCATAGGCATGAAGCTCTCCTAATGTGAGGGCATCTATTTTTGATGACTGCATCAAGAAGAAAAATAATGCTATGATAAATACAGCTAATAATATTAATGTGTATCTTATATTGGTATTTCCCAAACTTCCCATAAGCCAAAAAGTGATTTCTCTAAGTTTACCAATTTCAGCAGCCACTTTTAATATAGAAAGCCCTGAAGAAAATACTGAGTTAATAACTATACCCATAAAAAGCAGTTTTAATACCGATGAGCTTCTAAAAGAAAAAAACATTGGTATTAGTACGGCTATAAAAGTAAATAAAGGTGCTATTAAAAATATAGGTAATGAAAAAACTATAGCAAAGGCAGCTCCGAATGCAGAACCTGATGATATCCCTAAAAAATAAGGGTCAACCAATGGGTTTTGAAAACAAGATTGGCATATAACTCCGCATACTCCAAGTATTGCCCCGCTTGATACAGCTAAAAGTATTCTAGGAAGCCGTACATTCAGTATTGCTATTGCTTTATTAATATCTTCTGTTTTATTAAAGAATATATTAATAATTTCTATAGGTGAAATATCCCATGAACCTATAAACAGTGATAATATAAATAATATTACAAGTATAGATGATAATATTATTAATGATTTATTCTTCATATTTTTAATTCTTTATTTGTTCAAAAAACGGCTCTAATTTATGAAGCACAACAAGTTTATCTGTTTCTTTTATACCGAATATATCTGACATGTAATTATCATATACTTCTCTAATATTAACATTTTCAGGCATATAATATATATAACTGAATAAAAGAAGCTGTACAGGAAGTAATAATTTAGGATCAGACCACCATAAAACTTGTCCCATACTATATACTCTTTTATTTTTTACCGCATTAATATTTTGAAATACTGCATTTTTTGTATATGTTTCTACAGCTTTTGAATATTGAGGCGAGTCTATCATTGCTATGATATCAGGATTCATCTCTAATATTTCCTCAGCACCAAGAATAGGCATATCTGATTTTTCATAAACATTTCTGATTCCTAATATTGAAGTTGTATATGCTGCTCCGCCATAATCTTTTCCATGAACATATCCGGCTCCTGTTTCTGAATCGGTAAGTCCCAAGAAAAGCATTTTATTTGTATCATTATCTTTTTTGAAAGATGAGGCTAGATCAACATATCCCTGCAGTTTTTTTATAAGCTCTTCTGATTTATCTTCAGCATTAACAACTTTTGATATTATTCTTATATTATCATAGTAAGAGTTTAAATTTGTAGCTATAGTGTGGTCATTCAATATTATTACAGGTATTTTGAATTCATTTTCTATTCGGTTAATTAATTCCTGATGATAGCTATTTTCAGCTAAAGAACCATAAGGCACTATTATAATGACATCAGGAGACACTTCTAATATTTTTTCAAAATTATAGCTGCCGTATCCTGCCCAACCTATATTCGGAATTGATAATATATTTGTTACTATATAAAAGTTATCTGATTTGTCTATGTTGTAAGGACCAGACTGAGGGTATACTCCTCCTATGGCTGCTAATAAATTATCTTTTCCCAATGCTTTTAAAGTCTGCGGAATGAAACCTCTGTCTATTGATATTATTTTTTTTATGTCTTTTTTTAAAGTTACTTCTCTTCCTAAAGCATCTGTAACTGTTACAGTATATTCTGAATTATTTGTACTATTGTCATCTTTTGTATTGTGGCATGAAATAAAACATAAAACTGAAAATATTATAAGTAATAAGCATTTTTTCATTTTTATACTCCTATTTTTATATAATCATATAAATTATAATTTTTTAATATATATATTTTATTAACGAATAATAATTTAATTCTCTAATTTGCAGAGTTTAATACTCTCATCATTTATAATTCTTCTTATAATCTCTATATTAGAATCATCAAAGTTTTTAGGGAAATATATATTTTTTATTTTTATATTGTTAAAAATTACTCTGTAATCATCACTTTTATTTTCTGAATTATAGCTGAATATTGAAAGTAAAGTATCATAATGTATATTATCTTCTTTAGTAATAAACTTAGCCGTTTTTCCGTAAATGTTTTCTTCTTCATTACGGTTTTTTGTTTTGATTATAATTGAGTCTTGGGTTTCATATTCTAAGCATATAATATTATTTTCTAAATTATTAATAGATGAACTAAATGAAGATAAATTAATATTCATTTTTTCATTAAATTTTTCTATAACAGGTTTAATAGCCGCAAATTTTCCGGCATCAATTGTATTTTCTAAGATATTCAATATATTTTCAGTTTCTGTTTTTTTATCTAATAATAATTTAAGAGTATCTGTATTATAGTTAATATTTTTATATAGAGTATAAGAAGAATTAGTTTTATGTATATTATGAAACTCTATAGTTTTATTTAAAGATTTTTCAAATAGGTTTAGAAAGTCATTGTATTTTATTATATTTGCTTTCAATAAAGTATATGATAGTAAAAATATATTGTAGCTTGCAAAATTATGATGATTTAAATCAAAATTATCTATATATCTGAAATAAGTATTTAAAAGTGAATCATAATCTTTTTTCAAGTAATATATAACAGCTAAATTATTATAAAGTTCAAAATCTGATTTTTTATTTTCTATTAATTTATTATAGCATATAGAAGAATTATCATAATCTTTTATTCTATAGTATGACTGTGCCAGCATATTATAAATATCATCATCTCTTTTATCTGTTCTTGATGCATATTCTATCACTTTATTATAATCTTTATTATTAAAGCATATTGAAATCAATTTATCATAATGCTTAAATGAATAAGGATTTACTTCTATAATTTTGTCTGCAATACTTAAAGCATTATCATATTCTTCCAAATCAAAATATATATTAAATAATATCTGATAAGAATTACTGTATGAAGGATTAAGTTCTAACGCTCTATTTAAATAAATCAATGATTTTTCTTTTTCCCCTAAATTATAGTAGGATAAACCTATGCCGTTATATGAATCTGCATTATTATTATTTATATCTATTGCTTTATTGAAATTTTCTATTGCATTATTATAATCTTTTAAATTATAATAGGCGAGTGCTAAATTATTATAAGCCTTATAATATCTGTCATTAATTTCTATAGATTTATTGAAATAGTTTATAGCTTTATCATATTCTTCATTAGATGAGTAGCATATACCTATAAAGTTATAAGCCTTATAAGCATTATTATTTTTTTCTATAACTTTTTCAAAACATTCTATAGCTTCATAATAATATTTTTTAGAGTAGTAGCTTATTCCTAGTTTATTATAATCAGTAAAAGCATTAATATCTAATTTTTTAGCCTTATCAAAATAAAGTGCTGCCTTATCAAATAATTTTCTATTAAAATATACTAAAGCTAAATTATTATAGGCATTTGCATATTTAGGGTTAATATCTATGGCTATATTGAAATATTTTATGGCATTATCATAATCTTTTAAGAAAGAATAAACCGCACCTAAAGTATTTGCTATTTTATATGATTTATTATTATACTGAAGGAATTTAGAAAAGCATTCTATAGCCTTGTCATAATTATTTATATTATAGTAACTCATTCCAAGCATATCATAAGCTTTAAATACTCTTTCATCTAAAGATTTTGAATGCTCAAAAAACTCTATAGCTTCATTATATTTTTTATTTTTATAATAGAATAGAGCCAAATTATTAAAAGCCTTATCATATTTAGGATTAATTTCTATAGCTTTATTAAAATTTTCTATAGCATTAGTATAATCTTTTTTTTCAAAATAGCTTATACCAAGAAGATTGTATGCTTTAAAAGAATTAGGGGTAATTTTTAAAGTTTCATTAAAACATTCTATAGCTTTGTCATACTGTTTTATGGCATGATAACTTATTCCAAGAAGGTTATAAGATTTAAAAGTTTTTATATCTACTTTTTTTGCCTCTTCAAAATATCTTACAGCATCTTCATATTCTTTAAGTTCTACACATACCTGTCCTTTATATAGATTTGCTCTATAATTTTTAGGAACTTTTTTAAGTATGACATCTAATATTTCAAGAGTTTGATGATAATCTTCATTATTAAGTCTGTATGAAACTTCATTTAAAAGATTTTCCATCCTTGTATTGTACATAAAAACCCCGTATACAATTATTGTGAATATTTTACAATGAATATGTATATTATGTCAACAATAAAATGCAATTTTTTATTTATTAAAATACTTTTTTAAATTATCATCATTTATATTTATAGAGATAAGTTTTTTACTGTTTTTCTCACCCTTTAATATTTCAATATCTCTCTTTTTGATATTGAGTTCAGAGGCTAAAAAATCAATTATAGCCTTATTAGCTTTACCGTCTATAGCCTTAGCCATAATGCGAATAGAATAAGCCCCATTCTCAAATTTAAAACTATTGGATTTAGCTCCCGCTGTTACTTTAACTTCTATGTTCATAATTGTATTTTTCAATTTATTATATTTTTAAAATATAATTAAAAATTCATTTTTTATTTATTAATTTTACATATATTTGTAAACCCTGCAGTAGGCACTCCCAAAGCCCTTATAAGCCTAGCCCAATAATTCACCTGTGCAGCAGTGGAGGCTAATATTAATATTGCTCTCTCTGAATACTCTTTTTTTATTTCTGTTATTAATTCTTCGGATATTATTACAGGTGTTTTTGTAATGGCTGAAATATATTTTAAAGCAATCTTTTCTTTATTTGACATAGTAGGGCATGAATCTATATTTTTATTTTGTAAATACTTTATTTCTTCTTCTGTTACATTTTCTTTATCATATTCAAAGCTGTTCATGTCTATACAAAATGGGCAGGCTATATCTATTGAGATTTGTATTCTTATGAGTTTTAAAAGTCTTTTAGGCACTTCCTTATCATCATGCGTAATTAATGCCTCCATTATACCGGAGCTTATTGCAGTTTTAGGATTCCAAGCTAAAAGTTTTGGAAGTAGCAGGTCTTTTTTTACTTTCTTTTTTGCTATCCACATAGGCAGTCTTAAAAATAGAGGTATTCTTTTTGGAGGCTTTATATATGCAGTAGTTTCACTTTCAAAGTAATTGTCTTTTGTGCTTTGTATATTTAGATTTATGTTATTCATTTAATTATCCTTTTAAAATATTTTTATTTTTTTATATATTAAGTATCGTTTCTTAGGCTATAAACGAGCAGCTGATAACTGCCAAGTTATCAGCTATTTTTAAGCGAGTTTATAGCTAGCAATAATAAAATTTTTTTGGAGGTTTAATGTATGCAGTAGTTTCACTTTCAAAATAATTTTCTTTATCTTTGATTGTAAAATTTATTATATTATCCATTATGTTTCCTTAATTTTAAATTATTTTTACATTTATTAATATACCATAAAAAACTGATAATAATTCTAAAATCATATATCTTTATAGTTATAAGTAATAAAATGATTTTTTATCATATTATATATATAATTATTTACAAGTAGTTTCAAATTTCTCAAATATGATTTATAATATACAACTAATAATTAAAAAGGATTATATGGAAAATATTAATAAATATCTGCATGAAGTAGATGAGTGTATAAAAAACAAAAATTATAATGATGCATTTTCCTTATGCAATGATATTTTATCTATAAACCCAAATAATATAGAGGCTATGTTTAAAGCAGGTTATTGCTGTTATAGATTAAAAAAATATGATATATCTATGATGCATTTTCTAAAGGCTTCTTCATTAGAGAAATTCAGCACTAATAAGGCTATATATAAATACTATATAGGAAGATGTTATGCTTCTTTGGGCGTATATAAAGAGGCATTAGAATATTTTAAAGCTTCATATAATTTAGATAATAACAATAAATATTATACTTTATGGCTTGGAATAACTTATGCCAAAACCGCTGTAAATGATAATAATTATAATACAGCATTAATGTATTTGTCTATGTCTTTAGGTTCTGAAGACTATTTGGTATACGGATATATTGGATATTGTCATATTCAGTTAAAGAATTATGATAAAGCTATTATGTATTTAAATAAATCTGTAAAGTTAAAAGATAATGATTATTTAAGCAGATATTATTTGGGCAGCACATATTTTATAATGCAGGTATATGACAAAGCTTTAGAGCATTTAAGCGAATCTGTAAAATTAAAAGATGATAATTTTGATAATTGGTTTGCTTTAGGTTTGATATATAAAGTAATAGATGAAAATACTTTATCAGATGAATGTTTTGAAAAGGCAAGAAATATTGCTTTGGATAATAATGATATTGATAAAGAGCTTGACTGTTTTATTAAACTTACAGATTCTCAAAGTGATGAATATTTAAATTATTTATATCTTGGAATCTGCTATGCTAAACTTGAAAGCTATAAAAATGCCGTTCATTATTTACTTGAATCTATAGAAGTAAATGAAAAATATGATAATGAAAATAATTATCTTGCATATTATTGGATAGGGTATATTAATTATATAGACAGTGAATATGAAGATGCTGTAAAATATTTTGAAAAGTCTTTAAATTTAAATAATGACAGCGAGGAAAATTATTTAGTTTTATTATGGCTTGGAGACTGCTATTTTAGGTTAGGTAATTATAAAAAGGCTTTATTTAATTTAAAAAAATCTATAGAAATTAAAGATGATGAGGCTGATGCTTATAAATTAATATCTGAATTATATTTAAAAGCAGGAAAGAAAGAAAAATACAATAATTATATAAGCAAATATAAAAAACTTATTAAGAATGCCAATATATATGATGATTATGAAAATAATGAAAAAATAGAAAGTATTTATAAAAAAGAAGAAGATATATTAAATGATGATGAAAAAAATTATTCCAAAATAGAAGATGCATTAAATGATGATGAAATTTATTCTAAAAAAACAGATATTTATCATTTTATTAATCTTTTATTTCAGGATATAGAGAAGAATGATTTATATAGTTTGTACTCATCTAATACCGAAAAAAAATCTTATATAGATTTTAATGATTTTAATATAGATAATTTTTTATCCTATAGAAATATAATCAATAATGCCGTAAAAGATAATTTTAATAATTCCGGAAAAATAACAACGGTAAAAAATATTATAACTAATTTTGATGTTATAAGCGATGCGGAAATAAAAGATGCTGAAAAAGTAATAGATGATATAGAAGAATTATTCAATTATACTTCTGAATGTATATTAAATACTATGCATTATTATTATAGAAAGAAAGATATAGAGCTTTATTTAATATTAATGAGAATAATAGAAAATAATTTATAAATAAAAAACACATATATTTTTTGATATATGTGCTTTTTAAGTATTTATTATTTATAGTTTGAAAAACTTCATAGCATGCTGTAATGAATTAGCCTGAACAACTAAATCTTTTGAAGCATTTTCAGCATCATTAACAAGAGCATTATTCATTTGAGTAGCTCCGTCCATTTCAGACACTGCTTTATTAACTTGTTCAACGCCTGACTGCTGCTCTACGGCTGCTGAACTTATTCCTCTCATGATATTAGCTGTTTCATCTATTTTAGTTTTTAAATCTTTAAATATTTCCTGTGATTGTCTTGCTGTTCCTGTAGCTTTATTGATTTTATCGTATGCATTATCTACTAAATCGGTAATATCTTTTACTGATGACTGAGTAGTTTGAGCAAGATTTCTAACCTCGCTTGCTACAACCGCAAAACCTTTTCCCTGATCTCCTGCTCTTGCTGCTTCTACAGATGCATTCAATGCTAGTATATTAGTTTGAAATGCTATGTCTTCTATTATTTTAGTAATGTTTCTTATCTTTGTACTAGCTTCATATACTTCTTCTATATTTTTTGTAGTTTGTATAATGATATCGCCTGCTTCATCTATAGAAGTTTTTGAAGATATCATCATATTATTTCCTGTTATAGAGTATTCTGTAGATGATTTTATATTAGAAGCCATTTGTTCCATAGATGCTGCTGTCTGCTGCAAACTTGCTGACTGAGCTTCAGTTCTTTTTGATAATTCTACATTTCCTTTAGCCAGCTTTTCTGAGGCATTCATTATACATATAGAAGCATCATTAACTTCTTTAATAGTTTCAACCAATTTATGTCTCATATTAGCAAAACTTTCTGCAAGTATTCCGATTTCATCTTTTCTAGGTTTTATTTTGCCTGCAAATTCTGTTAAATCTCCTCTTTCTATTTTTTGAGCTTCATGCACTACTAAAGATAAAGGTTTTGTTATAGAGCGTATAAATATATTAATAAATATTGCTATAGAAATTATAGTGATAATTCCAAGAATGATTCCGCTTAATATAGCTTTTCTGCTTTCAGCAAATATTTCTTCTGAAGTCATAGTCATAGAAGTTATCCAAGGCACATATTTCATTTTAGTATATGACCCCATTGTTTTATGATTATTAGCAATATATTCAACAACCCCTTTTGATAAATTATTGTCAAATACATTTTTATAAACCTGAGGAGCATCTGTATTAACTTTATTATAATCCGTATTCATTAATACTTTTAGATTAGGTGCTATTACATCGAGACCGCCTGTTTCTCCCAATTTGATGCCTTCTATATAATTTTTATAAAATTCTCTCCAATTAAAAACAGTATATAAGTATCCTACCTCTTCATTTCCGTTTTTTACAGGAGTAGCAAAAATAAAAGATAATTCGCCATTAACTATTGAAGGTACAAGTTCATTACCGTAGCTTACATTGCCGTATCCGTATTGTCTATTTCTTAATTTATTCCATATATCAATATTGCTGTCTGCAAATTTACTTCCTATCAATTTTGGATAATCACTGTCAGCTATTATAATACCATTATTATCAACTATTCCTACATTAATAGAACAGGCATTTTTTTCTCTGAATGTTTTTAATGTAGCATTTAATCTGTCAGTTCTTGTATAATCTTTGTAGGCAAGATATTCTCCTACTATAGGAACTGAAGCATAAGTTTCTAGTAAATATGACTGCGTTCTAAACCAAGCATCAAATACTGATGAATATCCCTTTACTGTTGTTTCAAAACCTTCAAATCTGCTTTTTGATATCCCGTTGCCTGCTATTGTAAGTGAAATTATAAGCATTATTGTTATCAATATTGTAGTAACAATGCAAAGAATTACAGGCACTTTCACCGCCAAACTATTAAATTTACTCATCCATATACTCCATATATTTTATGAAAAATCATTAACGCTTTGAATATAATAATTATTTTCATATCGTCAATAATTTTTTTATATTTTTATAGTTTTTCTAAAAAATATTTAGGTATTTTTAATTGAATTAACAGCTAAAAAGTAATCATTAATAGCTGATAAAATCCGAATATTATTTACAATATAGAATTTTTAAATATAAAATTATGGTGCAAAAATTATGAAAATTTTTATTAACGGCAAAGAATTATCAGTAATACTTGAGAATGAAACTAACGCTTATGAAATATTAAAACCTATAGAAAGTTGGTGCAATTCTAATGACTTCTTAATCAATAAAGTTATTATAGATAATAAAGAAATGCAGCCGTATATAGATGAAGAATATGAAACTATACCGATAGAAAATATACAAAAAATAGAAGTAGAGGCATTAAGTCAGGCTGAATATTCTTTATATTCTATTGTGTCTATTGCTGAGTATATAGAAAAGGTATTAAATACCGATTCAGTCAGCAGTAAAGATATAGAAGATTTAAAAGATGGTATGTATTGGGTATTGGATTCCATACCTAGAACTATATTCCTATTTAATATGAGTTTAGAGTCCTACGGAATTATTCATATATTAAAAATGCTTGAAGTGAAATTGGAAAAATTTAATAATGCTTCAGATAATATAGATAAATTTAATGAATTTTTTAATAATGAGTTTAAGCCTTTTTTAAGTGAAAAAATGCTTCCTACTATGTACATTGTTATAGAGGAGGCTAAAATAAATACGATATTCCTTTTTGCAGGAAATATAACAAGCAGTAATGCTCTATACAAAGTAGGAAGTCTGCCTAAGTTCTTACCGCTAATACTAGATATATTGGATTCTATTGTCAATAAACTTCAGTCCGGAAATGATAAAGAGGCTTTTATATATGCAGAAAAATTTTCGCGTATAGTAAGTTATGCATTCAGCATACTTTCAAATGTAGCTTCTATTTATTCCATAGATTATTCTCAAATTTCTTTGAATTCTGTTACTCTTACAGATGCCATAAGTGATTTTAATGAAATGATGAATAATGTTTTAGATGCTTTTGCAAATGAAGATTATATATCAATAGCCGATTTGCTTGAATATGAAATCAAAGAAAGAATAGAAAATATTATGAATTATATACCGCTTGTAGAGGAACATATTGAAAAACTCAATGTTTGATTTTGAAGAGGATATTAATAATTTCAGACCTATGGCTGAAAGAATGCGTCCTCTTACTATAGAAGAAGTTTTCGGGCAGCATCATATACTAGATAAGAATAAAACTTTAAGGAAAATGATAGATAATGATAAAATAACATCTATGGTTTTCTTTGGACCTCCCGGTGTAGGAAAATCTACTGTAGCATCAATTATAGCAAAAAAAACTAAAAGCGAATATATTAAACTTAATGCCGTTCTTTCAAATGTTTCTGAAATAAGAGAAGCTATAAAAAAAGCAGAGAAAAATTTAGAAAACAGAAAAAAAACTATACTGTTTATAGATGAGATACATAGATTCAATAAAAGCCAGCAAGATGCTTTACTTCCGGCAGTTGAAAACGGAGCTGTTATACTTATAGGAAGCACCACATTAAATCCGTACTTCTATTTAAATAATGCCCTTCTTTCTCGTATAATGCTTTTTGAGTTTAGGAATCTTGATGATAATGATATAAGAGAAGCAGTATTAAAAGCTATTACTGATAAAAGAGGTTTAGGCGAAGATGATGTGTATGTTGAAGATGAGGCCGTTAATTTAATAGTCCGTTATTCTCATGGCGATGTGAGAAAGGCTTTTACATATCTTGAAGCATCATATTTAGCAACTCAAATTGATGAAACTAAAGAAAAACTCACAATTACAGAAGAAATAGTTAGAGATGTTACAAGCAAGCAGTCTATAACTTTCGATGAAGATGAGCATTACAATACTATAAGTGCATTTATAAAAAGTGTAAGGGGAAGCGATCCTAATGCGGCAATTTACTATTTAGCTAGAATGCTTGAATCCGGCGAGGATCCTAGATATATAGCAAGACGATTATGTATATTAGCTTCTGAAGATATTGGACTTGCTGAGCCTAATGCTATGAATATTGCTTCTTCTCTTGTAAGCATTGTTGATTTTATAGGTATGCCTGAAGGAAGAATTCCATTAGCTGAGGTTACTATTTATTTAGCATTATGCCCTAAATCAAATTCGGCCTATAATGCAATTAATAAAGCTATAAGAGATATAAGAAACGGAGAGCTATATTCTATACCTAACTATTTAAAAGATAATCATTCTGCCTCATTCGATAAAAAAAGCGATGAAGAATATAAATATCCTCATGATTATCCTTATCATATAGTAAAGCAGGACTATTTAGAACATGGTATAAAAAAAGAGTATTATGAGCCTGTAGATATAGGTGAAGAGCGGGAACTCAAAAAAAGGTATGAGTGGATTATAAAGCATATATGATTTATTTTACTATAATAAAATAAATTTGTTTTATATAGAAAAAGATGTTGATGTTTATAGCATTTATCATTATATGTTCAGTATTATGTTCTTCGCTTCCTCTAAATGTAAAGTTAACTTTATCTTTTTTGGAGGTAAATATGAATACTAATATCATTCTGGAAGATGGGGGATATGGAAGTAAATCTACAGAAGTATGAATATATAGTAATAAATAGCTAATACATATATCACCCAAAACTTCCGCCATAGTCAAGATATATTGAAAAGTTTCATATAAGCATACAAAATCATATTTCATTTAATATAAATAAAAAAATATAGACTAATTCTATATTTTATATATATTTAATATAGAATATATATTATTAATGGAAAATTTTTATGAATAACAAAATAAACATTATTTTATATTTCATTATATCAATATTATTATTTTCATGTTCAAAAAACAAAGAAGAAAAAGATGATATTATTATATTTGCTTCTTCTAGTTTGATGAATCCATTAACTGAAATATGTACTAACTATGAAAAAGAAACAGGTGAAAAAATAGGATGTTCATTTGATTCATCAGGAAGGCTAAGAGAACAAATACAATCAGGAGCTTATGCTGATTTATATTTTTCATCTTCTCCTTATGAAATGAATATTCTAAAAGATATGGATCTTTTATATAATGACAGCATAACAAATATAGTTAAAAATGAAATAGTTTTAGTTATTCCTAAAGATTCAAATATAAATATTAATTCTTTTTATGATTTAACTAATGATTATATAAATCAGGTAGCTATAGGAGAATCTATAACTTCCCCTATAGGACGATATACAGAGGAAACATTAAATAATTTAGGAATATATGATATTATTTCAGATAAAATTATATTTGGAAAAGATACAAGAGAAGTAATTGATTTAGTAAAAAATGATAAAATAGACTGCGGTATAGTTTATATAACAGAAGCTATACTCAATAGTAATAATGATTTAAAAATAGCTGCTGAAAATAAAAGTCATACAGAAATAATTTATAGTATTGCCGTATTGAAAAAATCTTTAAAAGAGAAAGAGGCAAGAGGTTTCATTGATTACTTATGTTCAGAAAAAAGTATTAATATATTAAAAGATTATGGATTTGGTATTATTATATAAGCAATTTATTTACATACCCCGCCCTTTAAAATTAAGGCTTTATTTTGATTTTTTACATTTATTATCTTTACAGCTTAATTAGAATTTATAAGCACCCGCCCAAGTTATATTTATAACGCACGGTGTATGAATATTTTTATATAATTTAAATTATAATTTTAAATCTGCATATATTTTAAATTTTACTCTGCGTGCGGTATATGCATAACAACTTTAAAAAAATTCTGGGTGGGAAGCAAAAAAAACAGCTGAAAACAAAAAAGAAAAATAATATAGAAATGACTTAATGATATTGAAAGCCTAAAGGGTGGGCAGATGTAATTAATTTTAAAACTTTATTTACATACCCCGCCCTTTAAAATTTATAGCTTTATTTTGCTTTTCTACATTTATTATCTTTACAGCTTAATTAGAATTTATAAGCACCCGCCCAAGTTTCTTTTAATTTATAATTTTATTTTCATTATCATCTTTGGAATATGAATTCAATGTGATATTAGCATTCTTTTTCCATTTGTTTGAATAATAATAAACTAAATGGAAAATCATATTAAATAAATTACTTACAGACATAGAAATCCAAACGCCCCATAAACCTATTTTTGGAGACAATAAATAAACAACAGGAATTCTTATCAAGAAATGTGTAAATAGTGTAAACATCATTATTATAAAAGTTTTTCCTGAAGCATTAATAATACCATTTGCTGAAAATATCACGGCAACTAATATTGTGGAAGGAACACCGGCATATATATAACTTTTCATATAAGGCATTATATTATCATCTTGTACAAATATTTTGATAATGAAATCAGGAAACAGCATACATAATGCGGTCATAATTAATGCTATAGTTAAAGAAACTTTTAATCCTGTACTAAATATTTCTTTGATTCTATACATTTTATTAGCCCCTATATTTTGAGCAGCCATAGTTCCTATACCGGAAAGAATGGCAGAAAGAGGTACGAATGATAAAGCATCTATTCTAGCGGCTACCGCAAAAGCTGCTGAAGATAATTCCCCATAAGAGTTAATAACTTTATTTAAAAATAGCCAGCTTATAGAAGATATTAACTGCATAAAAGTAAAAGGAAGCCCTATTTTCAATATTAATTTTGTTATGTTCAAATCAAATTTAAAATTAATGGGATTAACCCTTATAATACTGTTTTTCGCTTTTAAATAAATCATACTCACTATTACAGATACAGCCTGAGCAAATACTGTAGCATAAGCAGCACCGGAGACCCCCATAGCAGGAAAAGGGTATATTCCTTTTATCATAAGAGGATCTAAAATTATATTTATCACAGAAGATATTATCAAAAATATTAAAGGTCTTACAGTATCGCCTATCCCTCTAAGCAAAGCAGAAATGAAAGTGTAATAAAACACAAACGGAAAACCTATCATACTTATTCTAAAATAATTTACAGCATCTTCCATTATACTTTCAGAAGTATTTAAAAATACCATTAAATTAGGAGCAAATACATATCCTAATATTGCCAAAGTTAAAGAGGTTATTAAACTTACAGTAGTTGAAACTTTAGAAATATATGTTACATATTCCTTGTCATTTGCCCCAAAATACTGACCTATTAAAACATTTACTGCCGTTGATATTCCCGATGCTATGGCAGTAACGACCATTGTAAGAGGAAAACTTACCGCAACAGCAGCAAGTCCTTTAGAACCAACTATCTGACCTATCCAAATAGCATCAACTGTAGAGTATGCCACATTTAATAGGTTGCCAAGTACCATAGGAATAACTAATATTAAAAGACCTTTTGCTACATTACATTCTGTTAAATCTAATTCATATTTTTCTTTTTTCATTATTAATTTACCTAAATTATTTTTAATATCAAATAATTTAGCAATTTTATACAAAAGATATATAAAAGTCAATAAGTATCAGTATTTATATATTATGCTCAGCTGCAGAATGGGAAGCTATATTGGCATCTTTTTTCCACTTGTTTGAAAAATAATATATTAAGCTGAAAGTCATACTAAAAAAGTTCCCTATAGCCATTGCAGTCCATATACCCCATAATTCCATTTGAGGAGATATTATATATGCAAGAGGTACTCTAATTATTATATGAGCACAAAAAGCAAAGAGCATAAGCATAAAAGTTTTACCAGCCCCATTAATAACCCCATTTGCCGTAAACATTACAGCAAGCATTATTATAGAAGGCATAACAACATAAATATAGCTTTTAGTATATTTTAACACACTCATATCTTTAGTAAACATTCTTACAATAAGTTCAGGAAATAATATAGAAAAAAGAGCCATAAATACAGATATTCCTACTGATAATTTTATCCCGGCTTTGAATATTTCCTTTACCCTTTCCATTTTACCAGCCCCAATATTTTGTGCTGTCATAGTGGCAATACCTGCAGATAATGCTAAAAGCGGAAGAAAAGATAAAGAATCCACTCTCATAGATACGGCAACAGAAGCAGAAGCAGATTCACCGTAAGTATTTATTAGTCTGTTTAAAAATAACCAGCTTACAGATACAATTAATTGCATAGCAGCAAAAGGAAGTCCTATTTTAAACATTAATTTAGTTATGCTGAAATCAAATGCCAAATCAAAAGGATTAGCTTTAACAATACTGTTTTTCATTTTTAAATATATCATACTTACAGCAACGGAAACAAATTGAGAGAAAGCTGTAGCATAAGCAGCTCCGTCAAGTCCCATAGCAGGAAAAGGTCCTATTCCCTTTATCATAAGCGGATCTAATATCAAGTTTAAAATGGAAGCAATAGCTAAGAATATTAAAGGTCTTACAGTATCTCCTATTCCTCTAAGCAAAGCAGAGACTAAAAAATAATAAAACATAAACGGAAAACCTATCATGCTTATTCTGAAATAACTTACAGAATATTCCATTATACTATCTGCAGCATTTAAAAAACGCATCATATAAGGAGCAAATATATATCCTATAATTGCCAATGCCAAAGAAGTAATTAAACTTATAGTAGTTGAAACTCTGGAAACATATATTACAGAATTATGATCATTTGCCCCGAAATACTGTCCTATTAAAACATTAGAAGCTACTGTAACGCCTGAAGCTATAGCCATAAGTATTAATATAATTGGGAAACTTACCGCAATAGCACCAAGCCCTTTAGGACCTATCATCTGACCTATCCATATAGTATCAACTATATTATATGCAATATTTAATAGGTTTCCTAATATCATAGGTATAACTAACTTTATAAGTCCTTTACTTACATTACCTTCAGTAAGCTCCAACATCTTGTTTTTTTGCATAATTGTCCTCTAGTATATTTTTATATTGTTTTATTTATCATAAAAAATTTGTATTGAAATATATTATTCTTAAAAAAATATATAACTTTTTTATTATTTTATTTTTTATAGAAAAAAGTTTAAAAAGTATAAAAGCATTAAAAAATATAATGCATAAGATTATATTTTTTATAAATCAAAATAGATTTAATCATATTCTCATTATAAAGAGATAGAAAAAATTATATATTACAGCAATACTATCAATTATAAATAAAACAGCAGTAATTTATATAAATTTCTATATGATTATAAGTAAGTAGTAATATTATATTCTTAAAAAATAAAGTCAATATAAAAAATGTATTATTAGTAAAATTTTAATCTTTTATACTATGAAATTTCATTATCTTCTTCTAGTGGAAGATCTTCTGAAAGTAGATTGCTTTCTTGTAGAGCTTCCTGAACTAGGTTTAAATAATGTTCTTCTTTTGGTAGTAGAATTATTATTATCTACAGTTGTTTTTTTAGTTGTTGAATTATTGAATATGCTTCTTCTTGTTGAAGTTCTAGTATATCTGTCATCATAGTAATCTCTATTAATAGTTCTTCTTTGACCATAATCATCATAATATGCAGGTCTTCTATTATCCATCATATTCATAAGCATCATATATGTAAAGAAACTGCTTCCAAATCCGCCGCTGTTTGCAATTCTTTGAGCTTTTTCAGGCTGAATTTCTTCAATAAAGTTTGTATATTTGGTAAAACTATTTGTAGGAAAAGCTACATTAAACTCATATTTTCCGGCATCAAACATCATAGGACCTATTTGAGACATAGAAGTATTAACTATAACATCATCATCATTTAAAAATTGAGAAACTAAAAATATATTTTCTGATTGTCTGACTGATTTCTTAGCTTCTACTATTACTTTTATACTATCATTTTCTTTATTTGCTGATAATATATTAAAATATGATTTTGCAGGTGAATAGCATGAAATAAATATAAAACTTAAAAATAATAAAATATAAACTTTTTTCATAATCATAAACCTCTTTATTTTTATCTAGTCCAAATTAATATAAGCAGTTTTTTTATGCTGATTTCCAATTCCATAAAATTATTGGATAATGTTTTTCTTTCGCTTTTTACTAATAATTTTTGATATAAGATTTCATTAAGAAGATAAACCAAAAAATCTTCAACACTTGAATATACTTCTCCAGCACTTTCCGAAGTATAAAAAACTATTTCATTATTATTTTTTAATTCATTTGATACGGCATTTCTGATTCTATCTTTTTCATAATTATCTAAATCATATATATGATTTTCCAATTCTTCTCTATTTTTTAAAACTTCAAATTGAAAATCATCTTCATAAAGAGCTTTTAATTCAGAATACTCCACCCTATCAAAGTATTTTTTTACTTCGTCTAATATCATACAACCTCCATAGATTTGGACATTATAACTTATATTTTTTGTCTGTCAATATTTACATATTCTACAAATTATGAAAAGAAGGAATCATTTTATTATATGTACAGAATTGTTTAAATCCTATATCCTTTAAAATTTCTTTTGCTTCATTTATATGAAATCCCAAATGACTAGGCTGATGACTGTCGCTTCCTATAGTTATAATATTGCCGCCTAATTTATGATATAGATTCAATATATCTATTGAAGGTGTAGTATCTTTCAAACCGTATCTATGATATGAAGTATTAAATTCTATTCCTTTACCGTCTTCTATAACTATTTTTAATATATCTTCTATGATAGGTTTTACTTTTTCAAATGGGTAAATACCTTTTTTATCGTATCGTATAATCAAATCCAAATGCCCAAGCACTGAATAATTTTTAAACATTTTTACAACATTGAGCATTTCTTCATAATAAGCTTCATTATATTCTTTTTGGGTTTTGTTTTTTTGAAAATCCTGAGTCCAGAATTCTTTATCATTTACCTGATGAATTGAGAATATAATAAAATCGAAATCGTATTTTTTTAAAAGAGCTTCATATTTATTGATAGTATGAGTTTGTATACCGCATTCTAATCCTGTTTTTATATTAATTTGTTTTCCATATATTTCTTTCATTCTTTTTATATCTTCTATGTACTTTGGATAATTGACATTTGTAATAGTTTTCCCGTCTTTTATTTCAATTTCATCCCAATCTCTTTTTATACCGTAATCTACATGATCCGTAATACAAATATCATCTATATTGAGTTTTACAGCATCTTTTATAACTTCTTCTAATGGATAATTAGAATCATCACTAAACTCTGTATGTACATGATAATCTGCAGTCATATAATAATCCTTTTTAATAATTTCTTTTATTATATCATTTATAATAAAAAGAGACAGCATATTTTTTAATGCTGCCTCAAATTTATAAAGGTAAATGATAAACAAAATCTTTTTATTATTTATTAAAGAGTTTTCATATCAATAACATATCTGAATTTTGCCTGACCTGTAGTAAGTTTATTGTATGCTTCATCAATTTGATTTGCAGCTATAATTTCTGTTTCAGGATATATTTTATGTTTTAAAGAGAAATCAAGCATCTCCTGAGTTTCTTTAATACCTCCTATCATAGAGCCGTAAACTTTTTTACCTCCTGAAAATATTAATCTTGCTAAATCTATACTTTGTTTTAATTCAGCAGGAGGAAGTCCTACAATAGCCATTTCTCCGCCGTATTTAAGTAAATCAACATAATCATTAACATTATATCCTGTAGGTATAGTTGATATAATTAAATCAAAACGAATAGGCACATCTTTTGTAGAAGTAAATAAATCTTTTGCCCCCATTTCTAATGCTTCTTTTTTCTTTTTGTCATTACGGGCAAATACATAAACTTGAGCACCCATATTAACGGCGTATTTTACAGCCATAGAGCCAAGTCCTCCGAAACCAGCAACACCAACTATATCGCCTTCCTTTACTCCTGAGAATTTCAAAGGAGAATAAGTTGTTATTCCTGCACATAGTAATGGAGCTACTTTTTCCATTGGGGCATCTTTTGGTACAGTAATAGCAAATTTTTCACTTACTACTATATTATTAGAATATCCTCCGTAAGTAGGCTCATCATTATGAAAATGATCTTTACAGTCATAAGTAAGCACTGTCTGACCTCTTTCACAGAATTGCTCATGGCTTCTTTTACAGGCTTCACATTCTCCGCATGAGTTTACCATACAGCCAACGCCTGCATAATCTCCTATTTTAAACTTAGTAACATTTTTACCTACAGCTACAACCTTACCAGCAATTTCATGTCCCGGAACCATAGGGTATATTCCTTCATGCCATTCGCTTCTTGCTGAGTGTATATCGCTATGGCATATTCCGGCATACATTATTTCTATTAATATATCATTATCTCCCATTGAATGTCTTGAAAATTCAAATGGTTTAAAAGTATCTGTTTTGCTATGAACGGCATAGCCCTTAGCATTTATTCTTTTACCTGAATTAGCTTCTTCCAAATTTTTATCAAGCAGCATAAATAACTCCTTTTTATAATATATCATTATTATAACATTGAAGTACACTCCAATGTCAATAGGCAATATACATATTTTTGAATTTTTATTACATACCCCGCCCTTTATTTTTGTTAACTTTATTTACAATTAAAAGCTTTATTATATTTAAAGCTAATTTAGAAAAAGCATGCCCGCCCAACTTTATTCTATATTTAAAGTCTATTAATCGCACGGTGAGCGGAATTTTATATATAATTTAATTTCGATTGATAATTTAATTTATATTCATGATTTTATTCTGCGTGCGGGTATATAGCTGCAAATTTAGAATCAACTTGGGTGGGTGCTGAAATTTCTTATGATGTTAATTATATAGTAAAAATAAAATATACTAATACGAGTTATCAAGCCTAGAGGGTGGGGATTTAGAATAAAATTTAATAAAATACAATTTACTATTTTTAAAAAAGCTGTATAATTTATACAAATTTTATTTAAGGATTTTATTATGATAGATGTAAAATTAATAAGAGAAAATATTGAATTGGTAGAAGAAAACTTGAGAAAGAGAAGAAGTAAAGTATCTTTAGACAAGTTAAAAGAATTAGAACATGAAAGACTTAATTTATTAAAAGAAGTTGAACAGGACAGGGCGAAAAAAAATGAAGCTTCAAAAAAAATCGGCGAATGTATGAAAGCTGGAAATAAAGATGAAGCAGAAAAAATAAAAGAAGAGATGAAAAATTTCACAGAATCCTTAAATAAAAAAGAAGAGAAATTAACAGAATTAGAAGAATCGGTTAATAATGAAATACTTTATTTGCCTAATATGCTTTCTGAAGATGTTCCGGATGGAGATGATGAGAAAGCAAATAAAGAAATAATCAGATGGGGAGAGCCTCGTAAATTTGATTTTGAAGTGAAAGACCATGTGGATATAGCTGTGGGTCTTGATATTCTTGATATAGAAAGAGCTGTGAGAATGGCTAGAACTCGTTTTTCGCTTATGAAAGGCAAAGGTGCAGCATTAGAAAGAGCATTAATTAACTTTATGTTAAAAAAACACACTTCTGAAAATGGCTATACAGAATATGTACCTCCTATGCTTGTTAATTCAAGAACTATGACAGGTACAGGTCAGCTTCCAAAATTTGAAGAGGATCTATTTAAAACTACAGATGATCCTGCTTTATACCTTATACCTACTGCAGAAGTTCCTCTTACAAATATATACAGAGAAGAAATCATACCTGAAAGCATGCTTCCTCTATATTGTACTGCTTATACACCATGTTTTCGTTCTGAAGCTGGTTCTTATGGTAAGGATATGAGAGGTTTAATAAGACAGCATCAATTCGATAAAGTTGAGCTTGTGAAAGTATGTGCTGCTGACAAATCTAAAGAAGAGCATGAAAAGATGCTTAAAGATGCAGAAAGTATTTTACAGGCATTAGAACTTCCATACAGAGTAGTAGTTCTTTCTTCAGGAGATATAGGAAATGCAGCTTATAAAACTTTTGATATAGAAGTTTGGCTTCCTTCACAGAACACTTACAGAGAAATTTCAAGCGTTAGTAACTGTTGGGATTATCAGGCAAGAAGAATGCAGATGAGAACTAGAAGAAATGGAAAAACAGAATTAGTACATACTTTAAATGGTTCCGGTATTGCTGTAGGAAGAACTTGGATTGCCATACTTGAAAATTATCAGCAGGCAGACGGAAGTGTGATTATACCGGAGGCTTTAAGACCGTTTACAGGATTTGATAAGATAGAAAAGCCTAATTAATTCTTTAGTAAAAAAATTAAAAAGTGCAAATCAAAATTAGGGTTTGCACTTTTTTATTGCATAAATGCTGGAATTAAGTTTTGAATTTATTTAACGCACGGTAAATGAAATTTACTAATATAATAAAATTTGAATTTTAACTAAATCTATATTTTTAATTTTTCTATTCGTGCGTTGAGTAAAGTAAAGAATTTTCATACATCTTGGGCGGGTGTTATAATAACAGTTTAAAGTCAAAAAGAAATATAGTACAAAAATTACAAATTAAATAAAAAATATAAAGGGTGGGCAAATGTAATTAAATTTTTTAAACTTAAATTACATACCCTACCATTCATTACTTAAATATTGATTAACAATAATTATTAATATAAATTAATTATTTATGAATATTTATTTAATATATTTTTATATGATAATTTAAAATCTAATGCTGAATCTTTGATGAAATTATTCAAATAATCTTTATTACTATAGAAGCAGCTTTTATCATATAAAATATAATACATAAACAAGTTAGATAAATTTTCTTCATTAACAAAATTCCAATCTATAGTAAATGAATTGTTCTCCTTTAATATTCTATTTATTATTATATGTCCAAGTTCATGTGATATTATTATTCTTTTTTCTTCTACCTCCATATCTTTTTTTATAAAAATAATGTCAGTAAAGAAATTACTATCAGGTGAATACATAGCAGGTATATCTATATCATCTTGTATTATAATTATTTTATAAAGAGAATTTAATATTATTCTTTTAATATATGAAGATGTTTTATTGAAATCTCTACAAAATATATTTTTAAATGATTCTTTTAAATTATTATCTAAACTTGAAATATTATTTAATAGATTACCGATATTATTTTCGTCTAAAATTACTTTAAATAAGTTATTGAAATCTGTATTATCAAATAAATTATTTTTAATCTGTCTTTGTCTATTTTGGAGTACTAAATTTTCTATGGTACTCTTCCAATGTGATAAATAAGAAGCTTTAATATATTTATGAAAAATTGACTTAAATAAGTTATCATCTATTAAATCTATTAATATTTTTTCATTTGGTTCATTATTATAAAAAATACTACCTACACAATTTTTTAATATATCATATAAATTGATATCATACATCTTTTAATTATATTCCTCTGTAAAATCTAAATTCTTTATTTAGAAACATTTTCAATATAGACCTATATTTTTTTTCATCTGATATATCTTTATTAAAAAATTTTATATTATCAGAACAACAAGCTTCAGTTAATAATTGTATTTTTTGTTGATAATCATTTTCTTCTATCCCATTTTTTATGAAGAATTCTTTAACCATATCCTCAGATGTACATAATTGTAAATCTTTGATAGTATTATTATCCATAATAAATCCTTAATAGTATAATTAACAATTATAGTATAAATTTTATAGTAATTCAAATTAAAGTATAAGTTTTTCAATTTGAATTACTATAAGTAAATGTAAATTTTAAAAATTATTCCCAATACTTTTTCATTCTCTCTTTTAGAGAAGCCCTATATTTTTCAAAATCATCAATAGGCTCTCTAGCAAGCCCTTCATCACAAGCAGCCTTAGCAACAGCAGGCGATACCCATTCAATAACCCTAGGATCAAAAGGTTTAGGTACTATATAATTTTTACCATATTCAAAAGTTTTATTATCATAAGCCTTGAAAACTTCTTCAGGAACTTTTTCTTTAGCAAGTGCAGCTAGAGCCAATGAAGCAGCCATTTTCATTTTTTCTGATATAGCTTTTGATTTTACATCCAAAGCCCCTCTGAATATGAAAGGAAATCCTAATACATTATTAATCTGATTAGGATAATCGCTTCTTCCTGTAGCCATAATCAAATCGTCTCTTATAGCTATAGCCTTTTCGTATTGTATTTCAGGGTTGGGATTAGCCATAGCAAATATTATTGGATTTTTAGCCATAGATTTCACCATATCTTCAGTAACGCAGTCAGCAACAGAAAGTCCGGCAAAAACATTGGCTCCCTTCATGGCTTCTTCTAAGTTCTTAACTTTTAAATCAGTTGCAAATTCTCTTTTCTCTTCAGTAACTGATTCTATTCTATCTTTAGTAATTACACCTTTACTATCGCACATAATGATATTCTCTCTAGGTACACCCAATGCTACAAACATTTTAGCACATGAAATACCAGCAGAACCGGCACCATTAAATACTATCTTAGCATTTTTCCTATCTATATTAGCAATTTCCAAAGCATTAATCAAAGCAGCAGAGCATATTATAGCAGTACCATGCTGATCATCATGAAAAACAGGAATACAGCATTTTTCTATTAAAGTTTTTTCTATTTTAAAGCATTCAGGAGCTTTTATATCTTCAAGATTAACTCCTCCGAAAGTAGGCTCTATTGCTTTTACTATATCTATAATTTTATCTGGGTCTTTTTCATTTATCTCTATATCAAATACATCAATATCAGCAAAGCGTTTGAATAATATTCCCTTTCCTTCCATAACAGGTTTTGAGGCTAAAGCCCCTCTGTCTCCTAAACCAAGTATTGCAGTTCCGTTTGAAATAACTGCTACTAAATTTCCCTTTGAAGTGTATTTGTATGCTTCATTGGGATTTTCAGCTATTTCAAGTACAGGTTTAGCTACTCCCGGAGTATATGCTAAAGATAAATCATCAGCCGTTTTACATGGCTTTGTGGCTATAACTTCTATCTTTCCAGCTTTTCCTTTGGAATGATATTCCAATGCTTTAATTTTCAATTCATCTGACATAAATATTTCCTTATATATTTTGTATGATTTATAAGTAATATTATATAAACAATATAATTTTGTCAATTTTTTTATTTTTTAAATTATTTTGAAAACCCGCCCTTTATATTTGCTGCTTTAATTAAAAATGTCTTATTAAATAATTCTTCATAATTTAAATTATAAAAGCATGCCCACCCAAGATTTTTTTAAAATTGTAAATTATATACCGCACGGTGAATGAATTTTTAGCATAGAGGCATATAATAAAAATTTATTTCATTATATAGATAAATTAGTTTACCGTGCGTTAAAGAAATTAATATAGATAATTGATATTATAAGCTAAAATCGTCAATCTTTCTTAATTCATCATCGGTGATAGGCATTTTATTTATGATTTTTAGGTTTTCTATTATTTGACTAGGCTTTGAAGCCCCTATTAAAACGCTTGTAACCTCATCATCTTTTAATACCCATCTTAAAGCCATTTGTGCTAAACTTTCACCTCTTTCCTTTGCTAAATCATTAAGGTTTTTAATTTGCTCTAATCTTTTTCTAGTTATAGAATCTTGTTTTAAATATCTGCCGTCAGCGGCTATTCTGCTGTCTTTAGGAATACCATTTAAATATTTATCTGTTAATAATCCCTGAGCTAATGGGCTATATGCTATTATACCTTTTCCTAACTTTTTAGCTTTTAATTTTAATCCGTTGTTTTCTATAGTTCTGTCAAATATAGAATACCTATTTTGATTTATGATGAATGGTACATTTGCCATATAAAGTAATTTAGAAGCTTTTTCCATTGTAGGACCATCATAATTTGAAAGCCCTGCATATAAAGCTTTTCCGCTCTTTACTATTCTAGTTAATGCCTCAATAGTTTCTTCTAAAGGAGTTTCAGGATCCATTCTATGATGGTAAAATATATCAACATATTCAAGTCCTAATCTTTTCAAACTTTGATTGATGCTTGCTATTAAATACTTCTTACTGCCCCAATCTCCATAAGGACCTTTCCACATATCATAACCGGCTTTAGTGCTTATTATAAGTTCATCTCTGTATTTATTTAATCCGTCATTTAATATTTTGCCCATACTGATTTCAGCAGAACCATAAGGCGGACCGTAATTATTAGCTAAATCAAAATGTGTTATTCCATTATCAAAAGCTGTTTTTATCATATCCTTCATATTATTATAATCGCAGTTTTCACCGAAATTATGCCAAAGACCTAAAGAAACTATAGGAAGTTTTAATCCGCTTTTACCGCATCTATTATATATAATATTATCATATCTATTTTCAGAAATTTGCATTTTTATAGTCCTTTTATGAAAAATAATTGTATATTCATTAATTATAGATTTTATTATTATATAATTCAAGTATAAAATGTAAAAAATATTCAATATTACGAAAATAGTTTCCGATAGTTTTAACAGTGTCTATTTTAAATAAAGTACTTTTGGAGGCATCATGTTAAAAAAACTTTTTATTGTTGCGGGATTGGTAACTATACTTACTGGATGTGTAACTATGCAGCCTAAAAATAATAATACTATTACAAAGGATGATACAACTAATGAAGATAAAAAAGAGGAAACTATAACTAGAGAAGATACTCCAAAAATGAAAGTTAGAGTTTACGGAGCAGATAAGGAAATTCAAGCTGTAGAAATAAATGAAAAAGTTTATTATGTAATAGGCGGAAAAGATGTTCAGAATATGACAGAAGCGGAAATAAAAAAATCATCTTTAGTAGCACCTTTAAAAGTTACCGAAGAAACAATTAATGGTACAAGAGGCATAGTTGTTACATATTATGATGTAAAAGTATTCTTGGGTAAAAGAACAGGAACAGGAACTATTGTAGGAATATTCGAGCCTCAGAAAAATGATTGGACTACAGGTAATGATATAGACAGAAGTTTGTCTATTCAAATAAAATTATCAAGAAATATAGCAGGTCCTATAGATATAAAAAGAGGAAGTATATCTTTAGCGTTTAATTGATATTTGAATCTATGGAGTACTGAAAAAGGCTGATTTTTATAATCAGCTTTTTATGAAATTATCTTCTATTATTTATTTGTATACAATTTATATAATTCACTTGCTGCTATATCTATAGTGTATGGAGTTTTATTTATTTCAAATGCATACAATTCCCATCTGTATTGATCTGTTATCTGAAACTGTATTATATATTCATTAGTATCATATCTTGCTACTATATCTATATAGCGATTATAATCATCTTCTGATATGAAATCCTGCCATTCTACAGAACTAAAAGGGGATATAAGTTCATTGATTGTGATATTAGGATATGCTGTAAATGAGCTGTTTTTTATTAGGCTTATTCCGTCAAAACTTCTGCTTTTAATGTCTATTACTTCATTTGTTTCGGCAATATTGAGTCTGTATTGTTTACTTTCTAATTTTTTATCATTACAAGATATAATAAATAAGATTATTATTATAGATGCAGAGTAAATTTTATACATAATTAAAAGCCTAACAATTAATTTAATTTATTATCGGTCAAATTATTTTATTTATTGAATTATCAAGTTTTAACAATAAAATAATAGAACTTATTTTATAAAATTAATCAATATAAATCAATACATTATGTAATTTTATTTATATATTGTAAAATTATTGATTATTTTGTAAAGAGTATATTAATATATGTGTATATATTTTCATTAAAATAATAAAATTGCATATTTCTTAATTAAAAAAGTATTAAATATTGTAATATTATTAATTATATACTATAATAAATTTAAGAGAGTATTCATATAGCTATAACGGAACAACCTATATTAATACCTGATTTGAAATTGATAATGAAAATATGAAACTTGATGAAATAGTTATTGTAAAAGAAATAAAAGTAACTAGAAATGTTTATGATTCTCAAGGACAGTATGTAAATACTATAAATAGTACATTTTCAGGAGAGAAAACTTTTGAGGTGATTGAATCTCATTCAACTTCTGGAAAAATATGTATCATGCTGAATCCTTCATATTTAAATTTTCAAAATAAAGACGGCAAGTATTATTATGCTCCAGATCCAAATAATATCAATTATGAAGATATTAATATTGTGTATACCATAATTCATTAAAAAATATTATACTTGTTTTAATTATATATAGTTATAATTTTGTTATTGGATTTTACTAACTTTGAAACATATTTATAGTGTAAAATCCGCATTATTCATTACGATACAAATAGCAGAATATATAATGAAAAAAAATATTTTTATATACTACAAAATTATAAAAAAATTACAAAATATTATACATTTTTTATAAATAATATATATAATATCTCATCATTAAAATAATAATTGTTAGGAATGAATAATAATGACTATATTGGTATATTCTATGCCGTTTCTGCTTTACTTATGTTCAAGCATATTCAGTACGGTTTTAGTTATAAATGCTTCTATATCAGGAGCCAGCCCTTTTTTTGTATCATTGCTTGGGGTTTCTTATGGTATGGGTATGATGCTCACTGCTGGTACTTTCTCCCGCATCAAAATACAAAAGAAATATTATACAAATTTAATATATGTTGAAGCGTTACTTCAGCTTATTATTGCAGCAGCATGTTTGATATTTCTTCCGCCTGAGATGTCTTTATTTTATTCATTTTTATACGGATGCTGTGCTACTATATTTTTTGTATGCTTTCAATCCTCATTAGATGTAGTATCAAAGGATTTGCCTGTTACATTAAGCGGGGCATTATTTATATTTTCTTGGTCTTTAGGTTTTGCTGTAGGTCCTACTATTACTGGTTTTATATATAAGTTTGATTATAAATTGGGTTTTTATTTTGTTATAGCAGTAAGCGTAATAATGTTTATACTATTTTATCTTTCAAGGCATTTGAGATTTAAGGCTAACAACAAAAAAAGAAATTGGAATATACCTTTTACGCGTGCTCCTAGATATAAAGTGCATATAGGCTGGCTTGTTATATTTGTAGGTGCTATGGTTTTACATACTTTGAGGTTTATGTTTCTTGATTATGGAATAAATGTAATTGGTTTTTCTGAAGCCGATTCCTCCTTATTGGTAGGAAGTTTATCAGCTTTTATGGCTTTAGGTTCTTTATCATCTGCTTTTTGTTTGAGATTTTTAGAGAAAAAGAGAGTATTTACTATAGTAGGTCTTCTTACTCCTGCGGCTTTGCTTTTAATAACATTCACTAGGAATTTCTGGTTATTTTTGATAGCGTTTATGTTTTTGGGTTTTGTAAGCGGTTTTGGATATTTCTTTGGGCTTTATTATGCTTTGGCAGATCATGACAATGCTCCTAGAAATGTTGCTGTTAATGAGGCTTTAACAGGTGTTGCTGCTTTGCTTATACCTTTTGTAATGGGATATTTAGCTTCTAATTTCTCATATTTCGTTGGGTTTTTATTTATGATGGGCGTATCTTTAATATGCTACATTATAGCGATATACACTATGTGGCAGAAGAAAAGAACTGCTTTGCTTAAAGAAAAATTTAACAAGATGATAAATGAGATAGACAACAAATATATAGATAAAAATATTTAATAAATATAAATTTTATGAACCGTCATTTCCATGTTTATAAGGCTTGATATTAATCTTAAAAAGCTCATTATCATCAAGTTCAGCCTGATATAATTTAATTATGTCATTATTATAATCAAGTCTTTTTTCATTTATTGAGTTCACTATATTGTATACAAGTTCTTTATCTTCTTTTGATGTCTGCACTCCAAAACAAATACTTTTTATTTGTAAATCAATACTTCTACCATTAGGATTTTTATTTTCTTCATCATAAAAAAGTATACGGTACTCGTCTTCATATTCCCATTCTTTTGATTTAACTGTAAAAGTATCTATTATATAATCTATATTTCTATTATCTGATGTTTTGACATTATTAAATAATTTTCCCATTGTATCTGTGTAATAATTTATATTATTAGTTGTTAAACTTGCTTCATAATTAACTTTTTTTAAAATTAAATTTTCTCTATTATGTATTGAAGTAATATCATATTCAATACATATACCTTGATGTTTATCAGCATAATGGCTCCACATTAAAGTATTATCATTATGTGTTGTTAAACAAGATACTTTTATTTTATCAAGTATTTCCTTGTAAGATATATCTGTTTTTATATAAGGATCAATTGGGTCATTAAAATATTTTGAATGTCCAATCCATATTTTATTATTATAAATAACATCTATTGTATTTTTATTAATTTTTATATAATTAAATAAACTCATTTTTTCAATTTTTCTATTAAATAATTGAAATTCAATATTTATTTTTTTTACAATATTATTAAAAAGTTCTATATTATTATTTTTTATATTTTTATCTTTTATTTCTAAAAATGCTCTAATTAATCTATAAGTTTTTGGATACTCAAATACTGATAATATATTTTTTATTACATCTATACATCTATCATATTGTTCTTTTTTTAAATATGGAGTTAATATACCATAATATGGAGATTCATATTTATCATTTAATTCTATTGATTTTTGAAAATTATTTATAGCATTTTCATCTTCTCCCTTATAGTTATAAATAAATCCTTTACCATTATATGACATATAATCATCAGAATTTATTTCTATAACTTTATCTAAATAATAATTTGCTAAATCTAAATTTTCATTTTTATACTGTAAATAAGTAACAGCCATATTATAATATGCTCTATGATAATTAGGATTTATTTCTATAGCTTTATTAAAATACTCTATAGCTTTATCATAATATTTTAAATAAGAATGAGAAATACCTAAAGACTCATATACATGATAATCTCTAATATTATTTTCTATATATGGAATATTTTTATTATTTTTTATTTTATCAAAGTTATTTTTAGCAGTAAAAAATTCATTTAAATCCTCAATAGATTTGTTATAATCTTCTAAATAAAAATAAGATATTCCCCTATTATAATATGCTATGTAATAATCAGAAAATATTTTTATAGTTTTACTAAAATCTTCTACTGATTTTTCATAATATCCTAATTTAAAATAAGATATTCCTCTATTATAATATGTTACACAATAATTAGGATTTATTTCTATAGCTTTATTAAAATCTTCTATAGCTTTATTGTATTTTTCTATAAAGTTATAATTTGCTCCTCTATTAAAATATGCCTCAAACAAAGTATAATTATTATTACTTAATTCTATAACTTTTGTATAATTCTCTATAATTTGAAAACAATAATTTTTATTATTATGGTACTTTTCTAATCTTTTTAAAGAATTACACTTAAATAAATATAATTGAATATTTTTATTATCAGTATTTAAGCCTTCATCACATAACTCTATTATTTTATTATCATGTTTTCCATCATTATATTTTTCTATTTGCTTAAAAATTTTTTTTAATCGTTTTTCTTTATCATTCATAATTAAATCCTAAACACTAATAAATACATTTTACAATATATTAGCTATAAATTAAATCTTTTATAGCTGGTATATTATATATAAAAAATTGCAGTCTTTTTGGTTCTTTGTGCCAACAAAAGAACTGGGGTGTGGGGCAAAGCCACGCAAATAAACAATAAAAAAATCATAAATTATCAATATACTTTTCATACATTTTGAATAGGAATTTAATCCTCTCACTTTCGTTTTTGAGTTCATTTTTTTTGACGCCGTACGCCTTATCAACTTCTAAATCTAATTTGCTGTGAGCATCAATCAACACTTTAGGCATAGTCAAAGGGTCATAAAGATCAGCAAGTGAGGAGTCTGGAAACATAGCCCTAGCACTAAGCACCCCTTTAGCCCTAATCTCTATGCTGGTTTTAAGCTCTTCAGATATGGATAGCGGCCAAGGAAAATTATTGTATACTATATCTTTGGAATATCTATAATCACTCTTAAGCCTGCCGCATACATATTTTGTCCAAACCATATGCATGATTGAAGTAATTACCCCAAAATAATATAACTCAGAAGTATTTATCATAGAACAGGCATTACTAGCTATTATATTTTTATCAATAAAGCCTACAGGTATGTAAGTTCTTCTTGATGAAGTATTTAAAGGAACTACTATATAATTATTTTTTGGCTGTCTTATTTCTCCAAATAAATACGGAGTGTTTGCAAGTTTAACAGTTGCATCTCTTTTAGAATTTAATCTATGTTTTTTTACTTTTTCTATTCTTTCCATAACTAAAGGCATTTTTTTTAATTCGGAAGGTGAAATATTTTCAAGCCATAAACAATATCTTTTTATATTATTTATATATTCATCACTTCCTATAAATCTTTTTATATATTTTTCTGAATTCGGTTCTTTTTCTATAAATTCTTCTTTTTCTTCTTCTGTTTCAAATAATAAATATCCGCCATCATTAGGCATACTTCCAAATACCATCTTTGGTATTTCACATATTGATTCTTTTCTGCTCCCTATAAAAATATTTTCAAAATCTATTAAATAAGGATTAATATTTTCAGATATTATTTCATGAGGCTCGCCCTTTATATCCTCATAGTCAAAAAGTCTTTTCTTATCAATATTAAAGTTAGCAAAACCTATTATTACGCAGTAAACATGTGCCTTGCCCTTAGCTTCATTATTCCATTCAAAAGTTCTATGGGCAAAATGTATATAAACTCCGCATTCTTTTATAAGATTTTCCCATAATATGCTCACCTGTGTACCCTGCGTTATAGAGTTAGTTGAAACAAATGCAGCTTTTATTTTTGTACCCTTTATAAGTTCAGCTGACTTTTTATACCAAGCACTTACATAGTCTAAATCGCCGTATCCTTTCATATTATTAAATACTTTTTTCATCTCCTCGCTTTGTTCTTTGCTCTTCATTCTAGCTCCAACAAAAGGAGGATTTCCAAGTATATACGAAAGTTCTTTTACATCTATTATATTTTTCCAATCTATAATCAAAGCATTTTCATTTTTTATAACTGCCGATTTTTTTAATGGTATTCTTTCAAATGCTCTGCCGAATTTAATAGAAAGTTTTAAATTCATCAAATGATCCATAAGCCATAAAGCCACTTCCGCTATTTTAGCAGGAAATTCATTTATCTCTATGCCGTAAAAATTATCAACATCTATCAAAGATAAATTTGAAATGTCTATAGATAATACTCCGTCTTTTAAATCTTCTTTATAAAGCTCTGTTAATATATCTATTTCTAATTCTCTTATTTCTCGGTATGCTATAATTAAGAAGTTTCCGCAGCCGCATGCAGGGTCTAAAAATTTCAATTTTGATATCTTCTGATGAAACTCTTTTAATTTATTTTTATTTGTCTTTACTTTCTCAAACTCTTCTCTTAATTCATCTAAAAATAATGCACTTATAGTTTTCATTATATTTTTTTCGCTTGTATAATGCTCTCCGAAACTTCTCCTTTTTTCTTTATCAGCAACGCATTGAAAAAGCGATCCGAATATTGCAGGAGATATATTGCTCCAATCAAAATAACAGCATTCAATCAAAGCATCTCTCATCTCTTTATCAAATGAAGGTATCCTTACAGTATTTTCAAATAAAGAACCATTAATATAAGGGAACTCCTTTAATGTTTCATCTAAATTAGTTTGTCTATCTTCTATTTTTGTATCAAGCACTTCAAATAATTGATGAAGCCATATTCCTGTATCGCTTCCGTCTTCTTTTGTTTTATCTTCTATCAAATATTTAAAATCTTCATTTTTGAATATTCCTGTATCATCAGCAAATAAACAAAAAAGCACCCTCACCAAAAATAATTCTAAATCATGCTGTTTATAATTGTTTTTTGCAAGCTTATCATATAGTTTTCCCATAAGTTCTGAAGCCTTTATATTGGCAGGCTCTAAATCTTTATAAACCCTTTTCTGATATCCCGCTATAAATCCGAATAATTTTATATTTTTATAAAAATCTTTAAACTCAAACTTGTATTCTTGATTTTCATCTAAATCAAAAAGTTCAAAATTATTAAAGTCAGAAACTAATATATATCTAGGAAGTTCGCTTTCTTTTAATCCCTCAAAATATTCAAATGCCTGTGCTTTTGCTTCTTCTAAGTTTTTGCCTAATGATTTATGCTCAACTAATAATACACCCTTCCAAAATAAATCTATAAATCCTTGTTTATTATTTAATTTTTTTATAGGTTCTTCAAAACTAGCAACTCTTCTCCTGCTTATTCCGAAAACTTCAAAAAACTCATTATAAAAAGTCTGCTTTTCTGCATTCTCTCTTTTTTCATTCTGCCATTTTTTTTGAAAGTCTAAAGCTCTGTTTTTTATTTCATTCCAAGATAAATTAGCCATAAATACAAACTCCTAATATATTTTTTATTATAGCATATTTTTATAAAAACTAATAATTAACATATTGAATAAAATGAGAAATATAATATAGTTTTTAATCATTAAAATAAATTTTTAAATGTTAGAGGAATTATATGAAAGTTTTTATTAGTGCGGATATTGAGGGAATTACTACAACTACGCAATGGCCTGATACGGATGCAGGAAGTTTAACTTATAAAGAGCATACTCTGCAAATGACTAAAGAAGTTAATGCAGCATGCGAAGGAGCTATAGCGGCAGGAGCTAAAGAAATATTTGTAAAAGATGCACATGACTCTGCTATGAATATAGATCAAACTGCTTTGCCTGAATGCGTAAAGATACACAGAAGATGGAGCGGAGATCCTTATTCTATGGTAGAAGGTATTGATGATAGCTTTGATGCGGCAATGTTTATAGGATATCATAATGCAGCTTCAATCGGCAATAATCCTCTTTCGCATACTATGAATAATAGAAATGTATATGTGAAACTTAATGAAGTTTTGGCAAGCGAGTTTATGTTTTTTAGTTATGCTGCAGCCTATAGGAAAGTTCCTACAGTATTTTTGTCTGGCGATAAAGGATTATGTGAAGAAGCTATGAAGATGAATCCTAATCACCCCAATTTAATAACACTTCCTGTAAAAGAGGGTATAGGATATTCTACTATTAATTATTCTCCAAATTTAATGGTAAAAATGATTAAAGAAAAGACTAAAGAAGCATTAAGTCAGGATTTTAAGGGCAAATTATTAAAACTTCCTAATCATTTTAAACTTGAAGTTTGCTATAAAGAACATGGATATGCTCATAAAGTATCATTCTATCCTAATGCTAAAAAAATTAATGATACCACTGTAGTTTTTGAAAATAATGACTATTATGAGATATTAAGAGCCTTGAAATTTATATTATAAATTTTATAATATAAAAGTCCGATAACTTATGAAAGCCTTCTTAAAAAATAAGTCTTTTTAAGGGGGCTTTTTTATTATCAAGAATTATTATTTAATTTATTTATGGAAAATACTATGACAGAGATTTGGGACGTTTATAATAGAAACAAGCAAAAAACAGGACGCATTCATCAAAGGGGACTTCCTTTAAGAAAAAATGAATATCATATAGTTATACATGCTTGGGTGGTAAATAGTAATGATGAAGTTATAATGACTAAAAGGCACAAAAGTAAAAAAATATGTCCTAATAAATGGGAATGTACAGAAGGCTCTATACTTACTGGGGAAAGCAGTATTGAAGGAGCTATAAGAGAGATTAAAGAGGAGATTGGTTTGTCATTTGAAAAAGAAGAAGGTATATTTTTAACTTCTTTTATACTGGAGCGTTCAAAAACTATAATAGATGCCTTTATGTTTAGAAGAGATGTAAAATTAGAAAATTTAATTTTGCAGGAAAATGAAGTAAGTGAAGCTATGATAGTAGACAGAGAAAAATATTTTGAGATGTGCAAAAACAAAAAAATTGTATCTTCTATAAGATATTTTTATGATATTTATGATAAACTTAAATAATAAAAAAATAGTTTAATGATTAAAAGAGGTTTAAATTGAAAGTATTAATTATAACAGTAGGAGCTCAGGGAAGCGGTAAAACTTACACAATAAAAAAAGCTAAACTTGAAAATTACAGTGTAAGTTCTGATAGTTTAAGAATATTATATTCAGGTATTTTTCCAGATGGAGAAAATGGGCTTTCTATTTCTGAAAAAGACAATTCTTATATTTGGAATAATTTAATATTAAGCATATTAGAAAATAGATTTCGTTTGGGGCTATTTACTATATTAGACAGTACTGGGCTTTTTAATTTGAAGAGTATTACAGAGCTTGCCAAAAAATACGGATACAGAATAGCTGCTGTTTTATTTGATAATGTATCTCTTAAAGAATGCATTGATAATGTAAGAAATAGAGAAGTTGGAAATAATATATCAGAAGAAGTTATAAAAGACTTTTTTATGCGTATGAAAGATTTTAAATTGTCTGGAGCTAATATTTATAAGGCTTCGGATTATGACAGTGCTGAAACTGCATTGCTTGAGGCTTCAAAATGGGACAGTTTTTATTTAAATGAAAAAGAGTTTGAAAAATATGATAATATAAAAGTAATACCAGATTTGCATGGCGAATATGATGTATTTAAAAAATTTTTAAAAAAAGAGAATTATTTTCAAGATAAAAAAACTGCTTATATATTCGTAGGCGATTTAATAGACAGAGGCTCTAAATCAAAAGAATTACTTGATTATTTTCTTAATAATGATATTGAAAGTAATGTTTATTTTATCGAAGGCAATCATGATGTGAATTTGAATTTCTTTGCTAATGACATAAAAGTTACAAGTCAGGATTTTTATAAAACAACATATAAGGAAATAAAAAAATCATTTACCATAACCAAACAAATAAAAGATGACAGCAATAATATTACAGGAGAAAAAATATTAAATGAAAGCGAATTAAATAATTATAAAAAGAAAATAAGAAATTTTTATAAGAAGTTCAGACTTTATTATTTTTTCACTTTTAATGGAAAGAAATTTTTTATTAATCATTCTGGTATAGATAAAATGTATGATCATATACCGGCTTCTCTCTTGAATGGTATTATAACTTACGGATATAAAGAAGATGATGACAGTTATAAATCTTATATAGAAGTAGGAAACAGATTTAAAGAAAATCACAATGATATTATTCAGATATTCGGTCATAGAAATGTGCTTCAGGAAGAATTGGAAGACAAGTTATGCAAAATAAATGATAATGCATATTGTATAGAAAACTCTGTGGAATATGGAGAGGATTTAATTATTCTTAATTTAAAAGATTTATCTATTGAGAGTTATAAGAATGACAGAGAAATATAAAATCTATTTGACAAAGCAAAAACAGATGATAATCTTGTTCGTCATAAATACTATGATACAGTTTATTCTACTAATTTTTCAGATAGGGTATTTTATAAAAGATTATGGAATGAACAGACTATTAAGGCTAGAGGATTATACAGATATAATGAAACAAATGAAATTGCAGGAAGAAGTTATGATAAATTTTTTAATTATGATGAAGTTAATGAAACTAAATTAAAAAGTTTAGAGAAAAATATAGAGTTTCCTGTAAGTGTATACAAAAAATATAATGGATATTTATTTTTGGTATTTTTAGATAAAACTAGAGATGAGTTAATATTTGCTACTAAAAGCTCTATTAATACTAAAATGACCTATTGGGCAGAAAGTTTATTAACGAAAGAAAATAAAAATTTTATTAAAGAATACTGTAAAAAAAATAATACTACATTTGTTTTTGAATGCATACACTTAGAAGATTCTTCTCATCCTATTGTTTATGATGAATCGTTTTTGATTTTGCTTGATATTATATATAATGAAGAGAGTTTCAGAAAACTTTCTTATGAAGAACTATCAAGCAAAGAAATAACAGAGCAATTCAAAGTTAAAGAGAGAATAGAAATATTTGAAGCTCCAAAAGATAATTATAATAAATATATAGAAGAAATGATTAATAAATATACTGATGATTTTTCTATAGACTATGAGGGAGTGGTTTTTGAAGACAGCAAAGGATTTATGGTAAAAGTAAAATGTCCTTTCTATATTATAAAAAAGGCATTAAGGTCAGAGTCTATGCGTTTAAATAGATTAAGTTATTCTTTGAATATTCATTATTCTAATAATCATGTTATTTTTGTAGGAAATAAAATATTTTTAAAATATAAAAGAGAAAATAAATTAAAAGAGTGGAGAAGTTTACAGGTATCAGAAGTTTTAGAAACTTATCATGAGGTTTTGAATGAATTAAATAATAAATAAAGTTTATTTACTTAAATAAAACTTGGGCGGGCATGCTTTTATAATTTAAACTTTAAATATTAATAAATTTCTTAATTGTAAATATAGCTTTTAAATATAAAGGGCGGGGTATGTAATTAAGTTTTAAAGTTTAATTACATTTGCCCACCCTATATATTTATAATTTTAATCTGCAATCAAAATCATTATTTTTTTATTGTTAAATTAGAATTTATTAGCACCCACCCAAGATTTTTTTAAGTTTAAAGCATCATAATCAATTTTCAATTAATATTATGCTTTTTACAGAAATTTTCAGCAGCTTCCATATTAAGAAAAGATAATTTTTTAAGACCTTCAGAAATGATATTCTTTATATGCTCATTAGCTAAATCATATGCTTTATCAAAATCATCTTCAGATTCTTTTATTAGTTTATTGTATTCATCTTTGTTTATTTTGTCTTTTTTTGTATATGCCGTTTTTGATTTTGAAATTCCTCTGTTGAAATAGCTTTCAGAATAATCAGGATTTAATTTTATAGCTTGATCATAATAAAGTATAGCCTCATCATATATTCCTAAATGATTAAGAGCTACTGCTTTATTATAATATGCATCGGCAATATTCGGATCTAATTCTATCACTTTATCAAAGTCTTTAATAGCCTCCTGATATGCTTCCATAGTCATAGCAATTATTCCTCTATTTAAATATGCTTTTAAATAATTTGGAGCAATCTTTATTAATTCATCAAAGTCTTCTACAGCACCTTTATAATCTTTTATATGAAATTTAGCATTTGCTCTGTTGAAATACCCATCTGCAAACTCTCTGTTGATATGAATTGCATTTGTATAATCATCTATAGCTTCATTATAATTGCCAAGTTTTTCTTTTACATTTCCCCTATTATTGTATGCATCAATAAAGTGAGAATTATATTCTATTGCTTTGTCATAATCTTTTATAGCTTCTTTATATTCTCCAAGTGCATTTTTAGATAAAGCCCTATTATAATAAGCATCAGCGAAATGAGGATAAACTTCAATAGCCTTGTTATAATCTTCTATAGAGCCTTTATAGTCTTTCAAACTAGCTTTTGTATTTGCCCTTACATAATAAGCCTCTTCAAGATTATAATTAAGCTCTATTGCCTTGTCAAAATCTTTCAAAGCATTTTCAGTATTACCTAAACTTCTGTTTATGATTCCTCTGTTATAATATGCTGCTGCAAATTTATCATTTAATTTTAAAGCCCAAGTATAATCTTCTACCGCACTTTTATATGAATTTTCATTATCTATATTTGCTTTTGCATTTGCTCTGTTATAGTATGCTTCGTAAATAGTTGAATCTAATTTTATAACTTCAGAAAAATATTCTATTGCTAAGTTATAATTCTTATTTTTAAAAGCATCATAAGCCTTATTAAAAAAATTGTTAATATCCTTTTCAGCCATAAATTAAAACCTTATATTTTATATTATTGTTTTATATTATAATAATATCGAAAAAACTCAATTAAAATATATAGCACTTGAAAGAATATCATAAATAAAATATACTATTTTAGAATTATTATATAAGTGATAAAGATAAATTATGGATATAAATAACTTAAATACATCAATATTAGAACTTTTAAAATTAAGGGGTATAACTTCAAAAGAAGATATTTATGATTTCTTTTTTCAGGATATATATTCACTGTCTAATCCTTTTAATATAAGGGATATTAATGTATTTGTAGACAGAGTAAAAGAAGCTATAGAAAATGATGAGAAGATATTAATATATGGTGATAAAGATGCAGACGGTATAACAGCTGCATCTATTATATACAATACATTAAAAATGGTTACAAAGAATGTTGAGGCATTTGTACCTAATCATACAACAGGATACGGACTTTCTAAGGCAGTTATAGAGGAATATGCCAATTCAGGTATAAGCCTTATTATAACAGTTGACTGCGGTATATCTAATGCTGAAGAAGTGGAGTTTGCAAGGGATTTATCAATAGATATTATAGTAACAGATCATCATGATATACCGGAGATACTTCCGAATGCTTATGCGGTATTTAATCCTAAAATTTCAAATACAGGTTTTGTGTCGAAGAATTTTTCAGGCTGTGCGGTTGCTTTTAAACTTATGCAGGCTTTCGTGTTTTCTTATACCAAGTTATATAATAAGGATATAATAGTATTGGATTATGAGATTGATAGGTCTAAAAATGTATTAAAAAGAATAAGGGCTTTGAAATCTACTAACTTTGTTATAAGCGATGAGGTATTTGGGTTTGAGCTTATTAATAGTGATAATCGCTATAAGTCAATATATGCTGATTATTATGATGAGCTTATGAGCGAAGATGAGGTTTTAGAAGAGCTTGCTAGTTATATGTTTGAAGGCGACGGCTGCGTATTGGTGCTTACAGGCGGAGAAGACCGATTAAAAAGGCTTATTCATCTTTATGGGAAATATGAAATATATTTGCCTGAATATGACAATGTATATGATCTGCTTCAATTAGGTGCTAAATACGGTAATGTTAATATAAAAACAACAAAGACTTTAGATGATTTTGCTTTGGCTCTTAATGTTAATATTTACAGATATGATAATATAGAGTATAGAGATTTAATTATAAAAATGGAAATATTCAGAAGGCTATTTTATATAAGTCAGAAACAGCTTCACAGTTATATAAAGAAGAAGTCTATACTTGTATTATTCGGCAGTGTTGCTGATGTTGTGCCGCTTATAGAAGAAAATAGGGCTTATGTGAAATGTGCTTTAAAAGAATTAGAAAAGCCTAGCCATATTAGATATAATATTATACTTGAGAGAATTAATTTATTAAATACAAAGATAGATACTCAGGCTATAAGCTGGAGGCTTGCTCCTTTTATAAATGCGGCTGGAAGAATGGGAAGCCCTGAAACAGCGTTAAAACTCCTTACATGCGAGATAAAAGAGGAGGCTTTGACTTTATCAAATGAAGTTTACAATATGAATGAGACTAGAAAATCTTTGACTGAATCTAATTTTACTATTGTAAATGAATATATAAAGGCTAATAGCTGTTTAGATTTGCCTATTATAGTGGTAAAAAGTAAAAAGATAGAGCAGGGGCTTACAGGACTTATTGCTGGAAAGGTATTGAGCGAATACGGAAAAACTGCAGTGATTATGCATGAGAGCGATGAGGGTATTTGTATAGGAAGCATAAGGAGTAGGGGAGAGGATAATGCAAGAGATATGCTTGAGTATGCCAATATTTATTTAACTAAATTCGGAGGTCATAAGAATGCTGCCGGATTTACTTTGAATACGGATAATTTTGAGAAGTTTCAGAGTAAGATAATAAAGTATGCATCAAATCAGAATTTCCAAACTGAAAAAAATGATGATGTATTTGATATGGAGCTTAGTTTTAAAGAGATAGATATAAAATTTGCAAGATTGTTGGAATTGTTTGAGCCTTACGGATGCGGAAATGAAGAGCCTTTATTTATGTCTAAAAAAGTTAAAGTTAATAGCATCAATAAAATGAAAAAAAATAATAAAATACATTTAAGGCTTGAATTATTACAGGATAATAAAAAAGTTAATGCTATTATGTGGGATAAAAGCGATGAGGAGGCTGACAAATTATTATCATCTGATTATATAGATATTATTTATAAATTGAAAGTTAATCGTTTCGGGGGAAGCGAAGATGCTAGAATATATATAGAAAGCTATAAAATATTTTAATAGTATTATAGCTTTTCTATTTGCTCTATGCTTAATCCTGTATTTTCATTTATTATTTTAATATCTATTCCTGATTTTTTGAGATTACTTGCTATTTCAATTTTACTCTTTTCTATACCTTGCTCTATGCCCTGTTCTATACCCTGTTCTATGCCTTTTTCTATACCTTGCTTTATACCTTTTTCTATGCCCTGCTCTATACCTTGCTGAATTCCTTTATTCATAGCGTTTTTTATTTCATAGTCAAGCATTCTTTTATTAAAATATTCATCTATCTCTTTTCGTTTGTAGGTATCGATTAATGGATTATCGCAAAGAAAAGATTCTGATTTCTCTTTTACTAATTCAAAAACTGTATCTTCTTTTAATAATGTTTTCATATCTTCCCCCTTAAAAAATTTTATCCAAGACAAAAATTCTTTCTTTATATTTTTTATATCGGTATTATTACTAAACTTTGGAAGCTCTAGGAAATGTATTTGACAATGGTCTGTTAAAATATTATTATGCTTTATTTCTTTAAGCACATAGCATGTATGTATATCATCAATATTTTCTATTAATTTAAAATCTAAAATATTAATGATGATTAAAGCCTGAAGTTTATTATAATCTTCACCCTTATCAAGCATCACACTATAGCCTTTAGCCCAATAAAATAAACTTCTGTAAATAAATTCATTATTTCCTTGAAGCTGTATCTCTATAATTACAACCTCTCCGCTTTCAGTAACGCATCTTATGTCCATTATAGATTCTTTTGATTTTAAATATTTTGAGAGGCTGAAAGGGGTTAATATTTCTACTTTTACGAAAGTTTCAAAGTCTAAATCTTTCATAACAGAGTTTATAAAGCTCAGCACTATACTTTCAGAACCATCAGCAGAAAATAAGTATCGTATAAAGCAGTCATTAATCCTATTAATATTATCAATGGTAATAGGTTCTTTGAATAATTGTTCTAATTTTTTGAAACCGTCCATAATTATATTATATTAAAAAAAACATAAAAGTAAAGCATGTAGTTTTCATTATACGCCCTTTAATTAAACAAACATTTTTAACTAAATGAGCTTAAAGGTAGGAATTTTTATAAGCCTATTGAAATAATTATAAAGGCTAATAAAAAAGGAGGGCTTTAATTCCCCCCTTGTAAGTTATATATATTCTCTAGTTAACTTTCTAATTAATTGAAAGCAGGTAAATACCAAGTTATACCTGTAGTAGTTTCAAAGTATACAGGAATACCGCTTCCTGTAAAATTATCGTTTGCATCTGTATAACCTTGTTTTGTTCCGCTGTTATTAACATCCATCTCAAAGTACCATTCTAAGTCTTGAGTAGGTCTGATATAAAGCTCTGTATAAGCACCCCAAGCTAAGCTATGTATTACTTTAGGATCAGTAGGAACACCAAAAGCGTTAGCTCTTAGTTTTCCATCATAAGTAGCAGTATAACCTAAAGAAGGTTCAACATAAAGTAACTATATCACTGTTAGCAGTTATACCCAATACAGCAGCAACTGATACTTTATAAGCACTTTTGTCATATATAACTGATTGTTTCATACTATTTTCCATAAACAAGTTACCAAAATCCTCAATTGTATATGTGTAGACACCAGATTTAGCTAGTCCGCCTCTTAAAGCAGTATCAAATGCAACTTTCAAATAAGGATTAACAGTTACATTTCCTATTTGAGTATTTAAGAAGTAGAATCTTGTTTGGAAGCCAAAAATTTCTGAATTAAAAGTAATATCATGAAATTTAAGTGTAGAATTTCTATAATATAAATATAATCTTATAGCATTGAAAGCATCTATGCCTGTATAGTATCTTAACTGTATATTATTGAAAGCTACGCCTGTATATGTTGCTTTATTATTACCAGAACCATAATCTTTTACAGCTACTTGTATAGGTATAGATATTCTTAAATTGTTATTTAAAGCATTAACCATAAGTACAGGAGTATGTACGCCTATATATCTGTCGTCCAAATTATCAGTTGCCAAAGTATAGTTATAACCAACACCTATACTAAAAGCCTCAGAAGTGTAGCCTATACCAGCAGAAATAGTTGAATCTAATTTAACACTTCCGGTATTACCGCTAAGTATATTGCCTCAATTATTTAAGTTAATAGAATTAGCTCTAAAACCAAAAGTACCTTTAATAGTATTATTACCTAAAACAAATCCTATTTGGTCCATTCTAGCTCTGAATTGGTTGCCATGTACTAAAAAGTCAATCCATGAATCACCTCTGCCATACATAGCGAATGCTGATGCACTTGCCATAGTCAATAGAGCTATAGCGGTTAATAAAATTTTTTTCATCTTATTTTCTCCATAAATATTAAATGTTTTTTATTCATTACATTACATTGTATAGTAATATTTTTTAAATGTAAATATATAATTTTTGTTTCATTCAATTTACTATAAAATTGATAAAAAATTCAAATAAAAAAATGATGCTTAAAGCCACCTTGTAATTATATATTCTCTAGTTAATACCTAAAATAGAAAGCAGATTAAATCATACCGCAGTAGAAATACGGCTTAATATAAAAATAAAGCCTAACATTTTTATAGCTTTAATTATCCCGCCCGCCCACCCATTAGTTAAACAAATATTTTTAACTAAATGAGCTAAAGCTAAGAATTTTTTTATAAGTTTATTGAAATAATTATAAATGCTAATAGAAAGGAGTTTTTAAATTCACACTTGTAAATCATATATTCTCTAGTTAATACCTAAAATAGAAAGCAGATTAAACCATACCGCAGTAGAAATACGGCTTAATATAAAAATAAAGGCTAACATTTTTTATAGCTTTAATTATCCCGCCCACCCCTTAGCTAAACAAACATTTTTAACTAAATGAGCCTAAAGGTAGGAATTTTTTTATAAGGTTATTGAAATAATTATAAATGCTAATAGAAAGGAGTTTTTAAATTCACACTTGTAAATCATATATTCTCTAGTTAATACCTAAAATAGAAAGCAGATTAAATCATACCGCAGTAGAAATACGGACTAATATAAAAGTAAAGCCTAACATTTTTTATAGCTTTAATTAGCCCGCCCGCCCACCCTTTAATTAAACAAACATTTTTAACTAAATAAGCTAAAGGCAGGAATTTTTTTATAAGTTTATTGAAAAAAAATTATAAAACGCCAATAAAAAAAGGAGGGCATTAAAGCCCCCCTTCGTAGTTATATATATTCTCTAGTTAACTTTCTAAATTAATTGAAAGCAGGTAAGTACCAAGTTATACCTGTAGTAGCTGCGAATTTAACAGGAACACCATTGTAAGTATCATTACCAATAGCATAATCAGTATTGTTATTAACATCCATTTCGAAGTACCATTCTAAGTCTTGAACAGGTCTTATATAAAGTTCTGTATAAGCTCCCCAAGCTAAGTTATGTATTACTTTAGGATCATCACTTGTGGTAGTTCTTGTCTCACCAGCAACAGTATAAGTATATTTAGATTTTCCACTGTAAGTAGCTTTATAGCCTAAAGAAGGCTCAACATAAAGAGTTACTATATCGCTGTTAGCAGTTATTCCTAATACAGCTTGAACAGTTACATCATAAGGGCTTTTTTCCCATTCATATTTTTCAGAATAATCGTTATAGCTGTAACTATAATAGCCACCTGTAATTGTACCATCTCCAACACCGCCAGCTCTAACTTGATTATCTGTTGCTTTTCCTTTTAAAGAAGTATTGAAAGCAACTTTAAGGAATGGATTGATAGTTACATTTCCAAGAGGAGTATTTAAGAAATAGAATCTAGTTTCAAAACCAACTGACTGAGCCATAACATCAGAATATGTTTCAGGATCTGTAGTAACTCTATTTTTGTATGAAGCTTGTCCATATTTGAAATATACTCTTATAGCATTGAAAGCATCTATTCCTGTATAGTATCTTATTTGAATATCAGTACTTATTCCTAAATAATCTTTTTCAGTGTTATCTGGAGCACCATTATAAGCAATCTTATTTAAAGGATTATGAGAAGTAGCTATTTGTACAGGAACAGCTATTCTTAAATTGTTATTTAAAGCATTAATCATAAGTACAGGAGTATGAACACCTAATCTGTCATGTATATGAGTATAGTTGTAGCCTAAACCTATACCGAAAGGCTCAGAAGTGTAGCCTATACCAGCAGAAATAGTTGTTGTTAAATCTACAGCACCTGTATTACCTGTTCTAAGTATGTTTCCTAATGCAGTTGTTGCAGCCTGAGATCTGAAGCCGAAAGTACCTTTAATAGTACCGTTGCCCAAAACAAATCCGAATTGATCCATTCTAGCTCTTAATTGATTACCATGTACTAAAAAGTCAATCCAAGAATCTCTGTCGCCATACATACCGAAAGCAGATGCACTAGCTATAGTTAATAAAGCCATAGCTGTCAATAAAACTTTTTTCATCGTTTTTTCTCCTAAATTTTTTTATATATAGTTAATACTCTTTATGAGCAGTAACTCCAAAAATAATTTAGGAAACAACAAAGATTTAGAGGATCTTTATTGTTTCCGAATGCGTTAGAACCTTTAAGCTTAATTCTAACGGACTATAAAAAATCAGTGAGAATAATAAGATTTAGAGGATCTTTATTCTCCGTAAAAACAGTTAACTAACAGAAAAATTATGCTGCTTTTACTAGTGTGGTTAGTTGGGAATAATAAGGATTTAGAGGATCTTTATTGTTCCAAACATTGGTTATAGACATTATAAGCAATCTTTTTTTCTAATGTCTATGTCATACCAACAATTTCATTCTAATAAATTTACATAAAAAAGTCAACACTAATAATCATAAATTTATAATTTTTTTTAAAAATAATAATTAAAATATATAAAAAACAGTTGATTATTTTGTTATGTAAATAGTTAATTGAATTTTTTTATAATTTTTTAATAAAAAATAATACTGATTTATTTAATCAAATCCATTAATTTTTTTTAATAATTAATTTATAGCTGTTTAAAAAATACTTGATAATATTTAAAGATTTCTCTTGCATACGGCACAAAATAGGTGTGTTCTGTAAATTAATAGATAGTACAGTAATTAATAAAATTAGTTTTTTATCTATTCAAATTCTTCTAAATTAAAATATGTCTTTAATATTTTAAAACACTGCTTAATATGAAATAGAGCATATAGTTTTAATTATACTTCCATTTAATTAAACAAATATTTTTTAACTATATGAGCCTAAAGATAATAATTTTTTTATAAGCCTATTAAAAAAATTATAAAAATCCAATAAAAAAGATGTCTCATTATATACTATAGTTAATTTTATAATAATTAATATTAAGGAAGACTTAAAACCAATTATATATATATTCTCTGCTTAATTTCTAATAATTGAAAGCAGGTAATGTTAGTTATGCCTTTAGCAGCTTAAAAGAGTATACAGAAATAAGGCTTAATATAAAAATAAAGCCTAACATTTTTTATAGCTATCCCGCCAGCCCACCCCTTAGTTAAACAAACATTTTTAACTAAATAAGCCTAAAGCTAAGAATTTTTTTATAAGTCTATTGAAAAAAAAATTATAAAATGCCAAAAAAAGAGGGCATTAAAGCCCCCTTGTAGTTATATATATTCTTTAGTTAACTTTCTAAATTAATTGAAAGCAGGTAAGTACCAAGTTATACCTGTAGTAGTTTCAAAGTATACAGGAAGACTGGAAGCCTGTGAAGGGTTTCCGAAACCATCATTATTAACATCCATTTCAAAATACCATTCAAGATCCTCAACAGGTGTTATATAAAGCTCGGCATAAGCTCCCCAAGCTAATCCATGCTGAACTTTAGAATCAACAGCATTTTGTGCTTTTCCTCCGTATACTGCTCTGTATCCTAAAGAAGGCTCAACATAAAGAGATACTATATCACTGTTAGCAGTGATTCCTAATACAGCCTGAGCAGTTACATCATAAGGGTTTTTATCCCATTTAGTATCTTTTGGTGTGTATAGTGTGTTCATGAGAGAGTCTCCTGCTCTAACCATTGTATTATTACCAATTAAAGCAGTGTTGTATTCTACTTTAACATAAGGATTAATTGTTACATTTCCAATAGGAGTATTTAAGAAATAAAATCTTGCTTGAAATCCAACTGACTGAGCAAACATATCTGAATTGTTTGCAACATTTTTATATCCGGATTGTCCGTATTTGAAGTATATTCTAATAGCATTGAAAGCATCTATGCCTGTATAATATCTTATCTGCGTATCAGTGCTTATTCCCAAATAATCCTTATATAGATTTTCAGTGCCTTTTCCAAAAGGATTTTTTGATGCAGCAATTTGTATAGGAATAGCTATTCTTAAATTATTATTTAAAGCATTAATAGTAAGTACAGGAGTATGAACACCTAAAGTGCTGTTATAATAAGTAAAATTATAACCAACGCCTATACCAAAAATATCAGAAGTGTAGCCTATACCTGCAGAAATAGTTGAATTAAGTGATACATTGTCAGTTTCTCCAGATATTATACTTCCCAATAAAGTTATTGCCGCTTGGGATCTAAGACCGAAAGTACCTTTGATAGTATTGTTTCCTAAAACGAATCCGAATTGGTCCATTCTCGCTCTGAACTGATTTCCGTCTGTAAGAAAATCAATCCAGTCGTCCTGATCTCCGTACATACCGAATGCTGATGCACTTATTATGCTTAATATGGCAGCAGCTGTTAATAAAAGTTTTTTCATTTTTATTTTCTCCATATATATTAAAATTTTTTTCTACATTATTATATAGTAATATTTTTAAATGTAAATATATAATTTTCATTTAATTTACTTTACTGTAAAAAGTATTTAAAATTTGATTAAAAAATGCAAATAAAAAACAGGTCGTTAAATCACCATTTAAATTTATCTAATTAATTTAAAGACGGTAAATATTAAGTAATACCTTTAATAGTTGAAAAGTATAGATAAATACAGCTTAATATAAAACTAAATTCTAAATTTTTTATAGCTTAAATTAGCCCGCCCGCCCTAGTTAAACAAACATTTTTAACTAAATGAGCCTAAAGGCAAGAATTTTTTTATAAGTTTATTGAAAAAAAATTATAAAGAGCCAATAAAAAAGGAGGGCTTAAAGCCCCCCTTATTTTATCTAGTTAATTTCTAATTAATTGAAAGCAGGTAAATACCAAGTTATACCTGTAGTAGTTTCAAAGTATACAGGAAGGTTGTAAGCCTGTGAAGGATTTCCGTAACCGTCATTATTAACATTCATCTCGAAGTACCATTCTAAGTCTTGAACAGGTCTTACATAAAGTTCTGTATAAGCTCCCCAAGCTAATCCATGCTGTACTTTAGAATCAACAGCATTTTGTGCTTTTCCAGTATATAAAGCTTTATAACCTAAAGAAGGCTCAACATAAAGAGATACTATATCGCTGTTAGCAGTGATTCCTAATACAACCTGAGCAGTTACATCATAAGGATTTTTTTCCCATTTAACATCTTTATCACCCCACACAAGTTGACCATTATTAATTGCATTATAAACAATATCTCCTGCTCTAACTTGTCTTGCTGATCCATATAAAGCAGTGTTATATGCAACTTTAACAAAAGGATTGATAGTTACATTTCCAACAGGAGTATTTAAGAAATAGAATCTAGCTTCAAATCCAACTGACTGAGCAAAAGCTTCACTATTAGGAGCAACACCAGTAGGATCTGATACTTTAAATCCGGATTGTCCGTATTTGAAGTATATTCTTATAGCATTGAAAGCATCTATTCCTGTATAGTATCTTATTTGAACATCAGTGCTTATTCCTAAATAATCTGATACATTATAAGTTTGAGGTAATAAACTACCAAAAGGATTATCAGTAACAGCTATTTGTAGAGGAACAGCTATTCTTAAATTGTTATTTAAAGCATTGATCATAAGTACAGGGGTATGAACGCCTAATTTGTTATTTATGAAAGTGTAATTATAACCAAGACCGATACCGAAAGGCTCAGAAGTGTAGCCTATACCTGCAGAAATAGTTGATGTTAGGTTAACATCGCCTGTAGCACCTGTTGTAAGTATGTTTCCTAATGCTGTTGAAGCAGCTTGAGATCTGAAGCCGAAAGTACCTTTAATAGTACCGTTGCCCAAAACGAATCCGAATTGATCCATTCTAGCTCTTAACTGATTACCATGTACTAAGAAGTCGATCCAAGAATCTCTGTCGCCGTACATACCAAACACTGATGCACTTGCTATGGTTAATAAAGCCATAGCGGTTAATAAAACCTTTTTCATTTTTTTCTCCTAAATTTTTTATAGTCTTTTGACAGTGTCTATTGAGAGATTGCTTAAAAACTCAATAGACACCATAAAGATCCTCTATAATTTATTATAGGAAAAACTTATAAAATGTCAATACATATAAACAGAATTATATAAAAAAATCATCATATAAATACATATTTACATAGTTTTTTAATAAAAAATTATGAATTTTTCTAAAAACTGTATAATTATGATTTTTATTTTTATGAATTTTTAAATTTTATTATATATTACTTTGATGATATTTAATTAAATTAATGATCTGTATTAATTATGTTATAGTTATTAATAATTGTTTTTGCAATAAAAAAGCGGCTTTTTAAAGCATACTAATATTAAAAATTAGTTATTTATGATTTAATTACACTTTATAAAGCAGGTAAATATTAAGTTATATTGGTATAGTTTTAATTATACAGAAATACTGCTTAATATAAAAATAAAGCCTAAAATTTTTTATAGCTCAAATTAGCCCGCCCGCCCACTCTAGTTAAACAAACATTTTTAACGAAATAAGCCTAATGGTAAGAATTTTTTGTAAGCCTATTGAAAAAAATTATAAATAACCAATAAAAAAGGAGGGCTTAAAGCCCCCCTATAAGTTATATATATTTTCTAGTTAATTTCTAATTAATTTAAAGCAGGTAAATACCAAGTTATACCTGTATTAGCTCCGAATACAACAGGTACTCCATTACCAACTGGATTTCCTTGAAGTTTAGGTACGCCGTTATTAACATCCATTTCAAAGTACCATTCAAGATCCTGAACAGGTCTTATATAAATTTCTCCGTAAGCCTGCCAATATAATGAATGAGTAAGTTTGCTTCCTCTAATTCCGTCATCTTGTATTCTGTATCCTAAACCAGGTTCAAATATTAAATTGATAATGTCTGTATTAACACTTAAAGATATGCTAGGTATGATTTTTAAATCATAAGCTTCTCTTTCATAAATGCTGTTTGGATCATCAGCCCAAGCATTTGCAGCCCAAGCTGTAAGTCTTCCGTCAAATGCAAAATTGGCAGGGAAGTTTACATTGGCTTTTCCTTTAGCACCTATAGTAGAAGCAAAGTCAATTCTTAAGAATGGATTTACAGTTACATTATTTCCTATAACTGTATTTAAGAAATGAAGTCTTAATTGGAAACTTATAGTTTGTGCTTCATATTTTGTAGTTGTATTGTCAGCCTCCACGCCATTATATCTATTTAATCCGTAGTTAAATTCAAATCTTATGTAGTTAAATGCATCTATTCCTGTATAATATCTTATCTGAGCAGGTATGCTTAAGCCCAAATAATCTTTTCTATCGGTTAATGCTCCAGAAGCTCCTATACTATTCTCTATTGCTATGCTTACAGGCAATGCTATTCTCAAATTATTATTTAGGAAATTCATAGTTACTACAGGAGTATGAGTATTTATTCCTTTAGAGCTAGTACTAGCATTATTTACAGTAGTAGCATAAGTATAGTTATAACCAACACCTATTCCGAAGCCGTCTCCAGTGTATCCTATACCGGCAGAAATAGTAGCATCTAATGGATTTTTGTTGTCTTTACTGCCTGTACTCAAAATGTTTCCATTAATAAGAGTATTAGCTTTAAAACCGAAAGTACCTTTGATAGTGCCGTTTCCTAAAACGAATCCGAACTGATTCATTCTAGCTCTTAATTGGTTGCCATGTATAAGGAAGAACAGCCAAGTATTATCCGCACCATACATACCAAACACTGATCCGCTAGCTACCGTTAAAATAGCCATTACAGTTAATAAAAACTTTTTCATTTTTATTTTCTCCTAAATTTTTATATATAGATACTATTATATAAATTTTTTTTTGAAATTCTATAAAAAATACAAAAATTTTTATATTTTGATAATATACATATTCTTTTTTACAATAAATAAAATTTTTTGCTTTAATTTGTACTGCTATATTGTTAATATATGTGTTAATATATAGTTATAAAATATGAAATTTAGAATTATATATAAAAAATACTAAAATAAAAATATATTTGATTTTATTTTGCCGAATACAGAATAATTAAAAATATTATTTTTGTTTTTAATATTGATTATTAGCACATAATATTATTTAATAAGATTTCTGCTTTCATAATACTCTTTCCATCTTTTGCCGAATTTTTCAGCTTTTATTTTTACAGAATTATTGAAATAGTTTTTTAATTTTGGCAAATCATCTTTATTTTCTTTAGCAACACTTCCTATCAAATTTCCAACTACAGTATCCATTTTTATACTTTTATCACCGTAATAATAGGAATGCAGTGCTGATTGATAATAAACCGATACAGCTTCAGCAGTACTCATCACCGAATTTAATTCCTGTATTTTGGCATTTTCAAAACTTTTGCCGCTTCTAAGTTCATTAAATGTAGTGGCAAGTATATCAACAACATCATATTCTATATCAACATCTATATCAGCAAGCTCTAATAATGTTTGGCATTGATTAGTAATGATTTCACCTTCAAGTTTCGGATTTTTTATAGGTTCAACTGTTTCAAAATTGAATCTTCTTTTTAAGGCACTGCTCATTTCATTGATGCCTTTATCTCTGGTATTGGCAGTAGCTATAATATTAAAGCCGGAATTTGCAAATAATACTCTGTTCTGTTCCGGAATATTCATAATTTTATCGCTTAATATACTTATAAGTGAATCCTGTATTTCAAGCGGGCATCTTGTAATCTCTTCGAATCTTGTTATTATTCCTTCATTCATTCCTATATAAATCGGGGAAGGTATAAGTGCTTCTTCTACAGGTCCTTTAGCAAAAAGCATGGCATAATTCCAAGAGTATTTTATATTATCTTCATTAGTTCCGGCAGTTCCCTGTATTGTTATTGTACTGTTTCCGCTTATGGCAGCTGATAATAATTCGCTTAGCATAGTTTTGGCAGTACCGGGTTCTCCTACAAGCATTAATCCTCTGTTGCCTGCTAATGTTATTATTGCTCTTTCTACTAAGGCATCATCTCCGTAAAATTTTCTTTTTATCTCTACGCCGCTTTTTAATTTTTTACCTAATATGAAATCTCTAACAGCCTGAGGAGATAAATTCCAATTTTTCGGCTTACTATTTTTATCTTCTTTTTTTAAAGATTCAAGTTCATCTTTATAAAGTTCTTCCATTAAAGGTTTCTGATGTATTTTTTCTTCATTATTATTATCTTTTTTCATTGTCATAACAAACTCCTTTATTTAGAAATAGTTTTTCTCTTTTCCCATAAAAATAAACCTATTCCAGCTAATATAACAGTTATTCCTATAAACTGTTTAAAACTTATGCTTTCATGCAATATAAAGTATCCTAGTATACAAGTTCCTACAGCTTCTCCTAATATAGTCATAGATATGATAGTTGCTGAGAAATATTTTAAAAGCCAAGTAAATATTACCTGTCCGAGCATAGTTGATATGAATGTAATTCCTAATATATTAATCCAAGTATTTAATGAATAGCCTGTAAAAGGTGTATGCATTATATATGATAAAATTCCTAAAAAGATAAATGCACTGAAATATGTTAAACTAATCCAAGTTAAAGCGGATAATCTTTTTCTTGTATATTGCCCTATAATAAAATATGTACTTATAAGTCCTGCAGATATAAAAGCTATAAAATCTCCAAGCAATGCTTTTGAGCTTATCTGAAAATCGCCCCAGCCTATTATGACAGAACCCATAACTGCTATAATAAAACCTAAAATAGCTAATTTAGTGTACTCCTCTTTAAAAAATAAATGTCCTGCTATGAATGCAAATAAAGGCTGCAATGTTACTATAACTGTAGAGCTTGCAACAGATGTAAGGCTTAATGATTGAAACCATAAAAAGTAATGAAGTGCTAGTGAAAATCCTGATATCACAGAGAGTATTATTTCTTTTTTATTAACAGATAAAAGTTCTTCTCTTGAAGATTTTTTTGATATTGTTATCACAGATATAAAACAAAATGATATAAATATTCTGTAAAATGCTATTATAGATGAAGGAGCATTAGCAAGCTTAACAAATATTGCAGAAGCAGATAATGCCATAACTCCTATAAGTAAGAATAAAGCCATAAAAATTAAACCTTAAATTAATTACAATATAATATACTAAAAAAATACTATTGCAAGATAAATGCATTCAAACTATTAAATTTAAATATTTTTCTCTAAACCCCGCCCTTTAGGTTTTTTGCATTCATTTCAAATGACGGCATCATTTATATATTTTGCTTAATTTTAAAAAAGCATGCCCGCCCTAGTATTGATTAGATTTAAAAAATTATTTAACGCACGGTAAATGAGCTTTTATTTATTGTTTTAATTATAATTTCAAAATAATCATATATTAAAAATTTTATTCTGCGTGCGGTTTAGGAGGCAATAAATTCAAAATAAAGCAGGGTGGGTGCCTTTATTTCTAATTTGACAATATAAAAGGTAGAAATTAGAAATTTCAAAATAAAATAAAAAGCATAGAGGGCGGGGAGTTAGGATAAAATTTTATTTTTTAATAATTTTGTTTTGTAAATTCAATAAAAAATTGTAAAAACTCTTTGACAAAAGTTCAATTTTTCAGTATATATAATATGTAAGGATTTAATATTTCAGTAAAGGAGCTTATTTTGTCTTATGAAGAAGTACATTTTTATCATAATGGTATTGATTTCTAATATAGTTTTCGGATACAATCAGACATTTAAAGTAGGTGAATATATAAAGTATGATGTTTTAGCACAGGTTCCGGAATTTAATATAAGCGGAAAAGTCGGTACGCTTGAAGCCAAAGTTCTTGCGATAAGTAATGTAAACGGAGTACCAGCATACCATTTATATGCCCATGTTTATACTACAGGAGCAGCTAATTGGGTTTATAAAGTAAGCGATATATTTGAGGCATGGATAAGTACCAATGATTTTAAACCTATAGTTCTTAAGAAAGATACCTCGGAAGGAGATTGGACTAATAGAGAATCTTTAACTTTTTATGATAATTATTATTTATTCAATGATAAGAGAACGGTTGATGAAAAAGTAGAATTTGAAGGTATGGCATTTGATGCTTTATCTCTTGTATTCTTTATGCGTTTCGTAGACAAAAATATCGGTACATTTAAAGTAAATTGGCTTGAAGGAAAAAATGTCAAAAAAGATATAAGATTTACTATAGAAAATGGAGAAGATTTAAAAACAAAGTTAGAGCGGGATAAATTATCTACTATAAGAGTTTATGAAAAAGATAAATACGGAACAGATGCATTGATTGCTAAAGATAAATATAATCAGGTGCCTCTCGATGTAATCATAGCAGAACAGAAAGTTTACGGACTTACAATAAGGGTTAGAGGGATAATTAGAGAATATAAAGATGGAAAATAATATTTTATATATATTATAAAAATTATTAAAAAAGAGATGGTATATTTACTATCTCTTTTTTTAATATGAAAACCAATTATTTGCTTGCTTCTAATTTATCATTTATTTCTTTAACTATACTGTCTATAACTTCATCGCTCATTCCATGTCCTCTGCATCCTTCTTCTAAACTTTCCCAGCTTGCAACATGACATCCTACGCAATGAAGACCTCTGCCCATCATTATTTCTACAGAATCAGGAAATATCTGTATAATTTCACCTATACTCATAGTTTTGTTTATCATATTTATTACCTCTTTTTTTATTTTTATTTATATGTTTATAATACTATTAATATATTTTTTTGTCAAAGTGTAAAATCTCTATTTAAAATAGGATAGAAGTTATTGAAATTTTTAATATATTTTCTTATATAATTTAAATTTAACTCTCCTGTAGTTTCTAATGCCTTTTTTTCCATTTTAGACATTCTTTTAACATCTTTATTCTTTCCTAATTTTTTATATATTCTTTTCAATATCATTATAATATATATATTATGAGAATAATTTTCTATATTTTCAAATAATGTTAAAGAAGTAACTAAATCAAATCCTTCTATATTATTCAATGCAAAATATGAATATAATAATGCCGCATAATCATGAGAATTATTTCCTAAAGCATTAACAGTTTTTCTTATTATATCATAAGCCATTTGCTCATCTTTTTCTACTCCTATTCCCTTATAATAACAATGTGCTATAAACCCATTAGAGCATGAGCATTTAGAATTACTATTTTTGCATATTGTCATAGCTTTATTATACATTTCAAAAGCCTTAGAATCATTTTGCTCTATTCCTCGTCCTAATTCATAGGCTTTTCCAACAACAGTTAAAGCACATTCCAAAGTATTATCTATATCAAATGCTATATTCGCCATAGAAATAGCTAATTCAGGATACGGAGTAATAATATCTCCGTAAAATAATTCCTTAGCATATATATAGTATGATACAGCATCATTTAATTCTAAAGCTTTCTTTAACATATATATGCCTTCATTAATATATTCATTAGGCATATTATAAATCATTATTTTTGCTATGGATCTGTATATAGGAGCTTTATCAAGATTGCCATTTAAACATATCTTAAAATTATCTAGTATTAATTTATAATCATTAGAGCCTATCATCTGCAAAGAATGAGCATATATAAATCTTATATAATATATCTCATCATCATTGTCATTCACATATTCAAAAAATTCTTTGCATAATTGAGCTGCTGCCTCATAATTTCTTATTTCATAATTTGAAAATATTGATAGGTAATATGTAGAGTATTTATATTCTATTTTATCTATATGAGATAAGTATTTTAATGTCTCTCTATAGTCATCATCATTTTTAGCATAATTATGATATAATTCTGCAATTTTTTCATAAATCCAAGCTTCTTTATTTTCATTAAGTATTTTTTTGAATTCTGCTATTGCCTTTTTTATTTCACCCTGATAAGCATATAAATTTCCTCTATAGTATCTGTACTGAAGACTTTTTATTCCTATTACATCTATCACTTTATCTAATAAATAAAAAACTTCTGCTAAATCTTTTCCTTCTTCCTGACTGTCCGGATAATTTTTATCATCATTTTCTATAATTAAATCATGCAGTGCCTGAATTTTACCAAGTAAAGCATCTAATCTATATTTATTATTATGTTTTAAAAGTTCATTATAATTTTCTATAGCTTTTCTGTAATTTTCTTTATTAAAATACCATTCTGCTCTTTCATATATTGCATTAAAATTGGATGCATTTAATTCTATAGCCCTGTCCAAAAAGAATATAGCATCATCATAAAACTCAGATTTTATACCATTTTTAGCTAGTATTATACCTTTAAGAAAATAAGCATCATCATAAAAAGGAAAATCATAAATAAGTTTATTAGCTTCTATATCAGCTTTTGTAAGTATATTAAGATTATAGTAGCAAAGTCCTCTTTCAAATCTTGCCACTTTGCTTTTTTCAGGTTTTACCTTGCTGATAAAATCATCATAATAGCCTATAGCCTGATAGAAATCTGCTTCATTTTCTCCGTTATTAAGATAGCTGCTTGCTAGTATTAATAGAGCATCATAAGCAGTATTGTCTTTTTCAAAAAGTATCTGTGCATATTCTCTTTCTTTATCAGCATTTTTTAAATCTCTGTTAAGATACATTAATCCTCTATATGCATCTGTTATATTAGGATCTATATCTATTGATTTATTAAGATCGTATTCTATAGTTGAATATATCAAAGCCCTTCTAGCATCATATTTATTTTTATCAAATTCTTCACTCTGAAGTTCTATGAATGCCGATTTTCCCCTCATATAAAAAGCTCTGGCATTATCCGGTTCTCTTGATATAATAATATCCAATTCTTCTATTGCTTTTCTATAATCACCATCATCAATATATTTACTTATATCATCTAAAGAACTCATAATATACTTTATATCCTAACTGCTAGATTTAGTAAAAACTGAAATACTACTCTAAGTACAATAGGAACAACTAATTGAAGTACTAAAAGAAATACTAATGGAGATAAATCAAGAATACCTACAATAAGTCTTCTTCCGCCGAATATTTTATCTATAACTCCGTCAGTTATTTTATAAAAAAAGTTTACTATAGGATTATAATAGTCTAAGTGCATAGCTCCGAAAGCCTGAAGCCAGCTTAGTATAATCCATACAAACCATATAAAAGAATAAAGTCTTAGAGTTTGCATTAATAAATAGTATATAAATCTAATTGTTTCTATTAACATATAACATATATATCCTGTTTATATTATTTAATATTTTTTAAGGCTTCATCTATATTATCAGCAGTTTTTACAATGGTTAAAAATTTAGTAGCCTCGAATAATGATTTTAACTGTTTGCTTAGAGAACAAAAATAAACAACTCCTCCATTTTCTGAAGACACCCTTAAAGCTAATGCAATCAATCCTAATGCTGAAGAACACATATATTCTATATTATGAAAATCAAATATCAAATTATAAATATCTACATTTTTAATATAATTTAATTTTTCTTCTAATATATCAACATTCTCAGATATAATATTTTTTTCTATATTTATTATTGCCGTTTTATCCTCAATAATTGTACGAACCATGCAAACTCCTTTAATAAGATGAAAATAGAACCATATTTAATAGTTTTTAATATATTATAAAACCTTAAAAAATCAAGCAGTTTTTTAATTTACAGTTTTTATTGTTTATCCCATTCAATCAGTATAGGACAATGATCGCTTCCCATAACATCAGTTAATATATCAGCCCTTTTTATATTAGGTGCTATTTCATTGTTAACAAAGAAATAATCTATTCTCCAGCCCACATTTTTTTCTCTTGATCTAGTTTTCATATCCCACCAGCTGTAATGTCCGCCTTCTTTTACAAACATTCTAAATGTATCTGTAAAGCCCTTATTTAAGAATTCTGTTATTTTTTCGCGTTCCTCTGGTAAGAAACCTATACTCTTTTCATTTTCTTTTGGTCTTGCTAAGTCTATAGCCTCATGTGCAATATTCATGTCGCCGCATAATATTACATTAGTCTTGCTTTTTAATTTAGTTAGATGTTTTGTGATTTCATCATAGAAGGAAAGTTTATATTGAAAATGTTCTTCAGATTTTCCGCCGTTTGGGAAATATACATTAAATATAGTAAAATCATCAAATTCTAATGACAATATTCTTCCTTCTCTGTCTGAGAATTTACTTCCTAATTTGTTTTTTATTTCTTTATTTGGTTTTAATTTAGTATATATAGCAACTCCGCTGTATCCTTTTTTTACTTCAGGATCGGCAGGATTAATAAAAAGCTCATAGCCCTCTATATTTCTTAAATCTTCAGGCAGCTGTTCTTCAAATGCCTTAGTTTCCTGAAGACATATTATATCCGGATTTTCTTTTTTTATAAAATCTACCAAACCTTTTTTGTATGCTGCTCTTATTCCGTTTACATTCCAAGATATTATTTTTAATATACTCATTATTTTAATTGCCTTTTTATATAATTGTATATTTATTATAAACTTTATGCTGTAATAATACAACTATATAAAGATTGTATAGTTTTTTAAAAATTTAAATTAGATTGATTTTTTTTTATTATTGTATTATGATATATAGTATAAATATAATAATTTAAGGTTTATTTGTGAAAGTAAGATTTCTTGGAAGCAGAGGATCTATACCAACCCCTGGTAGTAGTTTTAGTGTATATGGCGGAAATACATCTTGCATTCAAGTTGTAGATGATGACGGTACTTATATAATATTAGATGCCGGAAGCGGACTTAAAAATGCAAGTTATTATGCTTTAAAATCAGAAAAGACTGAAAGCATAATATTATTAACTCATTTCCATTGGGATCATATAATAGGCATACCTTTCTTTGCCCCATTTTTCTCTGATAAATACAGCTTTACAATATACGGTCCTAAAGATTCTTATACAGAAATGTATGATACTATAAATAATATACTAGCTAAAGATTATTTCCCTGTTAATTTGGAGCAGTTTGCCGCTAATCTTAAATTTGAAGCATTTTATGAGGGAAAGAAAATAACATTCGGAAATATGACTATAGAAGGTTTATGGGTTAATCATCCTTGTCATACTCTTTCATATAAAATAACTTCAGGCAATAAAACAGTTGTATATCTTACAGATCATGAGCCTTATAAAAAGCGTCTTCATGCACAGCATCCTTCTCTTTCTCATTACAATCATAATGCTGATTTGCTTCATGCAAGATTGATAGACTTTGTACGAGGTGCTAATGTTCTTATAATAGAAGGCGAATATACAAAAAGTGAATATTATAACGGACATGTAGGCTGGGGACATTCTACTTTGAATGATGCTATTCAGGTAGGTCTTGATGCTGATGTGCCTTATGTTATACTTCATCATCATAATCAGGAAAGAACAGATGCTCAGATAGATTTAATACATAGTAAATTAATGGCTTTCCTCAAAAAGAAGAAATAGATCTGCATCTTGCTTTTGCAAAAGAAGGATCTTATATTAACATATAAATTATTTATTTAGATTTTAAATTTCATTAATTTTATTATAATAATGTTTTTTAATAATTATATACTATTTAAATATATAAATCATTTGGCATATAATTGCAATTAAATTTTATTTAAAAGAAAAAATTATAATATCATATTCAAAACTATAATTATCAAAAGTTTTTATATATAATAATAAAAATAAAGATTTTATAATTAAAAAAAGCAACAGACATTTAATGCCTATTGCTTTTAATTTATATTTTTAATTTAAGATAATTTGAAGAATGAAATACTTTGCTGAAGTTTTTCTGCTCTGCTTAAAAGATTTTTAGACAAATTATTAGAATCAACAGCTAAAGAGGCATTTTGAGTTGTTGCACTTTCCATACTGTTTATTGCAGTACTTATTTGATTAACACCAGACTGCTGTTCTAATGCAGTATTTGATATACTTTCCATTAAATTGGAAGTCTCTTTAACTTTATTTTGAAGTTCTTCAAATAATTCCTGAGATTTCCTAGCAGTTTGTGTGGCATTATTAATTTGCTCTGCCGTATTATCTACTAAATGAGTAATATCTTTTACCGAAGCCTGAGTAGTTTGTGCCAGATTTCTTACTTCGCTTGCCACCACCGCAAAACCTTTACCCTGATCTCCTGCTCTTGCCGCCTCTACAGAAGCATTTAAAGCTAATATATTGGTTTGAAAAGCTATATCTTCTATTATTTTTGTTATGTCTTTTATTTTTTCACTAGATTTATAAACTTCTTCTATATTTGCAGATGTTTCAGTTATTATTTCAGCAGCTTCTCCTATATGATTAATAGATTCATTCATCATATCTTTACCATTTACCGCATTTTCAGTTGATGACTGTATTGTAGAAACTATCTCTTCTACACTTGCTGCTGTTTCTTCCAAACTAGAGGCTTGCGATTCAGTTCTTGATGATAATTCGCTGCTGCTTTCCATCATATTCTGAGATGATTCTAATATTTCTTTAGATGTTTCATTTACTTCATTAATAACTTCGACTAATTTTTCACTCATTATATTAAATGTTTTTTCTAATTTTCCAAACTCATCTTTTCTTTCTTTTTTTATTTCTTTTATTCCTATATGTCCTTCTGATATATTTTGTGCCTGTTTCATTATACTGTCTAAAGGAGACATAGTTTTCTTTATATATGAAATAAGGAATGTGTTTATACAAATTATAGATAATATACATACTATAACAGCTATTCTTATCATTCTTATATTTTCTTTATATATGATTTTATTATCCATAGCCATAGTTAATGTCCAAGGCATTTCTTCCAATTTTGTGTATACTGCTGTTCTTGAAGTGCTGCTGGTATTTTTATACTTAATTATTCCGCTTTGCTTATTATCTTTTTTTATTAGATTAAAATAAGCTCCACCATTTTCATTTATATAATCATAGGTGTCTGCAACTATAATTCCGTCATTATCTAATGCAAATAATCTTCCTGTTTCATCAAGTTTTAATTTTTTTAATTTATTTATAAGTTCTTCCCAATTTATTATCATATATATAGAGCCTATTAAATTATTATTGGCATCTCTTACTCCGGATATTATTGCCAATGACCATTTATTATCAGCACTTGATTTTAATATTTTAGTTCCGTAAGCGGTATCATAATTGTTTTGTTTAAAATTATCCCATATACCCGGTCTTAAATCCTGTATATTTTTACCTATTTCTACATGTTTAGCATTATCCAATATATAACCATTTGTATCCGTTACACCTATATCTAAAGAAAATTTATTTATAGATTCAAATTTCTGTAATGTTTCATTTAATTGTATATTTGCATTTGTACTGTAGCTGTTTAATAGATAATTAATTACTGCTGGAGTTATAGAATAAGTTTTTATAAGGGTTTTATTGTCAAAAATCCATGAATCCATCATAGATTTATATCCTTCTATTGTGCTTGCAAATCCTGAAAATGTTGTATTGCTTACTCCGACAAATGATCTGTATGATAAAAGAATGATAGTAATGATTAGAAATATTGTGGTTATTATACTGATAGTTAAAGGCATTTTAAATCTTATTGAATGTCTTTTTTTCATATTAGTATTCTCTCCGTAAATTATTATTTATTTTCTGATAAAAATTGTAAGTCAAAAGTGGCTGTAAAGTAAAATTGATGAATGTTTACAATTTTTATATTTAGCAATATAAAGTATTTTTATACTAGAAATTAATACATAATAATTTTTTATAAACCTGCAATATTTTTATTTTATATAAAACTATTATAAAAATATACTGTAAAATATATTTTTTATATTTTATAACATAAAGGGTAAATAATATAAACTTTTAATAAAAAATATATAATCCTATAATAATATTATTAATGTTTTATTACAATTGAAAATATCTAATTTATTAATATACTATATATTATACTTCATTTGAATTGTATAAAAAATATTAATATGGTATTGAAATAAAATAGGCGGGATATGTTTTATGCGTGATTTACATGTTGATGCTATAACGGATATTATATCAAAATTATGTATAGAAGCGAATATTAATTTAAATAAAGATATTAAGAATGCTTTTATTGAAAATGAGAAAAAAGAGGAAAATCTTCTTGCTAAGAATATTTTAAATATTTTGATAGAAAATTCAGAAATAGCTTTAAAAAATGCCAAGCCAATATGCCAGGATACAGGCATGGCAATAGTTTATATGGATATCGGAACAGATGTTCATTTTATAGGCGGGAATCTTACGGATGCTATAAATAAAGGTGTGGCATTGGGATATACTAGCGGATATTTAAGAAAATCTGTAGTCAATGATCCTATTGAAAGAAAAAATACTAATGACAATACGCCTGCTATAATTCATTATAATATAGTTGAAGGGGATAAAGTAAAAATAGTAGTAGCTCCAAAGGGATTTGGAAGCGAAAATATGAGCAGATTAAAAATGTTTCCTCCGTCAGCTGGTATAGAAGGTGTAAAAGAATTTGTATATGAGACAGTAGAAATGGCAGGTGCCAATGCCTGTCCTCCAATGATTATAGGCATAGGACTTGGAGGCACTATGGAAAAATGTGCGGATATAGCTAAAAGGGCTTTACTTAGAGAGATAGGATCCAGCAATCAAGATCCTCGTTTGGATAAACTTGAAAAAGAGTTGCTTGAAAATATAAATAAAATGAATATTGGTCCTTCCGGATTTGGCGGCAAAACAACAGCTTTATGCGTTCATATTAATATGTATGCCACTCATATAGCTGCACTTCCTGTTTGTGTTTGTACCGGATGTCATGTTACCAGACATTCTGAAGCGGTATTATAATAAAGGAGTAATGATTTTATGGAAGTAAAAAAACTTACAGGCCCTTTAACTAAAGAAGTTTTATCAGTATTAAAAGCCGGAGATATGGTAAGTTTAACAGGAACTATATATACAGCCAGAGATGCAGCTCATAAGAGATTGATAGAAATGATAGATAAAAATGAAAAACTGCCTTTTGATTTAGAAAATCAGACAGTATTTTATGCAGGACCTTCTCCTAATAAACCTAATGAAGTTATAGGAAGCGTAGGACCTACTACTAGTTATAGAATGGATGCTTATTCTCCTAAACTTATAGAACTAGGACTTTTATCTATGATAGGTAAGGGAAAAAGGGGTAAAGAAGTTATAGATGCTATAGTAAAATATGGAGGATGCTATTTTACAGCTATAGGAGGTGCTGCTGCATATATGTCTAATTGCGTTAAAGAAGCAAAAATTATAGCTTTTGAAGATTTAGGTACAGAGGCAATTAGAGAAATGTTTGTTGAGGATATGCCGTTAATAGTTACAATAGACTCACATGGCAATAATGCTTTGACTGTTTGATATATAAAGTATTTTATTTTTTAATATTTAATAAAAAGAGAGGCTGAATTTACAGCTTCTCTTTTTATATTAATAAACAATTATATTTTTATTTATTTTAAAACATAAAAATATAATTAATACATAAAGGTATTATGCTTTTTTCTACTATTATTATTTATATAATTTGAAAAATGAAATGCTTTGCTGAAGTTTTTCTGCTCTGCTTAAAAGATTTTTAGACAAATTATTAGAATCAATAGCTAAAGAGGCATTTTGAGTTGTTGCACTTTCCATATTATTTATTGCTGTGCTTATTTGATTAACACCAGACTGCTGTTCTAATGCAGTATTTGATATACTTTCCATTAAATTGGAAGTCTCTTTAACTTTATTTTGAAGTTCTTCAAATAATTCCTGAGATTTCCTAGCAGTTTGTGTGGCATTATTAATTTGCTCTGCCGTATTATCTACTAAATGAGTAATATCTTTTACCGAAGCCTGAGTAGTTTGTGCCAGATTTCTTACTTCGCTTGCCACTACCGCAAAACCTTTACCCTGATCTCCTGCTCTTGCCGCCTCTACAGAAGCATTTAAAGCTAATATATTGGTTTGAAAAGCTATATCTTCTATTATTTTTGTTATGTCTTTTATTTTTTCACTAGATTTATAAACTTCCTCTATATTTGAAGAAGTTTCTGCGATAATTGCTGCTGCCTCTCCTATATGATTAATAGATTCATTCATCATATCTTTACCATTTGCCGCATTTTCAGTTGATGACTGTATTGTAGAAACTATCTCTTCTACACTTGCTGCTGTTTCTTCCAAACTAGAGGCTTGCGATTCAGTTCTTGATGATAATTCGCTGCTGCTTTCCATCATATTCTTAGATGATTCTAATATTTCTTTAGATGTTTCATTTACTTCATTAATAACTTCTGCTAATTTTTCGCTCATTATATTAAATGTTTTTTCTAATATTCCAAACTCATCTTTTCTTTCTTTTTTTATTTCTTTTACTTCAATATGTCCTTCTGATATATTTTATGCCTGTTTCATTAAACTTTCTAATGGGGACATTGTTTTTTTAATATACGATAAAGTAAAGGTATTAATAAATAAAACGGATAATATACATACTATTATAGCTATTTTAATCATGGTTATATTTTCTTTATATATGATATTATCATTCATAGACATAGTCAATGTCCAAGGCATTTCTTCCAATTTTGTGTATACTGCTGTTCTTGAAGTGCTGCTGGTATTTTTATATTTAATTATTCCGCTTTGCTTATTATCTTTTTTTATTAGATTAAAATAAGCTCCACCATTTTCATTTATATAATCATATGTGTCTGCAACTATAATTCCGTCATTATCTAATGCAAATAGTCTTCCTGTTTCATCTAATTTTAATTTTTTTAATTTATTTATAAGTTCCTGCCAATTCATTGTAATATATATAGAGCCTATTAAGTTATTATTAGCATCTCGCACTCCGGATATTAATGTAAGAGACCATTTATCATCATCGCCGTATTTTAATATTTTGCTTCCATAAACAGTATCATAATTGTTTTGTTTAAAATTATCCCATATACCCGGTCTTAAATCCTGTATATTCTGACCTATTTCATTATGTTTGGCATTATCGAGTACAATACCGTTTATATCTGTTACACCTATATCTAAAGAAAATTTATTTATAGATTCAAATTTCTGTAATGTTTCATTTAATTGCATATTTGCATTCGTACTGTAGCTGTTTAATAGATAATTAATTACTGCTGGAGTTATAGAATAAGTTTTTATAAGAGTTTTATTATCAGAAAGCCATGAATCCATCATAGATTTATAACCTTCTATTGTGCTTGAAAATCCGGAAAAAGTAGTTTTACTAACGCCTAAAAATGACCTGTAAGATAATATAGTTATTGTAATAATTAGAAATATTGTAGTTATTATACTTATAATTAAAGGCATTTTAAATCTTATAGAATATCTTTTTTTCATAAAATTATTCTCCCTAAAATAAATATATTTTTTCTTAAGTATAAATTAGTTATGTGTCAAAAAATGACGCAGATATTTTTTTATTAGAATTATTATTAAAAAAATAGATTTTTATGAATATTATTTTATGCAATAACGATATGAATATAATAATATTTAAAACTTGATGCTTGATGCTTGATGCTTGATGCTTGATGCTTGATGCTTGATGCTTGATGCTTGATGCTTGATGCTTGATGCTTGATGCTTGATGCTTGATGACATAATACTTAAACCTTAATAAATTCAAATAAATTATACTATTTTATTTTAAATAAGTCAAACTTATGTATTCTTATAAAACATGTTTAGAGTCTTATAATATATATTCAAACTTCAAAGCAAAATAATTTGATTATAAGTTTAAGCATAAATAATAATGAAATACTATATTAATTTTTTAGCTTTACAAAAAACATTAATTTTAGTATAATTGATTTGTTTTTAAAATATTAAAGATACATAACCTGACATGGAGGCATACAGATGACAGATAAAAAGTTTTATATTACAACTCCGATATATTATCCTTCAGATTATCTTCACATAGGGCATTGCTACTGTACTATAGCTACAGATACTATGGCTAGATATAAGAAGATAATGGGATATGATGTTTATTTTCTAACAGGTACTGATGAGCATGGTGAAAAAATCGCAAGAAAAGCAGAAGCAGCAGGAACTACTCCTAAGGCTTATGTTGATAATATTGTCAATGCCACTAAAGAGTTATGGAAAAGACTTCATATTGATTACAGTCATTATATAAGAACTACTGATGACTATCATGAGAGAAGAGTTCAGAAAATATTTAAAATTCTTTATGATAAAGGATATATTTATAAGGGGGCTTATAAAGGACTTTATTGCGTAAGCGACGAAGCATTTTTTACTGAAAGTCAGGTAGTAAAAAAAGATGACGGAAAGTTTTATTGTCCGGACTGTGAAAAAGAATTGGAATATAAAGAAGAAGAATGCTATTATCTTAAACTTTCAGAATATGGACAATGGTTAATAGATTATTATAAAGAGCATCCTGAGTTTTTAGAACCTAAAGAAAGACAAAATGAAATGCTTAAAAACTTTTTACTTCCGGGTTTAGAGGATTTAGCAGTAAGCCGTAAGGGATTGCAATGGGGCATACCTTGTCCTGTTGACAGCGAACATAGTATATATGTATGGATTGATGCTTTGGCTAATTATATAACAGCTTTAGGATATCCTGAAGAGGGACAAGATGAATTATATAAAAAATATTGGCCTGCAGATGTACATTTTGTAGGAAAGGAAATTGTCCGTTTTCATGCTATTATATGGCCTATAATGCTTAAAATGCTTGATATACCGCTTCCTAAGAAAGTATTCGGTCATGGCTGGGTGCTTTTTGATGACGGAAAGAAAATGAGTAAAAGCAGGGGAAATGTAGTTGATCCTAATACTTTAATAGATAAATACGGAGTTGATGCTTTAAGATATTTCCTTATGAGAGAGATTAATTTCGGTTCTGACGGATATTATTCTCAGGAGCTTTTTTTAAAGAGAATAAACAGCGACTTAGCTAATGATTACGGCAACTTATGGCATAGAATCACTACTATGCTTGGAAAATATTTTGATGGTGTTCTTCCTAATGAATCAGAGAGTGTTTATGGTGATAGAGAAAAAGAACTTAAAAAAATGGTTCTTACTCTTGATGCTAATGTAGAATCTGCTTTAGATAGTTTTAAATTTCATGAGGCTTTGGCTTATATTTGGGAAGTGATTAGAACTACTAATAAATATGTTGAAGAGAGTGCACCTTGGAATTTGGCTAAAGATGAAAGTAAAAGAGAGCATCTTGCCAATGTAATGTATATTTCTTTCCAAGTTTATTATATAGTAACTGCATATTTACAAATATTTTTTATAGAAACACCTAAGAAAGTTTTTAATAGATTAGGAATTGGAGACAGTGTTTCTTTGGAAAGTGCTAAGCAATGGGGTTCTTTAAAAGCTGGAATAAAAATAGAAAAAGGGGAGCCTTTATTCAATAGATATGATATAGAAAAAGAAATAGGTGCTTCTTCTGAGGATAATAAAAAACAGGTTAATCCTCCTAAAGAAGATAAGCATAAACCTAATATAGAAAAAGAAGATTTTGAAAAATTAGAATTATTAACTGCTAAAATACTAGTGGCTGAAAAAGTAGAAAATGCTGATAAACTTTTAAAATTTGTACTTGATATTGGTGGAGGTGAGCAGAGAGTGGTTGTATCTTCTATAGCAGAATATTACAAGCCTGAGGAAATGGTTGGCAAAACTGTACTTTATTTAGCTAATTTAAAGCCTAAAAAATTCAGAGGCGTTACATCTCATGGTATGCTTCTTTTAGCTGATAATGGAGAAACCCTTTCTCTTATGACTGCAGAAAAAGGTTTCGATGCAGGATGTTCTGTTAATTAATAATTTATAATTAAACATTAAAAGCTGATATTATAATGAAAGATTTTAAAGATAATAAACTTAGAAAAAAGCTTAAAAAAATAAACTTAGCGATAAGCAGAAAAATATTTTAAAGAAAATAATTATCTTTTTTGTTTCGGCTGTTATAATGTTATCTCTTGTTGTGATTATAAATAAAGCTAGAATATTAAGAGTGGAAATACGAGGATTAGAAGTTTTAAATGCTATAGATATAATGGAAGAAGCCGGATTATCAAAGTACAATAATGTAAGTATTTTTAATATACCTAAGAAAGAAATAAAGTCTGATATAGAAAATAATCCAAGACTTCAGGTAGAAAGCATAAAAACTTCTTTTCCTGATTTACTTATTATAAATGTAATAGAAAGAGGAACATTATTTTTACTGGAATCCAGCAGCGGAATATATGAAATCACAGATGACGGATATATTATCAAAGATAATATTATTCACAATTATGATGTTCCATATATAACAGGATTAAGTATTAATCCTGCAAACAGAATGGTAGAAAATGATTATTCTAAATATCTTTCATCTGTTATATATGATTTGAAAACTAATCATAATGAAATATATAATCTTATATCAGAGATTAATGCCTATGGAGATGATTTGATACTTTATCCTAGGGGATATCAGGTGCAGGTGATATTGGAAAAGTATGTGAAAACTGATAAATTTGTAGATTTGGCTGCTATATTAAAGACATTGCAGAATCAGGATAATCAAACTCACAGAATAGATTTCAGATTTAAAGAAGCTATAGTCAATTAATATATTTTTATCTCTTTATTTAATGTTTAATGCACTTTATAAAAATTGCGTAGCATATTTATACTTTAGTATAAATAGATTTCAGATTTAAATAGTATATAGTTAATTAAAATATATTTTATTATTTTTATATTTACGCACGGTAAATAAAATTTAAAATATAAAAATATTTCAATTACAATTTTAATAATATATATAAATGCATTTATCGTGCGTTAAAAAAAATTTAAATTTAAACACAGCTAGGGTGGGTGTGCTTTTATAATTTAAACTTTAAATTTAAATATATTTATTAGTTGTAAATAGAATTCTAAAATCTAAAGGGCGGGGTATGTAATTAGTTTTTTAAATTTAATTACACTTTCCTCCCTATATAGTTTTAATCTGAATAATTTTATTTTTAAATACTTAATATTTAAAAATTAACTTATATCAGTTCCACTTACTCATATCCATTTGCTTTGTAATTTTCGCTACAACAGCTGTACCGCATAAATCACCGGATATATTTAATGCAGTTCTTCCCATATCTAATAAAGCATCTATACCAAGTATCATTCCGTACGCAGCAGCAATATTAGGATTACTGTCAACACTAAGCCCTATAGAATTAAGCACCATTAATAGCATTATAGAACCTGCTCCCGGTACACCTGCAGTTCCTATAGAAGCTAATACGGATACAGCTATTATTGTAAGCTCAGAAGAGAAATTTAAAAAGTGTCCTGTAGCATTAGCAATAAATATAGCACAAATACCCAAATATATTGTTGTACCATCCATATTAATAGTAGCACCTAAAGGTAAAGTAAAGCTATAAACCCCTTTTTGTATTCCCATTTTTTCATCGGCAATCTTCATAGATATAGGAAGAGTTCCGTTTGAAGAACGAGTAACAAAAGCTGTAAAGCAGGCTTCTGAAATATATTTCAAGAATTTTATAGGCTTTAATCCGAATATGATATTTATTACAGTATAAACTACAAGTAGCTGTAATATAAGTCCTATATAAACAGTAGATGTAACTTTTAATAATTGTCCGAAAGCCTGAGATCCGTTTTTAACAAATACAGAAAATATTAATGCTAAAACCCCTATAGGAGCATAGAACATTATCCATCCTACAATTTTTATAATAATTTGTGTACATCCTTCAAAGAACTTGTATACTATTTCCGCACTTTCTCTTGTTTTTTCATTATCCCTGCAAAATGCTAATGATATACCGAAGAAAATAGAAAATAATATTGTAGGAAGAACATCTCCGTCGCCTTTAGCAAATGAAGCAAAAGGATTTGTCGGTACTATAGCAAGTAATGTATCAACTAAATTTGGCTTTACCAACTCTTTTGTAACAGCCATAGCATCATCTAATTTCAACCCTACTCCAGGATTAAATATATTTCCTACTGCTAAACCTAATATAGATGCAAATACAGAAGTTATCATATAAAATGCCAATATTGCTATTCCAACAACTCCTAAATGTTTAGGCGATATGCTTGCAACTCCGCTTATAAGTGTAAAAATGATTACAGGCATAACTATCATCTTCAATAATCTTACAAATAAATTACCAATTGGATCTGCTATTGATATTAATTTTACTATTGTAGCTTCTGATGCTGAAGATGAAACTATTATACCTAATATAGCACCTATAATCAAACTTATTAATATTATAATAAGCAGCTTGCTTCTTATGTCTTTTAACATATATAACTCCAATTATATTTTTATAAGAATAATATGAAAAAAATTAAAATAATTCAATAAGTTCTATACTTTTTTTTAAAAATACAGAAGTAAATTATACCTATAAAAGCAGGAACTATACTTGACAATGACATAGCAACATATATACCTAAATATCCTATGTATATTTCTAATATTTTTGATATTATCACTTTAAATATTATAGAATCTATAAATGAATTAATAAAAGCCAAATATGATTTTTGAATGCCTATTAAAAAACTATCTAATACATACATTAAAGCATAGGTAATACCATTGAATGAAGCACATATTTTTATATAAAATATAATATCATTAATGACTTTCTCATCTCCGCTGTAGAATATACCTATTATATTTTTAAGGAATATATGTATAAATATTATTGCTGCTGCTGTAGCGGATATATTAAAGAATATAGCAAATTTAACAGAGCTTTTTATTTTGATATAATCTTTTTTTCCTATACTATTTGAAACAATTATACTTAAAGCCTCTCCTATAGACCAAGAAATCATACCTATAAAAGTATTTATTTTTAATCCTATTGTGAATCCTGCAAGAGTGTCATATTTATTCATCATTATATTAACAAAAAAATATGATGTATTTATTATGAGCATTTGAAATATGCATGGTAAAGAAATAAATATTAATTCCTTATTATTTTTATATCGAAATTAAAAGTTAATAATTTTCTTGTATAATATAAAGATAGTAAAAATGAAACAGCCTGAGATGTTACAGTAGCTAATGCTGCACCTTTTACAGATAATTTTAAAATATAACAAAATAAAAAATTTAGTATAAAATTTAGTAATGCAGCGATTATCATAAAATATAATGATGCTTTTTCTTTTCCGCTTGATTTTATTACAGATGATAGAGAAGAATATAGAAATATAAAAAATATTCCTAAAAAAATTATTTTTATATAATCATCAGCATACTTAAATGATTCTTTCGGAATATTCATAAATAATAATATCTTCTTTGAAAATATTAATCCTATTATTGAAATTATTAAAGCTGCTGCTGAAGATAAAAATAACAAACTTCCTATTGCCTGCTTATATCTTGTATTATCATAAGCACCTTTATACTTTGATATTATAACAGATCCGCCTATTGATAAACCTAAAGATATTGAAGTTATTATAAACATTATAGAAGCACAGTTTCCTAATGCTATAACCCCATTGTCGCCAAGCAAATGAGAAATAAATATTATATCCGTAATGCTGTATAAGTATTGTAATATATTTGAAATGAATAAAATAAATGAAAATTTTATTAAATACATGAAACTTTCCTTTGAATAAACAAAAAACATATTAAAAATTTTATAATTTTTAATGACTATAAAGAACTATAGCATACTGTTTTTTAGTATGCCCCAACAATAATGATAAAATATTGCCGGAGCTTTATTCAATAACAAGTTTCATATTGTTATGATATATTTATTTTTATTAATTGTCAATTATATGTATTCATTATATGTTTTTATATCAGCATTATAATATATAATTTTTCATACATTTTCTAAAAAAGTTATAAATAAATTGATAATTTTTATTATATTTATTATTAAATTACTATTTAGTAATTATTCTTATGTAAAAGCATATTACATAATAGTAAATTTTTTATAAAGGATATACTATGATAAAAAAAACAATCTATTTAATTTTTACAATTCTATTATTTTTACCGATTATAAGCTGCGGTAAAAATGTCAATAATTCAACATCACCTATTGCTAAAGAAAGCAGTGAGTATACAGTTAAAGGTTTAGATGCCAAATATAATACTGTTTGGAAATTTTTTAATGATGATAAAACAGGAAATAATGCAGTAGATGTTGTTATAGATAATGGGGGAATAAAGGGTTTAATTGTATCGAATAAAACAACAGAAGTAAATTTTACCAAAGATGATATTTACAGCATTGCAGATGAAAAGAAAAATAAATATTATGACAGATATTTCGGATATATAGTAAGTTCTCCAAATTGGGTTGGTGAGATTCAATTTCCTACAGATGAATATGAAACTGTAGGATATGTGTATATAAGAAATAAAAGAAATTCAGATATAATAGCAGGAATTATTGATAAGGCTCCAGATGTTAAAGAAAAAATAGAAAAAGTATTTCAAGGTAATTATACAGCTGATGATAATAAAAGATCATTAAATATATCAGATAATTTTGTTACATATTCTGAAAATAATACTGTTAAACTCAAGATACCTTATTCTTTTCTTGAGCTTTCAAAAGATGAAAATAATAAATTAGGATATACTGTATTCTCAGGGCTTTTGTATAGCGGTGTTTGGATTAATAGTCAAAATTCTAATATTAAAGCCAATGTAGATAAATTAAATTTTATATTTATAGATTATAATTATAAGCTTGATATAACATTAAGAGATGACGGCGTTCCTATTTCAGCGAAATATAATAAAATAGTAACAGTAATCTCACCGGAAAATATTCAATATTCAAAAGCGGATTAATCCTATTTTCGTTGCCATAAATTTATATAAGATGCTTTAAATAAAATTTTATTTAAAGCATTTTTATTTTTTTGCGACAATTAAAGCGATATTTTTATTTAATGGTTTTAATGATGAGCAAATATATAATAATATTAACAATAATACTTAGTTCTGTATTATCGGCTAATAATTTTAAAATTATATCCAGACAAGGCGAGGCATCTGTAATAGTTAATGAAGAGCATGCTGATATGGATATAAAAAAAAGTTTTCCCACTGATTATTTTTCCATATCTACAAAAGAAGAATCTTATTTAGTAATAGATAATGGAGAGAAATCAATCATACTTATGCCTAGTTCAAAACTTACTTATGAGGATAATAAATTCATTTTGGATTCAGGATATATTTATGTAAAAAGCAAACATAATGATGATATTCAAATGACTTTAACAAAAGAAGGCAAAGGATATAATTTCAAAGGAAAATCTTTTGCTGTAGTATCTTATGATGATGAAGTATCGGTTATAACATATAATAATGCTTTAAAAATTACTCCTGAGGCATCTTTAGGAGTAAGCTATTTTTTAGAGCCTAATCATAAAACATCTATAATACCAATGCTTAACGGACCTTACAGAACTACAGAAAATGAAAAAGCCCTAATTGAAAATGTATCAAGACAATTAGAAAGCGAAGTAGCAAGCCATTTAAATGAAGATATAGACAGATACAATTTTAAGATAATGGAAGGTACTAAGAACGAAAATACTATATACAGAGTGGTTCACCCGGAAAAAGGACCTAATATATTTTTAATAGTGCCTCATGGAAGCGAAAGAGTCGGTACAGATGTTGCTATGGAAAGAATCAATATGCCTATAAAAAAAGGAAGTCTTACTATAGTACCTATTGCTGTACCTGAAGCATATAGAAAAAATACCAGAGCTATAGAAGGACAGGATATTAATAATAGATTCTTTGATAAAAGTATAAGCAGAACTGATACTGATAAATTAGCCAAAGAGTATATGAATATGCTTGATGAATATGATATAGATGTTGTACTTACACTTCATGAGGGAAACGGATTCAAAGAATTTTTTGGTGATTCTATAATATATGACAGCAGAAAATTAGATAATAAAGTTATAAAAGTACTTGATAATATAAACTCAAGAATAGAACCTATGAAGTTTAAATTTAAACAAATGTATTATCCTATGCCTACAACTATTACTTATTATGCAGCTAAAAAGAATATAGAATCTTTCGGAATAGAGCTTACAAGAAATTTGGATTATGATAAAAAAAGAATAATTATGCATACCATATTAAGCGAATTTTTGAAAATATACGGACTTGAATAGAAAATATAATTTATTATCAAAATAAAAATTAAACAGCTAATGATGAAATCAATCAATCATTAGCTGTTTTTACAAGTTTTATAATTAGTATATAAAAAATTTAGCAGTAATGAAAAATGAATATTGTTAAAATTATTTGCTTTCAAAAATATTTATTACCAAACCATTAAAGTAGAACCCCAAGTAAATCCGCCTCCGAATCCTGTAAGAAGAACTAAATCTCCGTCATTAATTTTATTATTATCTAAAGCATCAGTTAGAGCCAAGCCTATACTTGCAGAAGAGCAGTTTCCGAACTTGTTTAATACAACACTTACTTTTTCCATAGGAAGCCCTATTCTTTTAGCAACAGCCTGCATAATTCTCAAATTAGCCTGATGAGGTACAAAATATTTAACATCGCTTAATTGTTTTCCGGAATCTGCCAAAACTTTATCTATGCTATTAGAAAACTCAGTAACAGCTCTTTTAAAAGTTTCAGATCCTTCCATATATATCTTGAATTCAGGTGCCTCTATATCATCGGCTCTTATAGGACAAACACTTCCGCCATTAAGTACAATACTCATATCCGGCTCGCTTTGCATATGCATTCCTATTATGCCTTTACCGTCATTTCTTGCTGTTATTAATGAAGCAGTAGCAGCATCTCCGAATAAAATAGCAGTTCCTCTGTCTTTCCAATTAATATCTTTAGTAAGTTTTTCGCTTGAAACTATAAGTACATTTTTACATTGTCCGCTTTCTATTAATGCAGTAGCTGTGTTCAATGCATATATATATCCAGAGCAGGCAGCAGATATATCTAAAGCAAAGCAGTGTTTTAATCCCAATGTTTTTTGCAATTGTCCTGCCATAGAAGGGAATATATAATCTTTTGTTACAGTAGGTACTAATATAGCATCAACTTCCTGCAAATCAATCCCTTTTTTTTCTAAGTTTCTAACAGCATTCAACCCCATTTCAAAAATAGTTTCATCTGCTCTTGCCATATGTCTTGTTTCTATTCCTGTACGAGTTATTATCCATTCATTGTTAGTGTCTAATATACTTTCAAAATATTTATTATCTAATATTCTTTCAGGTACATAGTAGGCTATGTTTTTTATATATGCTCTTTCCATACTTTTCTCCGTTTTAATGTAATGTACTTAAGATAGAATTCTTATTATAAAAGTTTAATTAAAAATATAAAAAAATCTATAGCTAATAATAACTATTTTTGTAAGTTTAACTATAGTATTAATATAATTTATGATATTTTTATATTAAATTATACTGTATAAGTTATCATAGTGCGGAATAAATAAAGAATATATAAAAATTGTTTTATAATTAGATTTATTAATATAGGTTTTATAAATATACATTATTTTAATTTATTTATTAACAAAAATTGCAGGCTGATTATATATAACAAATACTAAATTTATTATATGCCTGCAATTTTTAATAATATTATTCTTCTTGAAATAATAGATATATATTTCTTGAATTATAGTTATTTTCTTCTGTATATATTTCCCAATCGGTGAGTCTTTCTATACTATGCATTCCTCTATCGCCTTCATGCATACCCAAATCTTTATAAGGTTCATTTATTAAAGTAGCATCGAAATATCCTTCATTGGTGAAGTCATGCACATCAAACCATAAATGCTCTAAGTCATTAGGGTTTTCTTCTGTTTCTCCGTATCCTAATTTCACTAAGAAAGAAATCTTATCATCACCTTTACTTTTATTCAATAATTCTAAGAAATACTCTAATTTTTCAAAAGCAGCCTCTCTCATTAGCGAAGTTTCAAAATAACTCATCATAAACATAGGATTATCTGTAAGCTCATTTTTATAATAATCAAGAGAATGATAATTGCCTTCAGCATCTACAGCAAGCAAAATACCTGAAGGCGTATTATGCACTCCGTCATTTCTGTCTTTAGCACTTCCTGTAATATCATCAGCAATATTTAATTTCTTCAAAGCCTCCTGCCAAGGAAACCAGCATACATAAGTGTTATATGCAGGATTAAATTTAAATCCCGCTTCAGGAACTCCTCTTTCTATAAACATTTTTGCACAAGTATTAAGCAATGCACCATAAGAGGCATTTGAATCTTCAACTCCTACTATTTCTAATTCTATAGAACCTACTCTGTAAAGTCCATGCGTATGAAACCAATATTCTACTTTGTTAGGGTCTTTATCATCATCATAAACTGCATGTATGGTATATAGATAATCTAAAGAAGGAGGTAATGCAAAAGTTGATGTATAAGAAAGCCAATCTCCTGAATGTGCTGTGTAGCATGACATATCTAAAAATATAGAACATTCCGGAACTAAACTGTCTAATAATTTTAATTGTCTTTGATAGTCGGTAAGAGGATGATTATCAAATGTTGTTGACACATGTACTGCATATTTACATTGACATGCCTCATTATAATCATTTTCTCTTACTGTATTTACAGAAAATATTTCAGGTACATTTTCAGTAACGCTTGAAGCATCGACTAATGCCACATAAAAACTAAGCTCATCATTATTTTCTTCTTCATCGTCATAATTATGTCCGCACCCGCAGGAGTGTTCTTCATCGTTATGATTATGTCCGCATCCGCAGGAGTGTCCTTCATCGTCATGATTATGTCCGCATCCGCAGGAGTGTCCTTCATCATCATGATTATGCCCGCATCCGCAGGAACCATCGCCGCATCCATCTTCGTCCATTTCTTCTATTTCATCTATAACCATAGGCAAATACTGCAGCTTAACCGATACTTCCCATTTAGATTTATCTCTTATAAAATTGGATTTTTCTATTTCATTGAACTCTAATACCATATATTCATCAGATTCTGATAATATATCTCTTAACTCTTCAACTGTCATATTATGATCATATTCTTTAGTAAATACAGCCGCCATCCATGATTCTAATCTCTGCTCTCCACTGGAAAATACATTATATAACTTTTCATTATAATCCATTATTTTTACCTCTATTATTAATTTTGTATTATGAAATTAAAAAGCTTTTTTAGTATAGAGTAATTTATATTTTTTTCAACTTCTTTAAATTATAAATTAGTAAAAAATGTATCCAAAATCTTCTTTTCCTTTTTCCATTCCGGCATATACAAACTTACTATATTATAAAATTTTTTACTATGATTAGCCTGCAGAAGATGTGCTAATTCATGAAGAACAATATATTCTACAGCAGAAATCGGATATTTCATAAGTTCCAAATTAAATGTAAGATGTTTTTTATTTATATCGCATGAACCCCATTTGCTTTTTAATTTTTTTACTGTGAATGTATTAATTTCTAAGTTCATCATAGCAGAATATTTTTTTATAAGTGAATCAAATAGCTTTAATGCTTCTTTTTTGTACCATGTATCAAGAAGAATATGTTTTTTTCTGATATCACTATTTTTATATTCCTCTTTATCTTTTATATTCACATACATATACATCATTCTGCCGGCAAGAATTATATTTTCTTTCTTGCATTTTAATACTTTAAGCATATAGCTTTTGCCAAGATAATATACTTCATTGCCGCTTGCAAGTTCCTTTTTGCTTATATCAAAACTGTTTTTCTTTTTTATAGCTTCCTTTCTCTCTTCTATCCATTCTCTTCTTTTTTCTATAAGTTCGTATATGTACTTTTTAGCAGCTCTTTTTGGGGCTGTAACATATATATTTAAATCGGGCTTTACTCTTATATAAATATTTTTTATTTTTTTATATTCTATTATTATTTCACTTGTAGTTTGCATATATATTTAAACCTATCTTCACCAGCATTTTTAAAAATTCTTTCATCTCTTCATTGCTTATACTTAATATTTTTTTATCCTCGCTTTCATTACCAAGTTCATATAATTTTATATCTATATCTCCTTCTATATTATTTCTTATAGATTGTATATTCTGCCAATTAGGCATACCGCTGTTTGCTTTAAATAATTTATCAACAAATAAAGAAAAGTCTATTAATGTATTATCATTATCTATATATTTTTTAGAGTTATCGTATATGGATCTTGCACATTTATTATCTCTTATACGCTCATCATATTTAAGATTTTCTTTTTCATTTTCGCCTCTTATTGTCGATGCTACTTCCATTGCCTCTAAAAGTTTTTCCTGCTCATTTATTCTGTTATTCTTGTATTTTTCTATTATATCAAATATTTTCTCTGAAAGTTTTCTGTACATTTCAGGGTTTTCATCCATTTTTTCTTTTATAACACTGTTTGCTGCATTTATTACGGCATCTGCTTTTGATTCATTTAAATAATCTATTTCTTTTTCAAAGTCGGCATCGAATATGCTAGGTATTTCATTTAATACTTTTACATTATTATCAGTACCTACAAACTCATCATATAACTTCTGCATTTTAGATTCATATTCTTTAAAATCTACCGCTTCATGATGTGTAATTCTCAAACGATTTCTAATCTCAATACAAGTTTTAAATAATTTTTTATATTTTTCAATTTCTTCATATTTAAAACTCTCTATAAAATGATCGCTGAACTGACATATATTTAAAAGTTTTGAATAGTTTAAAAATAATCCATAGAATTTTTTTCTTTTATCTTCATCGCTTAAAAGGGGAGGGCATATCTCATAAGCTTTTTCTAATGTAAGCTCAGGCAAGAACTGTACTAAATCTTCATAAGCATTTTTAAACTCTTCGATTTTTTCCTTTATGTCGAATACAACATCTTCAATATCTTTAGGATCATAATTGGCTAATTTATCATAAGCATTTAAAGCATTATCCAAGTTGGCAAGAAGTCCTCTATAGTCTATTAATATTCCATTATCTTTTCCTGAATATGTTCTGTTTACTCTTGCTATAGCCTGAAGAAGTCCATGATCTTTTAATTTTTTATCTATATATAAAACCTGAGCCTTTGGGGCATCGAAACCTGTAAGAAGTTTATCTACTACTATTATTATATCTATAGTGCCTTTTTTAAAACTTTTTATTATTTCTTCTGTGTATTTATTTTCATCATTTGAGTATTTGCTGTATAGAGCTTTCCATTTTTCTGCTACATACTGTTTTTTTTCTGAGCCATTATTTTTTTTGTATTCATCACTGTCTGCCCCTTCATCATTTTGCGAAGATATAACCACTGCTGTTTCAAGGCTATGATAAGTATCGAATATTTCCTTCATCTTAATTGCCTCATATTTGCTTTCTACTGCAAGCATAGCATTAAACTCTGTATTTGCTAAATTAGTTTTATAATGTTTTGCTATATCATCAGCTAATACTATTAATCGCTGCTCGCTTTCAAGTATCACATTTTCGCTTAGATTTTTCTTTTGTAAATCTTCTTTTTCTTTATCTGTTAAATCTCTAGTAATTAAATCAAATCTGTAATCTAATCCTTTTTTATCGTATATTTTCTGATTTATCAATCTGCTTTCATAGTATAGAGGTACTATTACTTTGTCTTCTAATGCATCCCTTATAGTGTATGAATCTATAAAGCCTCCGAATTTTTCTGCTGTACTTTTTTCGGATTTGTATAAAGGGGTTCCTGTAAAGCCTAAATAACAGGCATTAGGAAAAACTTTTCTCATCTTCATAGCAAAATCCCCATACTGCGTTCTATGGCTTTCATCTACTAGTATAAAAATATCTTCAGAATCCATTACCACTTTTTTATCAAATACTTTTTCAAATTTATTGATTACTGTTGTTATGACGCTTTTACCGCTTTCTATTAATTTGATTAAGTTGGCACCTGTTGTTGCTCTTTCAACCTCTATATCTGTATTTTTGAAAGTGCCATGAATTTGCTCGTCTAAATCTACTCTGTCGGTTACTACTACTATTTTAGAGTTTTTTATTTTTCTTGATATTATTTTTGTAAGCATAGACATTGTAAGGCTTTTGCCGCTTCCCTGAGTATGCCATATTACTCCGCCTTGTCTTTTTCCTTGACTTATATTTTGTATTTTATCTATAGTTTTTTTTATAGCGAAGTATTGATTGTATCTTGTAACTTTTTTTACCGTGCCGTCAAATATGATAAAATATTCTAATATATCGAATAATCTTTCTTTTTCAAATAATGAATATAATGTTATGTCTATTTCATTTATTACTCTGTCTTTCACTATTTTTTTAATGCTTTCATTACTTTGCTTTCTTCTTTTCTGCCTGTTTTATCTTTTTTATTATCATTATTTTCTTTATCTTTCCAAACATTATACAATTTTACCGGAGTTCCTGCTGTGCCGTATTTAACCATATCATCATTAGCACATATTAGTAATTGGCTGAATTTAAATAACTGTCTTATTTCATTTTCTTCCTGATTTCTCACCATCTGCTCTATAGCATTTTTTGAGTTTACGCTTCCTTTTTTTAATTCTATTACTGCTATAGGTATGCCGTTTATGAATATTACTAAATCCGGTCTTCTTGTTTTTTCTTTTTCTTCTGTGCTGTTTCTAGTTACTGTAAACTCTTCAGTGATATGAAATGTATTATTTTCTATATTGTCAAAATCTATATATTTGATATTAAAACTTTCATATTTATTTCCGATTTTTTCTTTGTATGATTCGCCTTTTAAAATTCTTTCTGTAATCTCTTCATTTGTGATTAAATATCCTTTTATAAGCGGCATATCCAAGTCGCTTATAGCCTTTTTGATATTATCTATTGAAAATCTGTTTTTCTTATCATCATACATAAAGTAATTAATTTTTTTAAGCTGTTCTTCGAGAATATTTTTAAATAGCACATTATTAGTATCATTATCTCTTTCTTTAAGAGCTTCCTCTGGGCTTAAATATTGATATCCCATATTTTTAAAAAGTTCTATAACTTTATTTTGTAATATTCTTTCGCTGTATTGTTCATTCATAAAAAACTCCTGTACGAGCTGTACCACCAACCCGCACCGTATTTCTTAATATTACAGATAGTCAACAGTAGGTGCGGCTGATTACTTCTCATTATACAATTATACTAAAAACTTTAAATCCTCACCTCTCCGCTTAAAAGCCTCTGCATAAGTCCTTTCTTCTGCTGTTTACGAAGCTCCAACTGCTTTTTAAGATTGTCAATCTCTTCGTCTATAACCGAAATAAGCCCCGCAATTTTTTTCTGCTCCTCTAGGCTTGGTACTTTTATTTCCATCTCTGTTAATGTACTTAAAACTATATATGGTGTATTTCCCTCATTTTTCTCTTTTCTTATTCTATCTTTTAAATATATGTCAAGATAATATTTTATATATTTTATATCTTCTTCAAAATCCATTAAAACATAAGTTCTTTGATAAGCATTAAACTTACCTTTATAATAATGAACATATCCAACATAAGCACCATTGCCGGATATTAATAAAGCCTCCCCATAAAAGGCATATTCATTTATTCTATAATATTCTCTAGCACAAGTATAAAACCTATATTGTCCGTTTTCTTCCATAGCATTAGCATCTAATTTTCCTGTTTTTATACTTCTGCTAATTTCGGATAATTTTTTTATTTTCCACTCATCTTTAAAACCATTGAAACGAACTTCACCGCTTAACACTCTTTGCATTACGCCTTTCTTATAAAGCTCTTTCTTCTCTATTAATTGCATAAGATTCTCTATAACATCATCGCATAATGACAACACTTCTGCTATACGCTTTTGTTCGTCTAGCGGTGGGAGTATTATATTCATATTAGCATATTCTTTTCCATTTATTCCCGGCTGTCCTGTTCTCGTAGATGTAATTTTCACAAAATCCCAATATCTTTTACTCTGAGTATAATATTTTAAAAATAGGCTATTTAATATATTTTGATTCGGTTTTACTTTTATTAAATAACCTGCAAAAACTAAAATGCCGTCTTTTCTATTATATAAATATGTTTTTCCTACTGAAGCTCCCGTTCTTGCAAACAAAAAGTCATTATCATGTAAAATATACTCTTCATAATTCGCATTATTAACAGATACTTTATTATCATTTATAAAATTTCCATACTCATCTATATCAGTTATCCTTATATATGTCGGTAATGAATTATCATATTTTACAGCAGGGGCATTCATTCCATATTTTGGTTGTTCTAATAGGCATTCCTGCAATTTTAATTCTTGCCAGCCTGCGGGGAGTGGGTGGGTCATTGTTGGGCCTCCTATAATTTTATACTATAGATATCTTCTTTTAGTTTTGGAATATCTTTATTTACTGTTGCCCATACTATATCATTGCAAATATCATGATATTGATGTATTAAAAAATTACGCATGTCTGAAAGCAAACGCCATTCTATTTGAGGATTATTGTTTTTAGTCTCTATTGATATTTTAGAAGATGCTTCTCCTATAATCATTATTTCATAGATCATTAACTTTTGCATTCTTTCATTACTAAGAAAATCATCTTTATCTTTTATTTCAATAAGGTAATTTTCTATCGAATTTATGCATTTCTTTATATCATTAATATAATATACATCACTTCTTTTCATTTATTACCTACTTTATTATAATAATACTTCTTTATTTTCTTCTATTGACTCAATCATATAATCTTTTATACTATTTTCAGGAACTAAATCTACTTTTCTTGAAAGCATCTGCTCTAATTCATTTTTTATTCTCATTATTTCAAACATACTTTTAGTCTCTTTAAAATTCACTAATATATCAATATCGCTTTTATCATTGAAAACAGATTTTTCTTTTTTTACAAATGAACCAAATATGGTTATTTTATTTGCTCCTTCTTTTTCTAATTTTTTTAGTATTATTTGTTTCTGTATATACGGTATTTTTTTTCTTTGCTCATTTATAAATCTTAATCTTCTTTCACATATTTCTGCAAAATGATCATATTTTCCATTTGCTATCCTCCATAATGTCATATAAATAGGTCCGCTGTCTCTGTTTTCTCCTGTTGCTTTATTGTACAAATATACTATTTTTTCAGCATCGCCATAATTAGGTGTCAAACCAAAACCATTGCCTATAGAAATTTCCATTAATTTTAATAAATTTTCTCTGCTATATATAAGATTATCTTTTTTTAATTGATCTGGTATATAGTATCCATTTACAAATGGTATTTTTAATTCTTTTAGCCTAACTTCAAGCATAAACTCGGTTATACCAAAATATTTTCTTATGATAGATGATTCTCTCATTAAATCTATTGTTCCTATTATTTCATTTGAAGAAAGAAATTTATTTAATTCATCTTTAGGAATTAATAAATTTCTAGCATATTTATTTGCAAATACTTCATTATTAAACATTATATTAGAATACTCATCAATATAATAAGCCTTATCAAAAAGATCTTCATTATCTATACTATTGTATTTTACATAATGCCCTATTTCATGAGCTATAATTTGATTTTCAGATTCCTCTATATAAAATTCTTTAGGTACTACAAAATCTCCTATCTTAAAATCTTCTCTTTTTGGGTTTATATTTATAACAGATTTCTTTATATTTATCATACCTGCTTTATTTTTATGTTTATAGAACAACCTTTCATCATACTGAACATCCAATCCAAAATTTCTAAAAGCAAAATCGATAATAGGAAATGGATATTTTATTATTCCGCCTTTATTCTCATAATCTTTTAAATTTTTTTCAATGATTTTTACTATTTCATTATTTTTCATAATAATAATTAGCCTCTTTTCTTAAAAGTTTTAAAATATGTTTCTTCCTGATAATCAATATTTTCATCTATATTATTATCTACTTCTGAATTTTCCAATACATCAATTATTTCATTTAAATTGTAATCTGCTTTTAGTGTGTCTAATATTTTTATTACTTCATCTTTTGATGGTATTTTTCTACTGCATTCTATATCACTTAAATATATATGACCTTCATTACCTAAATTCATTTTTGCAGATAAATCTCTTAAACTAATAAACTTATTCATTCTAATATTTTTTAATATTTCACCTATATTTTTTTTCATAAAATACTTCCTTAAAAAAATTTTATTATATTAATTTATTAAAGTTTTATATCTTTCAAAAAATCTTCTAATTTGCCGCTTAGAGTTTCGCGTTCTTTTTCTAATGTTGTTATTTCTTTGTTTATGCTTTTCAAATCTACATGCTCCTCGTCTTCAAATGAGTCTATATATCTAGGTATATTGAGATTGTATTCATTTTCTTTGATTTCTTCTAGGCTTGCTGATTTAGAGTATTTTTCTATGTTTTTTCTGTCTTTGTAGGCTTTGACTATTTTTTCTATATCCTCATCGCGTAAGCGGTTTTGATTTTTTCCTTTCTCATATTCTACGCTTGCATCTATAAATAAAATGTCTTTCTCTTTTCTGTTCTTTTTTAATATTAGAATGCAGGCAGGTATTGAAGTGCCGTAAAATAAATTGTTTGGAAGCCCTATAACAGCATCAAGCAAATTTTCATTTATTATTCTTTCGCGTATTATTCCCTCGCTGGCTCCTCTGAATAATACACCATGAGGCATTACAACAGCAGTGATTCCATTTTCAGACATACTGTTTATCATATGAAGTACGAAAGCATAATCGCCTTTGCTCTTTGGAGGTATGCCGTACTCAAATCTATTGTATTGGTCTTTAACTGCTGTTTCCTCTCCCCATTTATCCAAACTGAAAGGAGGATTAGCAACTACTATATCAAACTTTTCTAAATTTCCGTTTTTATCCAAGAATTTAGGCTCTTTTATAGTGTCGCCCCATTCAATTATTCCTTTATCGCCTATTTCATGCAAATACATATTCATTCGGCATAAAGAATATGTTTGGCTGTTTTTCTCCTGTCCGTATACAGAACAGTTTTCGCCTCCTAATTCTTTATACACTTTAACAAGCAAAGAACCGCTTCCGCAAGTAGGGTCATATACTTTAACACCGTCTTTTATATTCAAAGTTACTATTTTGGCTATAAGCATAGATACTTCGGGAGGGGTAAAGAACTCACCGCCTTTTTTACCGGCATCGCTTGCAAAGTTTTTTATCAAATACTCATAAGCATCGCCCATAACATCATTGTTTTCTAATGCACTAGGGCTTAAGTCTAATGCAGGATCATTGAAGTCTTCAAGCAGATTTTTTAATATAGAATTTCTTGTTTTTGTGTTGCCGAATTTATTTGAGTCATTAAAATCTATATTGTTAAAAATGCCTTCAAATTTAGTTTGATTCTGTTTTTCTATTTCTCTTAAAGCAGTATTGATTCTCTCGCCAATATTGTTTTCTTCTCTTATAGAATATAGATAATCAAAGTTAGCAGTTTCGCTTATTTTATAATCCAACCTTTCAATCATTCTTGATAAAATGCCTTCATTGTCTTTATATTTTTTTCTTAATTCTTCAGTTTTTTCTTTCACGAAATCTGATAAGTATTTCACAAATAGCATACTCAATATATAATCTTTATAAACAGATGAGTCTATTGATCCTCTGAAAGTGTCGCATGCTTTCCAAACTATATTTTCAACTACTTCTTTTGTTGTTTTCATAATTATTTCTCCTTTTAAAAAATATTATTAAATGATTAACAGTTTTTTAATATTTTATTCATAGCTTCTTTGTAGAATACTTGTTTTAATTCAAAGAGTTTTCCATGAATAAAAATATCTCTTTCAAATAGTGAATTTATTTCAATGATTTCTTTTTGTTTATCTATACTAGGCAGTTCTATTTCTATATTTGATATATCAAAAGTTCCTATGGATATTATCCCTGTTCCTCTTGATTCTCTTTTTAGAAATTTCTGAACTTTTTTATTATTTAGATAAATAGCAAGAAAATGAGGCAGGCATATATTATAAAATTCTTCTTTTATTCTGATGCATGCCATTAATGAACTTATTATACAATTATCAATATTATCTTCTATTATTAGACTATTGAATGGTTCTCTAAGTCTTATAATAATATCATTTGTTTGTATTAGCTCGATATTTTTTTGTTTGATTTGTATTTTATCAATGTTTTTTTCATTTTGAGCATACTTAACTGATTTGTTATCGAATGCTTTTAAGTTTATGAGATTAATTTCGTATCCTTTTTCGTATATCTTTGCAGAAGCTCTTGAAACAGATGCCCCAACTCTTATGTTTGCTATATTTTTTAATATAATTTTTTGCATATTTGTACCCTCTCTTTATTTTAATATTATCATACGAAAGAAGTGGCGTCAATATTTTTATTATAAAAAGTAGGTTCTATTTAAAAATATGTTATAAAAAATATCTATATACTATATATTATCATACAAGTAATACATATTTTTTTGCTCTATATAGAAATATGCTGTTGTTTTTTTATCTTAGTGTATTAAAGATTTTAATTTATCTATAAAATAAAACGCGAAAAAATAAGCGGATATAAAACTATATCCGCTATTAAGGTAAATTATGAAGAAAAAATTTATAAAATTAGATACAAATCAACTTTGTTATACTAATAATATATAAAACTTTTAAAAAAAGTGTAAAAAAAATAAGGTTTTTATATATTTTTTTCTAAAAAAATATTTTTTTATATTAAAAAAAGTATAAAATTAAGAAAAAATAACGATTAACTATAAAGTATTATTATATTTTAATATAAATTATATAATTGATTTTTAAAATAAATTGGAGTTTTTATATGAAGAAGATACATAGTTTATCTTTCAAAGTTCCTGCTATAATATCAGTCATATCTATATTGATAATATTCATTATATTAAGTATAGCAGTAACTTTTGCTAATAAAGGAATAAGCAGAAGCAGATTTGAGGGATTTGCTAATACAGTTCAGTCTTATGCTAAATTATTTGATTCCATATTGTCAGATCAAGTTTCATTAGCTAAAACATATTCTGTTGCTCCTGCTATTATGAATTCTCTTTTAAATAGAAATGAACAGACAGAAGCTGATGCATTAAATGCTTTGGCACTATTTAATGGGGCTAATGAATATTCTATAAATATAGCAGTAGTGGATTTAAATGGTGATATTATAGCCGATGCTTTAGGTAGTTCTATTGGCAACAATATTTCTGATACTAGACCTAATTTCTGGTCTGTACTAGAAAGCAAGAATTTTGAATATACATTTGATGATGAAATAATAGATTCAGCAGATACGGGAAATAAATCATTGGTCTTGGGCGGTGCTATAAAAAGTTTAGACGGCAATTTATTAGGTGCGATACTTGTTGTAATAGATTGGAAACTTATACATGATAATTACTTTTCAGATATAACTTTGGGAGAAACAGGCAGGATACTAACTATAGATTCTAATTTAATTGATATAATGGATAATCTATATGATCAAATAGGATCTAGTACCGTTCAGGATTATAAAACAGTATTTGATAATAATTTAACACAGGGCACTTTATCATATATGTATATGGGTCAAAAAAGAACAGGTTCTTATAGTAAAATGAAATCTATGAATTGGATAATTGCTATGACTATGTTTGATAGTGAAATATATTCTACAAACAGGGAATTAATTTTAATAAGTTCATTAGTAGGTTTAATTGCTATAGTATTATTATCTGTATTTGTTTATCTTTTTATAAAAAGAATAATGAGTCATATAAACAGCATTATAAGAGAGGCCAAGGAAATAGAGATAGGAAATTTAACTTATGTTTCAAATGAGCATAAGAGAAAAGATGAGCTTGGAATATTATTTGAATCTTTCAGCGGAATGCGTAAAAAACTTACAGAGATAATATCTCAAGTTAATGATTCCTCTATCAAAATAACTACAGCAGCTCAGGAATTAGCAAATGGTAATTCTGATTTATCAAAAAGAACAGAAGCTCAGGCTGCAAGTCTAGAAGAAACTGCTAGTTCTATGGAGGAGATGGCTTCTACAATTAAATCTTCTACTTCTCATTCTATAGAAGGCAATAATATGATGAAGGAATCTATGAATTCAATTAGGAATGCCGGATCCATAATTTTAGAAACAACTAAAAGTATAGAAGAGGTTAATGAGGATAGTGAAAAAATAAAAAATATAACAAAGGTCATAGAGGATATTGCTTTTCAAACTAATATATTGGCACTTAATGCTGCTGTTGAAGCTGCCCGTGCCGGAGAACAGGGTAAGGGATTTGCTGTTGTAGCGAGCGAAGTTAGGAATTTGGCACAGAATTCTCAGTCTTCTGCTAAGGATATTACTTCTTTGATTAATGTTATATATGATAAAATTAGTAAATCTGTAGAGAAAGCAAAAGAGTCAGAGAAAATATTTGAAGATTTAGAGAAAAAAATAGAAGAGACTTCTAATATAATGAGAGATATCAGTGAAACAGCTATAGAGCAGCAGTCAGGAGTTGATCAGGTAAATATAGCAGTTTCTCAAATGGATAGCGTAACACAGCAGAATGCCGGATTGGTAGAACAATCTGCTTCAGCGGCTGCTTCTTTGTTAAATGAAGCTAAGGAATTAGAAGAGGCTATGCAGTTTTTCAAATTAAATAAATAATTTGTTTAATATTTTTATAAAAATCTACCGCCGTCTGATAATTTATTATCAGAGCCTTTTAGGCGGTAGATTTTTTATTATAATAAGAGCTAAGGAATTAGAAGAGGCTATGCAGTTTTTCAAATTAAATAAATAACTTGTTTAATATTTTTATAAAAATCTGCCGCCGCCTGATAATTTATTATGATGCTTTTTCCAACGCACGGTAAACGGTTCTTTATTTATAATTTAAATTATGATTTTGTATTAGCATATATTTTTAATATTATTCTGCGTGCGGTTATATATTTTTTAAAATTTAAAAAAACTTGTGTGGGTGCTGACAAATTCTAATTATACAATAAAAAAACAAAAAACTTTGATTGCAGATTTAAATAATAATCCTAGAGGGCGGGGTATGTAATTAAGTTTAAAAAATGAAAAGACCTGAATATATAAATATCCAAGCCTTTATTTAATTACTTTTAGGAGATACAAAGTGATAAGAGTTATGCCATTATTAATTGTCCGTTATTTCTTATGCATATTTCCAAAGAATTAGTCAATCTTATTTTGTAGAATTCTATTCTTTTACTAACTTCAAAAATATAAGCATTATTATATTTTTTCATTATGTTTTTTATTTTACCTGCTATATTTTTTGGGAGTATATTTTCAGATAATTTGTCATCGCTGCTTATATAATTCCAGGCTCCGTTTTTGTCGAAATTGATATAAATTCCATTATTTAATTTAATTTCATATTGTTCTTTTCTTATGTCAATATAAACGATTTTAGCTTTGCTATAATTAGAAGCGATAAATCTTCTAATATTTTCAGGTAATTTGCTAGGTGTAATTTTAATAAAAAGGTTTAAGCTGTTAGTCATGATGTATCTCCTTAGGTTTATATTGTAAAATCTCTTTACATTTATAATTATAGCAGAATGTAAAAATTAAGCAATATTTATTTACAAATAATTTACAATAAATTTACAAAAGATATAAATATTTATTAGTTATTAATACATATAATACATAAATAAGCTGTGTATAACAAATCAATGTAAAATATATTTACAAATATTATAAAATTAGCTGTAAATACAGGATTTTACTATGAAAATTAGAAATAAATTGGAAATTTTGATTAAAAATTGTAATATTAAAAATAAAAAAATCATTTACATACCCCGCCCTTTATATTTTTCAATTCATTTAGAAGATTATATTTGAATTTTATTAAATGCTTAATTAGAAATTTAAGGCACCCGCCCAAGCATTATTTAAATTTGTAATCTACTAAACGCACGGTTGATATGATTTTATATATTATTTAAATTATGATTATTAATTGATTTATATTTTAAGTTTTATTATGCGTGCGTTTAAATCATTATAAATTTAAATAAAATAGGGTGGGAATTAAAAAGCCTAATTTTAGAAACAAAGAAATAAAAGATAAGAATTACAAATTTAATTTATAAATCTAGAGGGTGGGCAAGTGTAATTAAATTTAAAAAATTATTTACATACCCTGCCCTTTATATTTTTCAATTCGTTAAGAAAATTAAATTCAAGTTTTCTTAAATATTTATATTAGAATTTGTAAGCACCCGCCCAAGTGCTGATTAGGTTAATAATATTTTACTGTGTTCTATTATTTCGAATCCTTATCTGAATATTTAGTAAAAATAATATTTAGTTTAGATTGAAGGGCTATAATAGAATAAATATATCCGAATGGTATAAAGAGTAATATTGCTAAAACAGCAGCATTTTCACCATAACTGTCTAATTCAGCCTTTTTACTCATATCATTAAATACTATTGTTCCATATTTATAAAACCAATATATGGAGAATAATCCGCATGTTATTATCGATAATACAAGAGATAAGGTAGGATTAATATATTCCTGTTCCATATAATTATTAACATCATTTGTTGTAACATAAATCCAATAAATAAAATATATGCCGCATGTTACTATTGATAAAATTGCTACAGTTAATAATGGTTTAGGTTGAAAATTCTTCATAATGTATCACTTAAAGACTATTTTTTATTTAGTTTAATATATAAAAATGTATAAGTCAATTGTAATTTTTATTATGAATAATAAAAAAATCTAAATAAATTCCGCTTGCAATGTTATATATATTATAGTATCATATATAGTATAATATAATTATGTTAATATGGTGCTAAATGTTTAAGAAAAAAAAACAAGAAAATAATAATAACAACATTAAAAAAAAGAAGAAATCTAAATTAAAGAAATTTATACTAACTATTTTTATTATATGTTTATTTGTCTTTGTTGCGGTGGGTATAGTAGGGATATACTTTGTCGGCGGCGTATATAAAGATTGGGTAGCCAGAAGAGATCAAAGTATGGCTATGCTTGAAGAATACTATGATATAATAGTTATAAGAGGTAATGAAAAAAGGATAAGATATTTTAATCCTTTAAATCCTTTCGGAGATTCTCCTCCTACAAAAATATATGATAGAAATAATATATTGATAGGTGAATATATGCCTCCTGCTTATGAAGTTGTTAATGTAGATGATATTAATCCTCTTTTGGAACAGACATTGCTTTTAATGGAAGATCAGAAATTCTACTCCCATAAAGGTATTAACTATTTCAGAACAGCCTATTTAGGTATACAAACTATTTTAACAAGAAAAATAGTAGGCGGCGGTTCTACACTTACTCAGCAGCTAGCCAAGCTATTATTTACTAAAAGTGAAAGAACTATAGAAAGAAAGCTTTTTGAAATGTTCGCTGCAAGAGAGATAGAACAGAAATATACTAAGAAAGAAATTTTAGCTATGTATTTTAATACTGTTTATCTAGGCGATGGGAACTACGGATTTGAAGCAGCAGCCAATCATTATTTTAATAAACCTCTAAGACAATGCCGATTATTAGAATACGCTATATTAGTTGGTATGCTTCCTAATCCCACATACTATTCTATAGTAAATAATCCAGATAACAGCAGGAAAAAAGTAGAGCAGATATTATCAAGACTTGTAAAAAATAACATTATAGATAAACAGACTATGGAATCTGAACTTGCTTTATTTGATAAAGAATATACTAATATAAACAAGCAGGTTAAAGGTGCCCAATGGAAGATGACAGTAAATAGAACTCCTTATGTCAATGAATATGTAAGGCAGGAATTATTGAATTATTTTAATAAAGATGAGCTTGCATTATCCGGTCTTAAAATATACACAACAGTAAATGAAAGATATTACAGAGTTGCCGATTCTGTAATGAAAGAAAATATTAGAAATTTACAGACTAGTTCATCAAATAGAAGCTATCAGGGAGCGATGGTATCAATAGACCCTAAAACAGGCGGAATACTTGTTATGATAGGTGGAGACGGATACACATTGCAAAATCAGTTTAACAGAGCAGTACAGGCAAAAAGACAAATAGGCAGTGTAATAAAACCTTTTATATATTTATATGCATTTGAGGGCGGGGCACAGCCTTTTTCTACTATGCTTGATACCAATTACAGCTATCCTCAGGGTACAGGAAAGCCTGCATACTCACCTAGAAACTTTGACAGAAGGTATAGAGGTGAAATGACTTTAGAAACAGCTTTATCAAAATCAATTAATACAATAGCGGTTAAATTATTAAATGATATAGGGCTTTCTTATTTCATAGAGCATTCAAGAGAATTTTTCGGAGAGAATGCTTATATACCTAATGCTTTGTCTATAGGTTTGGGAACTATGGAAATGAGTCCTCTTGATTTAGCTTCTGCTTATAGTGCATTGGCTAATGGAGGTATTAAATATAAGCCTTATATTGTGGATAAAATAATTGATATAGACGGTAATGAACTTAGTGTTACAGCTTTAGTCGATAGAACGCCTCATAAAATAAGTGCAACTTCACCGTCATCTTATTATTTTTTAAATACTACTTTACAGAAAGTTATAGCACCAGGAGGAACAGCATATAGAAGTGCTAATACTTACGGCTTTAAATATCCTTCATATTCCGCCAAAACAGGAACAACAAGCGAACACCGTGATAATTGGTTTGCCGCATATAATGATGAGATAGTTACAATTACTTGGATAGGAAGCGACAGAAATGATCTGCTTCCAAATAATGTAACAGGAGGGGCCACTACTGCTTTAGCAACTTTTCAATATCTTAATTCTATTACTCCTCAATCTAAAAGAGAATTTAATTGGCCTATACCTAATGATGTATTAGTAGTAGAAATTTGTCAGGATTCAGGGCTTCCTAGAAATCATACCTGCGTAAATGTTGCACCTCTTACGGTAGGCGGAAATGTTGATTTGTCTACTCAATGTCCTATAGATCATCTTAGAACAGGTACAGTTAGAAATGAGGATACCAATGATACTATGATAGATGATGAGGGAGATTTCTATTATACGCCTTTAGATGAAAATACTAATAGCTATGATAGTAATCAAAATAATAATACTCAAAATAACAATCAAAATAATAATATATACTTGCTTCCAGAAGATAATATAGAAGATCCTAGTTTAGGAAATATAAGAAGTTGAAATAAAAAAGGGAGTTTTTTATAAGCTCCCTTATTATTTTTATTATAAATTTTATTAATTATAACTGAATATCTTTATAATATTTACATCCATTAATACCATATAAATTATATAATATAGTGTATTTATTTTTAATGAAACTTTAATTTGTATATAAGCTGATATTTTATTTTTACTAAAACCAAGACTATAAAATTACTGCATAATTAAATTAAATAAAATTAAAAAAATATATTTAAAAAATTTACTATTATTGATATATTTATTTGTATTAGGATTACAAATAAATAATTTTTTCATTTTATTTATGCAAAAAAATTTTTTTTTAATATAAAATATATAATAATCGGTTATATTGTTTATACGATAAATTTTAAAGGATAAGTATGATTAGTTTTTTCAAAAGTCAGTCTACAGAAGCAAGAAGAGATTTAATACTTCATGGCTCTATTACAAATACATTGATAATGTTATCTATCCCAACATTAATGATGAGTTTAGTTCAGTCAATGATTCCTTTAATGGACGGTCTTTTTCTCAATAATGTTACAGGTACTATTATAGCAAGCAGTGTTAATTTTGCAGAACCTATAGTTAATATGATGACAGCATTATCTCAGGGCTTAGGTGTTGCTGCTATGGCAATAGTTGGACAGTATAACGGACTTGGAGATTTTAAGAGTGCCAAAAAAATATCTACACAGATAGTAGTTACAGGTGTTTTATTTGGTATTGCTATGGGACCTACGCTTTACATTGTAAGCATATTAGTTTCTATGAATTTACAGCCGGGCATTAAAGAAAATGTATATCAGTATTTATCATTATATAGTTTTGTTATGCCTATGACATTTTTGGCAGCTTTATATAATGGTATAAAAAATGCTAATGGTAAGCCTGAAGCCACTTTTATAAGAAGTGTGATATTACTAGTTCTAAAAATATTATTTAATTTTATATATGTATATTTCATGCATTTGAAAATAGTAGGCAGTGTATTAGCTTCATTTTCTACTTATGCCATTGTTACAATTTGGATGTATTATGATTTATTTATTAAAAATAGCGATGATAAATTATCATTAAAAGAATTCAAATTTGATTTTAGTATTTTAAAAGAGCTTATGATAATAGGTATTCCTTCAATGCTTACAACATTTTTAAGTAATTTAGGATTCTTTCTTATCAATAGCGAAGTTGAAAAATATGGTGCTACAGTATTAAATGGTCAGGGAATAGCAAATAATATTACAGCAGTATGTTTCAATTTGCCTGCTGCATTTGGGTCAGCAGTTACTACTATGGTTAGTATGAATATAGGGGCTAAATATGCAGATAAGGCTAAAAAATCTTGTTATACAGGTATGTTATTGAGTGCTATTACCGCTATTGTTCTTATAGCTATTGTTATACCTCTTACTCCTTATATGACTAGACTTTTTACAAGAGAAGCAGAAGATTTATATGTTGCTAATGGTGCATTACCTATATTTGCATTGGGGGTTTTGGGATTTGGAATAACTATGGTAGTTCAAGGGGCATTAATAGGGCTTGGGCGTACTAGGGTTCCGCTCATAATAAGTATATTAAGGATATGGTTTTTAAGATTTGTATTTATTATTTTAACTACTAAGTATTTGTCTTATTGGTCTGTATTTTGGGGTAATTTATTTTCTAATACTATGTCCGGAGTGATAGCACTTATCATCATATCTAGAGTACCTTGGGTTTCTGTTATTAATTTGAAAACACAGAACAGTCTTGTTTTAAGGACAAGATTATTTATAGATTCTTTGGGGGCTAAATTGTTTCCTAAAAATATAGGAAAACGAAAAGATTATGTTCAGAAGATGAGAGATAAATTAAGTAAAATAAAAGACCCTGTAAAACTTGTTCTTTTTAGAGAGAAGGAAATTGAAAAAATAGAGAAAATGCAGCAAAAAGAAGAAATAGAAAGAAAAAAAGAAGAAAAGAGAAAATTAGAAAGGGCAGAGTGGAGAATGCAGCTTGAAGAGATGAAGGAATTAAGAGAGAAAAGAAATCAAGAGCGTAGAGAATATAATGAAAATAGGAAAAAAGAAAAAGAGGCTAAGAAATTACAAATGAAGCAAGAAGTTCAGGCTAGAAGAGAAGCTAGATATAAATTAAGAGAAGAGAAAAAATTAGAAAGTGAAAAACGAAAAGAAGAGAGAATGAATTTAAGAAATAAAAATACACAAAATAATCAGCCGAGAGAATAAATATTTATGAATAATACAACTTTAGTAATATTAATAGCGGGAAGTTCTAAAAGATTTGCAGGTAAAGTAAAAAAACAATTTATCAAAGTTGATAATAAGCCTATATTTATTCATACTCTTATAAATATGCTTAAGTTTCATTTTAATAATATTGTTTTAGTAAGTGCTGAAGAAGAGATAAAGAATATAAAAAAATATATTGAAAAAGAATCTCTCATAAAAGAAAAGATAAAGAAAAACATTCATTATATAAAAGGCGGAAGTGAGAGGGTATATTCTGTATATAATGCTATGAGTTTTCTAAATGAACATAGAGAAGATATTCAAACAGATTATGTATTTATTCATGATGGGGTAAGACCTTTAGTGAAGAAAAAAGAAATTATGCAGTTATATGAAGATGTTTTAAAATATGATGCTGCTATATTGGCCTCTAAGGTTGTAGATACAATAAAAAAAGTGAATGAAGATAAAACTATTACAGATACTATTGACAGAACTTATCTTTATAGGGCTGCCACTCCTCAGGGATTTAAATTTGATAATTATATGTATGCTATTGAAAAATATATCAATGATAAAAATGCTGATTTAGTTACAGATGATGCTGAAATATATAGTAAGTATTTCGGAGAGGTAAAAATATCTGAATGTTCTTCTGATAATATAAAGATAACCAATAGAGAAGATTTAGATATTTTTATAAAACTAAGATAAAATTATATTAATTATTTGCTTTTTTTTTTATTCAATGATAAAATTTTATTAATAAGTTATTAGGGGCGATGTATTTTGAAGTGCAATATATGTGGTAAAGAAAAAGCTGTATTATATATTCAGGAAATAATAGGCAATGAAAGAAGACAAATTCATATATGCAAAGAATGTGAAATAAACGGCAATATTATAGAAAAATGTTTAGAATTGGAATTTAATAATATTGATACTATATTTCCAAATTATAAATCATTGCCTTCAAAAAAGAAAAAGAAAAAAACTCCTAGTACTAGTAAAATATGCAAAGTTTGCGGATATTCTTTAGATGATTTTCTAAAAACAGGCATAGTATCCTGTCCTAAATGCTATGAATATTTCAAATCAGAACTTAGTAAGCATATTAAAAAAATACATAGAGAAAATAAGCATATAGGAAAAATATCCAGCAGAAATTTAAGCAATAAAGATGTAGAAGCCAAAATTAATAAATACAGAGAAGAAATAGAACTTCTTATAAAAATAGAAAAATATGAAGAAGCTGCATTGATAAGAGATAAATTGGAACATTTGAAAAAAGATTTAATATCTAAAAAAACTAAGAGCGAAAAAAAAGATGTCCGTTAATAATACAGCAAATTGGATATACAAAAAAGGCGAAGATGATAATATAGTGTTATATTCTAAAATTTCCATTTATAGAAATTTAGATGGTATTAGATTCTTTCACAATATGGATAAAGAAGATTTCAAAAATACAGAAAATATTTTAAAATCCAATATAGAAGAATTAAATCCTGATTTTTTATATAAGAAACTTATTGAACTTCCTTCTATTAATATTAGAATGCTTATAGAAAATCTTACTATACCAAGCAATAAGAATATAATTCATGCCTCATTATTTACAGATGAAGATGAGGATATATCTTTATTAATAAATTCTAATGATCATTTAGAAATTCAAGTTATATCAAGAGGTTTAGAATTAGAGAATTGCTTTAATAAGGCTTATGAAATAGAAACTGCATTAGATCAGAAAGTAGATTTTGCTTATGATAAGAAATTCGGATTTCTTACAAGCTCTCCGAATATAATAGGTACGGCAATGAGGGCTGAGGTTTGTATTGCTGTTCCATGTCTTACTTGGAAAACTCCGGATAATATAGATTATATAATCAGTGAGTGCAATAAAAAGGGATTAGAAGTCAATGTAAAAAATGGCTTGCTAAGTATAAGCAATAATATTATGATAGGAGTTACTGAGAAATTTATACTTGACACTATTATAGAAAAGGTTAAAGAGATTTCTGAGAAAGAAAAGAAAATAAGAAATAGAATAAAAAAACTCGATAGGGTAAAGGCTGAAGATAGAATATACAGAAGCAATGCTATATTATTATCAGCAAGAAGTTTAAAATATAGAGAGCTTATTAATTACAGTTTATGGCTTAGATTGGGGATTTATTATGATATTATTGATGATATAAGTTTGGATACTATATATTATATGATATTTGTTGGGAAGAATGCCCATTTAAAGCATTTATATGAAAAAAGCAGCTATTATAGAAATGTTGATGAAATAAGGGCTAATGTTATAAGAGATATATTAAAACAGTAGATGCTATTTTATAAAATTTATTTCTACATTGTATTTAAATTGAAAATTCATACCGTAAACATTAAAAGTTATAATTATATCAGCATTGCATTTCAAACTTTCTGCCCTTATAGCATCAAGGGCGGTTTGAAATAAATCTATATATTTTGCTTTAGATTTCATATTTATTTCTCTGGAATCATTTGCAGGAATTTTTATAATATTTGATTCTTCAGATGATTTTGAATTTGCAAATATATCACCTGAAGAATTAATAAGATTTATTTCTAGTTTTTCTATTGGAAGCTCAAACGGTAAATTATTTTTTATTTCAAGCAATGTATTTAATGTAATATCTGATAAAGTAATATTATATATAGAGGCAGATTTTATAGTTATATCAGGTTTATATTTTTCTATATATTCCCTTGTAATTTTATCAGCCTCTGACTTTACCTTAGAGCATGATACAACTGTAATAATTAACAAAAAAATTAATATTTTAATTAATTTCATTATTCTTTGAATGTTAATTCTTTAGTATAAGGGAAATCAAATTTCATTCCGTATACTGTGAATGTTAAAGTTATATTAGCATTGCATTTAAAAGATTTTGATTTTATAGCATCAAAAGCTGTTGTAAATACATCTAAATATTTTGCTTTAAAATCCAAATTAATATCTCTTGCCTGATTTGCAGGTATTTTTAATGTTTCTACAGAAGTAGCTGTTGCAAAAGTTTTTCCTGAAGTATTAACAAGATCTATTTTAATTTTATCTATAGGAATTTCAAAGTCTAAATTATTCTTTATTTCAAAAAGAGTAGTTAAAGTGATATCCTGTAATGTTATGTTGGATATTTTAGCATTCTTTGCTTTTATATCAGGTTTATGTTCTTCTATATAGCTTCTTGTAATTTCTCTTGCTGATGATTTTAATGTTTCACATGAGTATAATACAAATAGCATTGATAATATTGAGATTATAACAGTTATTTTCTTAATCATAAATCATACCTTTTTATTTAATACATATTTATATAACAAATATAACTAAAAATAGTAATATATAATAATTTATTATTGAATATTGTAAATAAAGTTTCTATTTTTTATATAAAAAATAATAAAATTTTATGAATTATATAAATGTTTTATAATATTAAGTATATCAATATTATGCTCATAATTTTTCAAATTTATTGGTATTATAGAAAACATATTTAATGTACCAGTTATTATATGAACTTTAAATATTGATTTTTTAAAATTAAAAAAGTTATTTATTAGATTTGAAAATTCTTTATTGTATAGGACTATATCAAATGTAATTTCTTTAGCTTCTTTTGATTTTATTGATATATTATCACATTCTATATAAGCAAATTTTTCATTTAGACAATTAATAAGATTAAACTTTAAATTTTCCAATTTTATTTTTATAGTATAATTGTTTTTTATATTTAATGTTATTTGGAAGTATGTACTATCCCATTCAAATTTTTGCAAAATAATATTTTTGATATTAACATCAATATGCAGCTTCATTGTTATAAATAGATAATATTATAAAAAAGCTACAATCTGTATTAGACTGTAACTTTTTATAATTAAATATTAATTGGCTAATTTTAAATTACATTCATGTTCTTCTTTTTTGTACATAGCCTGTCTTTTCATAAGAAGATCGAAATCAATTAAATGTCCGTCAAATTCAGGACCTTCAACACATGCAAATTTAGTTTGATCTCCTACTTTTACTCTGCAGCATCCGCACATTCCTGTACCATCAATCATAATAGGGTTCAAGCTGACAACTGTAGGAAGATTATATTTTTTTGTAAGCAAGGCAACAAATTTCATCATAATAGCAGGACCTATAGCTATAACTTCAGAAATTTTTTCACCTCTTTCATATATTCTAGTAATCATATCAGTTACAAGACCTTTTTCTCCGTAACTTCCATTATCAGTACAGATAAGAACTTCATCAGATATTTTTTTCATCATATCTTCCATAATGATAAGCGATTTATCTCTTGCACCTAATATAGAAATAACTTTATTTCCGGCTTTATGATGAGCTTCTACTATAGGATGTAAAGGAGCAATACCTACGCCGCCTCCTACACCTAAAACTATTCCGTCTTTTTTTTCTATATGAGTAGGCTGTCCCAATGGTCCTATGATATCCATTATTTCATCACCAACTTTAAGTCCCATAAGTTTAGTAGTTGAATATCCTATACTTTGAGTAACTATAGTGATAGTACCAGCTTCTGCATCAGCATCAGCTATAGTTAGCGGTACTCTTTCACCTTTTTCATCTAGCCTGAATATTATAAAATTACCGGCTTTACGATGTTTAGCTATATCTGGGGCTACTACTTTCATCATAAAAACTTTTTCTGACCATTGTTCTCTAGCAACTATTTTATAGCCCATAAAATTCTCCTTAAAATAACAAAATTGTAAACAATATTATTCTTCTGATTTATTTTCTTCTGCAGTATTTTTTACTAAATCTGAATGTTTAGGTATTTTTACACCTAATCTTTCTACTAAGCGGGCTTTTTTACCAACTTTGTTTCTAAGGTAATAAAGTTTAGCTCTTCTTACTTTAGCTTTTCTTATAATATCAACATGATCTATTCTAGGAGAATTCAATAAGAATATTCTTTCAACGCCTACGCCGTAAGATATTTTTCTAACAATAAAACTTTTATTAATTCCTTTTCCGCGAATAGAAATAACAGTGCCTTCATAAGCCTGTAGTCTTTCTCTATCGCCCTCAATAATTTTTACCCATACTTTTACTGTATCGCCTATTTCAAAAGGTAAAATAGCTTCTTTTTTATATTTTGCTTCTACTAATCTTATCTGTTGATCCATTTGTAATATCTCCTAATTAATTTTATTTATATTAATGTTATTTAATTTCATAAAGAATCTAAAATAAACAAATATAACATTATAGAATATAGTTGGAATATTCTATCATAATATGTTAATTTTATCAAGTGAAATTTCAAAATAAATTCTATTATATGTGAATATAATAGAATTTATTTAAATACTATTTGATAATATTATTTATAAAATTATTTTTTAATTACAAAGTAAAGTATTATATCTTATATAATTGATTACTTTTATATGTATTTTTACATATAAAAGTAATACAAGTTAGCGAGAAACCACTAACTATGAAATTAAAATAATATTGATTTAGTTTTTAAACGAGTTTAATTATATAGGATACCTGCTTTTTGGAATTTTACATATTTTTAGTGCATTTTAATTTTAATGCTATGTATTACTGATAAAGTGCTGAATTACCATTACTTGTCCATTTTATCATATTATCACCTATAAAAACTATATCACCTTCATCTATAAAATTATCTACATGCAATACACCATTTGGTTGCATAGTTACTGTATCTTCACTAGTATGACTTGAAAATATTAATGTTATATGATAAGTATTATTACCTATATTATCTAGGGTTATAGAGTTTGGCATATTAGCAGGGGGATTGTTACTAATTATTTGATAATTTCTAGCTATATTCATTGGAACCTCTTTTTATTAATTTTTTGCAAATTATATTTAATTTCTAACATTTAGTAAACAATATATAAATTACTTTTGTTACATATTATTAAAATTTTTATTATTATAATTTACTATAATAAAATACGAGATGGAAACGATGATTAATCACTTAAATTTTCTAAAAATATTATTTTAGAGTCAGATACTTCCCAATTAGTATTAACATTTTTTTTATATATCATTTCAAACATTATTTTACCGGCATTATATCCTTCCATAAATACAGCTTCCATAACAGTAAATGATATTATACCTGATTTTATTAAGTTTTTTATGCTTTCAGCCATACCATGAGTAACGATTTTCTTGCCTCTTAATATGTTTTTATCTATCATATCATAAATTTCCTGAGCATATCTATTAATATAAATTCCTTTGATATCCTCTTTAAAGCATATCTCTTTTATAGTATGTATACTGTCTTCTATATTACCGCAGTAAATAGGTCCTAAAATATCTATATTTGTATTCTTTATTCTTTGTAAAAATCCTTCTAAATACATTCCTGAAGAAATATTATCGTCTCCGTTATCTATTATCAGAAGTTTTTCATTGTCTCTTAAAATATTAGAAACTATACCCGCTACTATAGAACCTTGTTTTATATGATTAGGTCCTACATGCGATATGTTTTCAGATAATCTTGTACCTATAGAGATTATATTAATTTTACCAAAATAAGGCTTTAATATATTGTATATAATATCTCTATTTAAAGGTGTTATTATTAAACCGTCTATATTACCTTCTTTTAATATGTTTTTTAAAGTTTCTATCTGCTTATCGGGAGAATGTATTTCTGTTGGTGTTATTTTTAGATTATAATTATATATAGAATATTCTTTCTGAACTGTATTGAGTCCTCGTATAATTTCTTTTGTATAAAACTCATTAAAGGAATCCGCTATAAGACAATGTACTATCTTTTCTTTTTGATTTGCAAGAGAGCTTCCTATATAATTTTTTTCATAATTTAATTCGGATGCTAATTCTAATATTTTAGATTTGGTTTCTTCTTTAATAAATTCGCTTCCGTTTATTGCTCTGGCTACGGTTGTTCTGCTTATTCCAAGTCTTTTAGCTATTTCTTTCTGTGTTACTCTTTTGAGTTTTGTTAATTCTTTTATATTATCGTTCATATTAATCCGAATATTTAATTTATTATATTATAGTAAAAGTTTTAATTTTTGTAAATATAATTAATGTCTATTGAAACATATTCGCAGTTTGTGCTATTATATTAGTCCCGGTTTCAAATTTTAGGAAAGGAAATTTTCCCATTATACCTGCTACTATGCTTGAAGGCGGAGTTGTTGTAAGTCTATTATATTCCAATACATGATCATTATAAGCAGATATATATTTTTTTTCATCTTCTATTATAGGACGCATCTCATTTAAAGCAGATATATAGTTCTCATTTGTTCTTAAAACAGGGTAATTCCTTGCTGTATAATTTATTTTATTTATATTTTCAGTTATTCTTGCCTGTATATATTGATATTCCTGAAATGTTAATGGTTTTTCTATTAAAGTGGAATCTGCTTCTATTGATTTTATTCTTTTTATATAATTGCTTAGTGAATGCAGTACATATATATCTATTTTGGGTATTACTGATACGGCATTATAGTAATTTTCTGAGGCTATATTTTTTTTATAATAAGTATCTATTATAGAGTCTAATGATTCTCTTGATAATTTTTCTTCTGTTAATATAGATTCTTTTATAGAAGTGGTAGAAACTATCATAAATATAGTAATAGCTATTATATTCACTATGATAAATATTACTGCTACCACAGAACCTCTCATATACTTTATATCTCCATTTTTTATATCTTTTAGATTAAAAATTATATATTATATATCTTATTAATTCAAATTTATTTATTTTATAAAACAGTTAATAGCAATTTATGTGATAAATTAGTATTTGAAAAGAATATATTTTACCTTGACTTTTTTACATTATTATATAGAATTATTCAAAATATAGAATTATAGGATTAACTATGTTTAAGAATAATATTGTGAAAATAGCTATAGCTTTGTTAGCAGTTTTATTTCTATTTATAAGCTGTCAGAAGAAAGAGGAAAAAAATAAATTATATGTAGGCACTAATGCTGAATTTGAACCTTTTGAATACAGAGAAGGTGATAAAATAGTTGGATTCGATATGGATTTGATAGCTGAGGTTGCTAAATTAATAGGTAGAGAAATAGAGATAGTAGATATGCAGTTTGACGGACTTCTTGCGGCTTTAGAAGCTAAAAAAATAGATATTATTGCTGCAGGCATGACCGCAACTGAAGAGAGAAAACAATTTGTTAATTTTACAGAGCCTTATTATAATTCAAAACAGTCTATAGTAGTTCAGGCATCAAATACTGATATAACTTCTTTTGATAACTTTGCCGGTAAAAAAATAGGGGTTGTTTTAGGATATACAGGAGATATTTTAGTAAGCGAAATGACTAATGTAGAAGCTCAGAAATTTAATAGTGCTTCAGAAACAATATTGGCTTTGAAATCTCAGAAAATTGATGCTGTTGTATTAGATTATGAGCCGGCTAAAAATTATGTTGCTCAGAATACTGAATTAAAATTAGTAGAAACTGATGCTGCTGTTGAAGAGTATTCTATAGCTATGAGAAAAGAAGATACAGAACTTCTTGCTCAAATTAACGATGCTTTAAAAACACTTAAAGATAACGGCACTTATGATGCTTTAATAAGCAAATATTTTGGGGAATAATATTATTTATATATTCTTCTTATTTTTATATTCTTATTAGACTATTTAATAAGAAGAAGATATTTTTTATAGGGGTTTGTATATATGCTTGAATATTTAGAACTTCTAAAGTTAATATTCATATCAAATGATAGATACATTTATATTATAAAAGGGTTATTATTTTCTGTAGGAACAACTGCATGTGCTACAGTTATAGGGGTTATATTAGGTATATTAGTTGCTTTGATTCAGCTGTCTGAATTTTATCCATTTAAAAACTCTGAAAAATTAAAAGATTTCAATCCATTAGCAAAATTAGCATTCTGGTATGTAAATATTTTAAGAGGAACTCCTGTTGTAGTACAGCTTATGATATGGGCTAATATTGTTTTTGTTGATAATTTAAGAAACACTCCTATATTTATTATAGCAGCTATTGCTTTTGGTATAAACTCTGGTGCTTATGTTGCTGAAATTATAAGAGCGGGAATACAAAGTTTGGATAAGGGACAAATGGAGGCGGCAAGAGCTTTAGGTATGAATTATTCTATGGCTATGAAAGAAATTATAATACCTCAGGCTATTAAAAAAATACTTCCTCCTTTAGTAAGCGAATTTATAGCTTTGCTTAAAGAGACTTCTGTTGTAGGATTTATAGGAGGAGTTGATTTACTTAGATCTGCAAACATCATAACAAGCCAAACATATAGAGGAGTTGAGCCTTTACTTGCTGTTGGTATAATATACTTTATACTTACTTCTATATTTGCTATGATTATGAAGAGAGTAGAGGAGGGTTTAAAAGAAAGTGATTAAGGTAAAAAATTTACATAAACAATTTGGAAAATTAGAAGTTCTTAAAGGTATTGATGTTGAGATTGCAAAGGGAGAGATCATTGCCATAATAGGACCTTCCGGAAGCGGTAAATCAACATTTTTAAGATGTTTAAATAGACTTGAAGAACCTTCTAAAGGCGATATTATCGTAAACGGCAAAAACATAATGGATAAGGATACTAATATTAACATTATGAGACAGGAACTTGGAATGGTATTTCAGCATTTCAATTTATTTCCTCATAAAACTGTTATTGAAAATATCACTTTAGCACCTATGAAAGTAAAGAAAGTTTCAAAAGAAAATGCTGAGAAAAAGGCTATAGAACTTCTTAATAAAGTAGGATTGGTGGATAAAAAAGATGTTTATCCGAGCAAACTTTCAGGAGGACAGAAACAGAGAATAGCTATAGCGAGGGCTTTGGCTATGGAGCCTGATATTATGCTTTTTGATGAGCCTACTTCTGCTTTGGATCCTGAGATGATTAAAGAGGTTTTGGATGTTATGATAGAGCTTGCAAGAGAAGGCATGACTATGTTAATTGTTACTCATGAAATGGGTTTTGCAAAGAATGTTGCTACAAGAATACTTTTTATGAATGATGGACAGATACTTGAAGATGAAAAACCTAATGAATTCTTTTCTAATCCTAAACATGACAGAGTTAAAGATTTCTTGTATAAAGTATTAAATCATTAATTGTAATAATATACAATAAAAAATAAAAATTATACTTTTTATTCTATAAAAGTTTATCTTATAATAGTTTTATATGTTTTAATCTTAAATTGATTTTTTAATTTAGTATAAAAATAATTTTTGATAATAACAATTTTTTAAGGAAACAAATAATGGTTTATGAAATATTTTCTAATAAACTTTCAATAGGAATCATATCTTATGTTGTATTTATAATATCAGCAAGCACACATGAATATTCTCATGCAAGAACGGCATTTATGTTTGGAGATAGAACAGCTATGAGGCTTGGAAGGCTTACTCTAAATCCTTTGGCTCATATTGATATATTGGGAAGTGTAGTTCTTCCAATAATTGCGGCAATTACAGGTATTCCTGTTATAGGCTGGATGAAAGCTGTTCCTGTTAATCCGCATAATTTTAATAATTTTGAAAGAGATCAGGCTTTGGTATCATTTGCAGGTCCTTTTGCTAATCTTATCATAGCATCTATAGCATTTATCATAATGAAAATACTTACATTTACCTCTAACGGTACTTTTGTAATTTATAAAATAATGATGTTTTTACAAGAGAATAATAATGGCTTATCAAATTTTCTGCTCAATGCTTTGCCTATAGTTTTAACAATGTTATTTATGTTTTATATGATTAATATAATGCTTATGTTTTTTAATTTATTGCCTTTTCCGCCATTAGACGGAGGCTGGATATTAAGGTTTTTCTTATCACCGAAGGGCAAAGATACTTATGATAAAATATATCCTTACGGATTTTTAATACTTTATGCCTTACTTTTTTTTGGAATATTAAGAACTATATTGGCATTTATACAGACTATATCACAGCATTTATTAGGAAAAAGTATTAATATTATATTTTCTATATGATATTTTTTATCTATTTAAGCTCCACCAGCTTCCATTAGGAGAGTAGAACATATATTCTATGGCAAAATTGAATGTTGATGTATTTGGGGCATTGCCTTTTCCATATACTGTTTTCTGATATGATACTGTCATATATAAAAAGTCTGATATTGTAGCTTTAAATTTTACAAATATGTCTAAATAAGAAAGAGTTGATTGTTTGGTATATGGGAATATGTAATTAACTCCTGTATATAAAGTGATAAAAGGAGATGTGATTATTTCTACGCCTCCGGATACTTCTCCTGTATTAAGAATATCTTTTAATAGATTATCTCTGGTATCAAATGTATAGCAAAAGAAGAAATTAATGGGTATTACTTTAGGAATGCCTGCAAACATTATCGTGGTGTATAGATTGAAAGGATCTTTAATATCTAAATATATATGATTATTTTTCATAAAACTATAGCTTAATCCTACTTTAACTCCTATAGATAAATACCAATCCAATAGTGTGGCTTTCATAGTGGCATTGATAGAATCAAAATTAAATGCATCTGTCATATTTGTAGCACTAGTGATATCATTTCTCCAATCTTGTCTTTGATATGTGAAGCTCGTTGATACTCCTAGTTCTAAATATTTAATAGGTCTTACTTTGAAATAAGGCATAAATGTAAAATATAAATCTCTTCTGCTTATATTTGGGTTATGAGGATCCAATATCTGTAATTTTCCATCAAACCAAGAATTATACTCAGAAAATATTCCCCCTATGCCTACAGAAAACATTTTATTTTTTTCTATAAGAGGGGTTACATCAAAATCAAAGTCATTTCTTCTTGCAAAAGATATTTGAGAAAAACAGAATAATATAAAAAATATAAAGTATATAATTGATAATCTATTTTTCATAATATTAGTTAATAATTACTTTTTTAATAATAAATCAATATTCTTTTCTATATTGTATCGGTATCTTAGATCTGTAACTAATATTTGATATTTTTGCTGTGTTTTAGCTTCTACAACTAGACTGGCTAATGCTTTTTGAGCATCAGCATAAGGAAGAGAATCTATATTATACATTTTACCGTATCGCTCATAAGCTAAATTAATTTCTTCTTCTGTAGGAGTTGGTATAGTTGATCTTATTGTTTTGTTTATAAAATTGGCATTAACGGCATTTCTAGTTAAGAAATTTTCTATTGATTTAGCCTGAGGAGTTTCATAAAAACCTTCTTTTTTAGCTTCATACATCATAATTTCTCTAGCTACAAAAGCTTTGAACATTCCTTCTTTAGCCTGAAGTTTTAATGCAGCCGGAATATTTGCTCCAGCCTGTTTTATAGATTCATCAAACATATTATTAAATTCTGATAAAGGTACAGTTGTTTCTTCTATAGTAACGCAAGGATCGCTATTAAGCGAATATTTAAAATTATTATAATTAGTTTCTGCTGATTCTATGATTTTATCATATTCATTTCTCATACGCTCCTGAAGAATTGTTGTTTCTATTTCCATAGCAACCTGTTCATAAGTTACATTAGGACCTACAGCAGCCCTTATTCTTGATATATTATTATTAAAGAATCTTCTTTTTTCTTCATCTGTTACTACAGCAAAATCATCTGCAACTTTTTCCTGCATATAAAGCTGAGATAATTGATTGTCTCTTTCTTTAGAAATTAATTTTAATACCTCTTCGTCTTTATCATATCCCTCTTCAACGGCTTTTAAGTATATTACTTCCTGTTCTATAATTTGAGAAGCAAACTGCCATAATTGAAAATCATTAGTAAGAAGAGCATTAACGGCTTCTTCCGGAGCTCCTCTTAAAACAGTAAGATTAGATATTTCAGACAAGCATTCTTCAACAGTCATAAGTTTTTTTATATTTCCTTGACCGTCTCTTATCCTAATTACCCAATTAGTATCCTCTGAATATAAGAAAGAAGAAAATAATACTATACAAAAAATTGAAAAAAATATTTTTTTTATCATAATAAAACAATTCCTAAATTATAAATCAAAAATCTTCATCATCATTTTCGGTAAAATCATCTTTTTTTCTATTTTTACCGGTAAATAGGGCAAATATAGATTTAAATATATTAATAATGCTAAAGTTATTAGATATATTTGAAGTCATTGAACTAAAATTACTAATGCTGCTGGATAAATTATTAAAAGAATCATGTATACTGTCTAATGTTAGTTTAACCTTATTAGCTTCATCATCTACTGTATTTGCAATGCTTCCTATTTTTTCACTAATAGATTCGATATTTTCTAATATTCTATCGAATCTATTAGTAAATCTAAAATAACCTGCAAGTAAAACAAAAAATATAGCTAAGACTAATATTAATATAGAAATAGCTATGAAAGCTAAAGATATAGCTATAACATTAATTTGAAATGTAATATCCTGCATGTTAATTATTATTCTTCAACAGTTTCTTCAGAAGCTTTTTTCTTTCTTTTTTCAAAGAAATCATTTGTTTTTTCTTTTCCTTTTTCAACTAATTCTGAAGTTTTTAATACGCTTCTATGATAAATATCATCTACTTTATATTTAATATTATCCATAGTTTCTTTAATATCTTCTCTAGTTTCTTCTCCGGCTTTTGGTGCAAATAATACTCCCAAAGCAATTCCGGCAGTTAAGCCCAATAAAAATGAAAACATACCTGATACTTCTCTAGACATAATAATATCCTCCTAGTTGTTACATAACTTGTATTTAATATTAAATTTAATTTACATTTTTGTCAACTAATCAAAAATGCTTTTCTAATATAAAAACTATAAATAAAGTAATAAGTAATATTGTTTTTTTATATAAAAAGCTTTAATATTAGTTTTATAAATAATGCTAATAAAAATTTTTTTTTAAATTATAAGTTTATCACTAGTAAAAATATAGAGCATTAAATTGGCAGAGTATTGCTATTATATAATGTAAGCGAATCATATAACAATATTATATTAATTAAAAATATAAAAATTATGAGTATATGATAACTTATTTAAGCCAACAATTTTTATTATAATAATTAGGAGTTATTATGGAATTAAAAGTTCTGAATAAGCAGAATAATTCTAGAATGTGTCTTGTATGCGGATTTAAAAATGATTTGAGTTTGAAAGCAGAGTTTTATGAGTTGGAAGATAAATCATTATGTGCTTTAGTAACTTTTAAAGATGTGCATCAGGGTTATCCTTCAAGAGTTCATGGCGGTATACTTGCAGCTATTTTAGATGAAACTATAGGAAGGGCTATGATGCCTTATACAGGTGAAGATAAATGGGGTGTTACTATGACACTTACAACAAAATATAAAAGACCTGTGCCTATTAATGAAGAGATAAGAATAATAGGAAAAATTACTTCTGGAGACGGGAGAATATTTGAAGGAGAGGGATATATACTTCTTAATGATGATAAAGTTGCTGTAACTGCTAAGGGTACATATATATGTATGGGACTTGAAAAAATAGCAGAGATGGATCCTAATAATGAAGAGGATTGGTTTGTAGAAAAAAAAGATACTGATCCTAAAGCAATAAATATACCTTAATTTTGTTAATTATTATAAAGTATTATCAAATTTGACTTTGATTAATAGTTTTTGTATAATACTTTGTACTTTATTTAACTATAAAATTTATTAATTGAAATGTAAATTATGAAAATAAATGAATTAGTATCTATATTAGTTCCTGTTTATAATATAGAAAATACAATAGAAAAAAATATCAATATACTTATAGAAAAAGTTTCGCCATTTTTAATGAACTTTGAAATAATTATTTCAGATGACGGCAGCAGCGATAATTCTAAAGAAGAAATAAAAAAATTATGCTCAAACTTTCAAAAAAATAATATAAACTCAAACTTAAAAAATATGATAGGAGTTTATGCAATAGAAAATCAGGGAAAAGGACATGCTTTAAAAAGGGCATGCGAAGTTTCCAACGGAGAGTATATTATATTCTGCGACGGCGATATGGAAATTGATCCTTCTCAATTAGAAAATTTTTTTGTGATTATGCAAAAAGAAAATGCTGATGTCGTTATAGGCTCTAAAAGACATAAAGATTCTGTAGTTAATTATTCTAATATAAGAAAATTAATATCTTTTATATATTTTATGTTTGTTAAAATATTTTTTCATCTTCCTATACAGGATACTCAGACAGGATTAAAACTTTTCAAAAGAGATGCTGTTATAAATATTTTTCCAAGAATATTGGTAAAAGCATTTGCCTATGATTTGGAAGTTTTAGCGGCATGCAATTCAAATGGTAAAAAAATAGTATCAGCACCTGTTATAGTTAATCCAAACAGACATTTTGGATTTATTAAGTTTCCGATTCTGTGGAGAACATTTATTGATACTTTGGCAATATTTTATAGGCTTAATATAGTACACTTTTATAGAGATTTATTTTCTGAGCTTAAAGAAAAACCTCTTGTAAGTATTATAATACCCTTAAAAAAAATTAATGATTATATAAAAGAAGAAACACAGTATTTGCTTGATCAGATATATACGAACTTTGAAGTTATAATACTTCCGGATAAATATTCTGATGATGAAATTAATATAGAATTATTTAAAGATTCTAGAATAAAAATTATAGAAACAGGGGAGTTTCCTCCAGCTATAAAAAGAGCAATGGGGGTGAAAAAGTCAAAAGGAAGTATATTAGCATTTTTAGATGATGATACATACCCGGAAAAAGATTGGCTTTTAAATGCATTAAGAGCAATGGAAAGTAAAAAAGTTTATGCCCTTGGCGGACCTGCAGTAAATACACCTAAAGATAATTTCTCAAAACAGATAAGCGGACTTATTTATAGTTCAACACTTATGAGCGGAAAGCATAAGGCTAGATATGTACCAGATAAGGTGCAGTATGTTAATGATTATCCAAGCTGCAATTTTATTATAACAAGAGAGCTTTATGATATGGTAGGAGGCTTTGACAGTGAGTATTGGCCTGGTGAGGATACCATACTTTGCAATAATATTATGAAAGCAAATGAAAAGATATTATATACTCCTGAAGCATTAGTATATCATCATAGAAGAGATTTATTTTTTGGGCATTTTAAACAGCTTAAAGGTTATGCTTGGCATAGGGGATATTTTGTTAAAAGGTTTGGAGGTAATTCTTTGAGTTTGTCTTATTTTATACCTTCAGTATTTTTACTCTATACTATATTTGTGCCTTTTGCATTATATTTTGATTTGCCTAAAGTTTTAAATACTTATATACCGGCTATTAATAAAAATATATTTTTAGCTTTATTATTATTTCCTCACAGTTTCTATGCATTATGTCTGCTTGGAAGCTGGATTAGTACATTATCTCCTATAAAGGGTTTTTTTAAGGCTATAGGTATATTTCTATCCCATTTAACTTACGGCTTTTTCTTTATAAAAGGATTTATTAAAGGACTTATAAAAAAATAATTTTTAAAACTCTATGAAATATAATTCCATTTTTTTTATTATATTAGATAGTGCTTTAACTTTTTCATTATCTTCAATATTTGATATTTGATATTTTGAAGGATTTGACTTTATCATATCCAATAATTCAAATGATAATACAAATAGATTCTCTGTTAGAATATCATCTAATTCCATATTATCTTTTAATAATTCATCTATTTCTACAGCATTACACAATAAATTTTCATGATCCAAATTTTCCGTTAGTCCATTTAATTTATCATAATTTACCATAATCAAACTCCTTTTTACATATTTTACAGTATATGAAAAGTATAATATAAAGTCAAGATTATGTAAATACTATATAACAAAATATTTAATTATACTAACAATTAATTATAAAAATAAGATATACAATAGTGATTTTGTATTTTTATACAGTTAAATTATTTTATGAATAGATTTGTTTCGAAACTAATTTTTTATAATTTTGTGGGGACTAGCTCTACAAAGTACTCCTGCGGCGATAAGCAAAAGGAATGCATACTTATATATTAAAGTGATAGTTTGTGCAACATGTAAAATAGTATTTTTATAATTTATCAATTATAAAAATACTATATATAATCTTATCAAGTAGTTTTGAAACAAGTCTACTAAAAATTATTACAATTACCTAGTAAATTTATCATCTAGCTCCCTTATCATAAGGAATGCCTGATGCCTTAGGAGCCTGAGAATTTTTAGAAGTAAATGCAAGCACTATTATAGTTGTAATATAAGGAATCATCTTATATATGTTATTGGATATAGGAAGACTTGCAAGTATAGGTATTCCGGAATAAGCAGAAGCTAAAGTTTTCATAAGTCCGAAGAAGAAAGCTGCATAAAGTATTTTCATAGGCTTCCATTGTCCGAATATTAATACTGCCAAAGCTAAAAATCCGTATCCTGCAACAGTGGCATTGAAGTTTGTAGAAGTAGGAATAACAAATACTAATCCTCCTAAACCTCCCAAAGCCCCTGATATAGCAACACCAATATAACGCATTTTATAAACATTAATACCAACAGAATCGGCAGCCTGAGGATATTCTCCGCAGCTTCTTAATCTAAGCCCAAATCTAGTTTTATAAAGTACAAACCAAGATAAAGCTAATATTATAAATCCTATATATGTTGTTATATATGTGTTTTTGAAAAATAGTCCTCCTATTATAGGAATGCTTCCAAGTATAGGTACAGATTCTATTCTAAAGTTATTAACGAAACTTATTTGCTGAACGGTTTGAATGGCTCTTGTAACATATATAGCAAAAGCAGGAGCAAATATATTTAAAGCTGTACCGCTTATAACCTGATCTGCACTCATACTAATAGCAGCATAAGCATGAAGAAGAGAAAATACAATACCGGATAAAGCTGATATAATCATCGCTAAAAATAATGTTATCATAGGCGGGAAATTAGCACCTAATCTGCTTATAAAAAATATTCCGGCAAAAGCTCCTATTATCATTATTCCTTCAAGAGCAATATTAACAACCCCACTTCTTTCAGAAAACATTCCACCTAATGCTACAAGCAAAAGCGGAATAGAAAAAAACATTGTCTGCTGTACTAAAAAATAAATTGTTTCCATTTTAATAAAATCTCCTTTATATTTTCTATTCTTTACTAATTACTCATTAGCATTCTTTTCTTCTTTTTTGATTATCTTTTTAGATATAAATCCAACAATGGATTTAAAAAGCAAAGCAAAAGCACTGAAATATATTATAGCAGATATTATCATCTCTATAATTTCCGGAGTAAAGTCATATATCTGCATATAAAAACCTCCTACAGTAATATGAGCAATGAAAAGCCCTGCTATCAATATACCTATAGGGTGAGAAAGTCCAAGCAAGGCAATAGGTATTCCCATAAATCCTTCCTCAGCAAGTACATCAACAACCTCTATATGCTTTCCTACTCCTGAAAGATATAAAAGTCCTCCTCCAAGTCCTGCCAAAGCACCAGCTATAACCATAGAAAGAATTATATTTCTTTTTTCGTTGATTCCGGCATATTTACTTGCATCTTTATTTAGTCCGCATGCTTTAAGCTCGAAACCGAATGTAGTTTTTGAAAGTATTATATATACTATTATGACTACTATCACAGCAATGAAAAAACCTCCGTTAGCACTTGAACCTTTAAATATAGTATTAAGCCCCATAGTAGGAATCATAGAAGAAGGAGGAATATTCTGAGACTGATTTTTAAGCATATCATAAACTGTAAGCGTAACTAGATAATTAACTAAATACATTCCAATATAATTCATCATAATACTTGAAATAACTTCATTAACATTGAAATGAGCCTTTAAAAAACCAGGTAAATAAGCCCAAAGTCCTCCGGCTATAAAAGAAACAAGCAAAGCAATAATCCAATGCAAAGCAGGAGGAAGAAAGGTACATTTTACTGCAACCAATACAGCAGCATAAGCACCCACTATAAATTGTCCGGGAGCTCCTATATTAAAAAGTCCGTTTTTAAAAGCAAATCCCACAGAAAGCCCTGTAAGTATTAGAGGTGTGGCAGTGTATATAACCTGTCCCAATCCTCTGCTTCCGCCTGAAAAACCGCCTGAAAGTATTGTCATAAAAGCTGGGAAAGCATCATGAACATTACTTATAAGAAGTATTATAAGCCCTAGAAGCAAGCCTATAATAATAGCGAGAAAAGAAGAAAATATATTAACAAATCCTTCTTTCTCCAAAATATCAGCCAATTTATCTTTGAAATCCATTAAGCACTCCTTTTATAACAATACATTATTAATATTTATGAAACTTGTTAGCTAGTACGCTTACAAGTTTTTTACTTCTTCCATACTCAAGCCTGTTAATTTACAAATAAGATTAATGTCCATGTTTTCTTCTTTCATATTTCTAGCTATAGATATCTGCTGTTCTTTTTTACCATCTTCAATACCTAACCTTCTTTCTTCTTCAAGCATTATCTGATTACCGTATAAATATGCTTGTCTTTTATCATATTCATTCATCATTAATTTGTCTTTAATAAAATTATTATATCTTCTCTGTACTTCTTCCATTATAGGTTTTTCTTTTACTAATTCAGACATTATAACCTCCCTATTATCATTTTCTTTTATAGTGAAAAATTTAAGCCAGCAATTTAAGTCAGCTTTTAATGAATTATCCTGAAATTTTTTAAGCTCAATTATATGTATTTGTAAATGGTCTGTCAAAAGTCTCTGATTAACTGTATTATAAATCATATAGCAGGAATGTGTATTATTACTATCATCTAAATTAAAATTAAGCAAATTAATACTTATTACAGGAGTTAGTGCATCGTATTTTTCACCTTGCTTTAAAAGTTTACTGTAATTAGAAGCCCAATAGTATAATATTCTCTCTGGAAATCTTGAATTGCCTTGAAGCTGAATCTCTATTATAACAACTGAGCCATTTTGAGTTATGCATTTAACATCTGCAATTGTTTCTTTATCCTCATAATTTTCTTTATAATTGAAAGGTGTAAGAATTTCCACCGACCTAAAAGTTTTCATACCAGCGTCAAGCATTGTTGAATTAATAAAATCAAGCAATATTGCCTCACTTCCTTTATCAGAGAAAAGATACCTAACAAAATAATCATTTAAAACATTAAAATCTTTATTAATTTTCATAGTTCAATTCGTATAAAATATTAAATACAATTTTATTAGTATTACAATAAACTTTAAGCACTTCTCTTAGAGCCTGCCATATAAAGACCAAGTTCATTAATAGTTAAATCTTTATTAAGAACATTAGCTACTATCTCACCCTCATATATAACCAATATTCTGTCGCTTAAATTCATAACCTCATCAAGCTCTAATGAAACAAGTAAAACAGCCTTTCCATTATCCCTTTGAGCAATTAATTCTTTATGTATATATTCTATAGCACCTACATCAAGTCCCCTTGTAGGCTGAACTGCTATAAGTAAGTCTGGATTTCTGTCTATCTCTCTTGCTATAATTACCTTCTGCTGATTTCCTCCGGACATACTTCTTGCTATAGTTTTAGAGCCTTCAGCACTTCTTATATCAAATCTTTTTATTAATTCATCAGCATAATTGTCTATTTCTTTAAACTTTAAAAATCCATTTTTTTGAAATTTATCTGTAAAATATGTCTGAAGTATAGTATTTTCAGCTAGAGTATAATCAAGCACAAGCCCATGTTTATGTCTGTCTTCTGGAATATGACCTATTCCGCTTAAAGTTTTATTTCTTATTGATAGATTAGTTATGTCTTTGCCATTTAAATGAATGCTTCCGCTTGCCATATCTATAAGACCGGTAAGAGCATATATGAGTTCGCTTTGTCCGTTTCCGTCAATACCTGCAATACATACTATCTCTCCTGCACGAACATCAAAAGAAACATTTTTAACTATGTTTTTTTCACTATGAGGAGATTTAACATTAAGATCTTTTACTGATAATATTATATCTTTAGGCTTAGCTTCAGTTTTTTCTACTACTAAAGATACCTTTCTTCCAACCATCATTTCAGACATTTCTTCTTTTGTAGTGCTTTTTACATCAATAGTGCCTATATATTTTCCCTTACGAAGAACAGAACATCTGTCAGCAACTTCTTTAATTTCATTTAATTTATGAGTTATAAAAAGAATAGATTTCCCTTCTTTTACCAATGACTTCATTATCTTCATAAGCTCATCTATTTCATTAGGAGTAAGTACAGCAGTAGGCTCATCAAAAATAAGTATATTATTATTTTTATATAGCATTTTTAAAATTTCTACTCTCTGCTGCATACCTACAGTTAAATCGCTTATTAAAGAATCAGGATAAATTTCAAGCCCATAAGTTTTACTTAATTCCATTACTTTCTTTCTTGCATCATCAACCTGAAGTATTCCGTTTTTAACCGTTTCTACTCCAAGCATAATATTTTCTAAAGCTGTAAAATTATGAACTAATTTGAAATGCTGATGCACCATTCCTATTCCCAAAGCATTTGCCGTATTAGGGTTATCAATATTTACTTCTTTGCCATTAACTTTAATAATTCCTTCTTCCTGTTTATAAAGCCCAAAAAGAACACTCATTAAAGTAGATTTACCTGCTCCGTTTTCTCCAAGCAAAGCATGTATTTCACCTCGTTTTAATTGTATAGTAATATTGTCATTTGCTATTATACCTTTAAAGCGTTTGGTTATATTAAGCATTTCAACTACATATTCTGAATTTTCCATTATATTTCCTATTATATTTTATATATAATTATTTAAAAACAATTATATATAAAATATAGTTCAATGATTTTAAATTGTCAAATATTTATAAAAAAAATAGAGATACCTTGAATATTAATCAGGTATCTCCTAGTGTATATTTTTATAATTAATGCTTTTATTGTATTAAATTAACTTTAACTATATCTAAAGGCAGCTCATTAACATCTTTAGCATCTTTATCTGTAAGAACTTTTATTTCTCCCATATTAAGTTTCTGATATATTGTATCATAATCATTTTGAGTGAATTTTTGGAATTTAGAAGTAGCCATAGGAAGACCTATACCATTAACTTTAGCATCAAGCACAACAGATTTTCCTCCTGGGAATTTGGCATTATAAAAATCATCTATAGCATTATAAACAGATTCTCCAAGCATTTTCATAGCAGAAGTAATAACAGTAGGAGATTCAGCACTTTGATCTATATCAACACCTATAACTAATCCGTTATTTTGTTCAGCGGCACTCATAACAGAGTTTCCAGCTCCTCCTGCAGGGGCAAATATTACCTGCACTCCGCTTTGATACCAAGAAGTAGCTAAAGTCTGATTTTCAGGAGTAGCATTGAAGTTTCCTATATAAGTGTAGTTTATTTTTATGCTTCCTACAGGCATATTCATTTCTTTAGCAGCATAATTAGCACCCTGTACAAATCCGTAACCGAATCTTATAACAGCAGGAACTGCCATACCTGCCATAACGCCTAAATTAGTATAGCCTTCTTTTACTATAGCATAACCTGCTAAAAATCCTGCCTGCTCCTCAGCATAAAGTACAGAATAAACATTAGTTTCTATTCTAAAATCAGTATAAGTTCCGTCCTGAGGAGTACCGTCTAAAAGTACAAAACTTACACCAGGATGAGTATCCTGAGCTCTGTATACAGCAGGTTCAAATAAAAATCCCGGAGTTACTACCAATTTAGCACCTGCAGATACTGCTAAATCTATAGCATCAACATAAGCATCAGTAGTTTTTTGAGATGGCTGATAGTATTTATGAGATATGGATTTTTCCTGAGCATATTTTGTTAAGCCTTCCCAAGCTCCTTGATTGAATGATCTGTCATCTATAGTACCAACATCTGTTATTAATGCTAGTTCATATCCTCCAGATTTTTTTTCTCCTCCGCATGAAATCATGAGAAGCAAACTCATTAATGTAATGATTGAGATAAGAATTTTTTTCATAGTTTAATGTCTCCTGTCTTTATAATATGTTTATTTGCTAAAAATTATTAAAGCCATATATAATTTATTTTATATAATTTATTTCTACTATATCTAAAGGCAAATCTTCTACTGTTTTTGCATCTGTATCTTTTAATATTTTTATACTGCCGCTTGAAAGAGGATGATATATTGTATCATAATCATTTTGAGTGAATTTTTGGAATTTAGAAGTAGCCATAGGAAGACCTATACCATTAACTTTAGCATCAAGCACAACAGATTTTCCTCCCGGGAATTTACCATTATAAAAAGAATCAACAGCATTATAAACAGACTCTCTTATTAATTTCATAGCAGAAGTAATAACAGTAGGAGATTCAAAACTCTGATCGACATCAACACCTATAACTAATCCGTTATTTTGTTCAGCGGCACTCATAACAGAGTTTCCAGCTCCTCCTGCAGGGGCAAATATTACCTGCACTCCGCTTTGGTACCAAGAAGTAGCTAAAGTCTGATTTTCAGGAGCAGCATTGAAGTTTCCTACATAAGTATAGTTTATTTTTATGCTTCCTTTAGGCATATTCATTTCTTTAGCAGCATAATCAGCACCCTGTACAAATCCGTAACCGAATCTTATAACAGGAGGAACTGCCATACCTGCCATAACGCCTAAATTAGTATATCCTTCTTTTACTATAGCATAGCCTGCTAAAAATCCTGCCTGCTCCTCAGCATAAAGTACAGAATAAACATTTTTCTCTATTCTAAAATCAGTATAAGTTCCGTCTTGAGGAGTACCGTCTATTAATATGAAATGTACATTTGTATAAATATCCTGTGCTTTATAAATTGCAGTTTCAAATAAATAATTAGGAGTTATTACCAATTTAGCACCGGTAGATACTGCTAAATCTATAGAATCAATATATCCATCAGTAGTTTTTTGCGTAGGCTGATAATATTTATATGTTTTTCCATTTTCTTTAGCATACTGAGTTAATCCTTCCCAAGCTCCTTGATTAAATGATTTGTCATCTATAGATCCTTCTGTAATTAAAGCTATTTCATATTTTCCAGATGTATTATCTTTGGAGCATGAAACAATAAATATAAAAGAGATGATAATTATTATTAAACTGAAAATCTTTTTCATATTAATATCCTAATATTAGAATTTAATTAATGTAATTAATTTTTACTAAATTTAAAGGTAAATTTGAAATGCTTTTTGCATCAGTATCTTTTAATACTTTAATAGTTTTCTTTACAAGAGAATCATATATGATATTATAATCATCTTCTGTGAAAACTTTAAATTTAGAAGTAGCCATAGGAAGTCCTACACCTTTGACCTGAGCTCCTAATATTGTAGTTTTTCCTCCGCTGAAATTCCCATTATAATAAGAAGCGACAGCATTATAAACAGACTCTCTTATTAATTTCATAGCAGAAGTAATAACAGAAGTAGATTCAAAACTCTGATCAACATCAACACCTATAACTAGTCCATTATTATTTTCAGCAGCACTCATAACAGAATTTCCTGCGGCACCTGCAGCAGCAAATATTACTTGTACGCCGCTTTTATACCAAGAAGTAGCTAAAGTTTGATTTTCCGGAGTAGGATCATAATTACCTACATAAGTATATTTGATATTAACAGCATCTTTAGGCAGCTTTGATTCAACAGCAGCATAATCAGCCCCCTGTACAAATCCATATCCGAATCTAACTACCGCAGGGTGAGCAACACCTCCCATAAATCCTAAATTAGTATATCCTTCTTTTACTATAGCATAACCGGCCAAAAATCCGGCTTCCTCTTCAGAATAAAGAATGGCAACTGTATTAGATGATGTTTTATAATCTGTATAAGTTCCGTCCTGCGGTTCTCCGTCTATTAATATAAAATTTACATTTGTATAAATATCCTGTGCTTTGTATATAGCAGGTTCAAACTGATAGCCCGGAGTTACTATTAGTTTAGCACCGCCTTTAACCGCAAGGTCTATAGTGTTTAAATAAGAATCTATATCTTTGTCAGGAACTCTGTAATATTTATAGCTTATACCATGATTTTCAGCATAATCCTTTACGCCTTCCCAAGATCCCTGATTAAAAGATTTATCATCTATAGGACCTAAATCTATAAGTACAGCTATTTCAAAGCTATTTGTATCTTTATTTGTACTTTTAGAGCATGAGAATACAAATAAAGAAATGATAAATAAAACACATAACACTATTTTTTTAATCATAATTCCTTCCTAAAATTATTTATTTATTATTTATTTATTATTATTTTTTATCTTTATCTATTAAAATTTTAATTGATTCTATTATCAAATCTATAGCTTCTTCTCCTGTATAATTTTTTGGATCATTAATATTGTTTTTTACTCTTTCCTGATTATGTAAAACAAGCATAGCAGCTCCGGTTCTTACATTTTTTGCTGACCCTACTGCAAATAATGTAGCAGATTCCATTTCTGAAGCCAAACAGCCTGCTTTAATATAACTATTCCATTTATATAATAATTCCTTATCCACAGCCATACTTTCAGGAGCATGCTGAGCATAAAAAGCATCTTTGCATTGTACAACACCTACATGAGTTTTTGTTTTTATTTTATCAGCCCCTTCAATCATAGCTTCAAGAACATCTATATTAGGTACGCAAGGGAATTCTTTAGGTATATAATTATCCATTGTACCGCCGCCTTTTACAGCACCATTAACGATAACAATATCACCCGGCAAAACTTCCATATTCATACCGCCGCATGTACCTACACGAATAAAAGTATCTGCCCCAATTTTTATAAGTTCTTCTAAAGCTATAGCGGTGGAAGGACCTCCTATACCATGCGAAACAGCAGAGACTTTAACTCCGTTTATATATCCTGTATAAGTGGCATATTCTCTGTAATCAGCTATTAATTCGGCATTATCAAATCTTTTAGCTATTTTTACGCATCTTTTAGGATCTCCCGGCATAATGATATATTTTCCTACATCACCTTTTTTTAATTTTAAATGATGAACTAGATTTTCATTTTCCTGATAATAGGCTTTTGGAAACATATTTAATTACCTCTTTATTTATTTCTCTCAGCTTTTTTGTCTTTTTCATGTAACAGCACTACAGCCTCTAATGCAGTTAATATCATATTTTCTATATTATCATTATATTCTAAATGAGTACCCATTCTCTCTATCATAGTATTTTCTACTATATGCATTATTCCGCCTGCTCTTACTTTTCTTAAAGAAGCACAAGCAAAAAGAGCAGCACATTCCATTTCTGAAGCTATAGCTCCGCATAATGTATAGTACTTAAGATTATTTTCAAACTTTTCTCTGAAAAAAGAATTCTCCGGCTCTAATTCTCCGTAAAAGCAATCCTTACTATGTACAACACCTATATGATAATTAGCATTTATTTTTTTAGCAGCATCTCTCAATGCAAACATAACATCAGTATTTGCAATAGCAGGGTATTCAAAAGGTATATATTCTCTTGTAGTACCTTCATCTTTGATTGCAGCCTGAGCTATTGCCAAATCATTGGGCTTTACTTTGAGGCTAAGTCCTCCAGCAGTACCAACCCTTATAAATGTATCGGCACCTACTTTAATAAGTTCTTCCATAGCTATTGAAGCGGAAGGACCTCCTATACCCGTTGAAGTTACAGAAATGTCTACTCCTTTATATTTACCTGTTACTGTTACATATTCTCTATAATCAGCTTTTAATTCTGGGTTATCTAAGAATTTGGCAATATATCCCACTCTTTTAGGATCCCCTGGAAGAAGTACATATCTAGCAGCATCGCCTTTTTTTAATTTTATATGGTATTCAAGAAGATTATTTTTAAATGCCTCTTCATCATAGAATGCTTTAGGTTCTTTTGGCTCCATAAAATTACCCCATTTCAAGATTTTTGAGCTTTTATTATAGCTATACCGCTGCTTGTTCCGAGTCTGCTTGCCCCTGCTTCAATCATTTTTAAAGCATCTTCATAAGTTTTTATGCCTCCTGAAGCTTTAACGCCCATTTCTTTGCCTACAGCTTCACGCATAAGTTTTACATCATGTTCTGTTGCTCCGCCTGTAGAAAAACCTGTAGAAGTTTTAACAAAATCTGCACCGCATTCCTTAGCTATTTTACATGCTAATACTTTTTCTTCATCTGTTAAAAGACAAGTTTCTATTATTACTTTTAATATGCTGGCATGACATGCATCTCTTACTTTTTTTATATCTCTCTCAAAAAGATCTATTTTCTTGCTTTTTAAAAAACCAACATTTATAACCATATCTATCTCATCGGCTCCGCTGTCTACAGCAACTTTTGTTTCATAGGCTTTAGCTTCTTTCATCATAGCACCCAAAGGAAAGCCTACTACTGAACATACTTTTACATCTGAATGCAGAAGAAAATTATAAGCTACATTTACATAAGCTGAATTCACACATACAGAATAAAATCCATATTCTTTTGCTTCTATGCATAGTTTTCTTACATCATCTATTGTCGCATCAGGTCTTAAAATAGTATGGTCTATTAATTTATTAAGATTATTCATATTTTCTCCTCATATTAAATATGATATAAAATATTGTTCTATTTGTCAAATTTATATTTATATATATTAGTATATAAATTAATTTATTAAAATCATGATATTATAAAATTAAAAGCGAATTTTATTATTTATTTATATTTAAAATAAAAAAGCAAGTGCTTAACACCTGCTTTTATCATAATTCTAAGTTATTTATTTACAACTTTTTTTACCGCCTCTATAACCATATCTTGTTCTTCTTTAAGAATATCATTATCTATAGGCAAAGCTATATTATGTTTTGAAGCATATTCAGATACAGGCATATCTCCTTCTTTGTAGCCTAATTTTTTTACAAGGATAGGAGCTAAATGTATAGGATGAGGATAGTAAAGAGCAGTAGGTACTCCTAATTCACTTAATTTTGTTCTCACTTCATCTCTATTATTTTCTACCTGTATAACATACTGAGCATGTACGCTTTGAGTATATTCTGCAATTTGAGGTACTTTTACTACATCTTTTAATTTTTCATTATAATATTCAGCTGCTTTTCTTCTATAATCCATATCGGCATCGAAACCTTTGAATTTCTCAAGTAAAATGCCGGCCTGTAAATTATCAAGTCTTCCTGTAGTTCCTAGTTTTACATGTATCATTCCGCCTTCATCTCCATGATGACGAAGCTGCTTAAGATTTTTATATAATTCTTCATTATTAGTAAATACCATTCCGCCGTCTCCGAAACAGCCTAATGGTTTAGCTGGGAAAAATGATGTTACGGCAATATCACCCAATTGTCCTGAACATGATTTTATATTCTTGTAGCTTGCTCCAAATGATTGACAGGCATCTTCTATTACAAAAATATTATTCTTTTTAGCAATATCAAGTATAACATCAAAATTAGCACATTGACCGAATAAATTAACAGGTATAATAGCGGCAGTATTTTTATTTATTAAACTTTCTAATTTTTTTACATCCATATTAAAATATTCATCAATATCGCAAACTCTGACTTTCATTCCTAAAAAAGCCGGAGCTTCAGCTGTAGAAAAGAATGTCATAGCAGGTACTATTACCTCTTTTTGAGAATGATCCTCTCCTGCATTAAAACCCAATGCTAAAAGAGCAAGAACCAAACCAACATGCCCAGATGAAACTCCTACAGCATATTTTGCACCTGTATAATTTGATAATTCCTTCTCCAATGTATCTAATTCTTCTCCGAATACAAACTGACTTCTTTCTATAATAGAAGATATTCTTTTGTCAATAGCTTCTTTTCTTTTTTCATATCCTCTGTAAAGATTCATATATTTCATAAAAAGTCCTTTATATAAATTATAATTGAAATTAAATATAAAATTTATATAAATTGTATTCAAATTATAATTATTGTCAATAGATTTATTAAAAAAATATTGTTAATAGTAATATTTTTAAAATATGCCTTTAGAATCCTTGAAATCTATATTTTATTTTACTATACTATAGAGTAATTGATAATAGTAAGAACAAGCGGAAATTGATTATGAATATGTACGTTAAGGATTGTCCAAAGCGAGCAGAAAAAATATTATTTATGAAAAAAATACCAAGTGATAAATCATTAATACCCAAAATTTCTAAAGATTTTTTGGATATGCTTCATTCAAACGGTATAGAACAATGCGATGCATTGCAGATAGCATTTGAAGAAGCCGTTACCAATGCCATAATCCATGGAAATAAAAATAATCATGATAAAAATGTATATATCAATATTACTATAGATGATGAGAAAATAGAAATTATAATAGAAGATGAAGGCGAAGGGTTTGATTATATTTCGGCTATGATAGAACTTACAGAATCTCAGGATAATATTTATAAAGACAGCGGAAGAGGTATATTTCTCATTTCTTTATATACAGATGATTTTTATTTTGAAGACAGCGGAAGAAAGATAGTAATAATTAAAAATAGAAACTAATTTATTTTTATATTCCTGCCATGATTAATCTAGTTATGATATTTAAAATTAACGCACGGTGAACGGCACTTTTTATTATAATTAAATGTAAATTTCAATATTATTAATATTTGTAGTTTAGCTTACCGTGCGTTGAGTATTACACACTTTCTAAAAAAAGCTTGGGCGGGTGCTATATTTTTTCAATAGATAATAAAGAAATATAAAATTTTATATTTATTATCAGGTTAAAAAATTAAAAGGGTGGGGCATGTAATTAGATTATAAATTTAGTGTTACTTATAATCTAATTTTTGCTAGGAATGCCAAAAGGTATTCTTAGTTTTACTATTGTACCAGCACCTTCTGAACTGTCTATATTTATAGTACCCTGCATAGTATCAAGCAAATCTTTTACAACAGATAAACCAATTCCCATTCCTCCGTACTCTCTTTCAAATCTTGAATCGGCCTGATAAAATGGTATGAATACCTTTTTTAATTTGCTAGGTTTTATTCCTTTTCCTGTATCCTTCACTATTATCTCAATTTCATTTGGTATTATATTCTTCATAGTATGATAATTAAATAAGTCAGGTGAGAAATCAAGCTCTTTTTTTTCTATAGTATCTAAAGTTCTTACATTTATGGATATAGTTCCGGATTTTGTAAATTTAAATGCATTGGATATTATACCTTCCATAATAAGTCTGAACCTTCCTTGATATCCTATTAAAGTGATGCAGTTTTTTTCTACATTTATTTCTATATTAATATTTTTTGGGTAAATAAATTTATAGCCTTCTATAATAATATTAAGTTCTTCTTCAATATTAAATTCGGATACATATTTTGAACTTTCATCATCTTTTAATGCTATTTGTATAAGATTGTTATTAGTATCATAAAGTTTTTTAATGCTCCTTGAAACTATATTAAAGAACTCCTCTCTTTTTTCTTCAGGCATATTATTTTTTTTAAGAAGATTAATATATCCCATGATTTCTGTAAACGGATGTCTTAATTCATGGGAAACAGTAGCTTTGAATTCTCTTATTAATCTATTGTAATGTTCAGCACTTTTTTTGAGAGAATTTATTTCGTTTAATAGTGCATGAAGCCTTTTTTGAAGTATTAAATTATGATTTTTTTGATGCTCATACATTATAGAGAAATAAAGCCTATGAAGTCCTATTTCAGTACCGGCATTTTTTATTATACCTTCTTTGCACCATCTCATAGCCTTTTCAAATGGCACGAAAAAAGATTCTATAGTTTCTTCCATAACAGAACCATCAGTTTTAATTTCTTTTGTCGGCGTTAATCCTGTTATATCACATGTGGCAATATTAATTCTTTCTGTAATAATGCCTGAAGAGCTATAATATCTATGTCCCAATACATTTATCTTTTTTAAGTCTACATTATAGCCCGTTTCTTCTTCAAGCTCTCTTTTAGCACATTTTTTTATTCCCTGATTAGGATTCTTTTCATTCATTTCATCTTCTTCAAGCATACCGGCAGGGAACTCTAAAAAATTCATAATATATTCATCAATTTCTTCAGAGTTTTTTCCTGTCATTACTTTCTCTCTATAATAAACTACCGGTCTGAAAGTGCTTATCATAAGAACCTGTATTTGATTGTCTATATAAGTGTACGGAACTATAATAACAGCATCCCTGCCTTTTCTATTTATTATATCGCAGTTATATTCCCTAGAAAAAGTCCCGTCATCATATTCATTTATAGCCATAAACCTTTCTAAGTTAACAAACCCTGTATCCAATTGTATAGGAGGAGATTTATGAAAATATTTAGTATTTTTTACTTTTTTTGCTTTTTTATCATTAGACATAAATTGAATCTCTTTAAAATTATTTTATTTCTTAAATAATAAAATTTTCTGAAATTATATTATTATTATTGTATATATGCTTTTTTATTGTATTAATAAATAGTTTATTTTGTAAAGGAGTTACTCTTTTTTTATTATTTTCATTAATGTTATGACATTGCCTTTTTTATTGAATTTTACTTCATCAAAATACGATTTAATCATCATAATTCCCCTTCCGCTTTCACGGGCAAATCCATCATTATTTATTTTTTTTGCTTCCTGTTTAGGTTTGAATCCAAGTCCCTGATCTTTAACAGAAATAATAATATTATCATCTTCTATTTGCAATGTTATCTCTACATGTGTGCTTTTAGCTTTATCAGTTTTTAGAAGTTCTTTTAATTTTTTATGGTAAACATTTTTTTTAAGCCAACTTTTTTTAGTTTCATATAAAATATTGAGATTCCCATGCTCAATAGCATTCATTATAACTTCATATAATGCCGCAGCAAATAACTCTATTTCATTATTTGGTATATATTTTTTTACTTCAGCAGACAAATTTTCTATTAACGGTGTAATATCTTCTAATTTATTCTCAAGTAAATACTTTTTCATTGTATTATTATATCATTAAATAATATAATATCAAATTTATAAATTATATGTGTTTTTTTGAAAAAACTTCATGTGCTTGACAAAACTAAAATCGTATAGTATAATACTTTCGTATATTTGTATGAATTTTTTTTATGTGAAAATGATTAATAAAGAAATATAATCTTTAAGGAGACATATATGAAACGAACTTATCAGCCAAGTAAGTTGCGTCGTGCTAGAAAATTCGGATTTTTTAAGCGTATGGCAACTAAACATGGACGAGATGTTTTAAAACGAAGAAGAAGAAAAGGCAGATATCGCTTAACTGCAGCAGATGAGTAAATTATCAGGCAATTATTAAGCAGTACTTATTGGAAAAACTGTTACAGGAAATGCTAATTGAAATTATATAGTAAAGAGCGTTTAAAGCACAGAAGTGATATATCAGCTTTTTTTAATAATAGCAGCAGTGTTAAAAGAATTTATAATTCTAAATACACTGTGCTCTTATTAGAAAATAATCGCTCCTATTCCAGGTTTGCTGTAACTATAAAAAGAAACAAAGCTAATTCCGTAGGCAGAAATAAAGCTAAGAGGATAGTTAGAGAAATATATAGAACTCAAAAAGATAAAATTCCTGTTGGGTATGATTATTTTATTATAGTTAATAGGTTTGATACTTATAAGCTGCCTTCATTTGATGACTATAAAAGAGACTTATTAAAATTATTTAAGAAGGTTTTACATATATGAAAAATATTCTTTTGTTTTTGATTTTTTTGTATCAGAAAGCTATTTCCCCTTATTTAAGACCTTCCTGCAGATATATACCTTCCTGTTCTGAATATGCTAAACAGGCTGTTATTAAATACGGACCTATAAAGGGTAGTTTTCTTGCAATTGCCAGAGTACTGAGATGTAACCCGCTAGCAAAAAAAATATATGATCCTGTGCCATAGTATTTTTTATATGTTAGACCATCTTCCTTTTTTAATTGCTTAAAGAATTCTTGTTTGTATATAATTGATTTAAGGAGCTTAAACATTTTATGAGCAATAATAAAAGAATGGTTATAGCTATTGGACTTTCCGCTATAATAATGTTTCTATACATGTTCTATCAGGCAAAAACAATGAAGCCGGTTTATAATTCTAATGTAAGCACAAATTCAAATGCTGTCAGTAATAGCAATAATACAGATTCTGTAAATACTCTGTTGAATACTGATCAAATGCAAAAAATAGAAAAGATAGAAAATACAAATGCAGCAATTAATAATAATGAAAAAGTACTTGAAAATGAGTATGTTATAGCAACTTTTAAAAATGGCTCTTTGTATTCATATAAATTAAAAAATTATTATCCGCAGGATTTGGGGGCAGATGCTACCAACGAAATTATTGATATGGTAGAGCAGGTTTATGAGGGTATTTATCCTTTTACTGTAACTTTCCAAAATTTGTCTAATTCCATCGCAATACCTGAGAATTTGGATTATCAATTAGAAGAAGAAAGCACTGATAAAGTTTTATATTCGGCTAATGCTATTATTGATAATACAAAAGTGAAAATAACAAAGACTTTTACTTTTGGAGAGGATCCTTATCAGCTGCAAAACTCTGTTAGCATAGAAAATATAGATGAAAAAGATCTTTCTTTATTCTATTCATATTTCTTAGCTACAGGTATAGGTCCGTACAGAACAGATAAAAACGCTGTAAGAGAAGATGCTACTAAAGCACAATATTTGATAAAAGGAAATGGTAAATCTAGAATATTATTAACAGGGGATATAGTAAAGGATAATATATTTTCAAGGTTGTTTGGTTCTTCTTCAAGAGGTATAAAAACTAATCAAATGAGATATAGTGTATATGAAGGAGAGGATAAATGGGTAGCTTTAAATAATAGGTATTTTGCTATTATTTCTTCGCCTGCACAGTCTAATGATACAGTTTTTGAAACTATGACTTTTTCTAAACCTTCAACTAATGAATATAGAAATGATTTTCATTTAGCAAATTTAGTTTCTAAACATAATATTAAAAGCGGTTCTTCAGTAACAGATACTTATTCCGTATTTATGGGACCAAAAATAAGAAGTATATTTTCAAAATATTATTTAGAAGAGTCCTATGAATCTATATTTCAGGAATCTTTCTTAGGTATTAATTTAAGACCTTTAACCTATATATTAGATGTTATGCTTAACGCTTTATATAATATTACAAAAAATTATGCTTGGGCTATATTATTATTTACACTGCTATTTAAAATAATAACATTCCCATTAAATAATGCTTCTTATAAATCTATGAAGAAAATGCAGCTTGTCAATCCTAAAATAGAGCGTATAAGAGAACAATATAAAGATAATCCGGAAAAATTGAATGCAGAAATAATGGCTATTTATAAGAAAGAGAAGATTAATCCTTTAGGCGGATGTCTTCCTATGCTCCTTCCATTCCCATTATTAATAGCATTCTTCTATCTTATGCAGTCTATGGTTGAACTTAGAAATACACCTTTTTTATGGATAACAGATTTGTCTTCTCCTGATAAATTATTTGTATTTCCGTCAAGTATGCCGATATTGGGCGGATTCAATTTTAATTTATTTCCTATAGTAATGGCAATAACTAGTTATTTGAGTATGAAGCTTCAGCCTTCATCTTCAGCTGCAGGAGGGGGAGCTGCTGCTGCTCAAATGAAAATGATGACAACTATTTTTCCACTTATGATGCTGCTTATGTTCTATAATTTTGCAAGCGGACTTGCTTTATATTGGACTGCACAAAACATATTTGGAGTAATACAGCAATTTATAACATCAAAATTGGATAAATCTAGCACAAGTGAGGTTATTGAAGAAGAAGAAAATAAAACATATTCAAAAAAGAAAAAAAAGAGAAAAAAGTAAATAATTTTTAGTAAATTAAAAGTAATATTAAGATATTACTTTTCATATAGAAAGGAGGATACTATGTTAGTAAAAGAGTTTAGCGGTAAATCAGAAAAAGATGCCGTTAGTAAGGCATTAGAGGAACTTAATCTTACAGAAGATCAGGTTAGAATTGAGGTAATAGATAAGGGTAAACGAACATTGTTAGGTTTTGGAGAAGAATCTCCTACTATTATAAGAGTTTATTATGAGGAAATTTCTACGAATTTGGGTGAATTTCAATCTATAGTATCTAATATATTAAAGTATATGGGAGTTGAAGCTGAAGTTACTGCTAAAGAAGAGAGCGAAAAAAGAATTTATATTAATATTTCTACGGAGGATTCTGGAGTTTTAATAGGCAAAAAAGGTGCTACATTAGAGGCTTTACAGTTCATTATCTCATTGATAGCTTCTAAGAAATTTAATGATGATGCTGAAAGACATATTATATTAGATGTTGATGGATACAGAGAAAGACGAGAAGAAACACTAAAACATATAGCTCGTCAGGCTGCTCAGCAGGCTAAAAAGACTAGAAGGGTCGTAGCTTTGGATCCTATGTCGCCTTATGAAAGAAGAATTATACACTTAGAATTACAAAATGATAATGAGGTTGAAACTAAGAGTGATGGTGAGCCGCCATACAGAAGTGTTAAAGTATATTCAAAAAGAAAAGGCGGTTATAATAATAAGAGATATAATGACAGAGGCGGTTATAATAAACCATATTACAGAAACAGATAAGTTTATATGATTTTAATGGGGCTTTAAAAAAGCCCCATATTTTTTATTATATTAAATTTTATTCTAATTCCCCGCCCGCTATGCTTTGCAATTAGTTTATAAACTTTTGTTTTCATTTCATTTATAGCTATAATCTAAAAAAGCATGCCCGCCCTAGCTTATTTAAAATATATAGCTTACCAAAACGCACGGTTAGCTATTCTAAATATATAAATTAATTAATCATTCAAATTTAAATTATATAATAAAAATCTACTTACCGTGCGTTGAAATAAGCATAAAATTTAATAAAAAACTTGGGTGGGTTGTGTTTTTTTTATTTTAGCTAAAAAATAAAAAATAATTAATATTTGTAATTAAAACAGTAAATATATAGGGTGGGGAAATTAGAATAAAGCTGTATAAAAAAGGGACTTAATTTAAGCCCCTTTATTTTTTACAAATAAATATTATCTGTCATTATATCCATTAGGGTGATTCTTATGCCAATTCCAAGCAGTTTGTACTATAGTTTCCAATGAGTCTATAGTAGGTGTCCATCCTAAAACTTCTTTTGCTCTTTTACTGCTTGCTATAAGTTCTGATGAATCTCCTGCTCTTCTAGGACAAACTTCTGCAGGTATAGGATGTCCTGTTACTTTTCTAGCTACTTCAATAACTTCTTTTACACTGAATCCATTTCCATTACCTAAATTGCATGAAACACTTTTACCGCCGTTCTTTAAGTAATTCATAGCAGCAATATGTGCCAAAGCTAAATCACATACATGTATATAATCTCTCAAACATGTTCCGTCTGGAGTAGGATAATCATCTCCGAATATTTTTATTGAATCTCTTTTTCCAAGCGGTACTTGAAGTATTAATGGTATTAAATGTGATTCAGGTTTATGGTCTTCTCCAATATGTCCGTCTGGGTGAGCACCTGAAGCATTAAAATATCTTAAAGCTACATAGTTAAAATCATAGGCTTTACTATACCAAGAGAGTATCTTTTCTAATGCCAATTTACTATCGCCGTATGGATTTGTAGGTTCTTTTCGGCAGTCCTCTTCTAAAGGTATTTTTTCAGGCTCTCCGTAAACAGCAGCTGTAGAAGAAAATATAAAATTCTTTACTTTTGCTTTAAGCATAGCATTAAGAAGATTAATTGAATTAGATACATTATTATAATAATATTTTGCAGGATTTTGTACACTTTCACCAACTTCTATATAGGCACATAAATGCATAACAGAATCTATATCATGACTTTTAAAAATTTTATCAAGTAAATCACTATCTCCTATATTGCCATGATAAAAATTTTTGCAGTCTTTAATAGCATCTTTATGTCCATATTCTAATGAATCTATTATAACAGTTTCGATATTCTGCTTTAAAAGTTCATTAACTACATGTGAGCCTATATATCCGGCTCCTCCGCATACTAAAACAGCCATATTAATACTCCAAATTAAAAGTTTTATTATATAAGTAAAGTATAATGAAATTATAAAAAAAGTCAAAGAATTATTGTTATAAAATAAAATGTTAATATTCGATTATAATTAATATTTTATTTTTTTTATATATACGATATAATATATATTAATATTACTTACTAAATAATAAACAATAAAGATAAGGGAGTTTATATGATTTATACTTTAACACTAAATCCTGCAGTAGATTATTATATGGATATGAATAAATTTGAAGAAGGAGAATTAAATAAAGTAAATAATTCATACACTTTAGCAGGTGGAAAAGGGATAAATGTTTCTAAAGTATTAAAAAATTTTGGAATAGAATCTTCTGCTTTAGGATTTTGCGGAGGCTTTACAGGTGATTATATAAAAGCAGATTTAAATAAATATGGAATAAAAGATAATTTTATTTCTCTTGCCGAAGATACTAGAATCAATGTGAAAATAAAAACAGAAAAAAAAGAAACTGAAATAATGGGTAAATCTCCTAAAATATTGCAGGAGAATATAGATCAGATGCTGAATATTATAGATAATAATATTCAGGATAATGATATATTAGTTCTTTCCGGAAGTGTGCCTAGTTCTGTTAAAGAAGATATTTACAAAGACATTATACAAAAAACAAAATCAAAAAATAATGTAAAAGTAATATTGGATTCAAGAGAGAATGCTTTTAAAATAGCGGTGAAGGAAAATGTTTTTCTTACGAAACCAAATAGAAAAGAATTATCTGAATATTTTGGAAAGGATATAAAAACTGTATATGATATCATAACTTATGCCAAGAAATTAGTAGAAGACGGAAGTGAAAATGTTATAGTATCATTAGGTAAAGAGGGTTCTGCTTTAGTTAATAAAGACGGCTCTTATATAGGAAATGCTCCCGAAGGAAATCTTGTAAGTTCTGTTGGGGCAGGAGATGCTATGGTAGCTGGTATTGTATATGGTATAAGTCAAAATTTAAATATACTTGATTCGTATAGATATGCTATAGCTTCAGGAACTGCTACTGCTTTTAGCGAGGGGCTTACTACATTTGAAAATATGAATAATTTATTGGATAAAGTTGAAATAAAAGAGATTAATTTAAAATAACAACATTATTTATTTTATCATTTTATTGCAGCAGAAGGCTTAGTTTTTTAGTTTTCTGCTGTTTTTATTTTAATATGTAAACTAAAATCGTTAAAAATTTTTTTTAATTTTGTATTTATTATTGATTTTAATTGATAAAACTATCATAATATAATTATAGAAAAGTAAATGGAGCTTTTTATGAAAATAGTAAAACAAATTATTATTGTTATGATTTTTATTAGTTCTTCTATATTGTATTCAGAGTATTATGCAATAGGTGAATGGCATTTAGTTGAAAAAATAGATCCTATAACAGATGAAAAAGAAATTTCTATTTTTATAAAAAAACAAGAAGAAAATAGTTTAAACTTCAATACATTAATGATAAAAATAAACAGCAATTCCATTAATATGAACTTATATACCCCTTCTTTACTTTTTAAACAGCGTTTGAATGACAATGATAAAATAGATATTATATACAGATTAGGTAAGAATGAGCCTAGAAATACATCATTAAATAAATATGGTGAAAGTGAATTTTATTCATTAACTAATTCTCAAACTGCAAGTCAGCAAAGTATAATTTTGCTTAAAGAATTATTATACAATAACTCTTTAGCTGTTAGGGCTGCAGAAACTATAGGCAGTGCAAAATATACATACACCTATGTCTACGATTTGCAAAAATTAAAAGAGATATTATTATATGCTGATTTAAGCGGTACTATATTAGAAAATTATCAATCAGAATTTGAATCTATACTTGAAAGTCAAATATCTGAAGATAAAAGCTCTAAAGATTCAGAAACTTTAGAAACTCCTAAAACTAATCATAAAGATAATATATATATGATAGATGATGTTAACTACGAAAAACCAATTATTTGATACTATTAAATATTCTATTTCTTGAAGCATGGGCTAAAGCTATAGCTACAGCATCAGCAGTATCATCTTGAATAATATTGGAGCCTGTAAAAAGATTAACCATTTTCATCATAGCATCTTTATTTGCATTGCCATTACCTGTTATTTGTGATTTAACCTCTTTCGGTTTGTATTCCTGAAATTCAATATTATTTAAAGTGAGAGCTAATATAATAACACCTCTAGCTTCAGCAACTTTTATTGCAGTTTTAGTATTCTTTGAAAAAAATAATTCTTCTATTGCGGCATTGCTTGGATTGTACTTTTTAATAAGAGCATCTAATTGAGTATATATAAATGAAAGTCTTTGATTATATTCTTGATTTTGAAAGGTTTCAATAAGACCGGAATTCACTATTTTGTATGCCGAATTTTTTGATTCTATAAAAGCATAACCGCATCTAGCAAATCCCGGGTCTATTCCTAAAGTTATCATAAAGATATTAATTGCTTTGTGATAAAATATTATTATTCTTCAATTAAGTTATCAGTAATTTCTAAGTTAGTAGCAACTGCTGAAACATCATCATGATCTTCAAAAAGTCCTATAATTTTCATAACTTTTTTAGCATCACTTTCGGCTATAGTCATAGTATTATCAGCAACGCGTACTATTTCAGCACTTTCAGGTTCAATGCCTTTTGCTTTTAGAGCATCAACTATAGAAGATAAAGCTTCCATAGGACCAGTGATAGTAAATACTTCTTCATCTTGTTCTATATCTTCAGCACCTGCATCAAGCACTATATCCATTAAGCTCTCTTCAGTGTTTCCTGCTGCAGGTATAATAACAACAGCTTTTTTCTTAAACTGCCAAGAAACTGCACCGTTTTCTGCTAAGTTTCCGCCGTTTTTGCTGAATATAGATCTTATTTCAGCAGCTGTTCTGTTTTTGTTATCTGTAGCAACATCTACTATGATAGCAACTCCGCCCGGAGCATAACCTTCATAAGACATTTCTTCGATATTAGCACCTTCGCCTGCACCAGCTCCTCTTTTTATGGCTCTGTCTATATTATCATTAGGCATGTTAGTACCTTTAGCTTTAACTATAACCATTCTTAATCTAGCATTCTGATCTGGATCTGGGCTTCCGCCTTCTTTTACTGCGATTGTGATTTCTTTTGCTATTTTTGACCAAATTTTACCTTTTTTTGAATCATTTGCGGCTTTTTTATGTTTAATACTAGCCCACTTGGAGTGTCCTGACATATTACACCTCTATTTATTAGATTTTTTTATTTATAGATTATTTATTCGCTGTAATTATATATTAAAATATAACTATTGTCAACTTATAATATATATTTTGATTAATTATAAATATTTGAAAATTTTATATTCCTAATTATTTTATTATTATCTTTCCGCACGCAGAATGAAATTGAAAATATAAGCTGATTATTAATTATAATTTAAATAATTAATAAATATGTATTAAACGTGCGTTAAGTAGATTATATATTTAAATAACATTTGGGTGGGTGCTATAATTTTTTATTTGGCTTTAAAAATAAAAAAATACTAAAATTTAAATTTTAGCAATAAATATTAAAGGGAGGGGTATGTAATATAAGTTTTAAAATTTAATTACATTTACCCGCCCTTTAGGATTACAGTTTTTAATATGTAATATAAAATTAATCTTTTATTATTATCGAATTAGATTTTTTAGCTGCCCACCCAAGATTTATTTAAATTTAAGCATATACACCGCACGCAGAGCATAATTTCAAATATAGATTTATTAAAAATATAGTTTAAATTAAATGTCAATAATCTGTTCACCGTGCGTTAATAGAATTTTAAAACTTAATTTTTTATTTTAAACTATTTTTAATAGAATTATGTTTTTTGAATTTATTCTCATTCCCCGCCCTCTAGGTTTTTTAAACTTAATGTCATTTTTGTATAGTTTTTCTTTTTTATTTTATTCTGTCATTTCTGCTGCCCGCCCAAGTGTTTTTGAAAATTTATTGTGTTTTTACCGCACGCTGAGAAACACTAAATATAAAGATTTTATTGACAATTCAAATTTTATTATATTGATAAATCGATTAACCGTGCGTTGAATAAATTGCGTATTTGAATAATACTTTGGCTGGTTTTGAAAATTTGAGTATTAAGAACTATATATTACTAAATACTCTTTTTATAAAAATTTAGTTATTTTTAATCATTGCAAAATAAAAAAGATGATTTAAAATATTAATATAAAATTATGGTGCTATGAGTATGAAACATCTTTATAAATTAGATAATGCAGCTAAACTTTTTGTTTCTATAAAGAATAAAAAAAATATACCAATATTTAGAGTCTCAGCGGTTCTTAATAATGAAGAAGTTAATCCTAATATACTTCAGCAGGCATTGGATATCACTATAAAAAGATTTCCGACTCTTTCGCTTATGATAAAAAAGGGTCTGTTTTGGAATTACTTTGAAGAAAATCATAGAAAATTAATTGTAGCAGAAGATAAATATTATCCTTGCTATAATATAAACAGTAAATTAAATAATGGCTATCTTTTAAGAGTGGGATATTATAAATACAGAATATTTACAGAAGTTTATCATTCTCTTGCAGATGCTTCGTCTTTAATAAGTTTTTTTAAATCTTTGCTGTATCATTATTTTGTTTTATCAGGAAAAAATATTGATGACAAGAATGATGATATATTTAAAGATACTGTTCCGATTACAGCCGACTATGATGACAGCTTTTATGTTCATACAAAAAATAAAATAAAAACTAAAAAAGAAAAAAAAATAAAAAATATTTATTTGATTAAGGGAAAGCCTTTAAAATTTTATGGTGATAATGTTGTGCATGGCATATTAAGTTTGAAAAGGATAAAGGAAGAGAGCAAAAAATATAATACCACAATTACATCTTATATAATATCAGTTTTGGTTTATTCTATTTATGAAACTAGAATAAAAAACAGATTTGATGGAAAAAATATAGTTATGTGCGTGCCTGTTAATTTGAGGAATATATTTCCTTCAATATCGTTAAAAAATTTCTTCGGTATTGCTAATGTAGTTATTCCTACAGATAAAGAATTAACTTTTGATGATATTATAATAATAACAAATAAAGAGATGAAAGAAAAAGTTAGTAAGGAAAAGCTTCAGAATTTTATATATGAAAATACAAAATTAGAAAATAATATATTTGCGAAATTTATACCATTAGTTATTAAAAACTTTGCAGTTAATTTAGCCTTTGAACTTTTTGAAGATAAATTGAAAACTATGACAGTATCCAATTTCAGTAATATATCATTGCCTGATGATATGAAAGATTATATAAAACATTTTGAAGCAATTGTATATCCTACAATAAACAGTCCTTTAAATTGCGGTTTATGCAGTTTTGAAGATAAATTGTCAATTACATTCAATAGAACTGTGATAGAAACAGATATAATAAAATATTTTTTTAATTATATATCCAATATTACAGAAGTTGAAATTTATTCTAATGATTTTGGGGTGTAAATAATATGTCATATTGTAATAACTGCAGATTGAAAATAAAAACTAATAGAAATATATGTCCTTTATGTCTGAAAGAATTAAATAATAATGATAATATGATAATAAATGAAGAATATCATTCTTATGAATGGTTTTATAAAATGCAGAAAAAAATTAATTCTAAAAAAATAGTTTTGCTTTCATCATTAACGATGATAATAATTTTGATAATAGTAAATATTTCAACTAATTCAAAATATAATTGGGCTGTAATATCTGTTATATCCATATTATGTGCATATTTTACATTTATATGTTTTACAGCAAATACTTTATATTTAAGGCAGAAATTGATTATAGAGTTTTTTATACTTATGCCTCTTGTTATTGTGGTAGATATATTTACCGGTTTTCATAAATGGTCATTTAATTATGTTATTCCATTTTTAGCTCTTGGATTAAATATAGCTATGTTTTTAATTGCTGTTATAGATAGAAAATATTTTAATGAATATGTTTCTTATATAGTGTCTGCTTCCTTTATATCAATAATGATTATAATTCTGCCGTTATTTCATTTTGTACTTTGGAGCAGTTTATCGGCATTGGGAGGAGGTATTATAATTATTTTAGCTATGCTTATATTATTTAGAATTGATTTTATTTCATCTATAATAAAAATTTTTCATATATAAAAAATATGTATTAAAATAGTTAAGGAGTATTTTTATGGAAGATAAAAAAAATGCTGAAAAAGAGCAGATAAAACTTGAGAAAGAAAAAGATAAGTTAGAGATAAAGAATAAAAAAATAGAAGAAAAGATAAGAAGAAAAAATTTACTTGGAGAATATTTAAGTTATCCAAGTATGGCTTTAAATTTCATAAGGTCTGACAAGAGAATAAAACCTGAAAAGTATCAATTTGATAAGGATAAAGCACAATATATATTATATTTTTCTCCTCAATTAAAAGAAAATGAAAGCCCTAAGAAGCAGGTTATAGTTTATCTTTATGGAGGCGGCTGGAGAGAGGGTAATGCCAATTTATACAGATTCGTAGGAAGAAGATTTGCAAAAGAAAAATTTTATACTATTTTGCTTGGGTACAGACTTAGTAAAAAATATAAATATCCAGCTCAAATAGAAGATGTATTTTCAGGGTTTAATAAGGCATTAGAAGTTTTAAAAAATAAAAATATTGATTATTCTGATATTGTAGTAATAGGTTCATCAGCCGGTGCACATTTAGGAGCTTTGCTTGTATATTATAAAGAAATGCATAAAAAGTATAATGTAGATTCTAATATTTTTAAAGGTTATGTATCACTTGGCGGTCCTACTGATTTAAATGTATGTACTAATGATATAATTACTCCTATGCTTAATCAATTATTTGAGGAAAGCTATAATAGAGAAGAAGCTAATCCGTATAATCATATAGACGGAAGTGAAAAAACAAAGGTATTATGTGTTCATTCAGAATTGGATCCTATTTGCGATGTTAAGAATTCTATTAATTTTTCTAATAAAGTTAATAGTTTTCATAATGGTTTAGCTGATTGTATTGTATTTGATAATAAAAATATTTATCATAATAATTTAGTTAATGGCATATTCTTTGAAGCTATGGACAGCGAACATATATTAGATAAAGTATTTAAATGGATTGAAAGAATTGATAGTTAAATATTCAGTTTTTGAGTTTTCTTTATCATTTAAAACAAAATAAAAGTGTATTGACAAATTAATTGATGACGATAATAAATAAAACTAAATTATAAATTGGATATATTTTATGAAAAAAATTTATTTGCTATTAGTTTTATTTATTTTTATATCTATTAATGTTTATAGTCAGGATAATGCTGCATCTATGGTGAAATCTATGCAAATAGAAGAAGTTGCAGATATATATATATCCGATGAAAACTCAACTATGACATTTCAGCAATTAGCAGAAAATTATGCAGATATTATAATGAACAAAAATGCCTCACCTGAACAATTAGAGGCATTGGGAAGTATAATTAAATTATGGATGGATACTTTATCAAATAATTACACAAAAGATGAAATGTTTAATGAATACAGCAGAATCACATCCACTTTATCATGTATGTCTATACATTTGATATTAAGAATAGCAATAAAAGATAATAATATTCCTACAGAATCAGCCCAGAATAGTATATATAATTCTATTAATAATAAATTTATACCATCATTTGCCGAATTTAAAAATGACGGTTGGAAGACAGAATTTAATTTTTATGTTATTAATATGTCAGCAGCTGTATGCAAATGGTATGAAGATAAATCTAAGAAATTAGACTATCCGGACTTTAAAGTTTGGAGAGACGGCAGCTTCTAAAAGCATTATTCATTATTCAAGGAGGAATTAAATAATGGCACAAACAGAAGATAAGGTAAAACAAGACCTTAAAAGCCTAATATCTAAATATAAGGAGCAGGCTACTGTGGTAATAAAAAAAAGCAAGGCTGTTTGATTTTATTATTTTAGTTTATATTTAGAAAATTATTTTATTTATTTTAATAAATAAAATTTGAGAATCCTTCCTAAAATTTTTAGGAGGGATTTTTTTATTGATACTGTATAAAAAACATTTGTAAAAAATGAATAATAATACCTTGACAAATAAAGTCTTTTAAGTACAATGTTAATTATATTTTAAGGAATATAATTTGATATGAAAGATATAGTATTTTATAATTCACTTACCAGAGAAAAAGAGGTATTTAAACCTATTAATGCTGATGAAGTTGGTATGTATTCATGCGGACCTACAGTATATAATTATGCACATATAGGAAATTTTAGAGCATATATATTCAGCGACTTGCTTAGAAGAGTATTAGAAGATTATGGTTATAAGGTTAAACTTGTAATGAATTTAACTGATGTCGATGACAAAACTATAAAAAATTCTAAAGAGAATCATATATCTCTTAATGATTATACAAAAAAATATAAAGAAGCATTTTTTGAAGATATAGAGACATTAGGAATAAAAAAGGCTTCAGTAAATCCTGCTGCCACTGATCATATAAAAGAGATGATAGATATTATAGAACTGCTCAAAAAAAATGGTCATACTTATGAGGCAGACGGTTCTGTATATTTTAAAATAAGTACTTTTCCAGAATATGGAGAGCTTGCCAATTTAGATAAGCAGGAGCTTCTTGAAGGAGCTTCAGGACGCGTTCTTAATGATGAGTATGATAAAGAAAATGCAAGCGATTTTGTACTTTGGAAAGCATATACTGAAGAAGACGGAGATGTTTATTGGGATTCTCCTTTCGGAAAGGGCAGACCGGGATGGCATATAGAGTGTTCGGCAATGAGCTGTAAATATTTAGGTAAGCATTTTGATATACATACAGGAGGAATTGATAATAAATTCCCTCATCATGAAAATGAAATAGCACAAAATGAGGGTGCATTTAATGAGAAATTTGTAAATTATTGGCTTCACTGCGAGCATTTGATAGTTGATGGTGAGAAAATGTCCAAATCTAAAGGAAATTTTTATACTTTAAGAGATTTGCTTGATAAAGGACTTTCTCCCGAAGCTATAAGATATTCGCTTATAAACTCTCATTACAGAAAGCAGTTAAATTTCACTATAGAAGGAATTAAACAGTCTCAAAGTGCTATTGACAGAGTTAATGATCTTATATTCAGATTGAAAGATATAAGCAATACTGAATCTAATGAAGTTAATGAAAATTTATTAAAAGAGTTAGAGGTTTCTAATGAAAAGTTTTCTGATTCTATTTATAATGATTTAAATATATCCGAGGCACTTGGTATATTATTTACTTTGGTAAAAACTGTAAATACATCTTTTAGCTCTATTAATGTTAATACAAGAGATGCTGTATTAAAATTTATAGAGAGAGTAAACAATATCATAAATTGTTTTAATATAGGCGATACTGATAAAAAAGAAGACAATGAAGAAGAAATTAATAAACTAATAGAAGAGAGAACTCTAGCCAAAAAAGAAAAAAATTATCAAAAAGCAGATGAGATAAGAAATCAGTTATTGTCTATGGGAATAGAGATAATGGATACGCCTCAGGGTGTTAAGTGGAAAAGAAAATAAAAAAGAAAAATATAAAGGAATGATGTGGATTTAATAAAAAAAACATTTCAGCATATAGAAGGTATAGGACCAAAAAAAGAAAGTCTTTTATGGGAAGAAGGTGCTGTTGATTGGGAAGATACTTTAAAAAATATAAATTATTATGCTATGCCTGCAAGTATTAGGGAATCTTTGAAAGATGAACTTCCAAGAAGCATATATAATTTAAAAAATAAAAACTATAATTATTTTTTGAAAAAATTTCCTTCTTCTATAGTATATAGACTTTATCCTATACTCATGGATAAAACTGTTTTCCTAGATATAGAAACTACAGGAATAAAACCTGCTAAAGCTCATATAACTGTTATAGGCTGTTATGACGGCAAGGAAATGAAAGTTTTTGTGCATGGCAGAAATGAGCATGAATTTTTGGATTATATAAAGAATTATTCTATAATAGTTACATTCAATGGATCTTGTTTTGATATACCATTTTTGGAGAGATATTTTGCTACAACCATAAAATGTGCTCAGATAGATTTGCGTTTTCTACTTAAAGATTTAGGATACACAGGCGGATTAAAGAAAATAGAGCAGGATGTAGGTATTTCCAGAGGCGACGATATGGAAGGAGTTAATGGATATACTGCGGTTTTATTATGGAATTATTATCAAGATACTAAAGATGAAACAGCTATAGATTCTTTGATACATTATAATCTGCTTGATACTATTAATTTGGAACATCTTCTTTGCTTGGCATACAATAGATATGCAGAAAGCTCTAACTGTCAACTTTTAGAATATAAAAATTTACCTTCTGTTGAGCATTACAAGCCTAATAAAAAATTAATAGATGCTTTACATAAGAAGCCTTATAAATATGCTCCTAAAAGTGAAGATTAATATGCCTGCTCCAATATTGTCATTATTGAATCAAAATTCATAGTTCTAGGAAGCTGATCCATACCCGGATATTTTAATGCTAATTCTGCAACTTTATCAAATTTACTTCTGTCTATATTTATTTCATTAAGTCTTGTAGGCAAGTTTATATTATGAAGAAATTGTTTTATATGTTGTGCTGATTGGTTAGCAATTTCAAAAGGTGTCATTTCCGGATCTATTCCATCTATAACATTTGAAAGTACAACATATTTATCAGGTGCTACAGTAATATAATATTCCATAATATGAGGAAGCAATATAGAACATACCATAGATTTATTAACTGCATATACACTATTTATAGCAATAGATAAAGCTCTTATAGCACCTAAACTGCTATGGCATGCAGAAGTAGAACATAACATATTAGCGGTGGCTAAAGTTGTTATATTATCTATATTATTACTTTCAGATATAAGTTTTTTTAATCCCTGCATACTTACTTTCATAGCATGTACTATTAAAGGTTCTGTTATGCTTGTAAGAGTATTGCTCATATATATGTCAAATGATAATGCAAATACTGACAAAGCACTGCTTATAGTATATTTTACAGGTACAGTGGCATACAAAGTAGGATCTATAATACAATTAGATGAGTATATATTAGATTCATTATTTTGTTTATTTACCTCATCATATTTATCATATAGACATACTCCTGTGGCTATTTCAGATAAAGAGCCTAATATTGTAGGCACTGCTATAATAGGTAAAGGTTTATGATATACAGGCTGACCATTAATGTAATCTGAAGCTTCGCCGCTGTTTGTTACTACAATGGCGGCACCTTTAGCAGTATTTTGTATTTTGAAGCCTCCTACTGCTACTATGGATTCGGCTCTGCTGTATCTTACCAAATTGGCAATAATGTCGGCAGCATCGCTTGTACTTGTAGAATTTACATCAGAATAAACCATTACATTGATGAAGTTATCATTAAGTTTATTTACTATTTGATCTATTAATCCGGTTTGATTAAATGATGCTCCATCTGTAACTAATACAGTTCTTCCGCCGTATTTCTTTATTGTATCAGATAAGCAGTCAAGAGAATCAACGCCGAATGTGATTTTTGTTGGTATATTAAATTCTATTATAGCCATAGTCTTCTTCTATATATGTATTTTTATATTTCTTATTATATATATTCGGAAATATTAACCTTAATTTTTAATTTAACATTCAATTAATTTTATACATTTTATCATATTTACACTTGCCCACCCTTTTTCTTTACCGTTTTTATGTACAAATTCATTTTTATTTTCTTTATTATCTATAGAGAAATTAAAGCTGCCCACCCTAGGTTTTATTAAGTTTTTAATCTCTTTAACGCACGGTTAGCAAAACTTTATATATAATTAAATTGTTTTTATTAATCAATTTATATTTATAGTTCAGCTCTGCGTGCGATAGGGAAACAATAAATTAAACACAACTTGGGTGGGGGTTAAAATTTCAGTAAAGATACTAAAACTAAAATGATTATAAATTTAAAATAGATAATAAACCTAAAGGGTGGGGTTCAAAATAAATCAAAAAACAGATTATTCTATTATGTATAGATATTCATTTTTTATGAACGGTCTAATTTCATCAAAGCTCAAAACTATTTCTGTTTCACCTAAAACATAAGCAGTTATAGTATATATAGGCCATACAAAATGCACACCGTCAGCATAGATGTAAAAAGATGTATCAGCTAAAGTTATTTCATCTAATGGAACTAAATAATCTTCTTCTGTTCTATTATCTATTGATAAAAGTTTATCTCTCATAATGCTTCTTAATTCATCATCATCAAAATCTTTTATAAAATTAGTAACTTCTATTTTTTCACCTGTTTCTAATGAATATACTAAATTGTAATTATTGTACACTCCATGTGCTCCGCCTAAATATAATGTTGAAGTTCTTGTTATAGATATAGTTTTATCATTAAAATAAGTTATGTTGATAGATTTACTTGATTCATAGCTGTCAGTTGAATTTGTTATCCATTCATCATAAGGATCACTCATATCGTTTTCAAATAATTTTGATATGCTTCCCTTTTTATCCTCAAATTCTAAATTTTCATTTCTTTTTAGATTATTTAGATTGAAACCTTCATTTATATCAAAAGAAATTTTATCATATACTTCTAATTTGTTAGTATCATCAGGTATAAGCAAAAATATAGAATCTTTATATGAGAATGTTGATGCACTTCCATATTCATTAGTTTCAGAAACATCTGAATATGCATAGTTATATACTGCTGCTTTTAATGATGAAGTTGTATTTATTTCTTTTGATGAACTATTTAATGATTTGGAAGTCATTTTAAATGATGTAATATTTGAATATGTACTTTCTATACTGTCACCGTTTTCAGCTTCTGCATATATTCTATTATTTGTTATATCAAGAATGCTGTTTTTATCATAGAATTGATATATATCATTTAAATTTTTATAATTAAAAGCTGCCTTTATTTTTTCATAATTAGGCATTAATTCAGAGTTATTTTCAGGCCATCTGTCATTTAAATATACAGAAAAGAAATCCCCTTCATCATTTTTTATATAATAGTGATGAGATATCCATTCTATATTTTTTGGTGTATAAGAAGTATCATTTTTTGTATTATTATTGTTTGATTCTTCGGCTTGTTTTAATTTATTAGTTTGAGTTTCTATTGCATTAGTATTGGTTTGATTATTATTAATGTTATTATTTTTATTATTTGAACATGATATTATTAAAAGTATAAAAGATAATGTAATAATATTTCTAATCATAATTGTTTTCCTAAATTTTAAAAAAATCTAGTAAACATAATATTTTATATTAGTGTTTTTGTCAATATGAAAAATATTACTATATAGAGAAATTTTTTATTGACATTATAAAAGTTTATGATATAACATAATTAATATTTTATAACTTTATAATTTTACAATTTTATACATATTTACACATAGGGGCTGTATTATGAAAAAGATATTGATTGTTTTTTTGATGATGTTTTTGATTGTAATATCATGCACTAAAAAATCAGAAACAAGTAATGGAGCGGTTTCATCTGTATCAATAAATTTGGGACCTGAACCTAAGACTATGGATCCTACATTAAATTCTATCAATGTTGTATCATCTTATATACTTCATGCTTTTGAAGGATTAACAAAGATAGATTCAAATAATAATGTAAGACCCGGTATGGCAGAAACTTGGGAAATATCAGATGATGGTTTGGTATATACATTTCATATAAGAAAGAATGCAAAATGGTCTGACGGTAAGCCTGTAACAGCACAGGATTTTGAATATGCATGGAAAAGGGCAGTTGATCCTAATACAGCAGCTGAATATTCATATATGATGGAAATAGTAAAAAATGCTAAAGAGATTAATGCAGGCAATATGGATTATAATAGTTTAGGAGTGAGAGCTATTGATGATTATACATTTGAAGTACAGCTTGAAAATCCGGCTATTTATTTTATAGACTTTATAGCTTCTACAGTAGTGTTTATGCCTATTAGAAGAGATATTATAGAGCAATATGGAGATGAATGGACATTGTCTCCTGAAACATATATAGGAAATGGTCCTTATAAAATGAAAGAAAGGGTAATAGATGAGAGAATAGTTTTTGATATTAATACTAATTATTATGATGCTGATAAGCAAGTGGCTAAACAGATTAATTTTGTACTTATGAGCGATCCTAATACAGCTATTGCCGGAATCAGAGGCGGAACTATAGATTTTTCTGCATTAGAACCTCCTGCAGCTGAAATAGAAACATTAAAAAATGAAGGTTATATAGTGGCAAATAATGCTTTAGGTACTTATTATATAGAATTAAATATTACGAATAAGGCTTTTGCAGATAAAAGAGTAAGACAGGCTTTATCACTTGCCATAGATAGAAATTATATAGTATCAAATGTTACTAAAGGAGGACAGATTCCTGCCGGTGCTTTTGTGCCTACTGAAATTAGAGGATTAAATACTACATTTAGAAAAGAAAATAAAGAATATATAGATGTTAATGATTATGAGAATAATGTAAAAAAGGCAAAATCACTGATGGCTGAAGCAGGTTATCCTGATGGTGCGAATTATCCTGTAATAGAATTAAAAGTGTCTCCTGGTATTTATGTATTAATTGGAGAGGCTTTGCAGCAGATGTGGAAAGAGACATTAAATGTTAATGTATCTTTAGTACAGGAAGAGTTTCCTATAACACTTCAGACTTTAATAGAAAAAGATTATCAAATGGCTAGAATGGGCTGGACAGGAGATTATAATGATCCTATGACTATGCTTGATGTTATGGTAAGCGGCGGCGGAGTAAATCACACAGGATTTGCAAACAAAGAATATGATGATAAAATATTAACAGCGAAACAAAGCGAAGATAATAAAATAAGAATGGCTGCTATGGCTGAAGCTGAAAATATACTTATGGATGAGATGCCTATTATACCTTTATATTATAGAGCTGATTCTTTTATAAAAAATCCTAAATTAGAAGGTGTTGTATTAAATCCTTTGGGAAGACATAAATTTAATTACTCATATATAAAATAAAATGTTAGGAGAAAAAATATGAAAAAAGTAATTGCTGTATTTTTAATGTTAAGTTTCTTATTTCTTCTGTCATGCTCAGGGGGCGGCGGAAATAAAAATGATACTATAGTTATTAATATGGGGGCAGAGCCTAGAACTATAGATCCTAGCTTAAACAGTTTAAATGTTGTTTCTGCTATGTTATTTCATGCATTTGAAAGTTTGACAAGAATAGGTCCTGACGGAAAACTTACAAATGGTATGGCAGAAAGCTGGGATATATCAGAAGATGGAAAAGTCTATACTTTTCATTTAAGAACTAATGCATTATGGTCTGACGGTAAGCCTGTAACAGCACATGATTTTGAATACGGCTGGAAAAGAGTTGTTAATCCTGATGTGGCAGCTCAATATGCTTCTTTATTAGAAATAATTAAAAATGCTAAAGAGATTAATGCTGGTACTATGGATTATAATGAACTTGGAGTGAAAGCTATAGATGATTATACATTTGAAGTGGAGTTAGTTGATCCTGCAGCTTACTTTTTAGAGTTTATGACTACAGTAGGAGTTTTTGCTCCTATAAGAAAGGATATCATAGAGCAGTATGGAGATGATTGGACTTTATCGCCTGAAACTTATGTATGTAATGGTCCTTACCAAATGGCAGAAAGAGTTATGGATGAATATATAATTTTTGAGGCTAGAACTAATTATTATAATGCTGAAGAGACTGTTGCTAAAAAATTAAAATTCCTTTCTATGGCAGATCCTAATACGGCTATTGCCGGAATCAGAGGAGGAACTATACATTTTTCTGCATTAGAGCCTCCTTCTAGTGAAATAGAAAAATTAAAAGCTGAAAATTATATTGCTCTTAGAGATGGAGCAGGCACTTTCTACTTATCTCTTAATATTACGAACAATGCTTTGAAAGATAAAAAAGTAAGGCAGGCTTTATCTCTTGCTATTGACAGAAATTATATAGTATCTAATGTTACTATGGGCGGACAGGCACCAGCTCAGGGATTTGTACCGCCTACAATAGATGGTATTAGTAATTCATACAGGGCTGAAGCAGGCATATTAATAGACACTGATAATTATGCTTCAAATGTAGAAAAAGCTAAGGCTTTAATGGCTGAGGCTGGATATCCTAACGGAGAAGGTTTTCCTGTATTAGAGATAAGAGTTTCTCCTGGTCTTCATATAATAGTTGCTGAGGCTATACAGCAGATGTGGAAAGCTAATTTAAATATTGATGTAACATTGAAAAATGATGAGTATCCTCTTGTACTTCAGTATTTATTAGAGAAAAATTTTGATATTGGTTCTATGGCTTGGAATGCAGATTACAGAGATCCTATGACTATGCTTGAAATAATGCTTACAGGAAATTCATTCAATTACGGACTATATTCTAATCCTAGTTATGATGTTTTGGTTAATAGTGCTAGAAAAACTGCTGATGCTTCTGTGAGAATGAAATATATGATGGATGCAGAAAAAATATTAATAGATGATATGCCTTTTATTCCGCTTTATCATAGAGCATTTACTTTAATGGTTAGTCCTAAATTGAAAGGCGTAGTATATAATACTTTGGGAAAACATAAATTTAATTACTGCTATATTGAATAGGTTAATTAATAATTGAATTTGTTAACGAGGGGTATATGATATCCCTCGTTTTTTTATTATATATGTTTTATGATTATATAATTATACTTGCTTAAAACTACTTGATAAAATTATTTAATTACAAATTTAGTTTTGCAACAAGTACAATATAAAAATGATTATTAAAATTTTTATCTTTATATATACAATTCTATTTATCTTTTTTTATAAAATGAGGATAGCCTATTATTATTTCTATAATGCCAAAAATTATCATAAGTATGCAATACCATACATAAGGTACAATAGATATTGGAGATATTTTTGCTAAGCCTCCTGCAACTAATAATTGACCTGCAAATGGTGATATACCATTAAATGCTGATGAAAATAAATCTAGTATGCTAGCGGTTCTTTTTCTTGATATTCCAAATTTATCTGCTATATTTGCAGCTATAGGTCCTGCTGCTATTATTGAAACTGTATTATTAGTAGTAGATATATCTATAAGACTAACTAAAGCAGCTATACTCAATTCCCCTCCTTTAGAAGTTTTTGTATTTTTAGACAAAGTATGTAAAATCCAATCTATACCGCCCAAGTGTTTCATAAGCGCTACAAGTCCGCCTACAAATACAGCTATTATTGCCATATCCTCCATACCCATCATTCCATCATGCACTATTTTAAATGACTCTACAAGTGTAAAACTTCCATTGAATATTCCTATAATAATAGCTATTATAATACTTATACTCATTGTGATAACAACATTTATACCTGATAATGATAAGCCTATAACAGCAATATATGGTATAATATTAATTATTGAAAAATTGCTATGATTACCAATATCTATAGTACCTACAGGCTGGAACATTAATAATATTATATTTACTATAATAGCAGGTAAAACCATAAATATATTCTCTTGAAATTTTGATTTCATGCTGACTTCTTGTGTTCTAGTAGCTGCTATTGTTGTGTCGGAAATAAAAGATAGGTTATCACCAAACATGGCACTTCCAACAACTACACCGGCTATCAAAGGCATATTTATATTTGTTTTATTAGCTAAATCTATAGCAATGGGCATCAAGGCAGATACAGTACCCATTGAAGTTCCCATAGAAAAGCTAAGTATACAGCCTATAACGAATATACCGGGTAATATTAAATTGGCAGGTATGATACTTAATCCCATATTAACTATAGAAGATACAGCCCCCATTTTTGAAGCAGCCCCGGAAAAAGCCCCTGCTAAAATAAATATCAAAACCATTAAAATTAATGTTTTTTCTCCGCCGCCTTCACAGTACATATCAACTTTAGTTTCAAATTTTTTCTTATCAGATTTTTTATTTAATAATAATGCAGCACCAGATGATATTAAAATACCAACCATAAGAGGCATATTTTCAAAGCTGCCGGTGTATAATCCTGAAAACATATAAACGACCAAAAAAATTATTAATGGTATTAATCCTAAAAAACTTCCTTTGTTTTCTTCTTCCATACTAATCTCCTTACTAATCATTATTTTTATAAATTAAATTACCTTAAAGTATACTAATAATATATAAATTATCAATAATTGAATTTTATAATTTTTTATAATAATTAATATATAGTAAATTCATTATGAATTATAAAATATAAATTTATCTTATTGACAAATATTAATATTATGTATATAAATTGTATTATTAACATAATATTTTTGTATTTGGATAAAGCTATGAAAAAAATAATATACTTATTAATTATCATTATTTTATTATTATTAAATTCCTGTAAAAATAAAGATTTATATAATGAAAGCATAAGAGTAAGCATAGGAGCTGAACCTCAAAGTATAGACCCATCATTTTTATCTGCAATAGACAGTATGATTTATGCAGTTCATGTATTTGAAGGACTTACATCAAAAGATAAGGACGGTAACATAATAGGAGGAGCCGCTGAAAGTTGGGATATATCTGAAGGCGGACTTACTATTACATTTCATTTAAGAGAAAACGCTAAATGGTCTGACGGTAAAAATGTTACTGCTGATGAGTTTGTGTATTCATTTAGAAGGCTTGCCGATCCTAAAACAGCATCTTCATACAGTTTTTTAATATCATCTGTAAAAAATGCTGATAAGATTCTAAAAGGCGAACTGCCTGTAGAAGAACTTGGAGTAGAGGCATTAGATGATAAAACTTTTGCGGTATATTTTGAAAGTCCTACAGCGTACTTTTTGGAATTAGCAGCCGTTCCTATATTTTCTCCTCTTAGAAAAGAAGTTATAAGTGATAATTGGACTTATTCTCCTGACACATATATAGGTAATGGTCCTTACAGAATGATAGATAGAAAACCTGATGAGATAATATCTTTAGAATTAAATACTAATTATTGGAATAAAGATGCCATAACAGCTAAGAGAATAGATTTTATTATGTTCTCTGATGTATCAACAGCTTATGCTGCTTTAAGGGAAGGCTCTATATTATATTCATATAAGATACCTACTGCCGATATAGATTTACTAAGAGAGGAAGGATATTTAGTTACAACACCTTCTTTAGGAACAGCATACTATGCTTTGAACAATACAAATGAAGTGTTAAAAGATAAAAGAGTAAGAAGAGCTTTATCTCTTGCAATAGATAGAAACTATATAGTAGAAAATATTACTAAAGCTGGAGAAATACCGGCAGCTGCTTTTATACCTTATGGTTTAAAAGATGTAAATGGTGATTTCAGAGAAAACGGCGGCGGATATTACAGCATTAAAAAAGAAGATTATAAAGCAAATATTGAAGAAGCTAGAAAACTTTTAGAAGAAGCAGGCTACACTAATGGAGAAAACTTTCCTGTATTAGAGTTTAAAACTAATCCGGGAACGGGAGTTACTATAGCAGAAGCAGTTCAGCAGATGTGGAAAGAAAATCTCAATATAGATATGACTATCACTCAGGAGGAATGGTCAGTATTTCAAAGAAATAGGCAGACAAGACATTATGTAGTATGCCGTGCGGATTGGCTTGGAGATTATCTGGATCCTATGACTTTTGCAGATCTATTTGTAAGTACAAGTGCAGGAAATAGAGTGGGATATAATAATCCGGAATACGACCGGCTTATATTAGAGGCTAAAAATACTATTGATAATAAAATAAGAATGGCTAATATGCATAAGGCTGAGGACAAACTTATAGGTGAGGATATGGCTTTTATACCGCTTTATCATTATACTTCTTCTTCAATGCAAAGTCCTAAATTGAAAAATGTTTTAGTAGATACTTTAGAAATAAGAAGATTTTTCTATTCGTATATAGAATAAAATTATACTTTAGAGTATCAATAATAAAAAAGTTAGTATTTAATTTTTTTGAATACTAACTTTTATTATTAATTATTTTTCAAGGCTATTGCTAATTGACTATATCCGCCGTGAATTAGATTATAGATTTCTTTAAATCCTTTTTTATCCATATAATGAGCTACAGCTTCGGCTCTTGCACCTGTAGCACAATAGATAAGATACTTTCCTGATTTATCTAAGCTATTAACTAAATTTTCAGCTTTAGGATCATTTAAATCTATTAATAGGCTTCCTTCTATAGTACCTGTCATATTAACTTCCATTTCGCTTCTTACATCTAATAATTTTATATCATCATTAGACTTTATCAAATCAGCAGCCTCTTTTGCATTTAAAGATTTTAACATTATAACACCTACTTTTTATATATACATATTATGGGTATATAATAACATGAATATATATAAAATCAAGATTATATTTTTATTAAATTACTGAAATCTGCTGAAAGGCATATTCTCTATAGCACCTTCTGCACCTATAGTTTCATTTAATTGTCCATTAATAAGGAATATAACATTGTCTATACCTTCAAATTGAGTAGCTGTATATACAAGCTGATAAATCTGTACCATGGTTCCTTCATTTCCAAGAGGATTAAATTCAAAATTTTCATTGAAGTTTAAATATACTGTATTATTTTCAATGAATATATCAAGCAATTTAGTATCTTTAGGTATGCAGCTTATTATATTTCTATTATTCTCTTCATCAGTAGCCCCTATCAATAATTCTTTTATAGCTTCCTCCACAGAAGATTTATTATTAAATTTTCTTTCTCTAAATATCAATGTAATAGCACCTGTTGATTCACTGTATTCTACTAAATATATTCCTTCATTACTATTTTCTTTGAGTTTTCTCTCTTTTAAATCTCTAGTTATATTATTATTAGCCTTTTTTATATTATAATTATCAATATCATTCTGAGCTTTTTTAATAATTTCTTTTTTATATTCTGCATTATTATTCTTTATGATATTATTATTTTTTAATTCAGCAGTTTCTTTTATATTATCTTTTAATTCATTATTTTTTATTATGCCTTCTTTACTTTCTCTTATATTATTTTTTTCCTCTGAAGGTTTATTTATTACATCTCTAATATTATTATTTCCGCTGTTGTTATTAACTGTATTATTATTATTTTCTCTTACAACATTATTATTAGGATTAACCATATCATTTATTACTCTGTTATAATCAATATTAGATTTATCCAAAGAATTATTGATAGTATAAATAGAAGTTTGTATTATATCTTTTCTATTTGGTATTGTATTATTATTATTTACCGTATTATTGTTTTTATCAGAATTTAGATTTTCTTTAGTATTATTAACTTGATTATTAGCAGTTATTTCTTTATTATTATTATTTAAATATTTATCAATATTAAAATTTTCATTTGTATTTGAATTATTTTTTTTAGTATTTTCTATATAGCTTGCAGGAGCTCTTGTGCTGAAAGTAGTAGTAGATGCCGGCTTCATAGTTGTAGTTTCTCTTTTAGCAGTATTATCTTTTGGTTTTAGGATATCATCAAATATACTTTTTTTAGTTTCAGTATTATTTTGTTTATTAGCAGCATTTGTATTTTTTTTAGTATCCTGAGTATTATTATTCTGTCTGTTTTCTAATATCATTTGCTCTAGATAATTATGTGTTTTTTCTTCTTCAGGCGGATTTTCCATATCTGAAACAATAATATTTTCTTCACTATTATTTGTAGTATTATTTTCAGGTATTCTATTTAATGTATTCATTTTGTTTGACAATATTACTGATTCATGATTATTACCATAATCGATATATCCGCTGTCATAAAGTATAGAATTATTGCTTCCGCTATTATTGAAAAAAGGAAGTAAAGATTCCTTTGTTATTATACTAGAATTTGTAATATTTTCAGACATCGTATCCAAAGATGTTTCTATTTTGGAATTTGTTTCATAAGCCATTACAGATAGAGTTTCATTTGTATCTGTTTTGATAAAGAAATTGAATAATGGTATATTGTTTAAGAAGCTCATTTTATTTTGATCTTCTGTAATTCCATCACTTTCTAATACTAAGGCTTCTTTATGATTTATAGAAAAGAAATCTTTTATTGCTATATCTACCATAGGAGAATATTTTTTTACAATAGTAAATATCAAAGCTGCGGCTATAATAAAAGCTATTGAAATTATAAATGGTTTTTTTAGATTTATTTCTTTACTTTCATTTCTAATTTGTCTTGTATATGATATACTTTTAGATTTAGATTTAAGCTGCTCGTATCTTGGCACTGTTCACTCCGGAGTATTATCTATCGTTTAAATTATCGATAAAAATAAAAATGCTATTAGAATTTATTTTATGGAAGCGTTTTAGAGAATTATTTTATAAAAAAACCCTTTTAGAAAAACTATATTTCTAAAAGGGTGATTATTATTTCTTATTTAATTATTTTTATTATTCTATTGTAGGTGAACAGCATTACGAGATAAGAAATTTTTTCTGTCATTAGCATATTTAGCTTTAGAAGAAGTAGGGTATTCAGCTAAATATTGATTATAAGTTTTATAAGCTTTTTCAAAATCTCTTATATTGTTATTTCCTTTTTCATATATTTCAGCTAGAAGGAGTATAGAATCTCCTCTTTTAGAAAATTTCACATTTTTTTCTAAAGATTTTTCTAATATATCAGCACCCTCAGATATTCTTCCAAGCTGTTTTAAACTATCAGCTATTTCATAAACAGCATTGCCGTATAAAGGAGTTTGAGAATAATTGTTCATTACATCATTAAAGTATACTATAGCTTCATCATGTTTATTTTCAGATTTTTTCATAATGCCCATAGAATATATAGCTGCAGCTTTTTCATTATTATCAGCATTTTTTAATTTGGAAGCTTCATTATACATGTTAAAAGCATTGTTATAATCTTTCTTTTGATTATAAATATCTCCTATTCTAAAATGACTGTATACAGAATATTTAGAATTTGGATATGAAGTTATAATATTACTGTAAGCATTAACAGCATTGTTGTAATCTTTAATATTTTTTAATTCTTCTGCTGAATTAAATAATGCTATTATTTCAGGATTAGTTTCAATTGCTTTAGCAGGTTTTTCAGCTTCTTTTTTTATTATTGAACTTTGAGCATTATTAGTAGCTGCTGTCTGATTAGTTTGATTTGCATTATTATTAGGTACTGATCCATTTGTATTAACTGTATTAGTAGTAATGTTATTAGTACTCATCATATCATTAGTCATAACATCATTAGTCATCATGTTATTAGTAGGCATACTGTTAGTTTCATTATCTGGATCTAATATAGCATTAGTTTCCATAGAAGCTACACCTTGACTATTAGTTACAGTTATAGTATAGAAGTATTTTCTTATTATGCTTTCTTCATTATCAACTTGGAAATTAAGTTTTCCTATACCAGCTGTTAATGTTCTGAAAGTAAGGAAAGCATTAGTTTTATCTCTTGTAAATCTTACAAAATCAAGGTTAGTAGAATAGCTTGTTATACGAATATATCTGTCAAAATTAGTAGCATTCAATTTTATTGAGAAAAGAGTATTTTCAGCTAAATCTACAGATTTAATCAAATCATCTTCTAATGGTCCGCTTTTTATACGGCCGGAAGATGCATTAGTTACTACTTTGTCATCTGGCTGTACAGTGATTGTTTCCTGAGCAAATACGGCATTAATTATAATGAACATTGCTATAACAGAAGAACATAAAAAAACACGCATAATTCTCTCCTAAAAGTTAGTATTATTTTTTTCGGCTTTCTACAAAATTTCTTGAGTACTCTAAATCTTCAAAACTTAGATTATCTTTTGTAGAAAGCATTTCACCTTTTATAATTTTTTCTTCATCTTCTTTAAGAATATTAATAGCTTTTGAGTTTTCTTCTTCTGGCGTTAATGGTATAACTTTAGGTTTTGAACAAGAGCCTATTAATATTCCAGAGAGTACTGTTAATAATATCCAAACAAATAGAATTATAAAAAATAAGATCTTTTTTGTTTTATAAAAATCTTTTACTTTTTCAAGCATTAATTTATATCCCATAGCTAAATTATAAAATATAGTAAAAAAATTGCAATGAATTTATTCATAAAATGCAGTTAAAACTTATCGTATGATTGAAATAAATGTTTAGTATAAAAATAATCATATTTGTATAATTTTAAATAAAGAATAATAATTTTTAATCACTAAATGGCTAAATATAAAAATTGTGAGTGTATAGCAAATTCGTTTGCTATACATTTTTAGCGAACAATTTTTATTAGCAATAATAAAGAATAATAATTTTTAATCACTAAAGAGCTAAACATAAAAATTGTGAGCGTATAGCAAATTCGTTTGCTATACATTTTTAGCGAACAATTTTTATTAGCAATAATAAAGAATAATAATTTTTAATTACTAAAGAGCTAAACATAAAAATTGTGAGCGTATAGCAAATTCGTTTGCTATACATTTTTAGCGAACAATTTTTATTAGCAATAATAAAGAATAATAATTTTTAATCACTAAAGAGCTAAATATAAAAATTGTGAGCGTATAGCAAATTCGTTTGCTATACATTTTTAGCGAACAATTTTTATTAGCAATAATAAAGAATAATTGTTGCATAATATGAAAAAAAATAATATTATTAATATATGAAACATAATTTAAAATATGATTTAGATAAATTAGCAAATAGAGGAATGGCATTAGAAGAAGATGTCGATGCTATTAAATATAAATCTTTGGAAGATATCATCGATTGTCTGAATAGTGATAATGCTGTAATAAGAACATCTGCTTCTATGAATTTGAAATATTACATATATGAAGATAATGTACAGAATAAATTATTATTGCAATTATCTAAAGAAAAAAGCCTTTATACTAAGATTGCAATATGTGAAACTTTGCAATGCGGCGACATTGATACTGCCAAAAAAATGAAGGAGTATCTTGGAATCATAGGAAATAATCAATATAAAAAATTACCAAAAAAAGTATCATCAAAAAAGTCATATCCTTTGCCTAGAGATATAATAGCAAGAACTCTAGCAAAGATGAACACTGAAATTTTTCCTGTATTAATAGAAATTTTAACAAGTGATGATTTGAGTAAAATTTATGAGGCAATAGATGCTTTTGGATATATTGTATTTCATAACAAAAGTCTTCAAAGTGAAAAAAATCTTAATTATATAATTAACCTAATGAACAAATATAAAGATGATAAACTTCTTATATGGAAATGCTTAACTTGTTTATCAGCATTTAATTTAGAAAGAAGTAGAGATATATTAAACACTTTTATAAAAGAAGATGATGAGGATATTTTATCATTAGAGGCTAAAAGATCATTATCTATATTAAAATTATCTGATATATAAACACTTGATAGATTAATAATTTCGATGTATTATCTTATATTAAAAATCTTATTTTGTTATAAAAATAATTAATAAATTTTTAAGGAAAATATATGACTTATCCAGAATTTTTCACGCCTTATGTGTTTCCTCCTAATATACCAATACTAAGTGCAGTAAGATGGTACGGACTTATGTATATAGTAGGTATTTTAGTATCATGCATAATATTGTATTTTGTTCAAAAAAGAGGGTGGATAAAATTAAATATTAATGAAAAAAACGGTGGTATATATGATATGGTATTTTATGCTGCTGTTGGTGCTATAGTAGGAGCTAGAATAGGTTATTTTCTTTTTTATTCTCCTCAGAGCTTTTTAACTCCTTGGGAAATAATAGGTATTAATCTTGATAATGGATTTAGTTTTACAGGTTTTGCAGGAATGTCATTTCATGGGGGGCTTATAGGTATGTTTATAGCTGAATTCATATTTAGTAAAAGATATAAATATGATTTCTATACTATAGCAGATAATGCCACACTTCCTTCTAGTTTCTGTCTATTTTTCGGAAGAATTGGTAACTTCATGAATGCCGAACTTTACGGACGCGTTACAGATTCTTTTTTAGGCATGAAATTTCCTTTGTATGATGCAGTAGGCGGTTATGATAGATGGGCAGCAATGTTTCCGGCAATAAGACCTTATACGGAATTAAGACACCCTTCTCAGTTATATGAGGCTTTTCTTGAAGGTATTATTCTTGCTTTAGTATCTTTTTTAATAGGTTATTTAAGTGAGAAAAATAAAAAAATAAGACCCGGTACAAGACTTTGGGTATGGATTTTGCTTTACGGACTTTTCAGAACTTTAATAGAACAGTTTGCACGAGATATTACAGAATGGACTTTAGGACCAATTACGGCAGGGGCCATTTATTCTATGTTAATGTTTATAATAGCTCTTATAATGCTTATATATATTTACACAAGAAAAGATAATAATGCATCACTTGAAGTAAATACAAAAGAAGTAAAAAAGAATAAAAAGAAATAATTTAATAAAGAATTAATTACTAGACTTGTTTCAAAACTAAATTTATTAATATTATAAATTTTATTTAATATTTTTCAATTATAGTTGGGGCTTTGCCCCAAACCCCAGTTCTTTTATTGGTATAAAAGAACCAAAAGAACTGCATTTTATAACTTAAACATACAATTTATACAACATGTAAAACATTTAATTAAATCATAATTAATATTATTGAATTAAGCATAAAATAATAAACTCGTAAAATTGTTTGTCAAGTACTTTTGAAACAAGTCTATTATTTAAATACTGTTATGCTATTTGTATCTATTATAAGATAATCCGAATATACATGCTGTTTCTACTTATTTTCCTGATTCTATATATTTTATTTTTTCTTTTGCATTATTATTATATTTATCTATTTCTAAAATTCTTTTATATGTTTTTAAAGCATTATCTTTTTGATTTAATTTTATATAAAGCTTTGCAATGGATTTTAAATAAAATATACTATCTTCATCATCTGTTATATTTTCTTCATATATTTTTATAATTGTAAGTAATCAAAATGACAAAAAATGTCGCAAAAACTGCTTGTTTTTATATATCTAAAAAAATATAAATTTGTTAATAAGATTTTATCTAACGCACGGTGAACGAAATCTTTTATATAATCATTATGCTATTATTAATTGATTCATATTGATAAACTTTATTCTGCGTGCGGTGAATATGCACTAAATTTAAAAAAATCTTGGGCGGGCAGTTAAAATAACAGATGAAACTAAAAAGAAAAACGATACAAAAATGACAGTGAGTTTAGAAAGCCTAGAGGGTGGGAATGAAAATAAAGCAAAAATTTTATTCTAACTTCCTGCCCTCTATATTTCATCACTTTGCTTTGAATTTTATACTTATACTGTTTTTTCTATTTCATTATATATATTAGCCACTCCCAAGCTAGTTAAATTTTACCACACGCAGAATAAAATTTATTATGTGAAAAAGTTTTGAATTGTAATTGAAACTATAAATAAGAATAAGTTTACCGTGCGTAGTATAAGTTTTCAGTCTAATAAAAAATAGGGTGGGGGCTATGAATACTGATTAAACAATAAAGAAATGAAGAATAAAAAATTCAAAATAAATTAAAAAAATTAAAGGGTGGGGATTTAAAATAAAATTATAAAGTTATAAAATTATGATACTGAGTAAATATAAAAGTTTATAAATAAAAAGGATTAAATTATGTCAAAAATAACATTTATAGGTGCAGGAAGCACTATATTTGCAAAGAATGTTTTAGGGGATTGCATGCTTACAGAAAGTCTTTTGGACAGTGAAATAGCTTTATATGATATAGATCCTATGAGATTAAAAGAATCAGGGGATATGCTTGAAGCTATGAATAAAAGGATAAATAATGGAAGAGCTAAAATTAAATCATACTGCGGCATTGAAAATAGAAAAGAGGCTATAAAGAATGCTGATTTTATAGTTACTGCAATACAGGTTGGAGGATATGAACCTTGTACTGTAACAGATTTTGAAATACCTAAAAAATACGGACTTAGACAAACTATTGCGGATACTTTAGGAATAGGAGGAATATTCAGAACTTTAAGAACATTGCCCGTTTTTGAAGATATCGCAAGAGATATAGAGGAATATGCTCCTAATGCTTGGCTTCTAAACTATGTTAACCCTATGGCTATGATTACAGGGTTTATGTTAAGATATACAGGTGTTAAGACTGTAGGCTTATGTCATAGTGTACAGGTATGTTCAAAAGATTTATTAGAAAGCCTTGGTATGGAAGATAAACTAGAAGGCAGAAAAGATTTTATAGCTGGAATAAATCATATGGCTTGGCTTCTTGATATAAGAGATAAAAATGGAAATGATTTATATCCTGAAATTAAAAAAAGAGTTTACGAAAAAAATGAAAAGCATAATGATATGGTAAGATTTGAATATATAAAAAGGCTTGGATACTATTGTACAGAATCAAGCGAACATAATGCAGAATATAATCCTTTCTTTATAAAAAGTAAATATCCTGAATTAATTGATAAATTTAATATCCCTTTAGATGAATATCCAAGAAGATGTATTAAACAGATAGAAGATTGGAAGAGAGATAGTCAGAACCTTTTAGACGGAGAGTTTTTAAACCATAAACATTCAAAAGAATACGGCTCATTTATAATGAATGCAATATTGACTAATGAACCTTATAAAATAGGAGGTAATATTCTTAATAATGGAGTTATAGAAAATTTAGATAGAAATGCATGTGTAGAAGTACCTTGTCTTGTTGATTCTAACGGAGTACAGCCTACTTATGTTGGTAAATTACCTGTTCAATTAGCTGCTATGAATATGACTAGTATAAATGTTCAGCTCATTACAATAGAAGCCCATGTAACTAAAAAGCTGGAACATATATATCATGCGGCTATGATGGATCCTCATACATCTTCAGAATTATCGATAGATGATATAGTTTCATTATGCGATGATTTGATAAAAGAGCATGGTAATTGGCTTCCTAAATATAAATAACGCACGGTAAATGAAATCTTATATTTAATTATTATGTTATTATTAATGAATTTATATTTATAATTTTATTCTGCGTGCGGTGAATATGCATTAAATTTAAAAAAATCTTGGGCGGGCAGTTAAAATAACAGATAAAACTAAAAAGAAAAATAATACAAAAATAACAGTGAGTTTAGAAAGTCTAGAGGGTGGGAATGAAAATAAAGCAAAAAATTTAATTTTCATTCCCCGCCCTTTATTACTCATTATTTTACTTTCATATTTTAGTTTTAATTTATTTTGCTGCTTAAATTAGAATTTTTAGCCCCCACCCAAGTTTTTATTAGTTTTAGAATTTTATTTAACGCACGGTTAATTTATTTTTGTCTATTAAAAAAGTATGAATGTTAATTTATTAATATTTATTATTTTACTCTGCGTGCGAATAATTTTATAATTTGAAAAAAATATTAAGTTATACTAAAATGTAACAAATAAATTTTAGGAATCATTTTATGAAAGATATTAAAAATTTAACTGACATAAAAAAAGAAGAGAAATATTAAAAGACAGATATTTTAAAGACAGTATATACTGTGTAACGGCAGAAGATTTTTCTAACGGCAGAAATAATGTAGAAGTTGTAAAATCTATGTTAGAAGCTGGAATAAAAATTATACAGTACAGAGAAAAAGATAATCCTAATAAATATATGCGTGAAAAATATGAGGAATGCTTAAAAATTAGAGAGCTTACAAAAGAATACGATGCTTTATTTATAATAGATGATTATGCTGATTTGGCTATTGCTGTTGAAGCTGACGGAGTACATATAGGACAAAAAGACATGCCTATTGAAGTTGTGAGAAAAATTGTAGGATTTGAAAAAATTATAGGACTTTCTACTACTAATGAAAAACAGGCTGAAGAGTCAGTTAATACTTCTGCTGATTATATAGGAATAGGTCCTATTTTTTCAACTAATACAAAACCTGATGCTAATGAAGCTACAGGAATCAATTATCTTGATTATGTGGTTAATAATTTGGATATTCCTTTTGTCTGTATAGGCGGTATAAAATTAAATAATATGGATTTACTTATAGAGCATAAAGCTATGAGTTTATGTATGCTTACAGAGATAGTATCTTCTGAGGATATAAAAGCTAAATGCGAACTTCTAATCAAAAAAATGAAAAGATTATAAAATCTTGTATTTATACTGTAATAATAATATTCGTTTTTATTTTTATAATAAAGACTTCTAATCTTAAAGAAAGCAAAGATTTAATTATAGACTTAAAATCAATAGTGAGCATGATAGAAAATAATAAAACAAGCATTATATATGATTATATAAAAAACAGAGATAAAGTTTATGTTCTATATGCTGAAAATGATGAAGATAAAAAATATATAAGCAAATATTTTCCTAGTATAAAATTTATTGGCAAGTTTAAACTAATTTTTTATAGTTTATTTTTTAAGAATAATATTATTGTTTATGCTAGTGATGATAAGCTAATTGATAAACTTAGATTTTTTAAAATTCATTATATACATGTGGTTTTGAATATTGATGATATAAACAGAGAAGAATATTTAACTCTAAGAGACAGTAATAATATAAAACTCTTTCTTTCAATTACAAATAAAGACTTTAGAGAAATAGACACCAATAATATTAACTCAAAATATTTAGCAGCCTTAGATAAAAATTCTATAAGAGTGGTAGATGGAGACACTATAAGATATAAAGATAATTATTACAGATTCATAGGAGTTGATGCCCCAGAATTAAAGCAAAATTATGGAACTAATGTAAAAAACTATGTTATAGAAAAAATTAATAATGCCTCAAATGTGAGTATGCTTGTATCCTCTTATGATGTTTTCGGGCGTATATTATGTCATTTATTTATAGATGATGTGCCTTTAGCATATTATATGATGAAAGATAAGCAGGCAAAAGAAACTATAATGAAATACGGAGATAACGGCTTTATAAATATAGCAAGCAATATAGTTTATTTATCAAAGTTTCAAGGAAGGCGTCCATTTACAGATCCTGCTAAATTTAGAGCCGAAAATAGATAATTATTTAAAATGTTTTAGTATATGACTAAATAACTATATTTTGTTTTTAATATTAGTATTTTCTATAACAATCCCTTCAAATATTTTAAATTCAAAAAATCATTTTTAATGAAAATTTTTTTGTTTTTAGTATACATTGTATATATTTATATCTTTATCATTTTCAATAAAAATATTTTCTCCTAAGGGATAAACAGTAAATGAACATGATTTTTCTCCTTTATTAATAAATATTTCAATAACGGACACATCAGCTATTATTCTAATATCAGATGATAAATCTATTTTTATCTTTATTTTTTCAGCCCCTGATATTCCTTCAAATTTTACATCTTTTCTATCTATGGTTAATATAGTCTTATTCTTATCATAATTTAAATAAAGTCCTTTTTTACTGCTGTCAGCAAATAATGTCATATTAAAATTATCTTTTATTTTAAACTCAATATCATAAAGATTTTTAGTATTTTTTAAATCTTTTAATCTTCCTTTTCTTTTACTGTTAAATTCTTCTATAGGATAAGTTTTAAATATTCCATTTTCCATAAAGCATTCTCTAGGTATAGTCATCATTCCGCAGAAATTATTATTATTATTAAAAGGCTTTGACATTCTTATCCAGCCTATCATAATTCTTCTCTCTCTTTGTTTTTTTTCATCATAATAATTAAAAGTCTGCGGAGCATACATTTCTGATGCTTCATCTAGTAATTCTTTACTTTCTATATTAAAATTAAAATTACTAAAATCCATTCGTCCTGTTAAATACATAGCAATATTAGGATATTCTTTAGTTCCAGCTCCCATAGGAGAAAATATTAAAACATCATTATTATTTAAATCAAAAAAATCAGGACATTCCCAACCCCAGCCGAATTTATCGCTAGTCCATTTACCTTCAAATTCCCATTTATTAAGATCCTCGCTTTTATAAAATACAATACTTCCTTTTTTATAATCTTCCGTATCGCCTAGCACTATTCTGTAAAAACCTTCTTTAGTTTTAAAAACTTTAGGATCTCGCATTTGATTATCTTTTATTGGTATTATTGAAGGCGGAAGTATTTTTTTAAATGAATATCCTCCGTCTTCTGAAATGGCATGTATTTGAGAAGGAGTAAATCCGTTAGGGTCTTCCTGAATAGGTATATTATATTCATTGTATTTTATTTTATGATATTGAACTCCCGTATAAAATATATGCAGTTCACCGTCTTTTTCTATTGCACTTCCGGAGAAACACCCATCCTTATCGTATTCATTATCATATTTTAAGGCTATATCTTCATACTTCCAATTTAACATATCCTTACTTGTAGCATGTCCCCAATGAATAGCACCCCAACAAGGAGCAAAAGGATTATATTGATAATATAAATGGAATGTTCCTTTATAATAGCATAGTCCGTTAGGGTCATTGAGCCAATTGGACTTTGGTGTAAAATGATATTTGGGTCTTAGGTCTGCATTAAAATTTTTTTTATTAAACATTTTATTATTATAAATTAAAATACCGGTTACAATTATTGCCAATACTATAAAAATAACTGATATTATTTTTTTGCTGATTGATTTCATATTATATCCTATTTATTTTATTTGTTTTTAAGGTCTATTAATAATTTTTTAATAGAAAATTAATTTTAGTTATTAGAGAATTATTAAAAAGAATTATTTTTTATATATTTCTATAGTTATATTTGAATTAGATTTAATATAATAATAAACTCCTAAAGAATATTTGATAACACTATTGTATATGATAATATAGTATATAATAATGCTATGAATGTCAACAATAATATGCTTATTTTAAAAACTTTTAAGTTTGTAAGAATTTGTATTTTTTGTTTTAATTATTTTATGAAAACATAACTATCAATAAAGAAGCGGACTTAGTTAAAGTTTCAAAAAAGATAAATATATAAGAAAAAGCAATATCAGAATCAAGAGGTAATCATGTGTAAAAAAGATACATGATAATAATGCAGTATACGATAAAATAAAAGTATTATCTTACTATTGTAATTGCTTTTTATTTTACCCTTTGAAAAAAGAAAAATAAATAAAAATCATATATATTTTAAACTAAATTAATTAATATTTTTAGTTTTTTCATTTATTTTGAAACAAGTATAATAAAAAAAGAGCCTAACTTAGAAAAGTTAAGCTCTTCTAGTATTTGGAGTATTATGCTATCAAGTTGAATTTTTTCAAATCTTCATCAACATTTCTTATTCCAGATATTCCAAATTTTGAAACTAATATATTAACTACATTAGGTGATAAGAATCCTGGAACTGTAGGTCCTAAATGTATATTTTTTACCCCCAAATATAATAATGAAAGTAAAACTATAACAGCCTTCTGTTCATACCAAGCTATATTATAAACTATAGGCAAGTCATTAACATCATCTAAACCAAATAAGTCTTTAAGTTCCAAAGCAATAACAGCTAATGAGTATGAGTCATTACATTGTCCTGCATCTAACACTCTAGGGATACCGTTAATATCTCCTAAATCTAATTTATTGTATCTGTATTTAGCACAGCCTGCAGTTAATATTACAGTATCTTTAGGAAGTTTTTTTGCAAACTCAGTATAATATTCTCTCTCTTTATGTCTTCCATCGCATCCGCCCATTACAATAAATCTTTTTATAGCTCCGGATTTTACAGCTTCAGCAATTTTGTCTTTAAGAGATAATACCTGATTATGAGCAAATCCTCCAACTATAAAACCGCTTTCTATTTCTTTAGGAGCTTCGCATTTTTTGGCATGCTCTATTATAGGAGTAAAATCTTTATCGCTTTCTTTACCAGTATGGCTTTCTATATGTTTTAAGCCTTCAAAACCTGCGGCTCCTGTTGTGTATACTCTGTCTTTATAACTTGCTAAAGGAGTTACTATGCAGTTTGTAGTCATTAGTATAGGTCCGTTAAAACTTTCAAAATCTTTTCTTTGATCCCACCAAGCTCCGCCGTAATTGCCTACAAAATGTTTATATTTTTTTAATTCTGGGTAGTAGTGAGCAGGAAGCATTTCAGAGTGAGTATATACATCTACTCCTGTGCCTTCTGTTTGTTTTAATAATATTTCTATGTCCTTTAAATCATGACCAGATACTAATATTCCCGGATTTTTTCCTACACCTATATTAACTTTTGTAATTTCTGGGTTACCGTAAGTAGAAGTATTAGCCTTATCAAGAAGTGCCATTCCATCAACACCGTTTTTACCTGTTTCAAGCACCAAAGATAAAAGTTCATCGGCATTTATATCATTTCTTAATGTTTCATTTAAAGCTCTCTGTATAAAAGCATCAACCTCTTCATTCTCATAATCAAGCATATTAGCATGTCTCATATAAGCACTTAATCCCTTAACTCCGTATATAACTGTTTCTTTAAGGCTTCTTATATCTTCGTTTTTCTCTTCTAATACGCCTACTGTTTTTGATTTAGCGTCCATATCCTCTTTGCTTTTAGGAGTCCATAGAGATTCTTCAAGTATAAGTGATTTGTCTTTTACCTGATTTGCTAATTCATTGCAAAGTTTTGCAGTGTATTCTATTCTCTTATAAAAAACTTCTTTATCAAAGTTGGCATTTGTTATAGTAGTAAATAAATTGAATGTTACATCATGATTAACTTTTTTATCTACTTTACCGCCCTCTTTTCTTATAGCAGTTGTTATATTAGAAAGCCCTTTAGTTACATGAACTAGTAAGTCTTCTAAATAGGCTAAATCCGGTTTTTTACCGCATACTCCAGAAGTAACACAGCCAGTATTATTCATTGTTTCCTGACATTGATAACAAAACATTTTATTATCCATTTAATCCTCCATTTATCTTTTTTGTTTTGATTTTTTATCATCTGTTTTATTTATCTTGAAATCCTTATCTAATAGATAATGATCTTTTATTGTATGGCTTTCCATATAGTTTTTAAATTTTCTGTTTATATCATTAACTAAATCACCCATTATACAGTTTGAACAGTATTTACCGCATTTAGAATGAAATAAACAGCTTCTCTGCCAATTTTTACCCTCTATAGTTTCGTATATATCCAAAAAAGAAGTATTTTCTTTACCTTCAGCAATTTTAAATCCTCCTGCAGGTCCTTTAGATGAAGTAAGATACCCAGCCTTTACAAGTGCCTGAAGAACTTTAGATAAATGATTGGACGAAACATCAAATCTTTCTGCTATATCTTTAAGAGATGCAAACTCTTTAATAGATATATACACTGCAGAGTGAAGAGCTATAGCTGAAGCTTCAGATATTGGGATCATTTTTTATTCCTGCCATTAGCAATTTAGTGTATTGGTACTATAATACCAAATTAGTTTTTTGTCAATAGTGATAAGAAAATATTTTTGTTTTTTTATGGCAAGTTTTTGTCATTATAGGGTGTAATATCAAATAAAATATAAATGCAGTAGATAAAATGTTTTTTAATAAAAAACAAACTTCTTTACGATTATATAAAAAATAATAATTAATTATAGTAAATGAAGTTTGATTTTTAAAAGTTAAAATAGATTTTTTATTATAAAACAATTTTAATTACATACCCCGCCCTTTATATTTAGTAATTTCTTTTTAAAATCTAACTTCAATTATTTTGTTAATCGAATTATAAATTTAAAGCACCCACCCTAGTTTTATTTAAATTTATGGTGCAATTAACACGCACGCATAGTAGTTAAAGAAATATAATTTAGTTATTAATTCAATTTGAATTTATTATATAAATCGATTTAGCGTGCGTTAAATGAAATGATAATTTAAATAAGATTTTAATGTATTGAATATTATATTTATTGTTTTAACTCGAATATTTAATTATCTTAATTATAATTCAAGTTTTATTTAAAATTATTGTAATACTTAAAAAAATAAAACTAATTACTGTTGACAATAATTTTATATTGCTGTATAATCTGTAGTTAATTATTAAATAAATATTTTAGGAAATATTGTAAATGAAAACAATCATCGTTATGAACAAAATGTTTTGCCTCATGCAAATGTGTATGTTTAATAATGATGGCTGTCAATAACAATTTATTTTTTATTTTGTACTTTAAAGCCGTCAAATTTATTTGGCGGCTTTTTTATTTTATTATTAAGGAGTATTATAAAGATGTCAAGAGAATTAAAATTTGAAACATTAGCAGCACATGCAGGACAGGATTCTAATGATATATTCGGAAGCAGAGGAGTTCCGGTATACAAAACTACTTCATATTTATTTAGAGATTCAAAACATGCTGCTGATTTATTTGGTTTAAAAGAACTTGGTTATATTTATACAAGACTTGGAGATCCTACCGCAGATGTATTAGAAAAAAGAATCACTGCTATGGAAGGCGGTAAAGCATCCATTGCGGTATCATCTGGAACAAATGCAATATTCTATACTATAATCACTATATGTGAGGCAGGAGATGAAATAGTTTCAGCATTCAATGTATATGGAGGTACATATTCACAATTTGCAGCAATACTTCCTAAACTTGGAATTAATACAAAATTTGTAGATGCTAAAGATCCTGCTAATTTTGCTAAGGCTATCACTGATAAAACTAAATTAATATTTATAGAAACAATTTCAAACCCTTCATTAGATTTTACAGATATTGAAGCAGTTGCAAAAATAGCACATGATGCGGGAATACCTCTAGTTATAGATGCTACTTTTACAACCCCTTATCTTTTGCAGACTATCAAACATGGTGCAGATATTGTAATCAACTCACTTACAAAATGGATAGGCGGACATGGAAGTGCTATAGGAGGAATAATCACTGACAGCGGCAATTTTAATTGGCAAAGCGATAAATTCCCTCTATTTTCACAACCTGATTCAAATTATCATGGATTAAGATGGGCTTATGATTTACCAGATGAGCTTAAAAATATAGCATTTACTTTGAGAGTAAGAACTGTACCGCTTAGAAATTTAGGTGCTTGTCTTTCTCCTGATAACTCTTGGGTATTCATTCAGGGAACAGAGTCTTTAGCAGTAAGAATGGACAGACATTGCTCTAATGCTTTAAAAGTTGCTGAGTTTTTAGAAAAAGATGATAGAGTTGAATGGGTGAGATATCCTGGACTTAAAAATGATCCTTCATATAATATAGCAAGTAAATATTTAAAAGATAAATTTGGAGGAATGGTTGTATTTGGTATAAAAGGCGGATATGAAGCTGCAGTTAAATTTATAGATAATATAAAATTATTCTCCCATTTGGTGAATGTCGGAGATGTTAAAAGTTTAGTTGCACATCCTGCTTCTACTACGCATTCTCAATTATCTGAAGAAGAATTGAAAAAGGGAGGAATAAGTAAAAACTTCATCAGGCTTTCAATAGGTATAGAACATATTGATGATATACTTTATTATTTAGATGAGGCTTTAACTATAGCAAATAAATAATTGAAACTATAAAAAACAGGGGTATAAATATTTACTCCTGTTTTAATAAGAGGATTATTTTATGAAGAATATAAAAGAACATAAAAACAATGAACATGAAAATAATGATATTAAATATTTTAATTATGATAAACCTTTCAAATTTGAAAATGGAGCTTCAATAAATGAATTGACTATAGCGTATACTGTAAACGGACATTTAAATGTTAATAAAGATAATGCTATTCTAGTATGCCATGCTTTTACAGGAGATGCTGATGTTCTTTCTTGGTGGGAGAATTTTGTGGGTAAGAAAAAGGCAATAGATACAGATAAATATTTTGTAATATGTTCAAATGTTTTAGGAGGCTGCAGCGGAACAACAGGACCTTCTTCTAAAAAACCGAATAGCAATTCATATTATGGTACAGATTTCCCTACTTTCACAATCAAAGATATGGTGAAAGTGCAAAAAATATTAATTGATAGTTTAGGGATAAATAAACTCTATTGCGTTGCAGGTGGTTCTATGGGCGGTATGCAGGTATTACAATGGTCAGCTTCTTATCCTCAAATGATGGAAAAAGCAATAGTAATAGCGAGCTCTATGAGTCATTCGCCTATGCAGATAGCTTTGAATGAAATAGCAAGACAGGCAATAACCGAAGATACTGAATGGTACGGCGGAAAATATTATGGTATGTCTACTCCTGACAGAGGTCTTGCTTTGGCTAGAATGCTAGGACATATTACATATATGAGCGAAGAGTATATGAGAAAGAAATTTGGAAGGAAGAGAAAGAGAGCCGTTAAATATTTCACTCCTTCTTTTGAAGTAGAAAATTATCTTCATTATAACGGAGAAAAATTTACCGCAAGATTTGATGCTAATAGTTTTTTATATCTTACCAAAGCTATGGATTTTTTTGATGTTAAAGATGAAATAAAAAAAATAAAACATAAAAAGAATATTAATTTAGAAAAAGTTCTTGTTATATCTTTTATATCGGATTGGCTTTATCCAAGTACACAGTCAGCAGAGATAGTATCTGCTTATCAGCATTCTAATATAAATACTATATTTCATGAAATAGAATCTAATTACGGACATGATGCTTTTTTACTTAAGAATACAGAACAGACTAAATATATAAAAAATTTTTTAAATAATTAATAGCCTTGTTTCAAAAGACTTAACAAGATTATATATAAAAAATAGTAATTTGTTAATTATAAAAATAATGTTTTAAACTCTATTTTAGTATATGAATATGCCATCTTTTATCTGACTACGGCTGCAAAATAAGCGGTGGTTTAAGTTTTAGGTAAAGCACCAAATATAATAAAAAATACTGAACTAAAAAACTATAAATATTAATAAATTAAGTTTTGAAATAAGTCTGATATAAACTTTGTAATTTTTAGCAAATAAAAAGGCCTATTAAATTTAATTAGTAAGCCTAAAATAGTTATTATTTATAGATCTGGATGTAAATTATTTATTAGTCTAAGCAATTCAGCTCTCCATTTTTTTCCATCCCAACCAATATATTCTATACAATCAACCTCTCTGGATTTAGATAGATCCCCATTCGGAGATATAAATATTTTATCTCCTTTTATATCTAATCTAAAATTATTAAAATTTACATCTTTGTAGTATAAATAATCTTCGGTATGACAATTATTTTTTTCACCATTTCTATAATGTACAAAATATCCATCATGAAAAATAGCAGTCCAATTAGTATTATCCCAAGTAATATAATCTAGACAATATGATGCTGTTTTAATTTCTTTATGTTCTATTCCAGAAAATAAAAACCATTGATTATTATTCATAAATATGCACTCCTTTTTAAGTTTGATGATATTTATGATATTTTATTTTATACTAAAATAAACAATATATAATTCATTTTCTTTTTTAAAAATCAATATAATAAAAAAAAGCTTACTAATTTAATAGCAAGCCTTTTTTATTACATATATTTTTTATTGATTCTGTCCGACACTTCCTAAATACTGATAAATTTGAATTCTTCTGCTTTCAACATCTTTATCTAAATTTGCTATAACATCATTACTAGCAGCTAAAGGCGACATTATTCTTTTAAAGTCATTATATATATTTAAAGCTTCTATTATTTTATTTTGTTCTATATATATATGACCTATAGCATACAAAGCAAATGCACCGTCCTGAGTAAGCTCATTAGTATATTTTGAATATGTACTTATAGCTTCATTATACATTTTATTATTAAGATAAATATTAGCTAAATCAAATTCAAGTCCTCTTCTTTCATCTCTAGTTAAGTCCGGCATTTTTAAAGTGTCGTTTAATATGCTTATAGAACTTGCTGTATCGCCTAAATTAGCATAAAGTATTGATATATCTTTATTAACACCTATTAAATGTTCTTTGCTTCTTGCTCTTTTTTTAGCTTCTAATTTTGCCCATAGAGTTTCTTCTATATCCTGTCTGTTTTGATATATATAATTAGCATAGGAAGAATAGCTTTCAAAAGTATCTTCTTTCATAGCCTGAGCTTTAAGATTATCAGCCTGCTGTCTTGTAGTTTTAAGCTGTGCATCTATTCTAGCAATAAATTGTTTTATTTGCTGATAAGTTTGATTTTGCTCTCTTGCTGCATCTCCCATGTCTTTTCCTCTATGGAAAGTTCTTTCTGCTCTTGAAAGAGTTTCTTTAGCTTTATTTAAATACTCTGCCTCTTTATCATAAGGAGTGTCTTTAGAACGTGCCAAATATTCATAAGAAGCGGCCAAATTAAAGTAAGCAGGATAAATAAGTTTTTCTAGTTTTATAAGCTCTTCAAACATTATAGCAGCTCTTTCATAGTTTCCGTCCATAATAGCCTGATTGCCCACAGCAAAGTATACATTAGACATATCAAAGCCTATAGTAAGCATTCTCTCTTCTTCCTGCTTTTTCAAATCCTGAAACTCTGCTATTTTTTGATTAGCTTCATCTCTTGTAATGCCATTTTTAGCAATGTCCCCATTACCCATAAAGCCTAAAAGTTTCTGATATGTTTTTATTCTTCTATTGTATAAATCTATTTTGGCAAGAGAATATGAACTTACAAATATCTCTCTTGTTAAGAAATCATAATGAGAAATCTCTTCAGCAGTTCCCTGCATAGTATAGCTGTTCCAATAATCTTCTTCCGTTTTAAACTCTGGGAAAGGAAGCTCATACATTTTTACGAAAGTTATCTCTTCGTTTCCGTCATAAATATTTTTTCTTGCTGCTGAAATTAAGCCTTCATCTAATAATGCATTTAAATCTGCTGCTATTTTTTCATTCTCATAATCTCTTTTTAAATGCTCTTTAGCAATATCTTTATAGTCATTAACAGTAAGTACCTTAAAGAACTCTAATTCATCAACTAAAGCATATTTAATAGGCTGAACTTTGAATACTAAACCATAAGCCTTGAAGTAGTAATCACCAAGCCTGTAAAGTCCGTCTCGTCTCCAAGCCATATAATAAGGTCTTCCAGACTCTATAAAGTCTTTATCAACGGCATCGCTTATATCTCCTAGCCATCTGCCGTCTGTTTTCATAAGGTTTCCGTATATTCTTTCAAATACATTACCCTTTTGGTCATATATTTTTAAATCTGGTCTTCTTCTTTCAACCATAGTGTAATATACAAGTCCGAATACTTGGTTGTCTCCTCCTTCTGTAGCAAATATTGCATTATCTGTAAGAGAGTTCATCATATTGTATGAATAGTCATGGTTGCTAAAATCTTTTGAGTTATTATTACGGCTTAGATTCATTACAAATATAGGAATCATTATTGCAAATATTGCTATAAGTGATATTGCATGATAAGGTTTTAATGTGGTATCTGCACTTTCTTCTTTAGCAGGTTTTAATACATTTTTTATATTAGTATTAAAATATTCCATATACCATTGAAAACCAAAGCCTATTATCACAAGCATATATAAAGTTGCTGGAAGGAAGAATACTTCTACAAATGATAAAGTTCTAACACTTGGAGGCGGATTAGTATATGCCATAAGCGATACGGCAAAACTTAAAAGCCCGAATACTGAAAATATACCTATAAATTTATTTTTCTTAAATATTTGAAATAGTCCCGGTATTAAGAACAGTAATCCTAATACTGTCAATTGAGTTTTAAAGATATTTATCAAAGCAGATACCTGTTCTGGGTGAAGTATGAATGCTGCAGCAACATCGTTTCCGGAAGTACCGTACTGTTTTCTATGTATCATACTAAATAAATAGCTTAAATTCTCCCAGCCTGAAGGTTCATTTAATTGTCCCCAGTTTAGAGGAGGCAAAGCTCTTGCTCTTATAGGCATGTACGCATATATCATAACGCCTACTGCAAGCATTAAAAGCATTTTATAATATGATATTGATATGCCTGTTATAAAATCATTATCATTATTAAATTTATCTATTTTGCACAAGAAATATCTATATACTAAGCACCAAACAACTACTAAAAATAAAGGCCAGAATACTAAAAACATTCCCTTGTATAGAGTAGGGTAGAATGGAGCTTTAAGATTCTGTATCATATCTGGTCTTAAATAAGAACCGTTTGCAAGTGCTGTAAATATATCGCTCATTATATTCATATCAGCGAAAGGCTTAAATATTATAGAGAATATTGAATCATTAGAAGCTACTCCCGGAGGGAAATACAAATAAGCCTCATAATTCATAATGAATCTATAGTACCCAAATCCTCCTATAAATAATAATACCAAAAATACGAATATTGATATAAAAGAAGTTTCTATATGATTAATGTATCTGTCTTTATGAACCAAAAATAAAACTATTGCTATAAACAAAAGCGGAGCAAAAGCAAAAGGTAAAGTTACATGGTGATTTGCAAGTGCTACACCATAAAGAAATCCAAAAGCCATTAAATATTTGTTTCCATAATAAGGCACTTCATCATCGGCATGTTTCCATACATTTTCAAACCAATAAACAAGTATTAAAAGCATAGAAGCTATTTGAAGTATGTTCAAACTGTAAACTTCAGCCATAGTAGCCTGTGCCCACATATTATCAGATATAGCGAATGCAATACTTGCAAAAAGTGCTGGTATTTGTACTATTGGAGAAAATCCTCTTTCAACTCTGTTTTGTCCAAGCACTTTTACCATAATAAGATAGAAGAAAATCATAGCAATAGCAGCACAAGTACCAGAAAATAAATTGGTTCTCCAAGCTATATTTCCAAAAGGTATATAAGTAAATAATTTGGACATTAAAGTATAAAAAGGATATCCCGGGGCATGCCCTACACCCAAGAAGTAAGCAGCCGTTGTAAGCTCTCCGTTATCTCCTGCTGAAAGTGAAGGAGTGAGTGTAAACAGATACAAAAAGAATGTGAAAAGAAAAGCTATAGCAGCAAATACAGCGTCTATTTTTGAAAGATGATATGGTTTTATTTCATACCTTTTAAAAATAGGCTCTTGATTATCTTTTTTTGAGAATAATTTTGAAAGTATATTTCCGCTGTTTTCTTTATTAGCTTTTTCTTTTTTGCCGTTATTTTTTGTACTAGTTTTTTGATTATTTTGCAGATTATTAATATATTCTTCTATTAACTCTCTGTCTTTTTCTAGCTTTTTTGTAAGCTCATCAATGCTTTTATTTTTGTAATTAGCTTTGATATACTCTTTTTCCAGATGTGAAAGTTTTGCCATTAATTATTTACCTCTTATTTTATTATATATTCAATAGTTTTCGATTGTTATTGTATTTTGGATATATGCGGCAATGAAGTTATTTTGTACTTTTTCCCGCCGCAAAAAGTACCAAAAAGTGCAAATACTTATTATCTATTAGTTTATATAACTTTACATAATAATATAATTTTTTAAATAATTCAACTATAGAAATTACTATTATATAATAAAATCGCTTATTATTCAAGAATGTAAAACCTATTTTATATTGAAATAAAATAAGTTTTAAATTATAGTATAATTATATTTAGAAGACATATTTAGGAAGTAAAATGAAATTCTTGAAAAAAATATATATTATATTAATACTCATTATAATTTCTTACATCTTTTATAATGATTTGATAAAAAATAATAATAAAAACTTAGAAAACAATATTCATAAATTAAACTATATAGAAAATAACTATATTATAGAAAATAATTATAATACAGACTCTGAAATTGAATATCAAAATATAAGAAGAAGAAGATACAGACATGATCTTGACCTTAAAGAAGACAGAGTATTTATTATGTTCACAGGCTCTCTTATTATAGGTTTTTTACTTAGTTTTATATTATTATCAAAAAATAAATTCTATAAAAAAGAATTAATTCCTGCCAAAATAATACTCATTTTATCTATTATAATTACAGGGATAATTATTTTTATAAATTATGAGAATATAAAAAACATATTGGAGTATTTATCTTTACCTATAGGCTTTATAATAGGCTTTGTATTGGCAAGATTAATATTTAAATGAAAATAATATATTTACTTAAATTAAACTTGATTTTCATTCCCGCCCTTTAAGATTTGTAAGCCTATTTTTTTTTAATAAATATTACTTACATTTAAAAGCTTCATTTATATTTTTGAGCACCCGCCCAAGTGTTTATTAATATTTGCAATTTATTCAACGCACGGTAAATTGATTAATAGGAAATATTTAAATTATAATATTAAACAGCTTTATTTTTTTAGCTTCACTCTGCGTGCGTTTAAATAACTAACAAATTTAAAAAATTTGGGCGGGCAGCTGAAATAACATGTTATATTAAAAAGAAATATAACACAAAAATTGCAGTTATAATAAAAAGCCTAAAGGGTGGGCAAATGTAATTAAGTTTTAAAACTTATTTTATTCTATCCACCCTTGTTTTTTAAGTTAACTTTATTTAATACAAAGTTAAGTAACATTATAAATCATAAATTTACAATATTAACTTAAGTAATTTTAAATTAATACTCAAAATATTCTTCTATATTATCTATTTCATCCTTACCTAAATATATATTATATAAATCCTGAGCTATATTTCCCACAGGTTCAGGTTTTCCATCTACTTCTAAAGCATGTACACGCCAACCATTTTCTTCATCATTTATTCTAAACTGTATTATTACATTAAATCCAAATAAATCACCATAAATATTAACATAATTTTTTCCATCATTAGCTACTATTTGTTCCCATTTAGGATTATCTATTGATCCATTTATTAACTCTTCTACGGTTATATTTGGCAAAGAATTAAATGTTGAGTTTTTTACTAATTGAATATATTTTCCATCTCGTGCAGCTGCTTTAGGTATTATAAGAAAAGAAATAATGAAAAATGCAATAACTGAACAAGCTGATATTATTAAAATTTTTTTATAATCAGAAGGAAATTTATGTATACTTTTAAATTTTTCTACTCTGCTTTCAGTATCTTTTTCAGTTTTGGCAATTTTTACTCTTTTTTTAAATGTTCTATAAAAAGCTCCGCTATTGCTTATTATGTAATTTATAGCAACTCCTATAAAAATTGACTCAAAATAATGAGCTGTGATACATGCTAAAATGATAAATGCAGCATATATTAATGATGATAAAAAAGCATATCCATTCATTCCGTAATAATAGTAATCTGCCATTGGTAAAAAACTTCCTAATGAAAAATTAGGTTTTTTAAATAGATATTTAATTACATTTGGTTTAGTATCATAGAATTTAAATAAAGTTGCATAACTGCCTATCTCTCTATTTTTATTATCATCTAATTCTCCTGTTATACACAAAAATGCTGCAATATATTGTTCATATTCTCCTAAGGCTTTCGCATTATTTTTTCCTATATACCTGTATTCTAAATTATCTGTTTTATTATATGATGTTTTTTCTATTTCAATGTATTCTTTTTCAGGATATTTTTCTAATTCTTTATTGATTTTATATATAAACAAATTAAGAGTTTTTTTATCATTAGTTAATCCATTTATATATTCACATAAATTTTCATTATAATTTATTGTGATTAAGGTATCTAACAATTCAACTTTATCTATTGTTTTTAAAGGTATTGAAAATTTTTCATTTATAATAGATTTAAAAATTAATCTTTCAGTAAATATAATTCTTTTTGTAGTTAAAATAACAAAAACTTTTTCATTACTAAAAGATTTAACTTTTTACCTTGTAACTAGATATTAATTTATGCAACAACAAAATAAAATATTTGTTTAGTGATAAAAGTAAATTTGATAATATAAATTTTATAGATAATGAATTAATTACTGTAGACTGTCACAAGATTTTTTCAAAAAAACTAACATAACCATGTATTTATGGTAATATAATATTTAATTGTTGTCAAGCATTTATAATATTGTAAATTATAATTTAATTTAAAAACTTCATTTTTTAGTTTTATTATTCATGCGGTGAGTATTTTATATAGATATAAAAAATATATTTTTAACTATACATGAGTTATATATATGTTTATTTTTTAATAACGCTTTGGGTGGGTTATGAAATTTAGAATTAAGTTCTAAAGATAATTAATATTACAATTTAAAATAAAGATTAAAAATTTAAAGGGCGGGGTATGTAATTAATTTTTTAAAAACTTACCCAAAATCCCACCCTATAGGCTTTCAGTTCTTTAAGACTTTTATAAACTATTTTTCTTTTAAATCTAAATAGTCATTTTAGCTGCCCACCCAATTTTTTTAAAATTTCGTACTAATTTTATCGCACGCAGAATGAGTTAAAAAATACAGCTTATTTGATATTAAAATTTTTGTTATATATTTAATTTAGTTCACCGTGCGTTATATAAATTCTAAATTTAATTAACTCTTGTGGGTGCTAAAATTTAGAATTAAGCTATAAAGATAATATATATAACTTTCTTAAATAAAAATTAAAATCCTAATTCTTCATCTATAAATATTATATGTATTCTATTCTTTATATGGCATTTATTAACTATAATAGTATACGCACATAATCTATTTTCTATATCGCAGTTTTCCTCATCACATATCATATCACCTGTACAGCAAGGATTATCTACTTTAAATCTAACAGAATTTTCACCTGCGGCAATACTTCTTACTCTTTTTATAGCATCTTCAACAGTATTACAAACTTTATTCCTTCCAACAATCAAAAATACTTTTTTAGGTCCGTAAATAGTGGCAGCAACTCTGTTTCCGCCTCCGTCTGTAGATACAATATCACCATTTTTTGTTATTGCATTGGCAGAACATAAATAAACATCGCTTGTAAATGCTTTTATCTCTGCTTCTGATTTTAATTCTTTATTGTTTCTGTCAATAAAATTTTTATATCCTTTTAAATCTTCCAATATACCCATTTGATTAACAGAAGTACTTCCTCCAAATGTTATAGTATCATTTTCTTTTATAAGAGATAATACAAACTTTTTTGCCTCTTCCTTATTACTAAAACTATCAAAAGCAAAGCCTTTTTTATTAAACTTTTCTTTTAAAACTAAAGATAATTTTTGAAAATATTCTTCCTGAACTGTCATAAAAATCCCTCATTTATTATATTTATTAAACTAGTATAAATAGAACTTATATTTTTTTCAATATTATTTTAACTCCAAACACTTAAAGATTTATCATTCATACTGCAATTTTAATACTCATTACATTCATAAATTCATCTGTTATTACAGCACTAATACAAGTATTTTTAATTTTACAATCTGCACAATGTAGAAAAACGGTAAGTTATTATATGTTTAAAAATAATTAATTAAAAATTAATCAGCTTTTTTATATTTTAAATCATCACTATGCACGCAAAGCTAAATTTATAATATATCATTATTTATAATTAAACAAAAATATGAAATTATAATCAATATTATTAATCTAATCAATATTTGGGTGGTATGCCTTTTATAATTAAAACATCTAATTTAAAATGGAGTTGTATGTAATGGTATTATAAAAAAATAGCCAGTCCCATTAAAATTAATGAGACCAGCTATTTTTAAATTAGTCTGCTATAAACGCACTAAATCATTGTACCAAACGTAAAACACCTTGGTTCATAGTATTAGCTTGAGCCAACATAGCCAAGTTAGTTTGACTAAGTATTTGGTCTTTAGCAAATTTAACAGAAGTTTCAGCCATATCAGTATCTCTGATTCTGCTTTCAGAAGCTGCAGTGTTTTCATAAGCAATCATCAAACCTTGAGCAGTAAGCTCTAATCTGTTTTGATAAGCACCTAAGTTAGATCTTTGTTTAGAAACTTTCATTAAAGCTTCATCAACTATACCTATAGCACTATTAGCTTTGTCTATAGAAGAAATAGAAATACCAGTACCTTCAGCAGTTTGTAAACCTAAAGCAGCAGCAGTCATAGTTCCTATATAAACTCTTCTTCTTTCATCCATGTTGGCCCCCATATGAAACCACATAGAAGCAACAGGAGAACCGCCTTCATTAGGATTAGCAAATCTTCCAGTTAACATGTTAAGAGTATTGAACTGAGCTTGGCTAGCTATACGATTAACTTCATCAACTAATTGAGAAACTTCAACTTGAATAAGCATTCTGTCAGCATCAGTATAGATACCGTTAGCAGATTGCACAGCTAATTCACGAATTCTTTGTAAGATGTCTTGACTTTCTTGAAGATATCCTTCAGTAGTTTGAATGAAAGATATACCGTCTTGAGTGTTTCTTTCAGCCTGACGCAAACCGCGGATTTGTGTTCTCATTTTTTCAGATACTGCAAGTCCTGAAGCATCGTCGCCAGCTCTGTTGATTCTTAATCCAGAAGATAAAGCAGCCATGTCTTTAGAAAGGTCTACATTTCTGAATTTTAAAGTACGCTGTGCATTTATAGCACTAATGTTATTATTGATGATCATCGTCATCCTCCATGATATTTATTCAAAAAGGCATCCGTGCCTAATTGGCAAAAAATATTAAAGAGAATTTAAGGTATTCCGACAATCTAAATGACTATATGAAGTTGCCAAAATACCATTAAATCCTATAATAGAATATATTAACGCCAAAATATATTCTTAATAAATTATATGGTATCAACTAAGCAAATAGGGAGTTCGAGACCGCCAAATACTTGAACTCTCATTTTGCTATATAATAATTTTCGGTCTAATCGGAATAAAGTTTAATTTGGTTTAGCATTTTTTTCCTTTTTTTCTAAAAGAAAACTAAAAATAATCATTATGTGATACATTTTATACATAAAATACAAATTTATTTAAAATCATCTTAATTTATATTTAAAAATATCAAATATAATCATCAAATTTATAGAAAATAATATCTATTTTCTATGTTTTTAGCTTCTAAACTTCAAATATTTTTTAATCTTTAGTAGTTTTATTAATTATTTTAAATAATTTTAAAATTAATCACATTAAAACCATAAATTTATAGATTACAAATTTAAATAGCACTTGGGCGGGCATATTAAAATTCTATATAAACATTTAAGAAAATTTAAATATTATTTTCTAAATGAATTAAAAAATATAAAGGGCGGGGTATGTAAATGATTTTTAAAATTTAATCACACTTGCCCACCCTCTAGCTTTATAACATAAATCTGGAATTCATATCTTTTATTTCTTTGTTATTAAAATTAGACTTTTTAATTCCCACCCTAATATACTTAGATTTAAAACTTATTCAGACGCATGCAGAGTAAAAATTTAGGGTATCTAAATAAAATTTTTTATTTTGTCTTATAACAAATTATAGATTTTAATCAAAATTTCCAATTTATTTCTAATTTTCATAGTAAAATTATATATTTGCGGCTAATTTTTTAATATTTGTAAATATATTTTACATTGATTGATTATATATAACTCATTTATGTATTATATGTATTAATAACTAATAAATATCTATATATTTTGTAAATTTTATGTAAATTATTTGTAAATAAATATTGCTTAATTTTTACATTCTGCTATAATTATAAATGTAAAGAGATTTTATAATATAAACCTAAGGAGATACATCATGACTAACAGCTTAAACCTTTTTATTAAAATTACACCTAGCAAATTACCTGAAAATATTAGAAGATTTATCGCTTCTAATTACAGCAAAGCTAAAATCGTTTATATTGACATAAGAAAAGAACAATATGAGATTAAATTAAATAATGGAATTTATATCAATTTCGATAAAAACCGAGCTTGGAATTATATAAGCAGTGATGACAAATTATCTGAAAATATACTTCCGAAAAATATAGCAGGTAAAATAAAAAACATAATGAAAAAATATAATAATGCTTATATTTTTGAAGTTAGCAAAAGAATAGAATTCTATAAAATAAGATTGACTAATTCTTTGGAAATATGCATAAGAAATAACGGACAATTAATAATGGCGTAACTCTTATCACTTTGTATCTCCTAAAGTAATTAAGTATAAACTAAGATTTATGCATTTTAGATATTAAAAAATAAAAATAAAGGTATACAGGGTATTGACAAAAAACTATTATATAATAAAATAATAAAAACTAAGAAGATATATGAAAAAAAGTAAGTAAAATGCAATCACTTTAATTATAAGTGATTGCATTTTTGTTTTATTAATTTTAATGCAAGTATAAGATTATATATTTTTATTAATTATAAAATCAATTCAAATTGTATATAAAATTCTTAAGTAAATTCAAAATCAAATCTGTAACTTAAACTTAATTTAAATAAAATTGTAATTTCAAAATATATTGATAAAAAATAATAAGATGCAGGTATGTAAACAAAGTTTTAAAACTTAAATTGCATATTCCCTCCCTCTAGACTTTTTATATTTATCATTCATGTTTATATTATTTTTCTTTTTAGTTTCAAACTGTTATTGCAGCACCCACCCTAGATTTATTTAAGTTTAAAAATATATTTAACGCACGAATAATAAAATTATAAATATCTGCTTATTTTAAATGATAATTTTTATTATGTAGAATAATTTTACACCGTGCGTAATTAAATAAACATCTATAGCGTATTGACAAAAAAACTACATACATTAAAATTGAAAGACTATATACGGTAAAATAATTTTAATTAAAGAGTACTTAAATAAAAATGAAAATTAAAAAAAATGATAGCAAAGATAATGTAATATTTTTTATACTATATCTATTCTTGTCTTTAATTATACCTTCTACTGCAATAACAATTTTTGCTATGGCTGATAGAAATATACAAGAAAAAAAAGAAATAATAGATAATAATAAACAAAATAATGCAGCAAATTTTGACAAAGAAGAAACACTTCAAAAAATAATAACATTATTATTATTAAAAGGAACTTCATCATCTAAATATAGCGGATCAAAAGCGGATTTGAATATTGTTGGTGTGAGAGTATTGCTTGTATATGCAATGACTTATATATTATCGCTTATAATTACATCACTTATAGCCCAAAAATATTATAATGAAGAGATAAAAATAAAAGAAGATATTAGAGAGACTATAGTATCAACATTAATAGGGTTAGCTACTTTGGCTGGAATTCTATTTCTTTTAATAGTAATAGTAATAAAAATGGAAAGTAATAGAGAATATTTAGCTTTCAGCGGAGTGATTTTTGGTTCTATAGCCTATATTATAATTAGGAAAATAACTTCTTAATTAAATTTATTAGTATTATAAAAAATATATATTGAAAATTTTTAACTTTATAATTTTTTTATTGTTCTTTTTTCCGCCGCACACCTGCCTACGGCACGCAGAGCGAGGCGGACTTCGTCAAAAGAACCTTATATCCTCGACAAGCTCGGATACGCTTCGTGAAAGTGCAAGCCTAAAAATAATATTAATTATGTTTTATATGTAGAATAAATTATTAAATTTAACCTAAAATATAGCCTTTTTGCTTCTTTGTGGCACGCCGCAGGCGGACAGCGTCCAAAAGAAGTGGGGTTGCCGAAGGCACGCAGAGCGGGGGCAAAGCCCTGCAAATATTTTAATTTGACTAATTATAATTGTTTAGGTATATACTAAAAATTTTTAGGTTTGTCAATTTAGTTTTGAAACAAGTCTGCTCTATTGACAAAAAAAGCATATATAAATAAAATATAGTTTAGGATTATGAAAAAAGTAAAATGCTTCTAAATTTAATTAGGCATTTATTAATTTACACAATACAGTTTTATTTTCTATTATAAAAGTCTATATTATCATAAATAAAAAAGTATTGTTTTTTAATCATTATATTTTACTAAAAAGATCTTCATAAATATATAAATTTAAAAAATATGAGGTAGTTATGAGAAATAGAAAATATAGAGAAGAAAATATTTATATAAGAGCTATTCTTGTTATTATATCTACTATGGCAATACTTATAGGATTGATATTGTTTGTTATTAATTCCCCTGCAATATTAAATAAGTATGATGTAGTAAATAATAAATCAGAAACGATTGCTAAATATTCTAAAAAATATGATTTGACTAATGAAAAATATGATTTGCTTAATTTAGTTATACATTCTATATATCCTAGACGACTTCATTATGGGAGATTTGAATGGATCCCAGAGAGTTTATTTTTTAGAGTTACAATCATGTTTCTTCTTAGCTTTTCATCATCACTGTTTGGTATTTTAGCAGTTCATAAAATAAAAAAAGAAGGATTAAAAAATAAGAAGGAGTTAATAATTAATTTTCTTCCATTACTATGGATTTTAATTACTATATTTGCTTTTCTTATGCTAAAAGATAATATTATAAATGCCAAAGAATATTTAAGTATAGCGGCTGGTATTATATTAGGTTTACTACTTGCAAATTATAAATACAAGTATTAATAATTAAGGAGAATAAAAAATATTTATGAAAGATATGATTTTTAATTTAATATACAAAATCAATATACCAGAAAATGATTTATTTAGAATGTCTGCATTATTTTTATGCTCTTTTATAATAGTGTTCTTAATATTAGTATTGATTAAAGGGGATTTGAATCTTGATGATTTTTTAGGTGATAGTTATGGTTTAGGTCCTGGTATAGTTATAATATTAATAATAGCATTTTTTGGAGTATCAGAATTTTTTATAATAAAATACATTGAAAACATTTATGAATATATATTTATAGCAATTGGTATTATAACGGCATTATTTAATATAAAAGATGAAAATATAAAAAAAACATTTTTTGTTGCTTTTATATTTTTTCTTATTATTTTATACGCAGCATTTTTTAATGCCCCTTCAACTATAAATGATACAGCTATCAATAATCAAAACATTACAAATAATTATACTAATGATTTGAAATCAACTTTATCTACTCAAAGAGATATTACTTACTTATTATTAGGATATAACAATCTTTTTGCTGGGGTTTTATTTGGTGATATTACATTAAAAGATTATATAATTATATCATTAATTCTAATTTTATCTACAATTGTAATTATTTATATAATTAAAAGAATTGAAAAGAGAAAATCAAAGTAATGTATTTTAATAATTTTAATTTTGCTATTTTTTATATTTTTATAATAGTTTCACTATAAAATTATTCATTCTTTTTATCCTTATCTCTAAGGTATTTACTAATTCTCAATGCTATAAATGATAGTATACCTCCAGAAAAGAAAGCCAATAACTCTATCATGCTTTCAACACTTCCGTTCATATTAAAAATAGCCATGTTTCCATGTATTTTATAAATAATGGCCAAACTCATTATAAGAATTACAGCAAATGTAATAAGATAAAATTTATAAGAGTAATTCTTAAAAAAAAGCATATCTACCAAAATGCCTATGACAGCACATCCTACAAAAAATATTATTACCAATCTAATAAATAAATCTTCTGAATCCTCTTCAAAATCTACATTAGGATGCTCTCTATCTCTCCATCTGAGGTAGTTACGGCGAATTTCTTTAGTTTCTATACTGTTATCAAAATCATAACTATTTTCTAAAATGACATTATTATCACTTACTATATAGTTTCCATTATAGATGTTTTTTTCTTCATTATTACTTTCTTCTATACTATAATGATATTTTGCCATTTCATCATAAAATATAAAAGAAAGAATAATTAATACAACTGCTAATACACTAATTTTCATAATACCTATCTTTTTAATAAAAAACAAATTAATACATGTTATTTATTATAAATTTAAATAATTTTTATTTCAAGGAATTTTACTATAACCCCCACCCTCTATCTTTTTTTAGTCTATTCTAAATTGCTGCTTTTTCTTTTTTACTGCTTAATTAACATCTATTAGCACCCGCCCAAGTTGTTTTTTAATTTAAAAATTTCACTAAACGCACGGTAAATGATATTTTAATAAATAAATTTTTATTGAATTGATAATTATATTTATTTCTTAATTTAACTCTGCGTGCGGTTAATAGGTGCAAAAATAAGAAAAATAAAAAACAAGAGTACCATTTTTAAGCAGCACCCTTGTTTTTATAATTATAAAAAATATTTTTTATTTACTATTTGATTTGATCCACTCTTCATTTATCTTTATTACTTCCATAATAGCACTCTCACTAGGACTTCCAATCATTGTTTTGTTTGAAACCTGAGCCTCTGGAGTTATACAAGCGTAGATATCGTCTTCAAATAAATCTGACTCTTTTTTATATTCTTCTATTGAAAGAGTAGAAAGATTTTTGTTGTTTTTTATTGAGTATACAACAAGACGACCTGAAACACCATGTGCATCTCTAAAAGGCATACCCTTTCTTACAAGATAATCAGCAACCTCAGTAGCATTCAAAAAACCTTCATTAACAGAATTAAGCATATTTTCTTTATTAACTTTCATAGTTTTTAATACATTAGGAAGTATTGATAAACAGTTTTTCACATTATCCAATGAATCAAATATACCCTCTTTATCCTCCTGCATATCTTTGTTGTATGCTAAAGGCAAAGACTTCATCACTGTTAATATAGAAAATAAATTACCATACACCCTTCCTGTTTTTCCTCGAATAAGCTCGAGTATATCTGGATTTTTCTTTTGGGGCATAAGGCTAGAGCCTGTGGTAAACTCATCATCAAACTCTACAAATTTAAACTCAGAAGTAGAATATAATATAAGCTCCTCAGAAAAACGGCTTAAATGCATCATTATTATTGATAAAACAGATTCTACTTCAATAACAAAATCCCTGTCAGATACAGCATCTAATGAGTTAAGCATAACATTCTTGAAGTTTAGAGTTTCAGCAGTCTTTTTATTGTCTATATTGTATGTAGAACAAGCCAAAGCTCCTGCACCTAAAGGCATAACATCTATTCTTTTGTAGGCATCGGCCAATCTGTCAAAATCTCTTTTAAACATCTCAACATAAGCCCCTAAATAATGAGCAAATGTTATAACCTGTGCCCTTTGAAGATGAGTATATCCGCTCATATAGGTTTTTGTATGCTCTTTTTGAATGCTTACCAATGTAGAAATTAAATCTAATATCAAAGATTTAATATTTTCTACTTTGTTTTTTAAATACATTCTTAAATCAAGTGCCACCTGATCATTTCTGCTTCTTCCTGTATGAACTTTTTTTCCTATTTCACCTATTCTATCAATAAGCCATCTTTCAACTTGTGTGTGAATATCTTCTAATTCAAAATCAAATTGAAGTTTATTATTATCAATATCATCTAAAATTTGCTTTAGAGCATTTATTATAGTTACGCTTTCATCGAGAGGAATAATAGAGCATTCACCAAGCATTTTTGCATGTGCTATGCTTCCAAGTATATCCTCTCTGTACATCTTACAGTCGAAAGCCAATGAAGAATTAAAATCATTAGCTTCTTTGTTAAGTTCTTTAGAAAAGCGTCCCCCCCATAATTTTTCTTTCATAATTAATTATTTTAACCCCATTTTTTTCACTTGCTCTTTCATCAAAGCATTAACTTTTAAAGGCAAACCGAATAATGTAATAAATCCCTGAGCATCATGATGATCATATAATTCGCCTGTAGTAAAGCTAGCCAAACTTTGATTATAAAGAGAATAAGGAGAAGTTACTCCTGCAGGTATAATATTTCCTTTATATAATTTTAATTTTACTTTACCTGTTACAGTTTCTTGAGTGCTGTCAATAAATGCACTTAAAGCCTCTCTTAAAGGAGTAAACCATCTTCCGCTATATACAAGGTCAGTTAATTTATGAGAAACTATATGTTTAAAATATAATGTTTCTCTGTCTAAACATAAATGTTCAATTTCTCTATGAGCAGCATAAAGAATAGTACCTCCCGGAGTTTCATATACACCGCGGCATTTTATTCCTACTACTCTGTTTTCTAATAAATCAACTATACCAACAGCATGCTTTCCGCCTATTTCATTTAAATATTTAACTAAATCAGAAGGAGAGAAAGTTTTTCCGTCTACTTTAGTAGGTATTCCTTTTTCAAATTCTAATTCTACAAATTGTCCTTCATTAGGAGCATTCTCTATAGTATTTGATAATTTAAGAAGTCTTTCATAATTAGGCATATTAGCAGGATCTTCAAGCTCTAATCCCTCATGTGATAAATGCCAAAGGTTCTTATCTCTTGAATAAGAATCATCTTTTTTCATAGGAACTTCTATATTTCTGTCTTCCAAATATTTAATTTCTTCTTCTCTTGAAGATATATCCCATTTTCTCCAAGGAGCAATAATTTCAAAATTAGGAGCTAATGCCTTAACTGTTAATTCAAATCTTACTTGGTCATTACCTTTTCCTGTAGCTCCATGTGCTATAGCAGTAGCACCTTCTTCTAAAGCAACTTCTACTAATTTTTTAGCTATTAAAGGTCTTGCAGCAGAAGTACCAAGTAAATATTTATCTTCATAAGTAGCTTCAGCTTTAACTATAGGATAAATATAATCTGTAACGAACTCATCTTCGCATTTTACTAATCTGTATTTTACAGCTCCTGTTTTTAAAGCTCTTTCTTCTAAGCCGTCAGTTTCTGTACCTTGACCAACATCCACACAAACAGCTATTACATCATAATCATAATTTTCTTTAAGCCATGGTATTATAACTGTAGTGTCCAAACCGCCTGAATAGGCTAATACTAATTTTTTTTTCATGATAAATCCTTTCTTTATTTATAAAATGTTTTTATTTAATTATTATATTTGTATTTTTAGCAAAACATATACAATTATAAAAACTTTTAAGAAGTCTCAGCAAAAAATCTGATAATCATTTTACCAAAAATAAAATTGTTTAAGTATATATTAATTTTCTATTATTCTTTTACTATACTGCTCATTATAGCCATTTGGGTATGCATTCTGTTTTCTGCTTCTTCATAAATATACTGAGAATTCATATTGAATACTTCTTCGCTAATCTCCTCGCCTTTATGAGCAGGTAAACAATGTAAAGCTATAGCACCTTTATTAGCAAGAGCAAATAATTCTTTAGTGAGAGTAAAGCCTTTAAATACATTAAGTCTTTTTTCTTTTTCACTCTCCTGACCCATAGAAGCCCATACATCAGTATAAACTACATCGCTGCCGCTTACAGCCTCTTTTACATCATTAACAATATCAACAGTACAGCCATTTTCTTTAGCTATTTTTTTGGCTATTTCTGTAGTTTTAGCATCAGGTTCATAACCCTTAGGAACTCCTACTTTGATATTAACGCCTAAAGATGTACAGCCTGTTAAAAGACTATTGCATACATTATTACCGTCGCCTATATATGATAATGTTAAACCTTTCAATTTACCGAAATGCTCTTTCATAGTAAATAAATCAGCCATAACCTGACAAGGATGCGAAAGATCTGTCAAAGCATTTATAACAGGAACCTTTGAATATTTAGCAAAATCCTCAACATCGCTATGAGCAAAAGTTCTAATCATAATTAAATCGCAGTATCTTGAAATAACATTAGAACTATCTTCTATACTTTCTCTCTGTCCTAATATAATCTCATCTTGTTTTAATACAAAAGCATCTCCGCCTAATTTTTTCATTCCTATTTCAAAACTTAAACGAGTCCTCAAACTAGGTTTTGAAAAATACATCACCATAGTCCTATTTTTCATTATATCTATTTCTTCTCTATTCCTAACTTTTGATTTTAACTCGAAGGTATAATCAATCAATGCTGATAATTCTTCGCTTGTAAAATCTTCCAAATTAATAAAATGTCTTCCAGATAAATTAACTTTTTTCATAATTTTTTCCCGTTTAAATTTTTATATTATTTTTTTGAGTAATACTATATATCGTTTTTATAATTTTGCAATATTATGTTTCTATAATTTTTACAATTTGAAAATAAAATATATAAAAAAAACGTATAACATAAAACTATGCCATACGCTTAATTAAGATATAAATATTCTATATTAAACTTGCTTATTTACTAATACTGATAATTTCCTATTAACAACATGCTCTTTGCCTTTATTGTTATAGCCTACTTTTTTACTTTCATTCAACACTTCTTTCATATTTGCAAATAAATCTAAAGCTTCATCAAAAAGTTTAGGAGCTAATTTATTTAAATGTTTTAATCTAGCCATTAGAGTAACTAATTCAAGACGAAGTGCTGATATTCTAGCTGTTTTATTTAATGGTATTCTTCTAATAATATCAGATAATGTTGCTGTTTCTGATAAATGAGGGAATTTATTCAATACTATTAAGTCTATTACATTTTCTCTCATTTTTCTAAGCTCATTAGCTTCTGTCATTTTCTCATTCTGATGATCACAGTATAAATGTATATCCTGCAATCTTGTATTAATTATAGAATTAACTTTTTTCTCTTCATCCTCTAATATTATTTTATATACTTCTATTTCTTTTGATAAAAGTATTTCGATTTTTGTAAGCTCTTCGTATAAGTTAAACATAAATACCACCTTTAAGTTAAAGCCAACCAATTTTATTAATCAGCTATGTGATAATTTATCGGCAGTTATTATGATTACTTTACATAATTTTTAAAAATATTATGTTAATTTTCTGTGTCTATTGACTTTATAGCTTCTAAACAGATATTTCTATATTCAGCATCAGAATAAGTAAACCAAGCAAGCAATGCCAGCTTTTTAGCGGCACAAGCTACTGTAATAATATGGTCATTATCTTCTAATTCTTTTTCATATACTATACTTTCTATTTTACCGCTTTGAGATTTAATATCAAGTTTTTCTCCTTTATCTTCTCCGGCAATGTCTATCTGTTTTAACACATATTCCATTATTACATCTATCTCTTCATTTGCAAAAGAATAAACCTGCATAGCTATATATACATTAATATCTTTGAATTCTATTAAAGATTTATTATTTTTAAATACATTCATACGCATAGGCAGAATGATAGTAAATCCTGCTGCTATAGAAAAACGAGCCTTTTCAAGTCTGAATCCTATCTGAAAAGCCGGCTGCTGATTAACTGTTTTTTTGCTTTCTATAAATTTAGCTAAATTTTCATCATCTAAATAATGAGCAATATCAATAAGTATATCCCAAGGGTATTTTAATGAAGAATCTTTTTTATATGCTTCCTGAAAGGCATACATAATTTTTTTGTACATAGTTTTTTCTTTATTATCAATAGCCTCTCTGAATGGGAAATAAAGCCAAATCATACTGATAAAACTTTTAAACCAAAATTGAGCATTTATATCTTCAGTATCCCATAAAAAGAAATCTGCTGCTAAAATTAATCTGTCCTCTTCATCGGCATCTATAAAATCAGCAAACCAATTTTTTCCCCAATATCCTAAAGAAGATAAAGCAAAATACTCTTTTTCTATTATAGGATAATCATAAGGCATAGATATCATAAAATTACTGAAGCCTTTATCATGATGAGCTATAAGCATTTTAGCATAATCAGCCAAAGAATTAACAAAAAATCTTTTTAAAGATTCAAAATCTCTGCTTTTAAAATAACCGCTTGGATCTTTATGAACTGAATCTTCTTTAAACTCTATATCAAGTCTTCTTGCTATTCTGTCCAATACACCAACTATAAATTTATGATATCCGGCTCCGAAAGAACCTGTACTAATGGTTATAAACAAAGTGCCTGCTTTAAACTCAAAATATATAGGATCAGCAGAAGGGTGAAAGGAATATATGAGAGTGTTTCCGTCTTCTATTATAGAAAACTCTGAAATCATTACAAGAGGATTAATATTAACTTCATTTAAAGAAGAAACTATCGCTTTAAATAATCTGTCTTGGTTAGGAATAACCCTTCTATTATCAAATGCCGCTGAAAGCAAAAATTCTATATTCATTTTAATAAAATTCTACTTAATTTTATAATATTTACATTATAATATAATAACATTTTTTATTATTTTAGCAATATATATTTAATAAAGTTTTACATACAAAATAGTAAAAATACAAATTTAATATGCTTTAATTTTATAAAATACTTGACTTTTTTTTAATGATATGCTAATATAATCTAACATTTCAAAAGAAAGGGCGATTAGCTCAGCTGGGAGAGCGGGTGCCTTACAAGCACTAGGTCGGCGGTTCGAACCCGTCATCGCCCAATTTTTTACCCCCGCGAAAATAAATCTTTTTTGATAAAACTTCCTACTAAATATGTTTTTTTTAACGATAATAAATTTGAATTTAATATTAATATATGTTAATATTATGTAAACAAATAATTTTTACAGAGTAATAATAAAATAATATGACCGTTTTACAATATGTTTTAGTAATAGCAACAATACTAGTAGTACTTGCCTTAATAAGTTTTATAATAAAAGCAGGATCTAAATATAAGGTATTTACAATAGCACTTATGACAATAATTGTATCCTCTATATCAGCTGTAGGAATCATATATATAAATAACACCAAAGATATAATATCTAGCTCTGATATAAAGCAGATTCAGCTTGAAGAGGAGAAAAAGAGAATAAGAAAAGATATAATAATAAGACCTGGAGCAATAGAAACTATAGCACTTCATTTAGCATATTCAAACAGAATATCGCCTCCAACTATAAAAAATAGAGAATTAGGATTTTATTTAGATGGGATATGGTTTAATTGGGCTAATGGAAAACTTCTAACTGATGAAGATATGACTAATCAGGATAATTATATACCTTTCGGATTCTACTCTTATACTGTAGACGGAATGCCTGAGGTGCAGAAAGAAACTCCGGAAAGAACTAAAGAACTTCAGGAATACTATAAAAAAAGGGTAAATAATACTAAATATATTAATAATAAATTCTTAGATACTCTTTATGACGGAACTAGTGAAAGGAGTATGGTAAAACATATAAGCACCAAAAGTATATTAGGCTATAAAGTAAGAGTTCATGACTATGTATATGAACCGCTTTCAAATGTAAGTGTAGAAGTAAAACTTATAGCACAGACTAATCAGGAAGTAGAAAATTTTCTTGATTCTTTAAAAATAGTAAGCGGATATGTTTGGAAAATAATTTCAAAAAGTGCAAGCAGAAGCTATCATAGTTATGGGGTTGCTTTTGATACTTTACCTAAGAAAAATAACGGTAAGCAAATATATTGGGCTTGGACTAGAGTTAATAATAAAGCATGGTATGCTGTGCCTTATAATAAAAGATGGCATCCGCCAAAAGAAGTTGTTAAAGTTTTTGAAAAGTATGGATTTATATGGGGCGGCAAATGGCATAATTATGATACAATACATTTTGAGTACAGACCTGAACTCATTATATACAATAAAATTAAAAATGATGAAGATGCTACATACGAACTTATAGAGAAGTACGGCATATTCTGAAAATAATCTGATAGAGAAACAAAATGAATGATACTATATTCACTAAAAATATAGAGCTTTTAAATAAAAATAAATATAATTTCAGAGCTGTAAAGAAATTAATAGAATATAATACCAAAAATAGTAAATACCAATTAAAACAGGCAAAAAATAATTTATTCGCTGTTATATATAATAATAAGCCTTTAACTTCTCTATATAATCCTATGGAAGAAGCTAAAAGATTAATATCGCAATTTATAACAAACAATAATGAACATATAGGAATATTTTTATCTATTGCTTCATTCTTTCATATAGAATATTTCTTATCTTTAAATGAACATAATAAAGCAATCATAATAGAAAAAGACATAGAAATAGTTAAACTCATTCTATCAAATTTAAAACTTTCAAATGAAAATATATTAAAAAACATAATACTTATTTTAAATGAAGATTTAGAAACAATATTGGCATTCTTTAATTTTTATATGAATGATAATGATTCAAAAAAAATAGTTTATATAAGACATGTAAGAGCTTCAAATATAGATAATGAAACAAGAGAATATTATGATAATATTAATATATCACTTGCAAACTCTATCAAAGAAAAATTAATGTCATTAACTTCTAATTATTATTTTGCTCCTATATGGACTAGAAACATATTGTATAATATGCATTTCAATGAAGGATATTCTATAAAAACATTCTGCAATATCTTAAAAAAAGAAATACCTATTTTATTTGTATCTGCCGGAGCTTCTGCTGATGACTATATAGAAAATATTAAAGAACTATCGAAAACTCATTTTGTTATAGTTTTATCACATGCTTTTAATACTTTAATAAAAAATAATATAAAACCTGATGCCGTTGTATCAACAGACGGAGGTTTTTATTCTTCAATACATTTAAAAGAACTTCTTAAAAAAGAAAATCAAAACATAAATATATTCACTACACATACAGCATATCCTTTTCCTCTTACTCATATAGAAAATAAAAGAATATTCTATTTTTCACATGATGAAAGTTTTGAAAAGATACTATATCCTATAAATGATGATAACAATAATAATATATACTTCTATATGGAAGGAAGCGTTATAATGCCTGCTTTAAGAATAGCATATATGCTTAATCCTAAATATATATTGCTTGCAGGATGTGATTTTTGTCATATTGATGATAAAACACATTCTAAATATTCAAATGCATCTGCCCATGATTATATTAACAGCAGTAAATTAAAAACTTTTGAATCTTCCAAATATAAAAGACTTAATGATAATCAAAAAGTAAAATGCTATGACAATGTTTATAGAAATACTTCTTCAGCACTTTTGAGTTATAAAAATCATTTTGAATCTTTAATACAAGAGATTTCTGAAATTACAGATATTTTTACTTTGACTATTCAATCAGCATTCATAAAAAATGTAAAAATATACAATCATAGCAATTCAAATTCTAATAATAAAAATATAGAAATTAAAAAATATTTAAAAGAAAATATAGACAAAGAAAAACTATTAAAAGAAATAGATGAATTTATAAAAAATATTAATAGCGAAAATATAGATAAAAATAATTTAAATAACAATATTAAAAATATTGCTTACATAATATCACCTTGGCATGTTGAGAAATTTGAAAAGTCTGTTATTAGCTATGAAGAGATTAAAAATTATATGAATAAATGGTATAATGATATAAAATCACTTATTTATTAAAAAATAATAATTTTAAGGTACTAATGCTATACATTTTTAGCGAGTTTATCGCTAGCAACAATAAAAAAAATTGATATTTTTTTATTTCTAATACTTTACAAAAAATTAACGAGAATTATAATTAAGTAAACATAATATATAAATAAACATAGGAGAATAAAAATATATATGAATAAAATTTTACTTCTATTTATAACATTATTAATAATATCAATGCAAGCATTCTCTGCTGCTGTAACTACACATTATAATAATTGGAAAATAAGAAGAATAAGCTATAACAATACTGATACAAAAACTGTTACAATGACTATAAAAAATAATAACAGTTTGGAAATATATATAGCTGCTAGAAATAATCAGCTTAGTGTAAGTATAAATTGGTATAAAGATAAAATAGATGAAAATACTCCAATAGTAGAATATAGTTTTAATAATTCTCCTTATAAATCTGTAGAGCCTTTTATGAGGTCTTCAAGCGATAATTTTGATATATTATATACAATATCACCTGCTTTTGGAATCATACAGGAAAAAGAAGTTATTGAATTTATGAATAAATTAATAAACAGCAAAACTTTATCAATAAAACCCAATACTGATGCTCAAGCATATACTATTGATGTTACAGGCTTAAAAGAAGCAATACAAAAAACTGATTTCTCAGGAACTTTATTTGAGAAATACAAAAGTCAAATATTAAAATAATACTAAGAATTTCACATTGATAACGCACGCAGAGTAAAGTTAAAAAATACAGCTTATTTGATATTCAAATTTTTATTATATTTTTAATTCAGTTTACCGTGCGTTAAATAAATTCCAAATTTAATTAACACTTGGGCGGGTGCTAAAATTTAAAATTAAGCTATAAAGATAATATAATATTACAATTTAAAATAAAGCTCTAAATTTTAAAGGGCGGGGTATGTAATTAATTTTTTAAAAACTTGCCCAAAATCCCACCCTATAGGCTTTCAATTCCTTCTGATTTTGATAAACTATTTTTCTTTTAAATCTAAATAGTCATTTTAGCCGCCCACCCAATTTTTTTAAAATTTCGTACTAATTTTATCGCACGCAGAATGAGTTAAAAAATACAGCTTATTTGATATTAGAATTTTTATTATATATTTAATTTAGTTCACCGTGCGTTAAATAGATTTTAAATCTAATTAACACTTGGGAGGGCATGCTTTTTAATATGAATAAAATATTTGATTTAAATTAATGCTATGAATTTTAAATGGTAGGATTTAAAATTGAGATTAAAAATATATATTTCTTTTTTGACTATATAGAAAATTGTGATACTCAATATAGAGAGTATTCAATATTTGTATAAGAATAAAAAATAATTTTATTGCTGTTTTAATTTAATAATATCAGTTTCATTTTCTTTTTTATATTCTTCTTCTTCATCGGAATTATTTATTATTACAAATTGGCATTTTCTGTCTTTATCATTATATTCAGATGAATGAACAGCACCATATCCTATATATCTAAGTCTTTCTTTATCTATTCCTTTATCAACTAGTTTATCAAATATAGCTTTTGCTCTGTTTTCAGATAGATATATATTATAATTTGAATCTCCGATGCTGTCGCTATGTCCTTCTATAATAAGATTTATATTTTTATTCTTATCTAAATATTTATAAATTTCATTTATACCTTCATCATATTCATCTTTTAATTTATAAGAATCAAAATCAAATTCTATTATATTTGCAGTAACAAGTATTTCATTATCATCTTGTTTTATGACTTCGGTTTGTTTTATAGTTTGTGTATTTTCTTTTTCAATAACATCATTATTTGTAAGATTTTCTTTTTCTATTGGCTGATTATTTGTACCATTTTCATTTACTGAATCAGCCATTATTTTTATGTCATCTTCTTCTTTTATAGAATCAGCTATAGTTTTTATGTTATCTTCTTGTATATAAGTTTTTGATGCAGTTTTTGTAGCCTGACTATTATCATTATAAAGCACAGCATGAAGCTGTTTACTGAAAGCTAATACTACAACATGCTTATCATTAGTAGAACATGAAACTGTAAAAATTAATAAAAATATTAAAGGTAAAATTTTATTTATCATAATAAACCTCTTAATACAATAATTTATATTTATTACCTTATTGTAAATCTAGCCCCAAGAAGCACCTCATGAGCATCATTAAAACCAAAACCTAATAAATATCTATATCCTAAATCCAAAGCAAACCAATCAAGTATATTATAAACTAAACCTGCATTAATTCCAAATGCAAAAGAACTTCTAGTAATAATAGCTTTTCCTATATCATCATAAACATAATGCATTTGATATAATCTGTTGCCAAAAGATAATCCAAAATATATGCTCATATTAGGAATTCTGCTGTAAAGAGCTCTTGTAGTGAGATTATCTAATTCATTGTTTTTCACAAAAAATATATTTATATCATAATATATACTTGCCATTATGCTTTGCATCCAAGTGTTTTTTTTACCAATTACTCCCTGAAACATATATTCTATATCAAGTCTTAAAGGCACTAATCTAGTTTTTCTAAATAAATCATATCCTACAGCAAACCCTCCTCCTACATAATTGTTTTTTTCAAGAAAAGGAAGTTTTCCTAGTTCTAGTTTATTTGTTTTATTTAGAGCCTCATGTTTAAAATTGATTTTAGGGGCTATATAAACACCTGAGAAAATTGCTGCAGAAAGGTTTTTACTAGAAAAAGCAACAATAAAAAATAATAATATAATTACTAATCGTTTCATATAACAACCCTTTTATTTTAAATAAACAAAATTTTTTCTAAATAAATTATTAGTGTTAAAAATAGTATTATTAAATAAATAATTGTTCATACCTAAACTATTATTTAAATTATAATTACTACTAAATTTATATTTGCTTTTCTCTCCCAAATAACTTTGAGGAGGATAAGCAGGCATTTGAACATTCTGCACAGGCATTATAATCATAGTTCCTGTTTTGCATGAAGCAAGTGCAATTAATATTAATAATAATAATAAAGCTATTTTTTTCATAAGTCTTATTTCCTAAGATCCGGTATTGGGAATCTTGCTGCTATAGCAAATTCATGTGATAAAACATTATCCAAACCATATAATATTCTGTATCCTATATCCAAGTTAAGGAAACTAGTAACATATATGTCAACTCCTACAGCACCCCCTATTGCAAATGTAGGACTAGGTACTGTTACAGTAGCTTTTACTCTTCCATTTTCTTCAAACCATCTGTCATAAGTATTTGCATTTATTTTTGTTCCCATTAATAGTCCTAAATATAATGACATTATAGGAGTTCTGCTATATATTTCTTCAGCTGTAATAGTTTTTAATTCGCTCTTTTTTATATGATATATATGCATACTGTAATAAGCGGCAGCTAATATAGAATGCTGAGATTGTTTTACTATGTTTGCAGTATGATAATTTCCTGTCATACCATCTTTGAAAGTATATTCCAATTCTAATCTCAAAGGTATGCTTCTTTGATATCTATAGAAATCGAAACCTGCAGAAAAACCTGCTCCAAGATAATTATTCATTATGCTCTGATTTTTATTATTTTTAAAACCAGAATCGTTAAAATTATATACAATTTTAGGTGCTATATAAAATGCATCTATTAGTGGAAACAAAGATGAACTCATAAAGCAAGTTATTATTGATATTAATAAAATTTTTTTCATACTAAAAACCTTACAAAACATTATCAATTATTAAAAAGATATACCTATAGCCAATCTAGGAAGCGGTATTAATCTAATGCCCGGTGTAAAAGAATAACCTATGTCAAGCAAAGATATATCTATAAACGGACGAACTTCCCAATTGGAGCCTGTTTTAGAAAATAAATCTATTCTAAATCCCATTTCTCCGGATATATAAAAGTCATAAACAGTAGTAGTTTTATATCTTGTAGTTCCGTCATCTCTTAATTCTTTACCATTCACTATGAATGTAGTCATACCAACTTTAGGAAGGAGGAAAAATCCGCTAGGGGTATCATTTTTATTTAAGTAAAATCTTACTCCTATAGAAGCAGGTATAGCTATTGTACTTCCATTATAAAATTTATTTAGAGCAGCAGAGGCTATGATATCTCCGGCACTATTTCTTACAGGTTCTGAATAATCACTGTAGTGAGTATCGAAAGCATAAAAACCTAAAGTGGCATCTATGGATTGTTTAGGGAGATAAGTGTAATTATATGTTAATCTTATTCCGAATTTACCATCATAAAATTTACCGCTTGCTCCTTCTTGTGTCTTGAATATTAGTTCAGTGATAAGCGGTATAGTACCCATAGAAAATAATGTAGTACCGAAATCTATTCCTAAAGAATGCTTTAAATAATCCTGAGCATTGATTATGGTACCTGATGTAAAAATTAGTACAGATGTAAAAATGATAATTTTCTTTATATTCATAATTCAAATCCATTAAAATCTTAAACTGAATCCAATTCTAGGAAACAATGCAAATCTTATATTTGAAAGATATTTAGCCCAATCAGGGAAACTGTTCCAAGCAGGTATATTAAATGCCGAAAAACCTGCAGTTAAAGAAGTAACACCTCCTGTTACTGTATTATATACATTTCCAGTCCAAGGTCTTACATAATATCCTATTTCAAGAATAGCAATATCAATAGTTGGTTTAACTCTCCATTCTTTAGTAGGGAATAACTCTATATTCCATCCCAATTCATAAGAAATATATAAAGCAGCATCATGAATTGTATGTTCAGTTTTTATTCCTGTAAGCCCATTTTCAGTAGTTACAGTATAGAAGAATGCATCTATTCCGAAACGAAATGCATTATAGAATTGTCTTTTAGGACCGTAAAATTTTACTCCAAATGTAGCAGGCATAAATATAAATGATGCATTGAAGGTAGTATCTTTACCAACAATAGTGGAATAATTTCCTTGTCCTAAAGCTTCTAATAATTTTCCAGCATTTTCTTTAGAAATAGTCAAATCATAAGTACTAGAATAAACACCTATTCCTGCTTCCAACGCTATTTGATTATGTACAAATAATGAATATGAAATAGCCGGAATATACCAAGCAGAACCTTTTGCATCAGCATAATCAAAATATTTATTTATATCTCCAAAATTGATGCCAATTAATCCTGTAAGATTTACAGCATTATTCACAGCAGTATTAAATAGTAACGGATAAAAAATAGCTCCGCCAGGATTTAAATTAAAGCTTATCATTTGTCTTCCTTTTATCCAACTGTAATCTTCACCTGTTACTTCTGTTGAAAGAGGAAGCCCTTTAGAATAGGCATAAATATGAAAACAAAATAGAACAGATAATAATATTAAATATTTTCTCATAATAAAAACCACTTATTTATTTTATAGCTTCTCCGGCAGTAAATCCGCCGTTAGAGTTTTTTAATATATTTTCAATTTCAGCTTTTTTGTCAGCAGGAAGATTAGTACCTTTTAATATTTCATCAGAATTGCTCAAATCTATTTTATCAGCACCTTTATCTATAATTGCACTTATCAAATTTCCAACAACAGCCTCTCCTCCTTCATCATCAAGAACATCAAGTATAGTATCTACTGCTTTCTTTGCATCTTCAGTCATCTTTACAACATAAAGTTCACTTCCGGCAGGGGCAGCCATTATATATTCTCCTTTGCTGTCTTTATATATTCCTCCTATACCTAGTACGGGTTCTTCAAAATTATAGCTTCCATTAAGATTTCCTGAACTTCCGCTAATGGTAAGTGTATTTCCATCTGCCTTTACACCAGCCCAATTACCGCTTTGCATTTTTGAGAGTATTAAATCTGCTCCGGGTTTAGTAACTTTTACCCCATAATCTTTAGTACATGAAGCTATTAAAACAATGAATATAACTGAAATAATAGATAGTGTTTTCATGGTATATTTCCATAAATTAATTTATTTTTTATAATATTTGTATAGTATACACCGGTATATAAAATATTGCAATTTATAATTATCTATTTTTCTATATTTTTTCTATATTTTTTAATATTTTTTAAAAAAAATTAATATAATTGTTTTACATTTTCTATTTTTATATATTACAAATTCTATAATCTATGTTTATTTTTATTAAAATGATATTTTTATTTATTTAAAATAAAGCAGATAGTGTATATTTAGTGTAATATTTATTATATAATAAAATTTTTTATGCTATATTTGTATATATAGGAAATAATTAATTTTAATCAGGTTATTATAAGATTAGGGATAATGTATTTGTTAATTTGGGAGCTATTTCATGCTTTTTTGTTTTTCTTTTTTATCTATTATTGATCTGCTTGCCAATTCATTTTTTATATCGTTAATAGTTATTCCTTTCTCTACCATTAAAACTAAGCTATGATAAAGTAAATCAGATAATTCGTATATAGTTTCTTTATTGGATTCATTTTTAGCACCTATTATAACTTCTGTGCATTCTTCGCCTACTTTTTTTAATATTTTATCTATTCCGCTATTAAATAAATAAGTTGTGTATGATCCTTCTGTTTGGTTAATTTTTCGTCCTTTTATTAGTTCATAAAGTTTATCTATAGAAAAATCCTTGTAATCTTCTTTTGAATATATTTCATTAAAAAAGCAGGATTCAGCACCTGTATGGCATGCAGGTCCGTCTTTAATAACTTCTATAACTAAAGCATCATTATCACAGTCGCTTTTTATTGATTGTATATGCTGATAATTTCCAGAAGTTTCTCCTTTTCTCCATAATTCTTGTCTGCTTCTGCTATAGAAGCAAGTTTTTCCTTCTTTGATGCTTATTTCAAGACTTTCTTTGTTCATGTAGGCTAGAGTTAAAACTTCTTTTGTATAATAATCTATAACTATTGCAGGTATTAAACCTTTGTCATCAAATTTTAATTTTTCTTTATTTTGATTTGTATTGCTCATAAATAATTCCTAAATATTATTAGGTGCAATTATGCTATAAATATAATTTTTTTGCAATATTTATCAGGAAATTGACAGCATTTTTAATTATCATTTTTTATTTGCTTTAAAAAAAATATATGATAAACCCTACAAATTATAATGGCTTTAATCGTAATTAATTTGCATTATTGATAACTAATTAATAAGAAATATTAACTAAAATTCAAAAAAATAATAAAAAAACTATTAAATACTATTGATTTTTTTGTATAGTTGCTTTATAATGCCCTAACTTTCATAAAAGCGATTAAAGCGTATAGTATGGTTTTTCTCACTATGATTAAGTTTTAATACTATAATTGCTCAGTTAATGAATACTGTTTCGTGTTTGAAGTTTTATAAAAGAAAATATTAATGTTGTCATTCCTTAAAAAATGGATTGGCTTGTAAAAAAATAAAAAATTAGAGGTTTTGTATTTTATGCCTACAATTAATCAATTAGTAAGAAAAGGTCGCAAGCGTATAATAAATAAAACAAAATCGCCTGCATTGATGAAATGTCCGCAAAGAGAAGGGGTTTGTACTCGTGTAACAACAACTACACCAAAAAAACCTAACTCAGCTATGCGTAAAATTGCCCGTGTAAGAATAACAAACGGTATGGAAGTAACAGCTTATATTCCTGGTATAGATCACACATTACAGGAACACAACCGCGTACTTATAAGAGGCGGAAGGGTTAAAGACTTGCCTGGTTGCCGTTATCACATAGTTCGCGGAAGCCGTGAAGCTACAGGTGTAGAAAAGAGAATGAAAGCTAGAAGTAAATATGGTACTAAAAAACCAAAGGCTTAATGGAGTAAAGTAATATGGCTAGAAGAAGAAGAGCACAAACTAGAAAAATAGATGCTGATCCTGTTTATGGAAGCGTTATTATTAGTAAATTCATAAATAAATTAATGTATGACGGTAAAAAAAGTAAAGCTGAAAATATATTTTATAAAGCTATGGATTTAGTTAAACAAAAAACAGGAAAAGAGGGTTTAGAGGCTTTTAACGAAGCTATTGAAAATATCAAACCTCGTGTAGAAGTAAAATCAAGAAGAGTTGGAGGTTCTACATATCAGGTGCCTGTTGATGTAAGACCAGACAGACAGAATTCTTTAGCGTTTACATGGCTTATAGATGCTTCAAGAAAAAGAGGCGGAAGAAGTATGGTAGAGCGTTTATCAAATGAAATAGCTGATGCTATAGATGGTAAAGGTCAGGCGGTTGCTAAGAGAGATACAGTTCATAGAATGGCTGAAGGTAACAAAGCATTTGCTCACTTCAGGTGGTAGTTTTTAAGGAGAAAGTTTAGTGGCACGTCAAATTTCATTAGAAAACACACGCAATATTGGTATTATGGCTCACATTGATGCTGGTAAAACTACTTTAAGTGAGCGTATTTTATATTTTACAGGTAAGACCCATAAGATTGGGGAAGTTCATGAAGGTGCAGCTGAAATGGACTGGATGGAACAGGAAAGAGAAAGAGGTATTACAATTACTTCTGCTGCAACAACTTGTTTTTGGAATGGTCATAGAATTAATTTGATAGACACTCCGGGGCACGTTGACTTTACTGCTGAGGTAGAAAGATCTTTGAGAGTATTAGACAGTGCAGTAGGTGTTTTCTGTTCAGTTGGAGGTGTTCAGCCTCAAAGTGAAACTGTTTGGAGACAGGCAAGCAATTATAAGATTCCTAGAGCTATTTTTGTTAATAAAATGGATAGGATAGGAGCTAATTTCTATTCTGTTTTAGATCAGACTAGAGAAAGATTAAAAGCTAACAGCCACCCTGTAGTTATACCTATAGGTGCAGAAAGCAATTTCGAGGGTGTTGTTGACTTAGTAAATATGAAAGAAATAATTTGGGTTTCTGAAGACGGTATGAAAATGGAAGAGAGAGAAATCAGACCTGAATTAAAAGAAAAAGCAGAAGAATACAGAAACTCATTATTAGAAGCAATCGTTGAATATGATGACGATGCTATGAATAAGTTCTTTGAAGGTGAGGAAATAGATGTTCCTACTATAAAAAGACTTATAAGAACAGCAACATTAACAGCAGATTTCTTCCCAATGTTCTGCGGTACAGCATTCAAAAACAAAGGTATTCAAGTATTAATTAATGGTGTTGTTGATTATTTACCATCTCCTGTAGATAAACCTGAGGTAGAAGGTACTGATTTAGATGGTAATGTTATAAAAAGAAAAATTTCAGATGATGAAAAATTCAGTGCATTAGCATTCAAAATAATGACAGATCCTCATGTAGGAAAAATAGCATTCTTGAGAGTTTATTCAGGAATTTTGGAATCAGGTTCTTATGTTCTTAATGCAACAAAAGGAAAAAGAGAGCGTATCGGAAGAATACTTCAGATGCATGCTAATAAAAGAGAAGAAATTGAACAGGTATATGCTGGTGATATAGCAGCAGCAGTAGGACTTAAAGATACTACAACAGGTGATACATTATGTCCTGAAAATGCTCCTATAATACTAGAATCAATTAACTTCCCAGAGCCTGTAATAAATGTTGCTATAGAGCCTAAAACAAAAGGCGACAGAGATAAAATGTCAGTAGCTTTATCAAGACTTGCTGAAGAAGACCCAACATTCAGAGTTAGCTTTGATGAAGAAACAGGTCAGACAATCATAGCAGGTATGGGTGAGCTTCACTTAGAAATTATCTGTGATAGAATGAAAAGAGAATATAAAGTTGAGGCAAATGTAGGACGTCCTCAAGTATCTTATAGAGAAGGTATTAAGAAAACAGTTGAGGTACAAGGTAAATTTGTTCGTCAGTCAGGCGGTAAAGGTCAGTATGGTGATGTATGGCTAAGAATAGGACCTAATGAGCCTAATGGCGGATTCAAATTCAATAATGAAATCGTTGGAGGAGCAGTTCCAAGAGAATATATACCTGCAGTAGAAAAAGGCTGTATAGAATCTATGAATACAGGAGTTCTTGCTAATTATCCTATGCTTGATGTTATAGTATCAGCTTATGACGGATCATTCCACCCTGTAGACTCATCAGAAATGGCATTCAAAATTGCTGCTTCAATGGGCTTTAAAGAAGGCTGTAAGAAAGCAGATCCTTATTTGTTAGAGCCTATGATGACAGTAGAGGTAGTAACTCCTGAAGATTATATGGGTGATATAATAGGGGACTTAGCTTCAAGAAGAGGTCAGGTTCATGGATTTACAGACAAATCTGGTTATAAATCTATCAATGCTACAGTACCTCTTGCTGAGATGTTTGGTTATACAACAAGTATAAGGAATGTTTCTCAGGGCAGAGCAAGCTATACAATGCAGTTCTCACATTATGAGGAAGTACCTAAAAATGTAGCAGAAGAGATAATAGGTGCTAGAATGGGTAATAGTAAGTAAGTAACTAATAAAATATTAGTATTAAAATAAAAAATAAATTTCCTAAAGGATAAATAATTGGAGGATTAAAATGGCTAAAGGAACTTACGAAGGTACAAAAACACACGTAAACGTTGGTACTATTGGACACGTAGACCATGGTAAAACGACATTAACATCAGCAATAACAGCAGTATCATCTGCTATGTTCCCAGCAACAGTACAGAAAGTTGCTTATGACTCAGTAGCAAAAGCTTCTGAAAGTCAAGGTAGAAGAGACCCAACAAAAATATTAACAATCGCAACTTCACACGTTGAATATGAATCAGATCACAGACACTACGCACACGTAGACTGTCCAGGTCACGCTGACTACATTAAAAACATGATTACAGGTGCTGCACAAATGGACGGAGCTATCTTGGTAGTATCAGCAGAAGACGGTGTAATGCCTCAAACAAAAGAACACGTACTTCTTTCAAGACAAGTAGGTGTAAATTACATCGTAGTATTCTTAAACAAATGTGATAAATTAGATGACCCAGAAATGGCTGAAATCGTAGAAGCAGAAGTAATAGATGTATTAGACCACTATGGTTTTGACGGATCTAAAACTCCTATTATTAGAGGTTCTGCTATTAAAGCTATTCAAGCTATTGAAGCAGGTAAAGATCCTAGAACTGATCCTGATTGTAAATGTATAATAGACTTATTAAATGCATTAGATACATATATTCCAGATCCAGTTCGTGAAGTAGATAAAGACTTCTTAATGTCAATAGAAGATGTATACTCAATTCCTGGAAGAGGTACAGTTGTTACAGGAAGAATTGAAAGAGGTAAAATAGAAAAAGGTAATGAAGTTGAAATCGTTGGAATAAGACCTACTAAGAAAACTACTTGTACAGGCGTAGAAATGTTCAAAAAAGAAGTAGTAGGTATAGCAGGTTACAATGTTGGCTGTCTTTTAAGAGGTATTGAGCGTAAAGAAGTAGAAAGAGGACAAGTATTAGCTAAACCTGGTACAATTACACCTCATAAAAAATTCGAAGCTGAAGTTTACATCTTGAAAAAAGAAGAAGGTGGAAGACACAGCGGTTTCGTAACAGGTTACAGACCACAAATGTACTTCAGAACAACAGATGTAACAGGAGTAATCAATTTAGCAGAAGGTGCACAAATGATTATGCCTGGTGATAATGCTAACTTAACTATTGAACTTATCACTCCAATAGCTATGGAAGAAAAACAAAGATTTGCTATTCGTGAAGGTGGTAAAACAGTAGGTAACGGTGTTGTAACAAAAATATTAGAATAATTAGAGCGAAATAAAAGGGTATGCCTTTTTAATTAAAGATATACCCTTTAATAAATTAAGAGAAAGCGAGTAATTCAAGCTATGAAAGAACAGAAAATACGAGTTAAACTAAAAGCCTTTGATATTGAGCTTATTGATCAATCAGCTCAGTCTATAGTAGCTAGTGTAAAGAAAACAGGAGCTAGAGTATCAGGACCTATACCATTGCCTACAAGTATTCGTAAGGTAACAGTAATAAGAAGTCCGCATGTAAATATTAAATCAAGAGAACAATTTGAGATGCGTATATATAAAAGATTAATAGATATCTTTGATGTAACACCTCAGACAACAGAGTCTCTTAAGAAATTGGCGCTTCCAGCTGGGGTTGATGTTCAGCTTAAATAAGCGTTTAATTAAAAAATATTAAAGATAAAGCTTTACTACGTTTTATCTGTAATAGTTTGAAACATTAAAAAGTAGTAAGTAAAATCATTATAGAGGATTCGCCGATGGTAGGAATAATTGGCAAAAAATTGGGTATGACAACAGTTTTCGATGAGACTGGTAATGCTATAGCAGTAACAGTAGTAGAGGCTGGACCATGCACAGTTATGCAGATAAGAGATAATGAGAAAGATGGCTACAGTGCTATTCAATTAGGCTATGGTGCCGTAAAAGAAAAGCATTTAAAAAAGCCTCAAATAGGTCAGTTTAAAAAAGCAAATTTAGAGCCTAAGAAATATTTAAAAGAGTTCAGAATGGACGATGCTAGCTCTTATACAGTAGGTCAGGAGCTTAAAGCGGATATATTTCAAGCAGGCGATTTTATAGATGTTAGTTCTTTGAGTAAGGGTAGAGGTTTTGCCGGCGTAATGAAAAGACATAATTATGACGGTGGTCCTATGAGCCACGGTTCTAATTTCAGAAGAAGAGCAGGTTCTATAGGATGTAACAGTTATCCTGCAAGAGTATGGAAAGGTAAAGGTATGCCTGGACATATGGGTAATACTTTGACTACTATACAGAATTTAAAGGTGGTTGAAATAAGACCAGATGATAATTTGATTATGATTAAAGGTGCTATACCTGGTGCAGTTAATAGCATAGTTAAATTAACATCAGCAGCTAAAAAACGCAATAAGAAAAAGAACTCAATGAATTAATAGAGTGAAATAATAACAGGATGATAAAATGGAAGTAGTAATACTAAATGAAAATGGAGATAGCGTAGGCAATTTAGAGATTGTTGATGAGATATTTAAATCAGAAGTTAACAATAATCTACTTTACGAAGCAATCAAAAATGAATTAGCTAACAGACGCCAAGGAACTCACTCTACAAAAACAAGAGCAGAAGTTTCAGGAGGCGGTAAAAAACCTTGGAGACAAAAAGGCACAGGTAGAGCTAGAGCAGGTTCTACAAGATCCCCAATTTGGGTAGGCGGCGGTAAAACACATACACCTAAGCCTCGCGATTATAGCTATAGATTGCCAAAGAAAATGAAACGTAAGGCTCTATTGTCTGTTTTATCTTTAAAATATGGAAACAATGTTCTTAAAGTTTTTGAAGATTTCACTTTTGATGCTCCAAAAACAAAAAGAATGGCTAGTTTTATAAGTAAGGTTAAAGAACCAAATACAAGAAAAGTGGCATTTGTAGTAGGTAAAGATGAATCTTTAGGTGATAATTATAATAAATTGTTATTATCTTTAAGAAACATCAAAGATTTAAAGCTTGTAAATGCAGACAGTATGTCTATACATCCTTTATTTTATGCTGATGAGGTATATTTTACTAAAACAGCTTTATCTAAATTAAATGCTAGAATTAAGGGTTAAAAAATATGAGTATGTATTCACTTTTAATTGAACCTATACTTACAGAAAAAAGTAATATGCTTAGAACTGAGCCTAGAGGAACAGAGAAGCGTTATTATGTATTTAAAGTAAGACAGGATGCTAATAAGCAGGAATTGATGAAAGCGGTTGAGAAGATATTTAATGTGCATCCGCTAGATTGTAAAATAATAAATGTTAAGCCAAAAAAGAAAAATCGCAGAATGAGCAGACGCGGATATACACGCAGTTATAAAAAAGCGATAATAGTTCTTGACGGCAAAGAATCAATAGATATAGTAAAATAATGAGGGATAACCGATGGCTATTAAGAAATTTAAACCGACAACACCAAGTTTACGCTATCGTACAGTAGTGGACTTTTCGGATATTACGACAAATGAGCCTTGCAAATCATTAGTATGCGGAAAAAAGCGTATAAGCGGACGCGGTTCTAATGGTCGTATAACTATGCGTCGTCGCGGAGGCGGACATAAAAAACTTTTTAGATTTGTAGATTTTAGAAGAGATAAGCATGATATAGAAGCTAAAGTGGTTTCTATAGAGTATGATCCTAACAGAACTGCTCGTATAGCACTATTACACTATACAGATGGCGAAAAAAGATACATAATATGGCCATTGGGACTTAATGTAGGTGATAGAGTAGTAAGCGGAGAAAATGCAAAAGTTAAAGTTGGCTGTACTTTACCATTGAAAAAAATTCCATTAGGTACTATAATACATAACATTGAAATAACTCCTGGAAAAGGCGGTCAGCTTGTTAGAGCAGCAGGCGGTGGTGCTCAAATAACAGCTAAATCAGGCGGTTATTGTGTAATAAGACTTCGTTCTGGTGAAGAAAGAAGAATCTTAGAAAATTGTTATGCTACTATAGGTCAGATTGGCAACTTAGATCATTTCAATACTACTGATGGTAAAGCTGGTACTACAAGACATAAAGGCAGAAGACCAAAAGTAAGAGGTGTTGTAATGAACCCAGTAGATCACCCACATGGCGGTGGTGAAGGTAAAAGCGGACAAGGTAATCCGCACCCTGTTTCACCAACAGGCGTGCCTACTAAGGGTTACAAGACTAGAAAGAAACATAAATATTCTGACAGATTAATAATCAAAAGAAGAGGGGGTAAAAAATAATGTCTCGCTCTATAAAAAAAGGACCTTTTGTAGATAAAAATCTTTTTAAGAAAATACAGGCTGGAGATAACAAGCACCAAATAAAAACTTATAGCCGTGCTTCAACAATTATTCCAGAGATGATAGGTTTCACTATAAATGTACATAATGGTAAAACATTTGTAGCAGTTTATATACAAGAAAATATGATAGGTCATAAACTAGGCGAATTTGCACCAACAAGAAAATTTATATCTCATGCAGGTGCCGCTAAAGTAGGTAAGAAATAAGGATTTAGACTATGGATTATAAAGTAAAGGTACGTTATTTACGCATTGGCCGCAGAAAAGTAGCAAGACTTCTTCCTTTTGTTAAAGGCGAGTATGTTAACCATGCTATATCTAATCTTGCAGCAATGCCTCAGATGTCATCAGTAGTTCTAAGAAAGGCTATTAAAAGCGGAATAGCTAATGCTATATTCCAATCAAGAAATATCAATCCGGATACATTATGGGTAAAAACTGCTTATGTAGATAAAGCACCTACTCTAAAAAGAATACGTGCAGCAAGCAGAGGCAGTGCAGATCCAATATTAAAAAGACTTTCACATATTACTATAATTTTAAGTGATGATAAAAAACCTGAAAAGAAAAAATTAAAAGCTAAAAGTGCTAAAACAGAAGAAGCACCTAAAGCAGCGGAGGTATAAACTATGGGTCAAAAGGTTAGTCCAATAGGCTTAAGACTCGGAATTAACAAAACTTGGTCTAGTAAATGGTTTGAAGATAGCAGAACTTATGCAGACAGCTTGCATGAAGATTTATCTATCAGACGCTATATAATGAATTACTATTATAAAACATTAAAAGAAGAACAAAAGAAAATAGGCGGAAAGAAAGAGTCTTTTGACCCTGCTATATCTGATATACAAATAGTTCGTTTCCCAGATAGAATAAATATTTTCATCTCTACTGCAAGAGCAGGTGTTGTAATAGGACCTAAAGGTCAGAGAGTTGAAACTGTAAAAACAACAGTTCAGAAAATGGTTAAAAAACCAGTTCATTTCTCTATTACAGAAATCAGAGATGCAGAGTTAGATGCTACTTTAGCGGCACAGAATGTGGCTCGCCAATTAGAAATGCGTGTTGCTTTCAGAAGAGCTATGAAAAGCGTTATAACTCAAGCTATGAAAAAAGGTGCTAAAGGTATAAAAGTTATGTGTTCTGGCCGTTTAGCAGGAGCTGATATTGCTAGAACAGAACAATACAAAAATGGTTCAGTACCATTACATACATTAAGAGCTAATATAGATTACGGCACTGCAGAAGCACTTACTACATTCGGTATTATCGGAATAAAAGTGTGGATCTATAAGGGAGAAATTCTTGATAAAAAAGAACATAAACAAGATGATGCAGGTAAAGTTATCAGTGCCAAAGGAGATAGATAATGTTACAACCATCAAGAATGAAATATCGTAAACATCATAGAGGCAGAATGAAAGGCAAATCAAAGAGGGGAAGTAATTTAACTTTCGGAGATTACGGCTTAATGGCATTAGAACCTGTATGGCTTACAGATAGACAAATTGAGGCTGCGCGTATTGCTATATCAAGACATGTTAAACGTGTAGGTAAAATGTGGATAAAAGTATTTCCAGATAAACCTTATACTAAAAAACCTGCTGAAACTAGAATGGGTAAAGGTAAAGGTAATGTTGAATATTGGGTAGCTGTAGTTAAACCTGGAAAAGTAATATTTGAAATAGCAGGTGTTCCAGAAGAGTTAGCTCAATCAGCTTTCAGACTAGCTGGTTTTAAGCTCCCTATAAAAACTAAGTTCATTAAGAGGGAGGCTATATAATGGCTAAAGATAAAAAAGATTATAAGTCATTAGGTTTAGAAGAGCTTAAAGGTGAACTTCTAAAATTAGAAAAAGAATATCAAGAGCATAGATTTGAAAAAGTAGTTGGTGATGCAAGACAAACACATCAGCTTAAAAAAGCTCGTAAAGATATAGCTAGAGTTAAGACATTTATTCGTCAGCATGAACTTGGCATAAAAAAATAGTGAGGTATTACTGTGGAAAGCAAAGCAAAAAAATATAAAAGAGTACTTGAGGGAATTGTAGTTTCTGATAAAATGGATAAAACTATAGTTGTAAAAGTAGAAAGCAAGCAGAAACACCCGCTTTATGGTAAAACTATTAGTAAAAATAAAAGATATAAAGCTCATGATGAAAAAAATGAATGTCATGAAGGCGATTTAGTAAGAGTGATAGAGTGCAGACCTCTTAGTAAAGATAAAAAATTCAGATTAACAAAAATAATCAAGAAAGCAGAGCGTATAGATAAAGATTCTATAGACAGCGATGTAGAAAGCGTATTAAAACGTGAAAAACATGCTCCAGAAGCAGCAGTTTCTTCACAGGTTGAAGGAGAGTAAGAATTATGATACAAGTACCAAGTACTCTTAATGTAGCCGACAACACTGGCGTGAAAAAGTTAAAATGTATTAAGGTATTAGGCGGAAGCAGACGCAGATATGCTACTTTAGGTGATGTAATTGTTTGCTCTGTAACAGATATAATACCTACTTGCTCTATAGAAAAAGGTAAAGTAGTAAAAGCCGTAATAGTAAGAGTAAAAAAAGAAGTTAGACGCCCTGACGGTTCATATATTCGTTTTGACGAGAATGCTGCTGTTATAGTAGACGATAAAAGAGAGCCACGCGGTAAACGTATATTCGGACCGGTAGCTCGTGAACTAAGAGACAGAGGCTTTATGAAGATAGTATCACTTGCACCAGAGGTAATATAATTATGATAAAGAAACAAGATTTAAGTAAGACAAAATACAAAGTAAAAAAAGGCGATACTGTTGAGGTAATAGCTGGAGAGCAAAGCGGAGAACGCGGAGAGGTATTGTCTGTAGATAGAACAAGAGGCAGAGTTTTAGTAAAAAACATCAATATGGTTAAAAAAACTATGCCTAAAAGCCAAGAGAATCAAAAAGGCGGTATAGTTGAAAAAGAAGCTTCAATACATATATCCAATGTAATGGTAGTAAACAAAGCTGGAAAAGCTACTAGAGTTGGAAGAAAAGAAGTAGATGGTAAACTAAAAAGATATGCCAAAAAATCGGGCGAAGTTCTTGATAAGTAAGTAGGAGAAATAAATTATGTCAGTATTGAAAGATAGGTATGAAAAAGAAATTAAACAGTCTCTTCTAAAAGATATGAATTTAAGCTCTACTATGGCTATCCCTAAAATAGAGAAAATTATAATCAATATGGGAGTAACTCAGGCTGTAACAGACAAAAAATATGTTGATTCTGCTGTAGAAGAACTAAGCCAAATAGCAGGACAAAGAGCTGTTGTAACAAGAGCTAAAAAGTCTATAGCTAATTTCAAATTAAGACAAGGAATGCCTATAGGCTGCAGAGTAACTTTAAGAGGCGAAAGAATGTATGACTTCTTAGAGAGATTAATATTCATAGCATTACCAAGAGTAAGAGACTTCCAAGGTATTCCTAGAAGAGGTTTCGATGGTAATGGCAACTATAACTTAGGAATAAAAGAACATACTATATTCCCAGAGATAAGTTTTGATAAAACAGATGCCGTAAAAGGCTTAAATATAACAATAGTAACTACTGCAGATAATGACGATATGGCACGCACTTTATTAGAAAGAGTAGGTTTGCCATTCCGTGCAGCACCTAAAAGTCAGGAGAATAAATAATGGCTAGATTGGCACTTAAAGTTAAAGCTACAAAAAAACAAAAATATAAAACAAGACAATATAACAGATGCCCAATATGCGGCAGACCTCGTGCTTATATAAGACAGTACAAGATGTGCAGAATATGTTTTAGAGATTTAGCAAATAAAGGTTTGATACCGGGCGTAACTAAGTCTAGTTGGTAATTTAAGGAGAATTATAAATGAGTGTACATGATCCAATAGCAGATGCTTTAACTATAATAAGAAATGGTTGTAGAGCAAAAAAAGAGTCTGTTGCTATACCTTTTTCTACAAAAATGGAAAATATACTTGCAATTTTAAAGAAAGAAGGTTATATTAATGACTTCAAAAAAGTAGAAGTAAAAGATAAAAATTTCTTCCGCATAGAAATAGATTTGAAATATTATGAGGGAAGTTCAGTAATAGAAGGAATTCAAAGAGTATCAACTCCAGGTTTAAGAGTTTATACATCAGTAGATACTATACCTCAAGTAAAAAATGGTTTCGGTATATCTGTAATATCTACAAGTAAAGGTGTAATGACAGATAAAGAGGCTAGAAAAGAAAAAGTCGGCGGCGAAGTTTTATGCCACGTTTGGTAATAAATTATTAGAGGGTATTAATAATGAGTAGATTGGCAAATAAACCTATAGCGATACCTCAAGGTGTTGAAGTTAAGATAGACGGACATAAAGTAATCGTAAAAGGTAAAAGAGGGGAGTTGACAAGAGAGTTTTTTGATTATATAATAATTGAACTCGAAAATAATTCTCTTTGGGTTAAACCTCCTAAAATTGAAAGTACTGATGAGAAAGCTATTAAAGAAAATAGAGCTAAATATTCTGCACAATTAGGTCTAGTGTGGAAGCTCGTTTCTAATATGATAGAAGGCGTTACTAACGGATATAAAAAAGTTCTTCAATTAGAAGGTACAGGTTATCGTTCTAATGTTCAAGGAGATACTATAACATTGCAATTAGGCTTTTCTAGTGATGTGAAAATGAAAATACCGGAAGGTGTTAAAGTAACAGTAGAAAAAGATACTAAAATAATTATCGAAGGCAATGATAAAGAACAAGTAGGTGAGCTTGCTATGAATATCAAAAAGAAAAGACCTGTTGAACCTTATAAAGGTAAAGGTGTTAGATTTGACGGCGAGCATGTAAAATATAAAGAAAGTAAAAAGGCTGCTAAGTAAGGGGTTTTTTATGAGTTTAAGAGAAAAGATTAAAGCTCAACGCGAAAGAAGAAAAAGAAGTATTCGTATAAAAATAGAAGGAAGTTCAGAGCGTCCAAGACTTACAGTTCATAAAAGTCTTAAATATGTATCTGCTCAAATAATAGATGATAGTAAAGGTATAACTTTAGCATCAGCATCTTCTCAGGAAAAAGATTTAAAAAGCGGTAAAAATGTGGATATAGCTAAAGAAATAGGTAAAATTTTAGCCGCAAGAGCAAAAGAAAAAAATATAAATGAAGTTGTATTTGACAGAAACGGATATATATATCATGGAAAAATAAAATCCCTAGCTGACGGTGCTCGTGAAGCAGGATTGAAATTTTAAGGAGTATTACCTTGGCACACGATATAAATAACAACGAAGAAAAAAGTATGTATGAAGAGCGTCTAATAACTTTAAACAGAGTAGCTAAAGTTATGAAAGGCGGAAGACGTTTTAGATTTGCTGCTTTGATGGTTTTAGGCGATAAAAATGGTCATGTTGGTTTAGGTTACGGTAAAGCAAACGAAGTACCAGATGCTATAAGAAAAGCTATAGAGCAGGCTAAAAAAAATATGATAGAAGTGAACTTAAAAGGTGAAACTATACCTCATAATACAGTTGGTGTATTTAGAAGCAGCAGAATAATAATGAAGCCGGCTTCTAAAGGTACAGGAGTTATTTCAGGCGGTCCTGCACGTGCAGTGTTGGAATTAGCCGGAGTAAAAAATATTCTTTCTAAGTCTTTAGGAAATAACAACTCTATGAACCTAGCTAAAGCTACTTTTGAAGGGTTAAAATCTTTGAAAACAGTAGAGTATATGGCTAATAAAAGAGGTGTAAGTATAGATCAGGTTTATGGGAGGGCAGAATAATGGCTAAAGTTGTAATAAAATTAGTAAAATCTCCTATAGGCTATGAGAAATCTCAAAGAGACACAGTTGTAGCTTTAGGTTTCAAAAAAGGCAAAAGAGTTGTAGAACATGAAGCAACTCCTCAAATAAATGGAATGATAAATAAAATATCACATCTTCTTAAAGTAGAGTATAAGTGAGGTTCTTAAAAATGGCACAAGAAAATACAAAAATATTAAGAGCTCCTAAGGGATCTAGTAAAAAACGTCATAGAGTAGGACGCGGACAAGGTTCTGGCTGGGGCTGTACTGCAGGCAGAGGTGATAAAGGTGCTCAGTCTCGTGCCGGTTACAGCAGAAGAGCTGGTTTTGAAGGCGGACAAATGCCTTTACATAGAAGAATTCCTAAAAGCGGATTCACTAATGCAGCTTTCAAAAAATGTGTTAATGTTATCAATGTTGGTGATTTAGATTCTATAGGCGGTAATGAAATCACAAGAGAAACTTTACTTCAAATGGGTTTCTTATCATCTAAGAGAGATTATATTAAACTTCTTTCTATGGGTGAAGTAAAAAATGCTGTTACTATAACAGTTGATATGGCTAGTAAAAAAGCTATAGAAAAAATTGAGAAATCAGGCGGTAAAGTTATAATACATGAACGTAAAAAATATATTAGAAAAAAAGAAGATAAAAAGTCTTAAGGTAAATTATAATGTTTAAATCGTTTGCTAATATATTTAGAGTACAAGAATTAAGAAGCAGAATCTTATTTACTGTTATTGCTATATTAGTTTATAGAATAGGAAGTCATATTCCTACACCTGGTATAGATCCTACAGCCCTTTTAGGCTTCTTGTCCTCATCTCAAGGCGGAGGAGGACTTTTAACTATTATGGATTTATTTTCAGGCGGTGCTTTATTTAGATTTTCTATATTGGCACTTGGTATTATGCCTTATATTTCTGCTTCAATTATAATGCAGCTTCTTGGTGTAGTTATTCCTGCTTTGGAAAGAATGCAGAAAGAAGGTGAAAGCGGTCGTAAAAAGATAAATCAGTATGTTAGATATCTAACTCTTGTTCTTTGTATAGTACAATCTGCAGCTATGGCTAGTTGGATTCAGAGTATAAATGAAGGTGCTATGATATTTATGGATCCCGGAATAGGTTTCATACTTCTCGTAGTTGTAACAGCTACTGCTGGTACCATGTTCTTGATGTGGCTAGGTGACCAGATTACAGAACGCGGCCTTGGTAACGGTATATCTGTTATAATTTTTGCCGGTATTGTTGCTCGTATTCCTGCTGGCGTGTATGATGTTATACAAAAGAGAGAAAGTGAATATTTAAACTCTTTAGTAATAGTTCTTTTCTTTATAATCTTCGCAATAGTTATATTTTGTGTAGTTTATGAAGAAAGCGGACAAAGGAGAATCCCTGTTCAGTATGCTAAAAGAGTTGTAGGCAGAAAAGTATTCGGAGCTCAATCAACTCATATACCTTTCAAGATCAATCCTTCCGGTGTAATTCCTATAATATTTGCTTCAGCTTTGATGGCAATTCCTGCTCAGATAGCTAGCTTAACAAGAGGAGTTCAATGGAGATGGCTTGATGCCTTGCTTAGATTCTTTTCTTATGGAAGTTGGGCATACATAATTCTTTATTGTTTATTAGTTATAATGTTTGCCTATGTTTATACATCAGTACAGTTCAATCCTGATGATATAGCAGAGAATCTTAAAAAATCAGGCGGTTTTATACCGGGATACAGACCGGGTACTCAAACTGCAGAATATCTTAAAACAGTATTAAGCAGAATAACTATAGGCGGTTCAATATTCTTAGCAGCTATAGCAGTATTCCCAGATTTAATGTCTAAGATTCCTATATTTGCTCCTTTCAGAGGTACAAATAATTCTCTTGTTTATTTGATGGGCGGAACATCTGTAATGATTAGCGTGAGTGTTGCTGTTGAGTTATTAAAACAAATAGAATCCTATTTGCAAATGCATAACTATGACGGCATATTAAAGAAATCTAAGGTGAGAAGGTAATAATATGGCTGATAGAGAAACTATAGAAGTAGAGGGTACTGTAGTAGAGCCTCTTCCAAATGCCACTTTTAGAGTAGAGTTAGAAAATGGTCATAAGATATTGGCTCATATATCCGGTAAAATGCGTATGAATTTTATCCGCATACTTCCTGGAGATAAGGTAACTATAGAAATGTCTCCCTATGATTTGACAAAGGGCAGAATAATTTATCGTTATAAGTAATAAATTAAATGGAGATTAGTTACAATGAAAGTAAAAAGTTCTATAAAAAAACGTTGTAATGACTGCCAAATAGTTAAAAGAAAAGGCGTCGTTAGAGTTATATGTAAGAAAAACCCAAGACATAAACAAAAACAGAAGTAATTAATTTAAGGAGATAATTAATATGGCACGTTTAATGGGTGTTGAAATAAGAAATAATAAAAGAATAGAAATAGCCCTTACTGATATATACGGTATAGGTCGCACTCTTGCTCATGTTATTTGTGATAAGGCTAATATAGATTACTCTATTAAAGCTAAAGATTTAACAGATGCACAAATTACTGCTTTAAGAGATGCTATAGAAGCCACTACTAAGGTAGAAGGTGATTTGAGAACAGAACTTTATAATAATATAAAGCGTTTGAAAGATATTCACTCATACCGCGGAATGCGTCATATTAAGAGGCTTCCTGTACATGGTCAGCGCACTCGTACTAACTCTCGTAATGCTAGAGGCGGCGGTGCAAGAAAAGCTATTGCTGGTAAGAAAAAAGCACCAGGTAAAAAATAATTAATGGGGGAGAATAGTGGCTACTCAAAAAGGTAAAAAAACTCTAAAAGATAAAAAAATTAAAAAAGATAGAAAAGTTGAAGCTTTTGGTATAGTACATATAAAGGCTAGTTTTAATAATACAATAGTTACTATAACAGATAGAAATGGCGACACTTTATCATGGGCTAGTGCAGGTTTGGATGGAGATTACAAAAGCAGTAAAAAATCTACACCTTTTGCTGCTCAAGTTGCTAGTGAAAAAGCATCTAAAAAGGCTTATGAAATGGGTGTTAGAGAAGTAGAAGTTTATGTTAAAGGTCCTGGAATGGGAAGAGAAAGCTCAATCAGAGCTGTTGAAGCTTCAGGTCTTAAAGTTAAACTTATTAAGGACGTTACTCCAATGCCTCATAACGGCTGCCGTCCTAGAAAAAGAAGAAGAATATAATATTTGTATTTAAGTAGTATTAATAGGAGATAAATAATTATGGCAAGATATAGAGATGCTAGTTGTAGATTATGTCGCCGTGAAAAAATGAAACTTATGTTGAAAGGTGATAGATGTCTTACTGCTAAATGTGCTATAACAAAAAAGAGAGATGTACCAGGTCCTGCTAACCGTAAAATGAAACAGTTGTCAGAATATGGTATTCAGATGAGAGAAAAACAAAAAGTTAAACGTATTTACGGCGTTTTAGAAAAACAGTTTAGAAATTATTATCATGAGGCTATTCGTGTAGCTGGTGTATCCGGTGAAAACTTACTTAGATTATTAGAACTTCGTTTGGATAATGTTGTTTACAGACTTGGACTTGCTAAAAGCAGAAGTCAGGCTAGACAATTTGTAGCTCATGGTTTTATATCAGTTAATGGTAAGGGAATGACTATTCCTTCTTATTGTGTTAAAGTAGGTGATAAAATTTCTATCACTGATAGAGGTAATGCAATAGCTGAAGTAAAAACTATAACAGAAGGTTTAAAAAGCGAATATGTTCCTGCTTGGTTAAGTTTAGATCTTTCCAGCAAGACAGGTGAAATAGTTACTTTGCCTATAAGAGAGCATATAGAGTATCCTATTAATGAACAGCTCATCATTGAGTATTATTCTAAGTAATGGAACTCTTTTATAAGGGGTATTATAATAATGGCATTAAAAGAAATATTAGAATCTATTAGACATCCTCATAGAGTTACTTTTGAAAAAAAAGATTTAACTCCTACTTATGGTAAATTTATAGCTCAGCCTTTTGAGAGAGGATATGCGGTAACTGTTGGTAATGCTTTAAGAAGAGTACTATTATCTTCTATACCTGGTTATGCTATTACTACTATCAAAATAGATGGTGTTAGCAATGAATTTGAAAATGTACCCGGCATGAAAGAAGATACTATAGTGATGATTATGCATCTTAAAAATGTTGTGGTTTCTCTTCCTACTCATTTGGATACTAAAACTATTCATATGAAAAAAGAAGGTCCTTGTGTTATTACTGCTAAAGATTTAGTAGCTGATGATACAGAAGCTCAAGTGCATAATCCTGATTATTATATAGCCACAATTGCTGAGGGATATACTTTTGAGATGGATATTCAAATCGAAGGCGGATACAGCTATGTGCCTGCTGAAATGAATATTGAGTTATTAGAAGATATTAATGCTATAGCTATAGATGCTATTTATTCTCCTATTGTAAGTGTAAAATATAATGTTGATCCTATCAGAGTAGGTCAGCGTATAGATTACGGAAAACTTACTCTTGAGATAGAAACTAAGGGAAATATAGCTCCTGATAAGGCTTTATCTCAAGCTGCTAAAATCTTAAGAGATAATTTAAAGCATTTTATGGATCCTGAAGAGGCTAATGGTGATGATGAAAAAATAGAGGAAACTCCTAAAGATTCTGTGCTTGATTCTCTTAAAGGTAAGCATATTGAAGAAGTAGAATTCTCTGTTAGAACTGCTAATTTCTTAATGGCTTCTGATCTTAAAACTTTAGATAAAGTTGCTGTAAAAACTGATGCTGATTTATTAAGACTTATAGGTGCTAATGAAATGATTATCGAAGAAATCAAAGAAAAACTAGCAGAGTATAATGCTCATCTTGGTATGAGAGGTTAAGAGGATAATATAAAAGTTAATAAACTTTCAAGGATAGTAAAATGAGACATAGAGTTACAGTAAAAAAATTTAATAGAACAAGTGCACATAAAAAAGCTATGCTTTCTAATATGCTTACTTCTCTTTTTAAATACGAGAAAATAGAAACTACTAAAGAAAAAGGAAGGGCTATTAAGCAATTAGCTGATAAAATAATATATAGAGCTAAAGTTGATAATGTTCATAATAGAAGAACTGTAGCAAAGTATATTAAAGATGAAACAGTACTTGCTAAACTTTTTAAAGATATAGCTCCTAGATATGCTGCTAAAAACGGCGGTTATGTAAGAAAAATTTTATCATATAAGAGATTCGGAGATGCTGCTGATATGTGTGTTGTTATGCTTTGCGAATCTGACAGCACTTCTGCTAAAACTGAAAATAAATAATAAATAACAATAAATTAAATCAAGTTTATAAATCTAATATAAGCAAATTAAGATAAATATTATCATATAGTTATAGCGAATATTCGCTATAACTTGTTATGATTATTCTTTATCGGAGGAATTATTATGCCTTTTCCAACTAAAAAACGTGTAAAACTATCTAATGAAAACGAAGAAATGGAAGCATCTGCAGCTCAGCCGAAAAAAGTTGTTAGGAAAAAAGTTGTAAAGCAAGTTGTTTCTGAAGCTAATGAAGAAAATACGAATAATATAGAAACTGTACAGGAAAAATATGAATTGGCTAAGGATTTAGAGGATAATAATAACGAGGTAAAAGAATTAAAAAGACCTCATGATATACTTTATATTAGCAAATTGAGTGTTCTAACTTTTGAAGAGTTATTGGAATTTGCTGAAACTTATGGCATAAAAAAGGATACCGGAAACAATATCAGAAGACAGGAGCTTATGCATGCTATATTAAAGGCTCAGATTGCTTTAGAAGGAAAAATAGTTGCTGAAGGTACTTTAGAAACTTTGCAAGATGGTTTTGGTTTCTTGCGTTCAAAAAATAGTAATTATTTAGTAGGACCTGATGATATATATATTTCTCCTGCTCAGATAAGACTTTTCGGACTTAGAACAGGTGATTTAATTACAGGTGAGGTTAGACCTCCTAAAGATAATGCTGGTGAGAAATTTTTTGCTTTACTTAGAATAGAATCTGTTAATGGAGAAGAACCTAATAATTTATACAAAAGACCTCATTTTGATAAATTAACTCCAATTTTTCCTAATGAGCGTATAAATCTAGAGTTTGCACCTAATAAAATTTCTACTCGTATTATTAATCTTGTTTCTCCTATAGGTAAAGGTCAAAGAGGATTAATAGTAGCACCGCCTAAAGCAGGTAAAACTATGATGCTTCAGGAAATTGCTAATGCTATATGCAAAAATTATCCTGATATTAAACTTTTCATTCTTCTTATAGATGAGCGTCCTGAAGAAGTTACTGATATGAGAAGACAAGTACCTGAAGCTGAAGTTATAGCATCTACTTTTGATGAAACCCCTGATAAACATTGTCAAGTTTCTGAAATGGTGCTTGAAAAAGCTAAAAGATTGGTAGAAAATAAACATGATGTTGTTATAATACTTGATTCTATTACAAGACTTTCAAGGGCTTATAACTTGGTAGTTCCTGCAAGCGGTAAGGTTTTAACAGGAGGAGTAGATTCTAATGCTCTTCATAAGCCAAAAAGATTCTTTGGTGCTGCCCGTAATATAGAAGAAGGCGGTTCTCTTACTATAATTGCTTCTGCCTTAGTAGATACTGGAAGTAAGATGGATGATTATATATATGAAGAGTTCAAAGGTACTGGTAATATGGAGCTTCATTTAGACAGAAAACTTGCTAATAGAAGACTTTTCCCTGCTATTGATATTGATTCTTCTTCTACTAGGAGAGAGGATTTACTTCTTACTGAAGAGGAAAAAAATAAAATGTGGGCATTGAGGAAATATATGCAGTCTCAGGGTATAGATGAAGATCAGTTAATAGAGACTGTTATTGATAAAATGAATTCCACTAAAGATAATGCTGAGTTCTTAAAATTATTAAATTCGTAAATATTTTTTAGGATTTTATCAATATGTCAAAAAACTCTGAAGAAGAAAGAAGATTATTTGAATTCTATTTAGAGCATGGATATTTTCCTGATGAGTTTAATAATAAAAAAGAAAATATAGAAAAAGAATTTAATAATGATAAAATTAAAAAAGAAAATATAAATGATTTAAAAAAAGAATCAGCATACACTAAAGAAGATGAAGAAATGTTTTTAAATGCAATTAAAAACCTCGATTGCACTAATCATTCTAAAAAGTCTATTTATGATAGAAAAGTCAATACAAAATTCAAGCCTAATATAAAAAATGCAGTTCCGAAAGAAAGGCTTGATTTGCACGGACTTACAAGTGAAAGGGCATTAATAGAAATTAAGCATTTCATTTATGAATGCAAAAAAAATAAGATAAGCCCTATTCTTATAATACATGGCAAAGGTTTTGGAAGTGAAAATAGGATACCTGTTTTAAAAAATTTAGTTGAATATTATTTGGCTACAGAAGGAAAGAATCATATAAAATATTTTTTTGATGCTCCTATAAATCTTGGAGGAAGCGGTGCTAAAATAATTTATCTTGATATATAATATTTTTCTTTTATAGTCTATTTTAAATCCCACCATATATATTTATTATTTAATTTAGAATATTTAATTAATTTTTCTTTTTAACTTATTTGTAAATTATAATACCCACCCAAATTTTATTTAGATTTTTTATTATCTTACCGCACGCAGAGCAAAGTTATAAATCTAGATTTATTAATAATTACAAACTAATTATATATAAAATTTTATTAACCGTGCGTTAAATAGATTTTAAATCTAAAAACAACTTGGGCGGGTGCTTTATTTTCTAATAGAATGAAAAATCTAAATTAAGTTTTATATTCATATAAAATTTATAAAGAATAGAGGGCGGGGTATGTAAATAAATTTTAATATTTATTATATACCACAAGAGTGAATTCTTTTTTGATAGGCAGAATTAATTTTGAATGAGTTTTATGATTTTCATCATATATTTTTAAATGAGTATGAGGTTCTAAATTCTGATTAAAAAGTCTTAAATCACATAATGCAAGTCCGAATCCTGCACTTTCTGTATTATCCAATTGCTCCATAAAAAATTTTTCTACTAAATTGTTTTTATAATATTCTTTAAATGTTAATCTTTTAGAATCTATTCTTGTTCTGCTAATCATTGTAAGAGGAGCATCATTTATTATTTCAAATTCTATGTTATTTTTATTGAATTTAACTACTAATGTTATAGTAAGTTTATTATTGCATATTAATAATTTTGAATATATATTCTCATCAATTTCAATATTGTTATCAATATCTTTAATGAGTTTTTTTTCTAATTTTATGAATTCTTTTAATTTTTGTAATGTTTCTTCATCTTTTAATATATTTGAATATTCACTCATTATATCATAATCATTAAAATATTCTTTATTTTCTATTTTTTTTATAAAATCAGGAAATTTTTCTATTAAAGTATTGATAGTAATAACATGAAGATATCTAGCTTTTATTGCATTTGAGATAAGCTCCATTATAATATAATGTGCATCATTTGTATATTTTGTTATATTATATTTTTTTAATATTTCTTCCAAAATGAAATTTATTTTTTGTTTAGAATTACTGTCAAGCCAAGTAATATTAAATTTGATAGGCTCTTTTTTATGATTTTTTATATATTTTTTTATTTCTTCTATATCAGTTTTAGAATCTATCATGATTTTATAATCTCTTTTGCTATACGATCAAGTACATTTTTTTCACCTAAAGTTTCTCTCACTCTAAGTAAATTACTGCTTACTTTCTTATAGTATTCTTTATCGGTTAAATATTTTATAATATGACTTGTAATAGCATTTGGATTGCAGTCATTTTGCAAAAGCTCAGGAGCAGCTTCCTCATTAAGAAGAACATTAGGCATACCCACATATTTTATATTTGTAAATAATTTTCCAAGCAGGAAAGTTATAAATGATATTTTATAGCATATAACCATAGGTTTTCCGTAGCATGCTGCTAAAAGACTAGCTGTACCGCTTGACATTATTAAGGCATCAGAATAAGAATAAACATAATCCTTATCATCACCGCATAATAAAGAATATGAAACATTTTCTAATAAATTTTTATAATTATCTAGAATCTTTTCTATAGGTTCTTTATATTCAGGATATGCTATAGGTATTACGAATCTTATATTTGAAGAAAGCATATCATTAAGCATTTTCATAGATTTTATAAATACAGGTGCTAACTTTTTTATTTCCTGATTTCTGCTTCCAAATAGAACACCAACAGTATATTCTTTTTTAGGCATATTTAATTCAGGTACTTTTTTATTATAATCCAAATCTGCAAATGGGTGTCCGCTGTACATTACATCACAGCCGAATTTTTTATATACTTCATAATCGAAGAAAAAAGGAGTAATGATTTTTTTGGCAGAAAGAAGCCTTTTAGCATTCCAAGCTCCCCATATACCTACATGCGGCGGAAAATAATATATATAATTTATATTATTAGCCTTACAATATTTTGCTAATAATAGATTTACGCCTTGATTGTCTACAAGAAGCATAATATCAACTTTATTGTTTTTTAAATATTCTTTTAATCTATTAAAAGCACCAAGATTTTTAAAAGCCACTTTAGGATTTGCCCCTTCAAATATTCCTATAGTTGATAAAGTAGACATATCTGATAATATATTAACATTAGCTTTTTGCATTTCAACACCGCCGAAACCATCTAATATAATATTAGGATCCAGCTCTTTTATTTTTCTTGCTAATAAGGCACCTTGAATGTCGCCTGATACTTCACCTGTAGCTATAAATATTCTCATAAATTATTTTATTTTATACAGTTTTTTTAGGAGTTATTCCTCTTCTAGCTTTGGATATAAACACTACAATATCTCTAGCTATAGGATTTAATGAAGTGTCATTTAAATATGTATCTAAAAACTCTTGTTTTGTTTTATTCCAATTAAACCACATGTCATAAGCTTCTTCAGCTTGTGATATTTGTTCTGATGTGAATCCAGCCCTTCTCATACCAACTAAATTAAGCTTATAAATAATAGCTTCACCTGCATGGGCAGTTAATGCAAATGGTAGTATATCTCTTCCGACAGCTGACATACCGCTTATCATAGCATACTGTCCTATAGCACAAAATTGATGTATTACACAGTTTCCTGATATAAAAGCACCTTTTTCTACTCTGACATGTCCTGCCACTAAAGCCCCATTACATATTATAACATTATCATTTATCTCACAGTCATGAGCAACATGTCCTGTAGCCATTATATAACAGTTATTTTTTATAATAGTTTTAGCATTTTCTTTAGATGCTCTATGAAGATTAGCAAATTCTCTAATTTCATTTCCATCACCTATTTCAAGGAAAGTTACTGTTTTTCTATCAAAATGTATGTCTTGAGGAAGCCCTCCTATAACGGTATGATCATGTATTATATTATTTTTACCTATTGTAGTATATTCTTTTATTACAGAGTGTGCTCCTATAGATGTATTTTCACCTATATTTACCTCTCCCTCTATAATGGCATAAGGTCCTATCTTTACATTATCTGCAATTTTAGCAGAATCAGAAATTATAGCTGTAGGATGTATATTATTATTCATTATTATTTCCTATTATTATTTTTCTATTTTCATAGCTTTTTTATCAACTAAAAATAAGCCTAAATCTCCAGAGCATGCCAATTTATCATTAACTTTTACTTCGCCATGTGTTTTAAGCAGATTGTTGCTGAATGCTTCAACAGTAACAAACATGTCCATAACATCACCCGGTATTACAGGATTTTTGAATTTTACATTATCTATCTTGGCAAAGAACATAAATTTTTTACCATATTCATCAGGCTTTAAAATCTTTGTATAGCAGTATATTCCAGAAGTCTGAGCCAATGCTTCAATCATTAAAACCCCAGGCATAATAGGGCTTTCAGGAAAATGTCCTGTAAACTGCGGCTCATTAAAAGTTACATTTTTTACAGCATGTATTTTACCTTCTTCAATGCTTTCTACTCTATCAACTAGTAAGAAAGGATATCTATGCGGTAATAATTCCATTATTTTGTTTATATTAATTTTTTCCATTTGTCATATTTCCTTTAAATCAAAAAAAATAAAAAAAATTATACTAATATATATATATAGAATTATACCATATAATGCTAAACCTTACAAGTAAAAAATATGTGTGATATATATTTGTCATAATAATAATTTTTTAATATTTGCTTTTTAGTTGATAAATTATACGCGATAATAAAAACAACATTTTTATATTGTCTATATTCAAAACGAGTTTTATTTATTTTTTAAGCGAATCCGCCAGAAATTCAAAAAAATTTTGTGATATCAAAGGTATTAAAACTTTTTTCGCATTATGTCATAGTTGGATATTTTTATAAATACCGCTTTCATATATCGTTAATAAAAAAATCTCGCTTTAGTGTGCTGACAACTAAAGTTATCAGCGGCTCGATTTTTTTATCGCCAAGACAAAGGTCTTGAATAGGGTATCGAGACAACACCTTTTGGTGGTTATGCTACTGAAAAATCCCGCTTTCCTATATCACTAATAAAAAAATCTCGCTTAAAGGTGCTGACAACTAAAGTTATCAGCAGCTCGATTTTTTTATCGCCAAGACAAAGGTCTTGAATAGGGTATCGAGACAACACCTTTTGGTGGTTATGCTACTGAAAAATCCCGCTTTCCTATATTGCTAATAAAAAAATCTCGCCTTAAGGTGCTGACAACTAAAGTTATCAGCGGCTCGATTTTTTTACAGCCAAGCCAAAGACTTGAATAGGGTATCGAGACTCAAAACTTATAATAAAGATCGAGAAGAAATCCCGCTTTCCTACATTACCATTATAAATAAAAAATCGCTCGTTAATAATCCCTGCCATTCTCTCGAATGTCAGGCACTCGCAATTTTTTATCTAGGCACGCAGAGCGTAGTAGGGTATCGAGACATAGAAAAAGGTTCCAAATTATCTAGAGAATCCCGCTTTCCTACATTTCCATTATCAATAAAAAATCGCTCGTTAATAATCCCTTCCATTCTCTCGAATGTCAGGCACTCACAATTTTTTATCTAGGCACGCAGAGCGTAGTAGGGTATCGAGACCCAAAAGATTTATTTGAAGAAATGAATAGATCCCGCTTTCCTATATCGCTAATAAAAAAATCTCGCCTTAAAGTGCTGACAACTAAAGTTATCAGCAGCTCGATTTTTTTATCGCCAAGACAAAGTCTTGAATAGGGTATCGAGACTTTTCTTCAGAGTATGACGAATACATGAAATCCCACTTTCCTATATCACTAATAAAAAAATCTCGCTTTAAGGTGCTGACAACTAAAGTTATCAGCAGCTCGATTTTTTTACAGCCAAGGCATAATACTTGAATAGGGTATCGAGACTTAAAGAGAAAGATTTCTCTGAAAATAGATCCCGCTTTCCTACATTACCGAAGGCACGCAGAGCGTAGTAGGGTATCGAGACAAAATATATTTTGATTTTGAAACTTTTTGATCCCGCTTTCCTACATTTCCATTATCAATAAAAAATCGCTCATTAATAATCCCTGCCATTCTCTCGAATGTCAGGCACTCGCAATTTTTTATCTAGGCACGCAGAGCGTAGTAGGGTATCGAGACCAACATGCAAATGCACTCACAATGAATTACATCCCGCTTTCCTATATCACTAATAAAAAAATCTCGCTTTAGTGTGCTGACAACTAAAGTTATCAGCGGCTCAATTTTTTTATTGCCAAGCCAAATACTTGACTAGGGTATCGAGACTCAAAACTTATAATAAAGATCGAGAAGAAATCCCGCTTTCCTACATTACCGAAGGTACGCAGAGCGTAGTAGGGTATCGAGACATATAAAAGAATTAGTAGAAGGGATTAAAATCCCGCTTTCCTACATTGAGTAGGGTATCGAGACAATCTTTTTTTAGCTTTTATATTCTTTTCACATTAATATGTAAATAACATATAAACATGTCAAAGAACTATATACATAATACTATATATTATTATTTTTGCAAGTATTTTATTCTTATTTTTTTATATAAATAAATATTATACCGGATAAATTGATTTATTATTACATATACTTATTTTTATGTGATTGTGTATCACACATTAAATTATAGTTTTTTTAAAAAAACTCATAATTTTATATATACACTAACATATTTTTGCATTTTTTTAAAAAAAATATTGATATTTTTTATCTCAATGATAATATTTATATATGGATTGGAGAATTGTAATTATTGAAAATGAGGGAAAACTATCTTTAAAAGATGGGAATCTTCTTTTTACTAATAAAAAATATTCTAAATCTGTGCCTTTAGAAGATATTGATTATATTATACTTGATAACAGACAAATCGTAATAACTCATCCTTTAATGACTAAATTAACTGAAATGGGTATATTATTAATGACTACAAATAAAAGGCATGAAGTAAGCGGAATTCTTTTTTCTTATTGGAATCAATACAGAAAATTAGATACTTTAGAAAAACAATTACAAATATCGCCTATATTAAAAAAACAACTGCATAAAACTATAATACAGCAAAAAATTATTAATCAGGCACTATGTCTTAAAAAATTATCATTAAGCAAATATAAAACATTAATAAATTATTCTAAAGATATTAAAAATGCTAATATACAAAATACCGAAGCTATTACAGCATCTATTTATTTTAAAGAATTATTTTCTAGTAATGATTTTATATTTCATAGACAGGATTTCAAAGATAAAAACATTTATGCTCTTAATGCAGCTTTAAACTATACTTATTCTATTATAAGGGCCATTATTATTAAGTATATAATTGCTTCAGGTTTTATTCCATATCTTGGAATATTTCATAAATCTAAAACAAATCCTTTTAATTTGGCTGATGATATTATAGAGCCTTTCAGACCTATTGCAGATTATCATGTATATAAATTTAAAGAAATTTTAATCAATTTAAAATTTTCTGCCCTTGATTCTAACATAAGAAAAGAAATGCATCAAATTTATTTATATGAAGTTTGTATAAATAATAAATGGTTTGAATTATCTTCCGCATGTAAAATATTAATTTCTTCATTATTAAAATCTATTAATAATAATGATTATAATATATTTTTATACCCTAATGATTGGAGAGAAGATATTTGATATTGATTGTATTTTTTGATTTGCCTGTAAAAACTAAAAAGCAGAAAAGAGCAGCTTGTCTATTTAGAAAATATTTATTGAAAGACGGATTTTTTATGATGCAGTTTTCTGTATATGCAAGAATATCAAAAAATTATTCTCTTTTAGAAAAACATATTAATAGAATAGAAAAAAATGCACCAAAAGAAGGTTCAATAAAAACCATAATAATAACTAAAGAGCAATATAATAGTATGAAAGAGTTAATAGGTAACAATAAACATTTTATAAATATAAATAAAAATTATAAAAATTCTTCTAAAATTATATATTTATAATTTATATTATTGATTTTATCATTTTTATGTATATACTGAAAGTGTATACACATTTTATGGAGATAATATGGCGGATTCTCAAATTCCTGATATTAAAGATATTTCTTATTTTATAAGGACAGGCAAAAATAGCTATAAAGTAAAAGTAAAGAAATTATTAACTATACTTGCTACATTTATAATAGAGAATAGTTCTTTTAATAAAGATTCTAAAGATGAAAAAAAATTAGAGGAAAAATATAGTAAGTCAATATATAAAACTCAGTTTGAAACTGTATTTAAATTAAGATATTCAAAGTTAGAATGTGCAAGATTAAAATGTACTAAATTAAATTCTAAGGAATGCATGATATGTGATGAAAAAGAAAAATACAGAAAAGGAGAAGAAAAAAATAATTTTTATAGGGAAGATAAAGAGAATTTAGAAAAAGTGATAGATGCCTCATATAAACAGGCTATTGATTTTATTATGGACTTTAGAAATATTCTTATACATAAAAATGTTAGGGATGATCATTTTGACCATTGTAAATTTAAAGAATTCAATGCAGAATTATTTAATTTCCTAAAATTATGTTTAGATAATGAAATAAATTTAGATGCTAAATATATAGAAAAAATTAAAAAAGAAAATCCAAAATTATCTTTAGAAAAATATAAAAATAAGGATTTATATATAAGAGAAGCATTAAATGTAGACTTTAACGAAATGGAAACATCATTTAAAAATGTACCTTTTGTATATGCTTTAATGATTATAGCTATGTTTACAGAAAAAAAGCATATAAAAGAAATATTAGATTTAATAAAGTTAAAAGGATACATTAATGAATTAATTTTATCTTTTTCATTAAGAGGCGGATATAAAACACTTGTACCGGGTATTGAATTTGATGATGATAAATTATATTATAATCAAATAAAATTCAAAGAGAAATTTAATAGTGAAGTATTCAATACATCAAAGAGAATAAAGAAAACTATAAAAGATTTTGATGATAAATATCATACAGTAAATCAAAATAAAAATCAGGCAGATATTTTTTATTTGTATAAAAAAGCTCTTAAATTTTACAGCTACAGTAATAGTTTTCCAAAAATAGTAGAATTGGAAGATATTATTAGAAAAGATAATACAAATAAATTGATAAAAATAAGAAAAGAAAAAATAGATAAGAATGCTAAAACTGAAATAGAAAGAAAAGAAAAAATAGATAAACTAGAAAACTCCAAAGAAGAAATAGAGAAATCTTTAATCAATGTATTTAGAAATGAAGATATCTTTATGAAAGAGGCTTTAAATTTTATTACAGAATATGGTAAATTTGGAAATTTGAAAAGTTCATTTTTTGAAGATACATGGTCTATAGTAGGAAATGCTGCTATATGGGCCGTTCCTGTTGATAAATATTATATTGATACTAGAAGAAAAGTAAAGCCTTCTAAAAATGCTGATGGATCTATATACAAAATAGTTTATAATGATATCGACAAGAATAACAATATAGGTATGATAAAGTATAGTATTAATAAATACAATCTTACAGCTTTGCTTACATCTATAATGATTTCTGATAATGTAATATTTAATAATTTGCAGTCTGCAGCATCTTTTTTGCATATAAAAAAAGAATATAAAAATAATAATAAAAAATGCAATGTCAGAACATTAGAAGATATTTTGAAAGAGAAAGTAAGTAAATATAGTGTATATCAGAAAACTAAATTTTGTGTAAGAGCTATAAGAAGAGAAATAGCTAAAGATGAACATATACATCAAAGAGATAGTATTGTACTTCATGATAAGTTAATGATGATTATATCAAAACTTAATGTATATAGTTTGTCATCTCCTTATGAATCAATTAAAAAAGCATTTGATTCTATTCACATAGATATTCCTGATAATATAAAAGGTATACTAAAGATAAATACTCTTGACGGTATTACTGATGAGTGTATAAAACTTACTGTTAAATTTGCTGAAAATAAGAAAAATATAAAAAAGAATCCTAAAGATGACACTAACATTTTATATAAAAGCTGGAGTAAATATGCTTTTTCTCCTAATTATTCTATGAATAAAGATAAAAATGATTATTATAAAGATACAGACAGCACAATTTATGAAGCTTTGAGATGGGATAGTATAAAAAAAACTTTATTTTCAAAAGAATTTAATGATTATAAAACTAGAAAATATGATTTGCTATCCATACTATTAAAATATTTTCAATCTAAAAATTATACTATTCCTATAATTATTAATTTTTATGAAGAGTATAAAGCTAAAAATAAAATAAAAAAATTTAGAGATAATGAAATAAGAAATATATTAGCTCAGGAAATGATTCTTGCATTAATTTCTAAGAAATATGCTAATTTAATTGTACATAGAAATAAATATTTAGGAAAAAAGACAAGCATTATTTTTGAATACAATAAAAATAATAGAGGTATTTTAGACTTTGATTTAGTTTGGGTATTAAAAACGCCTATTAGGATTAATATTAGAGATTATTATAAAAAAGATGTGAGAAATGATTTAGAATGGCTGCTTGATCCTCAGAGAATAAATAAATCATCAATGAAAAAAGAAGATTTGGAGCTTTCTATATCTAATTCTATAGAGGCATTTAATATTATAGTTCAAGATGAAGTTTTAAAAAAATTTATTAATCCAGCAATTACTGAATTAAAAGAAGGAGAAGAGCTTGATGTAATAAAAGTTAAGGAATTGGTGCGTGTATTAATGTGGGCTGCTAAAGAGTTTTTATATTTTATATGTGCTATAGAGTCTCATTTAATTTACAAATGTCATAAAGCGTATGGTTTTGAAAGTATAATAAAGGAAGATGGATATGTAGATTTTAACTCTTTAGTTAATTTTAATAATGATAAAATGACTCCAAAGATATCAGAAACTATAAAAGATGTTAGAAATATGATTTGTCATATGAGAGTAAAAGATGGTACAGGTATAGCTGCTATAGATTATAAGAGGAGTATTAGTATTATTAATAGTGTATTAAAAGCTTTAGAATTAAAAGACATTTATGAATCTTATAATAAGATAAAATAAAGGAAATGATAATGCTAAAAAACAATAAGAATCTTATAACTTTTAAAGAAGTTTTTGACGGATTGAGTGAAAGCAACAAAAAACTTTTTAATGAACTTTTTGATGAGGCTAGAATTAAATGTGAAAATGAAAGGGTTAAGGAATTTTTTGAATATACTGAAATAATTGAAGATGAATTGAAGATAAATTATTTAGATAAAGATATATATTATTATTTGGTGTTTTGTATTAAATTATACAAAAAACAAAATAATAGTTTGATAAGTTATTTTGATAAAGTATTAAAGATTGATTTAGAAGATATAAAAAATGATAATTCTATATTTCCTTTTTTGTATGTTATAATTTTACTTAAACATTATTCTTTTAAAAAATTAGAAACTTTTATAAATAATTCTGAAATTGATAGTTCTGTATTAAAATTATTATACGGTTATTATATGCCTAATATTAAAAAAAATATGGATCAGAATACTGTATTAGAGGTTAATGAAAAAATTAATGAGAACACAGTTGTTTTTAATTTATATTTAGATGAAACAGGAAATATTAATGCTAATAAAAAAGAAAAAGAGAAAATTTTTGCTATTGGAGGATATTTTATAAAAGATAAATCTTTATCTGATTGGTATAAGGAAAACTATGCTAAGTTAGATGAATTAAATAGTGAATATTTTCAAAATGATAATAGATATTCATATTCTTCTGAAAATAAAAAAAAATTGGTTTTAATGAATGTTTATCATAGAAATAAAATCAATAATAATTTGAAAAAAGAAATAACTAAAAGTGCTTTTGATTTTCTAAATAAAAATGACGCTAAATTTGTATGTATATATGAAAATAATCCTAATGGTATAGAGTTTACAAGAAAATACTATGTCGATTTAGCATCTAATTTAATAGTAAAAACTTTAAATAAAATTATTAAAGAGTATGATATTGATTTATTGAAGCAAAATATATTATTAATTATCAAAATGCCTTCAAGAGTTTATGTTGAGAAAGACATACTAAACAATAATACTAATAGTAATAGGAATATGGAGCCTATAGACATTGAACCTTATGTTAAAGAAGGAATAGAAAGTTTAAAAATTAAATATGGACTAAATAATAATAATATAGAATATATAATGCTCCCTTTAAGACCTGCAGATAAAGAGCCTGATTTAGTTTTTGCTGATTATTTTTGCAATACTTTTTATAACCGTCATACTTCAGATTCTAAAGAAATTTTTAAGGAGTTTAGTATATATTTAAAAACAAAATACAGTTCATTTGATAAAGATCCTATTGATTTTTATTTTGATAAATATGACTATTATACAATATTAAACAGATATATCTTTTATAAAAAATTAGCATCACATAACAAAATAGGTGATAGAAGAAAAAAATTTGCTGAAAATGACAGCACAGAAATATTGAATTTTTTTATAAACGATGAGGAGTTATATAGAAGAGTAAGTTATTTAGTTCATGCTGTAAAAAGTATATTAGATAATTTAGAGATAGAATCTAATAATGAGTTTAAATATGATAATATATTGGAAAGCTATGATATATTAATTAAACTATTAGAAAAAATTAAAAAAAATAATTCAAAAGAAAATTTTGTATCTAAGAAACTTGATTCTATTATATTTATGATTAATACAGCTAAACTTTCTATTTATAATCATAGTGATAATACAGATAAATCTTTAGAAATGATTGAGCTTAATAAAGGTAAGATAGAAAATATAGATAGTGATTATTTCTTTTTAAGGGAAAAGATACTTTTTGATAATATAAGTATGGTTGCTTTATGGGATTTTTATAAATGCGGTGATATTATAGAATATATAAAAAATATTTTGGAAAATATTAAGTGTTATAATAAATTATATATAGATGATATAGCAAGATTATACGGAACGCTTGGTCAGACATATATTGTTCACTATTATGTTACAGAAGATAAAGAAGATTTGGAGAAAGCTAAGGAATGTTTTTCTAAATCTAAAGAGTTGTTTAAAGATGATAAGGAAAATATAGGCAGAGTATACAGTAATTTTATGCTTTATGCTATTACAGCAGGTAATGAAGAAGAGTTTTTAGATTATCTTTATAAATATATTAAAAAAGGGGAAAAAAAATTTGATAATATTGATTTGTTAATTAAAGAGTTAGTTTCTTATATAGATAATAATAATCAGCCTGATAAAAGCGATAAATATTTGATAATAAGACTTTTAAGGTATTGTAAGAATTTTTATGATGATAATAAATACAGCAGAAGAATATCTGATATACTTATAGAAAAAAGCGGCAATTTCTATAATGATAAAGAAAGAAGAAAATCATCAGAGGATGTAGATATAGAAAAAGATTATTGTTTTGTATATTATAAAGTAAAAAAAGAAAAACTATCTTTGTCAAATAGCTATATATTTGTAGAAAATTTGCAAGGTTATTTTCAGTATATGAGAAAACTTTCCCTATATTTAACTGAGATATTAACAGGAGATGAAATCTATTTTGATAAAGCTGTAAATATATTAAAAGAAATGCTTGAGCTTCCAAATACTGATTATGAGAAAGCGTTTGGAAAGTTTTTGGAAGAAAGTAAGGAATCCGACTTAGATAAACATAATTGGGCTTTTAATTTAAGTAAAAAGTTATATATGTGATATTTTTTGAATAAAATAGTTTGACTTATTTTAAAAAGTTTATATAATATATAATATCAAGTCTCTGGTATTTATCCCCAGAGTTTATTTATTATTTTTTGACTTTGTTTTTAGGCTTTTTGCTTAGAAACAGTATTTTGAAATTAAATGTAATTATTTAATTTCTGTTTGTTTTACAACTTTTTATATAAAATAATAATTTAAACTTTAAGGGGTTAAGTATATCTAATAAAAAATTATTCATTACAGTTTTAATCCTTTAAAATTTTATTATTATTACTGCTGTATAATTATGTATTTAATATACAGTATAGCTCTTTTACATTATAAATATAGTTATTTTATTAAAAATAATTTTTTTATAGTTTTTTTTAATAATTTTTTAATATAATACTTGACATATTTTGTAAATATGCTATTATTGGCTTATAAGATAAAGATATTTAGCTACTGCTAAAGTTTGAAAATATCAATTTTTTACGAGTTTGTCTCTTCTAGCTTAGGAAGAAACAGTATTTACAATTTAATTTTTTTAATGATATTTTTTATAAAACTTAAAAGGAGCTAAATATGCCTATTAACTTTTTTTCTAATAAAAGTAATCTAAACACTGTTCATTATATAGTGAGTAGTCTATTAACTTATGATAATAGTATTGCTCAAATAATTAGAGTGAATAAGAATATCAAGAAAAATCATTTTAAAAAATTAAAAAAGAAAAGTAGTTACCGCCCTTGGAAACTTGACTATCATACTAAGTTGTTTTCATAATTATTGATGAAGAATATTGTATTTTTAATATCTATATAAAAAGGAGTTTTTATGGATAAAAATATAATTTTAGTATTGAAGATTGTAAAAGCTGCTGCAGAAATATTAGTAGAATATTTTAGCAACAAAGAAAATGTTTAATTAGGAGGTTAATATGTTTGGAACTATTATTCGTACTTTATTACCTATCATTGCAGTAAAAATAATTACTAAAATTATCAAAAAGTTTTAGATGTAATTATATTTATGGTAAATAAAAAAGGAGGATACTATCAAATAATTAGTTAATATTTTTTAGTTATTTGCATGCTGTATTTTATAGTTTTTCTAAAATACAGCATGGTTTAAGCAATATGTTAAAGGAGTAATATATGTACAGCCAAAATAATAATTATAAAAAAAATAATAATAAAGGCATTTCAAAAAATAATAGGAGGAAAATAAAAATGTCAAACAATAATTTAAATAATAATATTTCTAATAATGGTTCTATTAATTCAGCAAGAAAAGTTAAATACAGTGAGCATCTTGCTAATTTAAATAAGGTTATGAATGAGCATCTTAAAAATCTTGAAAAAAATTTAGATAAAAATACTTATTTATGTAGTTGCTGTTGGGGCTTGGAATTAGATTATTTATCTGAATCAAAAGACTTAGAAGCAGATATTCAAATTAAAGAGTATGAGAAAAAATCAAGCAAAGTATCGGTCATAGTCAAAGATGATAATAAAAATGCAAAACGCAATACTAAGGCAATTTCTGAAACAAGATATTTATATAATGATGGTTTTAACAAAAAGATAGTTCCTGAAGAAAGTGTAGAGGAAGTAAAATCTATAGCTTCTAAATAGCAAAATACTGATACAAAAGATTATAAGCATACATCTGAAAACACATCGGATAGATTATCAAGTAAAGACGGTAAGGTTAATAGTAAAAAGTTAAATGAGAATGAAGAGCTTACAAGAAGATTAAAAAATGGTGAAAAACTAGAAGTTGAAAATAAAGATGCTCAATTTAAAGCACAGTATTTGAATCAGCTTCCTAAAGCAGCATTATACGGAGCAGTATTTTCGGGCATTAGTGCTATATCAAAAGAGTATGATTGCATTAAAGATGATATGAAATAATTAGCAAATTTTGGTTAATGAAATTGTTAGGAGGGTACTATCAAATAATTAGTTAATATTTTTTTAGTTATTTGCAGTCTGTATTTTAGAGTTTTTCTAAAATACAGCATGGTTTAAGCAATATGTTAAAGGAGTAATATATGTATAATCAAGATAATAATAACTATGGACAAAATAATAACTATAAAGGCAGAAATCATAAAAATAGAAAGAATAATGCAAAATATAATAATGTATTTGTAAATAAAGATACTAAAATAAAAAAGTTTGATATTGACAGTAATTTAAGCAATGGCATTATAAAAGATAGTACCATACATAAAGATATTTCCGGTAATATGGCGGATTCTATTGGATTGGGAAGAAGTGTAAAATATCAGGATCATCGTAATAATTTAAGTAAAGCTATGAATAATTATCCTGAGGCTTTAAAAAAGGTTTCAGATTCAAAAATAAATATGGATCCAAAAAAGCGTATAGGATTTATAGATGAGGTTAAGTTAACTGAATCATATAATGTAAATGCAGCTGAACAATGCAGAGAATATAAAACAGAAGCAAGATTAACTAAACCGGGAGATCCGGAAGCAGATATTATAGTCAGAGATGGTAATACAGAGACAAAATATCAAGTAAAAGATAATGAAAATGCAAAAGTTAATACAGAAGAAATTTCTAAAAAAAGATATTCAGGAGAAGATGGTTCAAATAAAAAGATAGTTCCTGAAGAAAATGTAGATGAAGTAAGAGCAATAGCTTCTAAAAAACAAAATACTGATACAAAAGATTATAAGCATACAGCAGAAAATACATACGACAGATTATCAAGCAAAGATGGTAAAGTTAATAGTGAAAAGTTAAATAGAAATGAAAGTGAAGAGCTTACAAGAAGATTAGAAAATGGAGAAAGAATAGAAGTAAAAAATAAAGATGCTAAATTTAAAGCACAGTATTTGAATCAGCTTCCTAAAGCAGCATTATGCGGTGCATTATTTTCAGGCGGAAGTGCATTTGTCGGAGAGTTTGTAAAGTTTTTATCAAATGGATGCAATTTAACAGAAGATGAGTTTATAGAATCAGCATATAAAGTTCTTACTGCTACTACTGATGGGGCTGCAAAAAGTGCATTAGGGGTTACTTTTACTTATTTGGGTAATAGAGTTGGTTCTTCATTACTTGGAAAAGCTAATATTGCAGGCGGTATGGCTGTAATGACAATAGATACATTAAAAAGTATGTATAGATTTATTACAGGTAAAATAGATACTGTTGAGTTAATGGGAGAGGTATCTCAGAATTTTGTTTCTATAACATCAACTTCATTAGGTGCTTATGCAGGTTCTTTAGGCGGAAGTGCATTAGCTGGGGTTATCGCTTCTAATATGTCTATGGGGGCAGCAGCAGCAGCTTCATTGGGAGCTTTTGCAAGTATAGCAGGATCTGTTGTAGGAGGTTTAGCTGTTGGAATTACTGTATCTTATCTTATATCAAAAGACAGTGAGGCAGGATTGGAAATAGCAAGAAGAGATATAGAAGCAGCCTATCAGACTTTTGCTAAAGACCGTAATCTATATGCTTTAGTAGAAGGTGTTGGTACTCAAAGAGATTGGGAGTTTAGTTTCAAGAGTTTAATTCCATTCGGCGGAGTTTTTGCTCAAATATCAGAATACTCTGCACGCAAATCTGAATTGAATAGAATATCTAGTATGTTAGACAGAGAATATGAGAATATAGATGAAGGAAAAAGAAGAGTATTGGCAGATATGCAGCAGAAATATTATGAGGCAAAAGCAAATATAGAAGAAACATTCTACAGCAGTATTAACACAATGTTTGATGATGACAGAATTGATTTGAGCAATCAGTTAATGGATTATTTGAATCAAAAGAGAACTATATATGCATTAAGAGAGAAAAAATATTTTAATGAAATACATAAAATAGATGAAAAAAACAGCAAATTAGCATCAGATATACAGAAAGATGAATTGTTTTTCAAAGAAGTAGAAAATCTTACTAATATGCTTAAAGACTCTGATATAGAAAATAGGGAAATGATAATAGATGCTATAGCTTATTTAGTATCTGATGAGTGGCTTAAGAATTTTAAAAGCGATGATGATGAGCTATACAATTTATTATTGGAATACGGATTATTAGACTAATATTTTATAAGGAGTATTATTTATGTTTTTGGACTTTATTTTTAATAAGATTTGCAGCTATAGTTTAGATAAAAAAAGAGAAAAAATTAAAAGAAAGATAGATGATGTAAATGCATATAGAGAACTTGCATTTAAGGATATTTATGATGCTAAAGAAATGTATAATGCTAAATTAAATGAAATAGTAAATTTTCTTAATGGTATTAGAAACGAAGCAGAAGCAAATTTTAAAATAATAGTGATGGAAGAATTATATGAAGTAGCTGAGATAATAAGAAAATCTTATGACTTGTTATTTATCATAATAGATTATAATTCACAAATAAAGATATTTAACTATAAGAAGAATTATTATAGAACAGAAATAAATTTTTTCAAAAGAAGAAGAGAAGAATGTTACAAGGTTATAAAAGTATTATCTCTTTCAAGAAGAAAGGATGCAAGATTAAAATGGTTTAATGAAGCTAATGGTACAAATGTTAAAACTATAGATGAACTTAGAGATTTAAGAGGAAGTTATTATAATATTGATTTGTTAATTGATTTATGCGAAAAGGATTTAAAAAACTATAGGAAGATTAATAAACTTAGAGAATATATAAAAATGTTAGATAAAAAGATTCATGTTCTTTATGATAAAGTGAAAGATATTGATGCAAAGATAGAAAAATTGAGAGAAACTATTTTTAAATATTTAGAGGGTTATTATAAATTGTATAAAGATTATTTAGAGATTATTAATAAAAGATTTAATATGGAAGATGTATTTCCAAGCTATAATATGCTTATTAATAAGATAGAAGAAATGGAAATAAATGGATCTTTATTATTAGAAGTAAGAAGTACGGCAAATAAAATCAAATCAATAAAAGAAAGCCGTGAACATTATTCTGATTGGGATAATCCTATACAAAGAAATAATATTGCCCGTAAGAATTATAATAGTATTAATGCAGAATATTTAAGTATAGATAAAAAAATTAAGTATTATAAAAAGACTTTTTATTTATTAATGCAAAATAGAAGAAATGCTATATCAGATTTATATAATAGCTGTTTTAAAAAAATAGTTAAGTGTAAGAATGGAGGATATTTAGTCATAATCAATGAAAAAGATAAAGATTCTAATATATTTATACCAGATTTAATTAGTAATAAAGAAGCAATAAATAAGTAAAAATACTAAGGAGGATTTTATGGAATATAAAATAAAAATAAGAAAGCGATATTTAACAGGCATTAATAGAATAATAATATTTGCTATTATGAATGGTATTAATAATCCGCGAGAGTTATTTAATAATGTTCTTAATATCTTCTATAAAGATACAGTTATCAAATGTTTATCTAAACTTATGAATGTACATTTAATTTGTATAAGAGAAACTCCAAATGGAAAAGGTTTTTATTTAAATAAAAATTTTGACGGAGAGTATTATTATATAAAATTGGAAAATAATATAGATTTGAGCGGCACTGAAATGGAGGACATAAAAAATATATTTAAAAACAATTTATCAGATAAGAAAATATTGAAGGCATTGGATTTTAAGTCTATAAATCTGTAGAAAATAAAGCATAATAATTTAAGGAGTAGTAATAATGAAATTTTTTGAATATTTAAATAAATGGGAAAATTATTTATCTGAATTGTTAAAAAGATATGAAGGTCAAAAAGAAAATGGTGAATATATCAAATATTTAAGGCAATTAGAAACTATAAAAAATATTAATTCAGGAATTGTTCTGTCTGTAGATTTGTTTAATACAATAAAAAATAATTATGAAAATATTTCAGATAATATACAAAGTAACAAAAAAATAAGAAATCTATATCCAATACAAGAAATATATCAAAACAATAGCAATGTATTTAATGTAATAGAGAAAGCTGTTAATAGTAAAGAATTATTTTGTTTGATGGGCCCTCCCGGCACAGGAAAAACTACTGCTATTGTAGAAATTATTTTGCAGACTATAAAGCATAATTATAAAGCAAAAATAGCTGTATGTTCTGAAACTCATATTGCTGTAGATAATGCTATAGAAAGACTTAATACTGAAATAGAGAATAGAAATATTAACTGTTCTATTATGAGGTATGAGGAGTTTAAAAATAAATATAAAAATTTAAATATATGCTATAAAAATTATATAGATTCTTGGAAGGAAAAATTGGAAAATATTTATGATGAGAGTTTTACAAGTAAATTGTTTAATGAATTTGAAGAGCATATTATGAAAAATAAGAAGTATGATAAATATATATGCGAGAATGCTAATATTATAGGAATAACATGCAATCAAATGGCTAGATTTAAATTAGATGAATTAGATGATGTTTATGATTTGATAATTATAGATGAGGTATCAAAAAATACATTGCCTGAGATTTTAATACCCGCTTCTTTGTCTAGAAAATTGATATTGGTTGGAGATCCTAATCAGCTTCCGCCTGTATTTTGTAAAGATGAAATAGAAACTATGAATGAAATAGATACAAAGCTGCAGGAAGAATTAATAGAAAATTCTCTAGTTGATAGATTATTTAAAAATGTTGATAATGAAACAATGTTTGGAATGCTTGATACTCAGTACAGAATGGAGTCAAAAATAGGAGATATTGTAAGTAAATTTTTCTATAATAATGAATTGAAAAATGGTACAAAATACAGTGATGATGAAAGTATATATTGGCTTGATTATAATACTGATAAAAAATTTCCAATTAATTATGGAGGAGAATTATATAATCCTATAGAAGTTGAGTTAATAAATAATAGTATTGAAAATTTGAATATTGATGCTGGTACAACTATAGCAGTTATAACTCCATATAAGAAACAAAAAAGGGAATTAAAAAATATTATTAGCAGTAATGAAAAATTAAAGCATTTAAATATAGAAATAGATACAATAGATGCTTTTCAGGGTAAAGAGGCTGATATAGTTTATTTTAGTGTTGTTAGAAATACAGGATCTGCAAGATTTTTTTCTAATATAAAGAGACTTAATATTGCTGTATCAAGGACAAAAAAGAAACTGTATATGGTTGGAATGTCTAAGTATTGTAATAGAGTTGATATACTTAAAAATATATATTTATCTTCAAATGTTTTAATTTAGATTGAAATATCAGTTAAAGTCAATTTAATTATTAATGTATTTATTGTATAATAATTAAATTGACCATTAATAAAAAAATCAGTTATAAAACATTAAACATTAGCCATTTTGAAAATATTATAAACATCTTCTTTATTTAAAGCTCTAAAATGTTTAAACTCTAATTTTCCATCTTTTATACATCTTTTTGTTAAATCTTGTAAAACTTCTTCGCTTTGCACTCCAATACCTAATTCTGTAAAGTTAGTAGGCATGTTTATTTGTTTAAAATAATCTATAGTTTTTTCTATACCTTTAAATCCTGTATCATCATCAATATTCCAAACATTTTTTGAGTATTGAATGAATCTTTGTCTTTTATCTTTTAAGCAGTATTTAGCCCAGTGTCCCCACATAACAGAAAGACTTGCCCCATGGGCTACATCAAACTTTGCACTTAATTCATGACCGAATTTATGAACTATAAAATCAAAAGTAAGCCCTAAACCTGTTAAAGTATTATGAGATAAACTTCCGCACCACATAAGCTCGCTCATAGCGTCATAATTAGTTTTGTCTTTCATAGCTATTAATCCGTTTTTAAATATAGTTCTTAAAACTGCTTCGGCTATAGCATCTGTTGTTTGATTATTGTCTCCATTTGCTGAGTCTTCACTGTCTCCGAAATATCTGTCGAATGTATGCATAAGCATGTCAGATATTCCGCATGCTACTTGATAATATGGTAAAGTAAAAGTGAGGCATGGATTCATTATAGCAAATTTAGGACGATTAAATTCTGTAGGAAAACCTCTTTTATCGAGAGTTTCTTCATTAGTAAGTACAGCAGAATTACTAGTTTCACTTCCTGCCGCTGATATTGTAAGTATGCATCCTATAGGAAGACTTTTTTCTAAAGTTTTTATTCTAGTCCAAAACTCCCATATATCAATATTAGGATTAGATGCCCCATGTGCTATTGCTTTGGCTGTATCTATAACGCTTCCGCCTCCTACTGCAAGTATAAAATCTGCATCAAAATCTATTGCTTTTTTTACGCCCTCTCTTGCATGAGAAAGTGTTGGATTAGCTCTCACATTTCCGAATAATTCATATTCTATATTAGAGTTTTTTAATATGTTTTCTATTTTTTCTAATAGTCCGCTTTCTTTTACGCTTTTTGTACCATAAACTACTAATACTTTTTTGCATCCTAGATTTTTTATTTCATTTCCTACAGTATTTTCTGTGTCTTTTCCAAATATTACTTTTGTCGGATTATTATATATAAAACTTTGCATATTCTTTTCCTTATATATTAGTATATATGATATTTTTTATTGAAATAACATTATAATGATTTTAATTCATAATACAATATAAAAATAAAAATACTGCAAAAATATTTTCATTTTTTTAATAAAATTTTTTAAATATAATTTTTTTATTATACTTGATATTTATTTATTATCTAATATACTATGAATATTATTTATTTTGAGATTGGAGTATTAAAGGTGAGACATATTAGATTTTTAGTTATACTATTGACTTTTAGTTATTCTATATTCGCATTAACTGCAAATGAAACTAATTTATTTAATGCAATTAATGAAAAAAATTCAGATAATGTATCAAATATATTGAATAACTCTGCAGATATAGATGTAAATGTACTAGATATTGAAGGGTATACTCCTTTACACAGAGCAGTTTATAATAAAGATTTAAATACTGTAAATGTTCTTTTGAAAAATAAAAATATAGATATTAATTCTAAATTAGATATGAAAGTAAGTATAGACGGCTGGTATCTAGGAGGTGCTACGCCATTGATATTGGCTTCATATATTGGAGACACTAATATAGTTTCGGCTTTGCTTGAGAATAATGCTGATATTAAGGCTAGAGATAATGTAGACGGCAGTATGGCTATACATATGGCTTCTGCTAATGGTAATAATGATGTAATAATGATGCTTCTCGCTAAAGATTCTTCTACTATAAATGATGTAGATAATAGAGGAAATACTCCATTACATTGGGCTGCTATGAAAGATAAGCCTGAAACTATTAAATTATTAATGGAAAATGGGGCAGATATAGAATCTAAAGATGCAGACGGATGGACACCTTTACATTATGCTGCTGCTTTCTCTTCTCTTCAAACAGTACAGACTCTTGTTAATTTAGGTGCTGACAAAATGAGCAAAACAAAAGACGGAAATGAGCCTGTATATTATGCTAAAGGCGATGATGTTAAGAATTATTTATCAGGAAATGATAATATAGTAAGAGAAGGTAATCCTGAAGATAATTTGGGCGGAGATGAAACTGTTGTGGCTGACAATAATACGGCAGATGAAAATAATAATACAGAAGAAGCTGTGAATACAGAAACAGAAGAAGAAGCCGCAGAAGAAAATGAAGAATATGCACAAAATGATGTTGTAGTAGAAGAAGAAACTGAAGAAGTATATGTTGATGATACTGTAAATGCTGTTGATTTAGATGTTAAGCAGTTAGAACTTTTAGTTGCTGTTAAAAATAATGATATAATAGCTTTAAATACTTTAATGAAAGAGGACGTTAATCCTAATTTTGCCGATGAAAACGGATATACTCCTTTACATTTAGCGGTTATTAATAATAATTTAGATACAGTTGAAGCCTTACTTAATTATAAAGATATAAATAAAGAAGCAAAACTTCCTTATAAAGCTACTTTGGATAATTGGTATTTGGGAGGAGCTACTCCTTTAATAGTTGCTTCTTATGTAGGTAATCCTGATATAGTTTATACTTTAATAGAAGCAGGATGCGATATAAGAGCTAGAGATGATATAGACGGTGCTATGCCTATACATGTGGCTTCAGCAAATGGAAATGATGATGCTGTTATATTATTATTGGAAAAAGATAAAACATTGGTTAATGAAACAGATAATAATGGAAATGATACACCATTACATTGGGCTGCTATGAAAAATAAACATTCTACAGTTAATGTGCTTTTAAAATATAATGCTGATACAAAAATACAAAATTCTGATGGAAATACAGCTTTGCATTATGCTGCTATGTATGCATCTTCTGATGTTATAAAAAATATAGTTAATGCTGATAAATCAAGTGTTAATATGGCAAATAATGAAAATATGTATCCTATACATTATGCTGCTTTAGAAAATAATGTTGATGCTTTAGTATCATTAGTTCAGGACGGAAAGGCAGATGTTAATATAAAAGATTCTAATAATGATACAGCTTTACATTATGCTGCTGCTTATGGCAATATGGACAGTGTTATGTCATTAGTAGAAAAATGCTATGCTGATAAGACATTAAAAGACAGCGACGGATATACAGCTGCAGATTTAGCTTCAGATAATGGTTATAATAATATAGCTAATTATTTAAGAGGTGCTGCTTATATACCTGCTGATAACAATCAAGATAATACAGATAATAATGGTCAGGAATTAATACTTCCTGAATACAATAAAAAGCCTAATTTGGATAAAAAATGGTGGTAATTTAATTTTATTATAATTGTGATTTTTAAGGCTTGGAATTTTCATAAATTTCAAGCCTTTATTTATTATTTTATGAAATTAAAGTATATATTTTTTTAATAGAATGATATTTTTATAAAGTTATAATAATATTATTATGTATTTTATTTTGTTTGCAAATAATATTAAAAATAGTATAATAAAATTTGCAATAGAAATAAATATATAATACAATATAAGATAATATATTAATTGAGAGGAATTAAGAATATGTTTAAAGGCACTACAATATGTGCAGTATGCAGAGACGGAGTTACGGCAATAGCTGGAGACGGACAGGTTACATTGGGTGAAACCGTGATGAAGCCTAATGCAGTTAAATTAAGAAAATTATATGGCGGCAAAGTTATATCTGGTTTTGCCGGATCTACTGCCGATGCATTTACATTATTTGAGAAATTTGAAAAAAGACTTCAGGAATTTTCAGGTGATTTAACCAGAGCAGCAGTTGAGCTTGCCCGTGAATGGAGAACTGATAAGATGCTTAGAAATTTGCAGGCTTTAATCATAGTAGCAAGCAAAGATAAGATGCTTTTACTTTCAGGTAACGGCGATGTTATAGAAAGTGAAAATAACATATTAGCTATTGGAAGCGGCGGTCAGTATGCTAAGGCGGCTGCTATGGCATTAAGTGAAAATACAGATCTTTCTGCTAAAGAAATAGCTAGAAAATCACTTGAAATAGCTTCTAAAATATGTATATACACTAATAGTAATATTTCTTTGGAGGTAATAGAATAAATATGTCATTTGATGCGAAATTAGAAAGCGAACTTACACCTAGAAAAATAGTAGATGCTTTAGATCAATATATAATAGGACAGACAGAGGCTAAACGCTCCGTTGCTATAGCTTTGAGAAATAGATATAGAAGAAGACATTTGCCTGAAGATTTAAAAGATGAGGTTGCTCCTAAAAATATAATTCTTATAGGACCTACAGGGGTTGGTAAAACTGAAATAGCCAGAAGACTTGCTAAATTAGTAAATGCTCCTTTTATTAAGGTTGAGGCTACAAAATATACTGAAGTTGGTTATGTAGGAAGAGATGTTGAAAGTATGGTAAGGGATTTAGTTAATGTTGCCATATTCGATTTAAAAACAGCCATGATGAAAGAAGTAGAGAAAGAGGCTACAGAAATAGCATTAGATAAATTAGCTAAATTACTTCTTCCCTCTGTAAAAAAAGAAAATGATGAAAAGATATCTGAAGAAGAGGCAGAAAAAAAGAAAAATGCCAGAGAACAGATAAAAAAGCGTATAGCTAATGGTGATTTTGATGAAAGTTATGTTGAAATAAAAATATCATCAGGGAATAATAGGATGTTTGGTATAATTCCGGGTATGGGATTTGAAGAAAGCGATATGATTCAGTCTATGGTTGGAAGTATTATGCCTTCAAATAAAAAACATAAACGTTTGAGAGTTAAAGAGGCTAAGAAATATTTAATTAATGAGGCTTCAGAATCTCTTATAGATATGGATAAAATTACATCCGATGCTTTAAATCTTACAGAAAATATGGGTATAATATTTTTAGATGAGATAGATAAAATTGCAAGCGGCAATAAAACAGATAGTGCCGATGTTGCTCGTCATGGAGTTCAAAGAGATTTGCTTCCTATAGTAGAAGGTACTACAGTTAATACAAGATATGGTCCTGTAAAAACTGATCATATACTATTTATAGCAGCAGGTGCTTTCCATATAAATAAACCTTCCGATTTGATACCGGAACTTCAAGGCCGATTTCCTATAAGAGTTGAGTTAAAGGCTTTATCAAAAGATGATTTTAAGGATATACTTGTAAATCCTAAGAATGCCATAACAAAACAATATCAGGAATTATTAAAAACTGAAGGTGTAACAATAGAATTTGAGGAAGAAGCTTTATCAGCAATAGCCGATATAGCATATAATATAAATACCAATGTTGAAAATATAGGTGCTAGAAGACTTTATACTATTATGGAAAAAGTTTTTGAGGAGATTTCTTTCAGTGCTGATGAACATAAGGGTGAATTTATAAAAATTAATGCCGATAATATAAAAGATGCTATGAAAGATATCGAAGATAATAGAGATATAAGCAGATATATATTGTAGTGTTTTTTTTATTTTAATAGTAGATTTTTTTATTATTTTTTATAATATAGTAAATATAATTAAAAAATGGAGTTTACAAATGGATAATAATAATGAACAAGAAAGTACCGTATTTATTAAATGGGTGCCTCTATATGAAACAAGGCATAAACTTATAGACAGTCAGCATAAAGAACTTGTTAATATTGTTAATGAGCTTTATCTTGCAACTGTTGATAATAATGCCAATACTAATGAAGCTTTTATTAAAGCTATAAAAAAATGTATAGACTATACTCAGTATCACTTCAAAACAGAAGAAAAAATAATGGATTTGATTAATTATTCAGATGCTGAGAATCACAAAGCTATGCATAAAAGTTTTTATTTGGAAATAGTTGATCAGATTAGAAAATATGAGGAAGGTCAGCCTTTTGTAGCAAATAAGTTTATTAAATTCTTAAAAGATTGGCTTTTGGAGCATATAGGTTTCCAAGATAAAAAATTTGTAAACGAAATCAAAGAAGTTTTAAAGAAAAAAGAAGGTAATTAATAAAACGGTATTAATATAATTTATAAACATCTGATGTTTATTATTTTGTTGGAATAGTATTGTATAAAAAATATAGGATTTGTTAAGTGTCGAAGAGTAACTCATACATAATTGGTGTAATTATATTAAGTATTATTAGTGCTATACTCCTATTTTTGGCGTTTCCCCCGCTTAATTTATTTCCTATGTCTTTTATTGCTTTAGTTCCGCTTAATATTATAATATTTAAAGCGGATAAAATTAGATATTATATAATATCGGCTTTTTTATTTGTATTGATTTTTTTCGGTCTTCTTTTAATGTGGATTACAGCTTTTATGTTAAAAGAAACGGAAGCCGTAGTCTCTTTTTTAACTTTATTTACTATATTATTTTTGATAACATTTTTATTCTATTTTCCGGCTATGCTATTAAGCGGATTTCTTTCTAAGAAATTACCGGATTTTCGATTTATTATTATACCGGCTGTATTTACATTTATGGAATATATGAGAAATGTAGGATATCTTGGATTTCCTTGGGGAATTATAGGATATTCTCAATGGAATTTCTTGTTGTTTATTCAGGCGGCAGATATATTTGGTGTTCTTGGTATTAGTTTTTTTATTTATTTTTCAAATTCGGTAATAGCACATTATTTGCTTTTTGTAGCGGAGAAAGATATAAAAGGAAAACATAAATATAAAAAACCGTATATTCCGGGTTTGATATTTGCAGTTTCATTCTTATTTATTATTGCTTATGGCACTATAAAAATGAATCTTGAAGAATCTAATAGAGTTTTGCAGCCCAAAACTAGAATAGCATTAATACAGAAATCTTTTGACCCTAATATTTATTGGAATAATATATATACAGGAGAGCCTTATCATAAAAATTCTAAAGGAATACAAGGCTTTGCAGAAAAATTTTTATTAAAACCTGAAAAATTTAAAAGTGAAGAAAAACCGGACGGTGTTACGCAAAATGGTACAATCTCTGTAAAAAGAATAGCTAATCTTGCCAGAGATGCATCCCTTTCAAAGCCGTCTTTAATAGTGTATCCTGAATCTGTTACTTTGGATTCTTATGGTTTTTATATAAACGAATATAGGGATATGTTTAGTTATGGCTTGGCTTCTAATTCTATGCATCCCGGAGTATACAATACATATATACTTTATGATATGATTAGATATACTCAAACCTATCATCTGTTAGGTACAACAATAATAAAAGAGTATACTAATGAAGATGCATATAATCCGTATAAATATTATAATGGTATGGAATTTATTAATGATAAAGGTAATGTAATAGGGGAGTATTCTAAAATTAAACTTGTACCCGGCGGGGAATCATATCCTTTTCAAGATAATGAGTTTTTACTTAATACTTTCCCTTTTAAAAATATAATTAATTTTATGTATTCTCAATTTGATAAGGCTGGTGCTAACAGATGGGATAGAGGTAAAAGCCTTACAGTATTTAATCATCCTAATGGCTATACTTTTTCCGGAGTTATATGTTTTGAGAGTGCTTTTGGTAATTTTGTAAGAAGGTTTGTATATGATGGAGCTCAGACTTTAGCTGTTATTACAGAAGATGCTTGGTCTTATAGCGATGAGTCTTTACTTCAGCATTTTTATATGTCTGTGTTTAGGGCTATAGAAAACAGAAGAGATATTGTTCATAATGGTAATTCAGGAGTTACAGGACATATATCAAGTACAGGTAAAATAATTTCAACGCTTCCTTTTTGGAAACCAGATTATATGATTGCTAATGTAGCTCTTAATGACAAAATTACTATATATACTAGATTCGGTGAATGGTTTGTATATCTTTGTATTATATCTATTATTTTGTTTGTGTTATCAGCTACAGCAAAAACTCTAATGGAATTAAAAGAAATTATTAAAAACCGTTTCTTTTTGAAAAAGTCTGTTGAAGATGAGTCTGTATTTGCTGTTATTCCTTCTGCTAAGAAAGTTGATGAATATATTAATAATGATAATAGTTATGATTTACCTAGTTTAGATGATTTAGATGATATTGTAAGCAGTAAAAATAAAGTTCATAAACCTGATGCTGCAGAAGAAAAAAAATATTCTAATAAATTAGATAACAATAAAAATATTAATAGAAATGATGTTATAGAACATCAAAATAAAGAAAATAAAAAAGATATTAGCAATAAAAAAATAGATCTATTTTCTGATAGTGCTGTAAATTATTCTAAAGATATGGCTGATATAATAAATAATTTAGAAAGCTACAGTATATTTGAAAAAGATAAATATACATCAGAAATATCTTCAGCTTTAACTAAAATCATAGAAGAAAATGATGAAAGGTTTAGCAGCAAGGATACAAAAAAGCAATAATTTTTTAATAGAAGGGGATTAAGATTTATATATGTTGGGGGCTATCAGAATACTTATAGCTGAGGATTCTAAAACGGTTAGTGCATTATTAAATAATGTATTAGCCAATCATTATAGAATAGAAGTTGTAAGTGTTGTGAATAATGGTATAGATGCATATAAATCTATAGTATCAATAAAGCCTGATTTTGTTGTTATGAATATAGATTTACCGCTAATGGGCGGAATAGAATTATTGAAGCTGCTGAAAAAAGAGAATATACAAACTAATATTTTGATTATGAGTTCTTTGGCACAGAATAAGGATTTATCATCCAGAGCTTTGGATTTAGGAGCTTTCGATATAATATATAAGCCTAGAAATATGACAGCAGATTTCATTAGGGAGAATATACTCAGTGTAATCTTGGAAAATACAAGAAATAATACTGTAAGTTCTGATTCAGCTTTTGATTATAATTCCGTTATTTTTAATAGCAATGCAAAAGAAGCCGTTGAAATTGAAGATAATGAAAAAACATATATGGATAAATTTGATGATAATGTCAAAATAATACCGTATAATCAAAAGCAAGTTGCAACAGCTTTAAGTATATCTTTTAGAAAACCTTTTAAAGCTCCTCTTTTAGTGGCAATAGGAATATCTACGGGAGGTCCTAGGGCACTTAGAATAATGCTTCCAAGTTTGCCTAAAGATTTTCCTCTGCCCATATTAATATCGCAGCATATACCTAAAGAATTTTCAACTTCTCTTATTTCTAGTTTGCAGGATATATCTAATATTAAAATTAAAGAGGCTCAGGTAGATGAAGAGATACTTCCGTCTATTGTATATATCTCTCCCGGTGATAAAAATATGGGAATATATATGGACAGCAAGGGAAAATTGAGAATTAAATTTTATCCTGATCCTGATAAAAAATTTGTTTATACTCCATGCGTGGATTATTTATTTAACACTATTGATGAGGTTGTAAAAGATAAAGCTATTGCTATTGTAATGACAGGTATGGGAAATGACGGCACTAGCGGTATGACTAAATTATATAATGATAATAATTTAACTATTGCTCAGGATAAATTAAGCTGCACAGTATATGGTATGCCTAGAAGTGCTATAGAGAGTAAAGTTGTGCATGTGGTATTATCACTTTATGATATTGCAGAATTTTTAGTACAGTATTTGAGAGGTAAACTTAAATGAAGAATGTTTTTATTTTAGCTATTATATTAATAATTTTTGCATCTTCCTGTAAAAAAGAATATGGTACTGAATACTCCATATATGAATATGAAAAATATATATCTAAACTTATAGCAAATAGAGATACATTAGAGTTTACTGCTAATTTTCTTCAAAGTTTAGATGAAAATATAATTAATACTTTGAATGAGATGACTTTAGTATATGAGCTTACACCTGCTAATATTATAGAATCTATAAAAAATAGGGGTGCTTTATATCAAAGAATATTTTCAGATAATGATGATTCTCTTTGCAATTATTTGCCTAAAGACGGAGGATATTATGATGTTAGTGTAACTTATAAAAAATATAAAGATGTTATGCTGGCTCAGATTGAATATCCTTCTTTTAATAAGATATCTGAAAACTCTATTGAATTTGTAGCAATATATTTGAATAATAAATGGAATTTGATTACTGTCAATTTCCTTAATATTTGAAAATAGGATTTTTTAATGAAAAGAATTTTTATTACATTAATTATTATATTATTTATATTAATATCATGCTTGGAAGATTTAGACAGTGTTAGAAAAGAATCTTTATTTGTATTTTATGATAATATGAAAAATGAGATATTAAATGATAATATAAATTGGATAGAAAAAAATTCTGATATAGAAAATATAGAAAACATTAAAAATATCATATTAGATGACAGCGACTCTATAAAAAAATTGATTTCTTCTTCAAATAAGGAATATTCAGTTACTATAAATTATACAATAGGAGACAATGTCAATTCCGCAAGCGGATATTATATTGTAAGAAATACTGAATTTTCACCTACATACTACTATATAAGACTTGTGAATAATTCAAATAAATGGAAAATAGAATCCATAGATAAACTTCCTTTAATAAAATAAAATATTTATTTTTTAGTTATTTGCAAAAAATATTAAATATACTACAATAAAAATAATAAGTTTTATTTTAAGGAAAATATATATGCCTACAATAAAAGCACCATGCAAGATAAATATTTCTCTTGATATAACTTCAAAAAGAAAAGACGGATATCATTTTATAGAATCCTTATTTCATACAGTAAATTTATATGATATTATCACAATTGAAAAGTCTGATGAATATAATATTACAACAAGCGGTAAGTTTGCATTAGAAGATGATAAAGAAGAAAATATTGTAACAAAAATATTTAATCATTTTAAAAACAATATGAATCTTAATAATAATTATAATATACATATAGAAAAAAATATTCCTACCGGTGCAGGACTTGGGGGAGGATCATCTGATGCTGCTAATATTATTAAGTTTTTTTTATCCGAATTAAATGTTAATATTAATGATGAACTAATAGAATCTTTTTCTTCATTTGGTGCTGATATTCCTTTTTTTATAAGGGGAGGTTGTGCTTGGGTTTCAGGTATTGGTGAGAAAATAAAGAATTATGATTTTATACTTCCATATAATATTATTTTAATATATCCGAATATACATGTATCTACTAAATTAGCTTATTCAAAATTTACTTATGATGATTTTAATAAATCAGATTTATTTTATATAAAGAATATGCTTGATAATAAAAATATTAATTTTGAAAAAATAGTTTCAAAAACATATAATGTATTTGAGAATAATGTTTTTAATTTGGAAAAAAGAATAAAAGAGATAAAAAATAAAGCAAAGCATATAATTAAAAGAAATGTAACTATGAGCGGTTCTGGTTCTTCGCTTTTTGCTTTATATAAGAATGATGATACTGTAATTGAGGAAGATTTTAAAAAGTTAAAAAATGAACTTGATATGGATATATATAAATTGAATTTGATTTAATTGTATTTAATGTTTTTTATGTTATAATTTTGATTATTATAAAAATTAAAAGAGAACATTATAAAAGATGGTAAAAAAAGTATTTATTATATTGTTGATATATTATTCTGTATTTTTTGCAGCTGATTTATCATCAAAGCATTCATTATCAGTTTTAGAAACCAGCAGTACAAGATCAAAGGGTATGATGGGAGCAGATTTTTTAATAGGTAATGATTCATCTGCCGTATTTAAAAACTCTTCGTCTTTGATGGGTGTGCTTAGAGACAGTGTCAATTTGAATTATACTATTACATCTAATCCTCAAAATGATTATATATTCAATGCTTCTTATGCTCATATAGGAGGTTCTTATGCTGTAGGGGTTGGTTTTGCTGGAGAAATAAATAAAGTTTATTCTTATGATAGTTTGGGTGTTAAAAAGAATGATATATATAACGGACTTTATTTAATAAATGTTGGTGCTGCTTATGCTATTAATGAAAGTTCTTTTATAGGTGCAAATATTAAAAGTGTAGTTAATAATAGCGAAAAAGATAATAATTTTGGAATGTTTTTTGATGTGTCATATATACAGTCTTTATTTACTCCTAATTTTAAACTTGGTGTTGGCATTAGGAATTTCGGATTTTATGATAATGTATTTTCCAAAACAGATACTGATATAACCGCTTCTTTAGCATACGCTAAAAGCGACGGAAGTTTTGCAGTATCAGGACAATATACAATATCAGTGCCTTCTGTAAGTCATGAATTATCTATTGGACTTGAAGCTATGATAATAGATTTTAATAAATTGGGATTATTTAAACAAAAAACTGCATGGTATGATGATTTGCCTGAAAGTATATTAGATGCTCCGGATTTTGTACAAAAAAGACTTTCTCAGAAACTTCCAAGCGGTGTTTTGGCTAGATTTGGGGTAGGTACTAAAGGTGTTTCTTTGGGATTATCTCTTTATTTGAACTTATTCAGACTTGATTATGCTATTAGTTTTGATAATTTTAGTAAGGATAATATTTCTCATGACATAGGCATGAGTTTTATGTTTTAATTTAGGTTTAATTATTTTATGGCTATATGTAAACAAAAAATATCTAATACGGAAAATTGTCCTAGAGAAGAATATAAAGATGGTTTATGCATTATACATCATAACAGCAATGATAAGCCTGAAGGACTTTTCAGAAGAATAATAAGAGATGATATATATAGAGGGTTCTATAATTTCTCTTATATGATTAGTTATGACGGATTTAATTTTGAGGGCTTGAAAATTGAAAAAAATTCTAATATGCTTTTTACCAATTCTTTATTTTACGGACCTTTTCAAATGAGGAATTTTAATTTATTCGGTTCCTTAGATTTTACAGACAGCAATTTTGAAAGCGGACTTTTTATTACAATGTCTAATGTTTATAAAGAAATCATCATAAAAAACTCTAAGATAAATATTGATTTTAATATGTCATTATCAAATTTGCATTCTATTGATATTGATAATATAACAGCTGACTGTAATTTTTCTATTGCTAATTCGGATATAATTGATAAATTGTCATTTAATCATATTCATTTTAAAAATAATTTCAGTATGCTTAATGCAAGTTTGCAGGGAGAATCTAGTTTTGAAAATATTATTATAGAGGGAGATGCTGATTTTAGAAATATGGTATTTTATAAATCTTTAAAATTTGAAAATGTTGAAATAAAAGGTAAAACTATACCTTATGAAATTACCGAAAATGAAAAAATAGAATTTGTAAATGTTCTAATAAACGGCAGAGTCATAGAAGACAATCAAAAAGAGAAAAAAGAAAAAGAGAAAAAAGAATCTCAATTAGAAAAAATCAAAGAAGCAAAGGATAAAATGTATAAAGAAACTTTGCTTAATAATAAATATTCCAAAAGAAAATAAATATTAAAGCAAATCTCTTTTATCTTTTAATTCATCTTTTTCCCTTATATCTTTTAATATATCTTTAATTTTTGAGTCATTATTATTCGGATAAATTAAAAGAACTCCGTCAGATTTTACTATAGTTAAATTATCAACCCCATTTATTGCTATAAAAGTGTCATTATCATCATTAATTATGATATTTCCTTTTGCTTCTTTAGCATATACATTTCCAATTATTACATTATCATTATTATCTTTATTATGTATTCTTCCAAGTGATGAAAAAGCTCCCAGATCGTCCCAAAAGAATCTTGATTTTATGCATTTAATATTTTTTAATTTTTCCATTATTCCAAAGTCAAAAGATATTTTATTTATTGTTTTGAATATTTCTTCCTTTTGACTATCATTTTCAACTTCTAAAGTTTTTAGAGTCTTATTGTATGTATCAGGCATTAATTCTTTTATTGAATTAAGGATATTATCTATAGACCATATAAACATTCCGCTGTTCCATAGATAATTACCGTCCTCTAAAAATTTGCATGCATTTTCATAATTAGGTTTTTCTACGAATCTGTCAACATCATATACATCATCTTTAATATTATCTTTTATTTTTATATATCCATATCCTGTTTCTGCTCTGTTTGGGTTTATTCCTACTACCACAACTTCATTAGTATTTTCACTTACTTCAATTGCATTTTCAATAGATTGTATAAATAAATCCTCATTTTTTATTATAGGATCTGCCGGAATAACGGCAATCATTGCATTTCCTATTTTCTCTTTTATATAAATAGCTCCTAATGCAATAGCTGCTGCTGTATCTCTTCCCATTGGTTCATATATTATATTTTTGAAAGAAGGCATATATTTGCTGAATACATCTTTATATCTTTTGCCCGTGATTATAAATATATTTTCTTCATTAGTAATTTTTAATGCTCTGTCTATTGTTTGTTCTATAAGAGATTTATTTTCTATAATATTTAAAAATTGTTTAGGCTTGCTTTCTCTGCTTAGAGGCCATAATCTTTCTCCTATTCCTCCTGCCATTATAAGTACAGCTTTTTTCATATATTATTCCTTTGAATAAAAGTTATCTTATAGTACCTTATTATATATATAATTAAATAAAAAACAATAATATTGTAAAAAAAGCATTTACATTTTATACATTAAAATAAAAAAAATATATTTTTTGTAAAAAATGTAGTTCTTGTATAGCATTAATAAATATAAACATATTGATATTAAATATAATTTAAATATTTTTATTTGACAAAAATTTCATTATGTATTATCTTTATTGTGCAATGGGAGATTTTTTATTTTTCTTTAATTTTTTAATTTGAGAGGTTATATGATTAATACTGAAGAGTTAATATACGATGACGATGATATGCTGTCGCCTATAGATGCAGCTAAAATAGTTGGAGTGTCAAGAACTACTGTTAACTATTGGGTTAGACACTATGGGTTAAAAGCGGATGTTACCCCCGGTAAGAGATATAAAATCCGTTATGCCGATTTAAAGGCTTTTCTAGCTTTCAACAATAAAGAGAAAAGAATTAAATTAAAAAGAAAACAGTCAAAATATAAGATTGCTATAATTGAGCCTATGGAAATTACAAGAAAAAATTATCTTGAATGGCTTAAAGATGATTATGATGTTACATGCATATCTAATTTGGCATCGCCTTTAAAAGAGTTAAAAAAGATTTCACCTGATGTAATCTTAATGGATATTAATTTATCAGATGATAAAGATTATTTTTATATAATAGATGAAATCAAAAAAGAAATTTCTTTAAGAATATCATTAATTATTATTATTACAAAGAGATACAATGAAGATGATGTTGTAAATGGTCTTGAAAAAGGTGCATGCGATTATGTAAAAAAGCCTGTAGGTCAAAATGAGTTAAAAGCAAGAATTAAAAATGCTATTAGATTTTATGTTGATGTGTAAATAATTATTAAAGCATATTTATTGGGTCTATATCTATTTCTATGTAATTACCTTTGTTTGCTGTAAAACTATTATTTAGTTTATTAAAGAAATTTTTTAGCAGAGAATGAGAAGGTGTTTTTATAAGAATATTCCATCTGTAATATTTATTTAATTTACTTATTGCACATGCTGTTGCTCCTAGAATTATTATTTTATCGGAATGATTATAAGTTTCCATTCTAAGCATATCTGCTATTTTATTTGCATCATTTTCCACTTTTTTTTCATCTATTCCTCTTATTACTAATCTTATGAGTCTTGAAAACGGCGGATAATTTAAAGGTGCTTTTCTATTTTCTATTTCTTTATTATAAAAAGATATATAATCATGATTTTTAGCACATTCTATACTATAGTTATTAGGAGAATAAGTTTGAATATATACTATTCCGTTTTTCTCTCCCCTGCCGCTTCTTCCTGCTACTTGAGTAATGAGATTAAAAGTTCTCTCAGCACTTCTAAAATCTGGTATATGAAGAGACATATCCGCTAAAAGTACCCCTACTAAAGTAACATTAGGAAAATCAAGCCCTTTAGCTATCATCTGAGTTCCTACAAGTATATCTATTTCACCATCAGAAAATCTTTTGAATATTTTTTCATAGTTTTTTGTGCCTCCTACAGTATCCTGATCCATTCTCTCCACCGCAGCATTTGGAAAAAGTATATTTAAATGTTCTTCTACTTTTTCAGTACCGCTTCCTATACGCTCAAAATGTCCTATTTTACATTCATCACAAAGCTCATCTAAATATTGAGTATATCCGCAGTAATGACACATAACAACATTTTTCTTTTTATGATAAGTAAGAGATACAGAACAATTAGGGCATTCTAAAACTCTTTGACAATATGAACAAGCAACAACAGGAGCATATCCTTTACGATTAAGAAATAGTATTATCTGTTCTTTTTTCTCTAATTTTCTGTTTATTTCTTCCGCCAATTTTTGTGTAATCATAGGAAAAGCATCTGCTCTTTTTTCTTTTTTTAAATCTAATATTTTAACTTCAGGCATATTAACCGAAGCCGCTCTTTTCTTTAGGCTTAGAAGTTCTATTTTTCCTATAGAAGCATAATAAAAACTTTCTATAGAAGGAGTAGCACTTCCCAAAAGTAATGTAGCATTTTCCTGCGATTTTCTATAAAAAGCTACCTGTCTTGCATGGTATCTTGGCGTATCTCCAGCTTTATAGCTTGTTTCATGTTCTTCATCTATAACAATTATACCTAAATTTGGAGTAGGGGAGAATATTGCACTTCTTGCCCCTATAACAATTTTTATTTCATCTTTTTTTATCATCTGCCAATATCTATATTTAGAATTAGGCGATAATTTACTGTGAAGTACTGCTATTTTACCTTCAAATCTTTCAGCAAATCTTTTTATAGTTTGAGGAGTGAGCGATATTTCAGGAAGTATAACTATAGCCTGCTTTCCCATATCAACAACTTTTTTTATAGCCTGCAGATATACTTCTGTTTTTCCGCTTCCTGTTACACCATGAAGTAAAAAAGTTTTTGGGCTATTGGATTCTATACTTTCATTTATTTTTTTTAATACAATTTCTTGTTCATCATTGAGTTTTAAATATGGTTTTTGTTTTGCCGGTATTGGTTTAGCTTTCTTCTCTTTTTTTGCGGGTGTACCTACAGGAAGTGCCGCAAATAGGGCTTCTCCGAAAGATGAATGATAATAATTACTCATCCATTTAGCTAATTTGAATTCTTTATCTGAACATATAGGTTCAAGATCAATTCTAGCTTTGATAGGATATATTTTATAGTTACCGTCTATAGTTTCAACTTCTTCTACAACAATACCCTTATTATTTTTTCCTTTAATAGGAGCTACAACTCTACATCCTACCAAGCTATCATTAATCTCATCTGGTTTTTTGTATGTAAGTATTTTATCTATAGGCAGATTGAAAACAACTTTAACATACATTATTACATTTTTTCACGACGCTTTTTGTCTTCATATTTAGACATGCAGTTTACACATCTTAAAGTATAAGGCAAAGCAGTTAATCTTTCCTCATTAATTTCTTCTTTACAATCTATACATTTACCATAAGTACCGTCTTCTATTCTCTTAAGTGCATTGTTAAGCATATCTAACTTATCTTTTTCTTTTTGAGAGAAATTCATTAGATTTTGTTTCTCATAAGCCTGAAACGCTATATCTACCATATCGCCATGAGAATCATCTTTAAGAGCTTCATAAGTCTCATTTCCGCTCAATAATTCATCTAAAGTTTTTCTCTTTTCTTCTAATAGTAAATCTTTAAATTTTTTTAACTTCTTAGCAGTCATTATACAAACCTTTAAGTAATAGTAACCCAATAAAAAGATAGTTTAACGTTTTGAGAATTGGAAACGTTTTCTAGCACCTGATCTTCCGTATTTTTTACGCTCAACTACACGAGAATCTCTAGTAAGAAATCCATTTCTTTTTAAAGTAGTTCTGAAATCTTGGCTTTCACCTACCAAAGCTTTAGCTATACCATGTCTCACAGCATCAGCCTGAGCAGAAACACCGCCGCCATGAACATTAGCAAATACATCGTATTTTCCAAAATTACCTGTTACTTTCAAAGCATCTTCTACTACTTTAAGAAGTGCTGCTCTATTGCAGAAGTATTCAGCATAATTTTTTCCGTTTATTAAAATTTTGCCGCTGCCTAAAGTTATACGAACTCTTGCATTAGCTGTTTTTCTTTTTCCAGTAAAAATAGTTAATTGTTTAGCTGCCATTTTTATCTCCTAATTATATATTTACTACAGTAGGTTTATTAGCTTCATGCGGATGCTCACTTCCAGCATATACTTTTAATTTTTTAAGATGAAGTCTTCCCAATGGATTATGAGAAAGCATACCTTTTACAGCTATTTTTACCATTCTTTCAGGATTTTTTTCTAATAATTCGCCGTAGCTTATAGATTTTATACCGCCCGGATAACCTGTATGTCTATAGTGGATTTTTCCTTTCTTTTTATTGCCTGTTAGAACTATATCTTTGGCATTGATGATAATTACATAATCACCATTGTCTAAGTTGTAGGCATAGTCTACTTTATGTTTTCCTTTAAGCATATAAGCTGCTCTGCTTGCTACTCTTCCTAATGACTTACCTTTGGCATCTATTATTAGCCAATTTTGCTTTATATCTTTTTGCGATAAAACGTAAGTATTATTTTTTGTTTTTAATGTTTTTTTATCCATAAAATACACACCTTGATTTAACGTTTTAAAAAATTTGGTAGTTTTAATCTTAAAAATGTAACGGTGCGTAATTATAACATAAATATATTGTAAAGTCAAATTTTATTTATAAAATATATTATTATTTATTTTGATTATTTTTTTATATTTTTAATTATTTTAAGTATATCATCAACGCCGACTATATTTACTATTTTTATAATTTTTTCCAAATCATTTCTATCTACTTTTTTTAATAAATCAAGATATTTTTTATCTTTTATATTGTTATTTATATCAATTATCTTAGATATATCTTTTATTTTTATCATTTTGATAATTTCTATTAACCTATCTTTTCCTATTATATTTACAATATTTATTATATTACTAATGTTATCTTTAGCTTTGTTAAACATATTTGTCAGCCTCTTTTTAGATATATTATATTATAATATACTGTTTATTTCAATATATATGTATTGTTTAATGCTATATTGTTTATTATTTCAAAGGCATATTATCTAATAATCTAGTGGCACCGCAATAGGCTGATATAAGTATTATTGAATTTTTTGATGCTGTTTCCATGCTCATTAAAGTTTCCTTATCTACTATATAAACATACTCTAACTTAAGCATTTTATGAGTTTTTATATTGTTTTTTATTATATCTAATAAATACGATGATTTAGTTCCGCCTTTTTTAAACTCTTCTCTTGCCTCCCTAAGAAGTTTATATATTATAGAAGCTTCTTCTTTTTCTCTCTCGCTTAATAGAGTATTTAAACTGCTTAAAGCAAGCATATTTTCATCTCTAACTATAGGAATAGTTTTTAATGCTATATTGTAATTTAAATCCTTTATCATTTTTTTTATTATAAACACTTGCAAATAATCATATTCTGTGAAATACACATGAGTAGGAGATATTATATTAAACAGCTTAGCCATTATTGTAACTATGCCTCTATAATATATAGGTCTTGAAATTATATTGAATTTACTGTTTTCTATATTTATGTGAGCGGCATAATCATCAGGAATCATCTCTTCAACAGATGGCAGAAATAAAACATTTACCTGATATTCTTCCAAAAATTTTTTATCTTTATCCAAATCCTGAGGATATCTTTCTATATCTTCTACCTTTATAAATTGAAGCGGATTAATAAATATACTTACAATTACAATAGAACATTCTTTTTTTGCTTTTTTTATTAAGGCAGCATGTCCTTCATGCAAAGCTCCCATAGTAGGGATTAAAGCTATAGAATTATTTTTATTATCATTAATAAATTTATATGCACTTTTTATATTTTTTAATATAGTTAAAGACATACATTAATCCATTTTTTTATTAATTTTATCCTGATTTGTTGCCGGTTCATAAAAATATAATGCAAGTATTGTTTGAATCGGAAACATTATAATAGCTTCAATAAACATACTGAATCGTCTAATAGTAAATATTATATCTTTTTTAAGTACAAATACATTCACTATATAAAGTATTTTACTAGCAGCAAATGCTAAAAATAATAATATTATTAAAAAATAAGGCAATGTATTTGGTGCCGGTAATATAGTAATATATTTAGGTGTTTCATTATTATTGGAATTAACTATAAAAAGATATATTCCAAATAAATATATAAAAGCAAATATTCCATCTAGTATAATAGTAATAAGTTCAGCATTTTTATGTGAAATTTCAGGATAAAGTAAAGTTCCGCATGAACGGCATTGTTTAGCGTATTTATCATTAACTGTTTTACACGATTTGCATTTAATAGTTTTAGCCATAATTTTATAACAGCTCCTTAATTTAATCAGCTTCAGTTTTTTATTTTTTATTAATAATAATATTTATAAATAGCAAAATTGTCAACTATTATAATAATTAATTATGAAATTAATAATAAAGCTAATAGAAGTTTTTTATTTTCTATTAGCTTTATTAATTATTTTAAGTATAAATTATTTATTAATGTTAGGCAGTAGTTATAGTAGTAGTAATCTCCTCTGAAGGATTTTTAGTAGGAGGAATTTTTATTAATTTCAAGTCAAACATAATCATAAACATACAAGGTAAGAATATGAGTGTAAGAAGCGAAGCAAATAAAAGTCCGTAAGCTAATGCCATAACTATAGGAATAATAATGTCAGCTCTTCCTCCTATACCATATACAGTAGGTAAAAGCCCAACAACAGTAGTAACTGTAGTTAAGAATACAGGACGAAGACGCTGTTTAGCTCCGTCAACAATAGCTTTAGCAACACCCTTTTTACCGCCTTCTACACCTTCATCTATGATTTTGTTAATAAGGTCAACAAGTATAATACCATTGTTTACTACAACCCCCGCCAAACCAATAATACCTACAACCCCCATAAATGATAAAGGCATTCTGTGTATGGCAAAACCTAATAATACCCCAATTAAACCAAATGGAATAATTATCATTATCATAATAGGCTGTATGAATCTGTTTAACTGTAAAAGTAATACAATGTATACAAATATAAATGCCATAGCAAAACTGAATATTAATTGTTTTATGGCTTTCATAGTTTCTTTAGCTTCACCGCCGAATTCTAATTTTAATCCTCTGTATTCTCTGCTGAAATCTTTGAATCTTTCGCTTACTGCCGCCATAACCTGCTGAGAAGTATTTTTTCCGTATTCAATACCTGCTGTTATAGTTATTGTTCTCTGCCCGTTATAGTGCTTTAATGTTGCAAGTCCGTCAGCAATTTCTACATTTGCTAGGTTATGAAGATAAATAAGCCTTCCGCTTGTGTTAGGTATTAGAAGATTAGTAAGGTATTGAACATCATAAGTGTAAGGATCATCAAATACTACTCTGAAATTTAATTTATTTTCAAGCTCCTGTATATATGTAGCTTCAGTACCATAATATGCAGTTCTTACTTCATTAGCAACAGCAGCAACATTAACTCCAAGTTCTGCTATTTTATCATAATCAAACATCACTCTTAATTCTTCTTTACCAACTTTATCATCATCATCAATGTTGATAACGCCCGGTACAGTAGCTAAAAATTCTTTTATCTCATTTTTAGCTTTTTTAGCAAGTTCAGTATTGTTTCCTACTATTTTTATGTCTACAGGATCCCCAGGGTCAATACTTCCTTTTGTATTCATACTAAAAACAGGAACAGTTTGTCTTATATCTGTTTTATCTAGTTCAGCATTTATTAAAGCAACAAGCTCATCGGCAGTTCTGCTTCTTTCAGCAGCAGGTACTAAATAAACCATAATACCAGCCAAACTTCCTTTTTCTTCAGATACAACCTCTTGGTCAACCTGCTTTCCTACAAGTGAGTATAAAGCAACAAGCTCTTCCGGTTTTACCACACTTGCAACAACATCTTCTATTTTTGCAATCTCTTTTGTAGTAGCTTCTTTAGTAGTACCAGTAGGCATTTCTATATTGATTACTATAGTATCAGCACTTGTGTCATATATAAGTACGAAGTTTTTAAAGCTGCTTTGTGCCAAGAATATGGAAGCTATTAATAATGCTACGAAAGCACCTATTACAATATATCTTACATGAATTAATTTTTCTAATATTGCACCAAAAGGTATTTTCATTTTATCGAATAAAGCATCTTTGTCAAAATCAAGAGGATTTTTGAATTTGCTTTTCTTTTTAGGTTTATAAGATTTGTATTTATCTTCTTTATCTTGTAATTGGTTAGGCAAAAGCAAAGTAGCCTGAAGCATACTAACAACAAGAGTAAATATAACTATTCTAGGGAAGAGGTTTAATATTTTACCCATCATACCGCTTATTGTAAGCATAGGGAAAAATGCCGCAACTGTTGTAAGAGTAGAAGCCACCATAGGCATAACAACATCGCTTACAGCAAGTCTTGTTGCTTCAAGTCCCTTATAACCTGCCTGTTTGAAGTTGAATATATTTTCGGATACTACTATTGAGTTGTCTACTATCATACCAAGTACGGTAATAATAGCAGCTAATGACATAGTATTGAATGTTATTCCTGTTACCTGCATATAAATAAAGCATGAGAACATAGTAATAATCATACCCAAACTTGTAAACATAGCACTTTTGAAATCTAGGAATATAATCAAGGTTATAAATATGATTATAAAACCTTGAATGAGGTTTGAAGTTACGATACTTAGAAGAGATTTTATAGTTCTTGAATTGTCGCCCATAACAGATACCTGAATATTATCGGGTATTAGGTCAGCATTATCTTTTAGATATTGGTTTACTGTTTCAATGGTTTTAAGAATGTCAGCATTCTCATTTTTTACAATAGAAAGAGAATATCCGGAAGCTCTATTAACTCTCATAAGAGTAGTTTTATCTTCAAAACCAGATTCCACATGTCCTATATCGCTTACTCTTACTCTCTGACCATTGAAAGTAGATCGTATTATAACATTGCTTGCTTCCATAGGGTCTTGAAACTCACCGTAAGTTACAACAGTTTGTTCTTTTCCGCCGGATTCCATATCTCCGCCTGTAGCTCTTACATTTCTTATGCTGAGAGCATTTACAACATCGCTTAATGCTATATAATTTTTTGTCATTTTTATAGGGTCTATATAAACTTTAATTTCAGGATCAGTTCTTCCTTCTACTCTAACTTCGCCTACACCTTCAAGTCTTACTAGTTCATTTTCAAGCATTTGGCTTACATCAAATAATTCTCTTTCATCGCCTTCCATACCTTCTTTAAAGTGAACAGCCAATGTATATATAGACATTTTATTAGGGTTTAAGTCATAAGTTGTAACCTCTTCAACATCTGTTGATAAGTCTGGAACATTCTGCATTTGTCTAAATATTTCATCTTTAACAGGCTGTCTGTCTGGAAGAGTTTCATCTAATGTTACTAGTATTATGGCAACATTTTCAATAATTGTTGTTTCATATTCATCTATACCGGATATACCCTGTAATTCTTCTTCTATAGGTATAACAGCATTCTGCTCTACATCTAAAGGAGTAGCTCCCGGATATGTTACAGCTATAAGCATCATATCCAAATCAGTAGACGGAATAGATTCTTTTCTTAAATTAAAATAGTAATATCCTCCTACAAATAATATGGCCATTACTATTATATTTACAAGCATAGTTTTTTTGGCAAAAAATACTATAATTTTTTCCATATATCTCTGCATCTCCTATTTCTGTTTTTTATTTTAATTAAAAAAATTAAAAGATTTTGTCATTCGGATATCAATTTTTATTAATTAATATCCAAATGACTTTTATATTATCCCTCTAAATCCTTATAAAAATTGCTGATAAAAATATCTTACTCATAATCAATTGCAAGTAAAGCTCTGTAATCAAATATTGTTGTTATGAACTCATACTGAAGATTTAAAAGCTCTGTTTGTGTTGCAACTAAATCCAATCTTGATGTGAGTAAATCATCAATTTCCAAACGCCCTTGATCTAATTTTTGAAGCTGAGTTGCTATTCTTGAATTAATAGCTCTTATCTGCATTTGCTTGCTTGCTATTAAATTTTTATAAGCATTAAATCTTGAAATATATGTTTGTAATTGAGTATTAAAATCTTTTTCTAATTGATCATATTGGGCTATAATTCCATATAATGAGTTTTCAGCCATTTGATATTGAGCTTTGTTTGCTCTGTTTCCTATAGGGTATGAGAATTGTACTCCTGCAAAAAAGTCCACATTTGTCATACTTCCAAAAGACTGAAAGTATCCTTCACTATTGGGACTAATACCATTCAAACTAACGCTTCCTACAATATCTAAATTAGGCAAAGTTCCGTTTTTCATAGCTTCTAGAGTATATTCAGCTCTTATCTTTGACTGATATGCAATTTGTCCGTTTACACTGTCTGCAAAAGGAACTGCCTCCATTTGCATATTGCTTCCCAAATCTAAATAAGCATCCCAAGTGGTATGATCTGGCTTTATATTAGTTACAGGCATAAAGAAACCCACTGTTGCTAAAAGACTTTCTAAATAAACCTGATTCTGAGCATAATAATCACTGTATAGCATAGTTTGAGTTCTTGCATTTTGATAATCATCATTATCTATAAGTCCGTTATTATATCTGTCTCTCATCTGATTTTCAAATCTTCTTGCAGTGATGTACATGCTTCTATAGTATGCAAGAAGTTTTTCATACATTATCCATTGATAATAAATTTTCTGATATGAAACTATAACGCTTGCATCATCCAATTTTCTCTGAAGTTTAGCTATAGCAAGAGCATATTCAGCATCTTTTATTGGATACCTATCTAAAGTACCGAAAAAATTTCTTAAAAGCGGCTGAGTAACTTGTATCGTAAGAGAAGGCAGATAATTATTAAAATCAACCGCCTGCGAGCTGTTTGGCGTATACAATTTACCGCCTATAAATGAATTATGAGTTAAATTAACAGACCAAGTTGTTCCGCTGTATGGTATTAAAGATCCAATACCAATTCCAGCCTGTATGCCTGCAGCTTCTACTGTAGAACCTGATGATGTTGATACAGAAGTACTGCTTCCGCTTGATAAACTTCCGTATTTACCTACTGCTCCAAGCTGAGCAGATAAATTAACATCTCCCGAACTTTTGGCACTTAATAAATTCATCTCAGCATTAGTTTCTGTAACTGCATTTATTTTTAATTCCGGAATCTGATCTCTTATAGTTTCCATATATGCCGCATAAGTTAATGTATTAGTTTGACAATATAAAATATTAACCGTAAAAAACATTAATAAAAATATTATAAACTCTATTTTAATTTTCATTAGCACTCCTTATTACAATAATCTATATGTCGATTTGCCAATTTTTAAGGTTTTCAAAACTATATTTACTTCCAAGTAAATATAATACACTTTTACACAAATTATCAATCAAATTATTTAAGTTAATTTCTAAACTCCTATTTTGTTTTATATCCTCTTTGTAATAATATAATTTTCTGTCAAAATCATAATATTTAGTTAATATCAATTCTGTTCCTATACCCGCTATAGTTGCTATTATCTGCATATATATGTCATTTTGATCAACTTCCGGCATGAAATATTTTTCTTCTATTTTTTTGTCTATAAATAAAAATAATTCAGTAAGCCAAAAATATAGATTAACATCCTGATTTATATTTTTTTTAAGTTTTTCAAATCTTTTTTTATCATTAAAAAAAATCGGCTGAAGTTCAAACATTATTTTTCCAAATTCGCTTGCCGTAATAAAAAAAAATTTTTTAAAATATTCAAATAATCCAAATATAACTTTTTCAGGATCACAATTGTATTTTTCTATGATGTTTTTAGGATTTATATTTGTTTTCTTACTATTAAGCAATGAAATAACTATATCATCTATATTTGAATAATATTTGTAAACACCCCCTTGACTTAACTGCGATTCCTTAACAATATCCTTCATTGTAACACTATAAGCAGGTTTTCTTAGAAAAACTCTCATAGCTGCCTCTAGTATTATCTTCTTCTTATTCTCAAAATATTCTTGATTTACTTTTGGCATGTTTTTTGATGTTCACCTCATATTTGAAAAATTAATATGAAAATAAAAACGATACTAGTGTCATTTTTATTTGTGAAATACATCTTATTACAATTATTTTTTATTGTCAATATATTTTGTATATAAAAATTTACAGTTTTTATATACAATTTTATAAATTAAATAAAAATCATGAGCTATATTTTACATTTAATACATAAAATATTTGTAATTAACTATTGTAAATATTTATATTTAGTTTAATATTGAAATATAAATATTTACAATAGAATCATAAATGGAGTTTTGCTATTATGGAAGTAAATATCAAAGAATTAGAAAACAACACAGTAATATTAAAATTAGATGGAGACATTGATGTTTACAGTTCATCTGATTTAAAAGATGCTATTTTTTCCCAAATAGAGCTTGGGGCTAAAAAGATAATAATAGATATGGAAGATGTTTATTATATAGACAGCAGCGGAATAGGAGTATTTATTTCTGCACTTGGAAGATTTAAGAAGGTAAATGGTAAAATATGTTTTATAAAGATTACAGATCCTGTTAAAAAGGTATTTGAAATTACTAAAATTAATAGTTTTTTCCCTGTATTTACAACAGAAACCGAAGCCTTGGCGAATTTTTAATTTAATTAAATCATGAATATGAATTAAATTTAAGTAAATTATAAAAAATGAATAATAATAGTTGATTTTTTATTTAATAGTTATAAAATTATTAGCAATTACAATTTATAATAAATATTTTTATCATTTTTATGAAATTCGTATACAAGGTAGTAATTTTTATTATGATTAAAAAAGTATTTTTGCTTAGGAAAGTTTTTATATTAACTTTAATATTAAGCTGTGCATTTTCTTCTAATATTCTATATAGTGCTGAAAATATCAATGATTATATAATGGAAGAGATAACCGATAACACAGAACATCCATTTTATACAATCCCAATAAAATTTGGAAAATACATTGATTTTGATTTTAAGATAACAAAACATATAATATTAGTAACTTTAGCGGGTATTTTATCTGTATGCAGTATGAAATATCTATCTCATAAGTTAAAAAGACCATTTAGAAGACCTACATATTTACAAAGTATATTAGAAGGGCTTATAGATTACATGAATAAAGATGTTATAGGTGCTACTTTAGGCGAAGAAGGTAAAAAATATGTACCTTTCTGCCTTACAATATTTTTATTTGTATTATTTTCAAATATATTAGGGCTTATTCCTGCATCTATACAAGTTCCTACACAAGACGGGGAGCATGCTTATATTGCTGGAGGACTTGGTGCTAATATAGGATTTACAGCGGCTATAGCGGTGATAGTATTTATAGTTTATATTTTTGCTGGTATTAGGAAGAAAGGTATAATAAAATATTGGACTGGTTTGGTACCTAAAGGACTTCCTATACCGCTTATACCTATAATATGGGTATTAGAGTTTATTACATTATTTAATAGGGCTTTTGCTCTTGCGATTCGTTTATTTGCCAACATTACAGGCGGACACATAATGATGATAGTTATACCGTATTTGATTATTATGTCCGGAACTTTGTTAGTTTCGCCTTTTGCGGTATTGTTTTTAGGTTTTATATATGTACTTGAAATGTTTGTATCTGTTTTACAAGCTTATATATTCTCATTATTATCAGCAGTTTATATAGGAATTGCTATTAGTGATGAGCATTAATTTATAGATTAATAAAATTTTAAATAAAAAGGAGAATTAAAAAATGGAACTTTCTATATTAGGAGCAGCAATAGGAGCAGGACTTGCTGCTATAGGAGTTGGTTTAGGAATAGGTTTTATAGGTTCTAGAGCAGTAGAAGGTATTGCCAGACAGCCGGAAGTTTCCGGAAAAATACAGACAGCTATGCTTATAGCAGCAGCACTTATAGAAGGTGTTGGACTTTTTGCTTTGGTTATTTGTATCCTTGCATTATTTACAAAATAATTAAATAAAAATATTTTGGGGGTATTATGGCACTTTTAAAAATAGATCCTGGCATTATTATTTGGACTTGGATTACATTTTTACTAGTTCTTGCTATATTAGGTGCTTCTACTTGGAAAATAATATTAAAGGGATTAAATGCCCGTGCTGATAAAATACAAGAGGATTTGGAAGAAGCTGAAAAAACTAGAGAAAATGCTAAAAAATCTTTGGCAGCATATAGAGAACAAATTGATAATGCTAAAACTGAGGCAAGTGCTATTATAGAAAATGCCAGAGTTGAAGCAAACAGGATCAGAGATAAAATTATTAATAATGCCAGAGAGGAGGCTGAAGTTAATAAAAATAAAATTATGTCTGAAATAGACAGATCTAAAGAAGAAGCTATGAATAGTGTGAAAAAACAGGCACTTGATATTGCTGTTGTTATGGCAGAAACTATTCTTAAAAGAAATATTAATAAAGAAGATAATCAGGCTTTGATTAATGAATTTATTAGTAATGTAAATAAAGAAAATGATGAAAAATAATATTATGATTTTAAGATTTTAGGAAGTGAATAATCTTATGAAAGAAAGTGATAAATTACAAATATTAAAACCTACAGCTAATGCTATATTTGATATAGCCAGAGAGCTTGGAATGATAAAAGAGATATATAATGAACTTTCTGAATGTTCAAAATTATTTCAGGATATTGATATAAAAAAATATTTTTTTGACAGATCAATTTCTGAAAAGAATAAAAAAGAATTAATAGATAAGAGATTAAAACCAATACTTTCTAAAGAAACTTATGCTTTTGTATCTATATTAGCAGAACATAATAGTATAGATGTACTGCCGGATATTGTTGCTTTATATAAAGAGATAGCAGATGATTATAATAATATAGTGAGAGTTCGTATTATTACAGCAAGCACTATTGATGATAATACGGTAAAAGATATTATTCAAACAGTTAAATGTTTTTCTAATAATGAAATATCTTATGAAACAGTGATTGATGAAAATATTATAGGCGGAATAATAGTATATATTGGCTCTGTAGTTTATGATTATAGTGTAAAAAATCAAATAGATTTATTGCATAATAAATTTACTTATGGTAATTAATTAATATTATAGGAGTTATATAATATGGATTCTATTGCTGAAAGCATTTTAAGTGATCTCAAAAAAGAAGTGCTTAAAGAGATTACAAAGGAAAAGGCAAATAGATTTAGCCGTATTGTAAAAAATGAATCTAGTGCTAGGAATTACGCTAAGGCTATGTTTGATATTGCTTCGGATATAGGTAAAATAGAAGCTATTAAAAGCGATTTAAATATTGTTTATTCATCTTTACTTGTAGATAATGATATATATGATTTTTTTAAATCTAGTTTTATAGACGGACATATAAGGATGAGTATACTGAAAAAAATATATGCAGATAAAATTTCAGAAGAAACATTTAATCTTATCGCTATATTAATAGAAAGGGATATGATTAATATTTTATTTGCTATAATAGTGGAATATGAAAACTTATGTAATGAATACTATAATATAATCATAGTTAAAATTAAAACTGCATCAAATATTGCTGATACAGAAGATATACATAAACTTAAAGATCATATTAAAAGCATAATTTTGGATAAAGATATACATTTTACTTTTGATATAGATGAAAATATAATAGGCGGTGTTGTAATAGAGATAGAAGATATTGTATATGATTATAGTGTGAGAAGGCTGCTTACAGAATTAAAATCTTCTATTTCTGAAATTAATTGATATATTTTTATATTTTGAGGATTTTTTATGAATATAAAAGCTAGTGAAATTGCAGCAGTTCTTAAAGAGGAGATTAAGAATTATAAGGCTGATTTTACTCCTAATGAAGTTGGGGTTGTTGTAGAGGTTGGAGACGGTATAGCTAGAATTATTGGGCTTCCGCATGTTATGGCTAATGAGATGATACTTTTTGAAAGCGGTGCGGTTGGACTTGCTTTTAACTTGGAAGAAGAAACCATAGGTGCTATAGTTTTGGGCGATTATTACGGCATTAAAGAGGGAAGTAAAGTCAGCAGGCTTAAAAGAATATTAGAAGTACCTGTAGGAGAGGCTCTTTTAGGAAGAGTTGTTAATCCTTTGGGTGTGCCTATAGACGGACATGGCGAAATTACTACTGATAAAAGAAGAGTGATAGAGTTTCCTGCTCCTGGTATTGCTGACAGACAGGCGGTAAAACAGCCGCTTCAAACAGGAATTAAGGCTATTGACTCTATGACTCCTGTAGGAAGAGGACAAAGACAGCTTATTATTGGCGACAGAGGTACAGGTAAAACTTCCATTGCTCTTGATGCTATAATCAATCAAAAAGGAACAGACGTTATATGTGTTTATGTAGCAATAGGTCAAAAGGCTTCTACTGTTGCAGGTGTTGTTGATACATTAAGACAGCATGGAGCATTAGAATATACTATAGTAGTTGCTGCTACTGCTGCTGATTCTGCTCCGCTTCTTTATATAGCTCCTTATGCCGGATGTGCTATGGCAGAGTACTTCATGTATGAACAGAAAAAAGACACATTAATTATATACGATGACTTAACTAAACAGGCTAATGCCTATAGGCAGATATCATTACTTTTAAGAAGACCTCCGGGAAGGGAAGCTTTTCCGGGCGATGTATTCTATTTGCATTCAAGACTTCTTGAGAGAGCTGCAAAACTCAGTGATGAATTAGGAGGCGGTTCTTTGACAGCACTTCCTATAATAGAAACTCAGGATAATGAGGTATCTGCTTATATTCCTACGAATGTTATTTCTATTACTGACGGACAAATATATTTGCTTACTAGCTTATTTATGAGCGGTGTTCGTCCTGCTATAGATGTAGGTATATCGGTTTCTCGTGTAGGCGGTAATGCTCAGACTAAGGCTATGAAAAAGGTTGCCGGAACTTTAAGGCTGGATCTTGCTTCTTACAGATCTTTAGAGGCATTCTCTCAACTTGGTATTGGGCTTGATAAGGCTACTTTGGCACAGTTGGACAGAGGTGCTAAAATGGTTGAATTATTAAAACAGAAACAGTGCAGTCCTATGCCTTTTGAAGAACAGGTTATTGTTATATTTGCAGCTACTAAAGGATTTTTAGATAATATTGAAGTTGACAGAGTTCATGAATTTGAATGGAGACTGCTTCAATATATTAAGGCTGATAAGCAGAATATACTTGATAATATCAGAGATAAAAAAGATATAGAAGATATGGATGAACTTTATAAGGTTATAGAAGAGTTTAAGTCTAAATTCTAAAATATATGAGCAAAATTTGTTTTTTGATATTAGCACATAAAAATCACAATCAGTTGATGAGATTAATCAATCATCTCAAAAAAGATTTTGATATTTATGTGCATATAGATAAAAGAGCCAATTTAAATATAAAAAGTTTTGATAATGTTAAAGTTTATAAAAAAATTAAAACTTATCATGGCGGATTAAGTTTAGTTATGGCAACATTATTTTTAATTAGAGAGGCTTATAAAAATGATTATGACAGGTATATTTTTATAAGCGGGCAGGATATTCCTTTAAAAACTAATAAAGAAATTATTGATTTTTTTGATAAAAATAAGGATAAGGAATTTACTTCATTTGTTAATATTAAAAATAATGACAATATGTATAAAGAAATGTCATTTAGGCTTAATGCTTATAACTTTGGCAAACTATATAGAAAATTGTTAGGCAGAAAATTTAGAGAAGCCATATCTAATATTCCATTTATAAAAAGAAAAACACCTGAAAATATATATTATGGATCTCAATGGTGGAATTTAAGTTATAATGCTATTAAATATATACTTGAATATGTAGAAAAAAATCCTGAATACTTAAAAAGATTTAACTATACTTGGGGAAGCGATGAGTTTTTTTTTCAATCTATACTTCTTACAAGCAGTTTTAAAGATAATTGTGTGAATGATTGTTTAAGGTATATTATATGGGGTGTAGGTACTCCTATAAATTTGAAGATGGAAAATTATGAAGGATTAAAGAATAATATTAAAGACAATTTATTTGCACGCAAGTTTGATGAAAATATTGATAATGATATAATAGATAAATTATATGGAAATTTATATGAGTAAAATTTGTTTTTTAATAACGGCACATAAAAATCAAAATCAATTACTGAGATTAATTAATCATCTTAAAAAAGATTTTGATATTTATGTACATATAGATAAAAAAAGCAAATTGAATTTAAAAACTTTTGATAATGTAAAAATATATAAAAAATATAAAGTTTATCATGCTGAAGTAAGTCAAATTATTTCTACATTATTTTTGATAAATGAGGCCTATGAAAATAATTATGATAGATATGTTTTTATAAGCGGTCAGGATGTACCATTAAAAACTAATAAAGAAATTATTGATTTTTTTAATACTAATAAAAATAGTGAATTTATTAGTTATGAAAGTACTAAGCATAATAGTCATCTTAAAAAATGGGAAGATATAAGATTAAATCATTATTGTTCTAATTCTAGAATTAACAGAGTTTTTCATAGCAGTGTAAGAAAATTTATTTTTGCTTTATTGCCTAATAGAAAAACAATAGAAAATGTATACTTCGGATCATCATGGTGGAATTTAACTAATAATGCTGTAAAATATATACTTGAATATATTCAAAAAAGTCCTGATTTTTTAAAGAGATTTTATCATACTTGGGGAGGAGATGAATATTTTTTCCAATCTATATTATTAAATAGCCTGTTTAAAGAAAACTGTGTAAATGACGGTTTAAGATATATAGATTGGTCTGAAAAGTATGGCAGTAACCCTGTTACTTTTAGGTTTGAAGATTATGACAATATAAAAAATAATATTAGAAATAATTTATTTGCACGCAAGTTTGATGAAAATATTGATAATGATATAATAGATAAATTATATAAAGATTTAGAAAGTTGAAAAATTCTAATAATTTGGAGTTTTTATTATGGCAGAGAAACTTAATGTATTAAAAGCAAGAATTAAAGCCGTATCAAGTACGCATAAAATAACTAAAACAATGGATATGATAGCAAGATCCAGAACTGCTAAAATTCTTACAGTAGAACAAGGTATGCGTCCTTTTACTCAAAAATTAAACAGAATAGTAGAAGATCTTTCGCATTCTGATATGGATCATGTTCATCCTTTGCTTGCACCAAAGAAGAAAATAAAAAATATAATACTTTTTGTTGTAACTTCTTCAAGAGGATTATGCGGTTCTTATAATACAAAGATTTTTGATGAGGCTATGGAAAGAATCAGACATCATCATAGACATGGCAGAGAGGTTCAGCTTCATGTACTTGGAAAAAAAGGGGAAGTTTATTTTGAAAAGCAGGGTATACCAATAGCTAGAAAATATCCTCGTATAGATGAAGAATCTACTTTTGATGATTGTGCTACAGTAGTTCAGCGTTTCATGCATGAATATGCAGTTGATAATGCTTCTAGGGTAGAGGTTATATATACTAGGTATTATACTAGAGTTGTACATATACCTAAAATTAAAAGTTTGATTCCCATGATACCTGATGAGGAAGATATTGAGGGACATAAAATTAAGAAAAAATTAGAATATGTAATAGAGCCTAATGTAGAAGATGTACTTAAAGAAGTTGTCCCTATGGCTATTAAAACATATTTCTATTTTATGCTTACTAGTTCTTTTTTGTCTGAAAATGCTGAAAGATCTGTGGCTATGAGAAATGCTACTGACAATGCTGAAAGATTATTAACAGACCTTAAAAATAAAGCTAACAGAGCCAGACAGGAACATATTACTAATGAGCTTCTTGATATTATAGGCGGTTCTGAGGCTATATAATTTATTTTTGATAATAGAAAATTAATGCCATTCATATATTTTATGAGTGGTATTTTTTTATTTTTAATTCTTTAATCATTATGCTATAATATCTCAAATTATATTAATTACTATATTGCGGTGTTTATGAAAAGAATAAAAGTGTTAAAAACTATATTATTAATTTATTTATTATCAATGATTTTTATTATATCATGCAAGAAAAAAGAGGAGTCTAGTGTAAGTATAAGTAATAATTCTGTGTATGTAAGTAATCCTGATAATATTTACCATAAAACTTATACTAATGTTGTAAAGATACAGGGTAAATATGTTAGTATGAATTCTGCTTTTTCTTACGGCAATAGAAAAGAAGGAGAATACAGCGAGGACTATGATATATTTGAGGCTATAGAAAATCATAGCTTAAAAAGAGTAATGGAATTAATAGGAGAAGGTGAAGATATAAATCAAACTTATAGCGGTGAGATAAAATATAGCGATTTTTTCAATGATTATTATTATCTTGACGGAGCTACTCCTTTAATGTTTGCTATATTTTATAGAGATTTGGGTATAATGAAATATTTGCTTGATAAAGGTGCTGATCCTTATACTAAAGATGATTACCCTTACAATTGGAATGCCTTTTTATGGGCTTGCGGTACTGGAAATGTTGATGTTATAAAAATGCTTGTGCAGTATGATTCTGATGTTGTAAACTCTAAAAATATGTATGATGCAAATGGGCTTCATATGGCTGCTTTGAATGACAATGTAGAAGTGTTTGAATATTTGGTTAGGGATTTATGTTTTGATATAAACAGTACAGATGAGGACGGTGATGGAGTTTTATATTATGCTGATGAAGATGAAGCAATAGAGAAGTTAAAGGAATTAGGGGCAGAAGAGTAAAAATTGTGAGCGTTTCAAGATGAGTATTAAAAAATCGAGCGTCTAGCAAATTCGCCGAAGGCGGACAGAGTCTTTGCTAGAGCCTTAAAGCGAGATTTTTTAATTTTTTAATGAAGCAATTTTTTGTTAATAATCGATAAAAAATTGTGAGCGTTTTAAGGTGAGTAGATTAAAAAATCGAGCGTCTAGCAAATTCGCCGAAGGCGGACAGAGTCTTTGCTAGAGCCTTAAAGCGAGATTTTTTAATTTTTAATGAAGCAATTTTTTATTAATAATCAATAAAAAATATTGAGCGTTTCAAGATGAATGTATTAAAAAATCGAGCGTCTAGCAATATCATTGCTAGAGCCTTAAAGCGAGATTTTTTAATTTTTAATGAAGCAATTTTTTATTAATAATAATAGAAAATAATTTGCTTTTATTGTATAATACTTCACAAATTATTAATTACTATACGGCGGTGTTTATGAAAAGAATAAAAGTGTTAAAAACTATATTGTTAATTTCTTTATTATCAATTATTTTTATTATATCATGCAAGAAAAAAGAAGAGGCTAGTGTAAGCATAAGCAATAATTCTGTGTATGTAAGTAATCCTGATAATATTTATCATAAAACTTATACTAATGTTGTAAAGGTTCAGGGTAAATATGTTAGTATGAATTCTGCTTTTTCTTACGGCAATAGAAAAGAAGGAGAATACAGCGAGGACTATGATATATTTGAGGCTATAGAAAATCATAGTTTAAAAAGAGTACAGGAATTAATAGAAGATGGCGGAGATATTGATGAGTCTTATTATGGAGATGATAGCATATACAGCGATTTTATGAATGACAGCTATTCTGCTAATGGTGCTACGCCTTTGATATTTGCCGTATTTTACAGAGATTTGGGTATAATGAAATATTTACTTGATAATGGGGCAGACCCTTATGTAAAAGATGATGACGGCTGGAATGCTTTTTTATGGGCTTGCGGTACTGGAAATGTTGATGTTATAAAAATGCTTGTACAGGCTGATCCTGATGTGGTAAACTCTAAAAATATTTATGATGCAAACGGTCTTCATATGGCTGCTTTGAATGACAATGTAGAAGTGTTTGAATATTTGGTTAGGGATTTGGGTATGGATATAAACAGTACAGATGAAGACGGAGACGGAGTTTTATATTATGCTTCTGAAGATGAGGCTATAGAAAAGTTAAAAGAATTAGGTGCAGAGGAATGATTTTTATTAGTAATAAATGAGTTATTTTATAAAAATGGTGAGCATCTGGAAAGTTTATTTGTATAATATTTTTTAATAATGAATATAACGCACGGTGAATTAGCTTTTATCTATAAATTCATTATATTTTTTATTTTCTATAATTTTATAAATAAAATTCTTCGTGCGTTGTGAAAGCATTAAATTTAAATAAATCTAGGGTGGGCAGTAGAAATAACAGTGCAGAGTTAAAAATAAAAATGAGACAAAAATAGCAGATTAAAATTATAAGCCTAAAGGGTGGGGAGTGAAAATAAGTTTTAAAACTTTATTTACATACCCCGCCCTTTATTCTTTTTCACTTTATCAAAAAATTTAACTTTCATTATCTTTAACAGTATACTTGGAAATTTTAGCCCCCGCCCAAGTTTTTATTAGGTTTTGAATTTTATTTAACTAAATATTAATAAAAAATAAAAACATAGAAGTGGCTTATATTATAAACGCTGGTTATTCTTTTGTTTTGTATGTGATATTATATTTTTTAAGAGGCTTTTATATTGAGTACAGGTTTTAATCTGTCTATTATATCTGCTGTAGGCATTATTAATTTTTCTATTTCCTTTGAATCTTTATATGCCTGAGGAGCTTCATCTAAAGTATTTTTTGATATGCTGCTTGAATAAATACCTTTCATAGATTCAATAAAATCTTTCATATCTATTTGTTTTCTTGCCTGTATTCTTGAAAGCACTCTTCCAGCTCCATGAGGTGCTGAAAAATTCCAATCTTCATTGCTTTTTCCTTCGCATATTAGTATACCGTCCCGCATGTTAAAAGGAATTATAATTTTTTCTCCCTTATAACTTCTTATGGCACCTTTTCTTATTATAAAATCTTCAAAATCTATAAAATTATGTATAGATGAAAAAGTATCTTCTAATTTTATATTAAGAGAATCTTTTATAATGTTAAGCATAGCCTCTCGGTTTATTTTTGCATAATACTGAGATATTACCATATCAATGCAGTAGTCAAACATAGCTTTGCCGTATATATAATCTCCGCTTCTTACTATTTCATTATACTCATAATATTCTTTTGTTGTTTTATCATTAGCATCATTTGCACTATTTAAAAAATCTTTTGCTTCTTCTATTCTTTTTTTATTGTTTCTTACATGATATTCGCATACCATTGTGCCGAAATTTCTTGAGCCTGAATGTATAGTGAGAAAGTAATCATTATTAATGGAGGTTCCTATTTCTATAAAATGATTTCCTCCTCCTAATGTTCCTATAGAGTTGTGAAATTTTTCTAAATCCATTTCTATTCTTTGGCATAATTTTTCTATGTAATCATTATCTATCTCAAATATGGCAAAGTTTGTATTATATCTTTTATTATAACCTATAATAAAGTTTCTCATAATTTCATTTAATTCTTTAAAATTAAAAAATGAATAATTACTTTTTTTATGAGTTTTAAAACCCATAGGAATATTTTGTTTTATAGTTTTATCAATTTTTTCAAGCCCAATATTTTTTATATTATCATTTAATTTTGAAGTAAGCATTCCGCAGCCTATATCAACGCCTATATGAAAAGGATTTACTCTATCAGTTAAAGGCATTGTAAAACCTATTACTATACCCTTTCCAATATGAGTGTCCGGCATTATCCTAACTTTCACATTTTCGCTTGCTTTTTCATTTAAAATATTATAAATCAAAGAATAAGATTCTTCATCGATATTGTCAGTAAATATTTTGCAGTCTTTATTGTATTTTCCTTTTAACTCTATCATGAAAGTATACTCCTTTCTCTTCAACTGTTAATAATATTATAAATTATTATAATGTCAAAAATTTTCATTTATGTTATATATTAAAAAATTTTTAACCTTGTAAAATTTTATTAATATTTTAATAATCGTACTTGATAAAAATACTAATATACAGTATTATATATAAATATAATGTTTTAATATATTATAAAAAGAGATAAATTATATGATTAAATACAGAGAGATTAACTGCAAATCAGCTTTAAATAAAGTAGATAATGAATATGGATTCTGTTATGATTTGAATATTTACAGAGGCTGTCTTCATAAATGCTATTATTGTTTTGCTGTATATTCTCATAAATATATTAATTCAAAAGATTTTTTCGGTGAAATATTTGTAAAAAAGAATATTGCAGAAGTTTTAGAAAAAGAATTATCATCAAGAAATTGGAAGAGAGATATAATTAATCTAGGAAGCGTTACAGACAATTATCAAGAAGCAGAAAAAGATTATAAACTTATGAGAGATGTTTTAAAACTCTTAATAAAATATAAGACACCAATGTGCATATCCACAAAAAGCGATTTGATATTGAGAGATTTTGATTTGATAGATGAGCTTTCAAGTATAGTACCTGTAAGAATAGCGACAACTATAACAGCATTAGATGAGAAATTATCTTCTCTAATAGAGCCTAATGTTATAAGCCCAGAGAGAAGATTAAATATATTAAAAGAGTTTAAAAAAACAAAAGCTATAACAGCAGTTCATACTATGCCTGTCATGCCTTTTATTACTGAAAATGAAGTAGAAAATATTTTTAAAAAAGTTAAAGAATATAATATAGACTATTGTGCGGCAGATGTACTTAAATTAAGAGGTGAATGCAGAAAAATATATTTAAACTTTGTGAGACAAACATTTCCAGAGCATTATAAAAAATATTTGTACATTTACGGAACTGACGGACTTCTTAAAGATGAATATAAAGAAAAACTATACTCAAAAATAGAAGCGTTAGAAGAAAAATATAATATCACATACAAAACTAAAGAGGAACTCAATACAGAAGACAGTGTTTATAACAGATATAAAAATAAAGTTATGGAAGAAGAGCCTAGCTTATTTTAAGTATTATTTAATATATTAAATCTATAATTAAACCTATTTTTTAATCAAATAAATACAGATATATTATTAATTGCAAAAATTATTGATAAAAATATATACAATTATAAAAAAATATATTATACTTATAATAAGAATTGATGTTTATATGTGATATTAGTATACATAATACTTTATTTTATCATGTCTCTCATATTCTTATCAAAAATATATTTTAATAATCTGGAGTTCTTTATATGAAGGATAAAATTTTCGGTGTACTGCAAAGGGTAGGAAGATCGTTCATGCTTCCTATAGCTGTGCTTCCTGTTGCAGGTTTGTTTTTAGGTATAGGTAGTTCATTAACTAATACCACAATGCTTGAAACCTATAATTTAATGGGTATCTTGGGTCCGGGTACTATTGCCTATGATATATTATCAGTATTAAGCGAGGCTGGTAATATAATATTTGGAAACCTGCCTATTATATTTGCTATGAGCGTAGCTATAGGTATGGCAAAAAAAGAAAAAGAGGTAGCTGCTTTATCTGGAGCTATAGCATTTTTTGTAATGCATGCTTCTATAGGTAAAATGATACAAGTTATGGGCGGAGCTGAAAAACTTTTGGCTGGATCTACTACAAATGTTGTAGGTATATTATCACTTCAAATGGGTGTATTCGGCGGTATTATAGTAGGTCTTGGAGTAGCTGCTTTGCATAATAAATATTATAATATAGAGCTTCCTCAAGTATTATCATTTTTCGGCGGTACAAGATTTGTTCCTATAATATCTTCTATAGTATTTTTAGTAGTAGGTATATTAATGTATTATGTATGGCCTCCAGTACAGGTTGTTATGAATAAATTAGGAGACTTAATAGCTGGTTCTGGTTATATAGGTACTTTATTCTACGGTATAATAGAAAGAGCATTAATACCTTTCGGACTTCACCATGTATTCTATACTCCATTATGGCAGACTTCTTTGGGCGGTACTATGATGATAGACGGCAATTTGGTAGAAGGTGCTCAAAATATATTCTTTGCTCAGTTAGGCTCTCCTACAACAACTGCTTTCAGTGTTGAAGCTACTCGTTTTATGACTGGTAAATTCCCATTTATGATATTCGGTTTACCTGGTGCTGCTTTGGCTATGTATAAAACTTCAAGACCAGAAAAAAGACAGGTAGTAGGTGCTTTGCTTTTCTCTGCTGCTCTAACTGCTATGCTTACTGGTATTACTGAACCTATAGAGTTTACATTTATATTTGTAGCTCCTATGTTCTATGCTATTCACTGTGTACTTGCTGGTATATCTTTCATGCTTATGCATATACTTCATGTTACAGTAGGTATGACATTCTCTGGCGGTTTTATAGACTTATTATTATTCGGTATAATACAAGGCAATGCTAAAACTAATTGGGTATGGATAGTAATAGTAGGTGTTGTTTATTTCTTTGTTTACTATTTCTTATTCTCTGCTTTAATTAAAAAATTTGACTGGAAAACTCCAGGAAGAGAACCAGATACAGAAGAGCCTAAACTATATAGAAGATCTGATGTTGAAGCTGCTAAAAATGCTGGAAAAGAAGGCGAAGTATCTCCAGCCTCTAAATATGAAGAAGCTCCATTAATAACAGCAGGACTTGGCGGAAAGAAAAATATAAGCGATGTAGACTGCTGTGCTACAAGACTTCGTATAACAGTATTTGATGCTTCTAAAGTAGATGATTCTCTATTAAAACAAAGCGGTGCTGCTGGTATCATCAAAAAAGGTAATGGAATACAGGTAATATACGGACCTAAAGTTACTGTAATAAAATCAAGACTTGAAGATTATTTGCATGATCCTATAAGCGATGAAGAAGTATCTGTTAATACTGCAAATACCGCAGCAGAACCAGTAAAACAGGAAGAAAAGAAAGAAGAACCTGTAGCAGATAAAAAATCTGAAAATAAGGCAGCAGCTTTGGTAGATAAAGTATATGCTCCTATACAAGGTAATATAGTAAAATTAGAAAGTGTTAAAGATGAGGCATTTTCAAGCGGTGCTATGGGTAAAGGCATAGCTATTGAACCTAAAGAAGGCAAAGTATATGCTCCTTTTGACGGTATAATAGAAACAGCTTTCCCAACAAAACATGCTATAGGATTAACTTCTGATAAAGGAGTTGAACTTCTTATACATGTTGGTATGGATACCGTGAAATTGGGCGGTGCTCACTTTATTTCACATATAGAAGAAGGTCAAAAGATTAAGAAAGGTGATTTATTATTGGAATTTAATATAGAAAAGATAAGAGGAGCAGGATATCCTACACTTACTCCTGTTATAGTAACAAATTCTGATGATTATTCAGAAGTTGGTATTACAAGTGCTTCTTCTGTAAATGCAGGCGATGATTTGCTTGATGTTAAAAAATAAAAAATAAATAATCAATAATATAATAATAGGGGAGTTATTAATTTAGCTCTCCTATTTTTTTATTTAATTTTTTTATTGCATTTTTTTTATTTTATTATATTATATTAATTAATAATATTTGATAGTGTTTCCGAGAAATGTTAATTTATTATAATTGAAGATAAAAATATATATTATATAGTAATTTATACCTTATAATTAAAATATTTGGAGAATTATTTATGAATGATAAGAAAAAGAAGTATGTATTAATGCTTAAATTTTTACTTCCGTTTGCTGCGTTTATAATAGTTATGGTTGTAGCATTGATGTTATATTTTATACCTATGTACGAAATAGAATTTGCCTTAGAGATAGAATCTAATATGTATAAGAATGAAACATCAGTTACTACTTGGCTTAATTATTATTATTCACAAATAGAAGTTTTAGCAGCATATTGTAAATATGAAACAGATTATACTCAAATGCTTGATTCTTTTAAAGAATTAGAAAGTATAAAAGAAGAGATTAAAAATATACATTTCAGCGGAACAGTATCATATAAAGACGGAGGATTATTGGTAATAGTATACGGAGATAATATAGAAGGATTTGACCAAACTACTAGAGAATGGTATATAGAAGCCAAAAAAAATCCTTCTAAAATATTTATTAGCTCCCCGTATATAGATGCTGAAAGTAAAGAAACAGTTATAACTGTATCAAAAGGTGTAACATTAAACGGAACTTTTATAGGAGTAATTGGCATAGATATATCTTTCAAGAAAATATCAGAGCTTTTACTTAGTAATAGTGACAGCAAATATTATATATCATTAGAAGATGGACAGTTTGTTACATATTCAGATAACTCTTTACTTTTTAATAAACAAAGAACTATATATACAGAACTTAATGCTCCTAGACTTAATGGAACAGATTATGCTTTTAATATTAGTAAATCCAAATGGACAGCTGTATATGATATACCAAATACTCCTTGGCTTTTAGTAGGAAATGGAAGTTCATCTTATCTTAATAATAAAATAACTACACTTTCTATTATAATGGTTGTAGTTGCTATAGGATTTTTATTGATTGAGTTTATACTTGTCATGCTGAATGTTACTCCATTATCTCAGACTTTAGATAGAGCTATAGATGTTATTAAAAATATGACAGATAAGCATTTCAATGCTGTATTTGAAGATAAGTTATTAAACAAATCAGACCAAACTGGGGTTTTAGTTAATTCTATACAGGATATGCAGAAATCTCTTGGTAACTCTATACATTCTTTGCAGGATTCTCTGAATTTTATTAATAATGAAATAGATACTGTTGCTGACGGAAGTACAAATTTATCCGACAGAACTAACACTCAGGCTTCTTCTCTTGAGGAATTATCCAGTTTGATAGAATCTCTATCATCATCTCTTGATGAAACAAATATTCAGTCTAATGACGCTAAGGATATGAGTGTAAAAGTGGCAGATGCTACAAAAGTAGGGGTAGAATCATCTTCAGAAATTATAAATAGTATGAATGAAATATCTGAATCTAGTAAAAAGATATCAGAGATGACAAAACTTATACAATCTATTGCTTTTCAGACAAATATATTAGCATTAAATGCAGCGGTAGAAGCGGCAAGAGCAGGGGATCAGGGTAAAGGTTTTGCGGTGGTAGCAAGCGAGATACGATCTCTTGCTCAGAATGTAGATGAAACGGCTAAAAATATCACAGATACTATTAATGATGCTTTGGCTAAAGTAGATGTAGGAAACAAAGCTGTAGAAAATTCTTCTAAAATACTTGCTGATATTGAATCTTTAGCACAGGATATGCTTAATAAATTGACTTCTATATCAGAACGGGCTGTAATAGAAGCCGACAGTATTAATCAGATAAATGTTTCTGTGAGACAGCTTAATTCTATTACAGGAGAAAATAGTGATTTAGCAGAGGCAAATGCTAGTTCGGCAAAAGAAGTTAGAGCAAAAATAGAAGATATGGTTGATCAGATTAATAATTTTAAGTTTTAACATATAAAATCATAAAAAGAAATGACTGTAAAAGCCATTTCTTTTTATGTATTTTTTAAGAATATATAATAGTTATATCTCTATATTTATTTTTCTTTATCTTTTTTGATTTATTTTTAATCCCACCCTTTATATTTATTGTTTATTTTAGAGTTTATAGATATCATTTTTTTGTAGTCTTTTCTGTCATTATAAATCCCACCCTAAATTTTTGTTAATATTACTGCTTTCATTAACGCACGGTTAGTAAAATTTTTTATATAATTTTATTAATAATAATATTTTAACTATATAAATAAATGCATTAACCGTGCGTTAAAGATGTTGAAAATCTAATTTAAGCTTGGGAGGGTGCTATATATTCTAATTTAGTTTATAAGAAATGAGTAGTTAAAAATTGCATGAGAATTTATTAATGAAAAAGGGCGGGCGTATGTAATATTAATAAAAAAATAAATTTTTTGTTTTTATGTATTGACAAAGTTTAAAAATATGTTAGAATATACTAACAAATGTTAGAGAGTATTTATAAAGTCAACAACTTTGTATCCCTAAATTGATACAATATATTTTATAACCTTCATTTAATTAAACTGTATGCCCCCTATGATAAGTAGGGGGTAATATTTTTTTATAAATTGTAAAAATAAATATAGCAAATTATTTTTTATAATTTATAATATTTTATCAATAAAAAAATTATAAATGGAGGATTAAAATATTATTATGAAAGCCATAACAACTATATTACTTCTTATTATGTCAAATACATTTATGACATTTGCTTGGTACGGACATTTAAAATTCAGCGAGATAAAAGGCTTTGAAAAACTATCACTTCCTATAATTATATTAATAAGCTGGGGTATTGCTTTATTTGAATACTGTTTTCAGGTTCCGGCAAATAGAATAGGGTTTCAAGGTAATGGAGGACCTTTCTCATTAATGCAGCTTAAAGTTATGCAGGAAGTTATTACATTAACTATATTTACTATTTTTACTGTAGTATTTTTTAAAACAGAAACTTTAAGAATAAATCATTTTATAGGTTTTTTATGTTTGATATTAGCAGTATTCTTTATTTTTAAGAAATAGCATTATTAATTATAAAAATATATAAATAAAGGCAATTATATTTTGTATAATTGCCTTTATTTATGCTAGTCTTATATTTTATCTTATATTATGTTTTTTCACTCTAGCTTCTTGTATATGTTCATTTTCCCATTCTAATTGAATATTATTAATTCTCTGTCTTTTAATAGTATTTATATTAATAGCATTTAAATCAGCAGTCTTTGGCTTTTCTTCAGAAACTAATCTTATAACAGCCACACCATTATCTAATTTTATAACATCACTTATTTGATTAGTTTGCATAGAGAATACATGCATATAGAAAGATTCAGTTGAAGAGTCAGGTATAATAGTTCCTTCAGCTGTATTTAATCTTCCTTGATTATAAGAGAAAGGTGCTGCTGGTTTATAATATTTGATATATCCGTTTCCATTTAAAGCTGCTAGATTATTAATGCCGGTAACTGCAGCTTTTAATACCTCAGCTTGTTTTGTTTTTTCAGCTTCTAAAAGAGTATTAATATTGGCATTTAAATATTCTCTTTTCAATACTTCAGGATTAACATCATTGTATTTTTCTGGAAGCCTTATATCATTAACAAGAACTATGTAATAATATCCATTTGCATATATAGGCTCAAGTAATTTTTGTCCTTTATTATCAGCAAATATCTTATTAGCAAAATCTTCGGTAGGAAGCTGCATTCTAGTAACATAACCTAATTTATAATTATTACTAGCGATACTTTTTTCTAAAGCAGTTTTTTCAAATAAAGTTATATCATCTTTTAAAGTCTTATATAAATTATCTGCCACTCCGCCGCTTTCTAATACTATCCAAGATATATCAGCCTGTGCAAAATTGGTTTTATTATCATTAAAATATTTCTCCAAATCATTAGAAGCTATTTCATTAGCCTGTACTATTGCAGCAGCATCTATATAAGCCATCTCTATATCTCTTTTAGTAAAATTTCTTTTATATTCTTTTTGAATATCAAGAGGATTTATTTTAACACTTGTAAAAAGCTCAGAAGAAATTGTTTGTGATAATATCTCCTCTCTCAAATCCTTTTCTATTCTTAATTTATCAGCCTGAGTAGAGTTTTTAATGAATGATTCATAAGCCATTTGATTATAAACACCATTAGTATCTATAAATTCACTTTTCATAGCTTCAACTATAAAATTATCGCTTACATTGATGTTTTTTCTTGCTATATCATTTAACAATATAGTAGAAACAGCTCTTCTAAATGCCAAATCTTCTATATACTTATACATTTCATTATTTATTTGTATTCCTAATTGCTGATAATAACTTTCTATCTGCTTAAAAGCTATGCCATAAGGACTAGTACTTGTGTAATATATAGGTTTTCCATTAACTGAACCTATAGTAGGAGTTTTTTGGCTTCCCCTTGTATCAACTACCAAAAAATAAACTATTAAAAGTATAGAAACAGCAGATACTCCTAGCCATTGTAAAGTTTTTATTACCGGGCTTTTCTTTTTAGGTACAAATTTTTTATTAGATGACATTATATATATCCTTAATTCTTTATTAAAAAATGATTATAATTTAATAATTATATAAGAAGAGTTTAAAAAATTCAAGTTTTTATAAAATTAAATTTATAATTGCTTATAGTTATTATTATTATAAAATAGCTAAAAAAATCTGATAACTTTACTGTATAAATAAAATTATCAGATATTATTTTATTATTAATAGTTAGGAGCTTTAGAAGTAATTTTTACATCATGGACATGACTTTCAGCCAAACCTTGATTAGTTATTCTTATAAATTCAGCTTTATCCTGAAGCATCTGTATATCTTTAGCACCTATATATCCCATACCGGCACGAATACCGCCCACTATTTGATATACAACATCAGCAACATGCCCCTTATATTCAGTAACTCCCTCTATTCCTTCAGGTACAAATTTAGATTTATTAACAACCTCACTCTGGAAATATCTGTCTTTACTTCCATGTATCATAGCACCAACAGACCCCATTCCTCTATAAGGCTTGTATTTTTTACCATCTATTATGATAACATCTCCCGGAGCTTCATAAGTAGATGAGAAAAGTCCTCCAGCCATAACAGCATCCGCCCCTATAGCAAATGCTTTTACTATATCGCCTGAATATTTAATTCCTCCGTCAGCAATAGCTCCCACATTATGTTTTTTTGCAATTTCAGAAGCGTCATGTATAGCAGTAAGCTGAGGAACTCCAACACCAGCAATTATTCTTGTTGTACAAATAGAACCAGCTCCTATTCCTATTTTTATGGCATCTACTCCTGCATCAATTAATGCTTTAGCTCCGTCGGCAGTAGCAATATTACCTGCTATTACTTCAACTTGAGTGTATTTATCTTTTATCTCTTTTATAGCAGTAAGCACATTTTTTGAATGTCCATGTGCTGTGTCTATTACTATTAAATCCACTTTTGCTTCTATAAGTTTTTCTATTCTCTCATATCTGTCTTCAGATATACCTATAGCAGCTGCCGCTATTAAAGAACCATCTTCTGATAAAGTAGCTTTTTCTTTGTCTTCTATATCTTTAAAACTTTTTACCATTTCTACTTCTTTAGTTTGCTGTTCCAAAGGCATATTTTTATGTATAACGCCTAATCCTCCGCATAATGCCATAGCTATTGCCATTTTAGATTCTGTTACAGTGTCCATCGGAGAACTTATTAATGGCGTGTTTAATGTTACTTTTTTTGTTAATTTTCTTCTTAAAACTACATCTTTAGGCAGAATATCTGATTCTTTTGGTACTAATAATACATCATCAAAGGTTAATGCTTCTTTAATATTAATAGGCATAATTATTTTTCCTCTTTTTTAAATTTTAGATATGAATTGAATAAAAAGATATTTTGATAATCGATTCTATAGTAAAAATGCTTTAATTGCAATTATTTTTTATTTTTTTATCTGAGATTTTTATTAAAAATATTAGGATGTATTAAATGTTTTTTAGTATTGTAATAATAGTGTAAAATTATAAGTATTTTTATATTTTTTAAGTAAAATATATTTACAAAACTGCTATAATATATTATACTATAATTGTAAATAAAGTTTACTTAGTATACAGGAGGTAAATTATGACTGCAGAAATAAAAGAAAATAATAATTTATTTGATTTATATAAGAACTATTTTAATCAGACAGATTTAACTTTAAATAATTTTACTAAATTAAAAAAGAATGAACTTTTATCTTCTTTGATTAAAGAGGTAGAAGAAATTAATTCTAATAGGGGAAGCATTTCCGAAAAAGATTTTGAAAGTATTTATTATATTTTGATAAAACTTTCTATTATAGCTAGAATTGACTTGATTATAGTTATGAATTCTATAAAGAATAAAGATATGTCATTTAGAAATAGTTTAAAGTATTCTAAAGATGTTATAGATCTAAGTTTGAGAATTATAGTAAAATTATTGAATAAAATGAATAGTGAAGATCTTAATTTATATTTTAAAGAATATTTGGTAAATAATGATGATATTATATCCCATACTAATAGAGTATTCATTACAGTAGTAAGATTTATAAAGTACTACAATGATAGTATACATAATAATATAGTTATTGATATAAGAAAAAAATTCAATAAAAAATATGCATATTATTATAGAAGTATTTTCAAAAAATTTAATATAAATAAAAATGTATCTAAATTAGAGCATGTATATAAATATGGTTTAAGAGATATGTTATTTAATGAGATAATTAATATTTCTATAGCGGCATTTTGGCATGATATAGTAAATGTTTTTAATAATTATAATACAGAACACAATGCAGATAAATGCTACTCTTATTTAAAACATTTTATTAGATATAATGATGATATATCTTTAACAGTTGCTCTTCATAACGAGTATTATGGATATGGCAGCGGAGTATTTTTAAATTATTATAATACGCTAATAAATTCAAATGGAGCTTATAATTTAGATTACGCTGTAAGTTTTGATTATAATGATACATTGAAATTCAGCAGCGTATCATATTTTCCATCTAAGGTTCTTGAGATAATAGATTTGTTTGATAGGGTTAATAGTTCTTCGAGCATTGATAATACATTGTTATTTATTAGAGAAAATTATTTAGAGGTAGAGGTAAAAATAGATCCTATAATTTTTGATATATTTTCTTCTTTTGTATCTGATAATATGAAATTAATAGCTTGATAATAGATTAACCTTTTAAAAAGAAAAGAGGGAGAAAATTATTTCCCCCTCTTTTTATTTTTAATACAATATAAATTCTAAAAATTAAAAGTTTTCAACACGAACTTCAAAGAATTTTTTAGCATGTTTACAAACAGGACAAAGTTCAGGAGCTTCTTCGCTTTCAACTATGAAACCGCAGTTTCTGCATTTCCATTGAACTTTAGTAGCTTTTTTGAAAACGCTTCCGCTTTTTACAGCTTCTCTTAATTTAGCATATCTTTCTCTATGTTCTTTTTCAACATCACCGATTAATTTCATAGAACGAGCTATTTCATCGAAACCTTCTTCAGTAGCTTCTTTAGCCATTCTTGGGTACATATTTTCATATTCTTCATTTTCGCCTTCCCAAGCAGATTGTAAGTTTTGAAGTGTATCACCTATACCATTAAGATATTTGAAATGTACTTTAGCATGTTCTCTTTCATTTTCAGCTGTTTCAAGGAATATAGCAGCTATTTGTTCATAGCCTTCATTTCTTGCTACGCTAGCAAAATAAGTATATTTGTTTCTAGCCATAGATTCGCCGGCAAAAGCTTCATTTAAGTTTTTTTCTGTTTTTGTACCTTTTAAATCCTTCATTTTAATTCTCCTAAAAAGTATATAAATAATTAGTTTGAAACTATATTATTTAGCAAGTTTAATCCTTTCTGCAACATAATCCCAATTTACTAAATGATCAACAAAAGTAGTTAAGAAATCAGGTCTTCTGTTTTGATAATCAAGATAATATGCATGTTCCCAAACATCGCAAGTTAAAACACCATGTACTTTATCAGCAACAGGGTTCATAGCATTAGCATATTTTCTAACTTCTAATTTACCATTATTCATAACAAGCCAAACCCAACCAGAACCAAATTGAGTTTTACCGCCTGTAGTGAAAGCTTCTTTGAAAGCATCAAAAGAACCGAAATCTGCTTCAATTTTTGATTTTACTTCTGCAGGTATAGCAGTATCTTTTTTAAGCATTTTGAAGAATTCTTCATGGTTATAAACTTGACCGGCATTATTAAATACTGCTTGTTTATCAGCATTGTTATGTGATAAAGTAATCAATTCTTCAATGCTTTTTCCTTGTAATGATGAATCCTTAGATACTAAATCATTAAGAGTAGTTACATAAGTATTTAAGTGTTTTCCATGATGGAAATCCAATGTGTTGGAAGACATATATGGTGCTAAATCTTCCTTTCCGTAAGGTAATTTCATTAGATCAAACATATATTTTACTCCTTCATTTTTATTTTATTTAAATAAATAATAAACTATTTTAAATTAATGTCAAGCATTTATTAAATAACAGAAAAACTTTATTAGTAAAAATTACTATTAATAATAAATAAAGGCATACCAAAAACATGGCATGCCTTCAAATTATTTATCAATTTTTTTATTAATTAGCAGTATCAGCCGCAGTTTCTGTTTCGGTAGTAGTTGTTTCTGCAGCTACAGTATCTGAAGATTCGGTTTCAGAATCTTTATAAACAGGCATTTTTTCTCTGCTTAATATTTCATCTTCTGTTTTACCGTAAGTAAATCCTAATTCATCGTAATATTTAGAATATGTAGTTCTAAATCTTTCAGAAGTAGTATATAAAACTTTATGGTATTTAGTTATTAATAATTTATATTTAGCAGTTTTAATATTTTCATCAGCTGTTTTCAAAGTAGTTAGATCCCAAAGATTATTGAACATTTCATTTAGGAAATAAACTTTACTTACATCGCTGTTCTGATTGATAGTAGCTAAGTTATAGTTAACGCCTGCTAAATAAGTATTTAACATGATCAAATTAGTAGTATTATTCTGCCCTGCTTTTTCATTATTCAAAGCATTCATTAAATGATATCTGCTTTTTGCATAATATCCGGCAGTACCTTTGAAAAGATTAAATATTCCAGCATATAGATTTAATTCATAATCAGCCTGAGCTAATTCATTAGTTTTTCCAAGTATTTCATAAATAGGTTTTACTTCATCATAAAGTCTGAAAGATTTATCTAATTCATAAAGAGCTATATCCACATTATTATCATTAGCTATAGGATTAGCAACTAAATCGTAATAGTAAACAGCATTGTAGAACATTTCATTAGTATCAATGAAATTAACATTAGTATAACGTTCTAATATTTTGTTGGCTTTATAAAGTATTCTGAATAAATAATCTTCTCTTATTTTAGTAAGATTAGTTTGAAGAAGATTGTATTCTTTATCAAGAGCAGCATCATCAGTATTCCTTAAATCAACAAAAGAAGGTGCAAAAGCTGATACTTCATTTACAGTGTTAGTATTTTCTGAAGCTCCTTGATTTTCATCTGTAGCAGCAGTTTGTTCTGTTGCAGCAGTATCTGTAGTTTCTGCTGCTGTTTCATCCTGAGCGTATGCTGAACTTAACGCTAGAATCATTACGCTTAATACAAGAAATAGTTTTTTCATGTATAACTCCTATAAGTTTTTATTATAATTGTGTAACCACATATAAATGTTGCCTAAAGTTTTATAAAGCAGCATTTTAGGTTGAGTATTTGTATTCATTAGAATATTGACTGCTGAATCCAATTCATCAATAGTCCATACAATACTTTCATCTGAAATAGAACTAGGAAATATATAATCTCTATTTTCTATTCCAAGGTATTTATCTTCTAAAGACTTTTTAAGAATATTTATCATTTCTATAATAGCATCCGTAATCTCATATTCTCCTTCGCTCAAAAGGGAAGTTAAGGAGGCTATTTGAGGCTGAACATTATTTAATGCAGCGTCCATAAAAGATAATAATACTTTGTATATATTATCGCTTGTATTTGATTTTTTGTCAAGTACATATTTTACTGCTTTAGCAACACTTCCATAAGAATTTTCTAGTGCAAGGGCTGTTTTTTCCTCATTTAGCCTTAATCTCTTCATTAATATGGATCTTAAAGTATTTTCTGACAACGGTGAAAATTTTAATTCCATCATTCGCGAACGAAGAGGCTTCATACCATCTTGAACCAATTTATTAGTATCTGAAGTTATTAGAATAAATATATTATTGTCGGAAGGTTCTTCTAAAGTTCTTAAAAATATGTTAGGTGCCCTCTTATCCATTAATTCTATGCCTTCTATGATAATAATTCTTTTATTTGATATTCTCGGCTTTCTGTATGTTAATTCGATAATATTTCTTACGGTATCAAGAGGAATTACAGTATGTATTATATTATAATATATTTTTTTTAAGGCACTGAAAAAATCTCCTTCTATTGAAATTTTTTTCTTTCCGCCTTTGTTTTTGGCTATATTTAAAGCTTCTTTTGATTTATTTCTAAATATTGAATCTATAAACTCGGCATTATCAGCATTTAACTCATTTAAAGTATAATTTGCAGCCAAATAATAAGGTTCTATAAGAGCATATCTTGAAGTTTCTTTTTTACTTCCAAGCATATATTCTTTAGGTTCGTTTACAGGATAATTGTCATAACTATCAAAAAGCATAGATTCTGCCTTATACAGTATAGAACGGCATGAAGTATAAAAATTATTAAATAAATGAGGAAGTTTATATTCTAAATACTGATTAAAATAAAGCTCAGCATTTCTAAATCTCTCATCTGTAGCTGCTACTATGACATCCGGATGTTTATATTGATCTATCATTTTACACGATTTGCATTCATCGCAGTAAGTTCCGTTTCCTCTCTCACAGCAAATAGCTTTAGCATAGTTTAAAGCACTTTCAAATTTTCCAATTCCTTCATCTCCGTAAAAAAGATATGCATGATGAATACGGCCGCTTTTATATATTCCAGCCATTATTTTTAAAGGAGTTGTTTGTCCTAATACTTTAGCCAATATTAAACCTCTAATCATATATTTTTACGAATACATGTATAAAGCATAAATAAAATTATATCAACAATAATTTTTTGATTTTAAATTATAAGTATAATAATGACGATATTTTACTGTTATGTTTTAATTTTATCTAATTAATATAACAATATAATAAAACGAGGAATATCTTAATGGCTGCAAATGATGATATGATAAAAAAAGATTTAATAGAAGATGGCGGAAATTCTCTTGATAATAAAATTGTGAATATTTATGAAAGAATAGACAAGCTGGAAAAAGATTTAGAAAATATTTTTTCTAATGATAAAATAACAGAAGATGAAAAAAAACATATTATTAAAGAGATTGTACAAGATGAAGATTTATTAAAATTTGCAGCGGAAACTATGAATAAAGACAGCTTAAAATATGATGAACTTATAAATGAATTAAAAAAAGAATTGTATAATAATGTTGATGATAAGATAGATGAAAAAATAGATAAGAATAATTCCAATTATAATAATATAATGCTTGAGCAGAATCTCAAAAATTTTAAAGATATTTCTAATTTAAGAAAGAATCAGAAAGATTTAGAAAACTCTATCAATGAGAATAATACAAAATATGATGAAGTAATAAATAATATTAATAATATCAATAATAAATTAGATACTCATTCAGAAGAGTATAAAAAAGAGATAGAAAGTTTAAATATAAAATTAGAAGAAAGCCGAGAAGAACAAAATAAATTTCTAGAAGAAGAAAAAGAAAATTTAAATAATCTCAAAGAGGAATTATCTAATAGTATTAATGAAACTATAGATGAAAGAATAGAAAAAAATAATGCTAATTACAATAGTATAATGCTTGAGCAGAATCTCAAAAATTTTAAAGATATTTCTAATTTAAGAAAGAGTCAGAAAGATTTAGAAAACTCTATCAATGAGAATAATACAAAATACGATGAAGTAATAAATAATATTAATAATATCAATAATAAATTAGATACTCATTCAGAAGAGTATAAAAGAGAAATAGAAAATTTAAATAATAAAATAAATGAATCAAAAGAAGAGCAAACGAAATTTTTAGATAAAGAAAAAGGAAATTTAAATAAAAATTATGAAGGTTTATTAATTGATATTAAAGACATTAATGAAAAAGTAGATAGGTATAAATCTCTATATGATGAAAAACTTTCTACAGCAGAAAATCAATTTAGTACATTAATGTTGGATCAGAATTTAAAAAATTATAATGAGATTGACAGCTTAAAGAAAGAGCATTCAGATTTAAAAGATTTTGTAGAAAAAATAGATAATACAGTAAGTATAAATAGTTTAAAATATGATGATTTAATAAATGATATTAATAATAAATTGTCAGACAATTCATTCAAACATAGAAAAGAGATGGAGAGCTTAAATACAAAATTAGAAGAATCTAAAGAAGAACAAAATAAATTCTTAGAAGAGGAAAAAGAAGATTTAAATAATATCAAAGAAAATTTAAATAATCTTAAAGAGGAATTATCTAATAGTATTAATGAAACTATAGATGAAAAAATAGAAAAAAATAATGCTAATTATAATAGTATAATGCTAGAGCAGAATCTCAAAAATTTTAAAGAGATATCAGATTTAAGAAAAAATTATAAAGATTTAGAAAACAGCATAAAAGAAAATATTTCTAATACAGTTTATGCTTCAGTTAATGAAAATAATTCCAAATACGATGAATTAATAAGTCAATTAGGAGTTAAGACAGAAGATAATAAAAAAGAAATAGACGGTTTAAATAGCAGAGTAGAAGAGGTAAGAGAAGAACAAACTAAGTTCTTAGAAGAAGAGAAAGAGAATTTAAATAATCTCAAAGAAGAATTATCAAACAGCGTAGATGAAAAAATAGAAAAAAATAATGCTAATTATAATAGCATAATGCTGGAACAGAATCTTAAGAATTTTAAAGAACTATCCGGCTTGAAAAAAGTACAGAAAGATTTAGAAGATTCTATCTTAGTAAATAATTCCAAATATGATGAATTAATAAATCAATTAGCAGTTAAGACAGAAGATAATAAAAAAGAAATAGACAGCTTAAACACTAGGGTAGAAGAAGTTAGAGAAGAACAAAATAAATTTTTAGAAGAAGAGAAAGAGAATTTAAATAATCTCAAAGAAGAATTATCAAACAGC